>JAFKEQ010000003.1 GCA_017308575.1 Afipia sp.
ATGAGGGGCATGGAGCGCCGCAAGGCGCAAAGGATGTCGGTTCGCTTCCTCTGCGAAAAGGAAGCGCGTCGCCTCGCGGCGCTCCACATGCGGCGATTTTGGGCGAGGGGAGCGTTCTTCCGGGACAGGACGGGCGTTTCCGCCTCCGATCCAGCGGCTTTCGCCGCCTTCATCCTGTCCGCGTCCAGCCACTGAAGGCAGAGCCACGTAGTTGGCCCGGTCGCTGACCCCAGCCTCCCGGACGCGCGAGAGAACGTCCCTCCGTGCGCGCAGGCGCCGCATCCTGCTCCGCCTCAAAAGCGCCCTCGAGAAGCGCCCCTCGCGAACAGGACACGGCGAACTTAAGCGCGATTCAGAACGCGGGGATCGCGATCCCCATCACGAAATGTTGCAGCGGCTGCTCGCTGGTGACGATATTTGTCGTTGCGAGCGAAGCGAAGCAATCCGACAAGCGAAGATGGATTGCTTCGTCGCTATGGCTCCTCGCAATGACGATCGCGATCGGGCTTGGTCCGCCTGCGGGCAGAGCCTCGGACAGCAGAGCGCCGCCGCAAGCGCGGCGATCACGAGTCCGCGCCTGCGCGGAGGGGCGGCAAGCGTTGCGTTCGTCCGGTGCAAGGCCTCCTGTGGGATTTACGACAACATTGACGAAAGACCTTCAGAACAACAAAAAACGCCCGTGGGGAGCGGGCGTTTTCTGGTCTCAGACTTGGGGTCTTCTGAGCAATCACAAGGCGACTTCGGGGGGCGGGGAAGAGAGCCTTGTGAATTCGTGAAACCTTATTGAATGGCAGACTGCTCCGAACTGGTCAGAACCACAGCCTTGCTGGCCTTGATCGCCGGACCGCTTGCGCGGGCCGTCTGCGTGAGGTCATCGCTCGAAAGGCGCGCGGAAATGCCAAGGCCCGCGACGCCGATCGCGGCGACAAGCGCCACAACGACGATCTTCAGGTGGGTCATCCGATCTGCACTGTAAAACGAATGGTTCATACAAACCTCCCGCCGCCTCTTTTTGCGAAGTGGTCGAACAGTTGGTGCTGCTCGATGGGCTGAAGGTTCAACCACCTCACATGAACACAAACGTAATAGCCGGGGATTCGTTGCCAACCGGGGATCACAAACCAGTGAAATGTCTTGATCCGCGGAGAGAAGCGTAAACCACTTCAAAATAGTGCAGTAGATTCAATGTATTGTGGCGTTTTTGATTTCGTTGAAGGTCTGCAAATATTTCCAAAATTTCACGAAAGGCTTGCCTGTGGCTCTTTTGTCGCAGGCATCGAGCGCGGAAATTCGCGTGGTTCAGACGCTTCCGACGGTTTTCAGCCGTGCGCGAGGATGAATTTCCGCCTGTGACAGGACTGTCGTCTGCGACCGGAAACGTTCCACCAGCGAGCGCACGAACGGCCTGATTGCCGCCGAGGTCACCAGCACCGGTGCCTCGCCCTCGCGGGCGGCCTGTTCGAACCGGTCTCTGACAACGGTCATGAACTCGGAAAGTTTCGAGGGCTGCATGGCGAGGCTACGTTCTTCGCCGGTGCCGATCAGGGATTCCGCGAAGGCCTGTTCCCACTTCGCGCTGAGCGCGATCAGCGGCAGGTAGCCGTTCATCGAAATGTTCTGCGCGCAGATCTGCCGCGCCAGCCGGGCGCGCACGTGTTCGACAATGGTCGCCGGATTGCGCGAGAAGGCCAGTGCGTCGGCGATGCCTTCGAGGATGGTCGAGAGGTCGCGGATGGAAATGCGCTCGGCCAGCAGCAGTTGCAGCACGCGCTGGATGCCCGAGACGGTGATCTGGTTCGGCACGATGTCCTTGACCAGTTCGCCCTGTTCCTTCGGCAGGTCCTTCAGCAGCTTCTGCACCTCGCCGTAGGACAGCAGGTCCGACATATTGCCCTTGAGCAGTTCGGTGAGATGCGTGGAGAGTACCGTCGCAGCGTCCACCACCGTGTAGCCCTTGAGCGAGGCCTCTTCCTTGAAGGCGGCTTCCACCCATGTGGCGGGCAGGCCGAAGGTCGGCTCGGTGGTGTGGGTGCCTGGAATGGTGACCTGATTTCCGGCGGGATCCATGACCATGAACTGGTTGGCCCAGATGCGGCCGGTGCCGGCGTCCACTTCCTTGATCTTGATGACGTAGGTGTTGGCCTCGAGCTGCACGTTGTCGAGAATCCGCACCGCAGGCATCACGAAGCCCATTTCGGTCGCGAGCGAGCGGCGCAGCGCCTTGATCTGATCGGTGAGGCGATCGGTGCCGTCCGGTGCATTGACCAGCGGCAGCAGCGCGTAGCCGAGTTCGATCTTCAGGTCGTCGATCTTGAGTGCAGTCGAAATCGGCTCCTCGGCGGCGCTCGCCGCCGCTGCAGCGGCTGCTGCGGGCGCATCGGCCGCGCGTTTTTCCTCGGCTTTCGCGGCATGGCTGCGGTTGCGCGATGTCCACGCCAGCCAGCCCGCGCCGCTGCCCAGTAGCAGGAACGGCAGCATCGGGATGCCCGGCAGCAGCGACAGCACGAGCATCACGCCGGACGACATGCCGAGCGCCTGCGGATAGCCCGAGAGCTGATTCATCATGGCCTTGTCGGCCGCGCCGCTGATGCCTGCCTTGGAAACCAGAAGGCCTGCGGCGGTCGAGACGATCAGCGCAGGCACCTGGGTGACAAGACCATCGCCGACCGTCAGCAGCGTGTAGCTGCGCGCGGCATCGGCAAAGCCCATGCCCTGCTGGGCGACGCCGATGATGATGCCGCCGATCACGTTGATGAACACCACCAGCAGGCCCGCGATGGCGTCGCCGCGCACGAACTTCGACGCGCCGTCCATGGCGCCGAAGAAGCCGCTTTCGTCTTCCAGTTCCTTGCGGCGCTGCTTGGCGACCTTCTCGTCGATCAGGCCGGCGGAAAGATCGGCATCGATCGCCATCTGCTTGCCGGGCATGGAGTCAAGGTGAAAGCGCGCGGCGACTTCCGCGATGCGGCCCGAACCCTTGGTGATGACGACGAAGTTCACGATCACCAGAATCGTGAAGACGATAATTCCGATCACGAAATTGCCGCCCATCACGAAGTTGCCGAACGCCTCGATGACATGGCCCGCGGCGGCGGTGCCCTCGTGGCCGTGCGACAGGATCAGGCGGGTCGAGGCGAGGTTGAGCGACAGCCGCAGCATTGTCGAGATCAGCAGCACGGTCGGGAAGGCGGAGAATTCCAGCGGCGCCTGAATGAACAGGGCCGTCATCAGGATCAGGATCGACAGCGTGATCGAGATCGCGAGAAACAGATCCAGCACCACCGACGGCAGCGGCAGGATGAGAACCACGAGGATGGTGAGAACGCCGAAGGCGAGGGTGAGGTCGCCGCGCTTGATGATGCCGCCGATGTCGGAGAGGCTCGGAAAGCCGGAGCTTTTCGCCTGCCCCTGGCCCGCTGTCACATCCACCATCGCCGCCGACTCCCCCCGCGCATGCCGTTCGCGAGCCCCAAAGGTTTGAGCGGCGGCCGCAGGACCACCGTTCCGAAAGTGAGGCACCGCACTGGCATCCACGGGTCTGCTCCCGTATTGCGCGATCGACGACACTCGACTTCACTGGGCAAAATTTGCCCAGCTTATGGTTAGCAAATGGTTAACGGAGAGCGTGGCGGGTCGGAATGCCGCGGCATGGAGGAGGATATTCTCGCATATCCCCCATTCGGAGAATGACTTGACCGGCGAAGCAAGGCCGGGGAAGTTGCTGTCATTGTGCCGGGCCCCATCGATTCTTCCTCGCCATCCTCGGTTTTTGTGCCTGACTCGCGCGCGTCGTGGGGACGGCTGCTGACGGCCCTTGTGATCGGCTCCATCGGCGGCGTCGGCATGTGGTCGGTGGTGGTCGCGATCCCCGCCGTCCAGTCCGATTTCGGTGCGACCCGCGGCGCGGCGTCGCTTGCCTTCACATGCGGCATGCTCGGTTTCGGATCGGGCGGCGTACTCATGGGCATGCTGACCGACCGGGTCGGCATCGTTCGCGCGATCGCCGTCGGCATTGTGACGATGCTGGTCGGATATCTCGGCGCGGGCATGGCCGGAGCGCTATGGCAGTTCAACGCCGTGCATCTTCTGATCGGTCTTGGCGGTGCCGCGACCTTCGGCCCGCTGATGACGGAAGCCTCGCACTGGTTCGAGCGTCATCGCGGTCTTGCGGTGACGATTGCCGCGAGCGGAAATTATGTCGCCGGCACGTTCTGGCCGCCGCTGGTCGAGCGCGGGATTGCCGATCTCGGCTGGCGCACCACGCACATTATAATAGGCGTCGGAGCGGCCGTGCTGATGGCGGTGTTCGTCGGTCTGCTGCGCTGGCAGATCGGAAGAAATTCGGTGCGTTCTCACACGAACGCCACGGCGCCGCGCATCGATCTTCGTCTCAGCGCAAACGGCCTGACTGCCGTGCTTTTCGTCGCGGGGATCGCCTGCTGTGTGGCGATGTCGATGCCGCAGGTTCACATCGTGGCCTATTGCGGCGATCTCGGTTACGGCGTGGCGCGTGGCGCGGAGATGCTCTCGCTGATGCTCGGCTTCGGCATCATTAGCCGCATCGGCTCCGGATTCCTGGCGGATCGTATCGGAGGTCTGCGCACGCTGCTGGTCGGCGCGATCGCGCAGGGCATCGCGTTGCTGTTTTACGTGTTCTTCGACAGCCTGATGTCCCTTTACATCATCTCCGCGATGTTCGGCCTGTTCCAGGGCGGCATCGTGCCGAGCTATGCCATCATCATCCGGGAAGCGATGCCAGCCCGCGAAGCTGCGACGCGGATCGGCATCGTGATCTTTGCGACGATCATCGGCATGTCGTTTGGCGGCTGGATTTCTGGCGTGATCTTCGATGCGACGGGCTCCTACGCCGCCGCATTCATTAACGGTCTTGGCTGGAACGCGTTGAACGTGACGATCGTGCTGCTGTTGCTGCTGCGGGCGCGCCGTCGCGTCGCATTTGCCTGACGGGCTTGCCACCCTTTCCAGTCTCAAAGTCTTGACCTGAGGAGGCCGCCGTCCTAACGGACATGCGCGCCGGATGTCGGCGCTGCAACCAGAGCGAGCCGATGCACGTCACGCTGATGAAGGGCAAGATTCACCGCGCACGCGTGACCGAGGCGGATCTGCACTATGAAGGCTCGATCTCGATCGATCGCACGTTGATCGATGCCGCCGGATTTCTGATCAACGAACGTGTCGATATCTACAACATCGACACCGGTGCGCGCTTCTCCACTTATGTGATCGAAGCGCCCGCGGGGTCTGGTATCATCGGACTGAATGGCGCCGCGGCACGGCTCGCCATGATGGGCGACAAGGTCATCATCGTGGCTTATGCAAATTTCGATGAAGCCGAAGCGCGGCAATTCAAGCCGCGGGTCGTTCTGGTCGATGAGAAGAACAGAAAGCTGTAACCCCGTATCCACCTTTCGTGGTTCACGGAGCGGATGAATGAACAACCGATTTGAAGCCGATCTGCAGGACCTTGAAAGCCGAGGCCGGTTGCGTTCGCTGCGCAGCCGCTCCGGAATCGACTTCACGTCGAATGATTATCTTGGCCTTGCTGAATCGGACGAACTGACCCGCGCCGCCGCCGATGCCATTGCGCGCGGTGTTCCCGTGGGCTCGGGCGGTTCGCGCCTGCTGCGCGGAAATCACCCCGAGCATGAAGCGCTCGAAGCGGAAGCCGCGGCCTATTTCGGCGCGGAAACCGCTCTCTATTTCAGCGGTGGCTTTACCGCAAATCATGCCGTGTTCTCGACTCTTCCGCAGCGTGGCGATCTCGTGATCCATGACGAACTGGTTCACGCCAGCGTTCACGAGGGATTGCGGTGCGGCCGTGCCGACCATGTCGCCGTCGCGCATAACGATGTCGATGCCTTCGAGGCCGCGATCGTCCGCTGGCGTTCCACAGGCGGCAAGGGACAGCCGTGGCTTTCGGTCGAAAGTCTCTACAGCATGGACGGCGACAGCCCGGATATTGCAGGCCTGATGACCGTCGCCGATCGTCATGGCGCGATGCTGGTCGTCGACGAAGCACACGCGACCGGCGTTCTCGGTCCGCAGGGACGCGGACTGGCGGCGGCGTTCGAGGGACGCGAGAACGTCATCACGCTCCACACCTGCGGCAAGGCGCTCGGCACCGCCGGTGGTTTTATCCTGGCATCGCGCGCGATCCGCGATTTTCTCGTCAACCGCGCACGGCCTTTTATTTTCGCAACCGCACCGTCGCCGCTGGTAGCCGCGGTCACGCGCGCCGCACTTCGAATTTCGCGCACCATGCCGGAACGCCGCGAGCGTCTGGCACGCCTGGTGGCATTCGCGGGCGACGAACTGCGGCGGCAATGCAATGTCGCGCCGTCCGGCTCGCAGATTTTGCCGGTGATCATCGGCGCGGACCGCGCGGCAGTCGCAGTCGCAGCCTCGCTGCAGCGCCGGGGGTTTGATATTCGCGCGGTTCGTCCGCCGACCGTGCCGGAAGGGACATCACGCCTGCGTCTCGCGCTGACACTGAATGTCGATGAAGCCACGGTCGCCGACCTGTTCGCGGCGCTGGCCGAGGATATGCGGCGGGCGGCATGAGCGCACGGATCGTCGTCACCGGCACCGATACGGGCATTGGCAAAACCGTTTTCTCGGCGGCGCTCGCGGGCGCGCTCGATGCGGTTTACTGGAAGCCGGTTCAGGCGGGTCTCGATGAAGAGACCGACAGCGACACGGTGCTGAAACTATCCGGTCTTTCGTCGGATCGTCTGCTGCGTGAGGCCTATCGGCTGAAGACACCTGCATCCCCGCATCTTGCCGCGAAGATCGATAGCGTTGCGATCGATCCCGCCGCGCTGGCGCTGCCTGAAACGGCGCGGCCGCTTGTGGTGGAAGGGGCCGGTGGCCTGATGGTGCCGCTGACGGAGAACCTGACGTATATCGATGTCATGGCCGGTTGGCGTGTGCCCGTCGTGCTCTGCGCGCGAACGGCGCTGGGAACGATCAATCACAGCCTGCTGTCGATCGAGGCGCTGCGGTCGCGCGACATTCCGCTGCAAGGCATCGCGTTCATCGGCGATGCCAATGAGGAATCCGAGCGCATCATTTGCGCCATGGGACGCGCAAAACGGCTCGGCCGGTTGCCGCGTCTCGATCCGCTGACGGTGGATACGTTGCGGGCCGCCTTTGCGCAGAATTTCAGTGTCGCCGCTTTCCTGACGGAGGCCGCATCATGAGCCCCAGATCGCCAGTCTGGCATCCGTTCACGCAGCATGCGGTGCAGCCCGACGCGACGATGATTTCGCGAGGCGAGGGCGCATGGCTGGAAGCCGCCGACGGCCGCCGCATCTTCGATGCGATTTCCTCGTGGTGGGTAGTGACGCACGGTCATCGCCATCCGCACATCGTGCAGGCGATCAGGGATCAGGCCGAAAAACTCGATCAGGTGATCTTCGCCGGTTTCACCCACGAGCCCGCGGAAAATCTCGCGCGCCATCTCGTTGCGATCACGCCGCCCGAACTCGAATACGTGTTCTTCTCCGACAGCGGATCGACCTCCGTCGAAGTCGCGCTCAAGATGGCGCTGGGCTTCTGGCGCAATCGGGGTTTTCAACGCAGCCGGATCGTGGCGCTGGAAGGCGCCTATCACGGCGACACCATCGGCGGCATGTCGGTGGGCGAGCGCGGCGTGTTCAATGCGCCTTACGATCCGTTGCTGTTCGATGTCGAGCGGATTCCGTTTCCCGCGGCGGGGCGAGAGAGCAAGACGCTGGATGCGCTTCGCGTTGCGTGCAAACGCGGCGATGTTGCGGCGTTGATCGTCGAACCCCTCATTCTTGGCGCGGGCGGCATGCTGATCTATCCGCCGCAGGTTCTGGCGGAGATGAAACATATCTGTGCCGGGCATGATGTCCTCTTCATCGCGGATGAAGTGATGACGGGATGGGGGCGCACAGGCACGCTGTTCGCCTGCGAGCAGGCTGGTGTCGCGCCCGACATTGCCTGCTATTCCAAAGGATTGACGGGCGGCTCGATCCCGCTAGCGGTGACCCTGTGCCGTGCCGACATTTTCGATGCGCATTATTCGACCGACCGTAGCCGGACGTTCTTTCATTCCAGTTCGTACACGGCAAACCCCATCGCCTGCGCGGCGGCGCTGGCCAATCTCGAGGTGTGGCAACGCGAGCCGGTGATGGAGCGGATCGGCGCGATTGCCGCGATCCATGAAGATAGGCTCGCGCGGTTGCAGAACGACGGGCGTTTCATGAATGTCCGCCAGATCGGAACGATCGCGGCGTTCGATCTTGCTGCGAACGACCCCGGCTATCTGGCCGATATCGGCCCACGCCTGTATCGCGGGTTTCTCGCGCGCGGCCTGCTGGTCCGGCCGCTGGGCAATACGATCTACATCATGCCGCCTTATTGCAGCACGGCTGCGGACCTTGGCCTGGTTTACGATGCCGTTGACGAACTGGCGGATGGGGCGGCCTGACCAGCGCCGCTTCTTTAAGACCCCGCTCGCGCGGCGACGCGGACGCGGACGAGATCCGGCAAGCGCTCTGCGCAGATCGCGAAAAGCGCCGGAGCAGATTGCCCCGCCATGGCGGGCGTTGTATTGGGGTGGTCGCACCATTGCCCGCCGCCATGGCGAGCCGATGGGCCTGTAGCTCAATGGTTAGAGCCGACCGCTCATAACGGTCTGGTTGCAGGTTCGAGTCCTGCCGGGCCCACCAACAAAATCAATGGCTTGACGTGGCGGTGTGCGAGGCCTCCGGTCTCGGCCCAATGTTTCGCCCAATGATTCATTTCGGGGCCGATAACCGATCGCTCGCGCCGCTTTCTGAAGGTGTAGCGGGTGATGATGGCCGTAGACGCGATCAAGCAGATCGACCGTCATGCCGAGAAAGCCAGCTGCTTCCCACTTATCGACGCCAGCCTGCATCAACCACGTTGCGGCGGTGTGGCGCAACGTATGCGGCGTGACTTTGCCGTCGAGACCAGCGAGCGCCACAGCGCTCTTGAAGGCGGTCTTGACCGATTTCACTGGCTCATCATTCCACTCAACAACGTGATTGCGAACAATCCCTTTGATCTTCCAGCGGCGCAAGTGGGCTGCCATGTCGATGCGGGTGCAATCGGCGTTGCCCAGTGGATGAAAAGTCAGTTTCGCGGTCATTTCGATTCCGCGCGGAAACGCGAAATCTTCGCTGCAGTCAGGAAGCGCGCAGATGCTACCGGCGATATGACGATTCAGAGCGTGCGCACGGCTGAAGGCGAGGCGCTTACGTTACTCCGTATCCTCGACACAAAGATGATAAACATTTACGGGTAGATCCCTCGATGGCTACTGGTAACGAGATAGCAAAAACGGAGTCAGTCGCCTGACTAATAAGGAAATAGACAAAACGGAGTCAGTTGGCGACTGACAAGCAAACACGTTTTTCCTTATCAGTAAGATAGCTCTGCCTACGACCAATCGCTTTCCCGAGCCCGCATGGTGCTAACAAGCCGCTGCAAAACGAGGCTACTGGCTAGCCAGAATTGACTTAAGTGGTTGATTCTGCCGATAGAAATGGCCTAGCAACGAGCGATTTTATTGATCAGAAAGCCGATTTTGTGCTAACTTAGTACGATGCCGCAGTTCAAAGAAAAGCTCATTTCAAAAGACTTTCTGTCAGATTTAGAACAGCGCTTCTTCTGGTGGGAGCCTGTTGTTTCTGAGCCTCGTTCCGACGCCAGAATATTGGCGCAAGCAATGAGCCTCGGACGATATGCAGATATTAGACAACTCGAAAACGTAGTCGGTCCCGATACGTTAGTTCTTACGATGCTGAACGCTCAGCCTGGCTGGATAACCGATCAATCTTGGGAGTTCTGGCGAGGGCGGTTATCTCGGGCAACTCAACGCAATATCCCTGATACGCCACCGCGAAGGTCTTTCGATGCTGGCCCGATTTGATCCTCAAATCAAAATTCTGCCAAAAGCTCAACAGGAGCTTTGGTCTCTACTAAAGCCCGCGTCTTCATTATCGTTTGTATTGTACGGCGGTACCGCCGTCGCTCTTCATCTGGGCCATCGAATATCGATCGATTTCGATTTCTTCAGATCGGAAAGCCTCGATAAGAAAGAACTCGAAATATCCCTTCCATTTGTTGAACGCGCCACAGTCATTCAAGAAGGCAAGGACACGTTGGTTGTGTCTGTGGCGATGCCATCTGGGCTGGTAAAGGTTTCGTTTTTTGGCGGCATGAAGCTCGGTCGAGTGAACGACCCACTGCAGACGCAGGACGAAGTACTGATTGTTGCGTCGTTGGAGGATCTTTTAGCAACCAAATTGAAGGCTATCATCGATAGAGCGGAAGCGAAGGACTATCGAGATATTGCTGAGATGATATCGAGTGGCGTTTCCCTTGACAGGGGGCTTGCCGCCTTCTCTGAAATGTTCAAGAGAGATGTCGCGCTCCCACTCAAGGCGATTGGTTTTTTCAAAGATGGCGATCTACCATCGTTATCGGAAAAGTTTTCTTGATGAAGAGAAAAGAATGAGGCCGGTTAGCTACTGATAAGAAAATTACAGAGAGCTTATCAGTTAGATTGGTATGAAGTATTTGTCAGTAAGCTCGCTTGCTACTGACGCTTAGCGCAAGAACGTGTCGCATTGGAAGCTAGTGCTGCCATTACTGGCGTCATTATCTGCCGTCAGAAAAGAACGCTTTAACAATGGCGTCCAAATGCGCGCGAATCTTCCACATGTCACGGACTGATCGGATTGCGGGATAGTCCGATCTAGCAACGTTCTCGATTAGACAAAATAGCATCTAACTCCAACTACTCAACCAGCGGCATCGTACAAGCCGCGACAAGCTTCACCAGATCTGCTTGTCGGGTCGTTCCCGTTTTTTCGAATAGCCGTCCCAGATGTGTTTTTACCGTTGTGACGGCAATTCCCATTGCGGCCGCTGCCTCGGGAGTTCCGCCAATGTTGACGATAGATGTCAGAACTCGCACTTCAGCTGGCGTTAGTCTAAAGGCATCACTTAAAACGTCGACGTTAAGAGACATCTCAAGTTTTGCGCGCCGGATAAATAGATCTGCCGCAGGAGTTCCAATATCATCGAATGCATATTCAAGATTTAGCTTGAGCGGCAGCAGATGAGATACATACACGGATTCATTCCTGTCGGTGACTGAGAGCAAAAGTCTATCGTTATTACTGATTGCAGTGAGTTTCCGGAAGCTAGAGAAGAAGTTTCGGATTGATTTTTCGACCCGTGGGTTGCGCGCTGAAAGCCGTCCTCCTGCTGAATACAGGGTATCGCCCGCAGCGATTAATTCCTGACCCATCTTATTCGAATATAAGATCGTGCCTGCGTTATCGGTGACGTAGATGCCAATATCGAGAAGATCTACTAGACTGTCCGCCGTCAGCACCACTGGCACAGATTTGAGGTTGTGATTTAAGGAGGGTTGGGTCTTCGTCGTAGTGACGAAGGAACGAAGATGAAGACCCAACCCTCCTTGAAAAAATCGCCGGCCAAGGCCCCTGCCGAGCGGGTGGTGAAGGATATCAGGCGGCAGACCCGGCGGCATTTTTCGTCCGAGGACAAGATCAGGATCGTGCTCGACGGCCTGCGCGGTGAAGACAGCATTGCCGAGTTGTGCCGCAAGGAAGGCATCGCCCAGAGTCTGTATTACACCTGGTCGAAGGAGTTCATGGAGGCTGGAAAGCGCCGCCTGGCCGGTGACACTGCCCGCGCCGCGACCACCGGTGAGGTGCAGGATCTACGCCGCGAAGCCCGCGCCCTGAAGGAATGCGTTGCCGATCTGACGCTGGAAAACCGTCTGCTGAAAAAAAGCATGATCGCGGATGGGGGCGACGACGAATGAGGTATCCCGCATCCGAAAAGCTCGAGATCATCAGGATCGTCGAGCAGCCGCACCTGCCTGCCAAGCGGACGGCTGGATCAGCTCGGCATCGCCCGCCGGACGTTCTACCGCTGGTACGATCGCTATCTCGATGGCGGCCCGGAAGCACTGGAAGATCGGCCATCGGCGCCAAGCCGGGTGTGGAACCGCATCGCACCCGAGGTGCAGGACCAGATCATCGAGATGGCGCTGGAGCAATCCGAGCTATCCCCGCGCGAGCTGGCCGTGCAATTTACCGATGAACGCCAATACTTTGTGTCCGAGGCCACGGTCTACCGCCTGCTCAAGGCCCACGACCTGATCACCAGCCCGGCCTACGTCGTCATCAACGCCGCCGATGCGTTCCACACCAAGACCACTCGCCCGAACGAGATGTGGCAGACCGATTTTACCTACTTCAAGATCATCGGGTGGGGCTGGATGTATCTCTCGACAGTGCTCGACGACTTCTCGCGCTACATCATCTCCTGGAAGTTGTGCACCAACATGCGCGCCGAGGATGTCACCGACACGCTGGACCTGGCCTTGGCTGCATCGGGCAGTGACAGCGCCACGGTGCTGCACAAGCCAAGGCTGCTCAGCGACAACGGCCCCAGCTACATCGCTGGCGAACTGGCAGAATACATCGAAGCCAAAAAGATGAGCCACGTGCGCGGCGCCCCGATGCACCCGCAGACCCAGGGCAAGATCGAGCGCTGGCACCAGACCCTGAAGAACCGCATCCTGCTCGAGAACTACTTCCTGCCCGGCGATCTCGAACGCCAAATCGAGGCCTTCGTCGAGCACTACAACCACCAGCGTTACCACGAGAGCCTGAACAACGTGACGCCCGCTGACGCCTACTTCGGAAGGGCCAGCGCCATCATCCAACAGCGTGAAAGGATCAAACGGCAGACCATCGAACATCGGCGCTTGCTTCACCGCAAGATCGCCGCCTAACATTAACCCCAAGACGAGGCCGATCTCTCCGTTCGATCACGCCGCCAAAAGTGCCAAATCATCTGACGACGGACAATCTATTCGTCGGGCACCACAGGTCGCCCTAAGGAGACGTACTCGCTCATCGCGGGTTGCTCTCTCCGTGTCAGGCGACGTCGGAGGCGTGCAATCCGGATCAGGACGCGTTGCTGGGGCACGCGCTGCAGATGTTCCATATTGGCGACCTACTGATGGTTCTTTCCCTTCTATATGGGCTGCCGCTGCGTGACCTTCCGGGAAGTTCAGCCGGAAGCATTCCTCTCGTCACTGTCCACCCAGAACATTACGCACGTCCTTCTGACGCCCGTGATGATCAACTTTCTGCCGGCCCAGCCCTCCAATCCGGAACTGGACTTCAGCAGCCTCAAGCACATGGCGTACGGTGGGTCTCCGATTACCGAGCCGGTGCTTCAGGCGGCGATGAATACCCTCGGTTGCGAGTTTTCCCAGATTTACAGGTTGACGGAAATCTCCGGCGGCGTGAGCTCCTTCACACCCGACGACCATTGCCGTGGCGCCGGGTTCCCGAGGAGCTACCGGCGCTCTTTTGCCCTGCTACATCAATACCTCAATCTGGGGCAGCAGCATCACGATCTGCTCCGCAGTAAATGTCTTTTTCGGCATAACCAAAGCTCCCTTTCCAAGCTCACTTTCTCACAAAGCTTGGCCAAAAAAAGCCTGGTCAGGTCACCTCATGACGCAGGGTCATCGATCAGCTGTTGTGGCTGCGCGAAGACGGCAAGCTGATCCCTGTCGTAGATGACGATCTCTCGCCCGCGAATCCGAACACCATGATCGGTCAGGTGGGCGAGGTTGCGTGAGAGATTTTCTCGCGTGGTGCCGATATGGGATGCCAGCGTGCCGCGATCGAAAGGAATCACAACATTTCCCTGACGCGTATCTTTCTGCGCTTCGGCCAATATCCAGTTGGCAAGCCGTTCGACGCTGGACCTTGTCATGTATCCTTTCAGCTTCTTAACTGAGCCGCGATACGCGGAGGCCAGTTCTTTTGCGACCATGCGGGCAAAGGCGACATCCTGATCGAAAATCTCGCGTACGCGTTTTGCGGGGATCAGAAGAACGCGTGACTCGACCAGCGTTCTCGCCGAATTCAGATAGGGCTGGTCACTGATGATGGCGGCCAGAATGAAAGTCGAAACCGGATTAATGAGCGAGACGCCCCATTCTCCGCCATCCTGCCCGGTATAGATTTCAGCCAGGCCATCTATCAGGACATGCAGAAAATCGGCTTGCGCGCCCTCGTGAATCAGTACGACGCCAGCGGGGAATTGCTGGAGCAGGGCAGCGTCCAGCAGGCGCTCCAGATTCTCGAGAGCCATCTCGGAAAACAGCGGCAATGTCCGCAATTGCTGGAGTTCATGGGGGCGCAACGACTTGACTCCGGTTCAAGGCTACTGGCCTTTTTGTGACATTTATCAATTTCATACATCGTAACTATCATTTTGCGATGTGCAGAACGTCAAGCGAGAATACCTGCTTTTATATAAGTCGATGCTAACCGGGTCCGGCTTGATCCAGCGCAAATCAATTCCCGCGCCGGGACGCGATCTCCAACCCATACAGGTTCTGGAGATGCGTTATGAGCGGATCAAGTCCAGTCGGTGCAGCTTCGGGGCGGGCGCTTTGGCTCTCGACCATTTCATTCACGATCTGCTTTGCAGTGTGGACGATTTTCTCGATTATCGGCATCCGCATCAAGCAGGAGTTGGGTCTGAACGAAACCCAGTTCGGGCTTCTGGTCGGTACTCCCATCTTGAGCGGATCGCTCATCCGGCTTATCCTCGGCGTGTGGACGGACCAGTACGGCGGACGACGCATTTACACGATTGTCATGCTGGCTGCGGCGATCGCGACCTACCTCCTGACTTGGGCGCACACTTATCCGCAGTTCCTGATCGCCGCGCTGTTTGTTGGTATTGCCGGCGGCGCATTTGCTGTCGGCGTCGCCTATGTGTCCCGTTTCTATCCGATGGGAAAACAGGGCACGGCGCTTGGCATCTTCGGCGCGGGCAATGTCGGCGCGGCAGTCACAAAGTTTTTGGCGCCGTTTGTGCTGGTTGCCTATGGCTGGCAGGCCGTTGCGCAAATCTGGGCGCTGGCGATCGGCGCGATGGCCATCATCTTTTGGCTGTTCTCGGAAGAAGATCCGGTCGTTCTCGCGCGACGGAAGAATCATGAGAAGCCAAAGAGCGCGTGGCTTGAACTCGAGTCCCTCAAGAACATCCAGGTCTGGCGTTTCTCGCTCTACTATTTCTTCGTCTTCGGCGCGTTCGTCGCCCTGTCCCTGTGGCTGCCGCAGTATCTGATCAACGTCTACGGCGTGAACATCAAGACCGCCGGCATGGTCGCAGCCGCGTTCTCGTTCCCCGCCAGTGTATTTCGCGCCTATGGCGGGCACCTTTCGGACCGTTATGGCGCTCGCCGGGTGATGTATTGGACATTCCTCGTCAGCGTGGCGTGCACATTCATTCTGTCCTATCCGCCGGCGGACTACATTGTGCGCACGACGACGGGCCCGGTGAATTTCCATATGGAAATGGGCCTCGTGCCGTTCACTGTCACGGTGTTCGTGCTCGGCTTCTTCATGGCGCTGGGCAAGGCCGCTGTCTTCAAGCACATCCCGGTTTACTACCCGAACAATGTCGGCGCTGTTGGCGGATTGGTCGGCATGATTGGTGGACTGGGCGGTTTCGTACTGCCGATCGTGTTCGGCGTACTCAACGATCTCACCGGATTGTGGACGAGCTGCTTCATGATGCTGTTCATTCTGGTGGTCGCGTCACTCGCCTGGATGCATCTCGCGATCCGCCAGATGGAGCACGGGGTTACGGAAGAAGCGCTCAAGAAGCTGCCCGAGCTTCCGGAAATGGAAGAAATCCATAAGCCGGAACATATCGGCGCCTTGTCGGGCTCGGTGCTGACCGACTGGCGTCCCGAGGACAAGAAATTCTGGGAGGCGACCGGGCGCGCCATCGCGCGGCGCAACCTCTGGCTATCGATCCCGTCGCTGCTGCTGTCATTTGCGATCTGGCAAGTGTGGTCGGTGGTCGTGGCGAAGCTGCCGTCGGTCGGCTTCAAGTTCACCACGGCAGAGCTGTTCTGGCTGGCGGCGCTGCCGGGCATTTCGGGCGCGATATTGCGCATCTTCTATTCGTTCATGGTTCCGATTTTCGGTGGACGGTTGTGGACTACGCTTGCAACCTGGTCGCTGATGATCCCGGCCGTCGGCATCGGCTACGCCGTGCAGAATCCGTCGACGCCTTACGCACTGTTCCTGCTGCTGGCCTTGCTCTGCGGTTTCGGCGGCGGAAATTTCGCGTCCTCGATGGCGAACATTTCCTTCTTCTTTCCGCGCTCCGAGAAGGGCAACGCGCTCGCGCTGAACGCGGGCCTCGGCAATCTTGGCGTCAGCACCGTGCAGTTCGTCGTGCCGCTGGTGATCACGGCAGGCGTGTTCGGCTGGTTCGGGGGCGATCCCGTGATGGTGGCGAGTGGTACGCAGCAGGCGCCGCTCTGGCTTCAGAACGCGGGCTTTATCTGGGTGCCGTTCATTGCCGCGAGCGCCTTCGCGGCATGGTTCGGAATGAATGACATCGCTTCCGCAAGAGCGTCGTTTGCGGATCAGGCGGTGATCTTCCAGCGCAAGCACAACTGGATCATGTGCTGGCTTTATACCGGGACCTTCGGCTCGTTTATTGGCTATTCCGCGGGATTCCCGCTGCTGGCGAAGATCCTGTTTCCTGACATCAACGTGTTGCCCTTCGTCTTTCTCGGGCCGCTGGTCGGTGCGCTGTCACGCTCCGCGACGGGCTGGGTCGCTGACAAATGGGGCGGTGGACGAGTCACGCTGTGGGTGTTCGTGGCGATGATGATCGGTGTTGCCGGAATTCTTTACTTCATCGGCATCAAGGATCAGCCGGGCGCGTTCTGGGGCTTTTTCGCCATGTTCCTGTTCCTGTTCCTTGCAACAGGCGTCGGCAATGCGTCGACCTTCCAGATGATCCCGAACATCATGCGCAAGGAAATCGACCGCCTGATGCCTGGAGCCGATGCCGCAACTCGCATGCGGCAGGCGGAAAAGGAGTCGGCTGCGATCACCGGCTTTACTTCGGCCATTGCCGCCTTCGGCGCGTTCTTCATTCCGAAATCCTATGGAACGTCGATTGATCTGACTGGCGGCGTGCAGGCTGCGCTGTGGGGATTCTTCATCTTCTACGTGACGTGCGTGTTGATCACCTGGGCCGTCTACACCCGCAAGGGCGGCCTGCTTCATGACATCGAACGGCGCGGCGCGACCGCACCGCTCGTCCAACCTGCCCAGTGAGGAGAGGCTGATGAGCCATTTTCTGGATCGGCTTACATTCTTTACGCGAGCCAAGTCCGAGTTTTCCGGCGGACACGGCATCACGACTACTGAAGACAGGTCGTGGGAGGACGGTTACCGGAAGCGCTGGCAGCACGACAAGATTGTCCGCTCCACGCACGGCGTGAACTGCACGGGCTCCTGTTCATGGAAGGTTTATGTCAAGGGCGGCATCGTCACTTGGGAAACCCAGCAGACCGACTATCCGCGGACACGGCCCGATCTGCCCAATCATGAGCCGCGGGGATGTCCGCGCGGGGCGAGCTATAGCTGGTATCTCTATTCAGGCAATCGGGTGAAATATCCGCTGGTCCGCTCGCGGCTGTTGAAGCTGTGGCGCGAGGCGCGTGCCACGCTCACACCGGTCGCGGCCTGGAAGTCGATCGTTGAGAATCCGGACAAGCGCGCGTCCTACGTCAAGAAGCGCGGCCTTGGTGGTTTCGTGCGGGCAAGCTGGGACGAGGTCACCGAGATCGCGGCGGCGGCGAATGCCTACACCGTGAAAAGCTACGGGCCGGATCGCATCTTCGGTTTTTCGCCGATCCCGGCGATGTCGATGGTGAGCTACGCCGCGGGTGCGCGGTACTTGTCGCTGCTGGGCGGCGTCTGCATGTCGTTCTACGACTGGTATTGCGACCTGCCGCCGGCTTCGCCGCAGACATGGGGTGAACAGACCGACGTTCCCGAAAGTGCCGACTGGTACAATGCAGGGTTCCTCATTCTATGGGGCTCCAATGTTCCGCAGACGCGGACGCCGGATGCTCATTTCTATACGGAAGCGCGCTACAAGGGCGCCAAGAGCGTCGTGATCTGTCCGGATTATTCGGAAGCGTCGAAATTCGCCGACCTCTGGATGTCGCCGAAACAAGGCACTGACGCGGCCGTCGCGATGGCGATGGGCCACGTCATCCTGCGCGAATTCCACATCGACCGGAAGACCACGTACTTCAACGATTACGTCCGGAAATACACCGACATGCCGATGCTGGTGCGGCTGGTGAAGCAGGGCGCATATTATGTGCCGGAGCGCTTCGTCCGCGCGTCGGATTTCGTCAACGGTCTGGATGAATCCAATAATCCGGAATGGAAGACGGTCGCATACGATGAGACGTCCGGCGAGATCGTTGTTCCCAACGGGTCTGTCGGTTTCCGCTGGGGTGAGAAAGGAAACTGGAATCTCGAGGAGCGAACCGCGAAGGGAGCCGAGACCAGGCTTCGCCTCTCTCTGATGGAAACGCAGGACGATGTGGCGCAGGTCGGCTTTCCGTACTTCGGCAACCGCGAGCACGATCATTTTCTCGGCACCGATCATCCCGACGTGCTGACGCGCAACATTCCGGTGAAGACGCTTCAGTTGAAGGACGGCGAAACGCTGGTTGCGTCGGTCTTCGATCTGTTCGTCGCCAACTACGGCGTCGATCGTGGTCTGGGCGGCACGCATATCGCCGCCGGTTATGACGATCTTGCGCCTTACACCCCGGCCTGGGCGGAGAAGATCAGCGGCGTGCCGCGCGATCAGATCATCACGGTGGCCCGCGAGTTCGCGCTGAATGCCGAAAAGACCAAGGGGCGCTCGATGGTGATCGTCGGTGCCGGTCTGAACCACTGGTACCACATGGACATGAACTACCGCGGCATCATCAATATGCTGGTGATGTGCGGCTGCGTCGGCCAGTCGGGTGGCGGCTGGTCGCACTATGTCGGGCAGGAGAAGCTGCGGCCGCAGAGCGGATGGGTGCCGCTGGCCTTCGGCCTCGACTGGAATCGCCCGTCGCGGCAGATGAACTCGACGTCCGCGTTTTATGCCCACACCGATCAGTGGCGTTATGAAACGCTCGATGTGACGGAGGTTCTGTCGCCGACGGCGCCGGCAGGTCCGTGGGACGGCGCGCTGATTGATTATAATGTACGTGCCGAACGCATGGGCTGGCTGCCGTCCGCTCCGCAGCTCCAGACCAATCCGATCGAGGTCGCCAAGCAGGCCGCGGCATCCGGCCTTGAGCCGAAGGACTATATCGCGAGATCGCTGAAGACCGGCGAGCTGAAGCTCGCTTGCGAAGACCCGGACAATCCGAAGAACTGGCCGCGCAATCTCTTCGTCTGGCGTTCCAATCTTCTGGGCGCCTCGGGCAAGGGGCATGAGTATTTTCTCAAGCACCTGCTCGGCACGAGTCACGGCGTGCTCGGAAAGGATCTTGGACACCACGGTGCCAAAAAGCCAAATGAGGTCGTCTGGCACGAGGAAGCTCCGGAAGGAAAGCTTGATCTGCTGGTCACGCTCGACTTTCGCATGTCCACCACCTGCATGTATTCGGACATCGTGTTGCCGACAGCGACCTGGTACGAGAAGGACGATCTCAACACGTCCGACATGCATCCCTTCATTCATCCGCTGACCGCGGCGATCGATCCGGTCTGGGAATCCCGCACCGACTGGGAGATTTATAAAGGCATCGCCAAGGCCTTCTCGAAGGTCGCGCCCGAGGTGCTGGGCGCCGAGAAGGATGTCGTGCTGACGCCGATCATGCACGACTCTCCCGGCGAGATCGCACAGCCCTTTGACGTGAAAGACTGGAAGAGGGGTGAGATCGATCCAATTCCCGGCAAGACCATGCCGGCCGTTACCGTGGTCGAGCGCGACTATCCGAACATCTACAAGCAGTTTACTTCGCTCGGCCCGCTGATGAGCAAGGTCGGCAACTTCGGCAAGGGCATGACCTGGAACACCGAGCATGAGGTCGATCTGCTCAAGCGGCTGAACGGTGTCGTGACCGAGGAGGGGCCGAGCAAGGGCCTCGCGCGGATCGATACGGCAATCGATGCCTGCGAAGTTCTTCTGAGTCTTGCTCCGGAAACCAACGGTGAGGTTGCGGTCAAGGCCTGGACGTCGCTCGGCGGGTTCACGGGATGCGATCATACGCATCTGGCGATCCCGAAAGAGGATGAGAAAATCCGTTTCCGCGACGTGGTGGCGCAGCCGCGCAAGATCATATCCTCGCCGATCTGGTCCGGCCTGGAGTCCGAGAGCGTCTGCTACAACGCCTGCTACACCAACGTGCACGAACTGATCCCGTGGCGCACGCTGACCGGCCGCCAGCAGCTCTATCAGGATCATCTGTGGATGCGGGCTTTCGGGGAAGGATTCTGCGTCTATCGTCCACCGATCGATACCAAGACGGTGAAGCCGGTCATCGACCGTAAGCCGAACGGCAACAAGTCCGTGGTGCTGAACTTCCTGACGCCGCACCAGAAATGGGGCATCCACTCGACCTATACCGACAATCTTCTCATGCTCACGCTGTCGCGTGGCGGGCCGATTGTCTGGATCAGCGAGGCCGATGCGAAGGGCGCCGGTATCGTCGATAACGACTGGATCGAGGTTTACAACACCAACGGTGCGCTGGTCGCGCGTGCGGTGGTGTCCCAGCGCATCAGGCAGGGCATGTGCATGATGTATCATGCGCAGGAGAAGATCGTGAACGTGCCGGGTTCCGAACAGACCGGGCAGCGCGGCGGAATCCATAACTCCGTCACTCGCGTCGTTCTCAAGCCGACTCACATGATCGGCGGGTATGCCCAGCAGGCCTATGGCTTCAACTACTACGGCACCGTCGGCTCGAACCGCGACGAGTTCGTCGTCGTCCGCAAGATGGCGAATGTCGACTGGCTCGATACGCCATCCGCGACAGCTCCCAGCCTGGAGGCAGCAGAATGAAGATCCGCGCTCAAATCGCGATGGTGCTGAATCTCGACAAGTGCATCGGGTGCCACACCTGCAGCGTGACCTGCAAGAACGTCTGGACCAGCCGCGAAGGCATGGAATACGCGTGGTTCAACAACGTCGAAACCAAGCCCGGCATCGGTTATCCGAAGGACTGGGAAAACCAGGCGCGCTGGAAGGGCGGCTGGTCGCGCAGGCGCAACGGGTCCATCGCGCCCAAGATCGGCGGCAAATGGCGGGTGCTGGCGAATATCTTCGCCAACCCCGATCTGCCGCAGATTGACGACTACTACGAGCCGTTCACCTTCGACTATGAGCACCTGCAGAAGGCACCGGAGATGTCGGCGATGCCGACCGCCCGTCCGCGCTCGCTGATTTCCGGCGAGCGCATGCAGAAGATCGAGTGGGGACCGAACTGGGAAGAGATTCTCGGCGGTGAGTTCGCCAAGCGCTCGCAGGATTACAATTTCGAAGGCGTGCAGAAGGAAATCTACGGCCAGTTCGAAAACACCTTCATGATGTATCTGCCGAGGTTGTGCGAGCACTGTCTCAATCCGGCTTGCGTGGCGGCATGTCCTTCGGGCGCGATCTACAAGCGCGAGGAGGACGGCATTGTCCTGATCGATCAGGACAAGTGCCGCGGCTGGCGCATGTGCGTTTCCGGATGTCCCTACAAGAAGATCTATTACAACTGGTCTTCGGGAAAGTCGGAGAAATGCATCTTCTGCTATCCGCGCATCGAGGCCGGTCAGCCGACCGTGTGCTCCGAGACCTGCGTGGGGCGTATCCGGTATCTCGGCGTGGTGCTTTACGATGCGGACCGGATTGCCGAGGCGGCCAGCATGCCCGACGAGCGCGATCTGTATCAGGCCCAGCTCGATGTGTTCCTCGATCCCAACGATCCGAAGGTGATCGCGGAGGCGGAGCGGCAGGGTATCCCCCATGCGTGGCTCGAAGCCGCGAAAATATCGCCGATCTGGAAAATGGCGATGGAATGGAAGGTGGCGTTCCCGCTGCACCCCGAATACCGGACATTGCCGATGGTGTGGTATGTGCCGCCGCTGTCGCCCATTACGTCCGCTGCGTCCGCCGGGAAGATCGGACTCGACGGAACGATGCCGGACGTCAAGTCGCTGCGCATTCCGATGAAGTATCTCGCCAACCTGCTCACAGCCGGAGACGAGAAGCCGGTGACGTTGGCACTGGAGCGCATGCTGGCGATGCGCGCCTACATGCGCGCCAAGACCATCGATGGCGTCGTCGATGAGGCGATCGCGCGGCGGGTGGGCCTGCAAGCTGCTCAGATCGACGAAATGTACAAGATCATGGCAATCGCCAATTACGAAGACCGTTTCGTCATTCCGACCGCCCATCGCGAACTCGGTGCCGATGCCTACGATATGCGCGGTTCCTGCGGCTTCACGTTCGGAAACGGATGCTCGGGAGGCGAGAGCGAAGTCAATCTGTTCGGCTCGCCGCGTAAGGCAAGAACTCCCATGGAGATCGTGTGATGAAGACGTTCAAGGTTCTTTCCACGCTTCTCACCTATCCGTCGCATGATCTGATCGCAGCCGCGCCGGAATTCGCAGGCGTGCTGGATTCGGAAAACCTCGTGCCTGCCGCCCAGCGAGGTGCACTCGATGGTTTGATCGGGGAAATCGCAACCGGTGAGCTTTATGATCTGCAGGAACGCTATGGCCTGCTGTTCGACCGGACGCGATCGCTGGCGTTGCATCTGTTCGAACACGTTCACGGCGAAAGCCGTGACCGGGGTCAGGCGATGGTCGACCTCAAGACGCTGTATGAGAATTCCGGCTTCGCCATTGCGGCGAATGAACTGCCAGATTTCGTGCCGCTGTTTCTCGAGTTCCTGTCGACTCAGCCAGTGGAGGCTGCGCGTGATCTGCTCGCCCAGCCAGCGCATATCCTGGCCGCGATGGCCGAGCGGCTGGGCCGGCGCAAATCAAGTTACCAGGCTGTCTTCGATGCGCTCATGGCGATTGTCGCCGAAGCGCCCCAACAGGCGATAGTCGATGAGCTCCTGAAAGGTCCCGATCCGGACCCGATGGACTTCGCGGCCCTCGATGCCGCGTGGGAGGAGGAGGAGGTGAAATTCGGCCCCGGAACGCAGGATCAAGCCGGATGCCGCGACACACTCGTCGCCCGCCTTCGCCACGCCAGACGCGCGGTTAATTCTTCGCCGTTCGTGAACTAGGGGAGATTGAAATGCGCGAGACGCTCAATTCCATCGTGTTCGGTTGGTACCCCTATATCTGCGTGACTGTTTTCCTGTTTGGAAGCCTCTTCCGGTTCGACCGCGAGCAATATACGTGGCGCACGGGATCGAGCCAGTTGCTCCGGCGCCGCCAGCTGACCTGGGGATCGAACCTTTTTCACATCGGAATCCTTATGATCGCGGGCGGCCATTTTGTCGGTCTGCTCACGCCGATCTGGATATTTGACATGCTGGGCGTGTCGCACAGCTTCAAGCAGATGCTGGCGATTGTGGTTGGCGGCATCGCCGGTCTCATGTGCCTTTTCGGAATTTCGTTGCTGACGCATCGCCGGCTGTTCGATCCGCGAATTCGCGCCAACTCGTCATTCGGCGATACGGCCATTCTGCTGCTTCTGTTCGCGCAGCTCCTGCTGGGGCTTTCGACGATTTTCGTATCGCTCGGTCATCTCGACGGCCACGAGATGGTGAAGTTCATGTCGTGGGCGCAGGGGATCGTGACACTGCAGCCCAATGCCGCGTCGTATGTCCTGGATGTGCATCCGATCTTCAAGGCGCATCTGGTGCTTGGCATGACCTTGTTTCTTGTCTTTCCGTTCACGCGCCTCGTCCACATGTGGAGCGCCCCGGTCTGGTACCTCGGCCGGCGCGGTTATCAGATCGTGCGTCGCCGTGGCGGCAGCGAAGCCTCATCTCCGCCAGTTCAACCTGCGGAGTAGGTCATGGATTGTTCTGTCTCGAATGCTATGCCGAAGCCAAAGACGATCAGCGTCAATGGCGTGGTGATTCCTCGCGAGGCGATTGCGAGGGAGGTCCAGAATCATCCCGCAGCTAAACCCATTCTGGCGTGGCAGGCCGCTGCCCGCGCCTTGGTGGTTCGGGAGCTTTTGCTACAAGAATCCGCGCGTCTCGGCATCGATGCTGTACCGCTGAGCGATCCCGACGGCCGCAGGGAGACAGATGACGAGGCGGCGATGCGAACGCTTGTTGAGCGTGAAGTCTCGACCCCTGACCCGGACGAAGCAGCCTGCCGTCGCTTTTATGCGCAGAACCTTCAGCGCTTTCGCTCCGGCGATCTTTATGAAGCTGCCCACATCCTCATTGCGGCTCCTCGCAACGATGCAGAAGCGAGAACCGCGGCGCGGGCGACTGCCGATACGATTCTTGCTGCCGTAAAATCGGATCGCGCTGCTTTCGCGGACCTTGCCGCAAATCATTCGAATTGCACGACGTCAGCGTCTGATGGCGGGTATCTCGGCCAGATCACGCGCGGGCAAACGGTGGCGGAATTCGAGGCGGGACTGGAGCGGATGCAGCCGGGTGAGGTTGCTATCGTGGAAACGCGCTATGGATTCCATATCGTGCGCCTCGACCGCCGCGCCGAAGGACAGACATTGCCTTTCGAGATCGTCCGCGAACGGATAGCCGACTATCTCATTGCCAGCGTCGAGCATCGCGCCATCGCACAGTATGTGGCGATTCTTGCGGGCCGCGCAGACATCGCCGGCATCTCGCTTGCTGCCGCCGATACGCCGCTGGTTCAGTAGGAGAAGGGGCGTCTCATGCAACTCGGCGAGATCATTCGTGGCTTTAACGATGAGGCGAGCGCAGCCGAAGCGATGATTGCCTGCGGTGACGTTGTATTGCTGGCCCGGGTGGATTCCATGGCGGGCAGATTCAGCGAAAGCATCGGTGAATATGCGTCCGGTGCTGTGCGCCGGTTCGCGAACCTTGCCGGCAGTGAAGACTGGCTGGGCCTCATGAATGTCCTTGAGCGAACCACCGACCCGGGCGCGGGATGTCTGACCTACATGGTCGGCTGGTCGCTGAAGCATGACGAAGCGTCACAGGCGCCTTCCGCCGAGAAGGGCCATAGGCATTCCGGTTGCACCTGTGGAGGAAGCGGAGGCTGTTCATGAGTCTCGGACGCAACGCGCCAGCCAATCTCACGGGATCGAAAACGCTCGCACGGATCGGCATCCTCGTGGTGTCTGACCGCGCGAGCCGGGGCATCTATGAAGACAGAAGCGGAAAGGCGATCAGTGATTTTCTCGAGAAAGTCATCCAGTCGAATTGGATCGTCATTCTGAAGATCATTCCCGACGGTGCGGAGTGCGTTGCCAGCGCATTAATTGAATTATCGGACCGGGAAGGTTGCGATCTGATCCTGACGACCGGCGGAACGGGTCCCGCTCCGCGCGATCTCACGCCGGAAGGAACACGCATGGTCATCGGCCGCGAGCTTATGGGCTTCGGCGAACTGATGCGGCGGGTGAGTCTGGATCATGTGCCGACAGCGATCCTGTCGCGTCAGCTCGCCGGGATTCGGAATCAATCTGTGATCGTCAATCTGCCCGGCCGTCCAGAGGCTATCGATGTCTGCCTGAACGCTATCTTCCCTGCGATCCCGTACTGTCTTGAACTGATCGGGGCTCGTCCAATTGAGGTCAATTCTAATGTTTGCAATGCATTCCGCCCCGGCGCCTGATCTGACGCGGCAACTCGAATCGAGTCTCGCTGCGATCGTCTATCCAAACGACGAATATCCTGACGCTCTGTTCAAGTGGATCGTCAGCGAATGCGGCTTACGTCATTTGACGCTCTCGGGGGTTCTGCAGCACCCCGCCTTCGAAGGGGCCGACAGACGCTGCGATGTCTTGCTGGAGGATCTTGCAAGCGGCCACCGCACTCTGCTTTTTGAAAGCCGCGGCGCGGGCGCGAGGGGATGTCGTCTTGATGTGGCGGCGCTGGTCGAAGCCTCCATGAAGGTTGAAAGCAGTCTTCAGAACGATCCTGATCTTCTTGTGCTGAACAAGTTCGGCAAGGTGGAATGCGATGGCGGCGGAATGTGCGGCCTGATGGCAAAAGCGCTGGAGCGCGGCATCCCCGCCATTATCGGAGTTCCGGCGCGCAACTTAAGCGCCTGGAGAGATTTTGCCGGAGAGTTCTCGGTTGAATTCTCGGAAGACATCGACCAGATCGCTAAATGGCTTGCGAAGCTCGAAGACAAATCGCTTTGCGGAGCGGGATAGTCTGTCTCCAGAGATTGCGTAGAGGACTGAGCAGATGACTACTCAACATACGCCGGTGCCGCGTTTGCGATCCTATCAGGGGCCAGCAGTGCTGTCGTGTGGGTTCAGGCCGTTTTTCCTGCTTGGCGCGGTCTATGCCGGGCTGGCGATTCTGGTGTGGTTGCCGGTGTTTCTCGGTGAATTGATGCTGACCACGGCGTTTGCGCCGCGCGACTGGCACATCCACGAAATGCTTTACGGCTACCTGCCTGCGGTGATCACCGGATTCCTGTTCACGGCGATTCCGAACTGGACCGGACGGTTGCCCCTTCAGGGCACGCCGTTGCTTGTGCTGGTGATTATCTGGATTCTCGGCCGCTTCGCCGTGACATGTTCAGCACAGATCGGCTGGCTGGCGGCCATGGCGATCGACGTTGCCTTTCTGGCTTTGATTACGGCTGCGGCTGCGCGTGAAATCCTTGCTGGAAGCAACTGGCGGAACCTCAAGGTCGTTGCCCTGGTCGCGTTTCTTCTGGTCGGCAATATCGCCTTTCATCTCGAAGCACACTTTAAGGGTACCGCAGATTACGGCATTCGCGCGGGCATTGCGATTGTTGTCATGTTGATCGTGTTGATCGGGGGCCGGATCATTCCAAGTTTCACGCGGAACTGGCTTGCCCGTGAGAAGCCCGGGCGGCTGCCGTCGCCTTTCGCCGGTTTTGATGTCGCTGTCGTTGCCGCGAGCGCGGTGGCGCTACTCGCGTGGATTTTCTGGCAAGATGGTCCTGTGATCGGATTCGTATTTGCTCTGGCTGGAATGCTGCACATCATCCGCCTCGGCCGATGGGCAGGTGACCGGACTTTCGACGAGCGGCTCGTCCTGATTCTGCATGTTGGATATGCCTTCGTTCCTTTGGGTTTTCTGCTGGTTGCCGCATCTGCCTTCAATCTCGTTCCCGCAAGCGCCGGTCTTCACGCGTGGATGGCGGGTGCTGCCGGAGTAATGACGTTAGCCGTGATGACGCGGGCAAGCCTCGGCCATACCAACCGGCCGTTGACCGCTTCGCTATCAACACAGGGAATTTACGTTGCTGTTGTGGTTGCCGCGCTTGCCCGTATCTGCGCCGTCATCTCGCCGGACTGGAGCGGCCAGCTCCTGCATGTCGCAAGCTTCGCATGGGCCCTGGCATTTCTTGGCTTTGCGGCTTGTTTCGGTCCGGCGCTTCTAACCGAGGCGAAACGCCGATAGCGCCTGCGGTGCTATCTCGGTAACGGGAGGTGGCGGGATGCCTCCTGTTGAGCGCCTTGGTGCCGATTTGATCAGAATCAAGAACTGCTGTTCAGCAAAGGGGCAGTCTGTAATCTTCTGAAGAGGAGATCGGACAATGCCCGTCAATGCGATCATTCTTTCGGCTATCGTTCTGCTGTTCCTTGCCGGCCTCGGCACGGCTCTGTTGTTCGCAGATTTTCAGGCAAAGCCCAGCCGCCTGAAAGCCGGCTATCCCAAGCCGCGCCGCCGCGCTTTCTGAGCGTCGGGATCGGCGCTGCTGACACGTCGAGACAGACTCCACCTCCACCAGACGAGGCTCTTCCATGTCGCCGCAAACTCAATCTGACGCGCGCTTGCCGCTTTTTAGTGGTTTTATAGCTTGGACAAGAGGCCTTTCTTCGCGCTTCACCCGATCGCGTGAACTTCGATCCCTTGACCCGCAGGAGCTTGGCAGCATTGCGCGAGATCTTGGCGTAACCGTGCCAGAACTTTTCAGGCTGGCGTCTCAAGGTGCCAATATCGAGTGGCTTCTGGAGAAACGTCTCGCTGAAATGGGCTTGTCCGAAAGCCTCATGCGCGCGCGTCATCCAAAGGTCCTGCGCGATCTCGACCGCGTGTGCGGCAATTGTGCCTCGGCCAGGAGGTGCGCGAGCGACTTCGCTCATAACAGATCAGGCCGCTCGGAATACTGTCCCAATACCCAGACACTCGAGGCTCTTCAGAAAAGCGCCGAGGTTGATCGATAGGAAAATGACGAGGTCTTTCTGACCATGGCACATCGGGAGTGCCTCGAGCGACCCTGCGACGTCACGCTGTGGTGCGATCTCTTCGCCCTTGAAGAAGGGCTCAGCGCCGATCTGCCACCTTTGAAGTGGTCCTCTCTGAAGTATGATTTCCGGATGGATGGAGCTGCCCCGTTTTGTGGTCCAGTTGTTAGGCAATTTCTCGGGTTGTTTGAGTTTGTCGTGCGAACTCGTTCGGCGCCAAGTTACCGAGCGAGGTATGGGGTCTGTCGTTGTTGTAGTAGCACCTCTATTCTTCGATCCGTTCAATGATGTCGGCCGTCGACAAGAACCATGAGGCGTTCAGACACTTGGCCCGGATTCGACCGTTGAAGGCCTCGCAAAACGCATTGTCCGTGGGCTTTCCGGGTATCGAGAAGTCGATCTCGACGCCATTGTGATAGGCCCACTGATCGAACATCTTGCCGCGAACTGGAGGCCATTGTCGCAGCGAATGATCTTTGGCTTGCCACGCTCCTTGTCAGCCGCTCGAGAGCCTCGACGACCTAGAAGACCCTGAAGTTCATTCTCGGAACGATCGCAAGTGGTTCTCGAGCGTGCGTGGCAATCCATAACCGTCGAAAGCCGGAACGGCGGTCGTCGAAGAACGCATCCAACATGAAGTCCATCGCCCAACAATGGTTAACGCCGGCGATCTCCGGCCGAGCGGGCCGATAGCGCCACGCCCGTTTGCGCTTCGGCGCTTTTGTCCTGATCGACAGGCCTTCTTCGCGATACAGCCGATAGATGCGTTTGTGGTTCAGGCGATAGCCCTCGCGCAACAGCAGGACGTGGAGACGCCGATATCGAGATATTGCTGAGATGATATCGAGTGGCGTTTCCCTTGACAGGGGGCTTGCCGCCTTCTCTGAAATGTTCAAGAGAGATGTCGCGCTCCCACTCAAGGCGATTGGTTTTTTCAAAGATGGCGATCTACCATCGTTATCGGAAAAATTCAATGGCGGATTTGGTTTTCTTGATGAAGAGAAAAGAATGAGGCCGGTTAGCTACTGATAAGAAAATAGCAAAAAACTATCCAGCTAGAGTTGCTTGTATTAACATGGAGCCATTCTGAATAACCCGGCTGGATATCCAAATTGGCATCTGACAGGTTTCAAGAACTTGAAACATTCGTTCAAATAGCGCGAAGCGGGAGTTTTTCTGCGGCTGGTCGCGTTCTTGATTTGAGTCCGTCGGCAGTCAGCAAGCTGGTTACACGATTGGAAAAGAGGTTCGGCGCAAGACTTTTCAACCGGACAACGCACTCTATCAAGCTTTCTGAAGAGGGCGAGGCCCTGCTGCAGAGAGCTTCGCGTGTCATCGAAGCGATGCAAGATGCTGATCGCCTCGTCGATCAGTTCTCCGAGGCTCCAAGCGGGCAACTCCGTGTTTACGGCCTTCCATCTTTTGCGTTGTCGCAACTTGCACCGATCATTCCTGAGTTTCTGCTCTTAAATCCTCAAATCCGCCTCGACCTGCAGCTTGGGACTGAAAAGATCGATGCGATTGAGGGTGGAGTGGATGTCATTCTGCGGCTCGGCCATACAAAAGACAGCACACTGGTTTCGCGCAAGATTGCGGACAGCGGCTGGGTTGTTTGTGCCGCCCCATCGTACCTTGCATATCGCGGGGTTCCTGAAACACCACAGGATCTTGCCTTTCACAATTGTATCAATTTCTCGGTGCGAACACACACGATTCCATGGTCATTTGACGGTAACACCGATAATGAAGTGGGACGTGTCTCCGGAAATGTGACCTCCAATCAGGCGCCGATGCTCCGTGAACTGGCGCTACGCGGTGTTGGGATTATCCGTGTTGCGGACTTCGTCGTGGCCGATGACATCCGTGCCGGAGCCTTGGTCCAGATTCTTCCGAAGTTCACCAAGGTCGCAAGCGAGCCGATTTTCGCGCTGTATCAGAAGCAGCCAACTCAATCGCTCAGGATCAGAACGTTCGTGGATTTCCTTTGCGCAAAGTTTTCATCAAGTCCGTGGCGCCAGAATGAAGAAGGCGAGTAGCCTCTCGTTGTGAATGCCTGTCACAACCGTTGTTCTCCGGTGCACCTAGCGGTTCTGGACGATCGTTGAAATCATGCTCCCGTCGCAAATTGCGGAGGGCGCGTCTTGTCGCATTGCTTTTATTTTGTCTTCACCCAGCCGAAGGCCGGGCAGGATGAGGAATTCAACACCTGGTACTCAAACCGGCACATCTACGATCTCGTTGCCATTCCGGGAATTGCTGCGGCGCAGCGCTACCAGTTGCTTGATGCGGTGACGGCGGAAAAGACACCGGACTATCTGGCGATTTACGAATTCTCAGATGTAGATCTGGCTATCGCCGGTATCGCGGAACGTCGCGGCACCGATCGAATGCCGTCCACGGAAGCGATCAACCGTGATCTGAGCAAGGGCGTCGTCTTCAGACCATTGTGGACCATCAATGGCGACTGGCGCTTCGGCGCCGGTCGACTCGATCTTTTCAAGCTCGGTGCATCGGGTGACTTCGCGCCATCGCCTGCGCCGGGTGTGCTGCTCGTCAACGACAAGCAGTCCCGTCCAGGGCCTCCGGTCTTTGATCTCGCTTACTTCAACAGGGATCAGAAGAACCCGGCTGCTGGTCCTTCCGGCGTTGTTTCCAGCCTGAATGTGTTGATGTCGCCGATCACCGAGCGTGTTGCAGCTTCTGCGTAAGGTCTTCAGATAAAATGAGAACGGATATCGAGTTTAACGCGGACGGCACGATCCTTCGTGGCTGGCACTATGTTCCTGATCAGGGACAAGGGCCGTTTCCGACCGTCATCATGGCTCATGGCTCGGCTGCCCTGAAAGAACAGTATCTGGATCGATATGCTGAGGTGTTCGCGGCCGCAGGTTTAGCGTCCATCGTCTACGACCATCGCAACTTCGGTGCGAGCGATGGCAATGTCAGGCAGGAGATCGATCCTGTCCTGCAGATGCGGGACTATCGAAATGCAATCACGTTTGCCCTCACGTTGCCGAACGTCGACCCGGACAGGATCGGGGCTTGGGGGACAAGCCTCAGCGGCGGGCATGTCTTGATGCTGGCGGCGCTGGACCGGCGTGTGAAGTGTGTTGTGGCGCAAGTGCCGACCATCAGCGGAGGTGCGGGAGCGTTGAGGCGCACCCGCGCCGATCATATGGCTGCATCGCGAGCCCGTTTTGACGAAGATCGCAAGAACCGCTTCGCAGGTAAGCCGCCGGGAACGATGCCGCTTGTTGCGCAGGACCCGACGGTGGCGTGCTTCAACGGAGGTGCCGATGCGTGGGAGTTCTTCCAGGAAAGCCTCAAGGTGGCGCCGAACCGCAAGAATGAGGTGACGCTGCGTAGCGCGGAAATGCTGCGCGAATACGAACCCGGCAGCTATATCGAGCGCATCAGCCCGACACCGCTGTTGATGATTGTCGGAAACAGGGACGTGCTCACTGCGACCGATCTCGCTTTGCAGGCTTACAACCGCGCCCTCGAGCCGAAGAAACTCGTCCTGTTCGAGGGCGGACATTACGATCCCTATGTGAAACTGTTCTCGATTTCCAGCAGCGCCGCGCGCGACTGGTTCGTGACGCATCTCCTGAATTGATAACGGGAGGATTTCCGATGTCTTCACAAACAGCAGAATCCGCCGAACGGAAGGCGCCGCTGCGCTATCTTATTGCTGCGGATACGGGTGGCACGTTCACCGATCTTGCCGTGTATGACCTTGAGACCGGCGCGACCAACTTCGGAAAAACGCTGACAACCTATGGCGACCTCGTCGACGGTGTGATCTCCGGTCTGGAGGACACCAGCGCGCAGCTTGACCAGGCCGCGTTGTTCAAGCACGGCACGACGCACGTCATCAACGCGTTCATTCAGCGTCGGGGCGCCAGGACCGCGCTGATTGCCACCCGAGGATTTCGGGACATTCTCGAAATCGCGCGCGGCAACAGGCCAGAGACATTCAATCTGCGCTACCGGCGGAGCGAGCCGCTGATCCAGCGCTCCCTTCGCTTCGAGGTGACCGAACGTATTGATGGGAAAGGCCGGATCGTCACACCGCTCGATGCCGAGAGCGTCAGGGCTCTGGTCCCGTCGCTACGAGGCGCAGAAGTCGAGTCGGTGGCGATTTCGCTGCTGAATTCCTACGCCAATCCGGAGCATGAAGAGCGGGTGCGGGATATTCTGCGTGACCTGATGCCGGATGTCTACATCACCACCGGCACGGAACTGTCGCGCGAATGGATGGAATATGAGCGGACGTCGACGGCTGTCGCCAACGCCTTCGTCGGCGCACGCATGTCGAACTATGTCGGCGGCTTCGAACAGGCGCTGACGGATCGCGATTTCGACGGCCGGTTTTACATGATGGGGTCGAATGGCGGCGTGATGACCGCGAGCGCCGCAATCGCGCAGCCGGTCACGCTGGTTGAGTCGGGACCAATCGGCGGATGCATCGGCGCTGCAGCTTATGCCCAGGCGCTTGGGCTCAGGAAAGTCATCGCATTCGATATGGGCGGCACCACCGCGAAATGCGCTCTGGTTGAGGACGGCCGCTTTGACGTGGTCAACACCTACTGGGTCGGCGGCTATGAGCGTGGCTTTCCCATTCGCACACCCGTTCTGGATATCGTTGAAGTCGGCGCCGGCGGAGGATCGATCGCCTGGATCGACGATAACCGCCGCATGCAGCTCGGTCCCCGCAGCGCCGGTTCGGACCCGGGGCCGATCGCCTTTCGCAAGGGCGGCAAGGAACCGACAGTGACCGACGCCAATGTCGTTCTGGGGCGAATCGGCTCGGACAGCTTCATGAACGGCCGGCTGCAGCTCGACCTTGCAGGCGCATCCACCGCCATCGAAAAGCAGTTGGCGCAGCCGCTGGGCTATTCAGGGTCCGACCGCGTCGATCAGGTCGCGCAGGGCATTCTCGACCTCGCGACGGTCACGATGTCCGGCGCAATCAAGGAAATCACCATCGAGCGCGGCCGGGATATCCGGGAGTATCAGCTTTTTGTCTTCGGCGGGGGCGGTCCGCTGTTCGGTGCGGATCTCGCACGCGGTCTCGGAATACGCGAGGTGATCGTGCCTCCGCATCCCGGCGCTTTCTCCTCGCTCGGAATGCTGATGGCCGAGGCCAGGCGCGACAGCGCACGCACATTCCTGCGGGAGCTGTCCGATGAATCATTGGCGGACGCACTCGATATGCTGCGCCAGATGGAGCGTGAATTGAAGGAGGAGATGGCATCCGAGTTCGACGTGTCGCGGATTTCCTATGTTCATGAGGCGGACATGAACTATCAGGGACAATCCCACACGGTCCGTATCCAGTTGCCGCGCAACCTGACGGCTGAAAACGTACAGGCGGCCTTCGAAGCGGTTTATCGCGCACGCTATGGTCATCTGAACGAGGATATGAAGCTCGCGTTCGTCGTGATTCGCGTCGGCGGCATCGTTCCGACCCAGCGGCCGCAGCTCGGCGATATGGCGTCCGCTCAGGTGTCCAAAAAGTCGGAGCCTCATGCCCGCCGTTCGGTCTACTTCGCGGATTCCGGCCAGCGGATCGATACGCCAGTCTACCGCCGAAGCGATTTGCCTGAAGGGTTCTCCGTGAACGGACCTGCGATCGTGGAGGAATACAGTTCGACGACCGTCATCTCGCCGGATGATTCACTCGTCGTCGGCAAGCTGGGCGAACTGCGCATCTCCTGCGCCCCTCCGGCAAAAAAGGGAGAGGCACGCCATGGATGATATTTCGCATTCTCTCGAATTCGCCCGGGTGGTCGATCCCATCGAATTGCAGATCATCCGTCAGCGTCTGATCGCAATTCCGAACCTGATCGAGAAGAATATCGAGCGGACGGCATTCAGCCTTCTGGTTCAGGAATACAAGGACTACGCAGTCGGCTTTGTCGATGCCAGCGGCAGTCTGGTCACGCAATCGCGCTTCAGTCTGCCGGGCTTCGTTGCCAACGCGTTGGGTCTTGCTGTTCGGGCGGGACTGGATGTGATCGGTGAAGAAGAAATGCACGAAGGTGATGTCTTCATCATCAACGATGCCGCAACGCTCGGAAAACATCTCAACGACGTCTGCGCCTTTACGCCGATCCGCATTGGCGGAAAGCTGATCGGATTTTTCGCGGTTCTGGTGCACTGGGTCGATGTGGGCGGCAACATGCCTGGATCGTGTCTGTCGCCCACCACGACGGAAATTTATCAGGAAGGCATCCAGTTTCCCGTGTTGAAGCTGATCGATCGCGGCGAACGTCGCCGCGAAATCTTCCGGCTGATCGAGATCAACACCCGTTTCCCGCGGCTTGTGATGGGCGATCTCGAAGCGCAGCTCGGCGGATGCCAGATGGGTCACGACATGGTGCAGGAGGTCGTTGCCCAGCACGGTATGAATGAAGTGCTTGCCGCAATGGACGCCATGCATGCCGACGCGGCGCGCAACATGGAGCGGGCGCTGCGCGATGTTCCCCATGGCACGTATCACGCGTCCTCGTTCTTCGATGATGACGGAATCCGGGTCGGTGAGCCGATCAAGGTGGATGTGAAAGTTGTCGTCGACAATGACGGGCTGACCATTGATCTGTCGGGCGTCAATGAGCAAGTCTCGGGGCCGTTTAATTCAGGACGGGAAGGTGGCGCGGTGGCGGTGGGCCGCATGGCGGCGAAATTTCTTTTCTCATCGGCGACGCCCGTGAACGAAGGAGATTTCGAGCGAGTCAGGATCGAAATTCCCGACGGAACGTTCCTGAGTGCACGTCCTGATGCCGCTTATGGAAGTGCGGGCAACACCCACGCAAGCGTTGTCGATACGATTCTGAGTGCATTTTCGGAAGCGCTGCCTGATCGTATTCCAGCCGGCCATCACGGCATTTACGGCACTCATACTATCACCGGAATAAGTGAGGAAACCGGCACGCGCTTTCTATGTCTTGACGCAATGTCCGGAGGGTGGGGCGCTTTCTCGGATACCGATGGGCCAGGTCCTTATCGCTCGACGACTCATGGCGACGTGCGTGATGTTCCGGTTGAGATTCAGGAAGCTCTGTATCCGTACCGGATCGAAGCGAAGCAGCTTCGGACCGACACGGGTGGCGCTGGAAAATTCCGCGGCGGTCTTGGAATCGAGAAGGTCTACCGATTCCTCCAGCCGCTGACCCTCATGAACAAAATGGACCGCACGCGGTGTCCCCCTTGGGGTCTTGCCGGCGGCGGAGCCGCGAAGACGGCAGGCGGCGAGGTCAAGCGCGCGTCCGGCGATAATAGCGTATTGCGCAAGGGAAAGATGGAGATGGCACGCGACGACGTGGTCGTGATCTCCAGTGGCGGCGGCGGCGGCTACGGGCCAGCCTGGCAGCGCGATGTCGCACGTGTCTTACGCGATGTTTCGGAAGGCTATGTGTCTGTGGAAGCTGCGGAGCGGGACTACGGCGTGGTCCTGCGTGCGGACGGGTCTCTCGATGAGGCCGCGACACGCACGCGCCGGGCGGCCATGGCATCCGCTTCGTGAGAAAGTGACGAACATTAAAGTGCATAAGCACACGTCAAGTTAAGAAAAGGGGAAACGCAAATGAAGTTCGCAAGGATCATCGCCGTCGTAATGGGAGCTGCGCTTATAGGGCAGCCTGCTCGGGCGCAGGATACACAGCCCATCAAGATTGTTGTCGGTTTCTCGGCCGGTGGCGTCACCGACGTGCTGGCCCGTGTTTTTGCTGAAGACCTCCGCAAGCGTCTGAACACGACGGTCATCGTCGAGAACAAGCCGGGCGGTTCAGGAACGATCGCAACGGCGATGGTTTCCAAGCTGCCGCCCGATGGGACGACGCTGATTATGATTCCCGGCACGCACACGATGGTGCCGTCGATACAGAAAGTCGACTTCGACACCAAGACGGCACTAACCTATATCAGCCTCATCGCGACAGCGCCGTCGATGCTGACGGTCAACAAGGATACTAAATATACCGACGTCAAATCGGTGATCGATGATGCGCGGGCCCATCCGGGGGAAATTGCCTATGGCAGCTCCGGTGTCGGATCCACCTCGCACTTCATGGGCATCCTGTTCGAGCGCGAAGCCAAGGTGAAGCTCAACCACATTCCGTTCAAGAGTTCCGGTGAATCCCTGCAGGCTGTGATGGGCGGGCATGTGCCGATGTCGTTCTCGGCGGTCAATCAGGCGATCGGCGCGGTAAAGTCCGGCGATGTCAGGGCGCTCGCCATAGGTTCCGAAAAACGCTCCGCGTATCTTCCGAACGTTCCTACGTTTGCTGAAGTGGAGCTACCAAAGGTGCTGTCCGAAACCTGGATTGGATTGGCCGGGCCCGCAGGTATGCCAGCGGATCTCGTTAAGAAAATCAACGACGCGGTCATGGCCGGCATCCAGTCGCCGGAAATCCAGAAGCGCTTCACGGAGATCGGCGTCGATGTCATTGCGGAAGGCCCCGAGAAATTCACCAAGACCGTGGCGAGCGAGGTCGATACCTACGAATCGCTTGCGCGCGCGATGAATCTGACACGCTGACAGCGAATGGATTTTCGGAGAAAGCCGATGTCGCGACTGAAAGCATGTATTGCTCTTTGTGTGGCGCTCGCTGTCAGCAGCAGCGCGTCCGCGCAGAAGAAATATGGGCCGGGTGTCACCGATACCGAGATCAAGATCGGAAATATCATGCCATACAGCGGGCCGGCGTCGGCCTATGGCATGAATGGGCGCGTGCAGGCTGCATATTTCCGCAAGATCAATGAAGAGGGCGGTATCAACGGCCGCAAGATCAACTTCATATCCTATGATGATGCGTACAGCCCTCCGAAGACCGTCGAGCAGACGCGAAAGCTGGTCGAAAGCGATGAAGTTCTGCTGATCTTCAACCCTCTCGGGACTCCCGGAAACAGCGCAATTCATAAATATATGAATTCGAAGAAAGTCCCGCAGCTATTTGTCGGCAGCGGTGCGAGTAAGTGGGACGATCCTCAAAACTACCCATGGACCATGGGCTGGATTCCGAATTTCCAGACGGAGGGGCGTATCCTCGCGCAGTACATCATGCGGGAGAAGCCGGAGGGCAAGGTCGCCGTATTCTATCAGAACGATGATTACGGTAAGGATTATCTGAAGGGCTTCAAGGACGGTCTGGGCTCGCGGCGCTCAATGATCGTGATCGAAGAAAGTTACGAGGTCAGCGAGCCGACAATCGATTCACATGTCGTGAAGATGAAGTCCGTGGGGGCAGATATTCTCATCAGCTTCACCACGCCCAAGTTCGCGGCGCAGACCATCAAGAAAGCCGGAGAGCTGAACTGGAAGCCTCTGCACGTAGTGCCTAGCGTCAGTTCGTCGATTGGCAGCGTGATCAGGCCTGCAGGCATCGACAATGCCCAGGGAGTCGTCTCTGCAACCTATGCGAAAGATGCGACGGATCCTCAGTGGGACGCCGATCCCGGGATGAAGGAATTTCACGCATTCTTGGCGAAGTACGTTCCGGAGGCAAGCAGGGCCGACAGTTCGGCGATGGTCGGCTACAACACTGTCACGTCGATGGTCGAGGTTCTACGGCGCTGCGGAGATGACCTCTCTCGCGAGAATGTCATGAAGCAGGCGTCGAGCCTGGTCAACTTCGCGCAGGGCGGACTGCTTCCCGGCATTACGGTTAATACGTCGCCGAAGGATTTTGCTCCGATTAAGCAACTCAGATTGATGCGCTTTGAGGGTGATCGCTGGAAGTTGTTCGGTGATATCGTTTCGGTGAAGAAGTTTTGATAACTGCGAATTTGCAGCAGTTGGCCTGCTAGTGAGAAGAGACGTTAAACAGAGTCAGTTGTCTGACTGACGAAGGTCCAAAAATTGAGTCGGTGCGCCACTGATGAGAGAATACGTTAAACGGAGTGAGTTAGCTGATTGATAAGCAAAGTCGCCAAATGGAGTCAGTTGGTTGACTGATAAGGAAATTGAGAATTTTCCTGTAAGTTACCTCGTTGGCACACCTCGTCGGTTGCAGATCGATCTGCATGAATGGAGTCGGCTTGCTGATTAGTAAGGAAGCAGCAAAGTCTAGTGCTTTGCCAGCTCGGCTTTAGACTCAGACCGAGTCTGCCATCGGTCGAGCGGCTTGACGTTAGAGGGCGACAATACTCGGCGATGCCGCGCTGATGGCCTTCTCGGGTGCCGTGGTTTATGGCCGCATGAGGGTCCTCGAGGTGCCTGCGCGCTGCCGGCATGGGCGCCTGCACCGGAGACTCGGGCGCGTCCGCGTTCGAGGATCAAGATCGCCGCAGCGTCATTACCGGCGTGGTGAGCTGGTCCACGGCTGCGAACAATTCGGCCGGCTGCGGCGGCCTCACCGGCGTCACACCCCTGACGTTATATAGAAACTGGATCGTGAAGACGACCCGAAGCTGGGGCGCGAAGATTCGATAACCGCGACGATTTACTGAAGGGTTATACGCTGCAGCTTGTCCAATAGCGTTATCTTAGATGTACGCGAGAACCACGATGCGCGCCTCGTTCATACCGATCATCAAAGACATCGCAGTTGTCGGGCTCTCGATTGTACACGTGTCCGCAGCACAGGCGCAGCAGACCGAGCGAAAAGAGCCTCCGTTACGTCTGAACGGAGCAGCGCAGCATCAGCCTCTCAAGCCGGCGCGTCCACAACGCTCTGCCTGTTCCGAATTCAGGCCCGGCTTCGTACGCATGCCAGGTTCGGACAGCTATCCGCTTTGGCGGCGGCGTTGGCATTGGCGTCGGCGCGGTGCCATAGGCGCTTGCCGCTTGCCCGTTCAGTGGTAATGGGTGCGATGGTGTTTCTTCTTGCGCGGATGAGCCGGCTGCGGTCGCACCGAAGGCTGAACCTCCAGGCGATAACGCCTACGCGATTCTTCGAGCGCTCTCTGATAGCCCGGCGAATTCATGATGCCCGGCGCAGCGCCGCGCGCCGAGGCTGGCGTATATCTCATGAGCGCTATCGCCGAGGCGACAACGAGGATAGCGAGGAAGCGCGTGCTCATATCTTATGCCAGTTACATCATAACATGGTTTCACGGTTCGCTGGAGCGCGACGCGGAGATATGTTTGCCAATGTTTCGTCAATGAAACGGCTGCTATAGGTAGCGATGAATGGCGCCAAACGTCCGCTAACTTGTTGATTTATCACAATCGTCTAGGTTGGTCGGTTCGCTCATAACGGTCTGGTTGCAGGTTCGAGTCCTGCCGGGCCCACCAACGGGCTACTTGACCTTTGATTTCCCATCGCTTTTCCCAGTTTTTGTCTCATTGCCTTTTTGAACCTTGAGAATAGAGACATTTTTCTGGTTTCGATACTCGTCAAGGCGCGCAAATGCGTTGCTGACCATCCGTCGTTTCTGGGCCTCGCGGATGTAGATTTCGGTTGTTTCGAGTTTCGAGCGGTACGGTATTGGTCGCCTGTGCAGCAACTGATGCATCACGCCTCCAGCGGTTGCTCGATGCAGATCGGGGACGTTCTTGGCTCAGGTACCATCAGCGGACCGGACCGCTCTCAATGTGGAAGCATGCTTGAGCTCTCCTGGAATGGAGCGGAGCCGTTGGATATTGGCAACGGAATGACGCGCTCATTTCTGGAAGACGGCGATCGCGTCTGCCTCTCCGGCTGGTGCCAGGGAGATGGATACCGAATTGGTTTTGGCGAGGTCGAAGGTACGATTCTTCCACCACGTGATTCGTAAATGTCGGCAAGTTCTCGATTTATGAAAGCCCGAAATATCACTCAGCGCGTTCGGGTGCCCGAGTCATGCTGCGGAGAGCCACTGCGAAGCGGTGGCGAAATCGCGACACGAGAGTACTGGCGTGCCGCTGGACATCCAGACGCTGGCGGCAAGCCGCGCATCCTTGACCGCAAAGCTGATCATCGCATTCGCACCCGGCAGCTGCGCAATCGGCGATTTCTCTATCGAGTTCCAACACAAGGCTTAGGTCCGCATCGAGCCGGCCCGATCCGTTCTTTAGCGGGATTTTGCTGATCTAGACTATTTTCGATGACGACATACGAGTTTTAGTTGTCTCTTGATAAACCGGTAACGACGATATTCGTATCGCGCTTTCCGCGTTCGCTTTCCGCGTGGATGGCGTTGCTGTAACGTGCAATGAGCGCCGGTAATACGAGGAGTGTGAGGACGGTCGCCGATAATAGGCCACCAATCACGACCGTCGCCAGCGGGCGCTGCACCTCGGCTCCTGTTCCGGTAGCGAGCGCCATCGGCACGAATCCCAACGCAGCGACCAGTGCCGTCATCACGACGGGCCGCAAGCGGGTGAGGGCGCCTTCAATCGTCGCGCTGACGTCGTCGGTGGTCAAAGCGATTTGCCGGATGGCATTCAGCATCACAAGACCGTTGAGCACGGCAATGCCCGAGACGGCGATAAACCCGACCGCGGCCGATACCGAGAATGGCAAGCCTCGCAACCAGAGGGCAAGGATGCCGCCGGTCAGAGCCAGCGGCACGGCGCTAAACACCAGCGCGGCGTCTCGTGCCGTTCCGAGTGCGCTCATCAGCAAAAGGAAAATCAGCACGAAGCAGCCCGGCACCACAAAGGTCAGCCGGGCCCGCGCGCTTGCGAGATTTTCGTATTGGCCGCCCCAGCTTATCCAGGAGCCCGGAGGCAGCTTGACCGATTGATCGATCTTTGACCGCGCTTCGTCCACGATGGATGCGATGTCCCGTCCCCGCACATTGGCGGTGACCACGACACGGCGTTTGCCCTGCTCGCGGCTGATCTGGTTCGGCCCCTCGATGAAGCGGAAATCCGCGACCCTGCTGAGGGGCACGGTTTGCAATGCCGCGCCCGGCGCGGATGCCGGCAGGGTTACAGGGAGATTGCGCAAAATCTCCAGGTCAGCCCGCCGATCCTCCGGCAATTTGACGACGATCTCGAAATGCCGGTCGCCTTCGAAGACCATGCCGGCTTCCTGTCCGCCGATCGCCGCACCGACGACGGACTGGATCGCCGCGACGGAGAGGCCGAGGCGGGCAATTTCAGCACGGTTTACGGCGATATCGAGTGTGGGAAGCCCGTTGACCTGTTCGACCTTCACGTCGGCGGCGCCTCTGGTGGCGCGGAGCGTGGCCGCGACCTGATTTGCCGCGCGGAGCATCGGCTCGAACTCGTCGCCGAAAATCTTGACGGCGATATCGCCGCGAATCCCGGCCAATAGTTCGTTGAACCGCATCTGGATCGGTTGGGTGAACTCGTAGATCTGGCCGGGGAGTTTCTCCAGGCTCTCCGTTATCCGGCGCAAAAGCTGTTCCTTCGTCAAGGAAGGATCGGGCCATTGATGTTGCGGCTTGAGAATGATGAAGGTGTCCGAGGCGTTGGGCGGCATCGGGTCGGATGCCACTTCCGCTGTGCCGGTCTTGGAAAACACGGTCTCGACTTCGGGAAGGTTGGCGATGGTCTTTTCGATCTGAAGTTGCATGCGCTGGGATTCGGCAAGCGACGTGCTCGGAATACGCAGGGCGTTGATCGCGATGTTTTTCTCGTCGAGGGAAGGGATGAACTCCTGACCTAACCGGGAGAGCAGCACGAGACTCAAGAAAAACAGCAGTGCGGCGCAGGCGATCACCGGGATCGGCCGGACCACAGTCTTGCGGAGCAGTGGTTCATAGTGGCGCTTCAGCCAACCGACGACCGAGTTATCCTTTTCTGAGATGTGGCCCGTGACGAATATCGCAATGGCGGCAGGCACCAGCGTGAGCGACAGAACGAAGGCGCTGGCCAGCGCCAAAATGACCGTGAGCGCCATCGGCTCGAACATCTTGCCTTCGACGCCTGTGAAAGACAGCAGCGGCACGTAAACCAGGATGATAATCGCCTGACCGTAGACGCTGGGCCGGATCATTTCCCGAGCGGCGTCGCGGACGGTCTGCAATCGTTCGGCCTGCGTCAGCAGCCGGCCAGTCCGCTGTTGGCGTTCGGCGAGGTGCCGCAGACAGTTCTCGGTGATGATGACGGCGCCATCGACGATCAGCCCGAAATCAAGCGCACCGAGGCTCATGAGGTTGGCGCTGATGCGCCCCTGAACCATACCGATGGCCGTCATAAGCATGGCGACGGGAATTACGACTGCCGCGACAAGGGCTGCGCGTAGATTCCCGAGCAGCACCAGCAGAACGATGATGACCAGGATGGCGCCTTCCAGAAGGTTCTTGGCCACTGTGTGGATTGTCGCGTCGACCAGCTGGGTGCGGTTGAGCAGCGGTTTGATCTCGATGCCAGGTGGCAACAGGCGCGACAGTTCGCTCAATCGGGCATCGACCGCCGCCGCCACGGTGCGGCTGTTGCCGCCGATCAGCATCAGCGCGGTTCCGATGACGGCATCATGGCCGTTGACGCTTGCGCTGCCGGTTCTGGTTTCACCGCCGATGGCGGTGGTCGCGATATCCGCGATGCGGATCGGCCGTCCTCCTCGTGTTGTCACGACGACATTCGCCAGATCCTCGAGCGTCTGGATTCGGCCGGTTGAGCGCACTGCGATACCTTCGCCATTGCGCTCGATGTAGCGCGCGCCCCGGCTAACATTGTTTTCTTCGAGGGCTTTGGCGATGTCGGCGAAGGAGAGGCCATAAGATGCCAGCCGGGCCGTGTCAGGCTGGACCTGATACTGCTTGGTGTATCCGCCGATCGCATCAATCCCGGCCACGCCGGGCACGGACTTGATTTTCGGCCGCACGATCCAGTCCTGCACGGTGCGCAGATAGGCCTCGCGTTCGACAGCGGTTATCAGCCGCTGCCCTTCCGGCGTGATGTAGCTGCCGTCACTTTGTGAACCGATGTGGCCTGATTCCGCCTTCGGCGAATCGCCGTATCGCACCGTCCACATGTAGATTTCGCCAAGGCCCGTTGAGGTGGGGCCCATATGAGGCTCGGTATTCGGCGGCAGCGATGAACGCGCGGCGCTCAGCCGCTCGCTGACCTGCTGGCGAGCGAAATAGATGTCGGTCTTCTCATCGAAGATTGCGGTAATCTGAGAAAACCCGTTGCGAGATAGCGAACGGGTGCTTTCAAGTCCGGGCATGCCGGAAAGAGCGGTTTCGAGAGGAATCGTGATCTGCTTTTCGACCTCCGTTGTCGAGAGTGCAGGCGCAAGCGTGTTGATCTGTACCTGATTGTTGGTGATGTCGGGCACCGCGTCGATCGGCAGACGCGTCAGTGCCATCATACCCAGCGCTGCGACAATCCCGGTGACGACAAGAACGGCCCACCGCTGTGCGATGGAGAACGAGAGAAGGGCTTTGATCATGGCTGTCAGTGCTCCGCCTCGCTCTTGCCAAGTTCGGCCTTGAGCGTGAAGGTGTTTGAGACGGCGATGATCTCGCCCGCGCTCACGCCAGCGACGATTTCCTGCAGTTGATCGTCTTCACGCCCGAGCTGCACCTTGCGTGCAGCGAAGTCGTGTCCTTGTCTGACGAAAAGTGTCGGCGCGCCATCAACAGTCTGTAACGCAGCTTTGGGGACGGCGAGCACGGCACCGCGACTCGCGACAGGAACCTCGGCTGTGACGAACATGCCCGGCCGCCACCCGAATTTCTTGTTTTCCAGCGAGGCAATAACCCGGGCGGCGCGGGTATCTTTGTCGATCAAAGGGCTGACGAAGATGATTTTGGCAATATCCGAGGGGCCGTCGGGCCCCGCTGTGACATTGACCTCCGCTCCTTCGACGACCTTGCCCAGGTCATTTGGCGAAATGGCCAGATCGATCCAGACCTTGTCGAGATTGACGATGACGAAGAGTTCGCTTTCTTGTCCCTCGCGGCCGACCAAGGCTCCGAGGTCGACGCGTCGCTCTGCGATGCGACCGCTGATGGGAGCACGCAGGGACTGTTTGCGAAATTCCTCGATTGGAAGGTCTGGCAGTTGCTGGATTTCAGCGTCGTTCAATCCGAGCGCCAGCAATTTCTGACGCGCTGAATCCAGCCGGATGCGGGCGTCCTGTGCGGTCAACCGCGATTTGAGATACTCGTTCTCGGGATACGAGCGAGACTCCCACAGCATCTTGTAACGTGCCGAAAGGGTTTGCTGCAGTTCGTTGGTCAGGCGCGCCGCGAGATATTCACTTTTCGCATCGGAGAGTTCGCGGCTCTCGAGAACGGCGACCACTTCATCTCTCTCGACCTGATCGCCAACGCGCTTGCGCAACTCAGTGACAGTGGCCAGGACGCGCACCGCGACCCGGCCAATGCGGTCGGCATCGGGGACGATGGTGCCCGGCGCGAGGAAATGCTCTTTCAATTGGAAGGTCGCGACCGGGGCTACCTCGATCCGCGCTGCGGCCATTTGTTCGTCGGTGAGCGGGATATGCCCATCCGCATGCCCGGCCGCTGCGGTCTGTGGGGGATCCTGTGGTGAAACATGCTTGGATCGCCAGTTGATCGCCGTGATGGCGGTCATGAGTCCCAATGCGGCAAGCGCCGCCCAGATATATGTGCGTTTCATGTAATCCGTTCCGCCCGCCGCAGGCGCGATGCCTGCGTGGCTGGTTGTCGTTCAAGCTTTGGAAGAACGGCGCGAAGCGGCCGCCATGCGATGCTAGGCGCGGGGCGGTTTGAACGGAGAATCCAGCGCTGCAATCGTCCGAGGGACGTCTTGACACCAGCTCGGCTTCACCCTGACATCGCGTATGGTGGCAACGCTGACGGGATGTGCGACGTCGCCGAGCAGATGGAACATGCAGTGATCGGCCGCCTGATGCTGCGGCAGCGACTGCGGTGCCGACTGAGATTGTTCGGCATTCACAGAAATCTCAGATGACCCCTGACGGATTTCTGTTTCGCACGCCGAAGCGTGGAAGATTGACAGGATCATCGCAAACGACAGCAGGCAAGCGACCATGCTCCGCCATGGGCGAAGTCTTGTGGTTGCGCGTTGATCTGTTCCGCGTGTCGGTGCCATGGCTCAACACTATCTGAGCTCGACATCGATGTCATCATTGCCCTGACGCAATGTTATAACACTCAGCGAAAACGCCATCGACTCACCGATGCTGAATTTCATCGTGCGATGTAGATCAGTTGATAGTGCGTTGATCTGCCCGTCGCTGCTACCCCAGCATCTGCGTATCGCCGCAAATGGAAATGGCTTGACCTGAAATGGTCTTGCCGCGTGGGCTGCACATGAAGACGATCTGATCCGCAAGCTGCTGCGGCGTCACGTAATCCTTGATCGACGTGTAGGAAAACGCCGTCCGCTCCATCTCGGCAAACGAGATGCCGCGCTGTTGCGCCTTCGCTTCAAGTACGCGGCGCTGCCGGTCGCCGGCCACAAGGCCCGGCAAAATCGCGTTGACGCGGATATTGTCCGGGCCAAGTTCAATGGCAAGTGATTTGGTGAATCCGATCACGCCCCATTTGGCGGCGGCATAAGGCGCGCGCATCGCGAAACCGAGGCGCCCGGCAGCCGATGAGATATTCACGATGGAGGCATTCTTGCTCTGGCGCAGGAGGGGAACGGCGAGCCGCGCGCAGTTGAACTGCCCGGTGAGACATATCTCAAGACAGCGGTCCCAGTCCTCCGGGTTCATCTCGTCGACTTTCGCGGTCGGCCCGGCGACACCTGCGTTATTGACCAGCACATCCAGTCCGCCGAGCGTCCTTGTGGCATCCGCGAACATTGTTTTGACCGCGGCGCGGTCCGAAACATCGCAGATGGATTGCGTGATGGTGAGATCGCTGGTCTTGAGCGCGGCGAGGGCCGCCGTGTCCACGTCGCAGATGTGAACTTTCGCGCCTTCCTCTGCGAAGGCACGCGCGACGGCGAGCCCGATGCCGTTGGCGCCCGCCGTTACCAGCACACGCAATCCCTTGATATCGAGGTTCATATCGTCTCCGAGGACTTGATGATTATTCGGCGAGTCCGCCGCGGGACAAGATGACTTCAGCGGCGTTTTTGATGTCAGCAGCGATGCCGTCGCGTGCGCCGGCTGCATCGCCCGCCTTGATCGCAGCAAGCACCCGGGCATGAAAGCGGACAGCGTCGCCCTTCGCCAGCCGTTCGGGATTGGCGCGCAGGTCAAGGTTGATGACCGGGCCGACCTTGAGCCAGAGCGCGCGGATGATGTCGACGAGGATCGGCGAATGCGACGCTTCATAGACTGCGAAGTGGAAGGACTTGTTGAATTCCACCGCGCGGGGCAGATCGGGCTTCGCAGCGCGGCTTTCGGAACGCATCGCGGCTTCGGCGCGGGAAATGGCTTTCACATCCGCAGCATGGCGATTTTGCGCGGCGGTCGCGGCGGCATGACCTTCAATGGCGATGCGGGCTTGTGTCAGATCGCGAAATTGGGTGGCCGTCATCAGCCGGACACGCACCGCGCGATTCGGCGTGACCTCCAGCGCACCGTCGGCGACAAGGCGCGAAACCGCCTCGCGCACCGGCATGATGGACACGCCGAGCACTTCAGCGGTCTGGCGCAGCGAGATTTTTTCGCCCGGCGCCATGCGGCCGGACATCAGAAGCTCGGAGAGTTGAGCATAGGTGCGCCCGCCCAGTGTCTGCCGGTCAAGCGGCTCAACCAGTTCAAATGCGGCGGGGCGGTTCATGACCGTTGATCCTGCAGGCGGACAAATAATGCAACAAGGGACTCGACAAGCTGATCATCGTTTGTCAGTCTAAGTGTGATCACAGATCACGGCAAGCGATATAAGCGCGGATCAATCGCGTACCGCCGGGCCGGAAATAAGCGCCGCAAAAGGCGGCCGTCACAGGGAGGAAGCTTATGTCGATCAACGATAATGTTACGCGACGCCGCTTGCTAAAGACCGCCGGCGGCCTCGCGCTGGTGTCCGGACTGTCCGCGCCGTCGGTTCTGCTGGCACAGTCATCCGATGTCATTCGCTTCGGCCATCTTACGCCGCGCACCGGATTCCTCGGCCCGCTCGGCGAATACGGTGTGATGGCCGCCGACCTTGCGGTCGAGGAAATCAATGCGGCCGGTGGCGTCATGGGCCGCAAGCTCGAACTGCTGAAGGAAGACTCGGTCAATCCGCAGACCGCCTCCACCAAGGCGGAGCGCATGATCGAGCGCGACAAGGTCGCCTGCATCATCGGCGAGATTTCGTCCGCTTCCGTTCTCACCATCGCGCAGGTCGCCCAGCGCAACAAGACGCTGTACATCAACACTGGCGGCAACGCCGATTCCGTGCGCGGCGCCGACTGCAAGCGCTATATGTTCCATGTCGAGTCGCAGAACTCGATGTATGTGAAGTCGGTGGGCCGATCGTTCCTGAAGGAAGGTCTGGTCAAGGGCAAGAAGTGGTATTCGCTGACGGCGGATTACGCTTTCGGTCACGACCTGCTGCGCGTCGCCAAGCGCTTCATGGAAGGCAATGGCGGCCAGTTCGCCGGTGACGATCTGGTGCCGACCGACGCGACGGACTTTTCGGCCTATCTGCTCAAGATCCGTGATGCCAAGCCGGACCTTGTGGTGATCAATCTCTCTGGCAATCAGATCACCAACTTCCTCAAGCAGTATGCGGAATTCGGTCTGACCTTCCCGGTCGCGGGCTTCGGCTTCGACACCGCGCTCGCATGGGCCGCGGGCAAGGGCAATTTCGTCGGCACCTGGCCGGTGGTCTGGCATCACCTGCTCGATACGCCCGGCACCAAGAAGTTCGTGGCGGCCTTCACCAAGAAATACGGCAAGCCGCCGGAGAACCAGGCCTGGGGTGACTACATGGCGCTCAAGATCATCGCGCAGTCGATGAACGAGTTGAAGTCGGCCGACTCGACCAAGATGGTCGAACATTTCGAGAAGGGCGCGAAGTTCGACCTGCTGAAGACCCGCGAGGGCTACTTCCGCGCGTCGGACCACCAGCTCATGCACGAGATGTATGCCATCACCGCTCTGCCGGCGGACAAGGTCAAGAACCAGTGGGACATCTTCACTTCGTCCGGCCCCGTGCCCGGACCTGATGAGAGTCTCGAAGTGATCGCGGCGACCAAAGAAGAGAACAGCTGCACGTTCCCGACTTAAGGCCAACTCGGTGCGGTCTTCCGGGATATCCGGGAGACCGCGCTCTTCCGTTCACCTGCCTTGCGCACTCCGCGCGAGGTCGATCCGTCGCGGGGCAAATCCATGTCCGCCATGCTCCTTGCACAGCAGGTTCTCAACGGTCTGCTTGATGGCGTTTACTATCTCCTTATCGCGCTCGGCCTGTCGCTGATCTTTTCGCTCGGCGGCATCGTCAATCTCGCGCACGGCGCTTTCTTCGCGATCGGTGCTTATCTCACGCTGGTCATCTCTCCCTACCTCGGATTCAGTGGTGCGTTCGTGCTCTCGCCCGTAGCTGTCGCGCTACTGGGCATCGTGATCGAGAGGTTGCTCTTCCGCCGGTTCTATCGCGCCGATCCGATTCTTTCGCTGCTGCTGACGTTCGGACTCGCGATGGTTGCCGAACAGGCGTTGCGCATGATCTTTGGCGCGCCGCCGTTGTCGTATTCCATACCGCCTGCGTTGCGGGGGCAGGTGGCGATCGGCTCCTTCATCTATTCCTTCTATCGCGTGGTGCTGCTCGGTGTCGCCGTCGCCTGCGTTGCGGGACTGTGGTTCCTCCTGCGCAAGACCGCCTTCGGCCGTGTGGTGCGCGCGGGCGTGCAGAATCCCGACATGGTCGGCGCGCTCGGCATTTCGCTGCAGCCTTATATGTCGGCCGTCGCCGCGCTCGGCATCGGTCTTGCGGGACTCGCGGGCGTGCTGCTTGCGCCGATCTATGCGATCCATCCGGCGATGGGCAACGAAATCATCACACCGGCCTTCGTGGTGGTGGTGATCGGCGGCCTTGGCTCGTTCTGGGGTGTCGTTGCGGCCGCCATTCTGGTCGGGGTTGTGAAGGGCGTGATGGTCGGCATCGGCTATTCGGCCGCATCCACCGCTGCGATCTATTTCCTCATGCTTCTTGTGCTGCTGTTCAGGCCACGCGGTCTGTTCGGCGAACGCATTGTCCGCTTCGAGTGAGGCCACCCGTCATGCTCAAGCGCATTCCCGTTCCGCTGATCATTGCTGCCGTCGGTCTTCTCATCCTCCCATCGACGCTGCTCGCGCTCGGCCTCACCGTGACCTCCGCGACGGAGGTGGTGGTGTTCGGCGTCGCCTGCATGGCGCTGAACATTCTGGTTGGCCACACCGGGCTCGTATCCTTCGGCCATGGCGCCTGGTTCGGCTTCGCGGCCTATGCGGCGGCGCTGCTCCAGCGCGACTTGATGCCGAATTCGCTTGTCGGCCCTGTGATCGGCGGTCTTCTGATCACCATGGCTGTCGCGCTGCCGTTCGGTTATCTCATTCTGCGTCGGCGTGGCGTCTATTTCTCGCTGCTGACCCTGGCGCTGGCGGCGATGCTCTACACGGTGTCGTTCCGCTGGACCGATGTGACCGGCGGCGAAAACGGCCTCGGCGGCATCGTCCGTCCCGTCCTCGCGGGCTTCGATCTCGATTCGTCGATGACATACTACTGGTTCGTCGCGCTGATCGCCTTCATCGTGCTTGTACTGCTCTGGCGCTTCCACAACTCAACCGTGGGATCGGTTCTGGTGGCGGTGCGCGAGAACGAACAGCGCGCGCGGTTTCTTGGCTATGCGACCAACCGCTACAAGCTGGCGGCATTCACCCTGTCTGCGACGCTGACGGGACTTGCGGGCATTCTGCTGCTGTTCAAGAATCGCATGACCTCCGCCGATCCTGTCTCGGTGGCGTTCTCCGGCGAACTGCTGGCCATGGTCGTGATCGGCGGCATGCGCAGTTTCCTCGGCCCCGCGCTCGGTGCGCTGTTCTACATTCTGTTCCGTGAATTTCTTGGCATTTACACCGAGAATTGGCTGCTCTGGCTTGGCCTCGTCTTTGTCGGTTTCATCGTCTTCTCGCCAACCGGCCTGATTGGCGTCGGTGAAAAGCTGCTGGCGCCGTTCCGTAAGAAGGTCACCGGAGACGCCGCAATGGCCGCGCGGAAGGTCGAAGCGCTGCCGCTGCCGGAATTTCTGCGGCCCAAGGCCATGATCGACGGGCCGGTGCTGGCCGCGCGTGACATGGTCAAGAGCTTCGGCGGCATCAAGGCGGTGCAGGGCATCAACATCTCGATTGCAGACCGCACGCTGCATGCGTTGATCGGGCCGAATGGCGCGGGCAAGACCACGGCGTTCAACCTGCTGTCCGGCATGTTCCCGCCGGACGAGGGCGAGGCCACGCTGATGGGCAAGCCCATCGCCGGCCACACACCCGAGCAGATCGCTGAAGCGGGCATCGGCCGCTCGTTCCAGATCACCAACCTGTTTCCGGAACTGAGCGTCGGCGAGAACATCCGCCTCGCAGTGCAGGCGCGGCATCCGCGCCGGTTTGATCCGTTCACCAACGCGCTATCGATTGACGACATCAACCGTGAAACCGGCGAGGTGATCCGCTACCTCGGCCTTGCCGGGATCGAGAAGGCGCAGGCCGGCGCGCTGTCCTATGGCGGCCAGCGGCTGCTCGACATGGGCGTGGCGCTGGCCACCGCGCCACGCGTGCTGCTGCTGGACGAGCCGCTCGCGGGCCTTGCCGCCGCCGAGCGCGAGCGTATCGGCGCGATCATCAAGCGCATCTCGACGGACCTGCCGGTGCTGCTGGTGGAGCATGATATCGACCGCGTGTTCCAGTTGGCCGATCATGTCACGGTGATGAACGAGGGCCGCGTGCTGCTCGACGGCACGGTTGAAGATGCGCGCACCAGCAAGAAGGTGCAGGAAATCTACATCGGTTCCGGTGCTGCCGCCGTCGCCGCGAAGCCACGCGAGACATCGGCCAAGAGCAGCGCGCTGCTGACAGTGAACGGCGTCAACACGTTCTATGGCAAGAGCCACATTCTCAACGATGTCGGCTTCACCCTGCATAATAATGAGATCATCGCGCTGCTGGGCCGTAACGGCGCGGGCAAGTCGACGCTTCTTAAGACGCTTGTGGGCATCGCGCCTGCTTCCACCGGATCGATCAACCTTGCCGGGAGCGAATTGATCGGCCGCTCGTCCGCCGAATGCGCGCGTCTCGGCATCGGTTATGTGCCGCAGGGGCGCGGTCTGTTCGCGGGCATGAGCGTCGAGCACAATCTCGAACTCGGCGGTCTGAAACGGCAGACCGGCAACGGCGTGCACTGGACCCGCGAGCGCATCTACGATTATTTCCCGCGCATCCGCGAGCGGCTGGACAGTCCAGCGGATTATCTTTCCGGCGGCGAACAGCAAATGGTGGCCGTGGCCCGCGCGCTGTCCGGCGACGTGCGGGTGCTGCTGCTGGACGAGCCGTTCGAGGGCCTCGCGCCTGCCGTGGTCGAGCAACTGTTCGAGACGTTCGATCGTCTGCGTAACGAAGTTGCGATCATCATTGTTGATCATCATCTTGATCTCGCGCTGGCGCTGTCGGATACGACGGTGGCGCTGGAGCGCGGACGTATCATGCATGAGGGCCCGTCGAAGGCGCTGCGCGACGATCTCGATCTGCGGCGCAAGGTGTTGTGGCTTTAACGGCGAAAGAAGAAACCATGTCGAACGAAAGAAACGTCGCGATCGTCGGAGTGGGCCTGATCGGCCGCGCCTGGGCGGCGATCTTCGCCCGTGCGGGCTGGAACGTGAAGATTACCGACCCGCACGCGCCGACGCTCGAAGCCGCGCCCAGCCTGATCCGCGACGAACTTCATGCGCTGGCACGTCACGGCCTTGCGAACGATCCGGATGGCGCGGCGAAACGGATTTCTGTCGCAAAAAGCCTCGCCGATGCGCTGAAAGACGTCGCGTTCGTGCAGGAGAACGGACCGGAGAAGATCGATGACAAGATCGCGCTGTTCACCGAAATGGATCGCCTCGCCGCGCCGGAGACAATACTGGCGTCATCGACCTCGGCCATCGTCGCCTCGCGTTTCACTGAAAACCTGAAGGGCCGCGCGCGCTGCCTTGTCGGTCATCCGGTCAACCCGCCGCATCTGGTGCCGCTGGTCGAACTGTGCGGCGCGCCGTGGACGTCGCCCGAGACTATCTCGCGCGCCCGCGAGATCTATCGCGCCATTGGGCAGGTGCCGGTCACCGTCAACAAGGAGATCAACGGCTTCGTGCTCAACCGGTTGCAGGGCGCGCTGCTGGCAGAAGCGTTCCGTCTGGTGGGCGAGGGCTATATCTCGGCGGAGGACCTCGATCACACCGTGAAGGACGGCCTCGGCCTGCGTTGGTCGTTCCTCGGTCCGTTCGAAACCATCGAACTGAACGCGCCGGGCGGCATTCCGGATTACTGCGCGCGCTACACGGGATTCTACAAGGAACTCGCGGCGGCATCCGCCGGACCTGAGGTCTACCAGAGTCCGAATGTCGATCGCGTCATTGCGGCCTGGCCGCACCAGCCGACGCCCGATCGCATCGCCAAACTAACCACACGCCGCAACGAGCGGCTGGCTGCGCTTGTCGCCCACAAGGGCAAACAGGCCGACTGATTTCATTCAACGTGCCAACGAAAGAGGCCCACCATGAGCCGTAAAGTCATCATCACCTGCGCAGTGACCGGCGCAATCCATACGCCGTCGATGTCCAAGGCGCTGCCGGTAACGCCGGAGGAAATCGCGGATGCCGCCGTCGGCGCGGCGGAAGCAGGGGCGGCCATTGTCCATCTTCACGCGCGCAATCCAAAGACCGGCCAGCCGGACCAGAGTCCGGAAGCCTTTGCGCCGTTCCTCAAGGTCATCAAGCAGCGGACCAACGCCGTGGTGAACCTTACTACCGGCGGCGCACCGACCATGAAGGTGGACGAGCGTGTCCGGCCCGCGGCGGTTTACAAGCCCGAGGTCGCCTCGCTCAACATGGGATCGATGAATTTCGCCTTCTTCGGCATGCTCAACCGCTTCAAGAGTTTCGAGCACGAGTGGGAGCGCAAGCACCTCGAAAACAAGGACATCGTGTTCCGCAACACCTTTGCCGATATCGAATACGTGCTGACCACGCTGTCCGGCAGCGGTACCCGCTTCGAATTCGAATGCTACGACACGTCGCATCTTTATAATCTGAAGTATTTCCTCGATCAGGGACTGGTGAAGGCGCCGCTGTTCATTCAGACGGTGTTCGGCCTGCAGGGGGGCACCGGCGCGCATCCGGAAGATGTGATGCACATGAAGCGCACGGCGGACCGGCTGTTCGGCGATCAGTACGTCTGGTCGGTGCTGGGGGCGGGCCGTAACCAGTTGCCGATCGCGGCCATGGCGGCTGCGATGGGCGGCAACATCCGTGTCGGTCTCGAGGACTCGCTGTGGGCCGCGCCCGGCCGCATGGCGGAATCCAACGCCGAGCAGGTGCGTCTTGCCCGCAAGATCATCGAAGGCCTTGGGCTCGACGTGGCTTCGCCGGACGAAGCGCGCGAGATTCTGCACCTCAAGGGCGGCGATACGCTGCAGGTCTGAGAGGCGGTCGTCCTAAGCTAAAGGTGCGTGCGATCAGACGATGTTTTGTACGCGATAAGGTGTTGAGAGATTTCGTCTGACGCAGCCTTCAAATCGGGCATGAATTCCTTGAACAGTACTTTCGGAGAATGCCGCGCCCGATTTGTCGAGAGGTTGATCGCTGCGACCGTGCTGCCATTGGCGCCATAGATCGGAACGGCCATGCCGAACGCACCGAGTTCAAGCTCTTCTACGACCATGCTCCACGCCTGCTTGCGCACCTTCTCGATCTCGCGTTCAAGCTTTTCGACATCGGTCACGGTTGTGCGCGTCCATTGACGTCGTTCTGAACTGGCGAGCAGGGCCGAGCACTCGGCCTCGGGCAGGGCGGCGAGCAGCACGCGCCCCATGGATGTGCAGAACGCAGGGATGCGGCTGCCGGTGATCAGTCCGCGCCGCAACACGCTCGTCACCTCCGCACGCGCGATGTAGAGAACATCCGCCCCGTCGAGCACCGAGATGGCGACCACCTCATCTGCCTTGCGCGACAGCCTTTCGATCACCGGCTGCGCCACTTCGCGCAGCGACAGCGACGAAAGGTACGAGAATCCCAGTTGGAGCACGCGCGGCGTCAACATGAAATCGTCGCCATCCTGACGCGCCATGCCGAGGGCAACCAGAGTGTGCAGCATGCGGCGCACACCGGCGCGCGGCAGCTTTGTCTGCCGGGCAACATCGGCGAGCTTGAGCTTGTGCTGATAACTGAACGCCGAAATGACGGCGAGGCCTTTGGCAAAGGCCTCCACGAAGGTGTCGCTGCCGGTGGGCCATTGCGAAATGTCAGTCCATGGATCGCCGACGTGCGTGGTCATTGCCAAGTCCTCTGGATGTCGCTATCAATGTTCGACAGTCGACAATAAGTTCGATCATCGAACAATGAAAGAGGAAACGATGCGGCAATCCTGGAATTTGTTGAAAGTTTTGGCTCTCGGCTCGTTGTGCCTGGCTGCGTCTGCCGCGCAGGCCGATGATTTTCCGTCGCGAACGATCAAGATCGTGGTTCCGGCAGCTGCCGGAGGACCGACCCATATCACCGCCCAATTGCTGGCGGACAAGATGCAGGCGTCCCTCGGCCAGCCGGTGATCGTCGAGCCACGGCCCGGCGCCGGCAACAATCTCGGCGCGGAATACGTCGCCAAGAGCGCGCCCGATGGCTACACGCTGCTGTTCGCGACCACCGGCACGCATGCGATCAACCAGACGCTGTTCAAGAAGCTGCCGTTCGATCCGATCAAGGATTTCGAGCCCGTCTCTCTCGTCGTGCAGTACCCCTTGATGCTGGTGGTCTCGCCCGACCTGCCGGTCAAGTCGGTCCAGGAACTGATCGACTATGCCAAGAAGAACCCCGGCAAGCTCAGCCGTGCCTCGGGCGGCATGGGAACGTCCATGCATCTGTCGGGCGAGCTGTTCGTCCATCAGGCCAAGATCGACGCGCCGCACATCCCGTACAAGGGCAGCGCGCCCGCGCTTAACGATCTGATGGGCGGGCATGTCCAGTTGATGTTCGATTCGATGATCACCACCATGCCGCTGGTGGAAGGCGGAAAGCTGCGCGCGCTCGCCGTGACTGGCAAGACGCGTTCGCCCGCGCTTCCCAATGTTCCGACCATCGCTGAAAGCGGCCTGCCGGACTATGAAGCCACCGGATGGACCGGCATCGTTGTTCCGGCCGGAACGCCACGCGACATCGTCATGAAGCTGAACCACGCGATCGTGGAAGCCGTGCGGTCTCCCGATGTGCAGCAAGCGTTCAAGAAGCAGGCTGCGGAACCTGTCGGCTCGACGCCGGAAGAATTCGCGGCATTCATCCGCAAGGAAACCGACAAGTGGGGCAAGACCATCCGCGCCGCCGGCATCAGCGCTGACTGATCGCCGGTTTGTCATTCTGAATTCGGAACAACGCCCATGCTGCAGCCCCTGGTTTCCGAGAAGAAGATCGATTGCGACATTCACATCACGTTGCCGAGCACGGCGAAACTTGTGCCGTATCTCGACGACTATTGGCGTGAACAGGTTACGACGCGTGGCATCGATCGTCTGGAATTGACCTCGGACATTTCAAACATCGGTCCGGCCATCAGGCCGGACTGGAAGCTCGGCGCCGACGTTCAGACTATCCAGAATGCGGTGCTGGATCGGTTCGGCACCGACATCGCGATCTGCAACTGCATGTACGGCGCGCAGGCTGTCTACAATGCGGACCTCGCAGTGGCGCTGTGCCGCGCGATGAACGACTGGATGGCCGACGAATTCCTGAGCAAGGACGAGCGGCTGCGCGGCTCGGTCGTGCTGCCCTGGCAGCATCCGCAGAAGGCTGCCGAGGAAATTGAGCGGCGCGCTGCTGACCGGCGATTCGTTCAGGTTTCGCTGCTGGCAGGGGGTGACACGCCGCTGGGCCGTCGTGCGCTATGGCCGATCTATGCTGCGGCGGAAGCGCATGGCTTCGCGGTCGGCATTCAGGCGGGTACGGCCTATCGCTTTGCGCCGTGGACTAACGGCTGGCCGTCCTACCATATCGAGGATCAGGTCTCGCAAAGCGTCGGCATCCAGTCGCAATTGCTGAGCATGATCACCGAAGGCGTGTTCGAGGAGTTTCCAAAGCTGAAGGTCGTGCTGACCGATTCCGGCGTGACATGGCTTCCGCCGTTCCTGTGGCGCATCGACAAGCTGTGGCGCGGTCTGCGGATGGAAGTGCCATGGCTGAAGCGTTCGCCGAGCGAGATCGTATCGCAGCACGTCCGGATGACACTGCAGCCGTTCGACGGTCCCGACGATGCGCAACTCGTTCAGGAACTGGTCGAGCAGATCGGCGAGCATATGCTGTTGTTCTCAACCGATTACCCGCGCTGGAACTTCGACGGCGCCGACGCGGCGCCGTTAAAGGGTCAGCCGGAGCTGATGCGGAAACTGCGGACAGAGAATCCGTTTGAAACTTATGCGCGGCTGCGGGAGGACCTGACATGACCGTGATCGAGAGCCCTCAGACCGGTGTCGCCAAGAAGGCCGACACCGGAATCATCGACTGCGACATCCATCCGCTTCCGAAGAACGCCAAGAGTTTGCACCCCTACCTGCCCAAGCGCTGGCAGGAGCACGCGGAGCACTTCGGCGGTCATCTGCGCCAGCCGTTCATTCACACGACGCAGTATCCGCGCTCGGCGCCGCTGATCTGCCGCCGCGACGCGTGGCCGCCATCGGGCGGTCCGCCGGGCTCCGATCTCGATTTCATGCGCGAGCAGCACCTCGATCCGTTCAACATCATCAACGGCATCCTGATCCCGCTGTTCAGCAACGTCGCCAGCGAGCGCAATCTCGACTACGCCAACGCGCTGGCGACGGCGCATAACGACTGGCAGGTCTCCGAATGGCTCGACAAGGAGCCACGCCTGCGCGGCACGCTCGTGGTCTCGCAGGACGATCCCGCCGCAGCGGTGAAGGAAATCGAGCGCTGCGCACGCGACAAGCGCTTTGTGCAGATCATGCTCGCACCACGCAGCAGCGAGCCGCTGGGGCGGCAGCGCTACTGGCCGATCTTCGAGGCGGCCGAGGCTCACGATCTGCCGCTCGGCATTCACTCCTATGGCGTCGGCGGTAATGCATCGACTGCGGGCGGCTGGCCCTCTTTTTACATGGACGAGCATTACGCCACGACCATGGGCGGACCGGCGACCATGAGCAGCATGGTTCTCGAAGGTGTGCTGGAGCGCTTTCCCAAACTGAGAGTCGTTCTGGTCGAAATCGGCTTTGCATGGGTGCCGAGTTTCATGTGGCGCATGGACCGGCTGTGGGAACGGATGCGAGGTGAGATTCCCCATCTGGTTCACCCGCCGTCACATTATGTGAAGCGCAATTTCTGGTACACGACCCAGCCGATGGAAGAGCCGAGCCGGCCCAACGATCTGCGTCGCACCTTCGATTGGGTTGGTTGGGACAAGTTGCTGTTCTCCACCGACTACCCGCACTGGGATCAGGACGATCCGGCTTACGCCTTCAACGTCAAACTGACCCCTGCGGAACGCCGGCAGATCTGCCGTGAAAACGCCGAAGGATTCTACCGGTTCTGACCATGACGAAACATCGTATTGCACTCGTGAAAGAGATACCGCCGGGCAGCAACAAGGTGGTGAATGTTCGCGGCCGTGAAATCTGTGTCTTCAATGTCGGCGGAGACTTCTTCGCGCTGCTCAATCGCTGCCCGCATGAAGGCGCGCGGCTAAGCCGCGGCGTGATCGTCGGCTTGCCGGAATCTGACGAGCCGGGTTGCTACAAGCTCTCGCGCCCCGGCGAGATCCTGCGCTGCCCGTGGCACGGCTGGGAATTCGATCTGAAGACCGGAAAGTCCCACTGCGATCCAGAGCGGATGTTCACGAAACAATACAAGACCTGCGTCGAGAACGAAGCTGCGGAGCCAGGCCGCGAGCTTCAAGCCGAAACATTCCCGGTAGTGGTCGAAGAAGCGACGGTCTTTGTCGAAATGTAGCCGATCGCGCTGCGCATTGAATCAACAAGAAACACAGAACGAGAGAACGATGAGCGAAAACGGCTGGCATGCGATCTGTCATGATTCTGACCTTAACGAGGGCGCGATGCTGCCTTTCGAACTCGGCGAATTCCAGATCGCAGTCTACAGGGTGGGTAGCGAGGTTTTTGCCACGGACAACGTGTGCACACACGGCATGGCGCTCCTGACGGATGGATTCCTGGATGATGACGTCGTGGAATGTCCGCTCCACGGCGGCATGTTCAACGTCAAGACCGGCAAGGCGCTCTGCGAGCCTGTCGAATGTGATGTGAAGGTGTACGAGACGCGGCTGATTGACGATATGATCGAGGTCTTGCTTCGCTAGTCTCCTGATAGTTACGTTCTGCGAGACTCCTGGTCTGTTCGATTACTCGCCACAAAATGCGTGTTCTCGGAAATGACCGCATCGCGGTATTCCGATCCAGATGCAGCAAGGTTGGCGCTGATGTTTGCGGCGCCGGCGTTCCAAGCTTTTCGAACCAGTTGCGCACAATTTTGACCATCATCTCTGCGCCGTTGTCCGGCCGGATGCGTGCAGGAACGCCTTCGGCAGACATCACGTCGGCCACGGTGCTGGTCAGCGTGCCGTTGGCAGTTGCTCGCTCGGGAACCTGAAGTTTCCGACTTCCGATATGTCGATGTTTTACCTCACCTTTCCTGGTAGCTGGTTCCATATGTCGCACCGGATAAGACCGCAGTGCCACAAAGATGCTGCATTGCGATTTCAACTCTGCCCACACTTGTGAATCTGAAATTTGGGGGCTGTCGGAACCATGACGAACCGTGTCGTCGCAATCGCCTGTCTGATCGCCGGAAGTGCTCTGTTAGGCGGGTGTAATGATCCGGCTCCGGCCGTCGCAAAATACGCTCCCCCCGAAGTTTCTGTTGTGAATGTGAAATCCGAACCGTTTACGGTCGTTCGCGAACTTCCAGGGCGGATCGCATCGGTGCGCGTTGCGGAAGTTCGTTCGCGGGCATCGGGAATTATTGTCGAGCGGCTGTTCCATCAAGGCAGCGATGTCGAGGCGGGCGATATCCTTTATAAAATAGATCCTCGGCCGTTCGAGGTCGAAGTCATGGCGCAGGAGGCTGCACAGGCCAAGGCGCAGGCCGTGCTGGATCAGGCAAACAAGCAGGCACATCGCATCGCGACACTGGCCTCGCAGCATGTCACCTCCGAAGCGGAGAATGAAAAGGCCATCGCCGCGAAGCGCCAGGCGGAAGCGGACCTTGCCGCGCGAAAGGCTGAAGTCGCGCGCGCGAAACTCAATCTGGATTACGCAACGATCCGCGCGCCGATCAAGGGCAGGATCGGTGCCGCACTGGTGAGCGAGGGCGCGCTTGTCACCGCGAACGATACCACCAATCTCGCAACCATCCGCCAGTTGGATCCGATTTACGCGGATTTCACTCAGTCGGCTGCAGATTTGATCAGGCTGCGCGACGCGCTCGATCGCGGCGATCTGGAAGAAGTGAGCAAGGGCGCAGCCAAGGTCAGGCTGATCATCGACGGCCGGAAATATCCACTCGATGGCAGGCTGCTGTTTTCCGAGGCCAAGGTGGATGCCAGCACCGGGCAGGTCACGCTGCGCGGCGAATTCCCAAACCCGAATGGTGAGCTTCTGCCGGGAATGTATGTGCGTGTCATGATCGAACAGGGTGTCGATACGGACGCGATCGCAATCCCCGAGCAGGCCGTTCAGCGCGGTAACAGCGGCAGCAGCGAAGTCTATGTCGTGAAACCTGACGGGCGTATCGCGAAGCAGGCCATCCGCACCGGCGATCTTCAGGACGGCAAATGGCTGGTGAGCGAAGGCCTGAAGGCAGGCGACCATGTCGTGGTCGAAGGTTTTCAGAAGTTCGTCGCGGGCGATCTTGTTTCACCGATTTCGACCGATGCGAAGTTGAGCGCGGACGCGGCTGCGAAGCCCGCAGTGAACTAACGTCCGATGCCAGCTTTCTTTATCGAACGTCCGATTTTCGCATGGGTGGTCGCGCTTTTCATCTGCCTGATTGGTGCGATCTCCATTCCTCTGCTTGCGGTGGCGCAATATCCGATCATCGCGCCGCCCTCCATTTCCATCAGCACAAGCTATCCGGGCGCCTCGCCGGAGGAGCTCTATAATAGCGTCACGCGGCCGATTGAGGAGGAACTCAACGGCGCATCCGGCATCCTGAATTTCGAATCCACCAGCGACTCGCTCGGGCAGGTGGAGATCATCGCGAATTTTCAGCCCGGCACGGATACCACGACGGCATCCGTCGACGTCCAGAACCGGATCAAGCGCGTCGAAGCCCGGTTACCGCCCGCGGTGATCCAGCAGGGCATTCTGGTCGAGGAAGCCTCATCTGCGGTGCTTCAGATCATCACCCTGCGCTCAACGGATGACAGCCTTGATGAAGTCGGGCTTGGCGACTTCATGGTGCGTAATATCGTCGGCGAGGTTCGCCGCATCCCCGGCGTCGGGCGAGCGACCCTGTATTCAACCGAGCAATCGCTCCGAATCTGGGTCGATCCGGAAAAGCTGGTCGGGTTCAATCTCACGGCGGACGATGTCACCAAGGCGATTACGGCGCAGAATGCGCAGGTTGCTTCCGGCAGCCTCGGCGCCGAACCGAGCCCGCCCGGCCAGAAGGTTTCCGCGCTCGTTCTGGTCAAGGGGCAACTCAGTACGCCGGATGAATTCGGCTCGATCGTTCTTCACGCGAATGCCGATGGTTCGGTGGTGCGGTTACGCGATGTCGCCCGCATTGAGATCGGCGGCATGGGTTATCAGTTCACCACCCGTCTAAACGGCAAGCCGACGGCGGGCCTGTCCGTAATGCTAGCGCCGAGTGGCAACGCGCTGGCGACCGCGGCCGCCGTCAAGACGAAGATGGAAGAACTTTCGAAGTTCTTTCCGGCCAATATCGCCTACGACATTCCTTACGACATCACGCCTGTCGTGAAGGCGGCGATCGAAAAGGTGCTTCATACGCTGGTCGAAGCGGTGGTGCTGGTGTTCATCGTGATGTTCCTGTTTCTGCAGAACATCCGCTACACGCTGATCCCGACCATCGTCGTGCCCGTCGCGCTGCTGGGAGCCTGCGCCACGCTGCTGCTGGCTGGATATTCGATCAACATGCTGACGCTGTTCGCCATGGTGATGGCGATCGGCATTCTCGTGGACGACGCTATCGTCGTGGTCGAGAACGTCGAGCGTATCATGACAGAAGAAGGGTTGCCGCCGAAGGAAGCGACCCGCAAGGCGATGACGCAGATTACCGGCGCCATCGTCGGCATCACGCTGGTGCTGATGGCGGTGTTTGTGCCGATGGCGTTCTTCCCCGGATCGGTCGGTATCATCTATCGGCAGTTCTCGATCACGATGGTTGCGGCGATCGGTTTCTCGGCCTTGATGGCGCTGTCGCTGACGCCGGCCTTGTGCGCTACTTTGCTCAAGCCTGCAAAGGGTGATCACGGTGCGGCCAAGAAAGGCATCTTCCGCTGGTTCAATAACGCGCTCGATGCTTCGCGCGGCCGTTATGTCAGGACAGTCAGTTGGTCGTTGAAGCGCAAGGGCCGCATGATGCTGGTTTACCTGGTTCTGGTGGGCGGCGTGGCTTTCGCCTTCTCGCGGATGCCGGGCGGCTTTCTGCCAGTGGACGATCAGGGCTTCATCACAGTCGACGTTCAGACGCCGTCGGACTCCTCCTTCGCGCGAACCAAGGCGGCGGTCGAGCGCGTCGAGAAATATCTCGAGACCCGTTCCGGCATTCAGGATGTGACCTTCCTCACGGGCTTTAGTTTTCTAGGGCAGGGCATCAACACCGCGCAGGCCTTCATTACGTTGAAGGATTGGTCCGAGCGCGGGCCGCAAGACTCGGCGGCTGCGATCGTCAACGATATCAACGCCGCGATGGCGGGAGTTCGCGATGCCAAGATCACGGCGCAGCAGCCGCCGCCCATCGACAATCTCGGTAACTCCAGCGGTTTCAGCTTCCGTCTGCAGGATCGCGGGCAGAAAGGATATGCCGCATTGATCGAGGCGGCGCGGAAACTCGTTACCGATGCCAATGCAAGCCCGATCCTGCAAAAGGTTTATATCGAAGGACTGCCCGAGGGGCCGGTCGTCAATCTGATGGTGGATCGCGAGAAAGCGAGTGCCTTCGGCGTCTCGTTCGCTGACGTCAACAACACGATCTCCACCAATCTCGGTTCGGCTTACATTAACAATTTCCCGAACAAGGGCCGCATGCAGCGCGTCATCGTGCAGGCGGATGCGATGGATCGCATGAACCCTGCCGATATCCTCAAATACAACGTCAAGAACAGCCGCGGCGATTTGGTGCCGCTGTCGTCATTCGCCAGTATCCAGTGGGGCAAGGGGCCGTCGCAGATTGTCGGCTTCAACTATTATCCCACGATCCGTATCAGCGGCGAAGCACGTGCGGGCTACACCAGCGGCGACGCCATCGCAGAGATGGAGCGGCTGGCCGGGCTCCTGCCACGCGGTTTCGGCTATGAGTGGAGCGGCCAGTCGCTGCAGGAAAAACTGTCGGGCTCGCAGGCACCGCTGTTGCTGGCGCTGTCGGTGCTGGTCGTCTTCCTGTGTCTTGCTGCGCTCTATGAGAGCTGGACCATTCCGGCTGCTGTTCTTCTCACCATTCCGCTCGGCGTGTTCGGAGCGGTCCTTGCCTCGTCGATGCGAGGGCTGCCGAACGGCGTCTATTTCACCGTCGGCCTCATTACGATTATCGGTCTTGCAGCGAAGGACGCGATCCTCATCATCGAGTTCGCCAAGGATCTTCGCGAGCAGGGTAAATCCTTGCTCGAATCGACGATGGAAGCCTGCAGCCTGCGCTTCCGTCCGATTTTGATGACGGGTTTCGCGTTCGTATGCGGCGTGTTGCCGATGGTGGTGGCGCAGGGCGCGGGCAGTCTCAGCCAGCAGGCCCTCGGCACCGGCGTGATGGGCGGGATGATCGCCGTTGTCATTCTCGCCTTGCTGATGGTGCCGGTCTTCTTCGTCTTCGTTCAGAAGCTGTTTTCGAAATCGGCGGAAGAGCCGCAGGATGAGGCAAAACTGAACGAACTCGGCCCGGTTTCGCCGCCTCAGTTCCATCCGTGAGGCGCATTAAGCGCCATCAGATCAAAATTTAGCAATTTCGTAACTGTACGCGCTAACGTGATTTTGGAGTCTGGCCGACATGCTGCCGCTCACCTGGGGGCAGCATGATCTCGGACGAACAAATCTCATCGCGCAGCTATAATTTTGAAGGACTGAGCCGATCTCCCGCGATGTATCTCATCGTGGGCGGTCTTGTCCTTATGTTCGCGATCATCATTGGCACCGGGTTAACCATTCAAAGGTTCAAGCTGGACGCCATTGCAAGTGGGCGGGCGTCGCTGGAAGCCAATGTCTTGCTGCTGGCGCGGCATTTCGATCAGCAGCTTGAAGACTTCTCGGTGCTTCAGAAAAGCATCATTTCGGCGCTGGAGGATCGTGGCCTCAGCTCGCCGGAGGCTTTTAAAAGAGAAGTCGCGACATTTGCCGTTCATCAAACCCTGCGGATGAAGGCGGTGGGCTGGGCCACCGTTGCCGGCGTCAATATCTTCGACGCCAATGGCACCTTGATTAATTCTTCAGCAAGCTGGCCGGTTCCGGATTTGAATATCTCGGATCGATCTTATTTCAGGCACCTCAGGAACGATCCCACGATCCTGAGCGAGATAGAGGTCGTACCCGGACGGTTCTCCGGCACAAAGGTGATCGTTTTCTCGCGGCGCATCTCAGGTCCAAACGGGGAGTTTCTGGGAATCGCGAATCGCGCGATCGGGCCCCAGGCATTGGAAGATTTTCTGGCGTCGGCTGAATTGAGCGCCGAAGATTCGATTGTGATTCACCATGTGAACGGTCAGATGCTGGCGCGCTATCCGCATGCCGAGAATCTCATCGGCAAAAACTTCAAGGGCGGAAGCGCGGAGCAAATGGCGGTTTTTCAAAAACCATCTGTTTCGGCAAGACTGATCAGTCCGGTAGACGGCAAGGAGCGATTGGTTGCCTCGCGGAGGCTGACGTTCGAGCCGCTGGTCATTGTCGCGACGAAGACTCTTGATTCGACATTGACCACATGGCGGTCGCAAACCAAGTCGTTCATGCTGACTGCCGCTCTTTCAATGTTGTTGATCGTTGCGATCCTTTATCTGATCTTCCGGCAGATGATGCAGCAGATACGCGTCGAGAAGCAGAGACTTAAAACCGCAGTCAACAATCTGACGAACGGGTTGCTGCTTTTCGATTCGAGCGAGCGCCTGATCGTCTGTAACGATCGCTACATCAGTATGTACGGGCTCTCCTCCGATGTCGCAAAACCCGGGTGTAAATTCCGGGATCTCGTGAAGCATCGACAGGAATCGGGGTCTTTCGTGGGTGATCTCGATGCGTATTGCAGTGTAATTCTGCAACATGTCGGACATTTTCACAGCTCGATCGTGGAGTCCTCCGACGGGCGCCTCATCGAAATAAGAAACATACCGGTGCCGGCGGGAGGCTGGCTCGCAACTCATGAAGACATCACCGAGCGACTGAAAGCGGAGAGACGCATCAGCCATCTGGCGCACTATGACGCGCTCACGGGACTTGCAAATCGTGTTCAGATGCGTGCTCAGATCGAGACGTGGATATCTGAATTTGAGCAAGGCCGAAAATTCTCCATTCTCTATATCGATATCGACGAATTCAAGGGCGTGAATGATACTCTCGGGCACAACGTCGGCGATGAACTTCTCAAGCAGATCGGCCAGCGTCTCGAAAGCTGTGTCGGGCCGCGAGACATGGTCGCCCGGTTGGGAGGCGACGAATTCGCCGTGTTGAAGGAGGATGTCGGCGACGCGTCTTCGCTGGATGTTCTTGCCGATGAAATCCTGCGCGTTTTGCGCGCGCCAATTATTTGCAGTGGTCATGATATCTCGATCGATGCCAGCATCGGCATCGTCATGATGCCTGACCACGGAGATAATCTGGAAGACTTGCTCAAGAATGCCGACCTTGCGATGTACGCGGCAAAAGCTGACGGTCGCCGGACTTATCGCTTCTTCTCTCCGGAGCTTGATGCCAGCGCCAAGAAAAAGCGCCAGATGGAGCGCGATCTCCGGCAAGCCGTCAGCGAGGATCAGTTTGAGATTCACTATCAGCCGCTGGTCAGTCTAGCCGATGGCGCCATAACGGGATGTGAGGCGTTGTTGCGCTGGCGGCATCCGGTTCATGGCATGATTTCTCCGGCGGAATTCATCCCGATCGCAGAAGAAACCGGACTGATCAACGAGATCGGCGACTGGGTGCTTCAGCGCGCGTGTTCCGACGCAGCAAGCTGGCCCGCGGAGATTTCCGTTGCGGTCAATGTTTCGCCCGTGCAGTTCAAATCCAAAACCCTGCCGATCCGGGTTGCGATGGCGCTGGAAAAGTCCGGGCTTTCCCCGCGGCGGCTGGAACTGGAGATTACGGAAGCTGTTCTCATCCGTGACGATGAGTCTCTGACTTTTCTTCATCAGTTGCGAAGCCTTGGCCTCAAGATCGCGCTCGACGACTTCGGTACGGGTTATTCGTCGCTAAGCTATCTGCGGCGCTTTCCATTCGATAAAATCAAGATCGATCGTTCTTTCGTGAACGATATCGGCGTGTCCGAGGAATCATCGGCAATCATCAGGGCGGTTGTCGATATGGCGGCGGCTTGCAGGATGGTGACGACCGCGGAAGGCGTTGAGACCGAGGTTCAACGCAAGATCTTGCGGGATCTGGGCTGTTGCCAAATGCAGGGATATCTTTTTAGCGCGCCTGTTCCGGTATCGATGCTCGATGGCGTCCTCTCCGGAAAGCTGCAGCCTGCGTCTTGCGTGGCCTGAGGTTTAAAATGGCAAAGGGTTCGCTAGCACTACTTATCAGCGGCGGCGTGGATAACTGGGCTCCGGATCTCTGGAAGTCGCGGTTCGCAGAGAAGCTTAAGGATCGCGACATTGCTCTGCTTCCTGCTGACAACGTCGATCCGGATCAGGTGCATTATGCGGCGGTCTGGCAGCCGAAGCCGGGGCTTCTTCGCGCTTTCTCGAATCTCAAGGCGATCTTTAATCTCGGCGCGGGTGTCGATGCGGTCTTGCAGGATTCGTCGCTTCCGGACGTGCCTCTTGTCCGGGTTGCGGATGACGATCTGACGTCTCGCATGACCGAATATGTCGTCATGCATGTGTTGATGCATCATCGACAACAGGCTTATCTCGCAAATTGCCAGTCAAAGCGTATCTGGGCCCCGCGTCCGCAATGGCCGGCGCGTGCCGTTCGCGTGGGTGTACTCGGACTGGGTGTGCTTGGGCGAGACGCCGCGCGTGCTCTGTACAATCTCGGCTTTCCGGTGGCGGGCTGGAGCAAAAGCCGGAAATCGATCGACGGTGTTGAGTGTTATGCTGGCGACGGTCAGCTTGGCGCTTTTCTCGCAAGAACAGATATTCTCGTCGTTCTTCTTCCGCTGACGCAGGAAACACGAGGGATGCTTGCGCGGCCTCTCTTTCGACAACTTGCGACTGACGGCCCTTTGGGCGGGCCGGTGGTGATTAATGCCGGTCGCGGTGGCCTTCAGAACGAAGAGGATATTCTTGCCTGCCTTGAGGACGGCACGCTCAAGGCAGCGACGCTCGATGTGTTTCAGCGCGAGCCGTTGCCGTCCGACAGTCCGCTCTGGTCGCATCCTGCGGTGACGATTTCGCCGCACAATGCCGCGGATTCGGATCCCGATTCCATCGCGTCATACGTCGCGGCACAGATACTCGATTTTGAGGCGGGGCGGCCGCTGCAAAACGTCGTCGATCGCCGGCGCGGCTATTGAAGTCTATCGCGCTGGCGATCGATAAGAACAGGTCGAGTGTCGTCGTACAGGGCCGCGTTATCGCCAGCCCATCGCCGGCGCCACATGCTTGAGTATGGCCTCGATAACATGCGCGTTGTAGTCCACCCCTAACTGATTTGGGACTGTCAGCAGGATCGTATCCGCCTCGGCAATCGCCTCGTCCTCCTTAAGCTGATCGACAAGAATATCGGGCTCGGCCGCATAAGATCGGCCAAAGATCGCGCGCATATTGTCGATGATGCCGATCTGGTCGTTGCTGTGATCGGGGCCGAAGTAATCGTGGTCTCGCTGGTCTGTGAGCGCGAAGATCGAGCGGGAGACCGAGACGCGGGGCGTGCGCGTGTGTCCCGCTTCATGCCAGGCTTCGCGGTATTTACGGATCTGCTTTGCCTGTTGGACGTGAAACGGCTCGCCGCTTTCGTCCGCCTTCAGCGTCGAACTTTGCAGGTTCATGCCCATGCGGGCGGCCCAGACCGCTGTCGCGTCCGATGCCGAGCCCCACCAGATCCGATCACGCAGGGTTGGGGAGTACGGTTCGAGGCGCAGAAGCCCGGGTGGATTCGGAAACATCGGCCGAGGATTGGGCTTGGCAAAGCCTTCTCCCTTCAGCAGTTCGAGCAGAACCTCGCCATGCCGGCGTCCCATGTCCGCGTCGGTCTGCCCTTCGCCCGGCACGTAGCCGAAGTGACGCCAGCCGTCGATGACCTGCTCCGGGGAGCCGCGGCTGATCCCGAGCTGCAGCCGCTCTCCGGCGATGAGGTCCGCAGCGCCAGCATCCTCGAACATATAAAGAGGATTTTCATAACGCATGTCGATGACGCCGGTGCCGATTTCGATCCGCTTGGTTCGCGCCCCGATGGCCGCCAGCAGCGGAAACGGCGAAGCGAGTTGCCGCGCGAAGTGATGAACACGGAAATACGCGCCGTCCGCTCCCAGGTCTTCCGCGGCGACCGCAAGATCGATCGACTGCTGAAGCACATCACGGGCGGAGCGCGTCGCCGAACCGCTGGCCGCCGACCAATGTCCGAATGAAAGAAAGCCGATTTTCTTCATTTTTCTGTCCTGTCCTGAAGCCATCTAGCTGGCAGTGACGAAGCGCTGCCGCAAGAGCACAGCAGGAAACTCAGCGTTTATGGCTTTGAACGGATATCTTGAAGTGCGATCGGTTTGCGGGCCCGTCAGCTCCTACCAGAAGCTCCGCTGTGTCGGCGGAGAGAACGGCCCGCGGCTCCGGCGTGTGTTGCCCGGTTGTGGCTCCGGATTGCGCTGGAAAAAGAAGCTAAACCCGTCGTCGTTCTGACGGTTGCCATCGCCCCAGCCGTTGTCGTCCGCCATCAGGACCTCGCTCGGTTTGCGCGTGATAAAGCCGCCCTGCGGCTGATCGCTCAACACCGCAACAAACTCGGTGCGATAGTTGGTCTCTTCGCTCAATGGTTCATCGGAAACAATGATCGAAGATCGGGGCAATGCGGTCGGCGCGATACGGTCAAGAACTTCCTTCGGGATAGTGACGCGATCGAGCGCACTCTTGGCATTGTCCCCATGTTCGATGGTGACGGCGGTCCAGCGCAGACCTGTGTCGTTACGCGCAGTGGCTGTGAACACGTGGGTGCCGATCGGCTTGCCGGGATCGCGAATGGTGACCGGGACCTCGATGCTCGAGTCGAACACTTCGCCGCCGCCATCCGGTGCCGGCTTGTGGGTGTTGCGGCGGACATAAAGTGTACGTGTTGCGCGACTGATGTAGATCGAGACTGGCTCGAGCGCGAGCTTCGCATCGAGCGCAGCTTTGGCGGTCTCTGCCTTCTTTGCCTGTGCCGCCTTGGCGGCGTCTTTTGCTGTTGTGGCGGCGTCAAGTTTTGACGAGGCGTCCGTTTTGGCGGCGTCGAACTTCGCTCCCAGTTCCGCGGCTTTGGCCGCCGCTTTTTGCTTGCGGTCCTCGGCCCTCGTTCTTGCCTGATCGGTCTTGGCGGCAGCGGCTGCCTTATCGGCAAATGTAACCTCGGCATCAGCCCGGGCCTTGAGCCGCTCCAGCTTGCGCAGGGACGCTGCAACCGGTGCCGCTTCGCGGGCAGCAGTCGCCGCGGTCTTCTTGGTTTCATCGGCCGCTGCCGCAGCGTCCGCAGCCTCGCGGGAGAGCGTCTCGGCCTTGGCCGGAGCCGCGGCAATTACTTCCGCATTCGGCTGGAACAGCGACAGAACCGGATGTGAAAAATCGACGGGCGCCGCATCGTCCGGTGAGACAATGACGCGCATGCCGATCCGCGTTTTGTCGAACAGCTTTCCCGCAAAACCATAAGGCATCCGCACACAGCCGTGCGAGGCTGCGTAGCCGGGCAGGGGGCCGCCATGCAGCGCGAGGCCGTTCCAGGTGATGCGCTGCATGTTCGGCATCCAGGCATCATCATACATGGTCGAGCGGTGGTCCTTGTCCTTCTCGACGACGGCGAAGACACCGGCTGGCGTCTCGCGATCCTTGACACCGGTCGATACCGGCGCGCGCGAAATCCAGCCCTCGGCATCGTAGAAGGTGACCTGCTGGCTTTTGATCGAGACGATGGCCATGATCGGCTCGCCTGCCTCGCGCGGTGCCGTGGTTTCGGCGGGCTGTGCCCGGCGCGCCTGTTTCGCTGCGGCACCGGGGATCGGCGTGCTCAATGCGAGTGCTGCGGCGAACATCATGACGGTTGAATGGCGTATCGCCAAAGCAGATGTCGCCGATTTCAACCGATCCATCATTCCATCTCCGTTTTGCGGCATTGGACTGCCGTCAGGACGATCTTCATATATCTGAATCGTGAGTTGGAAGCATACTGGCAGCCGAAATTGACATGAAGTCGGCGAAGATCTTCGCGCGCTCGCCCCTTATTAAGGTTCCGCCGGCGGTTGCCCGCGTCAAAATTGGCCCGCGACGGTCAGGCGCAACGCGAAAGGCTCGACCGGATGCAGCACTCGGTCCATCACACCGTTTTCGCATACGGCGGCCGGTGGCGGGCTGCCCGATCTGCACTGGGTAAACAGGGCATCGGTTTTCAGCATCGAGCCGTAAGCGTAGGTGATCTGGTCGGACTTGCTGTTGGTGAGATTGTAGGCATCGAGCTGGATGCGCCAGCCATTCTCGAAACGATAACCGGCCTGACCATTCAGAAGACCCGTCGCGGGTGAAACGAAAGCACCGTCTTCGGTCAACGGCCGGGGTCCAAAGTACCGGTAACGCAGTGCGCCGAACCATCCCGTCTGCTCGCCGAGTCTGATACCGGCGGATGCAATCATGTTCGGTGCACCGGGAATGTAATTGCCCGGCGCGTTCCCGATCTGTGCGGTGGGATAGCCGCTCAATGCGGCATAGGCCGCGGCCTGATCGGCGTTGTCGCCCCGAAAGCGTGCATGGGTGATTGCGAGATCGCCGTCGAATGACAGCCAGGAGACGGGCTTGTAGTGATTGGTCCACTCGATGCCATAGCGCCGGCTGGGGCGGCTCGGCTCGGTGTCGCCGGCATCGCCGACGAACAGGATTTCGGAGGCGGAGTCGAGCATGAACAGACTGACCGAGCTGTCGAGTCCGGGAATCAGGCGTGTGCGAACGCCGACTTCGGCGCCGCGCGTTTTGACCAGAAACGGCGAGGACGACACAGGCGAGCCATCGACGGGAGATTCCCTGATGGTGACGCCGCGGGCATCGTTGCTGTGGAAGCCTTCGCCCGCATTGATGAAGAACTCGGTCTTGGCGAACGGGCCGAAAATGATGCTGGCCTTGGGGCTTCCGATGACGGCCGTCGCTTTGCCGGAATTGGCCGGATTGAGAAGGGAATCCACATTGGTCGCATATAAATCGCCGCGATAGCCGACGACGGTTCGCAGCCAGTTGGTCCAATAGGCAGTGTTCTGAATGTAAAGGCCGATGCTGCCTTCCTGCACTTTGTCGTCTCGGACAGCATCGAGAAATTGACGCTGGACCGTATTCGAAAGCCCGACCCTGATGGAGTCGTAGCGGCTCTGGACACCGACCTCCGTTTCCATCCGCAGGCCTGCGAACGTATGGTTGAATGCGTGGGATGCGTTCAGCCCGCCGACCACGCGATCGTCATGTTGATGAAACTGATCGCCGTTGAGGGGCGCGCCCGGACTCGCATCGCTCAGGACATAGGTGAAGTTATTGTAGAGGTCGAGCGAGCTTTTGATGACGTAGAAGCTGAGCTTGGAGGTTCCGTCAGCTTCCGTTTTCCTGATCTGGCCCGAGATGGAGAAGCGATTGGATTTTCCGCCGTCGGTCGGATCCAGCGCGCCGTAAAGCCCGATCAACCCCCGCGAGATTGCGCGCGATGGAATCTGGTCGGTTGAATTCCAGTTGTTGGCATAAGCCATGCCGGTGAGCGAAAACCCGTTATCGGCCGTGCCCTGCGTATAATGGACAACACCATTGAGCTTGCGCACGTTGTCGGGATTGTCCCATGGGCCATTGTAGGTATTGGCTTCGCCCGCGATCAGCAGCGTGCCATTTCCGGCCGTTGTGGAGGTCATGCCCAGCAGGCGGCGATATCCGAAGCTGCCGATCGTGGTGGACAGCATCGATTTGGCGACGCTGTCGATCAGGTTGACATGCGCGGCTCCCACAGAGGCGAAGTCGCCTTCATCGGCGAAGTAGGGGCCTTTCCTGAGATTCACCGATCCGATCAGTTCCGGAATCAGGAAATTCAGATCGGCGTAGCCCTGTCCATGACCATGCGTGCGCATGTTGACCGGCATGCCATCGAGCGTGATGGCGAGGTCCGTGCCGTGATCCAGATTGAAGCCGCGAAGGAAATACTGGTTGGCTTTGCCCTCGCCGCTATGTTGCGTGACGATCAGGCCCGGCATGACTTCGAGGGCCTCGGCGGGCCGCGAGAACGGCCGCGCGTTCACCTCCGGGCCGCTGACGTTTTTCTCGCTCGCGGAGGCAGCGGGCGCGTCGTTCGTTCCGCCGGACCGCGGGGAGGTGTTCTCTTCTCGCCGTGGATGGGTACGTTTTGCCTGCGGTACGCCCGCGACGTCGATCGTCGGCAGCGGATTTGAACTATCGGACGGAGAAGGGCTCTGCGCGCGGACCGTTGCGGAAAAGGCGAAAGACGACGTCAGCAGCAACGCCGTCCCGATTTTGCAGTGAAGAGCGATACGCGACAGCAAAGCATCACGCGAATCCAACAGAAGCTTGAGCACGGTTGCATGCATCCAACGGCGCCGTGACGCGCCTCGCCATCATCGCGGGCGATGATATTCAGGTTTTATCGCAGGTAAAGCTGCAAAAACGAAGGTATCGGCGTCGTTGACGCCGATACCTTCGTGATGAGGCCGATCTGCAGCGTTCTGCAAGAAAATTGGTCAACGGCAGGCCGACCGGCCGTTGACCAGGACGACGTCAAGCCTTCGCCACCTCGTGGTTGGCCATGGTTTCCAGCGCCCTGACCATCGCCGAATGATCCCAGGCCTTGCCGCCCTGCGCGGAGCAGGCGTTGAAAAGCTGTTGCGCCATCGATGTATTCGGCAACGACATGCCGAGCGCCCGGGCACCTTCCAGCGCCAGGTTGAGATCCTTCTGGTGCAGCTCGATGCGGAAGCCGGGGTTGAACGTGCGCTTGATCATGCGCTCGCCGTGCAACTCGAGAATGCGCGAGGTGGCGAGGCCCCCCATCAGCGCCTGCCGCACCAGTGACGGATCGGCGCCAGCCTTGGAGGCGAACAGCAGGCCTTCCGCGACGGCTTCAATCGTCAGCGCAACGATGATCTGGTTGGCGACCTTGGTGGTCTGGCCATCGCCGTTGCCGCCGACCAGCGTAACGTTCTTGCCCATCTTCTCGAACAGCGGCTTGACTGCATCAAATACGTTTTGCGCGCCGCCGACCATGATGGTCAGCGAGGCTGCTTTCGCGCCGACCTCGCCGCCGGACACCGGCGCATCGAGATAGTCCGCGCCGAGCGTGTTGACCTTCTTGGCGAACTCCTTGGTGGCGATCGGCGAGATCGAGCTCATGTCCACGACCGTCTTGCCCTTGGAAAGACCTTCGGCAACGCCGCCGGACTTAAACAGCACGGATTCAACGTCCGGCGTATCGGGCACCATAATAATAATGACGCTGGATTTCTCCGCGATCTCCTTGCCGGATTTGCAGGCGACGGCGCCCGCAGCGATCAACTCTTTCGCGGCGGCGGACGTTTCCAGCACATGCAGCCGATGCCCGGCGGCCTGCAAATGGCCAGCCATGGGTTTGCCCATGATCCCGAGGCCGATGAAACCGATATCGGTCATATTTCTTCCCTTCTTGATTTGTTCACGCGCCAACCGAATGCGGCGCGTACCATCCGAGACCTTCGACGGTGGTGGTCTTCGGCTTGTATTCGCAGCCGATCCACCCACGATAGCCGATCTCGTCGAGAGTGCGAAACAGGAAGGGATAGTTGATTTCGCCGGTACCCGGCTCGCCCCGGCCCGGATTGTCCGCCAACTGGATGTGTGCGATGCGGTCGAGATGCTTTTTCATGGTCGGAGCAAGGTCTCCTTCCATGATCTGCATGTGATAGATGTCATACTGGATGAAGAGGTTCTCGGAGCCGACATCGGAGATGATCTGAACGGCCTGCTCCGTGCCGGTGAGATAGAAGCCTGGAATGTCGCGGGTGTTGACCGGTTCGATCAAGAGCCTGATCTGCTCCTTGGCAAGGGCATTCGCCGCATAGCGCAGGTTCTCGATCAACACGGCGCGCAGGCTGTCGGGATCGGCATCATTCGGCGCGATTCCCACGAGGCAGTTGAGCTGACGGCAACCCAGCGCCTTGGCATAGGCGATGGCGCGGCCTACGCCATCACGGAATTCGGCCACGCGGTCGGGCAGGATCGCGATGCCGCGCTCGCCCGCCCCCCAGTTGCCCGCCGGCAGGTTGTGCAGCACCTGCGTCAGTCCGTATTGCTGCAAGTGTTCGGCGAGGACGCCTTTCTCGAAGTCATAGGGAAACAGATACTCCACCCCGCCGAACCCCGCATTCTTGGCCGCCGCGAAGCGGTCGAGGAACGGCAGTTCGTTGAATAGCATTGTGAGATTGGCAGCGAATTTCGGCATGGCGACTATCCGTTTCTTATTTGATGTCGGCTTGTTCAGACCGGCAGCAACTTGCCGCGGTCTTTTTCAGTGGCGGCTGGTGCTTCGTCGAGCGGAAGATCCAGCACTTCTTCGAATTCCGTGATGTTGTCGATCTCGGTGCCCATCGCGATATTGGTGACGCGTTCGAGGATGAATTCGACCACCACTGGCACACGGTATTCCGCCATCATTTCGCGCGCCGTGGCGAAGGCCGCCTGCGCATCCTCGGGATGCGTCACGCGGATCGCCTTGCAGCCGAGGCCTTCGGCGACCGCGACATGATCGACGCCGTAAACGCCAAGCTCCGGCGCGTTGATGTTCTCGAACGACAGTTGCACATGGTAATCCATGTCGAAGCCGCGCTGGGCCTGACGGATCAAACCGAGATAGGAGTTGTTCACGACCACATGGATGTAGGGCAGCTTGAATTGCGCGCCGACAGCCAATTCCTCGATCAGGAACTGAAAGTCGTAGTCGCCTGACAGCGCGACGATCTCCCGGTCCGGATTGGCGGCGCGCACCCCGAGCGCGGCAGGCAATGTCCAGCCGAGCGGCCCGGCCTGGCCCGCGTTGATCCAGTTGCGCGGCTTCTGCATGCGCAGGAACTGCGCACCGGCAATCTGCGACAGGCCGATCACCGTGACATAGCAGGTGTCCGAACCGAACGCCGCGTTCATCTCCTGATAGACGCGCTGCGGCTTGATCGGCACGTTGTCGAAGTGGCTCTTGCGCAGCATGGACCGCTTGCGGTCCTGAACCGCAGCGGGCCAGGCCTGACGTTCTTTCAGTTTGCCGGCTCTTCGCCATTCCTTCGCAACGGTCACAAACAATTCGAGTGCGGCTTTGGCGTCCGAGACGATGCCGAGGTCCGGATTGAACACGCGGCCGATCTGCGTCGGCTCGATGTCCACATGCACGAAGGTGCGGCCCTTGGTGTAGGTCTCGACCGAGCCGGTGTGGCGATTGGCCCAGCGGTTGCCGATGCCGAGCACGAAGTCGGATTCCAGCATGGTGGCGTTGCCGTAGCGGTGGCTGGTCTGCAGCCCCACCATTCCAGCCATCAGCACATGATCGTCAGGGATCGCGCCCCAGCCCATCAGAGTCGGCACGACCGGCACGTTGACCGTCTCCGCGAACTGCACCAGCAGATCGGACGCATCCGCGTTGATGATGCCGCCGCCTGCGACAATCAGCGGCCGTTCGGATGCATTGAGCATCTCCAGCGCTTTCTCGATCTGCTTGCGCGTGGCCGTTGGCTTGTAGACCGGAAGCGGCTCGTAGGTCTCGTCATCGAATTCGATCTCTGCAAGCTGCACATCGAGCGGCAGATCGATCAGCACCGGACCGGGGCGGCCGGAGCGCATGACGTGAAACGCCTGACTGAACACGCGCGGCACCAGCGCAGGCTCGCGTACGGTGACGGCCCATTTGGTCACCGGCTTGGCGATGGATTCGATATCGATGGCCTGGAAGTCTTCCTTGTACAGACGCGCGCGTGGCGCTTGTCCAGTGATGCACAGGATCGGAATCGAATCCGCGATGGCGGAGTACAGCCCTGTGATCATGTCGGTGCCCGCCGGGCCGGAGGTGCCGATACAAACGCCGATATTTCCTGCCTTGGCGCGCGTATAGCCTTCAGCCATGTGCGAGGCGCCCTCGACGTGACGCGCGAGAATATGATTGATCGAACCTCGCTTTTTCAGCGCGGAATAAAGCGGATTGATTGCCGCGCCCGGAACGCCGAACGCGCAGACGACGCCTTCCTTTTCGAGAATGCGCACCGCTGCATCGATTGCCCGCATCTTCGCCATGGTATCCTCCGATCCAAAGGTTCGGAGCGATCATCAGCGCGACAGCAGGCGTTCTCAACGCGGCTGAATTTGTTTTCCATCAGGCGGAAACGGCGGCAAAAGACGCACGAAAACAGACGATTAGATCGATGGAAATCTGAAAGCGGTTAAGATGCTTTTGCATCCTCCGGCATCACACCGCCAAGCGCCTGCGTCATCTCTTCGGCGACCTCGCGCACGAACTTGCCGAGCACAGGCAGGCGATCGTCAGGAACGCGTGATGCCTTGCCGGACACGGAGATTGCGGCGAGCGGTTCGCTGCGGTCGTCATAGACCACGGCCGAGACGCAGCGCAGCCCGACCTGCGCTTCCTCGTCATCGACTGAGTAGCCGCGCTGGCGAATATCGTGGAGCGATTTGCAGAGGTCGCCCGCGCGGATGATGGATTTCGAGGTCAGGCGCGGCATGCCTTCGCGGCGGATGACCGCGAACACGTCTTCTTCGGGATAAGTCGAGAGCAGCGCCTTGCCAAGTCCCGATGCGACCATCGGCGCGCGTCCGCCCACCTTGGTGACGGACCGCATGATCTCGCGGCTTTCCACGCGCGTCAGGATCACCATCGCGCCGTCATCGACCACGGCAAGGTTCGCGGTTTCCCGTGTCTGGTCGCGCAGCTTGCGCAGATAAGGCATTGCCTGCGTGATGAAGTTGCGGCGGCGCGCGAACGTTGCGCCGACGGCAAAGCTCTTCGCGCCCACATGCCAGGTGGATTGATCGCGGTCGAACTGCACGAACCGGCGTTTTTCCAGTGTGGTCAGGAGGCGATGAATGGTGGAGGGCGACAGACCCGTGCGGATGGCGAGGTCGGTCAGCCGATAGCCTTCATCGTCTTCAGCCAGTGTCTCGATCAGCAGCATGGCGCGATCAACCGACTGCACACCGCCGTCTTTTGTTTCTGTGTCATGCTCAGGCGCGGAGCGGGGCTCGACGTGCCTTCGGCGAAAAGGCTCTTTCTTCATCGCAACCAACTCCCGCTGATATGGCGTGAAGGTGCTCTGTCCGGCTTTGCCCGGATAAGGAGAAGGGTGCCGCCCGGAGGCGACACCCTGTATTTTTCTTAGAGGAGGCCCGCGCCGCGCGCCCACTTGTACTTCGCGCCGAGCACCTCGACGGGAAGTTCGGTGGAGTAGGCGTAAGCCGGGATGCCGTTCTGGTAGAGATATTCGGCGGCTTCCTCGACTTCGATATCACCTGCCAGAGAGGCGACCATCGGCTTCACGAAGCCCTTGGCCTCCATCTCCTTCTTCACCTCGACCATGTTGCGGGCGAACACCATCGGCGGCGTGACGATGGTGTGCCAGTAGCCGAGGATCAGCGAGTGAATGCGATCGTCGGTGAGGCCGAGCTTCACGGTGTTGACATAGGTGATCGGCGGCTCGCCGCCGGTGATGTCTACCGGGTTGCCGGCCGCGCCGAACGGCGGGATGAACTTGCGGAATGCGGCATCGAGATCCGGCGGCATCGCCATCAGCGACATGCCGTTGTCGACCACCGCGTCGGAGAGCAGCACGCCCGAACCGCCCGCACCGGTGATGATGAGCACGTTCTCGCCCTTCGGCGTCGGCAGCACAGGGATGCCGCGCGCGAATTCGAGAAGCTGCCGCAGCGAGCGGGCGCGGATAACGCCAGACTGCTTGAGCACATCCTCATAGATCTTGTCGTTGCCGGCGAGCGCGCCAGTGTGCGACGACGCGGCCTTCGCGCCGGCCGAGGTGCGGCCTGCTTTCAGAACCACAACCGGCTTCTTCTTGGAAACGCGCTTGGCAGCTTCCGCGAAAGCGCGGCCGTCCTTCAGATCCTCGCAATGCTGGGCGATGATCGTGGTGTTCGGGTCCTGCTCGAAGAAGGCGAGCAGATCGTCCTCGTCGATGTCCGACTTGTTGCCGAGGCCGACAATCGCCGACACGCCCATCTTGGCCGAGCGCGAGAAGCCGATGATCGCCATGCCGATGCCGCCGGACTGCGACGACAGCGCCGCCGAGCCCTTCACGTCATAGGCGGTGCAGAAGGTCGCGCAGAGGTTCGCTGGCGTATAGTAGAAGCCGTAGATGTTCGGTCCCATCAGGCGGATGTTGTACTTCTTGCCGACCTCGACGATTTCGTCCTGAAGCTCGGGTGCACCGGCTTCGGCGAAGCCCGATGGAATCAGCACCGCGCCCGGGATTTTCTTCTCGCCGCATTCGGCCAGCGCAGCGGCGACGAACTTCGCAGGAATCGCGAACACGGCTGTGTCGATCACGCCCGGCACGTCCTTGACGCTCTTGTAGGCCTTGATGCCCATGATCTCGTCGGCCTTCGGGTGGATCGGATAGATATGCCCCTTGTAGCCGCCGTTGATCAGGTTCTTCATCACCGAGTTGCCGATCTTGCCGTCTTCGGACGACGCGCCGATCACCGCAACTGCCTTTGGCTGCATGATGCGGTTCATCGCAGCGACGATTTCGTCGTTCGAACGCGGAGCAGGGCGCGGCTTGTAGTCGAAATCGACGACGATGCGCACGTCGGCGGCGATGGCGTCCTTCTTGGTCGCGAATACCGGGTTGAGATCGAGTTCGACGATCTCGGGGAAATCGCTGACCAGTTGCGAGACGTTGACGATGATGTCTGCAAGGGCTTCGCGGTTGACCGGGTCGCCGCCGCGCACGCCTTCCAGCATTTCATGGGCCTGAATGCCGTCCAGCATCGACAGGGCGTCGGCGTTGGTTGCGGGGGCGAGGCGGAAGGTGACGTCCTTCAACACTTCGACGAGGACGCCGCCGAGGCCGAAAGCCACGAGCTTGCCGAACGAGCCGTCGGTGATGCTTCCGATAATGACTTCGGTGCCGCCGAGCAGCATCTGCTGCACCTGGATGCCTTCGATCTTGGCGTCGGCCTTGTACTTCTTGGCGTTCGCCAGAATGGTGTCGTAGGCCTTCTCGGCGTCGGCTGCGGTCTTCACGCCGACGATGACGCCACCGGCTTCGGTCTTGTGGAGAATGTCGGGCGAGACGATCTTCATCACCACGGGGAAGCCCATGCCGCTTGCGAGCTTGGCGGCCTCGGCGGCGGACTTGGCCACGCCTTCCTTTGGAACCGGGATGCCGTAAGCGTCGCAGACCAGCTTGCCCTCCGGCGCGGTGAGGCTGTTGCGCTTGTCTGCCTTGACTGCGTCGAGAACCTTTCGGACCGCGGCCTTCGCCTGATCTCCGAAATCAACTTTGCGGGCTGCGTCCTGTGAATGAGCCATTGCTTCCTCCTGTCGCGTCCATTTTTAGAAAACCTGGATGCGCACAGGTCGCGGGACGGTCGTTCCCGTGCGCTTCAATTCCACGGCCTGTTCTCCAATGCGAAACCGCCGACAGATTCCGCCTCGGCAAGCGCCGGATCAAGGTTATCCGCCGTCCGGATGACCCGGCGGAGACAATATGATTTCGGCGACCTATTTTGGTATTTGGTATGCCAAGAACAAACTTGTCAAGCGCGTTCATGGCGCTTGTGGAGCATTGCAGGAGGTCTGCTTGACATGTTGGCATCTGGCATGCCAAGTACACAGAACTGATCCCGTGGTATACAAAACCCTCAGGATGAGGGAGATGATTCATGGCTGCTCAGAAAATTCCAAAGATGCCGTTGGCCGATCAGGATTTGGCCATCGTGCGCATTGCGCCTGAAGCGAGTTTCAAGAGCAAGGCCTATGAGGCCTTGAAGGATGCCATCCTCAAGATGGACATTTATACGTCGCCGGAACCGGTGATGCTCGACGAACGCGCGCTGTCGGAACATCTCGGAGTCAGCCGCACGCCAATCCGCGAAGCCATCGCGATGCTCGAGCAGGACGGTTTCGTCAAAACCGTTCCTCGCCGCGGCATTGTGGTCGTTCGCAAGACCAAGGCCGAAATCGTCGACATGATCCGCGCGTGGGCCGCGCTGGAGAGCATGGCCGCGCGGCTGATCACCACGACCGCACGCAAGAAAGACATCTCGGCGCTGCGAAACTTCTTCAAGGACTTCAGCAAGGATCGTCTGCCGCAGGATTATATCGCCGAGTACTCGAAGGCCAACATCGCCTTCCATCAGGCGCTGATTGCGCTGAGCGAATCCCCGGTGCTGGTCGATATGACCAATGACATCCTGCTGCATGTGCGCGGCTACCGCCAGTTGACGATCGGCCGGACCGACCGCACCGCGGTGTCGTTGCCCGAACATCTCGCGATCATCGAAGCGCTCGAAGAGCGCGATACCGAACTTGCCGAAAAGCGTGCGCGCGATCACACGCTTGGGCTTGCGACCTATGTCGAAACCCACGGGCAGGAAATCTTCACTTAGACGACACAGACGAACCACAAAAAAAGATCAGGGAGCCATCGATGCTGACGACAGCGAACAAGCCAGAAACAGACGAACAAGAGCTGACGGATGGCTTCCATCTGATCATCGATGCGCTCAAGCTGAACGGGCTCAACACCATCTATGGCGTGCCGGGGATTCCGATCACGGATTTCGGCCGCATGGCGCAGGCCGAAGGCATTCGTGTGCTCTCGTTCCGTCATGAGCAGAATGCGGGCTACGCCGCGTCTATCGCAGGCTTCCTGACCAAGAAGCCGGGCGTCTGTCTCACGGTCTCCGCACCGGGCTTCCTCAACGGCCTGACCGCGCTCGCTCATGCCACGACCAATTGCTTTCCGATGATCCTGATTTCGGGCTCGTCCGAGCGCGAGATCGTCGATCTGCAGCAGGGCGACTACGAGGAAATGGATCAACTCGCGATCGCCAAGCCACTCTGCAAAGCGGCGTACCGCGTGCTGCATGCGCAGGACATCGGCATCGCCGTCGCGCGCGCGATCCGTGCCGCGGTGTCCGGCCGTCCCGGCGGCGTCTATCTCGACCTTCCCGCCAAGCTGTTCGGCCAGGTGATGGGCGCGGATGCCGGCAGAAAGTCGCTGGTCAAGGTGATCGACGCGGCACCTGCGCAAATTCCGTCTCCGGACTCCGTAAAGCGCGCGCTCGATGTGCTGAAGTCGGCGAAGAAGCCGCTGATCATCCTCGGCAAGGGCGCGGCCTATGCGCAGGCCGACGACGCGATCCGCTCGCTGGTCGAGAAGAGCGGCATTCCGTTCCTGCCGATGAGCATGGCCAAGGGCCTGCTGCCGGATACGCATCCGCAGTGCGCCGGCGCGGCGCGTTCGACCGTGCTGAAAGACTCCGACGTCGTCATGCTGATCGGCGCGCGGCTGAACTGGCTGCTGTCCCACGGCAAGGGCAAAACCTGGGGCGATGCGCCGAAGAAGTTCATTCAGATCGACATCGAGCCGCGGGAAATGGACTCTAACGTCGAGATCGTCGCGCCTGTGGTCGGCGACATCGGCTCCTGTGTCTCTGCGCTGGTGCAGGGCATGGGCGGCGGATGGCAGGCACCCCCGGCGGACTGGATCAAGGCGGTTCAGACCAAGCGCGACGACAATATCGCGAAGATGGCGCCGCGCCTGATGAACAACAACTCGCCAATGGACTACCACGGCGCGCTTGGCGTTCTACGCACCGTCATCAAGGAGCGTCCTGACGCAATTCTGGTCAACGAAGGTGCAAACACCCTCGATCTCGCGCGCGGCATTGTCGATATGTATCAGCCGCGCAAGCGCATCGACGTCGGCACCTGGGGCATCATGGGCATCGGCATGGGCTATTCGATCGCCGCGGCGATCGAGACCGGTAAGCCGGTGCTTGCGATCGAAGGCGACAGCGCGTTCGGCTTCTCCGGCATGGAGGTGGAGACGATCTGCCGCTACAATCTGCCGGTCTGCATCGTGATCTTCAATAACGATGGCATCTATCGTGGCACCGACGTTAATCCGACGGGCGGTCCTGATGTCGCGCCGACGGTTTTCGTAAAGGGCGCGCGCTACGACAAAATGATCGAGGCTTTCGGCGGTGTCGGCGTGAATGCAACGACGCCGGACGAACTGAGACAGGCTGTCAACGCGGCGATGGATTCCGGCAAGCCGACGCTGATCAACGCGGTGATCGATCCGGCTGCGGGCAGCGAAAGCGGTCGTATCGGCAACCTCAATCCGCAGAGTGCCTTGAAGAAGAAATAAGCGTCCGGCGCCAAGAACCGGACGATCGTAACAAACTCAACATGACGCTGCCGGGGCATTCGGTCCCGGCTGATTTCAGTCCTCGCACCCGGTGTCAGAAGGCGCCGGCGGATACGGAGTAGCAGACCATGACACAGGCGCTGAAGGGCGTTCGCATTCTCGATTTCACCCACGTTCAGTCCGGCCCCACCTGCACGCAGTTGCTGGCCTGGTTCGGCGCCGACGTGATCAAGGTGGAGCGTCCGGGCGTTGGTGACATCACCCGTGGCCAGCTTCAGGACGTGCCGAACGCGGACAGCCTCTACTTCACGATGCTGAACCACAACAAGCGTTCGATCACGCTCGACACCAAAAACCCGAAGGGCAAGGAAGTTCTCACTGCTCTGATGAAGACCTGCGACGTGCTGGTCGAGAATTTCGGTCCCGGCGTGCTGGACCGCATGGGCTTCCCCTGGGAGACCATCCAGAAGATCAATCCGAAACTGATCGTGGCGTCGATCAAGGGCTTCGGCCCCGGCCCGTATGAAGACTGCAAGGTCTATGAGAACGTCGCGCAGTGCACCGGCGGTGCGGCATCGACCACGGGCTTCCGCGATGGTCTTCCACTGGTGACCGGCGCGCAGATCGGCGACTCGGGTACCGGCCTGCATCTCGCGCTCGGCATCGTCACCGCGCTCTATCATCGCACGATGAGCGGCAAAGGCCAGAAGGTCACGGCTGCGATGCAGGACGGCGTGCTCAACCTGTCGCGCGTGAAGCTGCGCGATCAGCAGCGCCTTGCCCATGGTCCGCTCAAGGAATACAGCCAGTTCGGCGAGGGCATTCCGTTCGGCGATGCCGTGCCGCGCGCCGGCAACGACTCGGGCGGCGGCCAGCCGGGTCGCATTCTGAAGTGTAAGGGCTGGGATACCGATCCGAACGCTTACATCTACTTCATCACCCAGGCTCCGGTCTGGGAGAAGATTTGCGACGTGATCGGCGAGCCCGGCTGGAAGACCCATCCAGATTACGCCAAGCCGGCGGCACGCCTGCCGCGCCTCAACGAGATCTTCGCGCGCATCGAACAGTGGACCATGACCAAGACCAAGTTCGAAGCGATGGAGATCCTCAACAAGGACGACATTCCGTGCGGTCCGATCCTGTCGATGAAGGAACTGGCGGAAGACCAGTCGCTGCGCGCCACCGGCACCATCGTCGAGGTCGATCATCCGACGCGCGGCAAGTATCTGTCGGTCGGCAACCCGATCAAGCTTTCGGACAGCCCGACCGTTGTGAAGCGCTCGCCGCTGCTCGGCGAACACACTGACGAAATCCTGAAGGACGTTCTCGGCTTCAATGACAATCAGGTCGCCGAGATTCACAATTCAGGAGCGGTGTCGCCGCCGCGAAAAGTTGAAGCGGCCGAATAAGCGTCGCGAACACACCGACAATGAAGGGCCGGCGCGTCGCGTCGGCCCTTTTTCAATGGTTTCCAATTACCGGTAAGTCTCTGATCCTGTGTGCAGAATCTGGGACATTTTGTCGCACCAAAGGTGCGATGTTGCGATGCGATGAAGCGAATGCTGCTATGCGAAATCATGCGTTGAGTCTGGCATCTGGTATACATACGATGGGCCTGTCGCGGCGAAGAAATGCCGCCGAGTTTACCCTCTTCGAAAGGCTCTCCAATGTCCAAGACCGCTTCCATCGGCGTTGCTTCCTCGAACGGCCTCTTTGGCCAGCTCCTTGCGATTGTTGACAATTTTCTGATGAACAGCGCTCGCATTTCTATCAAGAACGGCGATCTGCCGCGCTTCGGCATCTGAGCAATAAGGCACTGACCGCGCGCGCATAATCGCGAGCGGGTGCTCTCAGGCTTTGTAAAAAAGGCCCCGGTTCTCCGGGGCCTTTTTGTTGTTCGCGTCGTGCATGATGCCGCAGTGCCAGATGGTGGGACCGCAAGACGGGCCTTGTGTGCTGGCATATCGCATACAACGATGCGTTTCAGGCAGCGGTTGTCGATCTCTTTGAAAACAGAACAGCGCGCCTGGGGAGGGACAATGGTCGATACCGTGCACGCGGTGTCCCGGCAGCCGCAGCGGGAATTGCCTGCCGGCGCGGTGGCCTTTGGCGCGAACTCACTGACAATGAAAACGGCTGGCCGGTCGTGCGTATGCACGGGCGGATATGCTGCGCGTGTCGAACACGCGCTCAAGTTTTTGTCCTGAACAGGCTTGGAGGAAGCAAGCGGCGTTACCGCAAACGGAATCCAGATCTGCCCGCAAGGCAGATTTCGACGTTAAGCCGCCGTTGAGCGGCACAAAACAACGAATGGGAGAAACGCGATGATGTTGCCATCTAAACGAACATCCGGTCTTACGCTTGCCATCGGCGTGTCGCTGGGAGCGGCGCTCGCTTCCGTCCCCGCGTCAGCGGCATGGGAGCCGACACGGCCGGTGGAGATCATCGTCCCTGCAGGCACTGGCGGCGGCGCGGACCAGATGGCGCGCACCATCCAGGGCATCATCACCAAGCACAGCCTGATGAAGCAGCCGCTGGTGGTGGTGAACAAGGCCGGCGGAGCGGGCGGCGAAGGCTTCCTCGACGTCAAAAGCTCGGCTGGAAATCCGCACAAGCTGGTCATTACTCTGTCGAACCTGTTCACGACACCGCTCGGGACCGGCATCCCCTTCAGCTACAAGGACCTGACGCCGGTCGCGATGATGGCGCTCGACGAGTTCGTTCTCTGGGTGAATGCGGACAGCCCCTACAAGTCGGTCAAGGACTACATCGCGGCGGCCAAGGCGAAGCCCGGTGAATTCAAGATGGGCGGCACCGGATCGAAGCAGGAAGACCAGATCATCACGGTGGCGATCGAGAAGGCGACTGGTGCCAAGTTCACCTACATTCCTTATCGCGGCGGCGGCGAAGTTGCGGTCCAGCTCGTGGGCAAGCACATCGATTCCACCGTCAACAATCCGATCGAGGCTGTTTCGCAATGGCGCGGCGGAGCGGTTCGTCCGCTGTGCGTGTTCGACGGCAAGGCGTTGCCCTACAAGGATGTGATGGCGGATGGAAAGGCATGGGGCGACATTCCGACCTGCAAGTCGCAGGGGCTCGATGTCGAATATGTGATGCTGCGCGGCTTCTTTACCTCGCCAAAAGCCACCAAGGATCAGGTCGATTACTACATCGATGTTTTCAAGAAGGTGCGCGAAACCCCGGAGTGGAAGACTCTGATGAAGGACGGTGCCTTCAATCAGACCATGATGGTCGGCCCCGAATACACGACGTGGGTTGAAAATGAAGAGAAGCGCCATCGCGCTCTTATGAAGGACGCAGGCTTCCTGGCCGCGACACAGTAATTGCGTCAACCGGTATTGCCGGCGGATCGCATCCGCCGGCAAATTCCAGAATGTTTTCGAGCGAAGCCAAAACCGGTTCGCGTGAAGAAAACCCGTCAAAAACAATAATCGAGCGTCTCTCTCCATTTCTGCGAAGCGGTGAAAGACTCGAGCGTGGGGAAAATATGAGCGAGCATTCGTCTGGGGTTGAGCCGCGCGGGCCATCGCATCGATGGACGGAGCTGGGCGTCGGGATATTCTGTATCCTGCTTGGCGTGATCACCATCATCGGCAGCATGAAGGTTGGTATCGGCTGGGGCCCGGAGGGTCCGAAGTCAGGTTTCTTCCCGTTTTACATCGGCGTCATCATTATTTGCGCGAGCCTCGTAAACTGCGCGCAGCTTCTGATGGAAAAGGATGATGGCCAGCTCTTTTCCGAATGGGGACAGCTCGGGCAGGTTCTTTGCGTCCTTGTGCCGACCACAGTCTACGCGCTGCTGATTCCTTATCTCGGCATCTATGTCGCGTCTTTCATTCTCATCGCGCTGTTCATGAAGTGGCTCGGAAAATATCCGTGGACCACGGCAATCATCGTGGCGTTCGGCACGCCGTTCGCCCTCTACATGTTCTTTGAGAAATGGTTCTTGATCCCGTTGCCCAAAGGACCATTGGAAGAACTGCTCGGTCTCTAAGAAATTCAAGCTGCGGTTGGGAATATCGATATGGAAGAGATTGTAAACCTGTTCCACGGCTTTGCGACCGTGTTGCAGCCGTTCAACATCCTGGTGATGATCGTCGGCATCATGCTCGGCGTGGTCATCGGAGTTCTGCCGGGTCTCGGCGGCGCAAATGGCGTGGCGATCCTGTTGCCGCTGACCTTCAGCATGTCGCCAACCTCCGCCATCATCATGCTGTCGTGTATTTACTGGGGCGCTCTGTTCGGCGGCGCTATCACATCGGTGCTGTTCAACATTCCCGGCGAGCCGTGGTCGGTGGCGACGACATTCGACGGCCACCCCATGGCGCAGAAAGGAAAGGCCGGTGAAGCCCTCACCGCCGCCTTCACATCATCGTTCGTCGGCGCGCTGTTCGCCGTGATCATGATCACGCTGGTCGCGCCGCTGGTTGCGAAATTCGCGCTTCAGTTCGGTCCGGCGGAGAAGTTCGCGGTCTTCTTCATCGCGTTCTGCAGTTTCATCGGCATGGGCAAGGAGCCGCCCTTTAAAACAATCGTCGCCATGATGATCGGCTTCGCGCTGGCGTCTGTCGGCCTCGACAGCATCACCGGGCAGTTGCGCCTGACGTTCGGCTTCACCGAACTGCTGAACGGTTTCGACTTCCTGATCGCGGTCATCGGTCTGTTCGGAATTGGCGAAATTCTCCTGACCATGGAGGAGGGGCTTAACTTCCGCGGCAAGTCCGCCAAGATCAATGCCAAGGTCGTGTGGGAGACGTGGAAAGATCTGCCGCGTTACTGGGCGACTTCGCTGCGCTCGTGCCTGATCGGCGTGTGGATGGGCATCTCGCCCGCAGGCGCGACGCCAGCCTCCTTCATGAGCTACGGGATCGCCAAGCGCATGTCCAAACAGGGCAAGAACTTCGGTAAGGGCGAGATCGAAGGCGTGGTCGCGCCGGAGACTGCTGCGCATGCGGCAGGCACCGCCGCGCTGTTGCCGATGCTCTCGCTCGGCGTGCCTGGCTCCCCCACGGCCGCAGTGTTGCTCGGCGGCCTCTTGATCTGGGGCTTGCAACCCGGACCGCTGCTGTTCGTCGAGCAGAAGGAATTCGTGTGGGGGCTGATCGCCAGCATGTATCTTGGCAATCTGGTCGGGCTGCTCGTGGTGTTGACATGCGTGCCGCTGTTCGCTGCGATCCTGCGCATTCCGTTCAGCATCATCGCGCCGGTGATTTTGGTGCTTTGCGCGATCGGCGCTTACACCGTCCATAACAACACCTTCGACGTGGTGATGATGATGGTGTTCGGCGTCGCCGGTTATGTGATGAAGAAGTGCAACTATCCGATGGCGCCGCTGGTGCTCGCCATCGTGCTGGGCGACAAGGCCGAAGAAGCCTTCCGGCAATCGCTGCTCGGATCGCAAGGGAGTCTTGGCGTGTTCTTCTCCAACGGTCTGGTTGGAACGATCATGACGCTTGGTTTGATCGCGCTGTTCTGGCCATTGATCTCGAACGGGTGGGCGCGAATGACGTCACGGACGCCGAGAACGGCGACATAAAGAATGGAGGTGGAGCCTCTCCTTCAGCTCGAAAGCAGGCTCATGGCCTAGACATGTAGGGTATTCCCGAACCGGCTTTACTTTTGCTGATGGTAATACAGGATGGCCCCGGCGGCATGCCGGGGCCATTTCTTTTGCCTGATCGGTCAAATATTACCGCGAGAAAATACGCTGGAACCTCACAATACCTCTTGCGCGCTGGCATATCATATACCAGTCTGCGCGACTGGTAGCGCCTGTCACAACCTCAACAGAACAAGGGCGCCTCGGGAGGAACTATGACTGATGCAGTTCATTCGGCGGCTCCGTCAGCCGCACGCGTTAGCGATACCTATCGCTGGGTTCAGTTGGCCATCGGCGTTGCGGCGATGGTGATGATCGCCAACTATCAATACGGCTGGACGTTCTTCGTCCCCGACATTCAGAAAAAGTTCGGATGGGATCGCGCGTCGATCCAGTGGGCCTTCACGCTCTTCGTTCTGTTCGAGACGTGGCTGGTGCCTGTCGAAGGCTGGTTCGTCGACAAGTATGGTCCGCGAATCGTCGTGCTGTTTGGTGGAATCCTTTGTGCGGTCGGCTGGGTCATCAATGCGCAGGCCACGACCCTTAACGGCTTCTATCTCGGGATGATCATTGCGGGCATCGGCGCCGGCGCTGTTTACGGCACCTGTGTCGGCAATGCGCTGAAATGGTTTCCGGACAAGCGTGGTCTTGCAGCGGGCATCACCGCCGCAGGCTTCGGTGCGGGCTCGGCGCTCACGGTCGCGCCGATCCAGGCGATGATCAAGAACGACGGCTTCCAGAACACCTTCCTTTATTTCGGTCTGGGGCAGGGCATCATCATCGTCATTCTCTCGTTCCTGCTGTTTGCGCCCAAGGCCGGGCAGGTGCCGCCGCCAGTGGTGAACGCCAGCCTGCAGCAGACCCGCCGCAACTACACGCCGACCGAAGTCATCCGCCATCCTATTTTCTGGCTGATGTACTTCATGTTCGTGATTGTCGGCGCTGGTGGTCTGATGATCACCGCGAACCTGAAGCCGATCGCGGCGGACTGGAAGATCGACAATACGCCCGTCACTCTGATGGCGATGACCATGACGGCGGTGACGTTCGCAGCGACCTTCGATCGCATCCTGAACGGTCTGACCCGTCCGTTCTTCGGTTGGGTGTCCGACAAGATCGGCCGCGAGAACACGATGTTCATCGCGTTCGGTCTCGAAGGAGTCGGCATCTACCTGCTGTATCTGTGGGGCCAGAACCCGGTGTGGTTCGTGATCCTGTCCGGTGCAGTGTTCTTCGCCTGGGGTGAGATCTACTCGCTCTTCCCATCGACCTGCACCGATACGTTCGGATCGAAGTTCGCCACCACAAATGCCGGTCTGCTCTATACGGCGAAAGGCACGGCCGCGTTGCTGGTGCCGGCTGCGAACTATCTGCAGCAGTCGCACGGCAACTGGGACGCGGTGTTCCTGGTCGCCGCAGGCGCGAACATTCTCGCGTCGCTTCTCGCTCTCGTGGTGCTGAAGCCATGGCGTAAATCGGTCGTCGAGAAATCGGCGGCGATGGCCTGACGCCTCATCGTCCAACGCTTTAAAGGCGCGCTCATCGTCAGGTGAGCGCGCCTTTTCTTTTTCTGCCGGTGGTCACGAAACCATTTGACTTGCATCCGGAGCCCGGGCAATCTCTGGTATACATAATACAACAAGGTCATCAAGCCAAAAAGGCCCGGGAAAACAGGGCATTCCGGCCCAGGCTCGAGAGGGAGAGCGCCATGAACATTCACGAGTATCAGGGCAAGGCTGTCCTGAAAAATTTCGGTGTGACGGTGTCGGCGGGAGCGCCGGCCTTCACAGTCGACGAAGCGATTGCCGCAGCGAAGTCGTTGCCCGGTCCGATCTATGTGGTGAAGTCGCAGATTCACGCCGGTGGTCGCGGCAAGGGCAAGTTCAAGGAATTGCCTGCGGATGCGAAGGGCGGCGTGCGGCTCGCGAAGTCGGTGGATGAAGTTGCAAGCTTCGCGAAGGACATGCTCGGCAAGACTCTGGTGACGGTGCAGACCGGCCCGGCAGGCAAGCAGGTCAATCGTCTCTACATCGAAGACGGCTCCGACATCGCAAAGGAATTCTATCTCTCGATGCTGGTCGATCGCGAGACATCGCGCATCGCCTATGTGGTTTCGACCGAAGGAGGCATGGACATCGAGAAGGTGGCGCATGATACGCCGGAGAAGATCGTGACTTTCTCGGTCGATCCCGCCACCGGCGTGATGTCGCATCACGGCCGCCATGTCGCGCAGGCGCTCGGCCTCGAAGGCGATCTTGCCAAGCAGGCCGAGAAGCTGACCGCGCAGCTCTACAACGCCTTCGTCACCACCGACATGGCGATGCTGGAAATCAATCCGCTGGTGGTCACGAAGCAGGGTGAGCTGCGCTGCCTCGACGCCAAGATCAATTTCGATTCCAACGCGCTCTACCGCCATCCCGACATCGTCAAGCTGCGCGATCTCACCGAAGAGGACGAGAAGGAAATCGAGGCGTCGAAATACGATCTCAACTACATCGCGCTCGAAGGCACCATCGGCTGCATGGTCAACGGCGCGGGTCTTGCGATGGCGACTATGGACATCATCAAGCTCTATGGCGCGACCCCGGCGAACTTCCTCGACGTCGGTGGCGGCGCGACCAAGGAGAAGGTCGCCGCGGCGTTCAAGATCATCACGTCCGATCCGAACGTGAAGGGAATCCTGGTCAACATCTTCGGCGGCATCATGCGCTGCGATGTGGTTGCAGAGGGCGTTGTCGCCGCGGTGCGCGAGGTCGGCCTCGCGGTGCCGCTGGTGGTGCGCCTCGCAGGCACCAATGTCGAACTGGGCAAGAAGGTCATCGCCGAGTCCGGACTCAATGTCGTCGCCGCGGACGATCTCGACGACGCCGCGCAGAAAATCGTTCGCGCCACACGGAAGGAAGCCGCGTAATGGCCATTCTCATCGACAGCAACACCAAGGTCATTTGCCAAGGTTTTACCGGGAAAAACGGCACTTTTCACTCCGAGCAGGCGGCGCTCTACGGCACGCGGATGGTCGGAGGCACGTCGCCCGGCAAGGGCGGATCGACCCATCTCGGCCTGCCGGTGTTCGACACGGTCGCCGAGGCGCGGGAAAAAACCGGCGCCGATGCAACCGTGATCTATGTGCCGCCGCCGGGCGCGGCGGATGCGATCTGCGAGGCGATCGATGCGGACGTGCCGCTGATCGTCTGCATCACCGAAGGCATTCCGGTGGCGGACATGGTGCGCGTCAAGCGCGCGCTCGAAGGATCGAACTCGCGGCTGATCGGGCCGAACTGTCCCGGCGTGATGACGGCGGGCGAATGCAAGATCGGCATCATGCCCGGCAACATCTTCAAGAAGGGCAATGTCGGCATCGTCTCGCGTTCCGGCACACTGACTTATGAAGCCGTGTATCAGACCTCGGCCGAAGGTCTCGGCCAGACCACCGCGGTCGGCATCGGTGGCGATCCGGTGAAAGGCACGGATTTCATTTCGATGCTCGAACTGTTTCTCGCCGATCCCGACACCAAGTCGATCGTGATGATCGGCGAGATCGGCGGATCGTCCGAGGAAGACGCGGCGCAGTTTATCAAGGATGAAGCGAAGCGCGGCCGCAAGAAGCCGATGGTCGGATTCATCGCGGGCCGCACCGCGCCTCCGGGGCGTCGCATGGGTCATGCCGGTGCGATCATCTCCGGCGGCAAGGGGGATGCGGAATCGAAGATCGCGGCGATGGAGGCGGCGGGCATCCGCGTCTCGCCGTCGCCCGCGCGACTCGGCAAGACGCTGGTGGATGTGCTGCGGGGATAGTGCGAACGCTGTGCGCCTCATCCTGAGGAGCAACGCGTAGCGTTGCGTCTCGAAGGATGAGGTGCGTTTCTCTCATGGTTCGAGACGCGAGGCTTCGCCTCGCTCCTCACCATGAGGATCAGAACTCGCTTTTATTTTTGCTTTTGCTTCCACAACGTCGTCCCGGCGCAGGCCGGGACCCAGACTCCCTGACGGTCAATGTTGTGCGCGACGATGCGCTCATTTTCTTGCCGAGAATGCGGTGGCGATGAGTCCCGGCCTGCGCCGGGACGAAAACGAATAATCCTGCGTGGTCCCAAGACCTTGCGGATGAGTTGGCGTCTGTATCGCTGCATAAGGCCAAACCGTGACGAACCTTGCTGCAAAAGGCGGGACGGCGGCGGGATCATGACGACCAGTTTGTCCGAAAAATCAGGTCCGGCATGTGGTGGCACGCCACCGCAAAATAGGAATATGATCTGATTGACTCTTGGTATAATGTATACCAATCTTGCGGTGTCGAGCAGGGACACTCGTCCCTCTGACGCAACACTCCCGGGAGCGAAAACATTCCGGGCGCAAGCACCCCGGGGACGCATGTCCCCTGACCGGAGACGGAGGCTGTGATGAGAGTCGGAGATATCCTGAACAGGAAGAACACCCGTATCGCCACCGTCCGCATGAACGAGACGGTCGCCACCGCAGCGCGTCTGCTGCAGAACGAGAATGTCGGCGCGCTGGTGGTGAAGGATGTCTGCCGCACCGAAGGCAATGTCGCCGTCGGCATGTTCTCGGAGCGCGATGTCGCGCGCGCCGTCGCCGAACATGGTCCGACTGCGCTTGCGATGAAAGTCTCCGCGCTGATCTCGGTTCAGAAGCTGGTGTCGTGCCGCTCCTCCGACACGCTCGATCATGTGCGCGACCTGATGGACAGCCATCACATCCGCCATCTTCCGGTGATCGACGATCACGGTCTGATCGGCGTGATCAGCATGCGTGACCTCAACGCCGTGGCTGATCTCGGCGCCCTCGCAATTCCGGAATCGAGAACGGCTGTGCCGGCGTTTGCCTGAGCGGTTCTCCCTGCAGGGCGCAATCGCCAGACGATCCCCCGTTCGGTGATTGCGCCCTGTTTTTTTAAGTCACTCACTGCGATCCGACTGACGTCCATTGCGAACCACCACACGGCGGGCGCGCGAGCGCACGCGATGATTTGTTGCGACCATTTCAGGGTGTGTCATGAAAATCTGTATTTACGGCGCGGGCGCGATCGGCGGTTATCTCGGCGTGCAGCTCATGCTGGCGGGCGCCGATGTCAGTCTCGTGGCGCGGGGCGCTCATCTCGCGGCGATGAAGGCCAACGGCCTCAAGCTCCTGATCGGTGACGAGGAGCGCGTGGTGCATCCGCGCTGCACAGACAATCCCACTGAGCTCGGCGTGCAGGATGTCGTGATCATCTGCCTGAAGGCGCATTCGATCACCGGCGTGCTGGATGCGATGCAGCCGCTGCTCGGGCCGAACACCCGCGTGGTCACGGCGGTGAACGGCATTCCGTACTGGTACTTCTACAAGCACGGCAATGCCTGCGAGGGCGCGACGCTGGAAAGCATCGATCCCGGCGGGCGGCAGTGGAAGGAGCTGGGGCCGGAGCGGGCGATCGGCTGCGTGGTCTATCCGGCAACCGAGATCGAAGCGCCGGGCGTGATCCGCCATGTCTACGGCGACAAGTTTCCGCTCGGCGAACCGTCGGGCGAGAAGAGCGCCGAGATCGAAGACCTGTCCGCGCTGTTCGAGAAAGCCGGGCTGAAGGCGCCGGTGCTGGACAGCATTCGCGATGAAATCTGGCTCAAGCTCTGGGGCAACGTCTCGTTCAATCCGATCAGCGCGCTGACCCATGCGACGCTGGACGTTCTGTGCGGCGATCCCGGCACGCGCGCCGTCACCCGCGCCATGATGGTGGAGGCGCAGCAGATCGCTGAATCCTTCGGCGTGAAATTCCGCGTCGATGTGGACCGGCGCATTGAAGGCGGCCGCAAGGTCGGCGCACACAAGACCTCGATGCTGCAGGACCTCGAGCGCGGCCGGCCGATGGAAATCGATCCGCTGGTCACCGTGGTGCAGGAGATGGGCAAGCTCACCAACGTGCCGACGCCGACCATCGACACCGTGCTGGCGCTGACGCGGCAGCGCGCGAAGGTGGCGGGGCTGTATTGAGATGCTGTCTGGCACATTCCGGTGCCCCGGACGCGGTGCGGCATTCTTTATGCCGCTCCGCAGAGCCGGGGCCGTCGCGGATCGTATGCGTGACGGTCCCGGTTCTGCGAAGCAACGCTGGCGCGTTGCATCGCGCCCGGGACACAGCAGAAGGACGAACGACAAGACCGTTGAGTTGCTTCGTCGCCATAGTGGGTCGAAGACGCGCGTACACGCGCCAATGGCTCTTCGCAATGACGACTGTCTGCTGGTTTTTCATCGGAGTTCTTCACAGTGACCCACTGGATTCGCTTTCGCCATCAGGACGAGATTCATTTCGGCACGCTGACGGATGGCGTGATCGCGGCTCACAACGGCGACATGTTCGGCGTCTCACAGCCGAACGGGCGGCGGCTGAAGCTGGCGGAGGTCGAACTGCTCGCGCCGTGCGAGCCGACCAAGATCATCGCGCTGTGGAATAATTTTCACGCGCTGGCGGCGAAGCTGGAAAAGCCCGAACCGCCGGAGCCGCTCTATCTTCTCAAGGCGCCGACCACGGCGGCCGCGCCCGGCGCGGTGGTGCGCAAGCCAAAATCCTATGACGGCAAGGTGGTCTATGAGGGCGAACTCGCCATCGTGATCGGCAGGCGTTGCAGCAATGTCTCTGTTGCGGACGCCGACGATTATATTCATGGCTACACCTGCGTGAACGACATCACCGCCGCCGATGTGCTGAACCGTGATCCGACCTTCCCGCAATGGGCGCGGGCCAAGGGCTTCGACGATTTCTGTCCGTTCGGTCCCGCCATCGTGACGGATATCGATCCGGCTTCGCTGACGGTGCGCACCATTCTCAACGGTGCGGAGCGGCAGAACTACAGGATTTCGGACATGATCTTTTCGGCGCAGGAGCTGGTCAGCAAGATCTCGCAGGAGATGACGCTGCTGCCGGGCGACATCATCGCCTGCGGCACATCGCTCGGCGTCGGTGTGATGAAGGAGCCGGTGAACACGGTGACCGTCGCCATCGACGGCATCGGCGAACTGACGAACGAGTTTTTGAATTAGGCGTAGTACAAAATATCCGGCCGTCCTCCCGCAGGCGCGGACGACGACTTGCAATCTCGCCGTCATTGCGAGGAGCGATAGCGACGAAGCAATCCATTCTTGACCTGCCCAAGAATGGATTGCTTCGCTTCGCTCGCAATGACGAAGATGGACGCTACCTTGAATCCTCGCTCGCGTTCTTCGCGGCTTTCGTGCCCGTCAGTTCCGCGAAGGCCGGGCCGAGGCCCGTCATCCGCACCAGCAGCGTAAGGTCGTTCTTCTGCGTGCCGGTGAGCTGGGTGTAGAGCGCGCGGGTCGCGATCTTCAGCCGTTGGATCGCGTCGCTGTTGGTGTCAAACGAGTCGTCGCGCCGCTTCAGCCGTTTCTGATAGTCCTCGACCTGCAGCGTCACTTCGCGCAGCGCCGTTTCCACCGGCTGCCAGTATTTCTGCTGCGCGGGCGTCAGGTTTAGGCGCTTGCGGATTCCTGCGATCTGGGTGTCGTTGAGGAACAGTCGCGACGGCTTTTCGGGGCGCGCGACCGCCGAGCGCGGCAGCGTCACCGGCGCGGCCAGCCAGGCGCGCGCGGTTTCCAGTATGTCGTTCGGCGGCGCATCCGGAACGTCCGCCGGACGCGGGGAGGCGACGATGCGGTCCTGCTTGATCATGGTGTTGGAGACGGGATAGCGCGTCTCCACCGGCGCCTCGTCCGGCGTCAGCGATGCGGAGGCGCGCTGCAGGAACAGTTCCTCGCCGAACAGCCAGCCGCCGACGCCCGCCGCGATGCCCGCGGCGCCGATCAGCACAATATATATGGTCCGCATCGCCAAACGCGCGTCTCGACCTTGAAGGAACGGCAAAGCCTCGATCATCGGCAAAGCTTTGGCCTGAATGCAGAATAATTGTGGCTTTCCGACGCTCCGGGCAAGCACCGGTGTCGCGCGGTGTCCGCCAATTTCGCGTCAACGGCGGCCGGTGGGCGAGGTTGCCGCGATGCGAGACAGGGCGATCCGGATCGGCTAAAGGAGCCGCAAAACGATGGCCGGTGCCGGCCCAAAAAGGATGACCATGAACGACAAGACCAAAACACCTGACGGCCAAAACCACAAGACGATGGCGGAGTATGAGGCCGAAGGCCGCGCGGTGCGCGCCAACATGGAAAAGCTGCGCGCGCTGCGCCTCGCCCGGGAAGCGGCGGAGGCGGCTGCGGCTCCGGCCCGCACGGCGAGCCGGACGGTGAAGAAGACCGGCGCGAAAAAGGCTGCGTCCGGCAGCAGCAAGAAGGCCGGACCGGCGAAGCTGTCCGACTGGCTGGCCGACCAGCAAAAGGGCGGGTTCCGGACGTAAACCATCGGCTTTGTTCCGTCATTGCGAGGAGCGAAGCGACGACGCAATCCATTCCTGATTTGCAGGGTGTTCAGGCCTTGCACGAAGACCGCTGGATTGCTTCGCTTCGCTCGCAATGACGGCGGATGGTTTTGACCCGGACTGGCCAGCACCTTTGTGGAGGAAAGATTTGACCACCGTCTACGATTTTGCGGCCACGACTCTCGACGGCAAGGATCAGCCGCTGAAAGCGTTCGAGGGCAAGGTGCTGCTGATCGTCAACACCGCGAGCGCCTGCGGATTCACGCCGCAATACGCGCAGCTCGAGGCGTTGCAGCGGGCCTATGGTCCGCGCGGTTTTGCGGTGCTCGGCTTTCCGTGCAACCAGTTCGGCGGTCAGGAGCCGGGCACGGCGAACGAGATCGCGGAATTCTGCGCGACGAAATACGACGTCACGTTTCCGATGTTCGGCAAGATCGACGTCAACGGCGACCATGCGCTGCCGCTGTTCGATTACCTCAAGAGCGAGAGGCCCGGCGTGCTGGGCTCCAAGGCGATCAAGTGGAATTTCACCAAGTTTCTGGTGGACCGCAGCGGCAAGGTCGTGGCGCGCCACGGCTCGACCACCGCGCCGCAGGCGCTGGCTGTGGAGATTGAAAAGCTCCTGTAAAGAGAGCGTGTGATTCGAGACCTTGGATAGATCAGGATACAGACCATGAGCCAACTGCCCGACCGCCTCTCCACCGATCCCCGCAGCCCGTATTACAATGCGGAAGTGCTGTCGCGCGATGTCGGCATCCGCTTCAAGGGCGCAGAGAAGAACAATGTCGAGGAGTATTGCGTCAGCGAAGGCTGGATTCGCGTCACCGCCGGTAATGCCAAGGACCGCTACGGCAATCCGCTGACCATCAAGCTGACCGGGCCGGTCGAGCCGTATTTCCGCGACGAGAAGTAGCGGTCCCTGCGTCGCCATCTTGTGTCATGCCCGGGCTTGTCCCGGGCATCCCGATGAATAGGGCATGTGCTCAAGGCATCGGGATCACCGGCACAAGGCCGGTGATGACAATCGCAATTGTTGATGGACGTGTTGCCCCTGCGATAGTCTTACGGCTGCAACGTCACGGCGTGACGATATAATAGCCGCCGACCACCAGAATGAGGGCGAGCACGACGATCACGCCGAGCACGGCCGCGATGATCGCGCCGAGCCCGTGCGAGTTCAGCCAGTTCTGTAAGGAGCGCCCCGGATTCATGCGGGCTTTCTAGACGGCGCGAAGACGCGTGGCAATCGGCGGGCGCCGTTTCACGGCGCTTTCTTGTCCACCACCTCGGTGACCGGGCGGTCGTTGCCCGCGGCGGTTTCCGAGCGCCAGTTGCCCTGGCCGTCCTCATACTGGATTTCCTCGGTACGGCCGGGCACGCGTTGCTCGTTGGCGGCGCGGGTCGCCGCGGCATGCGCCGCCTCGCGGGTCGGATAGGTTTCCGAGAAAACGCCGTTGAACTTGTAGGCCCATCCGCCGTCGTGCTCGACCACTTCGTAAACCACCTTGACCATGCCGAGACCCCTGATGTCTGCGTTGATTCCTGCCGATTGCCGCCTGTTTTAACGCTTCAGCGGCATGCGGCGTTCCGCGGAAGGATGATGGTAACCCCTCTGTGGTTTGCCATGACGGCTTCACGCAAACCATTGTATGGAATCATATGGCCGTCCCCGGCAGGAATGGAAGACCCCGATGAACGCGGCAACTCCCGGCTATCTCCGTTCGCGCGGCATATTGACCGGCATCCTGATCGCGCTGCTGCTGGCATTGCTGCCGGTGGCGGTGTGGCTCGACCTGACAACCCTCGGCGAGGCGGCGCTGCGGCGGCAGGCCACCGATCTCAACTCGCTGGTCACCAGCGTGCGCAGCTATTATGCCAGCAACGTGGTCGGCCGCATTCTTGCGCATTCCGGCCAGACGCAGGTGATCCACAATTACGAGACCGTGCCCGGCGCGGTGCCGATCCCGGCGACGCTCTCGCTCGAACTCGGCAAGGTGATCAGCGAACAGCAGCAGAACATCGTCTATCGCTTCGTCTCGGACTATCCGTTCAAAAACCGCACGCCGCACCAGCTCGACGCCTTCGAGACAAACGCGCTCGCCAGCCTGCGCGCCAATCCGGATCAGAAGATCGAGGACGCCTCGCATTCGCTGTTCAGCGACCGGGTGCGCCTCGTCGCGCCGATCGTCATGGGCGCGGCCTGCGTCAGTTGTCACAACTCGCATCCCGAGAGTCCGAAGACGGACTGGAAGGTCGGCGACGTGCGCGGCATTCAGGAGGTCATTATCGCGCAGCCGATCGCGGCGAATATCTTCTCGTTCAAATATCTGCTCGCCTACTTCGCGCTGACCGCGATCTGCGGCGTGTCGTTCCTCGCCATGCAGCGCCGCCAGTCGCTGCAGATCATGGGCATGAACAGGGAGCTTGAGGCCAACAACGACTTTCTCGCCTCGCTCTCCATGAAGATATCGCGCTACATCTCGCCCCAGATCTACAAGAGCATCTTCAGCGGCCAGAAGGATGTGACCATTCACACCGAGCGCAAGAAGCTGACGATCTTCTTCTCCGACATCCAGAACTTCACCGCGACCACCGAGCGCCTTCAGCCGGAAGCCATCACGCAGCTTCTCAACGAATACTTCACGGAAATGTCCGCCATCGCGCTGGCCCATGGCGGCACCATCGACAAGTTCATCGGCGATGCGATGCTGATTTTCTTCGGAGATCCGGAGACCAAGGGCGAGCGGCTGGACGCGCAGGCGTGCCTGAAGATGGCGTGGGAAATGCAGCGCCGCCTGGTGGAGCTGAACGCGAAATGGCGCTCGGAAGGCATCGAGCAGCCGTTCAGGACGCGCATCGGCATCAATTCCGGCTATTGCAATGTCGGCAATTTCGGCAGCGCGGACCGCATGGACTACACGATCATCGGCGCGGAGGCGAACCTTGCTGCGCGGCTTCAGTCCATCGCCGAGCCGGGCCGTATCGTGGTCAGCTATGAAACCTACGCGCTGGTGAGCGATGTGGTCGAGGCGCATCCGCTGCCGCCGATCACCATGAAGGGCATCAGCCGCGAGGTGGTCCCCTATGCGGTGGACAACCTGTCGGATGCGTCGGGCGCGAAGGGGAACGTGATGGTCGAGCGCGCGGCCGGGCTCGATTTCTATCTCGATCCGTCCCTGATCGACGAAAAAGAAGCCGCGCGCATCCGTGGCGTTCTCGCCGATGCGCTGGCCGCGCTGGACCGGCGCAAGCCGGCGGGGGCGTAGCTTCGTGAGATATTCCGCGGTCAGGTTACAAATGAGCCGGATGCGCATTCCATGACGCCCCGTTATCCCAAGCAGCAGTTATGGTTTCCTTGCGGACGATACTTTCTGCGCACGATCAAGCGGGAAGATGCATCCGATCGCTGGGGCGAGTGGCTGTCGGACCCGTGGATGGTCCACGTTCTGAACGTCGCACCCCGCACACTCTCGAAGAATGAGATCGCCGATTACATCCGAAGCTTCGACCAGCGGGAGAGGCTGCTTCTCGGCATTTTCGAGCGCGGCACGCGCGCGCATGTCGGGTTTTATCGTTTCGATATCGACCATGAACGCCGCGAAGCGTTGATCAACGCCATCATCGGCGAATCGAGCCATCGGAATTCCGGTGCGACGGTGCTGACGGGCATCCCCGTGATCCAGCATCTCTTTACTGCGTTGAAGCTGGAACGGATCAACGCCTCGGTTCTCGAGCGCAACACGATGACGATGGACTATATGCTCAAGCTCGGCTGGCAGCGGGATGACGGTCCCGCAACGACGATGCCGTCTCAGACGGACGGCACGGCGCTGACGTGCCGTCATCTGGTTTGGACAGCGGATGCTTTTCGCGCCTTCATGGCCACGCCGCTGGGGCAGCGCCTTCGCAGGCAGATCGAGAGCGATGGAAAGCGTTAGTAACGGGCGACAATCGAACCTGCCGTGAACCGATAGTTCACACCGACTTTAACGACGTCGATATCCTGACGAACTCGAAGCGGCGTCGGCCCCACGGCATTGGGATCGGAGATCGACAGGGTTTTCTGATCGAACCCGTAGTGAACGTATTCAATGAAGGCCGACCAGTTCGACGCGAACGCCCATTCGATGCCTGCACCGGCGACCCAGCCAACCCGGTTGAAACTTCCGGCAGGATTACAGGCGACGAAGCCGCCGGACTGGCAAAAACCGCCTCCGGTCGCGGTGAAGTTGCTGAGGCTGTAGCGGTCATGCGCGAAACCGACGCCGCCCTTGCCATAGAGCAGGACGTTGTCCCAGGCATAGCCGACCCGCCCGCTCAGGCTGGCGAGCCAATCCGTGCGGGTATGAATCTGAGCCGGGCCGGGATTCTTGTTTCCGAAAAACGGATCGTCCACCGTTCCCTTGATGTTGGTGCCGGAGAAATCGCCTGCGAGGCCCACGACCCAGGCATTGGCAAACTGATAGTCGCAGCCAAGCTGAACGCCGCCGAGCACCGATGTATCGCCTTCGATATCAAATGCGCCGTTCACGCTCATGACGCCCGGGACGTCTGTGACGTTGGTTTTGCTCCAGCCGGCTCCGACATGGCCGCCCGCATAACAGCCGGTCCAGTTATGGGTCCGGGCGGTCGCCGCAGGTGCCTTGACGAAAGAGCGGGGAGCAAGATCGGCCGCTGATGCCGCCGTCGCAAACGCAACGATAGCCGTCCCTGCCAGCAAAAACGCCTTCATGGAAATCTCCAAAAAAAGAAATAAAATAACCGCAGCTTTAATAGCTCAAGTCTCTTTTGATAGCCCAAGTCTGTGGGCTTGGCTGTGCCGCAGAAGCCACATCGGGGCCGTCGAAGTCGGCTTTCGGAAGCGGGGGCGAGGGAGGAGTTAATTACGTCGTCCCGGCGCAGGCCGGGACCCATCACCCCTGTAAAAATATTTGCAAAGATCGGCTCGACTTCTTGTCTCGATTGAGAGGTTAGTGGTTATGGGTCCCGGCCTGCGCCGGGACGACACGTTGAGGGATCGTGCTCCGTTCGACGTGATGGAGAGCTAACCCACCTCCCGCAGCACGCCCTCGACGATCTTGCGTTCTTCGGCCGTCAGCGGCGTCTGCGGCGGCACCGGATCGCCGACGTCGTAGCCTTGGCTCTGAAGCCCGGCCTTGATGCAGGCGGCAAGGTTGAACCGCGCGAACACTTCATTGACGCGCCACAGCTTCTTCTGCAGCGGAATGGCGTCATTCCATTTCCCGGCCTTGCACAGCTCATAAAGCTGCACGCTCTGGCGCGGCACGATGCAGGCCGGGCCCGCCATCCAGCCTTTGCCGCCGATCAGCATCACCGCCGCCGGAATATGCGCCGAGGCCGCGAACACCTGCATGTCGTCGCCGCAGCGGTTGATGATCGAGAGCAGGCGGCCGGTGTTGTTGGACGCATCCTTGATGCCGACGATGCGCGGATGGGTCGCGAGCCGCGCGATGACATCGAGGGTGAGGTCCGAGCGCTGGAAATTCGGATTGGTGTAGATCACCACCGGAATGTCGACGGCGTCGGCGATGGCGCGGAAATACGCTTCCACCTGCGCATCCTTGATCGGAAAGTACGCTTCGAGGATGGCGAGGATGCCGTCCACGCCGAGCGCCTGATAGGCTTTGGCCTGCGCCACCGCATCGGCGATGGAGGTGGAGGCGACGCCCGCCAGCACCGGCACGCGCCTTGCCGCGGCGTCCACGGTCGCCTTCACCACGGCGGTGCGCTGCTCGCTGCCGAGATAGGCGAACTCGCCGGTGGAGCCGAGCGGCGTCAGCCCATGCACGCCCGCCTTGATCAGATCGTCGCAGAGCTTGCCCAGCACGTCGGTCTTGATGCGCCCGTCGGCTGTGATTGGTGAGGCGAGGTAGGGGAATACACCGTGGAAGTTCGTCATGGGTCGGATCACTCGTGATGCGTCGCTCAGTGGCACAGGTTAACGATTGAAGCGCGTTTGGCGCGCCCGCATGGAGTCACGCAGCCTCATCTGGACATGGTTTTCGGGTGCGACACAAGATGTCGATGCGTGAATCGGCGTGCGTGGTATGAATCTCTGATTCGGGCGCGTTTCGTTCTGCGCGCGTTCCAAAGCTTAAGATCGCGCAACCTTTGGCGCGCAGAGCCGTCGCGTTATGGGACAGTTCGTGCGGACTGCAGGACAGGCGCGGAAGAAAAGCGAGGCGGACATGATGAAGCGGATGATTTGCGTGGGCGTGCTGTCGATGATGGCCACTGCCGCGCTGGCGCAGGACGTGCCGGGCATCGAGATCTGCACCGCCGAGAAGACCATGGAGCGGCGCACCGGCTGTCTGCAGAGCAATGTCAATTTTCTCAAGAGCGCGCTGACCAAGGCGTCGCTGGATCAGCAGCAGAAACTGGACGCCGCCAACCGCCAGATCGACGCGCTGAAGGCGGCGGTGATCGGCTTGCAGAAGCAGGTGGCGGATCTGCACGGACAGGTGCAGGCGCTCGGCAAGAAGCCTGATGCTGCGAAGGATGGGCCGAAGGCTCCGGCTGCGAAGTGACGCGGACTGCGAAAGCAAAGACGGTGGCGGCGAAGACGAAGCCACGCACAAAGAAGATCAAGCCCGTCGCCTTCGTCTATGTGCTCGGCTGCTGCCACAAGGGCCGCTGGCTGTCCTATGTCGGCTGGACCAACGATGTCGCGCAGCGCCTTGCCAAACACAACAACGGCACCGGCGCGCGCACCACGCGCGGACGGACCTGGACCTTGCTGCACACCGAAGGCTTCGCCACGCGCAATGAGGCCATGAGCCGCGAATGGCATCTCAAGCGCGACCGGGTGTTTCGGAAGACGCTGATGGATGGGTTGAAAACCCAAGCCGTCATTGCGAGCCAACGGATCGGCGCAAGCGCCGTCCGATGATAAACTCCGCGAAGCAATCCACGGCTAATCTGCCGAAAGCTGGATTGCTTCGTCGCTTACGCTCCTCGCAATGACGGAGTAGAGTAGGCCATGACCCAAGCCACCGCGTCTCCCCTGATCATCGACGCCGCGCGGACCCGCGCCAGCCTGTCGTTCGACCGACTGATCCCGGCGCTGCGCGAGGCATTCGCCGCCGGGGCGGAGGTGCCGCTGCGCCACCATCATTTCATGCCGCAGCCGGATGGTTCGACCGCGACCATTCTCATCATGCCGGCGTGGCAGCGCTCGTTTATCGGCATCAAGATCGTCACCATTTTTCCCGAGAACGGCAAGCGCGCGCTGCCGGGCCTGTTCTCCAGCTATCTGCTGTGCGACGGCGAGACCGGGCAGCACATCGCGCTGATCGACGGCAACGAGATCACCTCGCGTCGCACGGCCGGCATCGCCGCGCTGGGCGCGGATTTTCTCGCGCGCAAGGATGCGCGCAAGCTGCTGGTCTGCGGCTCGGGGCGGATCGCCACGCTGCTGACCGGCGCGTTCCGCGCGGTGCGGCCGATCGAGAAGGTTGCGGTGTGGAATATCAATCCGGCGGGCGCGGCGCGGCTGGTGTTCGATCTGCGCGCGCAGGGGATCGATGCGGAGGTCGCGCCGGACCTCGAGCGCGCGGTGAAGGACGCGGACATCGTGAGCTGCGCGACGCTGGCCGCAAAGCCGATCATCAGGGGCGCGTGGCTGAAGCCGGGCGTGCATCTCGACCTGATCGGCAGCTTCACGCCGTTCATGCGCGAGGCGGACGACGAGGCGTTTCTGAAAGGGCATGTCTGGCTGGATACCTATGACGCGCTGAAGGAGTCCGGCGAACTGCTCGATCCGATCCGCGACGGCATCATTCGGGCCGAGGACATTCGCGGCTCGCTCGCACAGTTATGCCGGGGCGAGCGCAGGGGCCGCACCGACGACGGCGAAATCACCGTGTTCAAGGCGGTAGGCACCGCGCTGTCGGACATCGCGGCGGCGGGGCTGGTGTATCGGGATTTGCAGAAGCAGTGATTCTCCTGTCCCGGGCGCGATGCAACGCCATAAGCGCGTTTACGCGCGTCTTCGCCGCGCTATGGCGTTGCTTCGCAGAACCGGGACCGTTGCGCGCACGATTTCAAGCGGTCCCGGCTCTGCGGAGCGGCATGAAGAATGCCGCACCGCGTCCGGGATACATGCGGCCCCGTATGCTCAAGCCTGCCCTGCATCCGCATGCTGGTCATCATGAAATCCGCACGCTAGGTTTTCCGCAATCCTCATCCTGAGGAGCGGCTTGGCCGCGTCTCGAAGGATGAGGCAACAATCAACTCATGGTTCGAGACGCGCGAAGACGCGCCCCTCACCATGAGAAAAACGGGAGGTCTTCATGTCCAATCTTCGCGTCATCGCAACCGGTCTCGAATTTCCGGAAGGGCCGGTGGTGATGCCTGACGGCTCCGTGGTGCTGGTGGAAATCCGCCGCCAGACCCTGACGCGCGTCTATCCCGACGGGCGCAAGGAGATCGTCGCGAAGATTCCCGGCGGGCCGAACGGCGCGGCGCTCGGTCCCGACGGCAAGATGTACATCTGCAACAACGGCGGCTTCTCGTGGGCGCCGGGGCCGCGCGGCAACATCATGCCCGGCGGGCCGAAGCCGTCGGAATATATCGGCGGCGCGCTGCAGCGCGTGGATTTGCAAAGCGGGCAGATCGAAACGCTGTTCACCCATTGCGGCGAGCGGCCGCTGAAGGGGCCGAACGATCTCGTCTTCGACAAGGAGGGCGGGCTGTGGTTCACCGACCTCGGCAAGCGCCGCGCGCACGATCTCGATGTCGGCGCGGTCTACTACATGAAGAAGGGCGGAAGCGCGCTCGTCGAAGCCGTGCCGCACATGCTGCCCGCCAACGGCATCGGTCTCTCTCCGGACGAGACAACCGTCTATGTCGCCGAGACGCCGACGGCGCGGCTGTGGGCGTTCGATATCGGCGCGCCCGGCGAGATCAAGCCGCGCGAGGCGATCTATCGCGGCGAGATCGGACGGCCGATTTCAGGCCTCGGCGGCTATCAGATGTACGATTCGCTGGCTGTGGAAGCGTCGGGCAATGTCTGCGTCGCCACGCTCATCACCGGCTGCATCTCTGTGATCGCGCCGGATGGCAAGCTGGTGGAGCAGGTGCCGACCGGCGACAACGTCACCACCAACATCGCGTTCGGCGGGCCGGAATTGAAGACGGCCTACATCACGCTGTCCGGCAAGGGCGAACTGGTGGCGATGGACTGGCCGCGCGGCGGCCTGCCGCTGAATTTTTTGAATAAGTGAAAAATGATCGGAGGCGGTGCCCCGGACGCGGCGCGGCATGAAATGCCGCTCCGCAGAGCCGGGGCCGTTCGAGGGGCAGTCCTTGTGACGGTCCCGGCTCTGCGAAGCAGCGCAAGAGCGCTGCATCGCGTCCGGGACACGAGACCTCAAACCTCGCGCCGGCTCAGGAATGCCAGGCGCTCGAACAGATGCACGTCCTGCTCGTTCTTGAGCAGCGCGCCGTGCAGCGGCGGGATCAGCTTGCGCGGATCGCGCTCGCGCAACTGCTCCACGGTCATCTCTTCATTGAGCAGCAGCTTGAGCCAGTCCAGCAGTTCCGACGTCGACGGCTTCTTCTTCAGGCCAGGCACCTCGCGCACCTCGAAGAAAATCTTCATCGCTTCCTGAACGAGACGCTTCTTGATGTCGGGGAAGTGCACCTCGACGATGGCCTGCATCGTGTCGATGTCCGGGAACTTGATGTAGTGGAAGAAGCAGCGGCGGAGGAACGCGTCCGGCAATTCCTTCTCGTTGTTCGAGGTGATCATGATGATCGGGCGCTGCTTGGCCTTGATGGTCTCGCCGGTCTCGTAGACATGAAATTCCATGCGGTCGAGTTCGAGCAGCAGGTCGTTCGGGAATTCGATATCGGCCTTGTCGATTTCGTCGATCAGCAGGACAGGGCGCTTCTCGCTGGTGAAGGCGTCCCACAGCTTGCCGCGCTTGATGTAGTTGGAAATGTCGGAGACGCGCGGATCGCCGAGCTGGCTGTCGCGAAGCCGCGACACCGCGTCGTATTCGTAGAGGCCCTGCTGCGCCTTGGTGGTGGACTTGATGTGCCAGGTCAGAAGCGGCGCATCGAGCGCGCGCGCGACTTCTTCCGCCAGCACGGTCTTGCCGGTGCCGGGCTCGCCCTTCACCAAGAGCGGACGCTCGAGCACGATCGCGGCGTTGACCGCGACTTTCAGATCATCGGTGGCGACGTAATTCTGGGTACCGGTAAATTTCATTGAAGTCTGCCTTGCTTAAGTCTGTTCGCCACGCGGAACACGAGAGGGGTCAAACAAGAAGCGACCGCTTTTTTGAAAGCGGCCGCTTCGAAAGCCGTTTAGTCCGTCACGCCCGCCGGATCAATGCGAGGATGACCAGAACGATGATGCCGCCGATGGCGGAATTGATGATGGCGCTGACGATGCCGGTGCCGAGGTTGATGCCCAGTCGCGGCAAGAGCCAGCCGGCGACCACGGCGCCGATGATACCGATTACGATATTGCCGAGCAGGCCGAAACCCGCGCCCTTCACCACGAGGCCGGCCAGCCAGCCTGCGATCGCACCGACGATCAGCCAAACGATAACGGAATCAATGCCCATGAACGATCCCCTTGTTTAAAACGCTGCGACTCCCTGTCGAAGTGTCGCGCGTACCCGGTCAACGCTGCGGATCATCCCCGGCCGGGGCATCCGGATGGCGTCAAACAACAGTTTAAATGAAATGGCACGGCGCGCCAGCAGGGACCAGTGTTCTTTTAGGGCGCAATCCAGCGTTGCGGGTGCAGATGACGGGCGTCGTCCCGGCGCAGGCCGGGACCCATACTCCCTAGATCATCAGTATAGAGACGATCGCGGAGCAGTCTTATCGTCAAAGCCTAGCTGCTCGGTGGTTATGGGTCCCGGCCTGCGCCGGGGCGACCGTGAATCACATCTTGCCGGTCAAATGTTTCATCTCTGGCATATGAGTCATACCCTTGACGCACGCGCGCACGCGGGCGATCTAAAGAGCCATGTTCCTGCAATTCTTCACATCGCTGCGCGACGCGCAGGTTCCGGTCACGCTGCGCGAATATCTGACGCTGATGGAGGCGCTCGACGCCAACCTCGCGGATCAGAGCGTGGAGCATTTCTATTACCTGTCGCGCGCGGCGCTGGTGAAGGACGAGCGCAACCTCGACAAGTTCGACCGCGTGTTCGGCACTGTGTTCAAGGGGCTCGAAAGCCTGCTCGACGCCATGGAGAAGGCGGAGATTCCCGCCGAGTGGCTGCGCAAGGCGGCGGAGAAATATCTCACCGAGGAAGAGAAGAAGCAGATCGAGGCCATGGGCTGGGACAAGCTCATGGAGACGCTGAAGAAGCGTCTTGAGGAACAGAAGAAGCGCCATCAGGGCGGCAACAAGTGGATCGGCACCGGCGGAACGTCGCCTTTCGGCGCGGATGGCTACAATCCCGAAGGCATCCGCATCGGCCAGGAGAAGAACCGCAACTTCCGCGCGGTGAAGGTGTGGGACAAGCGCGAGTTCAAGGACCTCGACGGCAATGTCGAACTTGGCATCCGCAACATCAAGGTCGCGCTGCGCCGCCTGCGCAAGTTCGCGCGCACCGGCGCGCCGGACGAACTCGATCTCGACACCACCATCAAGGAAACCGCGAACCACGGCTATCTTGACGTGCACATGCGCCCCGAGCGGCGCAACGCGGTGAAGGTGCTGATCTTCTTCGACATCGGCGGCTCGATGGACGGTCACATCAAGCAGGTCGAAGAACTGTTCTCGGCGGCGAAGACCGAGTTCAAGCACATGGAGTATTTCTACTTCCACAACTGCCTCTATGAGGGTGTGTGGAAGCAGAACAAGCGGCGCTTCTCGGACCGCACGCCGACCTGGGACATCCTGCACAAATATCCGCACGACTATAAGGTCGTGTTCGTCGGCGACGCGTCGATGTCGCCTTACGAGATCATGGTGCCGGGCGGCTCGGTCGAGCACGTCAATGAGGAGGCCGGCTCGGTGTGGATGGAGCGCGTGACGCAGACCTATCCGCATGCGGTCTGGCTCAATCCGGTCGCGCGCAAGCACTGGGATTATTCGGAGTCCACCACCATCATGCGGCGGCTGATGAACGAGCGCATGTTCCCGCTGACGCTGGAAGGTTTGGAGGGCGCGATGAAGGAATTGACGCGGTAGCTGCCTTGGTCCTGTGTCCCGGGCGCGATGCAGCGCGCGAGCGCTGCGGCGCAGAACCGGGACCGTTACATTCACGATGCTTAGTTTTGATACGGCCCCGGCTCAGCGGAGCGGCATTCTATGCCGCACCGCGTCCGGGGCACATCAATCTGTGCCGGACGACTTCTAAAGAGCGATGTAGTATTCGCCGTCATGCCCGGGCTTGTCCCGGGCATCCACGCCTTTAAGGTTATCCCAGCAAGACGTGGATGGCCGGAACAAGTCCGGCCATGACAAACGGAAAGAATAGATCATGCCCTCCACCATCACCCGCGGTTACAAGAAACTTCTCGACGAAGCCAATGCGCAGGTCGAGACCATCAATGCGGCCGAGGCCGTCGAGCGGTTTCCGAACGGCGGGGCGGGACTTGCCGATGTGGTGATCGTGGACCTGCGCGATCCGCGCGAGATCGAGCGCGAGGGCCGCATTCCCGGCGCGTTCCATTGCCCGCGCGGCATGCTGGAATTCTGGATCGATCCGGAAAGCCCTTACGCCAAGCCGATCTTCCAGGAAGATAAGACGTTCGTGTTTCACTGCGCGTCGGGCTGGCGCTCGGCGCTCGCCGCCAAGACCGCGCAGGACATGGGCCTGAAACCCGTCGCGCATCTCGGCGGCGGTTTCACCGGCTGGCGCGAAGCGGGCGGCCCGGTGGAGAAGGTGGAGCCGAAGAAGTAGGATTGATAGGCGCGAGGACCACGAATGCTGGCCTACGTTCTGCATCGTTATGGCGCGGCGGACGCCGCGAAACTGGAAGACGTGCCCGCGCCGTCGCCCGCGCCTCACGAAATTCTTGTGAAGGTTCGCGCCGCCGGACTGAACCCGGTGGATTTCAAATTCCGGGAGGGAAAGCTCCGGGCGATCTACCGTCCCAAGATGCCGTTTGTGCTTGGAAACGAACTGGCGGGCGAAGTTACCGCCGTGGGCAAGGATGTCAAAACGTTTCGTCCGGGCGACCGCATTTATGCGCGCCTCGGGAAGGAAGGCGGCGGCGCGTTCGCCGAACAGGCCTGCATCGACGCGGCTTACGCAGCGCATATTCCGCCGAATATCGATTTCGCCACGGCCGCGGCGGTCCCGCTGGCCGGGCTGACCGCGCTGCAGGCATTACGGGACGAACTCAAGGTCAAGCCGCAAGACAACGTCTTTATCTCGGGCGGTGCGGGCGGGGTCGGCACCTTTGCGATCCAGATCGCCAAATGGCTCGGCGCGCATGTGACGACAACGGCATCGAAGCGCGGCGAAGCCCTGGTGCGTTCGCTCGGCTGCGACGACGTCATCGACTACACCTCGCAGGACATCGCGGCGGCCGGGCGCAGATTCGACGCGGGATTCGATCTGATCGGCGGCGAGACGCTGGAGAAAACATTCCGCGTCATGAAGCCCGGCGCGAAAGTCGTTTCGGTTGGCGCGCTGCCGGAGCCCGAGACGGCGATGAAGGATCTCGGCGGACGGCGCTTTCTCGCATTTCTGTTCTGGATCATCAGCCGGACAATCAGGCGACAAGCCCGCGAGGCGGGCGTGACCTATCGCTACCTTTTCATGCATCCGAGCGGAGCCGAGTTGTCCGAACTCGGTTCGCTGATCGAAAGCGGAAAGCTCAAGGTGATCCTCGACCGAACATTTCCATTCGCGCAGATTTCGGACGCGCTCGCCTATGTCGAGAGCGGACGCGCGAAGGGGAAAGTTGTCGTCTCGATGAACGACTGAAGCGAACTTCAATGTCAATTCCATTCCGCAGGACTTAAGGACCATCATGACGACAACCGATCCTCTCGTTTCCACGCAATGGCTGGCCGCGCATCTGAACGATCCGCGTATGAAGATTCTCGACGCGACGTTCAAGATGCCGGGCGTGCTGCCGCTGCCGAAGGACGATTATCTGCAGCAGCATATTCCCGGCGCGGTGTTTTTCGATGTCGATGCGGTGTCGGATCACTCCTCGCCGTTGCCGCACATGTATCCGTCCGCCGAACAGTTCGGCCGCGATGTCGGCGCGCTCGGCATTTCCAACGATGACACGGTGGTGGTGTATGACGCGGGCGGCTGGGTCGCGGGTCCGCGCGCGTGGTGGATGTTCCTGTCGTTCGGCCATGCCAATGTGCGCGTGCTCGACGGCGGGTTGAAGAAGTGGCTGGCGGAAGGCCGCGCCACTGACAGTGACGAGGCGTCGCCGAAGCCCGCGACGTTCAAGGCGGCGTTCGATGCGAAGCGCGTGCGCAGCATGCAGCAGTTGATCGGCAATCTGGAAAGCAAAGCCGAGCAGGTGATCGACGCGCGGCCGACGCCGCGCTTCGAGGGCACGGTGGCCGAGCCGCGTCCCGGCCTTCGCTCCGGGCATATTCCGGGTGCACGCAGCGTGCCCTATGCGGGGTTGTTCGATGCCGCGACCGGCGCGATGAAGCCGCTGGATGAACTGCGTGCGGCGTTCACCGGCGCGGGCGTCGATCTGGCGAAGCCGATCGTCACGAGCTGCGGTTCGGGCGTGTCGGCGGGCGTGCTGACGCTGGCGCTTTATCGCCTCGGTGTCGCCGACACCGCGCTCTATGACGGCTCATGGTCGGAATGGGGCGAGCAGAACGGCCCGCCGGTCGCGACCGGACCGGCGTAAATCATCACGCCTCGTTTGTATCAGAGAGTGCAACACGCACAACGTTGTGCTCGCGAAGTTGGCGCCTCTGCGAAAGTCTTCGGGACTAGCCGCGTCATTGCGAGGAGCGCAGCGACGAAGCAATCCAGCTAACATTTTTGAAGAAGATGGATTGCTTCGCTTCGCTCGCAATGACGAAGTCGGCTCGACATCATTCTGTCACGGGGGCGACGGGAGTTGCTGTGTCGATAACAGTCTCTTAGCTGCGCGGTGCCGGCGCGGGCGTGCCGAACAGGCCGAACGGGTCCGGAGCCTGCCGCTGTTGCTGCTGTTGAGCGGCACGCGTGGCGGCGCGGGCACGGGCGATGGCCCGGCGGCGCTGCGCGGCGGCGCGTGTGTTGACGCGGACGGGCTTCCTCGCCACGGGCAGCGGAATCACCGCGGTGGCGGTCGCTTCCGACGAGCGCGTAATCGCGCCGACGGTTTCCGGCGGTTCGGACGCTTCGTTCTCGGTGGAGGCCAGAATCGCCGGTTTGGCCTCGGGCTCCTGCGTTTCCGGTGCCGCCGCCTCGGTGGCGTGGGCATCCGACATGTTTTCGCTGGCGGGTTTGGCGTCCTGTGCCGGGGTATCGGCCTGCGTCGTCGCAACAGGCGGCGTCTCGCCGGCGGGCGCATCCGCCACCGGCTCTGTTGCAGGAGCCGACGGTTCGGCGACGGACACCGGCGGTTCGGTTGGCGTCTCGGGTGTGGCGATGGCCACCGGCGTGGCGACAGCCTCCGGTTGCACCGGCGGCTGATCGCGCACCGGCTCCGGATGAACGGCCTCCAGCCGCGGCGCGTCGGTCTGCAGGACATGCGGCCGGGTGTTCTCAACCATCGATCGCGGGGCGGGCGCTTCGATTCGCAGCATCGCCAGCGTCGGCGCGTTCATCTCGAACTGCGGCGCCAGCAGCGGCTGCTGGGCCAGCCGCCATGACGGAAGGCTCACGAATTCCTCATGCGCCGCGCGCAGCAGTGCGGCCGCGCCCAGCCCGAAGATCAGGACGGACACCGCCAGAACAACCGTTGCGAACAGAAACCGGAAATCGGGAAGCATGAGTTGCGTGTCCTGCCTTCGGTGGCGAAGGCGCGATGTCGTCGTGTCAAAGTCGTCGGGGTCAAAACGGAACGCTTGTGAACGCAACTGGAGGCAAAATCGGGCGATGAACGCCACGAATCAGCCTCGAAGGAAGGATACCGCAGGCGGCAACGCGGGCTTGAGGAAAAAGTTCACACAGACCCGCACGAGCAGCGCATTGGCGGGAACCTGTGGCGCGGCTGCATCTCGCGAAAAAGTCAGCCGTTCCAAGGCCTTTTTTCGATAAATGTCTTGAATGCGCCGCGATCCTGAGCGATTTGCGGTTAACGATGCGGTGGCGGGTTCGCACTACACATAGGGGCATGATGTTCGATCGCCTTTCCAGATTGTCTGCGACGGTTTTTGCGGGATCAGCACTGACCGTCCTGGCGGGGATTCCTGTGGCTCTGGCCCAGTCCTATCCGCCGCCTCCCGGCTATTCCCAGCCGCTTCAGCCCGCGCCTTATGATGCGCAGGCCGACCGTGCGCCGGATTTCGACCGTCTCGACGGCGATGGACGCGGCACGGGCCTGCCGCCGCCGGGCTATCAGCAGCAGCCGAATTATCAGCAGGCCGCGCCGCAGCAGCAGAGCTACCAGCAGCAGCCGGGACTCGACCCGCGCGGCCCGGTGCTGTCGCCGGACGATCCGCGTTATGGCCGCGCCACCGTGTATCGGGACTCCGGCCCCGCGCCGATCTATTCCGATCGCGGCCCGCCGCAGGGCGCCGACTACGGCGACCGTCCGCGTCCGCCGGGCGGTGTCGATGGCGGTGCGCCCGGCATGGCGCAGCCGCAGCAGCCGGATACGGCGATGGGCGCCAATGGCCGCTCGGTGATGGCGGCGCTGCCGCCGGAAGATCAGCCGGAAACCGGTCCGCGCCAGGAATTGCCTGCACGCCTGCGCCGTCAGGAAGTCGCCTTCGCCACCAAGGAGCCGGCGGGCACCATCGTGGTCGATACGGCGAACACCCAGCTTTATTACGTGCTCGGCGGCGGCCGGGCGATCCGCTACGGCATCCGTGTGGGCCGCGAGGGCTTCACCTGGACCGGCGTGCAGAAGATCACCCGCAAGGCTGAGTGGCCGGACTGGCATCCGCCCGCGGAAATGATCGAGCGCCAGCCTTACCTGCCGCGCTTCATGGCGGGCGGCGACGGCAATCCGCTCGGCGCGCGCGCGATGTATCTCGGCTCGACCGTGTATCGCATTCACGGCACCAACCAGCCGTCGACCATCGGCAAGTTCGTGTCCTCCGGCTGCTTCGGCATGCTGAATGAGGATGTCACCGATCTGTTCGACCGTGTGAAGGTCGGCACCCGCGTGGTGGTGCTGCCGGGCGGCAAGCCGCCGGCGGTCGCCGCGACGGGCGCAACCGCCGCAGCCGGTGGAAACGGCTATGTGCCGTCGCCGTCGGCTGTCGATGCCCGGCCGGTAACGGCCGGTGCCGCGCCGCAGAACGATGCCTACAACGCGCAGCAGCATGTCGGCGTGCCGAATCAGGGCCCGACGGCGGTGCCGCCACTGCCCGCGCCGGTGACGATCCGCTAACGCGAACAGCATGAATGTGAAAAGCCCGGCGAGATGCCGGGCTTTTTGTTTGAGGCTTACGCCGTCACGCGCGCGGCGTTCGGCGTCTTGCCGTAGCGCGCGCGGAAGGCGCGGTGGAACGTCGACAGATCGGAAAATCCGCACTTGAACGCAATGTCCGCGACCGCATCGGTGACGCCGCTGCGCAGCATGCCGAACGCCGCTTCCAGCCGCATCGCCATCAGTTCCTCGCTGAAGGTCGAGCCATGCTGGCTCAGCACATGCTGGATTGAGCGCGCGGACATGCCCAGCCGTTCGCCGATCGCGCCCGGCTTCAGATCAGGACTGCGATAGCTGCGCGCGATCTGCTTGCGGATGTCCGCGATGCGCGTGTCGGGTTTCTTGCCTTGCTGCTTTGCGCCCTGCGCGCCGGGCGATTGCAGAACGAGACCGGCGAGATAGCCAATGTAGTCGCCCGATGCCGTTTCCAGCGATGGGTCGAGATCGTCGGGCGCGCCCAGCAGGTGCTGGACATTCTCGCCGAGCAGTTGCTGCGCGGTGCGATGCGTCTTCAGGCGCGTCGCCGCCAGCAGTTCGAGCATGCGTCCGGCCTGCTGAAACATCTCGCGCGGCAGCAGGATGACATGCGAGTGCCCGCTGTGCGGCGTCGCGCATTCGCTCGGCATGTCCATCGCCAGCACCGTCATCTCGTCGCGCTTCAGGTCGATCCTGCGGCCGAACTGACGCACGGTCATCGGCGTCTCGCCGCGGTTGATGAGGATCATGATGCGGTCGTCGCCATCGCTGCGCAGCTTCGCTTCGGAGCGCAGCACCGTCACCGCGCCGTCCGCGACGGTGTTCGCGGAGCCGAGCTGAATCCGGCCGAGCTGCAGCACGGACACCTCGCCGTGAAATTTCCGGCTGGTGACAATGCCCATCTCGAACGATGAGCCGATCGCATCCATGGAATTCGCCCACAGCTTCGCGCGCATGCGGGCGGGCAGGGCGGAGGGAAGCTGGTCCGACGTGAAATGAAATTTTGGCATTGGCCCGATGGTTTCAGATTCCGGCTGCCTGCCTGTTGCATCCGGCGCAAGGCCTTTGCGCCCGATGCAAGGACGGCGTGCGGGCATTCCACAATGATCGGATGCGGGGTGGCAAGTGCCGTGTGCGGGGCGCTCCGTCTTTCTTTGCGGGTGACGGCGATCACCCTTCCGATTTTCGAGCATGGGCTGGGGATATTGATGAAGAGATTTTTGATTGCTGTTGCGGCGCTGTTCGGTGTGACCGCGGCACAGGCCGCGGACATGGCCGCTGCGCCATACACCAAGGCTGCGCCGCTCGCGCTTGCTTATAGCTGGACCGGCTTTTATGCCGGAGTGAACGCGGGATACGGCTGGGGCGACCATACGGCGGCCTTTGCGGGAGGCGATCCGTTCATTCAGGAACTGACCACAGGATCGGGATTCCCGGCTGGAACGCAGATTCCCTCGGCCGCCACCAACATGAATGGCGCGACCGGCGGCGTTCAGCTCGGATATCATCTGCAGTTTGCTCCGCAATGGGTGGCCGGACTGGAAGCCGATTTCAACGGACTTGATTTTAAAACGTCTGCCGCCTCTTCCTTTCGTCTCGGGCCAACGCTCGGGATGAGTGAGGTTGTCGGTCTTGCCGCGAGTCAGAAGGCCGACTGGTTCGGCACGGTTCGCGGACGGATCGGCTGGCTGCCTGCCGACAGGCTCCTTGTTTACGGGACCGGCGGCCTGGCCTATGGACAGGTCAAGGAAACTCTCGTTTTCAATGGCGCTCCAAATATGAGCGCGGGCAGCGGCACCTCCAACGTCGGCTTTGTTTGCAGCGCGACGGGACTTGACTGCTTCATTGGATCGTCGTCGCGGGTTGCAGTCGGCTATGCCGCCGGTGCCGGACTGGAATATGCCATCTCGCGCAACATCACCCTCCGCGCCGAATATCTTTATGTGAACCTCGGAAAGACAAGCACGCGGGCGTCCGCCGTGACGTCGCAGATTCCATATGCACCGGCGTCGTTCGTCGCCAATTTCGGTGACTTCGATTTCAACGTCGTCCGCGCGGGTGTGAACTACAGGTTCTGAGGTTTGTCGCTCGGTGTTGGGCTTTTGATTGAGCGATGCTTTCCTACGGGTCGTCCCGGCGCAGGCCGGGCCCTATAACCACTGACCGTTCAATTGAGCAGAGTGGTTGATCGCTTCTTGTCAACAACGCCGACAGGGCTAATAGGTCCCGGCCTGCGCCGGGACGACGACATTCGCTACGTCACCACCCGCACGGGCTTGCCGTCCAGCCACGCGGCGATGCATTCGATCATCTCGGCATAGTAGCGGCGATAGTTCTGCTCGGTGACATAGCCGAGATGCGGCGTCAGCACGACATTGTCGAGCTTGCGCAGCGGATGATCGGCGGGCAGCGGCTCTTGCGAGAACGTATCGAGGCCCGCGCCCGCGATCCTTCCGTCCTGCAGCGCTTTCAGCAGCGCGGTCTCGTCCACGATCGGCCCGCGCGCGGTGTTGATGAGATAGGCCGACGGCTTCATGCGCGCGATGTCGGCGGCACCGACAAGGCCGCGCGAGCGCGCCGACAGCACGAGATGGATAGTGATGATGTCGGCCTGTGCGAACAGGTCGTCCTTGCTGGCATAGGCGACGCCGGCTTCCGCGCATTTGTCCGGCGTCAGGTTCTGACTCCAGGCGATCACGTTCATGCCGAGTGCTTTCGCAATGGCCGCGACCTTCGCGCCCAGCTTGCCGAGGCCGATGACGCCGAGCGTCATGCCTTCGAGATCGCGTCCGACCGTGACCTGCCACGCTTCGCCCGCATGCATGCGCGCGTTCTCGAAGCCGATGCGGCGCGTCAGTTCCAGCATCAGGGCGATGGCGAGTCCGGCGGTGGGGCTGCCGACCGAGCCGGTGCCGCAGACCGTGACGCCGCGTTCGCTCAGCGTCGCCATGTCGAAGGCGGCGTTCTTCATGCCCGAGGTCAGAAGCAGTTTCAGTTTCGGCAGCGCGCTCACCACCTCGCGGCTGAACGATGTGCGCTCGCGCATCGCGCAGACGATCTCGAAATCCTGCAGCGCGCGCACGGCCTCGTCGCTTGTCGCAAACGGCTTGTCGAACACCGTGATGGCCGCCTTGTCCTTAAGTTTCGACCAGTCGGCCAGCTTCAGGGCCACGTTTTGATAATCGTCGAGAATGGCGACGCGCAGGGGCATTTTGTTTTTCCGTTTTGATCTGGGCGGGAGTGTCGTTCTCCCTCTCCCCGTTGACGGGGAGAGGGTTGGGGTGAGGGGCGCGTTTGCAATCTGCCCCTCACCCGGATCGTTTCACGATCCGACCTCTCCCCGCAAGCGGGGAGAGGTGAAGAACCGAACACGTCATTGCGAGGCGATGAAGCTGACAGCACGACATAAAAAAGCGCCCCGGCTTTCGCCGGGACGCTCCTGTATTCCGCGAGATGACGCGATCGCTACACGATGCCGAGCGCGCGCATGGCTTCGGCGACGCGGATGAAGCCCGCGATGTTGGCGCCCAGCACATAGTTGCCCGGCGAGCCGTAGGTGTCGGCCATTTCCGCGCAACGGTCGTGGATGTTGTGCATGATGGTGGCGAGACGCGCCTCGGTCGCTTCGAACGTCCAGGAATCGCGCGAGGCGTTCTGCTGCATTTCCAGCGCGCTGGTGGCGACGCCGCCCGCGTTGGCCGCCTTGCCCGGCGCGAACAGAACGCCGGCCTTGAGGAAGATCTGCACCGCTTCAGGAGTCGAAGGCATGTTGGCGCCTTCGCCGACCGCGACAACGCCGTTCTTCACCAGCGTCTGGGCATCCTGTCCGTTGAGTTCGTTCTGGGTCGCCGACGGCATCGCGACGTCCGCGGGCACATCCCAGACGCGGCCTTCCGGAACGAACCGGGCGCCGTTGCCGCGCGCCTTGGCGTAATCGGAGATGCGCCCGCGCCGCTGTTCCTTGACCTCCTTGAGCAGCGCGAGATCGATCCCGGCCTCGTCGACGACATAGCCCGACGAATCCGAACATGCGATCACGCGGCCGCCGAGTTCGGTGACCTTCTCGATGGTGTAGATGGCGACGTTGCCGGAGCCCGACACGATCACCTTCTTGCCGTCGAAGCCCTGCTTGCGGGTCTGCAGCATGCGCTCGACGAAGTAGGTCGCGCCGTAGCCGGTGGCCTCGGTGCGCACCTGCGAGCCGCCCCAGGTCAGGCCCTTGCCCGTCAGCACGCCGGATTCGTAACGGTTGGCGATGCGCTTGTACTGGCCGAACATGTAGCCGATTTCGCGCCCGCCGACGCCGATGTCGCCCGCGGGCACGTCGGTGTATTCGCCGAGATGGCGGTAAAGCTCGGTCACGAAGGACTGGCAGAAGCGCATGATCTCGCCGCTGGAGCGGCCCTTCGGATCGAAGTCGGAGCCACCCTTGCCGCCGCCGATCGGCATGCCAGTGAGCGCGTTCTTGAACGTCTGCTCGAAGCCGAGAAACTTGATGGTGCCGAGATAAACGGTGGGATGGAAGCGCAGGCCGCCCTTGTAGGGACCGAGCGCCGAATTGAACTGGACGCGGAAGCCGCGATTGATGTGAACCTGGCCTTTGTCATCCACCCACGGCACGCGGAAGATGATCTGCCGTTCGGGTTCGCAGATGCGCTCGATCAGCGCGTCTTCGGCATAGTGGGGATGTTTGGCGATCACGGCGCCGAGGCTGTCGAGTACCTCGCGGACGGCCTGATGGAATTCCTCTTCGCCTGGATTGCGGCGCAGAACATCTGTGAAAATCGGCTGAAGCTTTTCGTCGAGCATTTAATCCTTCACCTGTGATTTCAGACACGACAGCACGACGCCGCACGCGGAAAGGTCCCGCTTGCTGCGAAATGTCGTCGTTGCGCCCGGCGCGCGGTGTCGTGGTAGGTGCCTAATAAATGAGCGTCAACCGTCGCGGATCGCGGATGCGTACTGCACGCGGCGCGCCGGTATCTAGCTACAAGTTATGCGGTCTGGTCTGTGGATTGCGATGCCGGCGACATGCGCCGGTGCGCTGCTCAGCGCTGCGAGGCGTTGCGCTTCGCCGCGCAGGCGGGTCCCGGTCCGCGCATGTAGTGCTGCTCGGGATGGTAGGGATTGAAGGCGGCCTCGATGAAGGCGTGCCAGAAATCGGCGGCCTCCGCGAGCATGCGCCGGGGCGAATAGGCCGGGAGAGGCGCGGGCAGATCCGCGATACGGGCGGTGACCGGAGTGCTGTGCGTCGTCATGGTTCGGGCCGGGCGATCTGGTCTGTGTCGATCATGTGTCGCGTCCGTGCGCGGCACGGTTCGCGAAAGGCCGCAGCTTCCCGCCGAATCGATTAAAAAGCGGTGATTGTCGCGAAAAGCGCTGAAAAACCGGCGATCAGCCTTTCCAAATGGTGACCGGGCGGGGCGTGGCGGTTGCCCTTTGCGCCCCCCGCCGCTACATCAACGGGCAGCAAAACTCCCCCCAGAATCGACGGTTCCGAAAGATCAAGATGGCGCGCCAGTTCGTCTACTTCATGCAGGGCCTGACCAAGGCTTATCCCACCCGCAAGGTGCTCGATAACATCCACCTGTCGTTCTACCCGGACGCCAAGATCGGCGTGCTCGGCGTCAACGGCGCGGGTAAGTCGACGCTGCTCAAGATCATGGCCGGCATCGACAAGGACTACACCGGCGAGGCGTGGGTCGCCGAAGGCGCGCGCGTCGGTTACCTCGAACAGGAGCCGCAGCTCGACGCGACCAAGACCGTTCGCGAGAACGTCATGGAAGGCGTCGCCAAGCAGAAGGCGATCCTCGACCGCTACAACGAACTCGCGGTGAACTATTCCGACGAGACCGCCGACGAGATGACCAAGCTGCAGGACGAGATCGAAGCGCAAGGCCTGTGGGATCTCGACAGCAAGGTCGATCAGGCGATGGATGCGCTGCGCTGTCCGCCGGACGATGCCGATGTCACCAAGCTTTCGGGCGGCGAGCGCCGCCGCGTCGCGCTGTGCCGCCTGCTGCTGGATGCGCCGGAACTGCTGCTGCTCGACGAACCGACCAACCATCTCGACGCCGAATCCGTGTCGTGGCTGGAAGGTCATCTGCGCAACTATCCGGGCGCGATCCTGATTGTGACCCATGACCGCTACTTCCTCGACAACGTGACAAGCTGGATTCTCGAACTCGACCGCGGCAAGGGCATTCCCTACGAGGGCAACTACTCGTCGTGGCTGGTGCAGAAGCAGAAGCGCCTCGAGCAGGAAGGCCGCGAGGACGCCGCCCACCAGAAGACGCTGCAGCGCGAGCAGGAGTGGATCGCGTCCTCGCCGAAAGCCCGTCAGGCCAAGTCCAAGGCGCGCTACCAGCGCTATGAGGACCTGCTCAAGCAGGCCAGCGAGAAGCAGGCCCAGACCGCGCAGATCATCATTCCGGTGGCGGAACGCCTCGGCAACAATGTGGTGGACTTCGAGGCTTTGTCGAAGGGCTACGGCGAGCGCCTGCTGATCGATGACCTCACCTTCAAGCTGCCGCCCGGCGGCATTGTCGGCGTGATCGGCGCCAACGGCGCGGGCAAGACCACGCTGTTCAAGATGATTACCAAGCAGGAGACGCCGGACGCGGGCACGATCACTGTCGGCGAGACGGTGCACCTTGGTTATGTCGACCAGTCGCGCGACGCGCTCGATGGCAACAAGACCGTGTGGCAGGAAATCTCCGGCGGCAACGACCTGATCCTGCTCGGCAAGAAGGAAGTGAACTCGCGCGGCTACTGCTCGGCGTTCAACTTCAAGGGCGCGGACCAGCAGAAGAAGGTCGGCGCGCTGTCGGGCGGTGAACGCAACCGCGTGCATCTCGCCAAGATGCTGAAGTCCGGCGCCAACGTCCTGTTGCTCGACGAACCGACCAACGACCTCGACGTCGATACGCTGCGTGCACTGGAAGAGGCGCTGGAGGATTTCGCCGGCTGCGCCGTGATCATCAGCCATGATCGCTGGTTCCTCGACCGTATCGCCACGCATATTCTGGCCTTCGAGGGCGACAGCCATGTCGAATGGTTCGAGGGCAACTTCCAGGATTACGAGAAGGACAAGATGCGCCGGCTGGGTCAGGATTCCGTGATCCCGCATCGCGTGAAGTACAAGAAGCTGACGCGGTGACGGGCGCGCCGCTGGACAGCGACTTCGACCCACAGGAGCGCGCGCTCCTCGCCGTCGATGTCGCGTGGGTCCAGTGGCGGTCGGAATTCCGGCAGAAGCTTGCCGCCGAAGGCGTGCTCGAACGGCCGCTGCGCAGCGTGTTCGAAGCCGACATGATCTTCAGCATCGTCGCGCACCGTGCGCTGAAAGGTCGGCCGATCACGCTGAAAGAGCTTGCGACCTATTTCGGCATGATCGCGACCGAGGCCACCGTGTCCCGTCATATCGACGACATGGAGCGGGACGGCCTTGTCGACCGCCGGACCGACGAGAGCGACCGCCGCCGCATGTTCCTGATACCGACACGGCGGCTTGAAGGCCTGGGGCATGAATTCCAGCGAGCGCGCCTTCGCATCCTGCGTGAACATGGCTTTATCTGGAGCGGAGAACACGGGGGGGCGTGAGGGGCTTATGGGGAACGGCGACAAGCTGATGTCCGAGCAGATCGGCGCGACGCCGCCGGTTCCGCTCGACCCTGCGGAAAGCACGCTCGATGCGGAGGAGCGCGCCGCGCTCGGCATCGACGTCGCCTATGTGCAGTGGCGTGCGGACTTCCGGCGCACCGTGGTCGCGTCCGGCGTGCTGAACCGGCCGTGGCGCAGCGTGTTCGAGGCCGACATGATCTTCACCATCGTCGCGCATCGCTGGATCGCCGGCCGGCCGATCACCCACAAGGAACTCGCCACCTATTTCGAGCTGTTCGCCACCGAGGCGACGGTGTCGCGCCATGTCGACGACATGGAAGACGGCGGCATGATCGTGCGGCAGACCGATCCCGACGACCGCCGCCGCATCCTGCTGCTGCCGACAAAGCGGCTGGAATTGATCGGGCATGAATATCTGCGCACCAAGATTCGCATCATGCGCAATCATGGGTTCGTATGGACCGGTGACACCAGACAAAATGAAGGATGAGGTTCATGCGTGGCGACGACAACAAGGTAGTGCTTCCCAATATTGCCGCTGCGGCGGTGCAGCCGGTTTCGCTCGACCGCATGGACAGTACTCTCAATGTTCAGGAACGCGCGGTCCTCGCGCTGGATGTCGCCTGGATCGATTGGCGCGCTGAATTCCGCCGCAAGGTGGTCGCGTCGGGTGTCATGGATAGACCTTGGCGCAGCGTGTTCGAAGCGGACATGATTCTGAGCATTGTTGCGCATCGCTGGCTCAGCGGCCGCCCCATCACGCATAAGGAACTTGCGACCTATTTCGAGCAGTTTGCGACCGAGGCGACGGTGTCTCGCCATGTGAGCGACATGGAAGAGGCCGGTATGATCGTGCGCGAAACCGATCCTCTCGACCGGCGGCGAATTTTCCTGCTGCCGACGGAGCGGCTGGAGGCCATGGGCCGCACGTTCTTGCAAGGACGCATCCGCACGATGAGCGATCATGGCTTTGTCTGGTCGGACGAGTCCGGAACTGACAGCAAAACTGCAAGCGATCCTGCGTGAACTCCCGGGCCTGCGTGGATAAGGAGTGATCTTTCCAAACGAGGGGAAGATCATGATCATACGTTTCATTGCTTTTGCTCTGACGCTTCTGTTGATGACGCCGGGCTCGGTGCTGTCGGTGATGGCGGATCCGGTCGGCGGCGCATCGGAGCCCAAACCGCGCGCCAAGGCCGCCGCGCCGCGTGACGGGCAGGCGAAGGCGCGCCGCGCGGCTGCGCAGCAGCAGGCGGCGGATCGCGCACGGCGCTGCGCGGAGGCCGTGAGCAACGCGCAGGGCGCGGAAGTCGGAACATCGGTGTTGTCCAGCGCGGTCGGTTTCCTGCCGTTCGGCAGCGCTGCATCCAGCGTGGCCGCGAATATCGGCACCACGGTCGCCAGCGAAGCGATCCGCCAGAAAGCCGCCGCTGATGTTCAGGGGCGCTGCGGCGGCTGATGGGACCGTCTGGTCATCAAGGGCCTGCTGACGTAAAAGGTGCGCTCCGGAAAATGACCGGCGTGGAGCGACCGACGTGGCCGATTGGGATGCGCAGCAGTATCTGAAGTTTGAAGATGAACGGACGCGCGCGGCGCGCGACCTCCTGGCGCAGGTTCCGGTTGCGGAGCCGCGCCATGTGGTCGACATCGGCTGCGGCCCGGGCAATTCCACCGAGCTTTTGGCGCGGCGCTGGCCACAGGCCAAGCTGACCGGCATCGACACGTCGGCCGACATGCTGCGGCAGGCGCGCGAGCGGCTGCCGCAGGCGACCTTCATCGAGGCCAACATCTCGCACTGGGCCGCACCCGCGGGATCGGACGTGCTGTTCGCCAATGCGATCTTCCAATGGGTTCCGGATCATCTGGCGCAGATGAAGCGCCTGCTCTCGGCCTTGCCGGTTGGCGGCGCGCTGGCGGTGCAGATGCCGGACAACATGGACGAGCCGTCGCATGTCATGATGCGCGAAGTGGCGCGGCTGCCGCAGTTCCACGGCAAGCTGGCGCACGTGGCGGAAGCGCGCGATCATCTGCCGAATCCGGGTGTGTACTATGACGCGCTGAAACCGCTCTGCGCGCGGTTCGACATCTGGCACACGGTCTACAATCATGTGCTGGACGATGCGCCGGCCATCGTCGAATGGGTGAAGGGCACGGGCCTGCGTCCGTTCCTCGATCCGCTCGAATTCCCCGAGCGCAAGGAATTCATCGAAGCCTACAAGGCGCGCATCGCGGCGACCTATCTGCCGCAAGCCGACGGCAAGGTGCTGCTGCGCTTTCCCCGGCTGTTCATCGTGGCGGTGAAGTAGGGCGGCGGGCTTGTTGTCGCGAAGCTGACAGCACGATGGCGAATCGCAAAAATTCGCTGCGCCCAAACGCCGCTGCGGCGCGGCTCGACAGAATCGGTCATGCTCCCTAGCTGAGTACCGTTCGCGATCCTGACGGAGCCAAGCCCACCATGTCCCTGACGCCCGACACGCCCCTGCCGCCCCGCGGCGACAAGGCCCTGCGCCCGATTCCGATGCTGATCTTCGGATCGCGCTGGCTGCAATTGCCGCTTTATGTAGGATTGATCGTCGCCCAGGGCGTCTATGTCGTGCTCTTCCTGAAAGAGCTATGGCACCTGTTCTCGCATTCGTTCGATTTCACCGAGCAGCAGATCATGCTCGCCGTGCTCGGCCTGATCGACGTGGTGATGATCTCCAATCTTCTGGTGATGGTGATCGTCGGCGGCTACGAGACCTTCGTGTCGCGCCTGCATCTGGAAGGGCATCCGGACGAGCCGGAATGGCTGAGCCACGTCAATGCCAGCGTGCTCAAGATCAAGCTGGCGATGGCGATCATCGGCATCTCGTCGATCCACCTGCTGCGCACCTTCATCGAGGCGGGCAATCTCGGCGGCACCGGCCGCACGACGAACTACACCGAGAGCGGCGTGATGTGGCAGACCATCATCCACGGCATGTTCATTCTCTCCGCCATCGGCATCGCCTATGTGGACCGCATCTCGAACAGCCCGGTGTTCCCGCCGGAGGGCGAGGACGTGCATCATGGACATGGACACGGCGGTCACTGACGGAGCCATGCGAAAGCCGTCATTGCGAGTCAACGGGTCCGCGCAAAGCGCGGCCCGATGATAAACTCCGCGAAGCAATCCACTCTGGAGAACGTCTGGATGAAACGCTGGATTGCTTCGTCGCAAGTGCTCCTCGCAATGACGATCATGCTGCTGGCGATCTCGCCGTCGCATGCCGCTGACGCGGGCTTTACCAACTTCGTCGGCTCGCTCTGGCCCGAGGCGCAGAAGGCGGGCGTCTCGCGCGCGGTGTTCGAGCGCGAAACGCGCGGGCTTGAGCCGGATTACAAGTTGCCGGATCTGCTGCTGCCGGGCCGCCCGTCCACCGGTGCGCCGTCGCAGGCCGAATTCGTGCAGGTGCCCGCCGACTATCTGAAGGAAGCGAGCATCGCGCGGCTTGCCGCGCACGGCCGCACCCTGATGCAGCAGCACGCCGCCACATTGAAAGCGATCGAGCAGCGCTTCGGCGTACCGGGCCCGATCATTCTGGCGATCTGGGGCCGCGAAACCGATTACGGGCGTTATGCCTTGCCCTATGATGGGCTGCGCGTGCTGGCGACGCAGGCCTATGTCGGACGGCGCAAGGACCAGTATCGCGGCGAATTCATCGAGGCCTTGAAGCTGATCCAGAACGGCGACGTGACGCGCAAGATGCTGCGCGCCTCGTGGGGCGGCGCGACCGGGCTGACGCAATTCCTGCCGTCTGAACTGTCGAAGCATGGCGTCGATTTCGACGGCGACGGCCACGTCAACATCTGGACCTCGATCCCCGATGCGCTGGCCTCGGCCGCGCAGCAGCTCAAGAACAAGGGCTGGCAGCCGGGCGTGCGCTGGGCCTATGAAGTGCGCGCGCCGCGCAGCGCCGATTGCACGTTAGGCGTGCCGGACGTCACCAAACCGATTTCGCAGTGGTTGCGCGAAGGCTTCGTGCCGGTGCGCGGCCAGCGGCTGAGCGCCGCCGAGCAGGGGCAGCAAGCCTCACTGCTGCAGCCGGAAGGAATCTACGGGCCGTCGTTCCTGACCACGAAGAACTACTTCGTCATCAAGGAATACAATTTCTCGGACCTCTATGTGCTGTTCGTCGGACAGGTGGCGGATCGCATCGCGGGCGGCCCGCCGTTCGCAACGCCATGGTCCGCCTCGACGCAATTGCGCAGCGCGGACGTGGAGGCGATGCAGAAGCATCTCACGCGGCTTGGGCTTTATGCCTCGAAGCTCGACGGCAAGGCGGGGATGCAGACCCGCGCGGCGCTGGGCGCGTATCAGAAGAAAGCCGGACTGACGGTGGACTGCTGGCCGAGTGCGGACGTGCTGCGCGCGATGAGCGCGGGGAGATAATTTCTGCGTCGTCCCGGCGAAGGCCGGGACCCATCATCCTTGGAAGTGCGTCTTGCAGCGAGAAATCTCATTCAGCCGAGAGGCTGGTGGTTATGGGTCCCGGCCTTCGCCGGGACGACCTGGCTTTAACTTTATCTGTGGCGCCCAAACAAAAACCCGACCTTACGGCCGGGTTTTTAAATTCGTTGCTCGCGAAAATCGCGACCGCAGTTCGGATCAGTCGCAGACCTGAACGCGGCGGAAGCGCCAGCCGTAGCCATCCCAGAAGCGCTCGCGCACCAGACGGCAGGCGGGCTCTTCGACATAGACCGGGCCGGGCCCGTAGCCATAGGCCGGAGCCGGAGCGCTGTTGGCGATGGCCGCACCGGCGATGGCGCCACCGAGGATGCCGAGGCCGACGCCAGCAGCAATTGCGCCGCCACGATCACGTGCGCTGGCGGAAGGCACCGCAACAGCAAGCGAACCGGCGATCGTTGCGACCGCGAGGAACGCCGAAAGAACTTTCTTCATGTTGTCTCTCCTCAAATCGCGCCAGGGCCCGGCGCAAGGCGATTGGATTGGTCTTGCAAGGTCCGCCCGCGGAAACGACGTATCCGGATCGGCCCCATTTTTCAAAGCTCCGGCGTCATCCCGCGCCGCCGCTCCGATATGTCCCCGGCCACTATAGCGGGGATTCTGTCGGCTGAATCTTAAAAAAACGCTCCGGACAGCGCTTTTGCCTGTCCGGAGCGTGGATTTCTTCCAACCTGCCGCGGCCAAAACATGGCGCGCTGAGGGAATTCAACCGGTCTTAGTTACAGACCTGAACGCGGCGGATACGCCAGCCGTAACCGTCCCAGAAGCGCTGGCGCTGCAGGTAGCAGCCGCCACCGCCATAATAGGCCGGGGCGTAAGCCGGACCGCCGTAATAGCCGTAGCCCGGCCCGTAATAGCCGCCGCTGTTGGCGATCGCCGCGCCGGCGATGGCGCCGCCGAGCAGGCCTAAACCGACGCCGGCCGCGATGCGTCCGCCGCGGGCCTCGGCCGGAGCCGGAGCTGCAACGGCGGTGACTGCGAGAGTGGCGGCTGTGGCAACCGCCAGAACGATCTTCTTCATGGCCCTACCTTTCACTGTTGCGGTGACCCGAACCAACGGGTCTGCGCCGGTAAAGTTGCATGGTCCCGTTGAATGGGAACTGAATGAATTTGCCGGATTTCGGCCATGATCCTTCACCTCTCCCCGCGCGCGGGGAGAGGTCGGCTTCGAGCGAAGCGAGAGGCCGGGTGAGGGGCTTCGTGCGTCTTGAGTGGCATTGCCCCTCACCCCAACCCTCTCCCCGTAAGGACGGGGAGAGGGAGCACACCGCGCTCCCGAACCGTCCAGGGTCATCCCAAAACAAAAACGGCGCCTCGCAATGCGAAGCGCCGTTTCGAATTTCAGATGTCGAAAGGTCTTTAGAACAGCGAGGCGTACTGCTGCAGGCCCGCGCGCTGCACGAGGCTCATGGCGGTGCGTTTCTGGTCTTCGTCGAGGCTGGCGAACAGAGCGGAGGCGGCAGGCGCGAAGCGGCGGACCGCGGCTTCATTGATCTGCGGCTCGCGCGCCAGAACGCGCAACGCGCTGGCGACAGCTGGCCAATACTTGACCTGCTCGGCCTTCAGCTTCAGCGCGATGCGATAGCGCGCGATGGCGGCTTCGCTCATCGCGGTCTGGAGCATGGACAGCTTCTTCGGCTGCGGAGCAGCGGCTTCGGTCCCGAACGATACGGCTTCCTGAGCTGAAGCGGGGACACTTGCAGTAATTGCCAACACGGCAACAACAGAGGCAATCGCGATCGGCAATCTTCGCATTTCTCTCACTTCATCTGTGTGGGAATTTGACTGCGGCGTAAGTGCCATATGTGACGAAAATGCGATGTGTTGGGTTAATTCTCCGAGAAAACACCGGGCAACTGTTCGTTAAGGTTTTCAGTGGCGTTTCGTTCCCGAAAACATTGAGCTTTTTGCACGCATGCAACATTCGCTCATGAAAGGTGAAGCGCGTTCGTCAGGTGAGTGAACACTCACGCAATTTCGATTCAGCCTGTATTTTCCGAATAAATCGCGCAAAGGCTGTTTCGCGGAATTTTATTCAGCATCAATTCCGGTGCGCCGAATCAAGCGTCTCCGCAAACAGCTCCAGCGCGCGATGCGCGAAGGCGCGCATGTTGGCGATGCGATCGCCGCTGCCGGTCTCCAGCGTGATGACGCGCGCGAGCGGTCCCGCCACCGCCATGCACGAATGGCCAGCGGCGTCGCCATAGCGATTGCCGGATGGGCCGGTCGCACCGCTTTCGCTCAGGCCCCACGTGGTGTTGAGCAGTTCGCGCGCGCGGCTTGCGAGCAGCGCGGCATAGGGCTCGGTCGCGCCGCGATTGCCGATGGCTTCCATCTCGTCTTTCGTGATGTTCACCAGCGCAGCGCGGGCGCGCGGTGTGTAGATCACGCCGCCGCCGCGATAGTAGGCCGATGCGCCGGGCACCGAGAGCAGCGCGGCGGAGATCAGCCCGCCGGTGGAGGATTCCGCGACGGCGATGGTTTCCTTGCGCGCGATGAGGGTGGCGGCGATTTTTTCCGCGAGGGGAAGCAGGGTTTGCATGATGAAACTTTCAGCGGGGAGTTGGGCTGATGATGATTATCGAACGTTTCCCCATTCGTCCCCGCAAAAGCGGAGACCCAGAATTTTCCGGTGCTGGATTCCCGCTTTCGCGGGAATGAGCGGAAATTGTTTTTTTGCTCCTAAAGCTGCGTCCTGAAACGCGCTTCGACCTGCGCATGGGTTTCCGGCGTGCCCTGGCCGGTCTGTTCATGGATCACTTCGGAGATGCTCGGCTGGACGGAGCGCGCGACGTGGGAGTCCTGCGACCACAGCTTCGAGCGCATCAGCGCCTTGCCGCAATGGAAATAGACCTCATGCACGGCGATATCGAGCACGGCGCGCGGCAGCTTGCCGAATTCGATCATCGCCGCCAGCAAATCCGCGTCCGCTGACAGCTTCGCTTCGCCGCCGACACGCAGCGTCTCGTCGAGGCCGGGCACGAAGAAGATCAACTGCACATAGCCCGAACCGGTCAGCAGGTTACGGAAACTGTCGATGCGGTTGTTGCCGGGGCGGTCCGGCATCAAAAGCCGCGTTTCGTTTTCGATATGCACGAAGCCCGGATTTCCGCCGCGCGGCGAGGCGTCGACTGTACCGTCCGGCCCCGATGTAGCGAGCACGCAGAACGGCGAGAGGCCGATGAAGTTGGCGGCATGGCGATCGATCCGCGCCAGTTGCTTGGCGATCACCCGGTCGGTGGGTTTGGGATAGATCGTTCCGAGATCGTCAAATCCGATATGGGCCACGTCGTGCTCCTCTCATCGATCGGGCAAGATGTAGCGCAATCCGGCCGGGTGCGCATGCCGATGGCGGCTTTGATGCCAGTGTCGGCCCGGCAGCAGTTTAGATCGATTCCAAACTGGAACATGCCTGCGGGCCAGTTTGGAATAGCTTCAAATTGGCTGTTTTCCTTTTGCCTTGAAGGGGCCGAACCCATAGGTGTTGAGCAGCGTCCTCACAGGTTCTCCAAGCATTCCATGATTGTTTGTTCCTGCAACGTCCTGACCGACCATGACGTGCGTCATGTCGTGACCCAGTCGGAGAATTTTCCGCGCACGGCGGCGCAGGTCTATGGATGCCTCGGCTGCAGCGCCGAGTGCGGACGTTGCGCCAAGACCATCCGGAAGATCATGGACGAGGCGCTGGGGTCCTGCGCCAAGGCCTGCTGCTCCGGCTGCCCGCACAGCGCAAAGCCCGCTGCTGCCGCCGAGCCCGCCCAGCCGCTGGTGCTGCTGGCCCAAGCCGCGTGCTAACTCCCTTTATCTGTTGAAATTTTCAAGTTCCTGCCGATAATTTCGGGAAAGGGTTGTGCTCGTCCGAAATCTAATTTAGAACGTTTCTAAATTAGATTTCCGCCGTCGGCGACGGCATCTGGATGGAGTGCAAGATGAAGGGCGACCCGAAGGTCATCGACTATCTGAACAAGGGCCTGCGGAGCGAGCTGACCGCGATCAACCAGTACTGGCTGCATTTCCGGCTGCTCAACCACTGGGGCCTGAAGGAAATGGCCAAGCACTGGCGCAAGGAATCCATCGAGGAGATGCACCACGCCGACCGGTTCACCGACCGGATCCTGTTCCTCGACGGCTTCCCCAACATGCAGGTGCTCGATCCGTTGCGGATCGGCCAGAACGTCAAGGAAATCCTGGAATGCGATCTCGCCGCCGAAAACGGCGCGCGCGATCTCTATCAGGAAGCGGCGACCTACTGCCACGGCGTGAAGGACTACGTCTCGCGCGACTTGTTCGAGAGCATCATGAAGGACGAGGAAGGTCACATCGACTTCCTCGAAACCCAGCTCGATCTGGTCGAGCGGATCGGCCTGCAGCTCTATGAACAGAAGCACATGGGCCACATCGGCGACGACAATCCGCCCGAAGGCGGAGGCCACTGAGCCTCGCTTTGCGAATGAAGAATTCAGCCCGGATCGCGTCCTGCAATCCGGGCTTTTCTTTTTTCGCCTGTGCCGAAAATGCTCTAGCCTCGACGGCAACAAGAAACATCCGGGAGAAACGCGATGACCCAGAACCCGACCCAGAACCCGATCTATGACTGGCCTGCGATCGTCTACGATCTCAACGCGCTGTTGAAGCTGCGTTCGATTCCGTTCGGTATGAAGATGTTCGCGCGCCGCGAGGACATGGAGGCGATTGCGAAAATCCGGCGCCCGCAATCGGTGCATACGCTGGATCAGATCGTGGCGCAGGCCTCGCGCATCGGATGGACGGTGGGCATCACCAGCGATGATCTGGTGGGCGCGCAGTGCCGCGCGGTGGTCGGTCTCGGCGGCGCGAAAACCGAAGCGTGGCAATCCGGCCAGCACATGACCGGCGTCTGGTTCTCGACCCAGCAGGATGCGCAGGCCCATCAGGAAGCGATGCACTGCGTGCCCGACGGAAAATACGATGCGCTCGCGGTCGGCCCGCTGTCCTCCGGCAAGCTCGATCCGCCCGACATCGCGCTGTTCTATGCGACGCCCGGCGCGATGATCTATTTCATCAACGGCCTGCAATGGTCGGGTTACAAGCGCTTCGACTGGAGCGTGGTCGGCGAATCTGCCTGCGCGGATTCATGGGGCCGCGCGCTGACCACGCGGCTGCCGAGCCTGTCGATCCCGTGCTTCGCGGAGCGGCGCTATGGCGGCGTGCTCGATGAGGAGATGCTGATGGCGACGCCGCCGGAATATCTCCTCAGCGCCATCGCAGGCATGAAGGCGCTGGCGAAGAACGGCTTCCGCTATCCGTTCGCGCAATACGGCGTGCAGCAGGACGTGCGCGCCGGCATGGCGGTGAGCTATCCGGGGCGGGCGTAGACGAGCGGAAGACGGATGTTGCCGTCATTGCGAGGAGGCGAAGCCAACGAAGCAATCCAGCTTTTCTTTTTAAGAGTGGATTGCTTCGCTTCGCTCGCAATGACGAACTGATGGATATCGTGTCCGGCTACGACCCATCCGCCGGCACGAAACAGGTGATCATCAGCTTGCCCTGATAGGTCATGTACCAGACCACCGCGCCGCCGGTGGGATTGCCGCCGGTGCGGATCACGGCTTTCTCCGGCACCTCCCACCAGGTGCCGTCGATCGGCACCCAGTACGCGCCGCCGCGCACGTCGTAGTCGGTGCGGTGTCCATCCGAGACATCGCAGCACGGCACGCCCGCCGGGCTGCGCGCATCCTTGAACCATTTGCGGATGTGTTCGGGCACGTCGCCGAATTGTCCGCGATCGACTGCGGGCGCTGCGGCGGCAAACAGGATCATTGGCACGCTCAAGGCAACACATGCAGGCCACCTCATGCGATCCTCCATCCGGACTCGTGCAAAGTCTCAGCGAGACTCGCGCAGGCGTCCAGATAAACCCGCATGAGGCAGAAGGTTCATCCTGCGCATAGTTGAGGCACGATGCGGCGCAGCATGGGGTGTGAAAAGAGTGGAGACCTCATGGTGATGAGCGAGGCGAAGCCTCGCGTCTCGAACCATGAGGATTGTGTCGTTGGGCTCGTCCCATCCTTCGAGACGCGCGCAAGAGCGCGCTCCTCAGGATGAGGATTGCGGCTGTTGCTGCTCGCCGCTCACGCCTTCGCGCGGCGCTTCTTCTTTTTCGTTTCCGGAGGCGGAGCAGGCGGTGTGAGCGGGCAGCCTGCAAAGGCGGCCTCCAGCGCGGCGGGTGCGCCGTCGAGCTTGAATTCGGCGGTGGTGCGCCCGGCGGCAAGCGAGCGGATGCGAATGATCAGCGCGCTCGAACCGGCGAGTTCATTGGCGAAGGTCGTGACCGCCGCGCGATCCTCGATCACCACCGTGCGATATTCCTGCAGGAAGCGCGCGGGCACGTTGTCGTGGCCCGGCTTCTCGTCGAAGCGATAGCCGAGCGTCGAGTTCGGATCGGTGCCGACCTTGAAGTCGAAGGCGAAGCGCACCATCGGCTTGCCTTCGAAGCAGGTGAGTTGCAGCGACGCCGGCTGCGCCCGTTCGGCAAAGCTGTTCGATGCATTGTCGATGATCAGCATCGCGCTCGGCACCGGCACGCCGGTGACGCGGTCGACCTGCTTCTCGATCTTCCAGTTGCCCGAGGTGGTGGTTGCGGGGTTGGCCACGTAAGGATCGGGCGACATGCACGCGGCGAGCATCGCGCACAAACCAACGGTCATCACGGCGAACGCAATACGACGCACGATAAAATCCCCGGCCCGCCATTACTCTGCAACCGTAGCGGGTGGTGCGCAAGCGTCTTTACGCCGGAGGTTAGTCTCGGGACGACAGCAGCGACGCCGCCGCGCCGACCGCGACGGCCAGCGCAAGGCACCAGAAGCCGACATGCACATACAGCATCGCGGAGACGGCGCATCCGACCGCAAAGGACGCGATCGTCAGCACGAGCGATCGGAAGCGGGTGCGAACCTGTTCGGAGGCGGCGCCGGTGACGACATCCACTGCATCGAGGGTGGCCTGCACCGTGGAGCCGGTCATCATGGTGGACGGCGGCAGGCTTCCCATGTGGACGCGCTGCACCGCGTTTTGCATCGCCATCGCGGCGATGCCGGCAAGGCCGGTGAGCAGCGCCAGCGGCGTATTGGCATCCGGGAAGGGGCCGAAGCCGACAGCCAGCCCGAAGAACGCGGCGAGCAGCAGCACCTTGACCGTGAGCAGGATCGGCCGCGCGGGCAGGTTATGGGCGCGCAGCGCAGTCCCGGCAAAGCGCGCGAGAGCGATCACCAGAACGAATTCCGGCAGCGCGAGAATCTTGCCGACGATGCCGTGACTGCCGGTAACCAGCGCATGACCCAGCGTGACGAAGTTGCCGGTGACGTGCGCGGTGAACAATCCGTTGAGTCCGAGAAAACCGGCCGTATCCACGAAGCCGCCGTTGAAGGCCAGCAGCGCCGCGATGAGGCTGGATCGGTTGATCTGTTTCATTCCGGCGCCAAAAGTCCCACGGCTTCACGCACGGCGTCGAGCGGCTGGATCGCCGCCGCCCAGAAATTCCAGTCCGGTGCGAGCAGGTCCACGATCATGTCTTCGCCGCGCGCCCAGGCATAGAAGAATTCGTGCGGGTCGAACGTGTCTTTCGCGGTCTCGTCTGTCGTGTCGAGCGCAAGTCCGAAATGCCAGCGCAGCATCGCGGGCAGGACATGACCTGCCATGGCGTGGCTGCGGTGCATGGCTGCCGTCAGCGCGGCGGTCTGCAACTCGCCATACGGTGTGGTGTCGTATCCGGCCAGCACATGGACGGAGTTGTGCGGCATGGCGAGCGCGAAGTTGAGCGCACCTTTTTCGCCCGGACAGGCGGAGCCGTTGATCGCGTAAAAATCGGCGAAGGCGCGGCCGAACGTCTCGAACGGCAAGCGTTCCAGCGCCTGAAAGCGCGTCGCCAGAGCGGCGTCGGGCTGCCTGTCGTAAGGGCGAAGCCACGATCCGATCCCCGTGGCGGCCGACATTTCGCCCGTGACGCTGGCGGCGGTGGCGAGCGGAAGACGGGCCTTGATCTCGCGCAGATCGCCGATCGCCAGCCGCGCCAGTTCATCGACATAACCGTCGCGCACGCCGAGCGCATCGGCGATCCTCACCGCGGCGCTGAGCTTTGCGACATTCACCACGCCATCGGCCAGCGCCATCACGGCGGCGAAGCTCGCGGCCTGCAAGGCGAGGTCGGGATCCGCGGCGAGGGTGGCGAGGCGCGCTGGGCTGAGCGGCGTCAGCCCGGCGAGGCCGAACTGCTCCTCGATGCGGAAAATGTAATCCGTCACCGCGGCGATGCATTCCTTGTCCGCGTCGCTCGGCAGACCTTCCGCCGCCGCAATGCCGAGCATGATCGCAAGCGTGCTGCGAGCCTGTTCCAGCGTGGCGGGAATGTGCATCGGTCTCTCGCGAACTTCGCGCAGTTTATTTGAACTGCGTCCGGCAGACCGGGCTGAGCTTTGCCTTGTTCGCCTCCATGCAGGCGGTGATCTTCTTCACGTTCGGCACGAATTCGCGGCAGAAGGTCATCGCATCCTTGCGGCAGGCGCGGCGCTGCTCCGGCGTGCCGGCGGCATGGGCCGACGCGCTGGCGAACAGGACGAGGGTGCAACAGGCGAAAATGGTCTTGGTGACATGGTCGTTCATGATCGGGCTCCCCTGACGGGAATCGTAGCCCGATCTGGACTGTCCATCAAACGCTAAACCGCGCCCGCACCGCTCCTAGTGATGCGCGGGCACGTCGGCGCCGTCCGCCGAGTACTGCCGGATCTTGTTGCGCAGGGTGCGAACCGACACGCCGAGCACGCGCGCCGCATGGGTGCGGTTGCCCTCGCAGCGCGCGAGCGTCTGCAGCACCAGTTCGCGCTCGATCTCTCCGACGGTCGCGCCGATCAGCAGACGGACCACGCGCTTCGGCGCGACGGCCGGGCCGCTCATCTCCGCAATATGTGCCGTGTTGTGGCTCATCGAGACCTCCAGCAAATCCACGCTCCCGAAAGAACGCCGACTGTCAAAAGTGCTTCGATCCCAGCCCGTGACCAGCGTGGTCCGATATGGTTAATCAAGTCTTAATTTGCCGCTAAGGCCTTCATGGAACTTGTAAATTGGAGCCTGGCTTCAGCTTGAGGTTGAAGCCCGCCGCCTCAATTCCACTTCGGTTGAAAGAAGATCAGGCGGAGGATGAAGAGTGCCGCGGGATCTGCGCGCAGGCAGTCGCTTTTGGCGGAGGCGGCTGTGCGAATCCGCCTCATGGGATAGACTTCACGCGACTCACCAGTGATACGTTTCGCAACGCCTGTTCGTTCATTCAACATTGTCCGGGGACATCCTATGCAACGTTCATCCATCCTTCGCGCCTTGCTGCTCGCATTCACGCTCGCCATCGGCGCAGGCCTGTCGTCGGCGGCACGAGCCGACAGCGGCACCGTTTCGCTCGTGATCTACAAGGCGGGATGGTTCATCGGCGGGTCGGGCGGCAGCGGCACGCTGAATTTCCGCGGCCGGAGCTACAGGCTGTCCACCGGCGGCATCGACTACGGTCTTGTGTTCGGCGGATCGAAGACGGTGCTGCGCGGCCGGGTCAGCAACATCAACCGTCCGTCGGATGTCGCCGGTGTCTATGGCGCGGCGGGCGCGGGCATCGCGGTGGGGCGCGGCGCACGCGCCATCGTGCTCACCAACCAGAAGGGCGCAGTGCTCGAACTCTCCGGCAGTCAGACCGGCCTGATGGCGAACGCGGATCTCAGCGGCCTTGCGATCACGCTGAAATAGGAACAGCCGACGGCAGGCGCTCTCAGAGCGGCCGCGTCCCATATCGGACGTGGCCGCTTTTCATTTGCGTCTCAGCGACTGACCAGCCGCGAAGCTGACGAGGCTGCGCTTTGTAAATCCTCGGTCAGCACTTCCATCACCGCTGACATCGCCGCCGAGACGGCCCGGCGCGGATGCGTCAGCCAGGCGACGGTGCGCTGGATCGACGGCTTGCGCAGGCGATGCGCGGAGATCCGTCCGGCGGCGAGATGGGGATAGAGCGCGATGCCGGGCAGCACGGTGATGAGGTCGGTCGTGGCGACGACCTCGCACACCGCCGAGAGCGTATCGACCTCAAGCCGCGGCGCGAGCGCGATTTCCGCTTCGGTCGCGGCCGCATCGAGAATCCGCCGCAGGCCGTGGCGGCGCGACGGCAGCACGAGGCCAAGGTCCTTCAATTTCTTGTACGGCACCGGGTTGGGCAGCACGGCTTTGTTGTCGCGGCCCTGCGCCAACATCATTTCCTCGTCGAGGATGTGATGCGCGATCAGGTTGTGCTTTCCGGCGGGCACGTTGACGATGGCGATGTCGAGCTGGCCGGTGGCGACCCACTCGACCAGGGTTTCCGTATAGCCCTCGCAGACCAGCAACTGGATTTCAGGATAACGCGCGGCGATCTTCGCGGTCGATGCGGCGAGGGTGCTCTGCGCCGCCGAGGTGATCATGCCGATGCTGACGCGGCCGGAGATGCGCCCGTCAAGGCGCGCCATTTCTTCCTGCGCGTGATCGACGTTCTGGATGATCGAAGTGGCGAGGGAGGTCAGCGTTTCCCCGGCGGGCGTCAGCGAGACGCCATGGGCGGAGCGGAAGAACAGTTGCTTGCCGACGGATTTTTCCAGTTTCGCAATCTGCATGCTCAGTGCGGGCTGCACGATATTGAGCTGCCGCGCGGCGCGGGTGACGTTGCCCTCGCGGGCAAGGCACAGGAAGTATTTGAGCTGCTTGAGGTCCATTCGGGGCTGTATCGCGGTTGACCGGTGTCCGGTTCACATCACAGCCATTGATGGAATAAATCAATGCCAATTATCCGCGCTGATTGCGTGTTTCCCGCGTCAGGCCGCCTGCGCGCCGCCGGTATGCGCGATGTGGAGGCGGTCGGCGCACTGGTCGGCGAGATGCTGGAAATTCTCCGGCACCGGCTTGTCGATGAAGACGTGATGGCAGTCGCCGAGATGGCCGCCGCGCACCGTCGCGTTGCGGCCGAACTTGCTGATGTCGGCGACCAGGAGCGACGTGCGGCAATTGGCGGCGATGGCCTGGCGGGCCTGCACCTCGCCGACATAGAAATCGAGCAGCGCGCCGTCGTCGTCGATGCCGCCGACGCCGAAAATTCCGATGTCCGCCTTGAAGTCCGAGAAGAACCGCACGGCGGTGTCGCCGATGATGTCGCGGTCGAACGGACGCAGCGTGCCGCCCGCCATGGTGATTTCCACTTCTGGATTGCGGGCGAAGGCGGCGGCCACATTCAGGTTGTTGGTGATGATCCGCAGGTTCTGGCGATGAGACAATGCCTGGGCGACATATTCGGGCGTGGTGCCGAGCCCGATCATCAGCGATGCGCCGTCGGGAACGAAGTCGGACACCGTCTGGCCGATGCGCCGCTTGGCGTCGGGGTTCAGGCCCTGCCGGCTTCCATAGGCGAGATTGGGATTCTGCACCGGAAGGCTGACGCCGCCGTGGATGCGCCGCAGCAGGCCCTGATCGCACAACTGGTTCACGACACGGCGGACCGTCTGCTGCGTCACCTCGAAGTGGCCCGCGAGATCCTCGATCGACGCAAAGCCCGCTTCACGCACGATTTCCAGAATGCGGGCCTGTCGTTGATTAACAATTTTGAGCATTGGGCCTGCCTGTCACAAAAACTTATCATTCGAGCGGTAGGAGAAGCGAATATTGTTTCATATGCTCAGAATATTATGTTCATATGAAAACAATAGAACAGGCTGCGGCGGCAGGGAAAAGCATTTCCTGCATGTCCGCATCAACTGTCAGCGCAGGGCCGGGGAGGCCTGCGGATGCCGCTGTCGTTCGTGAACGCATTCACGGGCGATGAGTGCGCTGTCCGGACTTGTTTCCCCGATGCCGTGCGATGACGGCGCCAGAACCGGGGCAATCATGTCGGCGATTACGCTCGATCACGTTTCCAAGCACTGGGGCTCGATGCGGGCCGTGGACGACGTGAGTCTGACCGCGGACGAAGGATCGCTGCTGGTGCTGCTCGGCCCGTCCGGCTGCGGAAAATCGACCACGCTGCGCCTGATCGCGGGATTAGAACAGCCGGATTCCGGCACCGTCACCATCGGCGGCACGGATGTGACTCATCTGTCGCCGGCCGAACGCAAGATTTCCATGGTGTTCCAGTCCTACGCGCTGTTTCCGCATCTCAGCGTCGCGGAGAACATCGTGTTCGGTCTGCGCGTGCGCCGCGTGTCCCGCGCCGAGCGCGACGCGCGGCTGAAGCGCGTCGCCGACATTGTCGGGCTCTCTCATCTTCTCGAGCGCAAACCCGCGCAACTGTCCGGCGGCCAGCGCCAGCGCGTCGCGCTCGGTCGCGCCATCATCGCCGAAGCGCGCGTCTGCCTGATGGACGAGCCGCTCTCCAATCTCGACGCCAAGCTGCGTCATGAGATGCGCACCGAAATCCGTTCGCTCCAGCAGCGGCTCGGCATGACGATGGTCTATGTGACTCACGATCAGACCGAAGCGATGACGATGGCGGACCGCGTTGTGCTGATGCGCGATGGACGCATCGAGCAGAACGGCACGCCCGAAGACCTCTACAATCGTCCGGCCACTGCGTTCACCGCGCGCTTCATCGGCACGCCGCCGATGAACCTCGTCACGATGGGCGAGCACCTGATCGGCATTCGTCCCGAACATATTCGCATCGTGTCGCAGGACGGTCATCCCGCACGCGTAAAGGCGGTCGAACATCTCGGCGCTGACAGCATCCTGCTGTGCGAGATCGATGGCCAGCCGGTTTCGGTGCGGCAGGACGGTTTCAGCAAATCCCATCCGGGCGACGATGTTCGTCTCTCATGGGATGCAGGCTTAGAGCATCAGTTCGACAGGACGTCGGAGCGGCGGATGGACTCCGCAGCCGGCGAGATGAAACGGGTTGCGGCTGTCTGACACCGGACATGGTGTTGCGCAGCCGGAGAGGTAACAAGGGGAGACTGTGATGAAATTTTTTGGACGAACCATGCTTGCGGCGGCTGCGCTCGCGGCTGTGTCGATGGGTTCGCGGCCTGCGGCCGCGGTCGATCTGACCATGTATTATCCGGTCGCCGTCGGCGGCCCGGTGACCAAGATCATCGACGACATGGTGGCGCGCTTCCAGAAGGAAAACGCGGACATCAAGGTGACCGCCGTCTATGCCGGCAACTACACCGACACCATGACCAAGGCGATGACCGCGATGAAGGGCGGCCAGCCGCCGCAACTCTCGGTGCTGCTCTCCACCGACGTCTTCACGCTGATGGACGAGAACGCCATCGTGCCGATGGACGATCTCGTCACGGACAAATCCTGGTTCAAGGAATTCTATCCCGCGTTCATGGCCAACGGCCAGATCGGCGGCAAGACCTGGAGCATTCCGTTCCAGCGCTCGACCATCGTGCTCTACTGGAACAAGGACGCGTTCAAGGAAGCCGGTCTCGATCCGGAGAAAGCGCCCGCGACCTGGGACGAAATGGCCGAGATGGGCAAGAAGCTCATCAAGAAGGATGCCTCCGGCAACACCACGCGCTGGGGCGTCGAAATTCCGACCACCGGCTACGGCTACTGGATGCTCGGCGCGCTCGCGATCGAGAACGGCCAGAAGCTGATGAACGAAGCCGGCAACGAGGTCTATCTCACCGCGCCGAAGACCGTCGGCGCGCTGGACTACTGGACCGACCTGTCGCGCAAGCACAATGTGATGCCGACGGGCAGCATCGACTGGGCGACGCTGCGCACCGACTTCCTCGAAGGCAAGACCGCGATGATGTGGCACACTACGGGCAACCTCACCGCGGTGAAGGATGGCGCGAAGTTCAACTTCGGCGTCGCCATGCTGCCTGCCAAGGAACGCCGTGGCTCGCCGACCGGCGGCGGCAGCTTCTACGTCTTCAAGAGCGCGACGCCCGAGCAGCAGAAGGCAGCCGTGAAGTTCATCCAGTGGATGACCGCGCCTGAGCGCGCAGCCGAGTGGAGCATCAAGACCGGTTACGTCGCCGTCTCGCCCGCCGCCTACAAGACCAAGGCGATGGAAGACTATGCCAAGGGCTTCCCCGCGGCGACCGTCGCGCGCGACCAGCTCGAGCATGCGGTGCCGGAACTCTCCGTTCACGAGAACGGCCGCATCTACAAGTTCGTCAACGACGCCGTGCAGGCGGCGGTGACGGGCTCGCAGAAGCCGTCCGAGGCGCTGGCGTCGGCGCAGCAGCAGGCTGACCGCGTTCTGCGCGCGTACAAGTAAAGAGAATGCCGGGTGGCGGTCCGCCGCCATCCGGCTCTTTCGTCGATGACCGATCACACAGCATCATCCATTCCGACCGTCACGCGCAGGCCGAAGTCGCATGCGTGGTGGAATGCCGTGAATGCGTGGCTGCTTCTGCTGCCCGCCGCCGTGCTGCTGATCGCCTTCACCCATTATCCGATCCTCGCCACCATCCGGCATTCGTTCTTCCTGACGCGGCGGAACGGCACGGAGGTTTTCGTCGGTCTCGACAGCTATCAGGCGATGGCCGCCGATCCGATTTTCTGGAAAGCGCTGGTCAATAATTTCTGGTTCGCGCTCGGCACCATCCCGACCTCCATCGCGCTGGCGCTGCTGATGGCGATCTGGGTCAACCGCAACATGCGCGGCCGCGGTTTTCTGCGACTCGCGTTTTTTACGCCGACCGTGCTGCCGATGATCGCCGTCGCGAACATCTGGCTGTTCTTCTATACGCCGGACTACGGCCTGCTCGATCAGTTGCGCGGCGCGTTCGGCCTTGCGGGCTGGAACTGGCTCGGCGATCCCAGCACCGTGATGGGCTGCCTGATTGTGATGGTGATCTGGAAGGAAGCCGGGTTCTTCATGATCTTTTATCTGGCGGCGCTGCAGCAGCTCTCGCCGGATCTGGAAGAAGCTGCATCCGTTGAAGGCGCGAGCCGCTGGTACACCTTCCGCCGCATCACGTTCCCGCTCTTGATGCCGACCACGCTGTTCGTGGCGATCAACGCGGTGATCAATTCGTTCAAGCTGGTGGATCATCTTGTGATCATGACCAAGGGCGGTCCCAACAACGCCTCCACGCTGCTGCTGTATTACATCTATGAGGTGGCGTTCACGTTCCAGGACTCGGCCTATGCGGCGACCCTGACGGTGGTGCTGCTGGTCCTGCTCAGTACGGTGGCGCTGGTCAAGTTCGGCTATCTCGACCGCAGGATTCATTATCAATGAACGGCCGCACGCATCTTGTTGAGGCGGTTGCCGCGTGGCTGCTGGCGCTGCTCTGGCTCGCGCCGCTGGTCTATGCGTTCTGGAGCGCGCTGCATCCGGCCGCCTATGCGACCTCGTTCAGCCTGTCGGCGCCGTGGACGCTGGAGAATTTCGCGCGTGCCTGGAATCAGGCGCCGTTCGGCCGCTATTACATCAACACGGTGGTGCTGGTGATCATCATTCTTGTTGGTCAGCTCGTGCTGTCCACGCTGGCTGCCTATGCCTTCGCGCGGTTCAAGTTCAGGGGCAGCGGCATCGCCTTCGCGCTGGTGCTGCTGCAACTGATGATCATGCCTGACGTGCTGATCGTTGAGAACTACCGCATGATCGGCAAGCTCAACCTGCTCGATACGATCCCGGCGATCGCGTTGCCGTATCTCGCCAGCGCCTTCGGCATCTTCCTGCTGCGCCAGACCTTCAAGAGCGTGCCGCAGGAACTGGTCGAGGCCGCGCGCGTGGAAGGGGCGGGGCCGTTGCAGATTCTCTGGAAGGTCTATGTGCCGCTGGCGCGCCCGACCTACATCGCGTTCGGCCTCGTTTCGGTGAGCTATCACTGGAACAACTTCCTGTGGCCGCTGATCGTGACCAACTCGGTTGAAAGCCGTCCGCTGACGGTGGGTCTCGCCGTGTTCGGTGCGCCGGAAACCGGCGTCGACTGGTCGATCATCACGGCGGCTACTGTAATGACCATGGCGCCGCTGCTGATCGCCTTCCTGCTGTTCCAGCGCCAGTTCGTGCAGTCCTTCATGCGCGCGGGCATTCGCTGATGCGGCTGCTGACATGGAACATCCAGTGCGGCAAGGGCTGCGACGGCGTCACCGATCTTGCACGCATCGCCGCGGTGGCGAGGGATTTCGCCGACGCCGACGTGTACTGCTTTCAGGAAGTCTCGGACAATTTCGCGAAGCTCGATAGCGGCGTGGATCAAAGCGCGCAGCTTGCGGCCTTGCTGCCGGGCTATCAGGGCGTGTTTCGCCCGGCGATCGAGGCCATTGACGGAGAAGGCCGCCCGCATCGCTTCGGCAACATGACGCTGTCGCGTTTGCCGGTCCTGCAGATCACCAACCATCTGCTGCCATGGCCGGGCGCAGGCGCGACGCGCAGCATGCGGCGGCATGCGCTGGATGTCACGGTGCGGGCGGCGTTCGGCGCGGTCCGTGTCGTCAATACGCATCTCGAGTATCATTCGGTCATGCAGCGCGAAGCGCAGATCATGCGCCTGCTCGACCTGCAGGAAGAAGCCTCCAGCAGCCCCCGCGCCGCGCGAGGGCATGCGGAGCCTTACGACAGCCAGACGATCGCGGCGTCGAGTGTGCTGTGCGGCGATTTCAATCTGGATGTGTCCGACCCGCAGCACGCGCTGATCCATCAGGCGAAGCGGCGCGGGCTGAACTACCGCGATGCGTGGTCGGTCTGTTATCCGGAGCGCACCCACGCGCTGACCTGCGGGCTTTACGATCATGCGCAGTGGGCGGACGGTCCCGACTGCCGCGATTTCATTTTCGTGTCGGAAGACATCACATCCCGCGTGCGCCGCGTGGAGGTGAACGGGGCGACGGATGCCTCCGATCATCAGCCGATCCTGATCGAACTGGCGGATTGATGCTTCCGTTTCACCTCTCCCGTGGGGAGAGGTCGGATTGCCATAAGCGCGCTCACGCGCGTCTTTGACGCGCTATGGCAATCCGGGTGAGGGCGTAGAATCTCTCGATGGATTTATATCCCCTCACCCCGACCCTCTCCCCGTCGGGGAGAGGGAGCCGATCTCGCCTGTCGCTACAGCCATCTCACATGTGGATGAATTGCCTGTAAGGACCCTTTCCGGGCCGGATGCGGAAAGTTGAGGCTTTCCCTCCGGGCGGAAAAACGCGATTTTCGGCACGGCCATTGCCGTTTGTCAGCCATTCCTGGATCGTTGAATGTTGTCCTGTTTCCGCCTCGCGGCCCTGTTCCTGCTGTCGACGTTCGTTCTGGCTCCCGTGGGCCGGGCGACGGCGGCCGATGCCGCGCCGAAACCGAAACACAAGGCCGTCAAGGCCGCGCCGGAGATCCCGTTCTTTCTGGTGAACGACAATCGGCTGACCTACGCCTATATCTTCAGCGGCACCGATCCCGGCGCGTTCAGCCCGCGCGGCGACGGCACCTATAACGGCACAACCGGCAAGCATGTCCTGGCGTTCACGCATTTCGACGTCTGGGCCTATGGCACGAACTTCGTCAATGTCGCGGCGTTCAAATCGGGGCCGAACGATCCGGCGACGCCGTGCACCAGTCCCGGCTTTGTCTTCGCCGCACCGGCGTCATGCGAGGGCGCGCTCGAAATCTACGGCCTGTTCCGCAGCACGCTCGGCTTCAACGAGATGTTCGACACCAAGGCGTTCTCCTACGGTCCGCTGCATAACGTGTCGCTGATCGTCGGCGCCGACGCCAACACCCAGAACACCTTCGTCGCCCCGGCCAAGCGCGACATCGTCGCGGGCCTGCAGTTCGCGTTTGATCTTCCTTACAAGGGCTACTTCAATGTCGCGCCGCTCTATTACAAGGAGTGGAATCACAACGGCTTCCTGAAGTGCGGTGTATTCGGCCCCGGCACCCCGGGCGTCACCTGCCTGTCGGACGGCAAGACCGACTACAACGGCACATGGGCGGTGGAGACCAATTACTTCATGGAACTCGGCTTCCTGCCGGAATCGATGCAGTACTTTTCCATCAGCGGCCGGGCCGCATGGTACGGCAAGAAGGGCGACCAGAACGCGCCGCTGCCCGCAGGCCTCGGCACGGCGACGGCGGTGGAGCTGAATTCCGAACCGATCCGGCTGACGCTGGATGCGGGCAAGCTGATGTGGGGGCAGCAGCATTCCCATCGTCTCGATGTCTGGATCGCGTATCGCTACTGGCGCAACAAGTTCGGCCTCGACAGCAAGGCGTCGCCCGGCGTTTGCACCGTGGCGGGCGTCAGCACCAACAGCTGCACCGAGCAGTCCGCCTATGCGGGTGTGACCGTCAAGTTCTGATTGTGGCCTCCGGTGGATTGACCGAATCGTAAGAAACGGCTGCTTTCCTCCGTTGAGGAGAGCGTGAATGCACAAGCGGTTCGAGAACGTGCGTATCGCCCGGATGGCTAGCGGCGACTACAAGATCATTCGGAATCTCGGTCTGGTCAAAGGCGGCAAGGGACTTCGCTCTCACGAGGTGCTGTTCACATTTCCGCGGCTGATGCCCGTGCGCCTCGACCTGATCTATGCGCCGCTGTCCGCGATGCTGAACCGGTGGCTCGCCGCGGCGGAAGCCCGTTCCGCGATCTACGCGTCCGAAGACACGCCCGCCACCATGAAGACCTGATCGCGCTCCGCGACGCGTCTCTTCAATCCATCATTCGCAGGCCGGATCGCCGCGCATCTTGTTGATGCACGTGATTTTTCGCGCGTGGACCCTTCGGCGGATCGCCCCGATACCGCGCACCTGAGACTTTGTCCGACAATCAACATTTGCGCTGCAATGTGTGCGATGCATCAAGAATTATCCGAGAAAACCCTATGCGAAGGGCATTGACCGTCCGTCATTCCGCTCCTACCAATTGTCGGACAATCGACGCTGGGGCATCATGAGTTCTGTCGTTCCGAACTTCACGCGTATCGAGGTCGCGCCCGCCTATCAAAAGGTAGCCGATGCGATCGAGCGTGAAATCGTCAATGGGCGGATCAAGCCGAACGATCCGATCGGGACCGAGTCCGAACTGGTCCAGCAGTTCGGCGTCAATCGCTCTACGGTGCGCGAGGGAATTCGCGTTCTCGAAGAGAGCGGATTGATCCGCCGCGATTCCAGCCGTCGTCTCTATGCGTGCCTGCCGCGCTACAACAAACTCGCCAGCCGCCTCAGCCGCGCGCTCGTGCTGCACGAGGTGACGTTCCGCGAACTATTCGAAACCGCCATCGTGCTGGAAATCGCCGCGATCGAATATGCCGTCGATCACGCCACCGACGACGACATCGCGGAGATCGCCCGCAACATCGAGACGACCGAGCAGTCCGTCTCCAATCCGCAGGCTTTCGCGGAACTGGACGCGGAATTCCACATCCTGATCGCCCGGGCCTCGCACAACCGCGTGCTGCAACTGGCGCGGGAGCCGGCGGGCCTGCTGTTTTTCCCGACCACGGAAATGGTGGTCCGCAACGTGGCCGAAGGCATGCCGCGTCTGATCGCCGCACATCATCATCTTCTCGACGCGATCCGAAAGCGCGACAAGGAAGCAGGCAAGCTGTGGATGCGGCGGCATGTCGAGGACTGGCGCCGCGGCTTCGAGCGCGCGGGCAACTCGCTCGATCGTCCGGTCGAGCGCATGTACATGGAACACGCATTGGTGGCGCAGAAGCGATAGCGCAGGAAGTTTGAAGAACAAGGCCGCAAGAGCGCAAAAGCGCCGGGGGCAAAGGGGGAGGAAGAAGTGTCGGAACGCGTGGGGCCGGACTCTGCCGGTTTGAACGTCAGCCATCTGTCGCTGTCCTTCGGCGGCCTGAAGGCGCTGACGGATGTGTCGTTCTCGGTCGCGCCGGGATCGATCACGGCGGTGATCGGGCCGAACGGCGCGGGCAAGACCTCGCTGTTCAACTGCATTTCCGGTTTCTATCGCCCGTCCACCGGCGCCATCGAATTCGGCGGCGAGGATATCAGCCGCCTGCATCCGCCGTCGCGCGCGAAGATCGGCCTCGCGCGCACCTTCCAGAACATCGCGCTGTTTCGCGGCATGACCGTGCTCGACAACATCAAGCTCGGCCGTCACGCGCACATGCAGACCAATGTGTTCGACGCGCTGTGGTACTTCGGCCGCGCGCGGCGCGAAGAACTCGAACTGCGCTCCGAGATCGAGCGGCGCGTGCTCGATTTCCTCGAGATGGAGCACATCCGCGACCAGCCGGTGGCCTCGCTGTCCTACGGGCTGCGGAAGCGCGTCGAACTGGCGCGCGCGCTGGCGATGCAGCCGCGCATTCTGATGCTCGATGAACCTGTTGCGGGCATGAACCGCGAAGAGACCGAGGACATGGCGCGCTTCATTCTCGACGTGAAGGAGGAGTGGGGCGTCACCATCCTGATGGTCGAGCATGACATGGGCCTGGTGATGGATATTTCCGATCATGTCGTGGTGCTGAATTTCGGCCAGGTGATCGCCGCCGGAAAGCCCGCCGAGATCCAGAACAATCCGGACGTCATCGCGGCCTATCTCGGCTCCGGCGATGTCGGCGACCTGTCGCGGCGGATCGCGGGCGAGAGGGCGGCGTAATGGATTGGCTCTTTCTGTTCGAGATCATCCTGTCGGGCCTTGGCTCGGGCGCGCTGCTCGCGCTGACCGGCATCGCTTTCGTGCTGATCTACAAGGCGACCAAGGTGCTCAATCTCGCGGTCGGCGAGATGCTGATGCTGTCGGCCTATTTCTTTTTCGGGCTGGCCTCCGCGCTCGCGCTTCCGGTCTGGCTCGCGATCATTCTCACCGTGATCGGCGGCGGCATTCTCGGCGGCGTGATCGAGCGGATTCTCATCCGCCCGATGCTGGGCGAAAGCCCGATCTCGGTGTTCATGGTGACGGTCGGCCTCAGTTCAGTGCTGATCGGCTTTGTCGAATTCGTCTGGGGCAGCGATCCTGCGACGCTGCCGAACTTCCTGCCGACGAAACCGATGTTTATCGGCAATGCCTATGTGTCGCCGAAGATCGCGGTGAGCTTTGCGATTGCGACGGTGCTGATCGCGGCATTCCTCGTGATCTTCCGCACCTGGCGCGGCGGCGTTGCGCTGCGCGCGACCGCCACCGATCAGGGCGCGGCGTTCTCCTGCGGCATCAACGTGCCAGCAGTGTTCTCGGTGTCGTGGATCGTGGCGGGCATGGCGGCGGCGGGCGCGGGCATCCTGATCGGCTCCATCGGCGGCATCTCGCCGACCATGGGCGTGTTCGGCCTGTCGGTGCTGGTCGCGGTGATCGTCGGCGGCCTCGACTCGATCGCGGGCGCGCTGGTCGCGGGCCTTGCCATCGGCGTGGTCGAGGCGCTGGTCGGAACGTATCTCGGCGGCGAGTACAAGCTGCTCGTCACCTTCAGCATTCTTGTGGTGGCCTTGATGATCCGTCCTTACGGATTGTTCGGCACCGTTGAAATCGAGCGACTCTGATGCGGATCGGCGCGGCACATCAAACCTACGCTCAGGCCGAAGCGCTGCTGGATACCAATGTCCAGCGCGTGATGCTGGTGGCGCTGTTCGCGGCGCTGGTGCTGTTTCCGTTCTTTGCGGATCAGTACTGGATTTATCTCGCCTGTCTGGTTTTGATCCATATCGTCAGTACCACGGGCCTCAACATCCTCACCGGCTATACCGGCCTCGTCAGCCTCGGGCAGGCGGCGTTCATGTCGGTCGGCGCCTACACGGTGGCGATCCTTGAAATCCGCGTCGGCACGCCGTTCCTTCTAAACCTGATCCTTGCGGGTGCGGTGTCCGCCGCTGTCGGCCTTGTGGTTGGTGTGCCGAGCCTGCGCGTGAAGGGGCTTTATCTCGCCATCGCCACCATCGCGGCGTCCTTCATCCTGCATTTTCTGTTCGCCAACGGCCCGGCGTTTCTTGGCGGCACGCAGGGACTGAGCATGCCGCCCGCGCGGCTGTTCGGCTATGACCTCGCGCGGCCATTCCATCTCTACTGGCTGTTCATGCCGCTGACGGCGCTTGCGGTGGCCGGCGCGGCGAACCTGTTCCGCACCCGGATCGGCCGCGCCTTCATCGCGATCCGCGACCGCGATATTTCGGCGGAAGTGCTCGGCATTCCGCTGCTGAAATACAAGCTGCTGTCGTTCGCGCTCTCGTCCTTCTATGCGGGCGTCGCGGGCGGCATGTGGGCTTATTTCTTCCGCGTGGTGACGCCGGAAAGCTTCCCGCTGATCTATTCGGTGTTCTTCCTCGCCGCCGTGATCGTCGGCGGCATGGGCACCATTCTCGGCGCGATCCTCGGCGCGATCTTCATGACCATGGTGCCGGAGATCCTCAAGATCGCCGTGTCCTACATGACCTTCATTCCGAACGCGACAGCGCAACTGTCGCCGATCCGGACCATCGTTTTCGGCGCGCTCATCATCGGGTTCCTGCTGTTCGAGCCGCAGGGCCTGGCCGAAATCTGGCGCCGCGTGCGGCGCTTCTTTCATCTGTGGCCGTTCAAAAAATGATTATGCAGGGAGAAACACCAATGAGAATCCTTCCAACGCGCCGCAAGGTGCTGTCTTTCGCCGCCGCCGCGGGTTGTCTCGCGCTCGGTCTCAATGCACCAGCTCGCGCGGCCGACGACATCGTGATCGGCGCATCGATGCCGATGACGGGCGTGTTCGCCTTCGCGGGCATCGCGCTCAACAATGCGTTTCAGGACTATGTGAAGATCGTCAACGATGCCGGCGGCATCAACGGCCGCAAGATCAAGTATGTGGCCGAGGACACCGGCTACAAGGTCGACAACTCCGTGGCGGTGTTCAACCGCATCACCAGCCAGGAGAAGGTGAGCCTCTACTACGGCGACTCCACCGCTTTCTCGAAAACCATCAACGCCGAACTCAATCGCCGTGGCGACATCATGATGGCGGGCGCATCGTTCGCGTCGGAACTGAACGATCCGAAGAATTTTCCGGATCAGTTCATCGCCGGTCCGGACTATTCGGAGATGATCGGCATCCTGCTGGAATACATCGCCAAGACCAAGCCGGGCGCGAAGATCGCGCTGGTGAATTCGGACACCGAATTCGGCCGCGATCCGATCGCGCCGACGGAAAAGCGCGCGGCTGAACTCGGCCTCAAGGTCGTCGAGAAGATCGCGACCTCGCCGACCAGCGTGGACGTCTCCACCGAAGTGCTCAAGCTGCGCCGCGCCGATCCGGATTACACCATCTTCCATGGCTATATTCTGGCGCCGTTGCCGGAATTCATGACTCAGGCCAAGCAACTCGGCCTCAAGACCAAGTTCATGGGCACGTTCTGGTCGATGGACAACGCGATCTGGGCGAAGTCCGCTGAAGTGGCTGATGGCTTCATGGGCGTGATGCCGTATCGCTATTACTTCGACACCGAAGGCAAGTCGCCGATGCTGGAGAAGATCCGGCAGATCCGCCCGGAATATCAGTCCACCGGATACATGCAGGGCTTCCTCACCGCGATGCTGATGACCGAAGCCGTCAAGCGCACGCTCGACGCCAAGAAGGACCTGACGGCGGCGAACATGAAAGCCTCGCTGAACTCGATCAAGGACTTCGACACCGGCGGCATCATCGGCGTGCCGATCTCGATCCCCGGCAACACGGTGCCTGTCGGCCGCGTCTATCAGTATGACGGCGCCAACAAGACCATGAAGCCGGTCTCCGACTGGATCAAGATCGCGAAGTAATGACAATGACCGCGGACGCACTTCTCTCCGTCAACAACATCGAGGTCGTCTATAACAAGACGGTCCAGGTGCTCCGCGGCCTGTCGTTGAAAGTCGAAAAGGGCGCGGTGGTCGCTTTGCTGGGCTCGAATGGGGCCGGCAAGTCGACCACGCTGAAGGCCGTTTCCAACCTCCTTGAACTGGAAGACGGCAAGGTCACCACCGGCGAAATCCTGTTCAACGGCGATCCGGTGTCGCGCTTCGCTCCGCATCAACTGGTGCGGAGCGGCCTCTTTCATGTGATGGAGGGGCGGCGGATTTTCGAGGATCTGACGGTGGAGGAAAATCTCACCGCCGCGACCTATGCCATGAACGGGCGGTCGGGCATCAAGACGCCGTTCGATCTGGTCTATACCTATTTCCCGCGGCTGTTCGAGCGCCGCACCGGCCGCGCGGGTTATCTCTCCGGCGGCGAGCAGCAGATGCTGGCCATCGGTCGCGCGCTGATCGCGCAGCCGCAACTGATGCTGCTGGATGAACCCTCGCTCGGGCTGTCGCCCAAGCTGGTCGAGGAAATCTTCACGATCATCGCGCGCATCAACCGCGAGCAGGGCGTCTCCATGCTGTTGGTGGAGCAGAACGCGGCGGTTGCGTTCGCGGTCTCGACCTATGGCTACATCATGGAGTCCGGCAAGATCGTCACCGACGGGCCGACCGAGCAACTGATCCGCGATCAGGACGTGCGCGAATTCTATCTCGGGGTCGGCGGCGCCAATGCGGAATCCAAGAGCTTCCGCGGCATCAAGCATTACAAGCGCCGCAAGCGCTGGCTGTCCTGAAGGCGCAAGAGCATGAGCGACGGATTTCCCGAAACCACATTGCCGCAGACCTTGCGCGAGAACGCGCGCCGTCATCCGGACCGCGTGGCGATCCGCCAGAAGGAATTCGGAATCTGGAATCCCTGCACGTGGCAGGGCTATTACCAGCGCGCCTGCCGTGTCGGGCTCGGGTTTCGTGCGCTGGGTCTGAGCGAAGGCGGCCATGTCGCCATTCTCTCCGAAAACCGGATCGAGTGGGTGCTGGCGCAGCTTGGCGCGAACGTCGTCGACGGTGTTGCGGTCGGCGTTTATCCCACCAGCCCCGCCAACGAAGTCGCCTATGTGCTGGCGCATTCGGAATCCGAGATCATCGTCTGCGAGGATCAGGAGCAGGTCGACAAGGTGCTGGAGCGCCGCGATGAACTGCCGAAGCTTCGCAAGATCGTGGTGATCGAAACCAAGGGCATCCGCGACTATCCGCCGGATCAGGTGATGTCGTTCGAGGCGCTGGAAGCGCTCGGCGCCGATTTCGAAACAAAGAATGCGCCGCTGGTGGACGGTCTGATCGACCGCCAGACTCTCTCGCAGATCGCACTCATTATCTATACGTCGGGTTCGACCGGAAAGCCGAAGGGCGCGATGCTGAGCTACCGGAATGTGCGGGCGCAGGCCATCGCCTCGACTGCGCTTCTTGACCTCGATGCGTCCGAAAGCCTGCTGTCCTATCTGCCGCTGTGTCACGTCGCCGAGCAGATGACCACGGTGATGGTGCCGATCTATCTCGGCTCGCTGGTCAATTTCGGTGAGTCGATCCGCACCGTGCAGGAAGACCTGCGCGAGGTCGCGCCCAGCATGTTCCTCGGCGTGCCGCGCATCTGGGAGAAGCTGCACTCATCAATCCACATCAAGCTGCTGGAAGCGGGGCCCATCCGCCGCGCGCTGTTCGAGCGGGCCTATGCGGCATGTGAGCCGTTCGCTGAGAAGAACCCGGCGGATCGGACGTTCGCGGAGAGACTGACGTTCGGCCTGTCATATTGGCTGATCTTCCGCGCGCTGCAGAACTTTATCGGCCTGCGCAAGACCCGCATCGCCATGACCGGCGCGGCGCCGATCTCGCCGGCCATCGTGCATTTCTTCCGCACTCTCGGCGTGCCGCTGATCGAAGTCTATGGACTGACCGAAAGTTCCGGCATCGCGCTGGGGCAGGTGCTGTCGGATCGCCGTATCGGCACGGTCGGTGCGAACGTCGTCAATATCGAAGCGAAGCTTGGCGCGTCGGACGAACTGCTCATCCGCGGCGACACGGTGTTCGCCGGTTACTATCGCAACGAGGACGCCACCAAAGCCAGCATCCGGGACAACTGGCTGCACACCGGCGACGTGGCGCAGCTCAAGGACGGCCACTTTCGCATCGTCGATCGTCTCAAGGACATCATGATCACGGCGGGCGGCAAGAACCTCAGCCCGTCCGAGATCGAGAACACCGTGAAGGCGAGTCCGTTCATCAAGGAATGCATCGTGATCGCCGAGGCGCGGAAGTTTGCCTCGGCGCTGATCCAGATTGATTACGATCTGTCCGGCAAGTGGGCCGAGGAAAAGGGCATCGCCTATACCAATTTCAGGAATCTGACCGAGAACCCGAGCTTGCGGGAGATGATCCAGTCGGAGGTCGACAAGGCGAACGCGCAGCTCGCGCAGGTCGCCCAGATTCGGAAGTTTCATCTCCTGACCAAGGAGCTGGATCACGACGACGACGAGGTGACGGCGACCATGAAGGTCCGCCGCGCCAATATTCAAAAGAAGTACGGCGCGGAAATCGAGAGGCTCTACAGTTAGGCAGCCCGCCGGTTTCGGATTTTGATCGAAGTCAATTCATCCCGCAATCCGCGGCGCTAGACATGTCTCTGCAATAGCGGAGATGAAAATGCCCACCGAAACCCTCCTTGTCGTGATCCCCGTGGTTCTGTTGTTCGTGTTTTTCGCGGGCACCCTGATGTGGGCGGACGTCTACTCCAACAGGAAGTGACAGAACGGAGACGGAATTCGCGCCGAAATCGGCGCAGGCATGCCGGATAGCCCTTTCGTGGCGGGGCGACATGGCCTAAAGACGGCGCAACTTTCCTTGAGGTTGCGCTGCGTCTTTCATGATCCGTCTCGACAATATCAGCAAACAGAATGGCCATCAGATCGTCTTCATTGAAGCCGCCGCGGCGCTTCAGAAGGGCGAAAAAGTCGGGCTTGTCGGTCCTAACGGATCGGGCAAGACCACGCTGTTCCGGATGATTTCCGGTCAGGAACTGCCTGACGAAGGGCAGGTCGTGGTCGAGCGCGGCGTCACCATCGGTTATTTCAGCCAGGATGTCGGCGAGATGTCCGGCCGCAGCGCCGTGTCCGAAGTGATGGACGGCGCAGGTCCCGTCAGCGTGGTCGCGGCCGAGCTGAAAGAGCTGGAAACGGCGATGGCCGATCCGGACCGCGCCGACGAGATGGACGAGATCATCGCGCGCTATGGCGAAGTGCAGGCGCGCTTTGAAGAACTCGATGGCTATGCGCTCGAAGGCCGCGCGCGCGAAGTGCTGGCCGGTCTCAGCTTCAGCCAGGAGATGATGGACGGCGATGTCGGCAAGCTGTCCGGCGGCTGGAAGATGCGCGTGGCGTTGGGCCGCATTCTTCTGATGCGCCCGGACGTGATGCTGCTGGACGAGCCGAGCAACCATCTCGATCTCGAAAGCCTGATCTGGCTGGAGCAGTTCCTGAAGGACTACGACGGCGCGCTGCTGATGACTTCGCATGACCGCGCATTCATGAACCGCATCATCAACAAGGTGGTGGAAATCGACGGCGGCTCGCTCACGTCCTACACGGGCGATTACGAATTCTATGAGCAGCAGCGCGCGCTCGCCGAAAAGCAGCAGCAGGCGCAGTTCGAGCGCCAGCAGGCGATGCTGGCCAAGGAAATCAAGTTCATCGAGCGCTTCAAGGCGCGCGCCTCCCACGCCGCGCAGGTGCAGAGCCGGGTCAAGAAGCTGGACAAGATCGAGCGCGTCGAACCGCCCAAGCGCCGCCAGACCGTCGCGTTCGATTTTTTGCCTGCGCCGCGTTCGGGCGAGGACGTGGTCAGCCTGAAGAATGTGCACAAGGGCTATGGCAGCCGCCGCATCTATGACGGGCTGGATTTTTCCGTGCGCCGCAGGGAGCGCTGGTGCGTGATGGGCGTCAACGGCGCGGGCAAGTCCACGCTGCTGAAACTGGTGACGGGCTCGGCGGAGCCGGACGACGGAACGGTGGCGCTCGGCAGCAGCGTCAAGATGGGTTACTTCGCGCAGCACGCCATGGACCTGCTCGATGGCGAGCGGACAGTGTTCGAGGAACTGGAATATTCATTCCCGCAGGCGGGGCAGGGCTCGCTGCGCGCGCTGGCGGGATGTTTCGGATTCTCCGGCGACGATGTGGAGAAGCGGTGCCGCGTGCTGTCGGGCGGAGAGAAGGCGCGGCTTGTGATGGCGAAAATGCTGTTCGATCCGCCGAACTTCCTGGTGCTGGACGAGCCGACCAACCATCTCGACATGGCGACCAAGGAAATGCTGATCAATGCGCTGTCGGAATTTGAGGGCACCATGCTGTTCGTTTCGCATGACCGGCATTTTCTCGCCGCGCTCTCCAACCGCGTGCTGGAGCTGACCCCCGACGGCGTTCACCAGTATGGCGGCGGCTACACGGAATATGTCGCGCGCACCGGCCACGAGGCGCCCGGCTTGCGCAACTGAGCGCAGCAGACCCGGTCGCCGGAGCTGCGATCAGATCTGCGTCAGCGATGTCTTCAACCGGTCGAGCAGCTTGTAGAGCGTGAGCTGCTCGCTGTGGCTAAAGCTGCTGAGAGCTTTGGTATAGAAATCCTCGATCGGCACCAGCATGCCGTCCCAAGCCGTGGTTCCTTTGCGGGTCAGGCGAACGCGGCGGCTGCGGCCGTCGTCCTTGTCCTTGACGCGTTCGATCAGGCCGCGGCCTTCCAGCCGGTCGAGCACGGCGGTCAGATTCTGCCGGCTGACGTCGAGAAATTCGATCAGGTCCTTCACCGTCATGCCCTTCTCAAGCACGATCGGGCGCGCAAGCGCGCCGAGCACCGCCCACTGCTGTGTCGTGGTCCCGTATTGATCGACATAACGGGTGCCCTGCCGGTGCATCAGGTTCGAGGCCTGATAGAGACGGAAGAACACCCTGTTGGCGACGTCGAACGCGACGCCCGGTTTTGCTGCTTTGTCAGCCACTTTTTTGCTTTCACACGTCCAACGCCGGACCCGGCCACATCATATCAATGTATTGCCGGATTCAATATGGACAATGTAAGGCGAACACGCGCGGGAGGAGGGACGCCTCGCGCCAGTTCGTGATTGCCAATAGAAAGGGGCGGACGAGCTCGGCCTCGTCCGCCCCCGTACGCGATCTCCGCAGATCAGGGTTTGAAAGTGTAACCCGGCCCGATCGCGACATCCGCCGGGATCGGCGGCAGGTCGGAAAACAGTTCGGGATGCTTCTTCATAACGTTCAAGATCGGCTTCGGTTCGATGTGCTTGTTGACGTCGAACACCGACTTGATGACGCCGAGCCGTTGCAGGCGATCCTGCGCGCTCCACAGCGCGCGATAGTTGTTTGCCGACAGGCGACGGTCGGCTTGCTGGATGTTGAACTGCATCGCGGCTTCTGCGACCTCGGGCTTGAGGCCGGGAATCCAGCGCGTGGCAATTCCCGCAGCCAGTTTCGGATTCTTGCGCATCCACTGATCGGCTTCAGAAACGGCCGCGAGAAACTTCTCGATGGTCGGACCGTTCTTCTCGACCCATGGCCGCAGCGCGACATTGAAGCCGAGATAGGAGATCACATCTCCGCCGCGGATCACCTCGATCGCGCCGGGAATGTCCTTGCCGGCGACAATCGGCCAGGGGTCCCATGCGGAAAATGCGTCGATACCCTTGGCGAGCAGTGCCACCGTCATATCCGGCGGCGGGGTATTCACCAGCGTGACGTCATCCGGCTTCAACCCGGCCTTCTCGAGGATCGCCAGAATGTAGAGGTGGTTGATCGTGCCGAACGAGGCGGCGATCCTCTTGCCTTTCAGACTGGCGAGATCGCCTTTCTTGATTCCCGATCCTTCGCGGGCCACGATCGCCATGGTGGCGTCGGAACCGGCCTTGGTGGCGTTGCCGCTGTAGTTGCCCAGCGCGACCAGATCCATGCCGCGCAGTACCGCGCCGATCATCGGCACGCCCACCTGTACGATTTCACTTTCACCTGCCTGAAGGGCATTGAGCGCGTCGACGCCCGTCGCATAGGGGCGGGCGATGGTGACATCGAGGCCTTGTTTTTCGAAGAAGCCGCGCTCGAGTGCGATAGGCAATCCTATCTGATCGATGCCGGTAACCATGCCGGCCTTCACCTTCACCAGATCCTGCGCTTTCGCCGGCATGCATGCCAGCATCAGCGTCGCTCCTGCAATGAGTAATCGTCGCATTGTTATCCTCCCTCCTTTATTGGTCCCACGCTCGTTACCCAGTAAGGCCGGGCAACCGCGTTGAGATCCGTTCGTTTGACACCACGCAGTGCTATCGAATGGTCGTCCGCACCGGCGACCCTTCCATATTGCTGGAACGACTGAACGTGAAAGCGCTCAGGCGTGAAAGGCAGTTCGATCTGGATATTGACCCGCGGCGATGTGCCCGCGAGTTCGGGCGCGATCTTTCCCGGCGCGGCCAGCGTCAGCCAGAGCTGAAAGCCGAGCCACGCGGCGATGACGCCGAGGATGACGCGGCCTTTGGTCGAGCGCAGGGCTTCGGACGCGAGGCTCATGCGGAGCGCACCATATGCAGCACCTGCGCGGATAGCTTCTTGAAGGTGTCGTCCTCGATCAGGTCGTCCCAGACGCGTGGACGTGGCAGATCAACCTTGATCTGGTCGAGCACGCGGCCCTTGGAGAGAACGACCACGCGGTTGGCGAGGAACACGGCTTCCGGCACATCGTGGGTGATGAAGATCACGGTCGGGCGGCGCTCTTGCCAGATGCGCGTGAGTTCTTCCTGCAAGGTCATGCGGGTCTGGGCATCGACGCTGGCGAACGGCTCGTCCATCAGCAGCACGGCTGGATTGTTGGCCAGCGCGCGGACCACGCCGACGCGCTGCTGCATGCCGCCGGAGAGTTCGTTGGGATAGCGGTTCGCCGCGTGCGTGAGGCCCGCGAGCGCCAGATATTCATGGGCGATCTTGTCCCGCTCGGCCTTGGGCACGCCGCGCATCTTCGGGCCGAAGCCGACATTGTCGAGCACGGTCTTCCACGGAAACAGCGCGAAGGATTGAAACACCACGCCGCGCTCCGGGCCGGGGCCGTCGATCGGCTTGCCGTTGAGCAGAATCTCGCCGCCGGAATGCGGAATGAAGCCCGCGACCATGTTGAGGATCGTGGTCTTGCCGCAGCCGGAAGGGCCGACGACGGAAACGAATTCGCCCTGTTCGACATCAAGCGAGACGTCATGCACGGCATTCACATGCGCGCCGGCATAGGGATCGAAATAGGTCTTGGCGAGATTGCGGATCGAAAGCGTGCTCATGATGTAACCAGTCCCCAGCGCTGTCCGGTCGCGCGTTCGAGCGGCGCGAGGATCCAGGCGTCAACGATGTACCAAAGCAATCCAAGAATGATCATGCCGAGAATGATCTCGACGGTGGAGCCGGCGCGGCGCGCGTCGAACATCATGAAGCCGATGCCGCTGGTGCCGACGATGATCTCCACGGCGATCAGCGCGCGCCAGCCATAGCCGAGGCCGTTGCGCAGGCCGGTGATGATGTTCGGCAATGCGCCCGGCAGCGTGACTTCCCACAACACGCGGGTGCGCGATGCGCCGAGGCTGCGCGCGGCGCGGGCGAGATCGCGCGGCACCGATTCCACGCCGAGCACGGTGTTGAGTACGACGGGAAACAGCACCGTATAGACGATCACGAAGGTCATGGTGGTGAGGCCGAAGCCGAACCAGATCAGGAGGATCGGCAGCCATGCGATGTCGCCGATCGCCTGGAAGAACAGCAGGATCGGCCAGCAGGCGCGGTGCGCCCAACGGCTGGTGCCGATCAGAATGCCGAGCGGAATGCCGAGCGCGACGCCGACGGCCGCGCCGGTGATCAGGCGGACCAGGCTGTCCTGCAGGTAGTCCGGCAGGATGCCTTTATAGGTGAGCGAAATGAAGGAGCGCATCACGTCGCCGGGACCGGGAAAGAAGGCGCGGGGAAACACACCGGCTTCCGCGATCAAGGTCCAGATCAGCACGACGGGAATGAACGGAATGATTGCCGCGATGCCCGGCCAGCGGGCGGTCATGCGCGTATAGGCGCCCCAGCTTTTGAGAAGAAAGTTCATGCGCGCCTCACCATGCCCCAGCGCTCGATGGTCGAGCGTTCCAGCGGAACCAGCAGCAGACGGTCGATCAGCAGCCACAGCACGCATGTAGCCGAGGCCGACATTGGTTGCGATCATCTCCGCCGCGATCAACCCGCGCCATGCGAAGCCAAGTCCGGTGCGGATGCCGGTGACGATGTTCGGCAGCGCGCCGGGCAGCAGCACTTCCGTCAGCAGCGCCCACTTGCCCGCGCCGAGCGAAGCGGCTGCGTTGCGCAGCGAATAGGGAATGGTCGAGACGCCGAGCAAAGTGTTGTAGGCGACCACGAAGAACACGGCGTTGAAGATCACGAAGATGATCGCGCCGAAGCCGTAGCCGAACCACAGCGTCGCGATGGGAATCCACGCGATGCCCGCCAGCACGGAGAAGAAGCGGAACAGCGGCGTGAGAAACGCGGAGATGCCGGGGCTGACGCCCATGGCGATGCCGAGGGGAACGGCGGTGACGACGCCGATCAGCGTGCCGAGCCCGACGCGCAGCAGGCTCGCGCCGACATGATTGAGCAGCGTGCCGTCGCGGATGGATTCGACCGCCGCGCCGCCGACCGCGCCCACGGACGGGAAGACGCGCGGGCTGACGTGGAACAGCGGCACGACAATGGCCCAGACGATCACCAGCACGAGCAACGGCGCAATGAACATCGCCGCGCCCGCGACGGAATTGATCCCGCGCGTGACCCATCGTGGTCGCGTCTTCTGGCTGGGCATGACCAGCATGGCGTCTCCCTGAGCCGGCGATTGATGCCGGTCGCTTGTCGTTTCCCGCGGGCCGCTTGTTGTTGCACGGCCTCGATTGATTGTGGCGCGAGCGCGGACTGCGCGATCACGCGATGGCGTAGCCTCCGTCGATGACCAGAACGGTGCCCGTCACGAAGGATGCGGCGGGCGAACAGAGATAGAGAACGCCGCCAAGAAGATCGGATGGCATGCCCCAGCGCCCGAGCGGTGTGCGATCGAGGATCGGCTGGCTGCGCGCCGGATCGGCCTGCAATGCGGAGGTGAGGGGCGTTGCGATCCAGCCCGGTGCGATGGCGTTGACGCGGATGCCGTCGCCCGCATAGGCGATGGCCAGCGATTTCGTGAGCTGCGCGATGCCGCCCTTGCTGGCGGCGTAACCGGGCACAAGACCGCCGCCGAAGAACGACAGCATGGAGGCGAGATTGACGATCGCGCCGTTGGTCTTCGCCAGCAATGGCCGCGCCGCCGAACAGACGCGCATGGTGCCGTTGAGATTGATATCGACCACGGATTCGAACACCTCCGGCTCGAGTTCCTCGCCGCGGCGGATCACGCCCGCGCAGTTCACCACCACATCAAGGCCATCGAGCGAATTGACCAGCGCCTTGACGGCGTCGCCGTTGCGCACGTCGAGCTTGTGCGCGTGCGCCTTGCTCAACACGGGATCGGAAGCGGCGGCCGCGATCTCGGCATCGCCGACACCGGCTACGGTGACATGCGCGCCCGCTTCGATGAAACCGCGCGCGAGGCCCGCGCCGATGCCGGACGTGCCGCCGGTAACCAGCACCCGCTTGCCAGCATACCAGACCGATGCCCAGGCGCCGGACGTTGCGTCATGTGTGATGGTCGATCCGTCCATGATCGTCAGCGCACGAATTGGTCGAGATAGTCGCGGCCGAGGCCGCAGGCCTCGTAATGCGCGCGGCACATGTCGATCTTGGTGAATACGTCCTCGTAGCCGACGTGCTTGTTGTTCTCGTCGAGATAGACCATCGATCCCTGGATGTTGAAGAAGGTGATCATTTCCGGCGTGTCTTCCGGCACGACAAGCGTGTGGATCTCGCCCGGCGGCTCGAACACATAGGAGCCTTCGGTCGCGACCCATTTGTGCTCGCGGTAGAACCATTTGCCCTTGAGAACGAAGCCGTGAACCGGATTGGGATGCAGATGTCGCGACAGCACGCCGGAGCGGCGCACGCGCAGCAGGTTGCACCACTGGCCCTGACGCGTGTTGAGCATCAGCGGACGAAACCAGACGTCCGGCGCCTGCGGCACCCAGATGCGCTCGTCCTCCGGGATCGCGACAACTGCGATCTCCGGCGATGCCAGCACATGGGTCGAGCCCTTCATGTCACGATACATATTGCTTCCTCTTGGTCTTCGGCTTTGCGGGCCGCGGCGTAATCGGCGATTTCGCGCTGCCGGATTTTTTCTTCGCGAGCTTGGAGCGGGTGAATCCAAGAACCTGTTCCATCGCGCCGCGTGCCTTGCGCGGATTGCCTTCGTCGATGGCGTGCGCCACAGCGGCGTGATTGGGCAGGTTGTCGTCGAACCAGCCGGTGCTGCCGACGGCGACCAGAAAGACGGTGCTCAGAATGGTGTCGATCGCGCCGCGAAAGCCCTGAAACACGCGGTTATGAGTGGCGTCGAGGATCGCGAGATGAAAAGCCTTGTCGGCCTCGATGGCGCTGTCGAGATCGTGCGATGTTTCCATCGCCGCCAGCGCGGTGTTGATGCGCAAGCGGTCTTCTTGAGTTGCGCGTTCGGCGGCCAGCGCCGCGGCGGCGGGCTCGATGATCGAGCGGACTTCCTGAATTTCCAGCAGCAGTTCGCGGTCCGGCTCGCCTTTGCCGACCAGCCAGTTCAGCACGTCGCGGTCGAGCAGGCTCCAGTCGTGACGGGGGCGCACGCGTGTGCCGTGGCGCGGAGCGACGCTCACGAGGCCCTTCGCCGCCAGCGTCTTGATCGCTTCGCGGATCACCCCGCGCCCGACGCCGAAGCGGACTTCGAGATCCGGCTCCGGCGGCAGCGCCGCGCCGACGGGAATGATGTCGCGCGCGATCTCGTTGCCGAGCGTGGACAGCACTTCATGAATGCGGCCCGGCTTGGCGCGTTTGACGACAAATTGTGCGGCGGCCTTGGCCAACGTCGTGCTCTCCCGATCGCCGTCTTGCGCAGCGTGGCAAAACGCTAGCAGGCCCGGGGCAGGCTGGCAATCATCCGATGTTAAACATCGGATGATTAGGGGATATGTTGCGGCGCAAATCCACTCACTGGTGCGGCATTTTGCGCGCCCGCGGCTGTAACTATGGAGTGGATGCGAGTGTGTTGCGCTGCACGGTCGCGCGCTGCAGGCGAGATCATCGATGGTCTTGCCGCGCTATCGCGTCGCCGGACAAGGCGTGCGGGATTCCGCATTTGAAGGGAGGCGCGCTGCAAGTGTGAGGTAATCAGTGGGGCCGTCATCCTGAGTTGCGAGCACTTGCGAGCCTCGAAGGATGGCGGATCATGAGGCGCCGCCGCCCTTCGAGGCCTCCGCTTCGCTACGGCACCTCAGGGTGACGGCTTATCGCGCTTCAACTTGATACAGGCAAATCTTCTACACCGGCAGCGCGATGGTGTATTTCACCTGACTGAGCGCGAAGCTCGACTCGATGGACGCGATGCCGTCGAGCCGCGTCAGCTTGGTCTTGATAAAGGCCTCATAGGACGGAAGGTCGGCCGTAACGACCCGCAGCAGGTAGTCGCGGTTACCGGTCATCAGGTAGCATTCCAGCACTTCCTTCCACTTCGAGATCGCCTTGGCGAAGCGGTCGAGGTCTTCTTCCTTCTGTCGTTCCAGCTTGATCGAGATGAACACGCTCACGGGAAGCCCGACCGATTTCTGATCGACCATGGCGATGTAGCGCGAAATCACGCCGCGCTCTTCCAGCAGCTTCACGCGGCGATGGCAGGGCGAAACGGAGAGGCCGACCTGATCCGCCAGTTCCTGCATGGTGACCCGGCTGTCGGCCTGCAGGATGTTGAGAATCTTGCGGTCGATGGCGTCGAGTGTGTCCATTGGTATGAAATCCCAATAAATTTAACTCTATTGGGATGATATACCAATCTTGCCTCGCGCGTCGATATGATTTGAGATTTTTCGGCGAGAGCGCGGGACTAGCATGGGCAATTCCTCAGCCCTTACGGTGAGCCCCATGTCGCCCACAAAGCCACTCGAGCCGTCCCGTCTGGATATTCTCTCGGCACTCCATCGCAAGGTTCTGTGGCTGTCGTCGTGGATGATCCATCACGCCAACCATGTCCGCGCCGATTCCGATGGACTGAAGGTCGGCGGCCATCAGGCGTCAAGCGCGTCGCTGGCGACCATCATGTCCGCGCTCTATTTCGGCGTGCTCAAGCCGGAAGACCGCGTGGCGGTGAAGCCGCACGCCAGCCCGGTGTTTCACGCGATTCAATATCTGCTCGGCCAGCAGACCCGCGAGAAGCTGGAGAACTTCCGCGGCTTCAAGGGCGCGCAGTCCTATCCCTCGCGCACCAAGGACATCGACGACGTGGATTTCTCCACCGGCTCGGTCGGGCTCGGCGTGGCGCAGACGCTGTTCGCATCGTTGGTGCAGGATTACGTGAAGGCGCACGGCTGGATGAAGGACCGGCCGGAAGGCCGCATGATCGCGCTGGTCGGCGACGCTGAACTCGACGAAGGCAATATCTTCGAGGCGCTGCTGGAAGGCTGGAAGCAGGGCCTGCGCAACACCTGGTGGATCATCGACTACAACCGCCAGAGCCTCGACGCGGTGATCCGCGAGGGCCTGTGGGAAAAGCTCGAAACCATGTTCCGCAATTTCGGCTGGGACGTGGTGATCGTGAAATACGGCAAGCTGATGCAGGCTGCATTCGCGGAGCCGGGCGGCGAGGCGCTGCGCAAGTGGATCGATAGCTGCCCGAACCAGATGTATGCCGCGCTGTGCTTTCAGGGCGGCGGCGCCTTCCGCAAGCGCCTGCTCGATGAGATCGGCGATCAAGGGCCGGTGACGAAGCTGATCGAGAAGCGCAGCGACGACGAACTGCTGGCGCTGATGTCCAATCTCGGCGGCCATGACATGGCGAGCATGCTCGAGGCTTTCGAGGCGATCGATCACGACCGGCCGGTGTGCTTCATCGCCTACACCATCAAGGGCGTCGGCCTGCCGTTCCAGGGCCACAAGGACAACCACGCCGGCCTGATGACGGTGGCGCAGATGGAAGCGTTCCGCGCGGCGCAGAACATCCGTCCCGGCCATGAATGGGACCGGCTGGAAGGCGTGCCGCTCGATCATGCGTGTATCGAGGCATTTCTGAAAGCCGCGCCGTTCGCGCGCGATGGCGCGCGGCGGCTGGATGCGCCCAAGATCGATGTGCCGGAAAAGCTCGGCGTCACGCTGACACCGCGCATGGCGACCCAGCAGGGCTTCGGCCTGATCCTCAACGAACTGGCGCGCGGCGACTCGAAACTTGCCGAGCGCATCGTCACCACGTCACCGGACGTGACGGTGTCCACCAATCTCGGGCCGTGGGTGAACCGCCGCGGCCTGTTCGCCATGGCGGAGAACACCGACCTGTTCCGCAAGGAGAAGATTCCATCGACCTTTGCGTGGGATTACTCGCCGAAAGGCCAGCATATGGAACTGGGTATCGCGGAGATGAATCTCTTCATCATGCTCTCCGCACTCGGTCTGTCGCATTCCATCAACGGCGCGCGCCTGCTGCCGGTCGGCACGCTGTACGATCCCTTCATCGAGCGCGGTCTCGATGCGCTGAACTACGCCTGCTATCAGGACGCGCGCTTTATGGTGGCGGCGACGCCGTCGGGCATCACGCTGGCGCCGGAAGGCGGCGCGCACCAGTCCATCGCGACGCCGTTGATCGGCATGGCGCAGGATGGCCTCGCATCATTCGAGCCGGCTTTCGTGGATGAACTCGCGGTCATCATGCGCTGGAGCTTCGACCACATGCAGCGCGACGACGATGGCGGCTCGGTCTATCTGCGCCTCTCCACGCGCACCATCGATCAGCCGCAGCGCACGATCACGCCTGAAATAGAAAGCGATATCGCGGCCGGTGCTTACTGGCTGCGCAAGCCGGGGCCGAATGCCGAACTGGTGATCGCCTATACCGGCGTGGTCGCGCCGGAAGCCATCGAGGCGACGGGGCTGCTCGGCGAATCTCGCCGCGACATCGGACTGCTCGCGATCACGTCCGCCGACCGGCTGCATCAGGGCTGGACCGCGTCGCGCAAGCAGCGCCGCGCGGGTGGCCCGCGCGAACCGAGCCATATCGAGCGGCTGCTCGCGCCGTTGCCGCGCGACTGCGGACTGATCACCGTGATCGACGGCCATCCCGCGACGCTGGCGTGGCTCGGCAGCGTGCATGGCCATCGCGTCGAGGCGCTGGGCGTCGAGAAATTCGGCCAGACCGGCACCATCGGTGACCTCTATCGCCACTATGGTCTCGATACCAACACCATCATCGATGCGGCCGCGAGCCTGACCTTCGGCTCGCCGATCCGGCATCGCAAGACGGCAGTGTAGGGCCGCGATTTAACCACGGGCGGCGTTAACCGGACGCCGCCGCAAATCCCAAGTTGACCGCGCGCGGGAACGGCATCACCATCGATTCCGTTATCGATCAGGTGTGCAATGGCCGAACTGTCTTCCCGCCAAGCCGACATTCTCAATATCGCGCGCGCCTCGGGGCGCGTCACGGTGGAGGATCTGGCGCGGCGATTCGAAGTCTCGGCACAAACCATCCGCAAAGACCTCAACGATCTATGCGACCGCCGCTCGATGACCCGCGTGCACGGCGGCGCGATCATCGCGTCCGGCGTCGAGAACCTGGCCTATGAGGCGCGCCGCTTCGTGGCGGCCGATGAAAAGAAAGCCATCGGCGCTGCTGCTGCCGCGCTGATTCCCAACGGCTGCTCGCTGTTCATCAACATCGGCACCACCACGGAAGAGGTCGCCAGCGCGCTGACCGCGCATGAGGATCTGCTGGTCATCACCAACAATCTCAATGTCGCGATGCTGCTCTATCGCCATCCGCGCATCGAGGTGATCGTCGCAGGCGGCACCGTGCGCCGGGCCGACGGCGCTGTGATCGGCTCCACGGCGAACAATCTGATCACCCAGTTCAAGGTCGATTACGCCATCATCGGCGCATCCGCGATCGACGAGGAGGGCGCGCTGCTCGACTTCGACTATCGCGAAGTGCAGGCGGCGCAGGCGATCATCGCCAATGCCCGCAGCGTGATGCTGGTGGCGGACAGCACCAAGCTCAGCCGCAATGCGCCGGTCCGCATCGCGGATCTCAGCCAGATCCAGACATTCGTCACGGACCTGCCGCTGCCCTCCGGCTTGCAGGCGATCTGCAACAGCCGCGGGATCGACGTTATCGCCGCCATGCCGGACAGGCCCGCCGACGTCGCCTGACATATCCACATTTTCTGAAATCGCAGTCACCGGCCTCCATGCCTAGTGATTATCTAATGTATTGATCTGAAACGATTTCCTTTTAATTCTGGTATTTGAGCACCAGAATCCTCTTCTGCTTGCTTTCGATTTCAGTTGTGATTTACTTCAATACGAAAGCGAAATCGCTACAGGTGAAAATAGCGAGCGCTGGGGAGACGCGGTGGGACAGGTTTTCGACCTCGCAATCATTGGCGGCGGGATCAACGGCTGCGGCATCGCCCGTGACGCCGTGGGCCGCGGCAATTCCGTCTTTCTTTGCGAAATGAACGATCTGGCCAGCGGCACCTCGTCGTGGTCGAGCAAGCTCATTCACGGCGGCCTGCGTTATCTCGAATATTATGAATTCCGTCTGGTGCGCGAAGCGCTGATGGAGCGCGAGGTGCTGTGGCAGATCGCGCCGCACATCATTCGCCCGTTGCGGTTCGTGCTGCCGCATCACACCGGCCTTCGCCCGTCATGGCTGCTGCGGCTCGGCCTCTTTATCTACGATCATCTCGGCGGCCGCCGTCTGCTGCCTGCGACGCGCTCGGTCGATCTGGCGCGCGATCCGGTCGGCGCGCCGCTCGCCAAGGGCCGCTTCACCAGGGGCTTCGAATATTCCGATTGCTTCGTGGACGACGCGCGGCTTGTGGTGCTCAACGCGCGTGACGCCGCCGATCGCGGCGCGGTGATCCGCACGCGGACGCGCGCTGTCGAAGCGCGGCGGCTGGACGATGGCTGGCAGGTGATGCTGGAAGACACGATCACCGGCGCACAAAGCAGCATCAAGGCGCGCGCGCTGGTGAATGCGGGCGGTCCCTGGGTCGAGGATGTGCTGACACGCCGCGCCGGAATCAACGCCAAGGCAAAGGTGCGTCTGGTGCAGGGTTCGCACATCGTCGTGCGCAAGCTCTACGATCACGATCGCGCCTATACGTTCCAGAATGCCGATGGCCGCGTGGTCTTCGTGATTCCGTTTCAGGATGATTTCTCCCTGATCGGCACCACCGATCGCGACTACGACGGCGATCCGTCGAAGGTGAAAGCCTCGCCGGAAGAGATTTCTTATCTCTGCCAGTCGGTGAACGACTATCTCGCGAAGCCCGTGACGCCAGAAGACGTGGTCTGGGCCTATGCCGGCGTGCGCCCGCTCTATGACGATGGCGCAAGCGAAGCGAAAGCGGCGACGCGCGACTATGTGTTCGAATTCGATGCCCCGGGCGGCCTGCCGCTGCTGTCGATCTTCGGCGGCAAGATCACCACCTATCGCCGCCTGTCCGAAGAAGCGCTGGAACGTCTGGCGCAATATCTGCCGGGGAAGGCGAAGCCTGCGGGCTGGACAGGCAACGAGCCGCTGCCCGGCGGCGACCTTGATGTATCTGCAATTCCCGCACTCGCGGATGAACTGATCCGCAATTATGCGTTTCTGTCGCGCGCGTTCGCGCTGCGCCTGGCGCACGCCTACGGCACGCGGGCCAGCAAGGTTCTTGGCGACGCAACGTCCGCAAACGATCTCGGCCAGGCGTTCGGCGATACGTTGACGGAACGCGAAGTTCGCTATCTGATCGACCATGAATTTGCGCGCACGGCCGAGGATATCGTGTGGCGCCGGTCCAAGCTCGGCCTGCGTCTGTCCGCCGATGAGGTGAGAGCGCTGGATGACTGGATTGCCGCGTATCGCGGCGGCGCGGATCGTCCGGCGCGGGAAGCGGGAGGCCGTGCATGAGCATCACTCTCGATAAGGTGTCCCGCGACGTTGCCGGTGCCTCATGGATTCGCGATGTGTCGCTGACGCTGGAGCGCGGCACCTTGAGCGTGCTGCTCGGGCCGACGCTATCGGGCAAGACTTCGATCATGCGGTTGCTCGCCGGGCTCGACAAACCGACGTCGGGCCGCGTGCTGGTGGACGGCAAGGACGTCACCGGTTTCGATGTGCGCAAGCGCTCGGTGGCGATGGTCTATCAGCAGTTCATCAATTACCCGACGCTGTCGGTCTACGAGAACATCGCGTCGCCGCTGCGTGTGCAGGGCGTGGCGCGCGGCGAGATCGAAAGCCGCGTGCGCGATGCCGCGAGGCTACTCAAGCTCGAGCCATATCTGGACCGCACGCCGCTGCAACTCTCCGGCGGCCAGCAGCAGCGCACGGCCATCGCGCGGGCGCTGGTGAAGCGCGCCGATCTCGTGTTGCTCGACGAGCCGCTCGCCAATCTCGACTACAAGCTGCGCGAGGAGCTGCGCACCGAACTGCCGCGCATCTTCGAGGAATCCGGCGCGATTTTCGTTTATGCCACGACCGAACCATCCGAAGCGCTGCTGCTGGGCGGACGCACCATCTGCATGAGCGAAGGCCGCGCATTGCAGGTCGGCGAAACGCCGCTGGTCTATCGCCGTCCCGAAACCATCGAGGTGGCCGAAGTGTTCTCCGATCCGCCGCTGAACACCGTCGGCATCGAGAAGAAGAACGGATCGATCTTCTATTCCGGCGGCGAGCGCGCCTCTGTCACCGGTCTTTATGAAGGCCTGAGCGACGGCGCGTACCGGGTCGGTTTCCGCGCCCATCAGCTTGAGGTGGCGAATGCCTCGCCCGGTCGCCACGCGTTCGTGACCAAGGTGAGCGTGACCGAAATCACCGGATCGGAGAGTTTCGTGCATCTCACCCGCGAGGGCTACAACTGGGTCGCGGTGCTGCCGGGCATTCACGAATTCCTGCCGGGGCAGGAGCTGGATGCGGTGCTCGATCCGAACGACCTTTTCATTTTCGATCAATCCGGCCGGCTTGTTGCCGCGCCTGCGGCGAGGTGAGGGCGCGCCATGGCACGCATTGACCTTGTCGATCTCGCGCATTCCTACGGCGGTGGCACCTATGCGCTGAAGCCGATGACCATGACATGGCGGCAGGGCGGCGCTTATGCGCTGCTCGGCCCGTCGGGCTGCGGCAAGACCACGCTGCTCAACATCATTTCCGGCATCGTCACGCCCTCGCAGGGCAAGGTGCTGTTCGACGGCAACGACATCACCCATGCGAGCACGCGCGAGCGCAACATTGCGCAGGTGTTCCAGTTCCCGGTGATCTACGACACCATGACGGTGGGCGAGAACCTTGCATTCCCGTTGAAGAACCGCGGCCTGCCGCGCGACAAGATCGCGGCGCGTGTCGGCGAGATCGCGAAGCTGCTCGATCTCACGCCCTATCTCGACCGCAAGGCGGTGCGCCTGTCCGCAGACGCCAAGCAGAAAATCTCGCTGGGCCGCGGCCTGGTGCGCCCGGATGTTGCGGCGGTGCTGTTCGACGAACCGCTGACGGTGATCGATCCGCATCTGAAGTGGGAATTGCGCTCCAAGCTGAAAGCGCTGCATCAGGCGCTCGACCTCACCATGATCTACGTTACCCACGACCAGACCGAGGCGCTGACCTTTGCCGATACGGTGGTGGTGATGCATGACGGCGCGGTGGTGCAGAGCGGAACGCCGGAAGATCTTTTCGCGCGGCCCGCGCACACCTTTGTCGGCTATTTCATCGGCTCGCCCGGCATGAACATCGTTCCCGCTGGTGTGAAGGGCCGTGAGGCCGTCGTCAGCGGCCATGTCATCGGATTGAATCGCAGCTATGACAACCTGCCGGCTGGCGGAAAGATCGAGATCGGCGTGCGGCCGGAATTCGTCCATGTCGCCGACCCTGCGCCGGGCCTGCTGTCGGCCCAGATCGAGCGCATCGACGATCTTGGCCGCGTGCGTTTCGCGCGGGTTCGGATCGGTGACGTCAAGTTCGCGGCCACGGTGCCGAACGGGGTCGCTGTTCCGGAAAAGACCGTCGGCCTTGTGTTCGATCCGGCTCATATTCACGTCTATTCCGACAGTCTGCTGGTGGAGGGGCGCGCCTGATGGACAAGACCATCAACAACAAGGCCTGGTTTCTGGTCCTCCCGGTATTCCTGATCGTGGCCTTCTCCGCGGTCCTGCCGCTGATGACGGTGGTGAACTATTCGGTGCAGGACACCTTCGGCAACAATCATTTCTTCTGGAATGGCGTCGGCTGGTTCAAGGAACTGCTCGATCCGTCCACCGACCTCGGCGACCGCTTCCTGAATTCGCTCGGGCGCAACCTGCTGTTCTCCGCAATCATCCTGGCCATCGAAGTGCCGCTCGGCATTCTGGTGGCGCTGTCGATGCCGCGCGAGGGCTGGCGGGTCGCGGCATGCCTCGTCATTCTCGCGCTGCCGCTGCTGATCCCGTGGAACGTGGTCGGCACCATCTGGCAGATCTTCGGACGGCCCGACATCGGCCTGCTGGGCTATACGCTCAACAAGCTGGGGTTCGATTATAACTATGTGTCGAACAGCTTCGATGCGTGGTGCACCATCATCGTCATGGACGTCTGGCACTGGACCAGCCTTGTGGCGCTCCTGTGCTATGCCGGCCTGAAATCCATCCCCGATGCCTATTATCAGGCGGCGCAGATCGATGGCGCCTCGCGCTGGGCCGTGTTCACCGCGATCCAGTTGCCCAAGATGAATCGCGTGCTGCTGATCGCGGTGCTGCTGCGCTTCATGGACAGCTTCATGATCTACACCGAGCCGTTCGTCGTCACCGGCGGCGGCCCCGGCAACTCGACCACCTTCGTCTCCATCGAACTCGTCAAGATAGCGCTCGGCCAGTTCGATCTCGGCAAGGCGGCGGCGCTGTCGCTGGTCTACAACCTGATTATCCTGATCGTCTGCTGGGTGTTCTACACGGTGATGACCAACGCCGATAGAGAGCGTCCGCAAACTACGGGAGGCGCGTGATGCACAGCATTCCCGGACGGCGCATCATCCTCACGCTGTTTCTGATCTTCCTGCTGTTGCCGATCTACTGGCTCGTCAACATGAGCTTCAAGACCAACACGGAAATCGTCACGACCATGACGCTGTGGCCGAACCAGCCGACCATTGCGAACTACATGCGCATCTTCACGGATTCGACTTGGTATTCCGGCTATATCAATTCGCTGGAATACGTTCTCATCAATACGGTGATCTCGATTTCGGTGGCGCTGCCCGCCGCCTATGCCTTCTCGCGCTATCGCTTCCTCGGCGACAAGCACCTGTTCTTCTGGCTGCTGTCGAACCGCATGGCGCCGGCGGCGGTGTTCGCATTGCCGTTTTTCAATCTCTATTCGGCGATCAACCTGTTCGATACGCCATGGGCCGTGGCGCTGGCGCATTGCATCTTCAACGTGCCGCTGGCGGTGTGGATTTTGGAGGGCTTCGTCTCGGGGGTGCCGAAGGAGATCGACGAAACCGCGTTCCTCGACGGCTATTCGTTCCCGCGCTTCTTCGTGAAGATCCTGATGCCGCTGATCGCCAGCGGCATCGGCGTCGCCGCCTTCTTCTGCTTCATGTTCTCATGGGTCGAACTGCTGCTCGCGCGCACGCTGACCTCGGTCAACGCCAAGCCGATCGCCGCTACCATGACGCGCACCGTCTCCGCCGCCGGCATGGACTGGGGCCTGCTCGCCGCCGCCGGCGTTCTCACCATCATTCCGGGCGCGCTGGTGATCTGGTTCGTCCGCAATTACATCGCGCGCGGCTTCGCGCTGGGACGGGTGTGAGCGCATGATCCCGAAAAGTGGACACCGGTTTTCGGATCAGATCATGCGCAAGCTTGAGGAATAGTGATGGACAACATCGCATGGATGGCCTGGACACTACCGACGGCGATTTTCTTCTGCCTGCTGGCTGGCACGCTCGGCGTCATGACGCTGCTGGCCGTGCGTTATCCCGAAGCGGAGCGCATCGGCATGTTGCGGATTCCGACCACGCGCGGGGACCGGCTGTTCATTTCACTGATCGCCGCCGCGGTCATTCATCTGTTGTGGATTGCATTTGCGGGCACGGACCCGATCACGACGCTGCCGATCGGCGAGGAGGGCATCGATGTGTCGAGTCTGTGGGTCGCCACCGTCATTTCGCTCGTCGTGGCCGTTGTCATATTCCGAAAGGTCTAGACGCGCGAGAGATGAGACAGATCCGGGATCAACCCGGAGCTGAAGTTGTGGTTCAACGGAGGAAACAAAATGCGACATCTATCCGGGAAGGGTCGTCTGCTGACGATGGCGAGCGCCGTGGCGCTCGTGACGGCGTCTACGGCATTGCTGGCGCCTGCGCGCGCCGACGATGCGGTGAATCAGAAATGGATCGACAATGAATTCCAGCCCTCGACGTTGTCGAAGGCGGATCAGCTCAAGGAACTGCAGTGGTTCGCGAAAGCGGCCGAGCCGTTCAAGGGCATGGAGATCAATATCGTCTCCGAGACCATCACCACGCACGAGTACGAGTCACAAGTGCTGGCGAAGGCCTTCAGCGAGATTACGGGCATCAAGCTCAAGCATGACATCATCCAGGAAGGTGACGTCGTCGAAAAGCTGCAGACCCAGATGCAGTCCGGCAAGAACGTCTATGACGGCTGGATCAACGACTCCGACCTGATCGGCACCCACTTCCGCTACGGCCAGACCATCGCGCTGTCGGATTACATGGTTGGCGAGGGCAAGGACGTCACCGATCCTTATCTCGACATCAAGGACTTCATCGGCACCTCGTTCACCACGGCGCCGGACAAGAAGCTCTATCAGCTTCCCGACCAGCAGTTCGCGAACGTCTACTGGTTCCGCTACGACTGGTTCACCAATCCGGACTACAAGGCGAAGTTCAAGGCCAAGTATGGCTACGAGCTTGGCGTTCCGGTGAACTGGTCGGCCTATGAGGACATCGCCGAGTTCTTCACCAACGACATCAAGGAAATCAACGGCGTCAAGGTCTATGGTCACATGGACTACGGCAAGAAGGACCCGTCGCTCGGCTGGCGGTTCACCGACGCCTGGCTGTCGATGGCCGGCAACGGCGACAAGGGCCTGCCCAACGGCCTGCCGGTGGACGAGTGGGGCATCCGCATGGAAGGCTGCCGTCCGGTTGGCTCGTCCATCGAACGCGGCGGCGACACCAACGGCCCCGCGGCGGTCTACTCCATCGTGAAGTATCTCGACTGGCTGAAGAAGTATGCACCGCCGCAGGCGCAGGGCATGACCTTCTCGGAATCGGGACCGGTGCCGGCGCAGGGCAACGTCGCCCAGCAGATCTTCTGGTACACCGCCTTCACCGCGGACATGGTGAAGCCCGGTCTGCCGGTGATGAACGCCGACGGCACGCCGAAGTGGCGCATGGCGCCGTCGCCGCACGGCTCTTACTGGAAGGAAGGCATGAAGCTCGGCTATCAGGACGTGGGCTCGGGCACGCTGCTCAAGTCGACGCCGCCGGATCGCCGCAAGGCTGCGTGGCTCTACCTGCAGTTCATCACCTCGAAGACGGTGTCGCTGAAGAAGAGCCATGTCGGTCTCACCTTCATCCGCGAGTCCGACATCTGGGACAAGTCGTTCACCGAACGCGCGCCCAAGCTTGGCGGCCTGATCGAGTTCTACCGCTCGCCGGCCCGCGTGCAGTGGTCGCCGACCGGCAACAACGTGCCTGACTATCCGAAGCTGGCGCAGCTCTGGTGGCAGAACATCGGCGATGCGTCGTCCGGTGCGAAGACCGCGCAGGCGGCGATGGACTCGCTGGCGGCGGCGCAGGACTCGGTGCTCGAACGTCTCGAGAAGTCGGGCGTGCAGGGCGCTTGCGGTCCGAAGCTGAACCCGAAGAAGACCGCCGAATACTGGTACGAGAAGTCGGCCAAGGACGGCAACATCGCGCCTCAACGGAAACTGGCGAACGAAAAGCCGAAGGGCGAAACGGTGGACTACGACACGCTGATCAAGTCGTGGCCCGCAACGCCGCCGAAGCGTGCCGAGGCGAAGTAAACAGGTTCAATGAACCTCCCTGTGCGCCCGAGACGTCTTTAGGAGACTTGCGCACACAAACTGAAGGCCGGGAGCGATCCCGGCCTTTTTTATTGGAGCAGCGGCGCTGGCTCACATCCGCAATGACGCGGGAGCCTAACGTCCCTTCCACTGCGGCGGACGCTTCTCCGCGAACGCCTTCGGGCCTTCGACATAATCCTCCGACGCGGACAGCGCCTTGACGGCGGGATAGTCGAACTGTTCGGCGAGCGCTTGTTCCAGCGAGACGCCGAGGCCGCGATGCATCGCCTGTTTCGACGCGCGGATCGACATCGGGCCGTTCTGCAAAATGAGATTGGCCCAGCGTTCCGCCGCGGCCAGCGCTTCGCCCTTCGGCACCACCTCGTTGACGAAGCCGAGTTCGAGTCCCTCGCGCGCGGGAACGTGCCGCCCGGTGAGGATCATTCCCATCGCGCGCTTGAGGCCGATCAGGCGCGGCAGCCGGTGCAGGCCGCCCGCGAGCGCGGCAAGCCCGACGCGCGGCTCGGGCAGGGCGAAGGTCGCGTTCTCCGATGCGATGATCAGGTCGCAGGCCATCGCGATCTCGAATCCGCCGCCCATCGCCACGCCGTTCACCGCAGCGATGATCGGCTTGTCGCAATCGAAGCGGTGGGTGAGGCCGGCAAAGCCGCTGGTGTCCCATCCGCGCTGGCCGCCCTGGGCCTGCCACTTCAGGTCGTTGCCTGCGGAAAATGCGCGGTCGCCCGCGCCGGTGACAATGGCGATCCACTGGTCGGGATCGGCGTTGAATTCGTTGAAGACGCGATGCATTTCGAAATGCATCGGCGAGTGAACCGCGTTCATCACCTCCGGGCGGTTGAGCGTGACGATGGTGAGGCGGCCCTTCCGCTCGACCTTGGCGAATTCATAAGTCATGTGCGTTTCCCGTCGCGTTGCAACATTCGTTGTTTGGCCGGGAGATTACACAAAGACCGCGGGTCATAAAATTAATTAAACGCTTGACTAATATTCTGGCTGCCACCTTAATTTCGCAAGGCGCGTTCGTGTGCGCCCTTCATGAAGAAGCGAGGCAATCGCTCCGTGAAGACGAGGGTCTGGAGGGAGCGAATGCGAAGGAAGGCACCCGGCCGGTCCGGTCGGTTCATGCTGATCAGTACCGAGCGCGTGTTTTATGCGGGCCTGCACGGCAAGCCGTCGGTTCGCACGCTTGGCGCGCTCGCGATCTGCGTGCCGCTGCACGGCACGGCGCGGCTGGAGATCGAGGGGCAGCCGCCGCGCGTCGGCGAAATTTTGGCGGTGCCGGCCTATGTCGCGCACCGGATCACATCGGACTCGCGCAAGGTTCTGGGACTATTGATCGAGCCGGAAACGGTCTGCGACGAAGACCTCGCGGAGATCATCCGGCAGTGCGACGATCCGGCCTCCGCGGCTCCGCTCGCGGCGCGTTTCCGCGAGATTTATGCGACCATGGCGCTGAGCGGCGCGAGCGGCTTTACCTCGGCGGATGTCGATCAGATTTTCCTGCAGCGCCGCCTGCGGCCGCGCGATCTCGACGCGCGCATCTCCACCATCGTCTCGCGCTTTCAGGCGCGGCCCTCAAGCAACCTTTCGGGCGAGGATTGCGCGCGGGAGGTCAGGCTGTCGCTGTCGCGCTTCCTGCATCTGTTCAAGGACGAGACCAGGATGAATTTCCGGACGTTCCGCGCGTGGAAGCGCGGCCGCAACGTGTTGCATCATGTCAATGTCGAGCGGAATCTGGCCCATGTCGCGCTGGATGCGGGCTATCCGGACTCGACCCATTTCAGCCATTCGCTGCGCCGGATCTATGGCCTGCAGCCGAGCGTGATCTTTTCCGGCGCGCGGCGGCTGCAGATCATCAACGGCAGGGACGTTGCGCGGGGGACTCTCGGCGCTTAAGAGACTGTTTGAAAAGTTCGCTTCCAGCGTGTCCCGGGCGCGCTGCTGCACGAAGTGCTGCTGCGCAGAACCGGGACCGTTACGTCAAACACTGTAACGACCCCGGATCAGCGTCGCACCGCGTCGCGCTGCGCCGCATCCGGGGAACCACCGAGAGGCTGTCTGATGACTTTTCAAACAGTCTCTAAGTCGCCGCCGGAACGCGCGGCGCGACGCCTTGCTCGACACCTGCGCGGTCCTGCGCCGCGATTGCCTTGCGGAATCCGTCGCGCTGCTTGAGGCGGGCCCAGTAATCCGCCACGGCGGGCGTGAGCTGCGCGGCGAGGCCATTGGAATGCGCGAACATCAGCGCATAGCCGACGGAAATGTCGGCGGCGGTGAAGCGTCCCGCGCAGACAGTGTCCGACTGCGAGACGGCGGTTTCCAGCGCCCGCAGCCGCGCCAGGAACCAGCGCGCATAGTCGGCGGCGGCCTGCGGATTTTTCTTCTCGTCGGGCTCAAGCTGCGCGTAGCGGAAATAGATCGTCTGCGGGAAGGTCAGCGTGGCTTCGCCGAAGAACAGCCAGTTGAGATATGCGCCGTAAGCCGGCTCGTCCACGGTGACGTTCAGCGGCGTCGGGCCGTATTTGGTCACGAGGTAATGACAGATCGCGGAGGACTCGGTCATCCGCGTGTCGCCGTCGATCAGCAGCGGGATGGTGCCGAGCGGATTAAGTTCGAGATACTCCCGCTTGAGAAAACGCGGCGGAAACGGCAGCATCTTCAGTTCATAGGGGATGCCGAGTTCTTCCAGCGTCCACAGCGGCCGGAAGGAGCGCGCGCTGGCGCAATGAAAAAGTGTCAGCATGGGCGTGTCCTCGTTGTTGAGTGCTATACAGCGCGGAATGCGCCGGCGCGCAAGCCGGTCTGAACAAAAGAGGGAATGCCATGGGTCAAGTCTGGATCGAAGCCGCGCTGAACGGGCCGTGGACGCGCCAGAAGCAGAAGGGCATTCCGATCGCGGTGGAGGACATCGTGGCCGATGGCATCGCCGCCGCCGAGGCAGGCGCGGCTATCGTGCATGCCCACGCCTATGATGTGACCACCGGCCGCCAGAAGGACGACTGGGAAATCTATGCCCGCATCATCGAGGGCATTCGCGCGAAGGTGGATGTAATCGTCTATCCCACCATTCCAAGTCCGGGTCTCGGGCAGGAGCAGGACACCAACCGGTTCGGCCATACGCTGGAGCTTGCCAAACGCGGGCTGATCGAATGGGCGGTGATCGATCCCGGCTCCGTGCACATCACGCGGTTCGACGATCTGGCCCATGGCGGAGTCTACATGAACCCGCACGAGGACATCATGGAGGGGATGCGGATCGCGCGCGCTTACAATGTCCATCCGAGCTATGCGGTCTACGAGCCCGGCTTCACGCGCCTTGGCGCGGCGCTGGCAAAGATCGCGCCGCCGTCACCGACGCCGATCTATCGTTTCATGTTCTCGGACGAGTTCGCCTGGGGCTTTCCACCACGCGACAAATATCTCGACATTCATCTCGATCTGCTGGCGGAGACTGCACCCGGCGCGCCGTGGATGATCGCCGGCCTCGGCGTGGACATCACGCCGCTGATCTCGCACACGGTTGCGCGCGGCGGTCATGTCCGTGTCGGGCTTGAGGATGCACGCTGGGGCTGCAGCGATACCAACGCGGCGCTGGTGAAGGATGCGGTGGCCCGCGTCCGCAAGGCCGGAGGCGAGCCGGCAACGACCGCGGAGGTCAGGGCGGTGCTGCGCGCGATGGATGTCGAGCGGAGAGCGTCATCCTGAGGTGCGAGCACTTGCGAGCCTCGAAGGATGACGCGGAAAAGACGGGCCGTCGCCCTTCGAGGCTGGGCGGCTTCGCCGCCGGCGCACCTCAGGGTGACGGCATTCGATAGATGTTCTCCGTCTAGCGCCCCTTGAACACCGGCTTGCGCTTTTCCATGAAGGCGGTGCGGCCTTCCTCATAGTCCGCGCTCTTGAAGCAGGCGTTCACCATCTCGTCGCAGCGCTTCATGTCGCGCCGGCTTTCGTCCTTGCAGGCTTCGCCGACGATGAACTTGATCGAGTCCACGGTCATCGGCGCATTCCCCGCGATGGTGGCGGCGTAGTTTTTCACGTAGGATTCCAGTTCGTGGTTCTCCACCAGCCGGTTCACCAGCCCCATCTCGACCGCTTCCATCGCATCGAACAGCCGCGCGGTGTAGAAAATCTCCTTGGTGAAGGAGGGACCGACAATGTCCATCAGCCGCTTCACGCCGGGATAGCCGTAGCCGAGCCCGAGCTTGGCGGCCGGAACGGCGAAACGCGCATCTTCCGATGCGATCCGCAGGTCGCAGCAGCTTGCCAGCCCCATGCCGCCGCCGACGCAGAAGCCGCGGATCTGTGCGATGGTGGGCTTCGGAAATTCATGCACGCTGGCATAGGCGGCCTCGACCGCCTCGTTGTACTTCTTGACGCCTTCCTCGGACGAACGCTCGTCGCCGAACTTCGAGATGTCCGCGCCCGCGACAAAGGCCTTGTCGCCCGCGCCCGCCAGCACCACCACGCGAATGCCGTCGTCCTTGGCGTAGCTCGCCATTGTCGCCGTGCAGGCCTCCCACATTTCCAGCGACATGGCGTTGCGCCGTTCGGGATTGTTGAAGATCACATAGCCGACGTAGCCGTCCTTGCGTGCGATCACCTTGTCGGTCGAAGCCATCATACCGTTCCTTATAAAGATCAGATCACCTTGCCCTGCTGGAGCGCGGCGATTTCCTGTTCCGTGAATCCGAATTCGTTGAGCACATCATGCGTATGCTCGCCGACCTGCGGCGGCCGCGCCACGAAAGCGCTCGGCGTGCGCGAGAGCGTGAACGGCTGCGCGACCAGCGGCTTGCCGCCGTCCGGCAGCGGTTGCGCGATGCGCAGATGCTTCACTTGCGGATCGTCGAACACCTCGTTGACGGCGTAGATCGGCCCGCACGGCACGCCCGCCTCGTTGAGGATGGTCACCCATTCGGCGGTCGGCCGCTTCATCATGTGCTGTTCGATGGCGGCGTTCAGCGCGTCGCGGTTCTTCGAGCGTAGCGCGATGGTCGCGTAATCGGGATTGGTCAGCAATTCCGGCGCGTCGATGGCCTGCGCGAAGCGCTCCCAGATGCGCGCGCCCGTGGTGGCGATGTTGATGTGGTTGTCTTTGGTTTTGAACACGCCCGTGGGAATGCTGGTCGGATGATTGTTGCCCGCCTGGCCGGGCACATCCTGATCGACCAGCCAGCGCGCGGCCTGAAAGTCGAGCATGAAGATCTGCGCCTGCAGCAGCGAGGTCTGCACCCATTGGCCTTCGCCGGACACATCGCGTTCCAGCAGCGCGGTGAGAACGCCGAGCGCGCAGAAAAGTCCGGCGGTGAGATCCGCGATCGGGATGCCCGCGCGCATCGGTCCTGCGCCCGGCTGGCCGGTGATCGACATCAGTCCGCCCATGCCCTGCGCGATCTGGTCGAAGCCAGGCCGCTTTGCATAAGGCCCATCCTGTCCGAAGCCGGAGATGCTGGCATAGACGATGCGCGGATTGAGCGCGCGAATGCTGTCGTAGTCGATGCCGAGCTTGGCCTTCACGTCGGGACGGAAGTTCTCGACGATGACATCGGCCTTCATCGCGAGACGCTTGAACACCGCGAGACCCTTCGGGTCTTTCAGGTTCAGCGTCATCGCGCGCTTGTTGCGATGAAGGTTCTGGAAATCCGGACCGTGGCGCGGACCGCCCGGCTGCTCGCTGTCAGCGAGGTCGGTCGGCGCCTCGATCTTGATGACGTTCGCGCCCCAGTCCGCCAGTTGCCGCACGGCGGTCGGCCCGGAGCGAATCCGGGTCAGGTCGAGCACCGTGAAGCGGGAGAGGGCGTTTGAAGCGCGCGGAAACGTCATCGGAATTCCCCGCGCCGTTACCCGGCGTTCGCGACCAGACCCGCGGCCTCGATGCCGGTGATGGCGGCGGTCTCGTCGTTGTCCGAGGTGTCGCCGCTGATACCGATGGCGCCGACCAGATTGCCGGCCTTGTCCTTGATCAGGACGCCGCCGGGCACAGGCACCAGCGCGCCGCGCGCCATGGTGTTGATGGCGTCGACAAAATAAGGCTGCTCGTTGGCGCGCTTGAAGATCGCGCGCGATCCCATGCCCAGCGCGAGGGCGCCGTAGGCCTTGCCGTGCGCGACTTCGCCGCGCAGCAGGCTGGTGCCGTCCTCGGCAATGAAGGTCTTGAGCGTGCCGCGCGCATCGAGAATGGCAATCGCCATCGGGTTGAGCTTCATCTCCCGGCACTTGGCGAGCGCGGCGTCGGAGATCTTGCGGGCGACGTCGAGCGTCAAAGTGGTCATGGCTGTGTTCCTTACATCAACAATTCTGGGGTGCTTTCAGCACGGGGCCCTGTTCGGATCAAGCCTCGTGCCGGTGGTCTGGTCTGCTTAAGGCGCGACGGACAGGGATGTGAGGCCCGCGCCGTCGAAAGCCTTGCGGATGGTGCCGTCCTTCTTGGCGTCCTCGATAAAGGCCGTCACATAGGCGAGCGCGGCCGGTCTGTTCTTCTGGATGCCGATGGCGACGCCGACTTTCTGAAACGCGCCGTCGAGAATGACGGAATCGGTCAGTTGCTTCTGCAGTTTGGGCAGGGCGTCGTGCGTCAGCGCAAATCCCTGCACCGTTCCGGCCTGCATCATGGCCATGGCTTCATCCACCGACTTGGCGGATGTGACGGTCGCCTGCTTCAGGGTGCGGGTGGCGGCGCGCATGGTGGTCGAGCCCTCGATGCCGACCACCTTGATGCCCATGTGATCGATGTCGTTCATCGACTTGATGCCGGATGCAGCGGTGGCGAGATAAGTGCTTTCGATCACGAAATAGGGCGGGCTGAAATCGAGCAACTGCTTGCGCGCGTCGTCGGCGGGCATGAAGCCGATATCGATTTTTCCGGACGCACCTGCCTCGGTGAGTTCGTTGGTGGTCGCGGCCACAAAAAGCTCGACCGGCACGCCGAGCTTTTTGGCCAACGCGTTGCCGATGTCGAAGGCCGGGCCGCTGACATCGCCGCCCTGCCGGGCCACGAAGATCGGCGTCGGCGCGGGGGCATAGGCAAGGCCGACGCGCAGTTTTCCGGTTGGTACGAGTTCTTTCAGCACTTGGTCCTCGGCAGCCATGGTTGGTGTTGAGATGCAGATCGCGGCGATCAGCCCGAGAAGTACGTTCGCTTTCATACGTTTCTCCCCCTCGTTTTTTATTGTGGTGTTTGACGGTCAATTCATCGCCGTGCTGTCTTTCAGGCTCATCGCCAGCACTCGCGCGACATGCAATGCGCCGCGGCCCGATCCGTCCTTGATCTGATGGCGGCAGGAGGTGCCGTCCGCGACGATCAGCGCATCGTCGGCGGCGTTGCGCACGGCGGGCAGCAGCGACACCTCGGCCATCTCGATCGATACATCATAGGTATCCGCGCCATAGCCGAATGCGCCCGCCATGCCGCAGCAGCTCGATTCGATTTTCTCGACCTTGAGGCCCGGTACCAGCCGCAGGATCTTCTCCACCGGCGCGAACGCCCCGAAAGACTTCTGGTGGCAATGGCCATGCACATGCGCGCTCTTGTCAATCGCGCCGAGCGGCAGTTGCAGCCGTCCGGCTTCCGCCTCGCGCACGAGGAATTCCTCGAACAGCAAGGCATGCGCGCTGACGGCTTTCGCGGCATCGTCAGAACGCAATGACAGCAGTTCGTCGCGCAGCGTGAGCAGGCAACTCGGCTCAAGCCCGACAATGGGCACGCCGCGCCGGGCGAACGGAATCAGTGTCTCAATCACGCGCTTCAGTTCGGCTTTGGCATTCTCCACCAGCCCGGCAGACAGGAAGGTGCGCCCGCAGCAGAGCGGCCGCCCGCCATCCGCCGCGCGCGGCAGATGGACGCGATAGCCGCCCGCGATCAGAACCTTCAGCGCATCGTCGAGATTTTCGCGCTCATAGGCGCGGTTGAAGGTGTCGGCGAACAGCACGACCTCACGCCCGGTCTCGGGGCCATAGGCTTCGCCCGCCGGCGCAAATACATCGCTGCGGAATTCCGGCAGCGTGCGCTTCGCGCTGATGTTCGCGACCTTCTCAAACAGCATGCGCAGCAGCGCGCTGCGGTTGCGCAGGTTGGCCAGCCACGAAAAGCGCGACGCAAGGCCCGCATAATATGGCAGATAGCCGACCAGCCTGTCGCGCAGGGTGAGGCCGTGTTTCGCGGCCCGCGCGGCCAGCACCTCGATCTTCATCTTGGCCATATCGACGCCGGTCGGGCATTCGTGGCGGCAGGCCTTGCATGAGACGCACAGCTTCATCGTCTCCATCATGGCGTCGGACGAGAGCGCGTCGGGGCCGAGCTGTCCGGAGATCGCGAGGCGCAGGGTATTGGCGCGGCCGCGCGTCACGTCCTTCTCGTTGCGCGTCACGCGATAGGAGGGGCACATCACGCCGCCTTCCAGCTTGCGGCACGCGCCGTTGTTGTTGCACATCTCCACCGCGCCCTGGAAACCGCCCGCGGCGCCGGGCCATGCAGACCAGTCCATCACGGTCCTGAAATTCTCGACCTTGTAGCCGGGCGCGTAGCGGAACAGCGAGCGGTCATCCATCTTCGGCGCGTGGACGATCTTGCCCGGATTGAGCGTGTTGTCCGGATCGAAGCGCTCCTTCACTTCCTCGAAGGCATGGACGATGCGTTCGCCGAACATCTGGGTGTGGAATTCGGAGCGCACGAGGCCGTCGCCATGTTCGCCGGAATGCGAGCCTTTATACTCGCGCACCATGGCGAAGGCTTCCTCGGCCACGGCGCGCATGGTCTTCACATCGCTGTCGAGCTTGAGGTTCAGCACCGGGCGCACATGCAGGCAGCCTTCGGAAGCGTGAGCATACATGGTGCCGCGCGTGCCGTGCTTCTCGAAAATTTTATTCAGCCGGTCGGTGTAGTCCGCCAGATGCGGCAGCGGCACCGCGCAATCCTCGATGAAGGAGACCGGCTTGCCTTCCTGCTTCATCGACATCATCACGTTCAAGCCCGACGTGCGGAAATCGGTGATCGCCGCCTGCATCGCGGGCTCGACCACATCGACCACGCCGCCCCATTTGCGTTTCGGCTGATCCCAGCCGAAACCGAGATCGCCCATCAGGTCGCCGAGCTGCTTCAGCTTGGCCAGGTTAGTCGCCTGATCGGCTTCGGCGAATTCGACAACGAGCAATGCTTCCGGCTCGCCCTTCACCACGGCCTCGATGGTCGGGCGGAACATCGCGATATCGCGGCCCAGCGCGATCATGGTGCTGTCGACCAGTTCGACGGCGATGGGCTTCAATTTCACCAGATGCTGGGTGGCGTCCATCGCTTCATAGAAGCTGCCGAAATGGCAGACGCCGAACACTTTCGAGCCGATCAGTGGCCAGAGCTTGAGTTCGACGCGGGTGGTGAAGGCGAGGGTGCCTTCGGAGCCGACGAGCAGATGCGCCATGTTGTTGGTTGGCTGCGGCGTCAGCGCATCGAGATTGTAGCCGCCGACGCGGCGCTGCACATGCGGAAAGCGCGCGGCGATCTCGTTCGCTTCGCGCTCGCCCAGCGCCAGCATGTCGCGGAACAGGTCGCGACCCGGCCTCTCGACATTCTGCCATGCCGTGTCGCGCGGCACCTCGCCGAAATGCAGCAGGGTGCCGTCAGCCAGCGCGGCGTCCATCGAGATCGTGTTGTCGCGCATGGTGCCGTAGCGCAGCGAGCGGCCGCCGCAGGAATTGTTGCCTGCCATGCCGCCGATGGTGGCGCGGGAGGCGGTGGAGACATCCACCGGAAACCACAGGCCGTGCTTCTTCAGTTGCCGGTTGAGGTCATCGAGCACGATGCCGGGCTCGACCACGCAGGTGCGCTTTTCGACATCGAGCGAGACGATCTTGTTCAGGTGCCTGGAGACATCGACAACGATGCCTTCGTTGACGGTCTGGCCGCATTGCGAGGTGCCGCCGCCGCGCGGTGTGACGATGCGCCCGTCATCGCGTGCGATCGCCATGGCGCGCAGGGCTTCGTCCATGGTGCGTGGCACGACCACGCCGAGCGGCCTGATCTGGTAGAACGACGCATCGGTGGCGTAACGGCCGGTGCTGAACGAATCGAACAGCACGTCGCCGGTGATCTCGCGCCTCAGGCGCGCGGCGAGGGCGCTGTCCTGCGCCGTGGCATGTCCGGTTGCGGCTTTCTGCTGGGCCATTGTTTTTCGTTCTCGGATGTTCGGGGCCGCCAGATATGTCTGTTCTTCTTTCACCTCTCCCCGGCGGGGAGAGGTCGACATGCGAAGCATGTCGGGTGAGGGGGGACCGATTTTAATTGAAGCATCCAGTGCCCCTCACCCCGCCCCTCTCCCCATCGGGGAGAGGGAGCAAATCCGCCATGCGGCTTCGTTTGTTTCCTCAATCCGCTTCGCCGCGCAGCGCGGAGACGTCCGCCGCGCGCCCCGCCGGCTGGTTCTCGCGCAGATATTCGCAGACCGCGTCGCACTTCTTGCGCATGTGGTCGTACATCAGGCGACCCATCTCGTCGCCATCGCGGCGGCGCAGCGCATCGACAATGGCTTCGTGTTCGCGCATGGCCTCGCTGAGGCGGTCGCGGCGCAGAAGATTGGCCGAATAGCGCAGACGCCGCACGATGGCATTGGCGGTGGCATAGCTCGCCGAAAGAAACGGATTGGCCGCGGCGTCGACGATGGCCTGGTGGATTTTCTGGTTGAGGCGGAAATAGTCCGCCACTTCCTTGCGCAGATAGTGCGTGTACATCTCCAGATGCATCTGCTCGATGACGGCGATATCGGCATCGGAGATGCGCTCGCACGCGGCCTTTCCGGCGATGAAATCGAGGCCCGCCACAAGCTCGAACAGGTGGCGGATGTCGGTTTCGGAGAACTGCCGCACCCGCGCGCCGCGATTGGGCAGAAGCTCGATCAGCCCTTCGGACGCCAGAACCTTCAGCGCTTCGCGCAGCGGCGTGCGCGACACGTCGAACCGCTCGCACAGCTCACGCTCGGGAATGCGGCTGCCGGGTTCGAGATTGCCTTCGACGATGAAGTCGCGGATCTGGCCGAGAAGGTCGTTGTGCAGCGAGGAGGGCGCGCGCGCGACGATTTCCAGAGAATTGGCTCGCAAAAGATTATTCAAAATCCGAGGCCTCCCGACCATGCCGGGTCTGTCGCTTCGTGCGAGTGCGTTGGAAATTTGCAGAAATGCAGCGAAGCTCAGCGCGTTTCTTCCAGTTATGAAAGCGTTATCGGATTTTCAGGTTGTGAAAAAGAAAAATCTGAATACAATTCCGGCCAACAAAATCTTGCAATGCACAAAAGTTGCATTCAAAAATTGACTCGATGGGGTCCGGGAGCGCCGAACGATGTCCAATGCCTCTGTCCACACCGGACGGCACTTCCTTCAAATTCCAGGTCCGACCAATGTCCCCGATCGCGTGTTGCGCGCGATGGACATGCCGACCATCGATCATCGCGGCCCCGAGTTCGCGCAGCTCGGCTTCGAGGTGATCGAAGGAGCCAAGAAAATCTTCAAGACCAAGAACCCGGTCATCATCTATCCGTCGTCCGGCACCGGCGCGTGGGAAGCCGCCATCGTCAATACGCTGTCGCCCGGCGACAAGGTGCTGATGGTGGAGACGGGCCAGTTCGCGACGCTGTGGCGCGCGCTGGCCGAACGCATGAAGCTCGATGTCGAGTTCGTGGCGGGCGACTGGCGCCATGGCGTTAACCCGGACGACATTGAGGCGCGCCTGCTCAAGGACAAGCAGCATTCCATCAAGGCCGTGATGGTGGTGCACAGCGAGACCTCGACCGGCGTGGTCAGCCGCATTCATGATGTGCGCAAGGCGATCGACAGCGCGAAGCATTCGGCGCTGCTGATGGTCGATTCCATCTCGGGCCTCGGCGCGGTCGAATACGATCACGACGGCTGGGGCGTGGACGTCACGGTCTGCTGTTCGCAGAAGGGCCTGATGCTGCCGCCGGGCCTCGGTTTCAACGCGATCTCCGACAAGGCGCTGGCCGCGGCCAAGACCAGCACGTCGGTTCGCTCCTATTGGGACTGGCAAGAGGTTCTGAACGCCAACAAGAGCGGTTCGTGGTCCTATACCCCCGCGACTAATCTTCTGTACGGCCTGAAGGAAGCGGTCACGATGCTGCTGGAGGAAGGGCTCGACAACGTGTTCGCCCGCCACAAGCGGTATTCGGCTGCAAGCCGCGCGGCTTTGGAAGCGTGGGGCCTTGAGAACCAATGTCTCGATCCGCGCGAATATTCGCCGATCCTGACCGCGGTGGTGCTGCCCGAAGGGCACGACGCCGATCAGTTCCGCAAGGTGACGCTGGAGACCTTCGACATGTCGCTCGGCTCCGGCCTCGGCAAGATCAAGGGCAAGGTCTTCCGCATCGGCCATATCGGCCACTTCAACGATCTGATGTTGATGGGGACGCTGTCGGGTGTCGAAATGGCGCTCGGCCTCGCCAAGGTGCCGCACCGGAAGGGCGGCGTTCTGGCGGCGATGGATGTGTTGACCGGCACCGGCGCCAAGGCGCAACCAAAGACCGCTGTGGCGTAGGACGTGTCCGCCGCCACAGGCTATTGTCACTGACATCAAAATCCGCAGCATAGCGGAGCACCAACAAGGTCCGGCCCCGCCGGATTTAAAAGAACACAGGGAGGATACCGAATGAAGACCTTCATTACGGCTGCGAGCCTGCTCGCATTGACCGTCACCAGCGCGCCGGCATTGGCCTGGGAGCCGGCCAAGCCGGTCGAAATCGTCGTTGCTGCTGGCGCGGGCGGTGCGTCCGATCAGATGGCGCGCATGATGCAGGCCGCGATTCAGAAGAACAACCTGATGAAGCAGCCTGTCATCGTGTCGCTCAAGGGCGGCGCGTCCGGCGCGGAAGCGCTGATGTACATGAAGGGCAGCGACGGCGATCCGAACAAGCTGCTGATCGCCTATTCGTTGATCTACATGCTGCCGTTGTCGGCGAAGCTTCCGTTCAACTGGCGCGATTTGTCGCCGGTGTCGGTGGTGGCGATGGATCAGTTCGTGCTGTGGGACAATGCCGACGGCCCGAAGACGGTGAAGGACTTCATCGCGGCGGCCAAGGCCTCAAGCTCACCCTTCAAGCTGGGCGGCACCGGCTCCAAGCGCGAGGATCACGTGCTGACCGTCTTCATGGAAAAGAAGACCGGCGCGAAGTTCTCCTACCTGCCTTACAAGTCCGGCGGCGAGGCTGCGACTCAGCTTGTCGGCAAGCACATCGAGTCCAACGTCAACAACCCGTCGGAAAATCTGGAAGTCTGGCGCGCCGGACAGGTGCGTGCGCTCTGCGTGTTCGACAAGGAGCGCATCGCCTACAAGGCCAAGGTCACCGACACACAGTCGTGGAACGACGTGCCGACCTGCAAGGAAGAAGGCCTCGACATGCAGTACCTGATGCTGCGTGCGCTGTTCCTGCCGGGCAAGGTGACGCCGGAGCAGGTCGCGTTCTATGTCGATCTGTCGAAGAAGATCACCGAGACGCCGGAGTACAAGGACTACATGGAGAAGCAGGCCCTGAAGCCGGTTTTCATGACCGGAAAGGACATGCTCAAGTTCCTTGAAGAGGACGATGCCCAGAACAAGTCGCTGATGACCGAAGCGGGCTTCGTCGCCAAGTAACCTCAATCATCGGAAATCCGGCGCTGCTGTCGAAGCGGCGCCGGATTTGACGTCATTTCCTGCTCACCTCCGGCGGTTTCCATATGTCCAGTTCAGATCTTGAAATCGTCGTCGATGATCCGGGCGCGCCGGACGAGAATTCGCCCGCGGTCACCAACAACCGCACGGTTGAGATGGTGGTGATGGTGCTGCTGCTCGGCCTCGCCGCGCTGCTCGCCTGGGACAACTGGCGTACCGGCGCATCATGGGATGATACCGGTCCGCAGGCCGGATATTTTCCGTTCTATCTCTCCGTGATCCTCGGCGGCGCGGCGCTTTACGGGCTGGTCAGTGTCGCGATCCAGCGCGGTGTGGGACTGGAAACTTTCGTCACTCGCGCGCAGCTCTCTCGCGTGCTGCAGGTGTTCGTGCCGACGCTGCTGTTCTGCTTTGCGATGCAGTGGCTTGGACTTTATGTCGCGAGCTTCCTGCTGATCGCCGGTTTCATGGCGTTCATCGGCAAGATCGCATGGTGGAAGTCGTTGCTGACCGCCTTCATCTTCGTCGCGATCATGTTCGTTGTTTTCGATATCGCCTTCGATGTCATCATGCCGAAGGGACCGCTCGAAGCGGCCTTCGGACGCTAAGGCCGGAGCGGGGATACGATCATGGAAGCGCTCGGTCTGTTGTTTCACGGCTTCTCGGTTCTTCTCACCTGGAAGATTCTCGCGCTGATGATGGTCGGGCTGGTGCTCGGCATTTTCGTCGGCGTGCTGCCGGGCCTTGGCGGGCCCAACGGCGTGGCGATCCTGCTGCCGCTGACCTTCTCGATGGACCCGACCTCGGCCATCGTGATGCTGTCCTGCATTTACTGGGGCGCGCTGTTCGGCGGCGCGATCACCTCGATCCTGTTCAACATTCCCGGTGAAGCGTGGTCGGTGGCGACCACCTTCGACGGTTATCCGATGGCGCAGCAGGGCAAGGCCGCCGAGGCGCTGACGGCGGCGTTCACCTCGTCCTTCATCGGCTCGCTGGTCGCGGTGATGCTGATCACGTTCCTTGCGCCGGCGATCTCGACCTTCGCGCTGAAGTTCGGCCCGCCGGAATTCTTCGCGGTCTATCTGCTCACCTTCTGTTCGTTCGTCGGCCTCGGCCGCGAGGCCAAGCACAAGACCGTCATCTCCATGGCGCTCGGCCTGCTGCTCGCGGGCGTCGGCCTCGACACCGTGTCCGGCCAGTTGCGCATGACCTTCGGATCGAATGATCTTTTGCGCGGCATCAATTTCCTTGTCGCGGTGATCGGCCTGTTCGGCATCAGCGAAATCCTGCTGACCATGGAGGAGCGTCTGGCGCTGCGCGGCCACGCGGCGCGCATCAGCCTGCGCACCGTTCTCAATGTCTGGAAGGATCTGCCGAAATACTGGGCGACGCTGTTCCGCTCGTCCTTCATCGGCTGCTGGCTCGGCATCACGCCGGGTGGTGCGATTGCCGCGTCCTTCATGGGCTACAATCTCGCCAAGCGCTTCTCGAAAGACAAAGAGTCGTTCGGCAAGGGCCGCATCGAAGGCGTGTTCGCGCCGGAAACCGCCGCGCATGCGTCGGGCACCGCCGCGCTGCTGCCGATGCTGGCGCTCGGCATTCCCGGCTCCGGCACCGCGGCGATCCTGCTCGGCGGCCTGATGGTGTGGGGCCTCAATCCCGGCCCGCTGCTGTTCGTGGAGCACAAGGATTTCGTCTGGGGCCTGATCGCCTCGATGTATCTCGGCAATGTGGTCGGCCTCGTGCTGGTGCTGACCACGGTGCCGATCTTCGCCTCGATCCTGCGCGTGCCGTTCGCGGCGATCGCGCCGATGATCGTGGTGTCCTGCGCCATCGGCGCTTACGCGATCCAGAACGCGATGTTCGACATCTGGCTGATGCTGCTGTTCGGCGTGGTCGGCTATGTGTTCAAGAAGATCGGTATTCCGCTGGCGCCGTTCACGCTGGCGCTGGTGCTCGGCAGCCGCGCGGAAGATGCGTTCCGTCTCGCCATGATCGGCTCGGGCGGCAGCGTGGGCGTGTTCTGGTCGAACGGGCTTGTCGGCTCGATCACCACGCTCGCCATCGTGCTGCTGTTCTGGCCGGTGATCGACCGGATCTTCGCGAGCTTCGGCGGCAAGAAGGAAAGTCCGGCGCGGGCGTAGCGAGTTCTGTGGCCGTCACCCTGAGGTGCCGTAGCGTAGCGGAGGCCTCGAAGGGCGGCGGCGCTTCCTGACGCGCCATCCTTCGAGGCTCGCAAGTGCTCGCACCTCAGGATGACGGTTCGGATGCGTTGATGAGAGTTGGCAAGGCGTCATCCTGAGGTGCGAGCCGCTCTTTGCGGCGAGCCTCGAAGGATGACGGAAAAGGATCTAATCCTGAAGAGGTTTGCCACCTCGGCGACGTGCTAAATTCTTGACCGCGTTCCAATCAGATTTGATGAGTGCCTGCTTTTCGCTCGACTCCATCCCTTGATCTTCCGTTCAGCAGCGATGGCATCCGTAATTCGATCAAAGTGCTGAGACCAAACTAGGTTGACCGGTCTGCGTGAATGCGTGTAGCCGGGAAAATACCCCTGATTGTGTTGGCTGATCCTGATCGTGAGATCATCGCCGGTCGCAGAGCCGACATAGTAAGATTTGTCCGCACATAGAAGAATGTAGACGTACGCACCCATCGCTCGCCATCCTTCGAGGCTCGCAAGCGCTCGCACCTCAGGATGACGAGCTTTTCCAAAATTAGTTTTGCACCGCGCCCGTGATCTTGCAGGAACCTTCAGCCGCGTCCTGATCGATAAACGGGAATTTGGTCTTCTTGAACAGCTTGGTGGTCTTCGCCTTGACGGTCAAAGCAAGGCGCTGGTCTGTCTCGATCTTCCGGCCGCCGGTCTTTGACATGTAGTCGCACTTCACGCGCACATCCTTGACGGCGAAATCATTGTCGTTGGTGACCCGGATGTCGGCGGTGCCGATATTGTTGGTGCCGGGCTTGCGCCACTTCTCGATCACGATTTTCACGTTGTCGCCGGGATCGGCGGCGAAGGCAGGAGCGGCCGCGCCGAGCAGGACGGCGGCGAGGGCTGAAGCGATGACCATTCTCATGATGCAAATCCTGGCGTTTCAAACAGGGATCGAAAAAGAACCGGATGGCCCGGATCAGGCAATCGACGTGTCGCAATCAACGTAAGCATTGAGCGAAAGCGTTTCGCCGTTACTATAACGGCAGTCACGACAAAACGATAACTTCAATCTGGGCAGGACTGGCAATGAACGACATCTGGCGTCTTTCCGCGACTGAACTTGCGTCGCACATCCGCTCCCGCAAGATTTCCGCGCGCGAAGCCGCCTCTGCCGCGCTGGTGCGGCTCGATGCCGTCAATCCGGCGATCAATGCGGTGGTGGAACACCGTCCGGACGAGGTGTTGGCACGAGCGGATGCCGTCGATGCGGCGATTGCGAAGGGCGGGCAGCCGGGGTTGCTGGCGGGCGTGCCGGTTACCACCAAGGTCAATGTCGATCAGGCCGGATTCGCCACCACCAACGGCGTGCGGCTGCAGCGCGACGTGATGGCGCAGCACAACAGTCCGGTGGTGGACAACCTGCTGAAGGCTGGCGCGGTGATCGTCGGCCGCACCAACGCGCCCGCGTTTTCCTATCGCTGGTTCACGACCAATCTCCTGTATGGCGATACGAAAAATCCGCGCGATCCGTCGATCACGCCGGGCGGCTCGTCGGGGGGTGCCGCCGCCGCGGTAACGGCGGGCATCGGTCACATCGCCCATGGCACCGACATCGCAGGATCGATCCGCTATCCGGCCTATGCCTGCGGCGTGCACGGCCTGCGTCCGACGGTCGGGCGCATTCCGGCGTTCAACGCGGCGCTGCCCGAGCGTCCCATCGGTCCCCAGATCACGGCGGTGTCCGGTCCCCTCGCGCGCACGGTCGCCGATGTGCGGCTGGCGCTGCATGCCATGGCGCAGCGCGACGTGCGCGATCCATGGTGGGTGCCTGCGCCGCTGGAGGGGCCGCCGCGCGAGAAGCGTGCCGCGCTGTGCCTGCGTCCCGGCGGGCTCGAGACCACGAAAGAGGTTGCCGCTGCGGTCGCCGATGCGGGCAAGCGGCTGGAGCGGGCAGGGTGGATCGTCGAGGACATCACCGACATTCCGCCGTTCGAGGAAGCTGCGGACCTGCAGGTCAAGTTCTGGCTGGCGGACGGCTATGACGCGATGCTCGATGCCGCTGAACGCGAGGGCGATCCCGGCGCGCTGGCCGTGCTGCGCGGCCATGAAAAGACCGCGCGTTCGCTCGACTTCGCCGCGTTCTCTAAAATGCTGACGCGGCGCGCGACGCTGGTGCGTGCGTGGGAGACGTTCTTCGAGACCTATGCGGTGATTGTGATGCCGCCGTGCGGCGAACTGCCGTTCGAATGGCAACTCGATTTGAAGGACGAGGCCTCATTCAGGCGGGTGTGGCGCGCGCAGATGCCGCAGATCGCGCTGCCGTTTGTCGGCCTGCCGGGGCTGACAGTCTCGACCGGCCTCGTCGGCCGTTCGCCGGTCGGCGTTCAGATCGTCGCGGGGCGCTACAGGGAAGACCTTTGCCTTGCGGCGGGCGAGGCAATCGAGGCGGGCGGCGTGCCGCCGAGCCCGATCGATCCCGTATTGGCCTGAATCCTGCGCTTGGCGCGGAAGACGCTCTCCGTTTCGGCGAGAAGCTGCTGGGTGCGCCGGACGACGCTGCGTCCCAGCTTGAGATCGCGATTGGCGACATGGAGCAGGCGGCGGCCTTCAGTGACGAGTTCGCGCGCGTGCTGAATCTGCTCTTCGAACGAAACAACTGGAACAGTTGCTGTCTCCGGCTTGGCCGTCGTCATGATCCGGCTCCCGAATCTGGTTTGACCTGTTATGCCTCGGTCAAGTTTGCCTTGATCGCCTGTGCCTTGCAGTTACCAACGCCGATGTTAGCCAATCGTTCGGGCGGAGTCCCGATGGTCAGTGGAAAATTTTCACCGCAAGCGGATTCGTAGGCCAATGTCTTGGAGATACGGGAGAATCCGCCATTGAACCGGATCAGGAGTGGTGCCGTCCAAGGAGGGTGGGGCGCTTCTTGCGCGAGCGGGCACGGCAATTCTATGTTTCTGGTACGGGGATCAGGGTGGCGATGACTCAAGCGAAAACAGCGGGCCGGGCTGCGGCTTCGGATGCGCCGGCGGCGACCACGCCGGCGGGCAAGGTCGGCGTCTATCTTGCGCTGTTGCAACTGTTCTTTACCCTGGGCTGGACGATCTATGTCATCTACCTGCCGCAACTCGCCGCGAGGGTCGGGCTGCCGTCGGGCGCCGTGATCGTCATGCTTCTGGTCGATCAGGCGATCTTCACCGTCACCGACACACTGATGGGTATCGCCGCGGACCGCATGACACTCATTGCCGGACGCCTCAGCCGTGTTGTGATCTGGCTTACAGTGGCGTCATGCGCGGCCTTCATGGCACTGCCGTTCGTCGCCGGTCTCGGTCCTGATGCGAAGATCGTGTTGATCGCTCTCACGCTGATCTGGGTCGTGACATCGTCGGCGCTTCGCGCGCCGCCGCTCGCGCTGCTCGGCAAGTTTGCGGCGAAGCCGTCGATCCCGATCCTGTCGTGTCTCACCATGCTTGGTTACGGCATTGCCGGTGCTGTTTCGCCTTATCTCGGCGTGGCGCTGCGCGATCACGATCCGCGCATTCCGTTTGTGATCTCGAGCGTGGTGCTGCTGGTGACGGCGCTGACCATGTCATGGATCGAGCGGCAGTTGCGCGAAGGCCAGCTCACCGCACCGGAACGCAAGCCGCTCGTGATTCCGGCATCACCCGGCGCGCTGGCGATGACCTTCATCGCGGCGGTGCTTATTCTGGCGCTCGGCTACCAGTTGCATTTCAGCGTCAACAGCGCGCCGCTGTTCTTGCGATTCGCCAAGCAGCCGGACCTGCAATGGCTGATGCCGGTCTACTGGATCGGATTCAACATCGCGATGTTTCCGGCGAGCTTCATCACGCGCCGCCTCGGCGGCCTGCTGGTGATTGGCTGCGCGGGATTGCTCGGTGCGTGCGCGGTGTTCGGCATGGTGAATGCGGGCGGACTGAACACCATGATTGCGATGCAGTTCCTCGCGGGGGCGGCATGGGGCTGCATCCTGATGAGCGCGATGGCCGCCGCCATCGCGGTCAGCGGTGGCGCGGAAGGAAAAGTGCTCGGGCTGATGTTCTCGGCGCTGGCGCTGGCGACATTCACGCGCATCGCTGCGACCGCGGGAGGACTGAATCGCAACACCGCCTATGAGGCCTTGCTGCAATGGACGCCGATCCTGTGCTGGGCGCTGGCCGGCGCGGCGCTGCTGGTGATCGCCGTCACGCGGCTGCGCAAATGGCGGGACAGCGCAGACCCTGCGAGCGCGCCGCTCTAGGGAGAGGTGAAGGAACGTGCAACCTCTTTCACCTCTCCCCGCGAAGGGGGAGAGGGAGATCGACTAAGCCACGATCCCCGCCGCGCGCATCTTGGCGATCTCAGCCGCCGAGAAGCCCGCCGCCGCCAGCACCTCATCGCTGTGCTGGCCGACATTCGGCGCCATGCGCGGCTGAACTTTCTTCGCGCCTTCGATGAAGATTGGCGTGTTGATGGTGCGCAGGTCGCTGTCGGCGAACGGCACCACGGCTTCAGTCACGCGCATCTGTTCGTCGTCGGGAATGTCGGCCGGAATGCCGACCACGCCGAAGATCAGGCCGTTGCCGTCCAGCGCCTTGCGCCAGTGCGCCAGCGGCTTGGTCGCGAATACCTGATCGAGGATCGCGATCAATTCCGGCGCGTGCTTGTGGCGTGCCATCTTGGTCTCGAAGCGCGGATCGGCCAGGAGGTCCTCGCGCGCGATCACCTTCGCGAACACGGGAAACTGCTTTTCCTCGTTCAGCAGCGAGAGAATAATCCAGCGGTCGTCGGCGCATTTGTAGTGACAGGTCACGGCATTTAGCGCGCGGTCGCGCGGCGGCCGCTTCTGAAAGGTCGCGCCGCACAGCGCGGCCTGCGCGTAGATGCCGTTGGACCAGATGCCGTTGACCATCAGGTTCGACATCACCTGCGTGCCCTTGCCGGTGCGTTCGCGCTGATAGAGCGCGGTGACGATGCCCGCATACATCGACATGGCGCAGGGGTGATCGCCCATGCCGGGCATGGAGCGCGCCGGTACGCTCTCATCGGTCTCGCGCACGAGGTCCATCAGGCCGGAGCGCGCCCACCAGGCGTTGCTGTCGAAGCCCGGCTTGTCGGCTTCCGGGCCGGTCTCGCCATAGCCGGTGAACGAGGCATAGATCAGCCGGTCGTTGAGCGGGGCGAGGTCCTTGTAGGTGACGCCGAGCTTCTTGCGCACCGGCGGCGGGAAATTGGTGATGAACACGTCGCATTCGGCGGCGAGCTTGCGCAGCACGGCCTGCCCCTCGGGCTTGGCGAGATCGAGCGCGAGGCTCTTCTTGTTGCGGCCTTCCAGCATCCACGCATAGTTGTGCGGGCTGATCGGATATCCCGGCAGGTTGGGCAGGTTGCGGACCGGATCGCCGGCGCCCGGCGGCTCGATCTTGATGACGTCGGCCCCGAAGTCGGACAGCGTGGTTGCGGACGATGGCGCCGCGATGAAACTCGCGCAGTCGATGACCTTGAGACCCTGGAAAATTCCCTGACCCATTTCGGCGTATTCCCTTTTGCCGGGAGCCGCCGCGAGGGACGGTCCCTAATCGTTTTTGCGTTCGTCCGAGATCGCCTTGCCGTCGTTGGGCAGCGAACCCGGCGCGACCAAAGTGACATTGCCGGACAACTTTGTCACGACACGCAGGGTGGCGGCGACCGCCTCCCGCAATGCGTCAGCGGGGGTTGCGGTTTCCGCCGAAAGAGTCATCGCATCGGCTTCCTTCTCGCGGGTCACGATCAGGCGCAGCCGTCCCAATTCGGGATGGCGCTTGCCGATTTCGGCGACCTGCTCGGGACGCACGAACATGCCCTTGACCTTGGTGGTCTGGTCGGCGCGGCCCATCCAGCCCTTGATGCGCATGTTGGTCCGCCCGCAGGGGCTCGGCCCAGTCAGCACGGCGCTGAGATCGCCGAGCGCCAGGCGAACAACCGGATGATGCGGATCGAGGGTGGTGACGACGATTTCGCCGACATCTCCTTCGGCGACCGGATCGCCGGTTCCCGGGCGGACGATTTCGACGATAATGTCCTCGCTGACCACAAGACCCTCGCGGGCCGCGGTTTCATAGGCCACGATGCCAAGATCGGCGGTGCCGAAATTCTGGTAGGCGTCGATGCCGCGCGCCTTCATTTCCTCCTGCAGCGATTTCGGAAACGCCGCGCCGGATACCACCGCGCGCTTGATCGACGAGACGTCGCGCCCGGCCTTGTCCGCTGCATCGAGCAGGATTTTCAGAAAGTCCGGCGTGCCGGAATAGCCGGCCGGACGATAAGCCTCGATCAGTTCGAACTGCTGTTCGGTGTTGCCGGGGCCTGCGGGAATTACGGCGCAGCCGAGCGCGCGGGCCGAGGTGTCGAAGATGAAGCCACCGGGGGTGAGGTGATAGCTGAAGGTGTTGAGCACGATATCGCCGGGGCGAAAGCCGGCGGCGAAGATGGCGCGCGCGCCGCGCCATGGATCGTCGCAGGCGGCTTCCGGTTCGAAGATCGGGCCGGGCGAGGTGAACAGGCGGCCGAACGATCCCGCAGGCGGCGACACGAATCCGCCGAACGGCGGCGCGGCCTTGTGGAGCGCCGGCAGATCGGATTTGCGCAGCACCGGCAGCTTCGCCAGCGCGGCGCGGCTGGTGACGGATGTAAGGTCGATGCCGCTGAAACGCTCCGCATAGGCCGGGGCTTTCGCCGCCGCGGCCAGCACGCCGGGAAGGCGCGCAAACAGATCGGCCTCGCGCCCGGACGGCGAACGTGTTTCGAGAGCATCGTAGTGACTGGTCATCGCTCGTCCATTTGTTCGTCATTGCGAGGAGCAAAGCGACGAAGCAATCCAGCTTTCACATCCGAGAATGGATTGCTTCGCTTCGCTCGCAATGACGATGTGGTTACAGCCAGCGCTTGCGGCGCTTGAAGCTCTTGAGGTTCTTGAAGCTCTTGCGCTGGTCGCCCGCGCCGCCGAGATAGAATTCCTTGACGTCCTCGTTGTCGCGCAATTCGTCCGCGGTGCCGTCGAGCACGACCTTGCCCTGTTCCATGATGTAGCCGTGGCTCGCCACCGACAGCGCGGCGCGCGCGTTCTGCTCCACCAGCAGGATGGTGACGCCGAGGTCGCGGTTGATCTGCTTGATGATCGCGAACACTTCTTTCACCAGCAGCGGCGACAGGCCCATCGACGGCTCGTCCATCAGGATCATCTTGGGGCGAGCCATCATCGCGCGGCCGATCGCCAGCATCTGCTGCTCGCCGCCGGAGAGATAACCGGCGAGGCCGGTGCGTTCCTTGAGGCGCGGGAAATACTTGAAGACCATGTCGATATCGTCATCGACGCCGCGGTCGGTGCGGGTGAAAGCGCCGAGCCGCAGGTTCTCCAGCGAGGTCATGTCGGAAATGATGCGGCGGCCTTCCATCACCTGGAAAATGCCGCGCCGGACGATCTTCTCCGGATCGATGCCGTCGATGCGCTCGCCGTCGAACATGATCTCGCCGCGCGTGACTTCGCCGTCTTCCGTCTTGAGCAGGCCGGAGATCGCCTTCAGCGTGGTGGACTTGCCCGCGCCGTTGGCGCCGAGCAGCGCGACGATCGCGCCCTTCGGCACGTCGAGGCTGAGGCCGCGCAGCACGAGGATGACGTTGTCGTAAACGACCTCGATGTTCTTCACGCCAAGCAGCGGCGCGGCGGTGGCGGCGGCTTGTGGGGATCGCGCGAGTTCGACTGTATCGGTCATGATCTGCCGGTCGATTCTTTTCCGGATGTCATTGCCGGGCTTGACCCGGCAATGACATCCTGAGGAATTTTCAGAAGAAGATGGATGCGCGGGTCAAGCCCGCGCATGACGCATTGTGTACCTTCCTCTCTCCGCAAGAGCGGGGAGAGGAAGAAGAAGTTACCAGCCGAGCCATTCCGGCTTGCGCGGCAGGTCGACGGTCTTCACCTTCTCGAGCTTGATGGTGCCGTTCTTAACGAGATCAGCCACGGATGCGCCGGTGTCGCCGCTGACCTTCATGCGGTAGAGGTCGACCTTCAGCGTGCCGCGATGGTCCTTGTCGGTCCATGTCGACGGATTGCAGACGCCTTCGAGTCCGGCTGGCACCCAGTCCTTCTTCTGGTAGAACGCCTTCTTCACGTTCTCGCCGGTCGCGCCGCCGTTCTTGGTGGCCCAGTCCAGCGCTTCCTTCATGTAGAGCGCGGTGCAGACGCCGGCGACGTAATGCACCGGACGATAGATCGTGCCCGACGGATCGGAGACCCTGGAAATCTCCTGAATGGTCTTCATGCCGGGAACGTTGGCGCCCCATGCCACTGCGGTGCGCAGCGGGAAGATGACGCCGTCGGCGGCTGCACCCGCGGCCTTCGCGGCGTTCTCGTCCATGCCCCAGACGTTGCCGAAGAACTGCACATCGACGCCGGCCGCCTTGCAGGCGTTCAGGACGGAGATGTTCGATCCCGCGGTGTTGCCGAGATAGGCATAGTTCGCGCCCGAGCTTTTGAGCGTGAGGCACTGCGCGCTGTAGTCGCCCGGCGTCAGCGCGAACACGATCGGCGGCAGAACCTCGAAGCCGAGTTCGGTGGCAAGGGCTTCACCGGCGGCCTTCGGTGCGTTCGGGAACGGATGGTTCGCACCCATGTGAACATACTTCGGCTTGCCGGGCTTGCCCTTCGCCTTCCAGTCTTCCGCGGCCCAGGTCAGTTCGGCGCGCAGCGCGTCCGAATAGCTCGGTCCGTAGAAGAAGTTGTAAGGCGCGGCTTCGGTCTTGCCGCTGGCGCCGGTCGGATCGGTCAGCGCCGCCGAGTAGGAGCCGGAGATATCCGGAATCTTGTCTTCGGCGACGAATTTCTTCAGCGCTTCGGTATCGGCCGTGCCCCAGCCGAGAATGGCGGAGACCTTGTTGCCCGCGGCCGACCACTTCTTGTAGAGCGCGATGGCGCGCGGCACCTGATAGCCGTAGTCGTTGGTGTCGACGTTGACCGGCTTGCCGCCGATGCCGCCATTCTTGTTCACCCAGGCGAAAGCGTCCGCTTCGGCCTGACCGAATGGCACGCCGACGTCGGCCGTGCCGCCCGAATAGTCGGCGAGATGGCCGATCGAAATCTGCGCCTGCGCCGCGCCGGTCGAAACGCCCAGCAGCACCGCCACCGACGCCGTAGCCAACAAATTCCTGATGGTCATGTTCATGATCCTCCGGTTTCCTCTCGAGGTCTTCTTGTATCTGTCCCGTTCCGACCTCAATGCGAGAACGGGTAGAGTTTCCAGTAAGCCTTGATCTGTCGCCAGCGATGGGCGAGGCCATCCGGCTCGAAGATCAGGAAGATGATGATGATGATGCCGATGGACATCTCGCGCAAGAAAGAGATGTTGGTCTTGAGCCCGAGGGCGTGATCGATCGCGCTGCCGCTCAGAGCCGCGCTCAGCCATTCCATCGATTCCGGCAGCAGCACCATGAAGGCGGTGCCCATCAGCGTGCCCATGATTGAGCCGAGGCCGCCGATGATGATCATCGCAAGGAAGATGATCGAGCGGTCGATGCCGAAGCCTTCGTTGGAAACCACCTGATTGTAGTGCGCATAGAGAGCGCCGCCGACGCCGGCGAAGAACGCGGCGAGGCCGAACGACAGCGTGCGGTATTTGGTGAGGTTGATGCCCATGATCTCGGCGGAGAGATAATGATCGCGCACGGCAATCAGCGCGCGCCCGTCGCGGGTGCGCATCAGGTTGGTGACCAGCAGATAGCAGACGATCACATAGGCCAGCACGACGTAGAAATACTGGTTGTCGCCGCGCACCGTCTTGCCGAAGATCGAGAACGGTTCGGCCATGGCGGGCACGCTGCCGCCGGTGAACCATTCGGCGCGGGAGAAAAAGTCGAGCAGGATGAACTGCGCGGCCAGTGTCGCAATCGCAAGGTAAAGACCTTTGAGGCGCGCGGCGGGCAAGCCGAAGATCAGGCCCACCAGCGCCGTCACCACGCCGGCCAGCGGAATGCAGAAGAACACCGGGACGTGGTGGTTCGACAGATACGCGGACGTGAACGCGCCGAAGCCGAAGAACGCCGCATGGCCGATGGAGATCTGGCCGGTGAAGCCGACCACGATGTTGAGGCCGAGCGCCGCGATGCTGAAGATTCCGATCTGGATCAGCAGGCTCAGGGAATATTCGTTCAGCACGTAAGGTGCAAAGCAGATCAGGACGATCCCGAGGATCATCATGTTCCGGCTGGTGGTGGTCGGAAATATCGTGGTGTCCGCCGCGTAGGTGGTGCGGTAGTCGCCGGCGGGAAGGAGATTCTGGCCTGCCATGATCAGATACGCTCGAACCTGTTTTCACCTCTCCCCTTGGGGGAGAGGTCGACGCGCGAAGCGCGGCGGGTGAGGGGGGACGGGGCGTGAATTGCGGAGGTATGTAACCCCCTCACCCCAACCCTCTCCCCCAAGGGGAGAGGGAGCAGTTGCGTCTCCGTCTGGATGTTCGATCGAACCGTCATCATATCCGCTCGATGTCTTTGGTGCCGAACAGGCCGTAAGGCTTGATCATGAGGATGATGATGAGGGCGTAGAACGGCGCGATCTCGAACAGATTGCCCCAGTGCAGGTATTCGCTGTCGAGAAAGTGCGCGAAGTTCTCAAGCAGGCCGATGATGACGCCGCCGAGCACGGCGCCGCCGATGCTGTCGAGGCCGCCGAGGATCGCCGCCGGAAACACCTTGATGCCGTAAGCCGCGAGCCCCGCCGACACGCCGTTGACCACGGCGACGACCACGCCCGCCACCGCGGAGACCGTGGCGGAAATCGCCCAGGCCATCGCGAACACGCTCTTCACCGAAATGCCGAGCGACTGCGCGACCTGCTGGTTGAATGCGGTGGCGCGCATCGCAAGGCCGTACTTCGAGACTTTGAAGAACCAGGCCATGCCCGCCATCATCGCCAGCGAGACTGCGAGGCTGAGGATGTAGACCGTCTGCACCTGCAGGCCGAAGATATTGATCAGCTTGGTGTGGAACACCTGCGGAAACGGCTGCAGGTTGGTGCCGAAGATCCATTTCATCAGCGCCGAGAACACCGTGGAGAGCGCGATCGTCACCATGATAACGGAGATGATCGGCTCGCCGATCATCGGGCGCAGGATCACAAGCTGGATCAGGATGCCGAACAGGAACATGAAGACCAGCGTGATCGGCATGCCGATCCAGAACGGCACCTGATATTTGGTCAGCAGGAACCAGCACACCCATGCGCCGATCAACAGAAGTTCGCCCTGCGCGAAGTTCACCACCTGCGTGGCCTTGTAGATCAGCACGAACGACATCGCGACCACGCCGTAAAGCGTGCCGACCACGAGGCCGTTGATCAGGAGCTGGATGAGAAGCTGGGTGTTCATGAGATCGCGCGCCACACTGGTGTCATCACCGGGCTTGTCCCGGTGATCCCGATAACGGAAACACGGTGCCAACTATGTCGGGATGGCCGGGACGGGCCCGGCCATGACATCGGGTTGTAAGTTTGCATCCTCACTCGGCCGCCTCCGCCGTCTGGTTTTGCGCCCGAAGATCGACCACCGGCAGGGTGCAGCGGATGCGCTGGGTGGTGCCGTCCTGGAAGCGGATGGTGGTGTCGATGTCGATATCCGGCCGGTCGCTGTAGATCGCCTCAATGATGTCGCCGTACTTCTCGTTGATGACCGTGCGACGCACCTTGCGGGTGCGGGTCAGTTCGCCGTCGTCGGCGTCGAGTTCCTTGTAGAGCAGCAGGAATTTCGAGATGCGCTGCGCCGGCGGCAGCGTGGCGTTCACCGCTTCGACTTCCTTGCGCAGCAGTTCGTAAGTCTCAGGCCGCGAGGACAGGTCGGTGTAGGTGGTGAAGGAAATCCGGTTCTTCTCCGCCCACTTCGAGACGATGGAAAAGCGGATGCAGATCATCGCGGCGAGATAGTCGCGGCCGTCGCCGAGCGCCACGGCTTCGGCGACATAGGGCGAGAACTTCAGCTTGTTCTCGATATATTGCGGCGAGAAGCGGTCGCCGCGCGCGGTCTGCGCCAGATCCTTGATGCGGTCGATCACTACAAGCTGCTGCGACGCGTTGAAGTAACCGGCATCGCCCGAGAACATCCAGCCGCCGCGCAGGTCGGCATTGGTCGCAGCCTCGTTCTTGTAATAGCCCGAGAACATATTGGGATGGCTGACCACGATCTCGCCGACGCCGTTGGCGTCCGGATCGCGGATCTCGATCTTGATGCTCTCGCCCATCGCGATGCCGGTGGTGTCGGGATCGACCTCATCGGGCTTGTGCAGGGTGAAAGCGCCGAGCGTTTCGGTCTGGCCGTACAGCGTGCGCAGCGGCACACCCATCGCGCGGAAGAATTTGAACGTATCGGGGCCGAGCGCCGCGCCGCCGGTGGCGGCCGAGCGCAGCCGCGTGAAGCCGAGCCGGTCGCGCAGCGCGCGGAACAACAGCGTATCCGCGACGGCCGAGTGCTTGCCCTGCGCCAGCGCGGCGAGGCCGGACTTCATGCCGATGTCGTAGAGGCGCTGCTTCAGGGCGGAGGAATCCATCACCCGCGCGCGCACGTCGGCGGCGATCGATTCCCAGATGCGCGGCGCGAACAGCACGAAGGTCGGCGCGATCTCGCGGAAGTCGTTCATCATCGTCTCGGGCTCTTCGACGAAGTTGACCTTCATTCGCGAGAGCAGACCTTTTCCGAGCGCGTAGACCTGTTCCATGATCCAGGGCAGCGGCAGCACGGAGACATACTCGTCCTCCGGTCCTTTCGGATCGAAGGTGAGATAGGTCGCGCAGTGTCGCAGCATCAGGCCGGGCTTGAGCATCGCCAGCTTGGGATTCGACGTGGTGCCCGACGTGGTGCAGAGAATGGCGACGTCGTTGCCGTCCGTGGCGTCCACCATCCGGTCGTAGAGACCGGGTTCGCGCGCGGCGAGTTCGCGGCCCCTTGCAGCGAGATCGTCGGCGAGGATCAGGCGCGGATCGTCGTATTTGCGCATGCCGCGCGGGTCGGAATAGACGATGTGCTTGAGATGCGGCGCGCGCTCGCCGAGTTCGAGCAGCTTGTCGACCTGTTCCTCATCTTCGGCGAAGACGATCTTGGTCTCGCCGTAGGTGAGGAGATACAGCACCTCGTCGGGCAGCGACTCGCGATACATGCCGAGCGAAAGCCCGCCGATGGCATGCGCCGCGATTTCCGCAGCAACCCAGTCCGGCCGGTTGTCGCCGATGATGCCGATCACGTCGCCGCGCTTGATGCCGAGTTCGACCATGCCGAGCGTGAAGTCATGCACGCGGGTCTGGTAGTCGTTCCATGTCAGCGTGCGCCAGAGGCCGAGGTCCTTCTCGCGCAGCGCGATCTCGTTGCCGTGCTCCTTCGCGTTGAGCCGCAGCATCTTGGGATAGGTGTCGGCCTGCGCGACGCGGCCAGCATAGTCCATCATGCCGAGGCCTCCGCAACCGGAAGGGAATCGTCGAGCGCGTCCAGCACCTCGTCTTCCTCGCCGAGATAGGCTTTCTTCACATGCGGATCGTCCAGCACGTCGGCGGGCAGGCCCTCGGCGATCTTGCGGCCGAAATCCAGCACGGTGACGCGGTGAGAGATGTCCATCACCACGCCCATGTCGTGCTCGATCATCATCACCGTCATCCCGTATTCTTCGTTGAGATCGACGATGTAGCGCGCCATGTCTTCCTTCTCCTCGAAGTTCATGCCGGCCATCGGCTCGTCGAGGAGAATGAGTTTCGGCTCCAGCGCCATGGCGCGCGCCAGTTCGACGCGCTTGCGCAGGCCGTAGGAGAGGGTGCCCGCGGTCGCCTTGCGTACCGACTGCAGATCGAGGAAATCGATGATCTCTTCCACCTTGCGGCGGTGTTCGAGTTCTTCGCGGCGCGCGCCGGTCAGCCAGTACAGCGGGCCGGTGATGAAATTGTTTTTCAGGAGGTGATGCCGCCCGACCATGATGTTGTCGAGCACGGTCATGTGGTGGAACAGCGCGAGATTCTGGAAGGTGCGGCCGATGCCGAGCGCGGCGCGGTGATTGGGCTTCAGGCCGGTGATGTCGCGGCCCTGATAGAACAGCTGGCCCTCGGTCGGGGTGTAGCGGCCGGACACGCAGTTGACGATCGAGGTCTTGCCCGCGCCATTGGGGCCGATGATCGAGAACAGCTCGCCCTCGTTGACGCCGAAGCTCACATCGGTCAACGCGCGCACGCCGCCGAACCGCAGGGAAACCCCCCGCACCTCCAATGCGTAAGCCACTCAATCCTCCCAGATACGGCGCTTGGCGCGCTCTTTATCTATGGTCCGCTCTAACGGTCCCGATCCTACAACGATCGGTTCCGGCAAGCCATTCTACTATTGGTACTTTGCGATTTGCCGGTTGCCGTCCTTACGGGAATTCGCGACACATAAATGTCTTGTGCCCGACAATTGGTTGGGCAATTTCATTCAACGCGCGGTATACCGGACGTCCGCCTTGCCGCAGCGCAACATCAGCATGGGTTTGTCGAGAGAGAATGATTAGCGCCGACCATCTCAAACGCATCGCGGCCTGGTCGCGCGACCTGAACGAGCAGGAAATCGAAACGGCGCGGGCCGGGATCGTCGAGCGGTCGTTCAAGGCGAATGAATTCATCTGCATGCGCGGCGATCAGTTCGAATACTGGCTGGGCGTCGTCACCGGACTGGTGACGGTCGGCACCGGCTCGCGGGACGGCAAGGCCGTGAGCTTCACCGGCCTCACCAACGGCGCGTGGTTCGGCGAGGGAACCGTGCTCAAGAACGAGGCGAGACGCTATGACGCAGTGGCGGTGCGCGACACGCGCCTCGCGCTAATGGACCGCGCCACCTTCATGTGGCTGTTCGAGAACAGCGTCGGATTCAACCGCTTTCTGGTTCGTCTCCTGAACGAACGTCTCGGCCAGTTCATGGGCCTTCTGGAACACGGCCGCATGCTGGATGCGAAAGCGCGGCTGGCGCGCTCCATCGCGACGCTGTTCAATCCGTTTCTTTATCCGGACATGAGCCGCCATCTGGACATCACGCAGGAAGAACTCGGCGCGATTTCCGGCATCTCCCGGCAGAACACCAACCAGTGCCTGAAGGCATTGGAAAAGGAAGGTCTGCTCCGCGTGGAGTATGGCGGCGTGACGATTGTCGATCTGGAGAAATTGCGGGGATACGGGGAGTAGGTTTGTTTCGCGATCTCTCTCCGTGTCGTCCCGGCGAAAACCGGGACCCATTACCCCCAAACTCTCAATTCAAATTCAAACTCCGCATTCGCTGTTGCACGATCCATTGTCAAAGCCATGACGGGGAGTGTGGGTCCCGGCTTTCGCCGGGACGACGCGTTGCCGGCCTACCGCGATCCCTTGCGCTGCGCCTTCAACAGCGTCCTGATCTTGTCCGCATCGGCCCGGGTCAGCGGGTTGTAGACCACCATGCCGAGGTCGGGCCGGCCATCGACGGCGAAGGCGGAATATTCCATCTGCAGCGGCCCGATCGCGGGATGATGCAACGTCTTGGTGCCGTCGCCATGGGCGCGCACGTCGTTGTCGCGCCACATCGCCGCGAATTCGGGGCTCTGGCGGCAGAGATCGTCCACCAGCCCCTGCACGGCGTTGGTCGCTCCGGCGCGCGCGACGTCGGCGCGGAATGCGGCGACCACGAAACGCGCGACATTGCTCCAGTTGTCCTGCCGGGCGCGCACATGGGAGTCGCGAAAGATCAGGCGGATGATGTTGCGCTGTTCGGGCGCGAGGCGCGCATAGTCGGTCAGCACGGCGGCGGCCGCGGCATTCCATGCCACCACATCCCATGTCGGCGTCTTGATGAAGGCCGGGCAGACATCGAGCGCATCGAGGATGCGCTGCAGGCGCGGCGTGATCCCGTGTCCCGCCTCGTAACGGACTTCCGGTGGGCGGCCGAGGCCGAGCAGGAAGATGTGCTCGCGTTCGACATCGGTCAGCATCATCGCGCGCGCGATACGGTCCAGCACATCGGCAGACGGCGCGCCGCCGCGACCCTGTTCGAGCCACGTGTACCAGGTGGCGCTGACATTGGCGCGCTGCGCCACTTCCTCGCGCCGCAGACCGGGCGTCCGCCGCCGGTTCAGCGAAAAGCCGAACGTCGCCGGATCGAGCTTGGCGCGCCGGTCGCGCAGATAGGTGCCCAGCAGATTCTGGCTCTCGGTCGGCATGGCGTCCTGTTAGTTATTATACCTGTATAACATGACTACTTTACCAGAATAGCATGGCGGCCGAGAGATGTCCTCCATCCATCAAGGAGGATGTTTGATGCGAGTATTTGTAACGGGCGCGACCGGCTTTGTCGGAACAGCGGTGGTTCAGGAGCTGATCGGAGCAGGGCACAGCGTGCTGGGTCTGTCGCGCTCGGATAAAGGCGCGGCGGCGCTGAGGGCCGCGGGCGCGCAGGTGCATCGCGGCGATCTGCAGGATCTCGACAGCCTGCGCAGCGGCGCGGCGGAGGCCGATGGCGTGATCCATCTGGCTTTCAATCATGATTTCTCGAAGTTCGTGGAGAACTGCGAGATGGATCGCCGTGCCATCGAGGCAATCGGCTCGGTGCTGGAAGGATCGGAGCGGCCGCTGCTGGTGACGTCCGGGCTGGCGCTGGTTGCGCCCGGCCGCCTCGCGACGGAAGCCGACAGCCCCGCGCCGGGTTTTCCGCGCATGTCGGAAGCGGCGGCGGAAGCGCTGGCGGCGCGCGGCGTGCGCGCGACCGCCGTGCGGCTTGCGCCATCGACCCACGGCGCGGGCGATCATGGCTTCGTGCCGATCCTGATCAAGCTGGCGCGCGAGAAAGGCGTGTCGGCCTATATCGGTGACGGATCGAACCGTTGGCCCGCTACCCATCGTTTCGATGCGGCGCGGGTTTATCGGCTGGCGCTTGAGGATGGCGCGAAAAATGGGCCCTATCACGCCATCGCGGAAGAAGGCGTGCCGCTCAAAAGGATCGCCGAGGTGATCGGCTGGTGGCTGAGCGTGCCGGTGGTCTCGAAATCGCCTGCGGAAGCCGCCGCTCATTTTGGCTTTCTCGCGGCTTTTGCCGGCGTCGACGTTCCGACATCGAGCGCACGGACGCGGCGGCTATTGAACTGGGAGCCGACGCATCCCGATCTGCTGACTGACATCGACCAGAAAGCGTATTTCGAGGTGTAGCGGCGCCGTCGTTGCGAGATTGTTGCTCCCTCTCCCCGTTTACGGGGAGAGGGTTGGGGTGAGGGGCGTGGCCGCTGCAAGCATGAAGCGTCATCCTGAGGCGCGAGCCGTTTTGGCGAGCCTCGAAGGATGACAGCCAAGGAATGCCGTCGCCCTTCGAGGCCTACGCTCCGCTACGGCACCTCAGGGTGACGGCGCTACGCGTTGCTTCCGCTGGAATCCTTACATAGCACCTCACTCCGCCCATTCCTGATCGGTGGTGAACACGATGGTCAGCCAGCGGTCCGGCGTGTCGTTGCCGACGGCCTCGCCGATCTCGTCACGGATCTTGTCCCATTCCTCGAGCCGTCTGGCCGGCAGGCCGGGCGGCACGATGAAATAGAGTTCGATCTGGCGGCCACGACCGACCCGCGCGACATAGGCGCGGTAGGAGAGAAAGCCGTAACGCAGCACGGTCTGGGCGGCGATGGTCTCGACCCGCGCCATCAGGTCCGGCGGCGTCACCAGCAAAACGTCGGCCAGCGCCCGGCGCACGGTGCCGATGGGAATCGGAATGACGACCACGCAGACCACGGCGAGCGCGACCGGATCGATGTAGGGCGACATCCATCGCAGCGCCGTGCCCTGAATGACGTAACCGAACACGAAGGCGACGAGCAGGGCGGCGGTCAGCGCCGCCGACATGATCCATGCCTTGGCGTCCAGCGCCACGAAGCCGGAGCGGAGGGTGCGGTTGGCGCGCGTGCCGAAAATCGCCATGCCGGTGGCGGCGAACAACGTGACCACCGCGTAGATGATGGCCTGATCGAAGGCGAGATTTCGCCCGCCGGTCAGGATGCTGCCGATGGCGTTGATGAGTGCGTAGATGGCTGCGCCGATCAGCAAGATGCCATCCAGTCCGAGCACGATCGGCTCCAGATGCCAGAAGCCCATGGTGAACTGCGCGATGAAGCGGGATTTGGGGCCGCCCTCGCGCGTGGACGCGGCGATGAGGTTGGACACCAGCAGCGCCAGAATGGTCATCATGGCATCGATCAGGGAGTAGACGCCATCGAACACGATCGCGAACGATCCCGACAGCAGGCCGAACAGGATGCCGAGGCCGGCCAGCGCGACGGTGACGGCGAACGAGGTGCGCAGGACGGCTTGTTCGGTTCTCATCGGCATCCGGCAGGTCCGTGACGATCTCCATCACGGACGGATGCTATCACACCTCCAGCCATTCCTTGCGGACGGCCTGATTGCCCTTGAGGTCGGCCGGCGTGCCCTCGAACACGATGCGGCCATGGCCCATCACGTAAAGCCGGTGGGAAATGCGCATCGCGATGGAGAGCTTCTGCTCGACCAGCAGGATCGCCACGCCGCGCCGCGCGATTTCCGCGATCAGGTCGCCGACCTGCTGCACGATCAGCGGCGCGAGGCCTTCGGTCGGCTCGTCGATCATGATGAGGTCGGGATCGCCCATCAGCGTGCGGCAGATGGTGAGCATCTGCTTCTCGCCGCCGGAGAGCACGCCCGCGGCGGTGTCGGCGCGCGCCTTCAGGTTCGGGAACATGTCCAGCATGTCCTCGAGTTTCCACTTGCCGGGCTTGCTTGTGTCCTTGATGCCGAGCATCAGGTTCTGCCGCACGGTGAGACCGGGGAAGATGTCGCGATGCTCGGGCACATAGCCGAGGCCGAGATGCGCGATCTTGTAGCTCGGCAGGCCTGCGATGTTCTGGCCCTTGAAGGTGATGGTGCCATGGGGCGGCACTTCACCCATGATCGCCTTCACGGTGGTGGAGCGGCCGACGCCGTTGCGGCCGAGCAGGCTGACCACTTCGCCGGCATCGATATGCATATCGACGCCCTGCAGGATGTGGCTCTTGCCGTAATAGGCGTGAAGATCCTGGACTTGCAGCATCAGGCCGCCTCCTCGCCGAGATAGGCTTCCCTGACTTTCGGGTTGTTGCGGATTTCCTCCGGCGTGCCCGATGCGATGACATGGCCGTAGACCAGCACCGAGATGCGGTCGGCGAGGCCGAACACCACGCTCATGTCGTGCTCGACGATCAGCAGCGTGCGTCCTTCGGTGAGGCGGCGGATCAGCGTCACCGCGCGCTCCGTCTCGGCGTGGCTCATGCCCGCGGTCGGTTCGTCCAGCAGGATCACGTTTGCGCCGCCCGCGACCGTAATGCCGATTTCGAGCGCGCGCTGCTCGGCATAGGTGAGCAGGCCCGCAGGTACATCGCGCCGCGAGGTGAGGCCGATGTCTTCCAGAATCTGCGCGGTGCGCTCGCGCACCTGCGGCAGGTTGTTGACATTTTTCCAGAACGCATATTTGTGTCCGGTCGCCCACAGCACGGCGCAGCGCAGGTTCTCCCACACCGTCATGTTGCCGAACACGTTGGTGACCTGGAAGCTGCGCGACAGGCCGCGCCGGTTGATCTGGTAGGGCGGCAGGCCAGAGATTTTTTCGCCGCGCATCAGCACGTCGCCGCTGGTCGGCGCCATGTAGCCGCTGATCAGGTTGAAGGTCGTGGACTTGCCCGCGCCGTTCGGGCCAATCAGCGCATGGCGCTCGCCTTCTACGACCTGCAGGTTGAGGTCGCGGATCACGCTGGTGATGCCGAAGCTCTTCTGGACGTCGCGGATTTCGATGGCGTTCGGTTTCACAGTCATCACGCCATCTCCTTCGCGCGGGCCGCGGTCAGCGCGTCGTCCCACGCCACCGCGACACGTTTCCACGTCATGCGCGCGACGAAGCCGCCACCAACGATCAGGATCGCGGCAATGCCCCATGTCAGCGGGCTTGCCGCGTTGAAGGGAATGCCGAAGGCCTTGATGTTGGGGTCTTCGGTGGCGTTCATGGTGTGATGCACGATGCATTCGATGCCGAGCATCAGGCCGATCAGCAGTGCCAGCGTCGGCACGATCGCGACCAGATAGGACGGGATCACCTTGCCGAGCGTGCCGCCGCGGATCAGCGGACGGTGCATCATCAGCAGGCCGGTGATGCCGCCGGGCGCGAAGGCTACGACCAGAATGAAGAACAGGCCGAAATAGAGCTGCCACACGCTGGTGAGGTCGCTGAGCCCGAGTGAAAGCAGCGTGACGAAGATCGCGCCGACCACCGGGCCGATGAAGAAGCCGACGCCGCCGATATAGGTGGAGAACAGCACGGTGCCGGACTGCACCGCGCCGAGATAGGCCGAGTTGGCGATTTCGAAGTTGATGGCGGCGAGCGCGCCCGCGATCCCTGCGAAGAATCCCGCGAAGCAGAACGCGATGTAACGCACCACATGCGGATCGTAGCCGACGAACTGCACGCGCTCGGGATTGTCGCGCACCGCGTTGCACATGCGGCCCCACGGGGTGCGGGTCAGCGCATACATCGCGATCATGCAGATCAGCGTCCAGGCCGCGACCAGATAATAGATCTGGATCTGCGGGCCGAAGCTCCAGTCGAACAGCCGGAACAGCTTGGTGCGATTGGCCGAGACGCCACCTTCGCCGCCGAAGAAGGTGCGCAGGATCAGCGCGGAGGAGGCGACCAGTTCAGCGACGCCGAGCGAGATCATCGCGAAGGCCGTGCCGCTGCGCTGGGTCGAAACCCAGCCGAGCAGCATGGCGAAGACGAGGCCGGTGATGCCGCCGATCAGCGGCACCACGGGCAGCGGGATCGCCCATTTGTGCGCGCCGATGATGTTGATGGCATGGATGGCGAGGAAGCCGCCGAGTCCGTAATAGACCGCGTGGCCGAACGACAGCATGCCGGTCTGGCCGAGCAGGATGTTGTAGGACAGCGCGAAGATGATCGAGATGCCGATCAGCGAGAAGGTCGTGAACGAAGCTTGCGAGGTGAAGATCTTCGGCAGCACGATCAGCAGCACGGCTGCGGCGATCCACAGGCCGTAGAACTTGGCCTTGTCGCCGGTCGATGGCGGAGGCGGCGCGACGCGCGAGACGATATCACTCATGTTTCGCGCGTCCCCAAAAGGCCCATCGGGCGGAAGATCAGGATCAGGACCAGAAGAAGATACGGCATGATCGGCGCGATCTGCGCGACCGTCACGTTCCAGATGTCGGAGACCCAGGTGGACGCCCAGGCCGGGCTGAGCGGCCCGAAGATTTCAGACAGCGAGCCGTTCATGGAGACGGCGAAGGTCTGCAGCAGGCCGATCAGCAGCGAGGCGATGAACGCGCCGGGCAGCGAGCCGAGGCCGCCGACCACCACCACCACGAACAGGATCGGGCCGAGCAGTCCGGCCATGTTCGATTGCGTGACGAGGGCAGGGCCCGCGATCACGCCCGCGACCGCCGCGAGCGCGGTGCCGACGCCGAACACCAGCATGAAAACGCGCCCGACATTATGGCCGAGATGGCCGACCATGTGCGGGTGGGTCAGCGCCGCCTGCACGATCAGGCCGATGCGGGTTCGTTTCAGCACCAGCAGCAGCCCGACGAAGATCGCGACCGACACCAGCAGCATGAACATCTTGTAGGCCGGATAGTTGGTGGAGAACACCGTGAAGGCCGGGAAGTCCAGAATGTCCGGCACGCGGAAATCCAGCGGGCTCTTGCCCCAGATGATCTGCACGATTTCCTCGATCGCGAAGGCGAGACCGAAGGTGAACAGCAGTTCGGCGACATGGCCGTTGCGGTGGACGCGGCGCAGGCCGTAGCGCTCGACCGCGGCGCCGATCGCGCCCGCGAGGATGGGTGCGATCAGGAGGGCAGGCCAGAAGCCGACCCAGCGCGAGATCTGATATCCGAAGAACGCACCGAGCATGTAGAAGCTCGCATGCGCGAAGTTCAGCACGCCGAGCATGCTGAAGATGACGGTGAGGCCGCTGGCCATCAGAAAGAGCAGCATCCCGAACAGGACGCCGTTCAGCGTGGAAATGACGATGAGTTCAAGCACGGCCCTGCACCTGCATTGAATGACAGCCATCACATGACGGTCATCGAGTAACAGTCTTCACCTCTCCCCGCTTGCGGGGAGAGGTCGGAGATTGAGCGCAGCGAAATCTGCGGGTGAGGGGCCGTCAGTGGACTGAGATGAAAACCGCCCTTCACCCCGGCCCTCGTCCCCGCAGGCGGGGAGAGGGGGAGGTGCGCCGAAGTGCAGTTTCTTACTTGGGCCGTTCCATCTTGCAGGTGGTCGGCAGCACGGTCTGCGCGGTGTCGATCTTGGCCGCCACGCGCCAGCCCCAGCCGGTCTTTTCCTCGTCGAACGGCTCCTTGTCGGTGCGGTCGCCGAACGATGCGATGTACATCGGCTGGAAGAACTGGTGATCGTCCTTGCGCATGAAGCCCTTGCCGCCGTTGAAGACTTCGAACTCCATGCCTTCAAGCGCCTGCGCGACCTTCACCGGATCGAGCGACTTGGCCTTCTCGGCCGCCGCGGCGAACATCCGCATTTCGTTGACGGCGCGGGGATAGAACAGGCCGAACTCGTACTTCGCGCGCAGCGCCTTCTCGAAGGCCTGCGACGATTCATGCGGAATGTTGGCGACGCCTTCCGCGATCTGGAACACCTGATGGTTCAGACCCGCCTGCTTGATCGCGGTCGGGCCGCCGGTGCCGCCGGCATAGTAGGTGTACCAGTTGACCTTGAGGCCGGCATCGGCCGACGCCTTGAGCAGCAGGGCGATGTCCTGGCCCCAGTTGCCGGTGATCACGCTGTCGGCGCCGGAAGCCTTGATCTTGGCGATGTAGGGCGCGAAGTCGGTGATCTTGAGCAGCGGATGCTTTTCGTCGCCGACGATCTCGATGTCGGGACGCTTTTCCTTCAGCATCGCGCGCGCCGCGGTGCGCACGGATTCGCCGAACGAGTAGTCCTGATTGATCAGGTAGACTTTCTTGATGGACGGCGTGGTCTTGATGTAGTTGGTCAGCGCGGCCATCTTGATGTCGGAGTTCGCATCCCAGCGGAAGTGCGAGAAGGTGCACTTGTCGTTGGTCATGACCGGATCGACCGCGGCGTAGTTGAAGTACAGAACTTCCTTGCCCGGGTTGCGGTCATTATATTTCGCGACGAATTCTTCCAGCGCGATGCCGACCGACGAGCCGTTGCCCTGCGTCAGATAGCGCACGCCGCTGTCGATGGCCTTCTGCGCCTGGATCAGGCTTTCCTGCGGATTGGTCTTGTTGTCGAGTGGGACGATTTCGACCTTCTTGCCGAGAATTCCGCCCTTGGCGTTCAGTTCGTCGGCGAGGAATTGATAGGTCTTGAGGCCGACTTCGCCGACGCTGGCGCCGCCGCCGGAGAGCGGGTCGATGTAGCCGATTTTGACGGTATCCTGCGCCATGGCGGTTCCGCACAGCGGAAACGCAAAAGCAGCGGCCAGTAACAGTTTACGCATTGTCTTCTCCCTGATGATCAAGATTTTTTCTGAGGGGGATGAGCATGAACTCAACGCATCCCTGCCATTCATTGACCTGATTGTGGTCCAAGGCCTCGCTGGCTGCAAGCCCGGTCTTGCGAGCGGATGGGGAATGCTTAACGACGCGGCGGCACCGTCTGCGGCACGAATGCATGGGTATGGCCGAGCCTGCGGCGGGCGGCGGGTATATCCGCCGCCCTCGACACCTGTTTTGTTTTTATTCTAAGCCGGAACGTGCGTCGGCTTTCATCGTTGGCCCTTCAAATTCTCAAACGATGGAGGCTCCAATGGCACAGGAAGCGCGCGAAACATCCACGCTGATCGGAAGCGACAAGGTTGACGGAACTGCGGTTTATGACGCGGAGGGCGAAAAGATCGGCTCGATCGAACGCGTCATGATCGAGAAGGTGTCCGGCAAGGTGTCGTTCGCCGTGCTCAGCTTCGGAGGTTTCCTCGGCATCGGCGACGATCACTATCCGCTGCCCTGGTCGTCGCTCAAATATAATGTCGAGCTTGGCGGTTATCAGACCATGGTCCCGGTCGAGAAGCTGAAGGGCGCGCCAAAATACGCTGACGAAAGCGAATGGGACTGGAGCGGCACGCGGACCCGGGGCGTGAGCGATTACTATGGCGTTGTCATGTAACGCCGCTCTCTGGGACAGGATTGCAACGCGCCGGGGGACCGGCGCGTTTTGCACGTAGGACAGTCATTGGGACAGTCATTGGGACAGTCATCATGGCATTGGTCGAAGACACCTATAATCTCGAACGCTTTGTGCGCGCGCAGGAGCATGTCTATCCGCGCGTGTGCGACGAGCTGCGGGCGGGTGCCAAGCAGAGCCACTGGATGTGGTTCATTTTTCCGCAGATCGCGGGACTCGGCCAGAGCGCGATGTCGCGGCGCTATGCCATCGCGTCGCGCGGCGAGGCGGCGGCCTATCTGGACCATCCGGTGCTGGGTCCGCGGCTGCGCGAGTGCGCCCGCCTTGTGCAGGCCGTGAACGAAAAAGACATCACCCTGATTATGGGATCGCCGGACGACATGAAGCTGCAATCGTCCATGACGCTGTTCGCGCATGCGGCGGCGGACAACGCGGACTTCGTCGGCGTTCTGAAAAAGTACTATGGCGGCGAACGGGACGCCGCGACCGTCGAGCGGCTTTCATAAAGGCTACGCGATTTATCGGCGGTCCTGATTTTTTATCATCCGGGCGTTCGCCGCGCGGGGATTGCGATAGCATTCGGCGTAAACGGCGGCGATCGATGTCTTGCATTCCTGATAGGTCGCAAAGATGCAGTCGCGCGGCCCGCCATGCATGCCTTTGGTGCGGATGCAGAACGCCTTTTCCTCCATCGCGCCCGGCGACGGTGACGTCGCGCCGACCAGCGGATCGGCGAGGCTGAGAGTGGGCGAGACAAGGCAAGCGGCGGTGATGAGGATGAAGACTGGCTTCATGATGTCCTCCCGGGGTTCCGGATGGATCAACCGGCCTGTACCATTTTGGTTCCGGACGGCCGCAGCGAGGATGGACACATGAAACACAGCTCCGTGATGTCAACGTCCGTGGACGTGATCGCGACCTCGGTGCTCACCGTGCCGACCAGAGGCGAGGGCTTCACCGACATCACGCGCAAGGTCGCGCGGTTTCTGGATGAGACGGGCGGCAGGACCGGAGTCGCCAGTCTTTTCATCCGCCATACGTCCGCATCGCTGACCGTGCAGGAAAACGCCGATCCGGATGTGCTGGCCGATCTTCTCACGTCGCTGCGGCGGCTTGCGCCTGCCGACGGCGGCTGGCGTCACACCATCGAAGGTCCGGACGATATGCCGGCGCACATTAAAACCATGCTGACATCCGTCAGCCTGCAGATCCCGGTGATCGATGGCGCGCTGGCGCTTGGCACCTGGCAGGCGATCTACCTGATCGAGCACCGCGCGCGGCCGCACAGCCGCGAGGTGGTGATGCAGTTTATGGGGAGTAAGTAAGCCGTCACCCTGAGGTGCGCAGCGGCGAAGCCGCCAGCCTCGAAGGGTGATGGCGTTCTGGCACGTCATCCTTCGAGGCTCGCAAGCGCTCGCACCTCAGGATGACGTTTTCCATGCTTGCGGGGAGGGGTCAGCTACCCCGCCGCGCTCGCGGTCTTGCCGCCACTCTTTTTTGGCTTCGGCTTCGGCAATGTCGCCGACGTGCCGATCACCCCGTTCCGCTCCAGTTCCGCAATCTCGGCGTCGCTCAGGCCGAGCACGCCGCGCAAGACCTCGTGGTTGTGCTGGCCCAGCGTCGGCGCAAGGTTGGTGATCGCATAAGGCAATTCGGAATCGCCTTCGCGATAGGCGACCGACGGCAACAGGTGCGGCCCCATGAACGGCCGCTCGCTCGGCTGCCAGTGGCCGGTCTTGAGCAGATGCGGATCGGATGCGAGGTCTTGCGGCAATTTCGCAATGGCTGCGGGAATCCCCGCCGCCTGCAGCGTCACCATCGCAATGTCGGGGCGCACATCCGCCAGCCATTGCCGGATCGCGACCTCGATGCGGTCTTCATGCGTGCGGCGGCCTTCGGCGGTGGCGAGTTCGGCATCGGCGGCAAGATCGTCCCGCCGCATCACACGGCATAACGCGGGCCATTCGTCGTCGGTGCGCACCGCCAGCGTGATCCACTGATCGATGCCGAGCGCCGGAAAACATCCGTTGGGCACGAAGCGCGGATGGCGGTTGCCGATGCGCGGTGAGGTGTTGCCGGTGGCGGACTGTTCGAGGATCGACGGCGCTACCATCGGCAGCATGCATTCGACCTGGCTGAGATCGATGTGCTGGCCTTCGCCGGTGGCGCGCTGATGCATCAGTCCGACGAGCATTGCCGCCGCGCCGTTCAGTCCGCCGATCGGATCGCCGAGCGCCGCATGCAGCATGGTCGGCGGATCGTCGGGGCCGCCGGTGACCGACGGCAGGCCCGAGGCCTGCTCCAGTGTCGAGCCGTAGGCACGCACGCCGCTCCATGCCCCCGTCATGCCGAAGGCCGGCATGGTGACCACGACCAGGCGCGGATTGATTTTCAGGATCGATTCCACATCGAGGCCGAGGCGCGGCATCACGTCGGCGGCGTAGTTGTCGATCACCGCGTCGGCGTCTTTCAGCAATCGCTTCAGCAGCGAGAGCCCGGCATCGGTGGTGAGGTCCAGCGTGATGCCGCGCTTGTTGCGGTTGTTCATTTGGAACCAGTACATCTTCTCGTAGGTGCGTTCCTCGTGATAGGGCGGCCGCGTGTCGGTGCCGCGAAACCAGTCGGGATACTGGCACGACTCGACCTTGATGACGTCGGCACCGAGATCGCCCATCTGCCGCGTCGCGGTCGGCCCGGCCCAGCCCATGGTGAGGTCGATGATACGCACGCCCTTGAGCGGCAGCGCATCCTGCGGCGTGGCGGCGCGCGTGGCCTGCCGCGTATGCGCGGGCAGGGGCGTATGATTGCCAGCGCCTTTGAGCGGCGCGCGTCCGTTCGGCTTGGGCCGCGCCCGCGTCAGATGCAGCGGCAATACCGGACCTTCAAAATTCGCATCGCCGATGCTCACTTTGCCGAACGCGCCGCGCGCGCGATGCACCTCCTGCGCGAGCAGTTCCTTCATGTCCGGCACGATGGCGAGCGGAATGCGAAGCGCGATGCCGCGCTCGAACCAGTGCTGCGCGCTCTGTTTCAGCAGCGCGGGCGTGATGATCGCCTTCAGCTCCTCGGCGCGCATGAAGCGGTTGATCATCGCCGAATATTTCGGATCGCTGCCAAGCTCCGGCATGTCGAGCATGGTGCAGAATGCAGTCCACTGCGCGGGCGTCACCACGGTGACGCCGAGCCAGCCGTCTTTGGTCTGGAACGTGCCGCTGGGATAGCCGCGTCCGAAGCGGTTGAGGCCCGCGCGCGGACGGGTGAAGCCGGTTTCCAGCGCGAGGCCGGTATCGAACTCGCTGATCTGCAGCATCGCGTCCAGATTGTTGACCGCGAAGCGCCGCGCGCCGTGCGCATGCCCGTAAAGGCCTGCGAGACTTGGAATGAATGCCGTCAGTCCGCCGACCACGCCGATCTGCCCGTCGCGCGGCAGTACCGGCGGCCCGTCCACCGGGCCGACGAGTTTCACAAGGCCCGCGAGGCTGCGGCAGATGGAGTCCGTCGCCTGATAGTTGCGATAGGGGCCGTGTTCGCCGAACCAGGAGATCGCGGTGATGGCGAGGCCGGGCTGTGCGGCCCGCAGCATGTCGTGCGAAATCCGCGAGTGCTCGATGACATCCGGATGCCGCGCGTCGAGCAGCAGGTCGGCGCTCGCGAGCAGCGCAAGAATCCTGTCCGCGCCCTGTGCCGTTTCGGGATCGGCGGTGATGCTGGTCTTGTTGGTGCTCCGCCACGCAAATGTGAGGCTCTCGTGATGGCCGCCGCCAGTGTCCACAGTGGGGGCAATGCGGCGATCCGGGTCGCCGCCCGGCGGTTCGATCCTGATCACCTCCGCGCCGAAATCGGCGAACAGCTTGCCGCAATAGCCGAGCGTATCGCCCGATCCGAGTTCAACGACGCGAAGGCGGGAAAGAGGAAGTGGCATTTCGACCCTGCTTTGTTTTTTTGCAGGGTGCACGATCTTGGCGAAAAGCTCAATCGCGTGGGAGAGGTGGTGAAAGAAGCAGCATATACGATCGTCATCACCGGGCTTGTCCCGGTGATCCACGTCTTTCTTCATCGATTGCATTAAGACGTGGATGGCCGGGACATAAGGGCGTTCACGCCTGTCTTCGACGGGCTAAGCCCGGCCATGACGAAGGGGATTGTCGATGTTCAAACCTTTGCCATGCGCGGCGGGTTCTTGCCCAGCGCCACTGCCATGGCGCTGATCAGCGGCTTCATGAAAAAGGAGTCGTTGGCCGGATAAATGTCGGTGCGCAATCCATTCGCGGTCAGTTCGTCGGACACCACCGGGCCGACCGATGCGATCGGCGTCTTGTCGAGTCCGGCGCGCAACTGATCTTCACATCCATGCGTGCGCGCCACCTCCACGAGGCGGCGCACCTGCCCGGAACTCGTCAGCGCAATGGCGTCGACGCGGCCCTTTGCCATTTCGCCGATGGCCGCGACGATGTTCAGGTCGGCGGCCTGTCCGTCGTAGATATATGGCAGCACCGTCTCGACGCGCGCGCCTTGGGATGTGATCGCGGAAATCAGTCTGGCGTGGTCCTTGTCGGGGTAAAGCTGCAGGCCGATGCGGTGGCCGTTCAGGTCCCGTTTCGCCAGCATCGCGGCGACGCCCTCCGACGTCGGCGTTTCGGTCTGCATGTCGGCTTCGAGGCCGATCTCGCGCAGGGCGCGCACCGGCTTTGGCCCGCGCGCATATCGCCTCGCTTTGCCGATGGCCGCAATGAAGTCCTGATCCGCGCCGATATTTCGTGCGACCTTCATCATGCGGCGCAATCCTTCGCCGGTCATGAGAACCAGATCGTCGAATGGTCTTGCGATGAACAGCCTGATCCAGGCTTCGACGGGGGCGGGGTCCGGCGCATCGCGGATGGTGAACATCGGACATTGCAGCACGTCGGCGCCCTGTTCGGACAGCAGGCGCGAGAATTGCGCTTCCTCGCGCGTCTCCAGAATCAGGATGCGGTAACGATCAAGCCTGCCGGGCATATGCGCCTTTCATCGACCAAAGTCGCAGGATTGCACAATTTAGGCCGATGGCTGATCGGGTGAAAGCCTATTTTGCCGATATTTGCGTCTCCGTCATTGCGAGGAGCGAAGCGACGAAGCAATCCGCTCCTTAATGCCGCATGAAATCAAACCGGATTGCTTCGCGTCGCTCGCAATGACGAAGGATTGTCATTGGCCCGGTTCGCCATGGGTGATAGAGGAAGGGCCACTTTCCGTCCTCCAGATCGTGTCCCTCATGTCCGCACAACAATTCGTACTGAACCTGTCCTGTCCGGACCGCCCCGGCATCGTGTCGGCGGTCTCCACCTTCCTGTTCGCCAACGGCCAGAACATTCTCGACGCCCAGCAATACAGCGACATCGAGACCGGCCGCTTCTTCATGCGGGTGATGTTCGATTCGCCCGCGACCAAGGCGGACCTCGCGACGCTGCAGGCGGGCTTCGATGTGATCGCAAAGCCGTTCGACATGGCGTGGCAGTTGCGCGACCGGGGCACGCAGCATCGCGTGCTGCTGATGGTGTCGAAGTTCGATCACTGCCTGGCCGACATTCTCTATCGCTGGCGGCGCGGCGAACTGCCGATGATCCCGACGGGCATCGTCTCGAACCATCCGCTGGAGACTTATGTGGGTCTCGATTTCGGCGACATCCCGTTTCACCATCTGCCGATCACGCGCGAGACCAAGCCGGCGCAGGAAGCGGCGATCTGGAAACTCATTCAGGACACGCGGACCGATCTGGTGGTGCTGGCGCGCTACATGCAGGTGTTGTCGGAAGATTTCGCGGGCAAGCTGTCGGGGCGCTGCATCAACATCCACCACTCGTTCCTGCCGGGATTCAAGGGCGCCAAGCCCTACCATCAGGCCCATGCGCGCGGCGTCAAACTGATCGGCGCGACGGCGCATTACGTCACCAGCGATCTCGATGAAGGCCCGATCATCGAGCAGGACATCGAGCGCATCAGCCATCGCGATGCGCCGGAGGATCTGGTGCGCAAGGGCGCCGACATCGAGCGCCGCGTGCTCGCGCGCGCGATGCGTTATCACCTTGAGGACCGCGTCATCCTGAACGGACGCAAGACGGTGGTGTTCACGGATTAATCCCCGGAGACCATGATGCAGAGATCGCGGCCGCCGTTTCGCGCGGATCATGTCGGAAGCCTGCTGCGGCCCCAGCGCGTCAAGGACGCGCGGGTGCGGTTTGCCAGGGGGGAGATTCCGGCGGCGGAATTGCAGCGGGTCGAGAATCTGGAAATCGGCCGCATCGTGCAGCGGCAGAAGCAGTCCGGCCTGCGCCTTGCGACCGATGGCGAACTGCGCCGCGCGTGGTGGCATTTCGATTTTTTGAAACATCTCACTGGCTGCGCGCTGCACAAGGGCGAGGGGACAGTGGTCAACGGCCGCGCGACCAGCGGCGAGAGCATTCGCGTCACCGGCAAGCTGGATTTTCCCGCCGCCCATCCGATGATCGAACATTTCAAGCTGCTCAAGGATCGCTGCGACCTCGCGGGCGTCATGCCGAAGATGACGATCCCGTCGCCCTCGATGCTGCACTATCGCGGCGGCCGGAGCGCGGTATCCGAGACGGCGTATCCCGACATGGATGGCTTCTTTGTCGATCTCGCGATCACCTACCGCAAGGCGGTGAAGGCGTTCCACGATGCGGGCTGCCGTTATCTGCAGTTCGACGACACCGCGTGGGGCTATTTCTGTTCGGAAGACCAGCGCGCAAAGCTGCGTGCGCGCGGCGAGGACCCGGAAACCCTTCCCGCGACCTATGCCCGCGTCATCAACTACGCGATTGCCGAACGTCCCGCCGACATGACCATCACCACCCATGTCTGCCGCGGAAATTTCCGTTCGAACTGGATCGCATCCGGCGGCTATGAGCCGGTTGCGGAGCTGCTGCTGTCGCGCGTCAATTACGACGGCTATTTTCTCGAATACGATTCCGACCGCGCGGGGGGATTCGCGCCGCTGCGCTTTCTGCCGCGGGGCAACAAAGTGGTGGTGCTCGGCCTCATCACCTCCAAGAGCGGGGCGCTCGAGAGCAAGGCCGATATCATCGCCCGCGTGAAGGAAGCGGCTGGCATCGTGCCGCTCGATCAGCTTGCGCTGTCGCCGCAATGCGGCTTCGCCTCGACGGAAGAAGGCAACATCCTCACCGAAGACGAGCAATGGGCGAAGCTGCGGCTCGTGGCCGACATCGCGACTGACGTGTGGAGACGATAGATCGCGTCCCACCGCGCGGATTTATTCATCTTCCAGGAATGGGCATTGGGATGACGGGGCCAGGGTGAGGCCATTTTCGGTGTGGGCCGCGGACTCAATGCCGTCACCATGCCGCCCTTTGCAGCCAGGTTTGTCACCGTTTCGCCCTTTGCCTCGGGCGGCTAGTGCTGCGTTGTCTGCGTGTCCGAAATGCCAAGCGCCGCAATGACATGACGCAGCTTGTCGGGGTTGCGGGTGATGTAGATCTCCACGATTTTGCCATTCTCGATGGCGAGCGCCGTGGTCTGAAACACGTCGTCACGTTCGTAGCTGATATAGCCGGGCAGGCCGTTGATGCGCATCGGGCGAAACAGATCCCGCGAAGGGCGCTCGGCGAGCTTGCGCTTGAGTCCTTCATACAGGCGCAGCACGCGCTCCAGTCCGAAGATCGGGTTGATGAAGGCGTTGACTTTGCCGCCGCCGTCTGCGCGGACCACGACATTCTGCGCAAGGAGCGAGCGCAGCGCGCCGGTGTCTCCGCTGCGCGAGGCGATGAAGAAGGCTTCCGCGATGCGGCTTCCTTCGTCGTCGGCGACGGCATAGCGCGGCCGCTGTTCCTGCACGTGCTTGCGTGCGCGGGCGGCAAGTTGGCGAACGGCGGCGGGTTCGCGCTCCACCGTGACCGCGACCTCCTCGAGCGGTATGCCGAACACATCGTGCAGCAGGAACGCCGCTCGCTCCAATGGCGACAGCCGCTCAAGCGCCAGCATCAAAGTTAGCGTGAGATCGTCGTCATCCATGGCGTGCGGCTCCTCGATCATCGGCTCCGGCAGCCACGAACCGACATAGGACTCGCGGCGCACACGCGCGGACTTCATAACATCGAGGCAGAGCCGCGTGACAATGCGAGAGAGAAACGCTGGCGGCGCCTCGACGGCTGCGGGGTCGACCTGCTGCCAGCGCAGCCATGCATCCTGCACGACGTCTTCCGCCTCAGCCATCGAGCCGAGCATGCGATAGGCGAGGCGCACCAGCCGGGGCCGGTGCACCTCGAATATCTTTGTACTGTCTTCAGGCCGCGGCACGGCCGCCTTCCTTCGGATGCGCCAGGCGGAATCCGATCGCGAGTCTGTTCCACGCATTGATAGCGCCGATCAACAGAGTGAGGTTGACCTGTTCGGACTCGTTGAACTCGCTCTTGAGCATGTCATAGTCCTTGTCGGGTGCGCCGGTGGCGGCGATCAGCGTCAGGCTTTCGGTCCATGCCAGTGCGGCGCGCTCGCGCGGCGTATAGAAGGTGGACTCGCGCCAGGCGTTCAGCATGTGGAGCCGCATTTCGGTTTCGCCGGCCTTGCGCGCGTCGGTCGCATGCATGTGGATGCAAAAGGCGCAGCCGTTGATCTGCGAGGCGCGCATCTTCACCAGCTCGATCAGGCTGTGTTCGAGGCCGCTAGCCTTGATCGCGGCCTCGAGCGCCGCCATCGCCTTGTAGCTTTCGGGCGCCAGTTTGAACGGGGCATCAAGTCTCTGGGTCATGGGAGTCTCCGTTGCAGAGTGTAGATAGGTTAGTCGATCGGATTACTTGTTGTAAGGCGTCACCAGCTTTGTATCGGTGCTGTCGACCACGAACACGGCGAGCAGGCTCGCCGGTTCGGTGGCGCTTGCATTGGCGCTGACGGCATGCCGGTCGCCCGGCATTTCGGCGAAGTTCTCGCCTGCGCGATAGACCTTTTCCGGCCCGTCGTTCACTTTGCTGCGGATCGCGCCTTTCAGAACGGTCGCATAGATGAAGGCGGAGGCGGGATGCGTATGGGCCGCCGACGATCCGCCGGGGCCGTATTCGACCAGCACGCCCTTCATGCTCTTGCCCTTCACGTTCGGAAGAACATGATCGAACACCACCGTGACCTTGGCTTCGTTGGCGGCATCGTGAGCCGATGCGCCGGCCACAAGGGCAAAGCTGAAAGCCGCGGCGCCGAGAATTGTCTTCAACATGTGAATCTCCTGTTTGACGGGTTATGCGGCAGCGGCGTCTGATTGACTGGCGAGCCAGCGCCCGAACGTGATGGCGCCGATCTTCGCGCCTGCAGCCGGCGTCAGCGAGCGGTCGTCGAGCCTGATGCCGAAATAGCGCGCCTCTGGATCGGTGATGACATTCGTCTTGTTGCCTTTGGCGGCGACGTACGTGCGCACCAATTCGTCGAGCTGGAACGACTCCGGCCCCGCAATCTCGAACATGCCGTTCAGGGGAGCGCCCAGCGCGGCGTTCGCGACAAACGCCGCAACGTCTTCGGCGGCCATCGGCTGAATTCGCGCCGGTGAAACGCGCGCCGTCGCGCCCTGCGTCGCTTCCTGCGCGATGCCGCCGACGAACTCGAAGAACTGCGTGGCCCGCACCAGCGTATAGGGCTGCCCTGATCCCTTGATAAGGCGCTCCTGCAGCAGCTTCGCGCCGAAATATCCGAATTCAAGCAGTCTTTCGGTGCCGACCACGGACAGCGCGACATGATGTTTTACGCCTGCGGCCTTTTCCGCCGCGAAGATATTGCGTCCCGCTGCGTCAAAGAAGGCATGGGCCGCTGTGCTCTCGAACGACGGCGAGTTCGCCACGTCGATCACGATGTCCGCGCCCGCGAAGGCTTCCGCGAGTCCTTCGCCGGTCACCGTGTTGACGCCGGTGGACGGTGTGCCCACGATCACCTCATGGCCGCGCTGACGCAGGTTGTTGACGGTTTTCGACCCAATGAGGCCTGAGCCTCCTATCACGACGATTTTCATGACATCCTCTGTCTGCCTGAAGCCGCGCTGGCGGCGGGTAGGGGCGCGGGGGGCCATCAAGAGAGGCCTGCCGCACCCGTTCGCTCTCAAGACGAGGCAGCAGGGCGGGATGTGACATGCCCGGAAAGTAATTTTGACAATAATACGGTGCAGGCGCCTGCCGGTGCCTTAGTCCATCCGGCTGAAGCGGATCAGGTCGAATCCGCCGCCGTCGAGCAGGATCAGTTTCCGTTGCCGCTGATCGATCCGCCACGAGCGGACTTTTTCGAGAGCCGCGTGAAATTTCGATTCCTGCCGCATCGCGGCGGTGGAGCAGGCCATGCGCGTGGAGGCCAGCGGCAGGAACTTGATCGAACTGCCGCTGATGATCGTCGAGCCCGCATAGCGGTTGCAGCCGCCGGTGCCGGTGACGATGCCGTCGTCGCGAATTTCCAGCGTTGTCTGCAGGCGGTCGATCACGCCGCCGCCATCGATGTCCTCGGCCAGCCATTTGCCGGTCGGCGCCGCTGTCGCGCAGGCCGCTATGGTCAGCGCGGCAAACAGAACGAGCGATGCGGCAAATCTGGAAAGCATGGAATCAACTGTCCGAAAAAGAATGGGATGGCCGTCCCCATGGGGATCACCATCCCCGCTTCAGTGGGTCGACAAACCGCCAAAATAAAGGCTGGAATTTCTCTGAAGTCCTGTTCTCATCGTGGGCAGATGATGATACGAACGCGTTCATAAAATGGTTCTGCCCACAAAATTCGTCCCACTCAACCGCTGCCCAACGGTCTGATGAAAAACGACCAGCTCCTGGCTCAGATTTCCGAATACTGCCGTCAGGCGGGAATGGCGGAATCGACGTTCGGCCGTCGCGCGGTGAACGACGGCAAGCTGGTGCATCGGCTGCGCGAAGGCAAGCGGATCACCGTCGATACGCTGGAGCGGATTCAATCATTTCTTGGGGACGGCGTGCCGGTCGTGGCCATGCCAGAATCGCCGATCGAGAAGCGCGATCCCACGGGCAATTTCCGGTTTTTCGAGAACCGGCAGAAGTATCTGCTGTTCGTCCATACCTGTTCCGAGAAACGGGTGATCGCCGATCGCGTGGCGCTGGAGCTGGGCAGCCTTCATCCGCGCCCGCCGGCCTTGCGGGTGTTTGATGCGGGCGTGGGTGACGGCACCGTGATGGCGCGGGTGATGCGCGCGATGCACAGCCGGTTTCCGAACATGCCATTTTACATGGCGGGCAAGGAGATCAGCCTCGAAGACGTGCGGCTGACCCTGCAGAAGGTGCCGGACCGTCTTTTCGAACATCCGGCAAGCGTGTTCGTTCTCACCAATATGAATTACGCCGAAGCGCCGTGGCTGGCGCCGAAGTCGCCGACAGCGGCGGCCGGAATGATCTGGCGGGAGGTCGCGCTGCGCGGTTCCTCCTCCGGCGAGTTCGAAACACAGATCGCGGATTTGCAGCCATTTCTCGAGGAAAACTGGCGCGCCAGCGTGTCGCCCCGGTCCGGCATGCCGGTCTATGAGCGCCCGATCGCGCTGGTGATCTACCGCGAGGATCATCGCTTCCTGCTCGATGCGATGATCCCCCGCGCGGGCAGGGTCGAAGCCAATTTCGATCTTGTGATCGCCTCGCAGCCCTATCGCGCCAAATCGTCGCTGAATTTTCGCGCCAAGAAGATCATCGCACCGCTGGCGCGTTCGCTGCGCGCGGGTGGCCGTCTGATCGGGATTCACTCCTACGGTCACGATCCCGGCATGGAGATCGTGCAATCGGTGTGGCCCGGAGAAAATCCTTTCGCGGTCAGCCGTCATGAATTGCTGCGCGCGGTGAAATACGAACTCGGCTCAGCCGGGCGCGATCTTAACTTCAATGCCTACGCGGATAACCGCTCGATCTTCCGATACGACATGGAAGCCCTGCCCAATGAGGTGACGGGGCCGATCGGGACCTCGACGGCCTTTGCAGCATGGAACGCGGCGGTGTATGTCGCTCAGGTCGAAGACGACCGCCTGGACGAAGTCACGCAAAGCGGACGCTATCTCGACGCCACCAGAGAGGTTTTGCGCAAGCATAACGGGCTCTGGTTTTACGATGAATCCTACGTCATCTCACGGCGTCGCGATTGAAACGAATTTGTTGAAAATCCAAACGGGCCGATCGCGGCCTATCTGAAAGGGATTGTTTGATGCGCGCGTCTTATCTGTTCACCTCTGAATCGGTGTCCGAAGGCCATCCGGACAAGGTCTGCGACCGGATCTCGGACGAGATCGTCGATCTGTTCTTCCGCGAAGGCCCGAAGGCGGGCATCGATCCGTGGGCGATCCGCGCCGCGTGCGAAACGCTGGCCACCACCAACAAGGTCGTGATCGCCGGCGAAACCCGCGGGCCCGCGACCGTCACCAACGAGCAGATCGAGGCCACCGTGCGCGCCGCGATCAAGGACATCGGCTACGAGCAGGAAGGCTTCCACTGGAAGACCTGCGACATCGAAATTCTGCTGCATCCGCAGTCCGCGGACATCGCGCAGGGCGTCGACGCGCTGCAGCCCGGCACCAACAAGGAAGAGGGCGCGGGCGATCAGGGCATCATGTTCGGCTACGCCACCAACGAGACGCCGGAACTGATGCCGGCGCCGATCTTCTACGCGCACAAGATCCTGCGCCTGATCTCGGAAGCTCGTCACTCGGGCGTCGAGAAGGTGCTCGGCCCGGACTCCAAGAGCCAGGTCACCGTGCAGTATGAAAACGGCAAGCCTGTCGGCGTGCGCGAGATCGTCGTCTCGCATCAGCACCTCGTCGAGGACATGTCGTCCAATCAGGTGCGCGAGCGTGTCGAGCCTTACGTGCGCAAGGCGCTGCCGGAAGGCTGGATCACCGACAAGACCATCTGGCACATCAACCCGACCGGCAAGTTCTTCATCGGCGGTCCGGATGGTGACGCAGGCCTCACTGGCCGCAAGATCATCGTCGACACTTACGGCGGCGCGGCTCCGCATGGCGGCGGCGCGTTCTCCGGCAAGGACTCCACCAAGGTCGACCGTTCGGCGGCTTATGCGGCACGTTATGTCGCGAAGAACGTCGTCGCGGCTGGTCTTGCGGATCGCTGCACGCTGCAGTTGGCCTATGCCATCGGCGTGGCGCGTCCGCTGTCGATCTACATCGACACCCACGGCACCGGTAAGGTTGCCGACGACAAGATCGAGAAGGCCGTCGCCGAGTCGGTGGATCTGACGCCGCGCGGCATCCGCAAGCATCTCGACCTCAACAAGCCAATCTATGCGCGCACCTCGGCTTACGGCCACTTCGGCCGCACGCCGGACGCTGACGGCGGCTTCTCGTGGGAGAAGACCGACCTCGCCGAAACGCTGAAGAAGGCGGTTTGATTTTTCTAACCTCTCCCCGCGAGCGGGGAGAGGTCGCCTCTTCCTTCACTTCGCCCCGTTCTGACGGGGAGAGGTCGACCGCGAAGCGGTCGGGTGAGGGGCTCTTGAGATGACGACGAACCTGTGAGTGTGGCTGTGATCTTGCCCCTCACCCCAACCCTCTCCCCGTAAACGGGGAGAGGGAGCAGACCGTAACCCGAAGGATTATCTCAACATGACCAAAGCCCCCGCAGGCTTCACCGACTACATCGTTGCCGACATCGGCTTGGCCGACTTCGGCCGCAAGGAACTCTCGCTCGCTGAAACCGAAATGCCGGGCCTGATGGCCACACGCGAGGAGTACGGCCCCAAGCAACCTTTGAAGGGCGCGCGTATCGCAGGCTCCCTGCACATGACCATTCAGACCGGCGTGCTGATCGAAACCCTGAAGGCGCTCGGCGCCGACATCCGCTGGGTCTCGTGCAACATCTATTCGACGCAGGATCATGCTGCTGCTGCGATCGCTGCTGCGGGCATTCCGGTGTTCGCGATCAAGGGCGAAACGCTGAAGGATTACTGGGACTACACCGCCAAGCTGTTCGACTGGCATGGCGGCGGCCACCCGAACATGATCCTGGACGACGGCGGCGACGCGACCATGTACGTCCATCTCGGCCTGCGCGCCGAGCAGGGCGACACCGCATTCCTCGACAAGCCGGGCTCCGAGGAAGAAGAAGTGTTCTTCGCGCTGCTCAAGAAGCAGCTCAAGGAAAAGCCGAAGGGTTATTTCAAGGCGATTGCCGACAGCATCAAGGGCGTGTCGGAAGAAACCACCACGGGCGTGCATCGCCTCTACGACATGCAGAAGGCCGGCACGCTGCTGTGGCCTGCCATCAACGTCAACGACTCGGTCACCAAGTCGAAGTTCGACAACCTCTATGGCTGCCGTGAATCGCTGGTGGACGGCATCCGCCGCGGCACCGACGTCATGATGTCGGGCAAGGTCGCGATGGTCGCTGGCTTCGGCGATGTCGGCAAGGGCTCGGCCGCCTCGCTGCGTCAGGCCGGCTGCCGCGTGATGGTCTCCGAAATCGATCCGATCTGCGCGCTGCAGGCGGCGATGGAAGGCTATGAGGTCGTGACCATGGAGCAGGCCGCACCGCAGGCCGATATCTTCGTCACCGCGACCGGCAACAAGGACATCATCACCATCGACCATATGCGCGCGATGAAGGATCGCGCCATCGTCTGCAATATCGGCCACTTCGACAACGAAATTCAGGTCGCGACCCTGAAGAACATGAAGTGGGACAACATCAAGCCGCAGGTGGACGAAATCACCTTCCCCGACGGCAAGCGCATGATCCTGTTGTCCGAAGGCCGCCTCGTGAACCTCGGCAACGCGATGGGCCACCCGTCATTCGTGATGTCGGCGTCGTTCACCAACCAGACGCTGGCGCAGATCGAACTCTACGCCAACAACAAGGACGGCAAGTACAAGAAGGAAGTGTACGTGCTGCCGAAGTCGCTCGACGAGAAGGTTGCGCGTCTGCACCTCGCCAAGATCGGCGTGAAGCTCACCGAGCTGCGCAAGGATCAGGCCGACTACATCGGCGTGAAGCAGGAAGGCCCGTTCAAGAGCGATCACTACCGGTATTGATGGTTGCTCGTCATCCTTCGGCGCGCAAGAGCGCGCGCCTCAGGATGACCGCGATAGATCAGAACCGTCATCCTGAGGTGTGAGGGCAAAGCCAGAGCCTCGAAGGATGACAGCACAAATCAGAAAGCCCCGGAGCGATCCGGGGCTTTTTTGTCATGCGTTGCGCGAAGGGCGGAGCGCTGCGACCGGTCAGGTCTCGGCCAGCACTTTTGTCTTCCCGCTGCGTTTCTTGATCGGCGCAGGCTGCGATGCTGCGAGCGTCGCGTCTTCCGCTTCCTTCGCAAGACGCAGCGCTTTCAGCCGGTCCATGTTCTTGCGGATCGCGATATCGCGCGCGGCAATAACGGCGCGCGCTTCGGCGCCTTCCTTGGCTGCAACGCGCATCCGCTCGGCGCGGGCAATTTGAGTGGCGCTCGGTTCTTTTGTCATCGGTCGCCTTTCCTGGAACATTAATCTCGTTGATATATAGGCACGATTTGCCGCGAAACGAGGTCGCCGTCTTCAAACGACCACAATTGAATCCTTGCTATTGGGCCGAGGCCTGTTAAACGCGTGTTATTCGATTTGCGGCACAGCTTTTGTTAAAGCGCCCTTTTGGACGTTTAAGTCCCCTCCGGCTCCTTATCCAAAGACATCGCTAGATTGGATTTTGCTTCGCGCGATGTCGTGCGGAGTTGCGCATGTCTGCGCCTGAAGGATTGTTTGTTATGACGACTGGTACTGTGAAGTGGTTCAACGGCCAAAAGGGTTTCGGTTTCATTCAGCCGAGCGATGGCGGCACCGATGTGTTCGTTCACATCAGCGCTGTCGAGCGTGCTGGCCTGACCGGCCTCGCCGAAGGACAGAAGGTGTCCTTTGAGGCCAAGACGGACAAGATGCGCGGCAAGACCAGCGCGGAAAATCTGTCGCTTCTCTAAGATTCGATGACGCATCGTCCGGCATAGCCGATGATGCGTCACGCAGAAGTTCAGGACGGCCGCTCCGCGGATGTACCGGACCGGCCGACCGCTTCCTTAAGGGAAGAGAACTTCACGACCTGTTTCACGGATGTACTGAAACGGATTGTCACCAAGCCCCGTCAGGAATGATGGGGCTTTTTGCCGTGTGATGCCGGCGAAATCTTCGTCAAAAGCCCCGGATCGCTCCGGGGCTTTTCGTTTGCATCGTTTCGGCTCGCGCGGCTTAGCGCACCGGCCCCGTGCCGCTCACCGGATTGTTGGTCGAACTGCCCACCGTGGCGGCGCGGCGGTTCTGGTCCATCTTCTGCGCCATATCGAGATGGTGCTTCAGCGCGGGCAGGGTCTTTCCGGCCCAGTCCTTCAGCTTCGGATTGTCGCCGCCGGAAGAATAGCGCTCGAACAGCGACACCGCATCCTTATGCGCCGAGACCTGCATCGGATCGTAGGTGGCGGCGAATTTGTCCGCGGTCACCTTGTTCAGGTCGTCCAGCTTGGCCTGCGATGAGGAATCCAGCGCGGTCGGAAGCTCCGCCTTCACGTCGCCCGCTGCGATCAGCCCCTTGATATCGGCGGATGTCTTGGTGTGGTCGGTGATCATCTGCGCGGCGAAGGCTTTTTCATCCGCGTTACCTTTGGTCTGCGCGATCTTGGCGGCGGCAATCTCCAGCATGTCGCTGGTCGCGGCCTCCTTCACGAAATCCTGTGTGGTGGGGCTGATGCCGAGCGTGGAATTGACGCCGGTCTTTTCGCCAAGCGACTGGCCGAAAGCTGCGCTGGAAAGAAGCGCCGCCGCGGCGGCTGCGATCATGATGTGTTTCATGGCGGTCATCCTTGTGTCACATGCGCGCGAAAGGCTGCGCGGCGAGATTGGAATGTGCCGCTAACGGCGGGGCCCGCGACGGGTTCCGCGACCCCGGGCGAAAAGCCCCGCTGTCTTTTTTACAGATGCGGAATTGTTATGCTCGCGGACGCCCCACAGGTTCCATTGATGCGAGGTCATTGTGTCCCACAGATCGAACGGCAGTCCCGGCACCGTCGCGCTGCTCGGCGTGCCCATTGAAGTCGGCGCATCGCAGAAAGGCGCGCTGATGGGCCCCGCGGCGCTGCGCACAGCGGGGCTGGCTGTGCTGCTGGAGAGCCTCGGCTTCACGGTGGAGGATCACGGCGATCTTCTGCCGCGCGACCTGGAATTCATCGACGGTCCAGTGCCGCCGAACACCAAGCACTACCGCGAGATTCAAGGCTGGATTCGCGCCACCAGCGAACGCGCCTATGCGATGGCGCGTTCCGGCGCACTGCCGGTGTTTCTCGGCGGCGATCATTCGCTGTCGATGGGCTCTGTCAACGGCGTCGCCCGGCATTGGCGGGAACAGGGGCGCAACCTGTTCGTGCTGTGGCTCGATGCCCATGCCGACTACAACACGCCGGCCACCACCATTACCGGCAACATGCACGGCATGTCCGGCGCGTTTCTTTGCGGCGAGGGCGGGCTCGACGATTTGCTGGCGGGCGATCCGCGCGCGCCGATTCCCTCATCGCAACTGAATCTGTTCGGCCTGCGCTCGGTGGACAAGCTGGAGCGCGAACTGCTCGCCCGCCGCGATGTCTGGATCGCGGACATGCGCCGGATCGACGAGTTCGGCGTCGCGGTGCTGATCCGCGAGGTGATCGAGCGGGTGAAGGCGAAGAACGGCGTGCTGCATGTCTCGCTCGATGTGGATTTTCTCGATCCACTCACCGCGCCCGGCGTCGGCACCACGGTGCAGGGCGGGGCGACCTATCGCGAGGCGCATCTGGTGATGGAACTGCTGCACGATTCAGGTCTCGTGCGTTCGCTCGATCTGGTCGAACTCAATCCGTTTCTGGACGACCGCGGGCTGACCGCGCGCACGGTGGTGGAGCTTGTCGGAAGCCTGTTCGGCCAGCAGACCACGGATCGGCCGACGCCGACCAATGCGGTGGTGTAGCGCCGCTGCTCAGTTGCGCACCGCATAGAGCGGCGTGCGCAGTGTCATCTGCACGATGGGTTGCGGCGTCCAGGCGACCTCGATGCTGGCGCCGAACAGCCGGTTGTCGCTGTCGTCCATCCTGTCCAGATCGAACCGCAGCGTCGGCTGGGTGAACGCCTTCGCCAGCACCACATTGCCGATCCGCGCGCCCCCGAAGGTCTGCACGCCGAGGCGGCTCGAGACCTTCCAGTTGCTGTCCCACTGGTAATATCCGCCGACATAGCCGACGAACGCCGGGTTCACTTTCACAAGGTCCGAATCCACCCACGCGGCGGTGACGCGCGTGCCGGCGAGAAAGCCCTGCATCTGGTCCTGATCGAGCGCGTAGTCCAGTTCGAGGACGGTCTGGTTCGAGGTGGCGGCCAGCCCCGGCGGGCTGTTGAGCGACCGCGTCAGCGTGGAGATCACGGTCAGGGTCGGGCCCGGTCCTTCCGCTTGCTTGATGATGTCGGCATTGAAGCCGACATGCCAGCTATCGAGTGTCATCGCCGACCATGATGTGAGATCGGAGCGCGATGTATTCGCGCCCACGCCCCCATAGACCGAGAGGCGGTCGGTGACGTCGACCGTCAGCGGCGCGGTCATCTGAACGCTCTGCGCGGCGACGCCGAGCGGCAGCGTGAAATTGCGGAAGCCGAGCGCGAGTGTATTGGGCGGCACGGTGATGTAGGTGGTGCTGAGGTCCAGATAGACGTTCGGCTGCTTTGGAGCTTCGCCGTCATCGTCGCTCGCATCGGCGGCGCGGGCCGGGGACGCAAGCGTCACGGCACAGACCAGCGCGGCGATCAGCGCCGCCAGCGGGACATGGCGCGGCGACACGCGCCCGCGCGTCCGGCTGTCATCTGCTCCGGTATTGTTGTTGTCCGCCCCCGCCACCTGCGCCCCGCTGATGCCTCCCTTGCGGCGGCATCATGGACATAAGAGGCGGCGAGGCAAGGGGCGAATAGGGCAAATTCCGGCGCGAACATCCCATCTCGATACCGTCGTCGCGAAAGCCGTGAAGGAGCGAAAACCGTCGCGTCGCTGCAACGCAGCACACTGTTCATCCTGCCGTCACGGAACTTTCGCGCCGCGTGCCGCATTGATGTCACAGCTTCCGCAAAGAGGAGTGACGACAATGCGCAAGCCGAATGAAAGCCACTCGAACGAATCCTGGCCGGATCAGCGGCTGCTTGAATTCATCGGCGCGATGGCTGTGATCGTGCTGATCGCGGTGGGCGTGCGTTACATCGATCACGCGCCGCGGACCGATACGGCCGCCTTCATTGTGCCGAGCCAGTCGGTGCGCTGGTAGCGTCACGCGCCAGCCGTGCGCGCCGCACGGTATATTGCCTTCTTGCATGGGACGCCTCATTCTCCGGCTCCCTCCGCAAGCAAGACAAAACATGACTGCATTTTCCCGCGACCGCCTCGAACAATCCCTCGCGCGCATTGCCGATCCATCCGGTGAAGGCGTGCGCGCCTGTCTCACTGTTTATGCCGACGCTGCGCGTCAGGCTGCCGATGTATCCGACGCCCGCCGCAAGTCGGGCCGCGTGATCGGCCCGCTGGACGGCGCGATCGTCACCGTCAAGGACCTGTTCGATGTGAAGGGCGAGGTCACCCGCGCCGGCTCCAAGGTGCTGGCCTCACGCGGCAAGCCGGCCGCTGCGGACGCGGCCATCGTCACGCGGCTTCGCGAGGCGGGCGCGGTGATCGTCGCCAAGACCAACATGACGGAGTTCGCCTATTCGGGCCTCGGCGCCAATCCGCATTTCGGCACGCCGGGCAATCCGGCGGACCGCAGGCGCGTGCCGGGCGGCTCGTCCTCCGGCGCGGGCGTGTCCGTGGCCGACGGCATGTGCGACATCGCAATCGGCACCGACACCGGCGGTTCGACGCGCATTCCGGGCGCATTCTGTGGCGTCGTCGGATTCAAGCCGACCGTGAAGCGCGTGCCGCGCACCGGCGCGTTTCCGCTGTCATTCACGCTGGACTCCGTCGGGCCGCTTGCGAAAAGCGTCGCGGCATGCGCCGATGCCGACGCCGTGATGGCCGGCGAGGCAGTGGCGCCGCTTGCCGCGATCGATCTGAAAACGGTGCGCGTCGGTCTTGCCCAGGGCCTCGTGATCGACAATCTCGACGACACCGTGAGTAAAGCCTTTTCGGCGGCGCTAACAAAACTGTCGCCGCACTGGAAAGGCTCCGACGTCGCGCTCGATGCGATGAGCTATCTGCAGTCGGCCAATGCGCGCGGCGGTGTCGCCCCGCCGGAAGCCTATGCCATCCATCGCGCATTGCTGGATGAGGCGGGCGATGGTGTCGATCCCAATGTGCGGATGCGCCTGTTGCGCTCGGCGAACGTCACCGCGCCGGATTACATCTTCGCCGTGCAGGACCGCCTGCAGGGCATCGTCGCGATGGACAGCGTATTCGACAATCTCGATGTGCTGGTGATGCCGACGGTCGCCATCGCTCCGCCGAGGATGGACGAGATCGCGACCACGGATGCTTTCGCGGCGATCAACGCGCGGGCGCTGCGCAACACCTCGATCTGGAATTTCTTCGATGTCTGCGCGATCTCGCTGCCGATCCGGCTCGGCAATGCGCTGCCTGTGGGCCTTATGCTGGTCGGTCGCCATGGCGAGGACCGCAAGCTGCTGGCGATCGCGGCGGCTGTGGAGAAGATGTTGGGGACGTGATGCAGTCAGTGCCCCGGACGCGGCGCGGCATGCAATGCCGCTCCGCTGAGCCGGGGCCGTTCGAGGGATAATGCGCGTAACGGTCCCGGCTCTGCGAAGCAACGCTTCGCGCTGCATCGCGTCCGGGACAAGACGCCTTATCCGATCGACACCTTCAGCGTGCCGATGCCGTCGATGCCGGCTTCGATCTTGTCGCCGGGCTGAAGCGCGGCGACGCCGGCGGGCGTGCCGGTCATGATGATGTCGCCGGCGCCGAGCGACACCTGTAGCGACAGCTTGGCGATGATCTCGGGCACGTTCCAGATCATCTCGGACAGATCGCCCTTCTGCTTCTCGGTGCCGTTGACCGACAGCCAGATCTTGCCCTTCACCGGATGGCCGATCTCGGAGGCGGGGCGCAGCGCGCCGCAGGGCGCGGACTGGTCGAACGACTTGCCGATCTCCCAGGGCTGCTCCTTCTTGCGCGAAGCCATCTGCATGTCGCGGCGGGTGAGGTCGATGCCGACGCCATAGCCGTAGACGCAATCCAGCGCCTTTGCCGCATCGATATTGGCGCCGCCGCTCTTGAGCGCGACCACAAGTTCGACCTCGTGCTGGAAATCCTTGGTTAGCGACGGATAGGGAATGGTCGCGCCGTCCTGCGCGATCATGTCCGCATGCTTGGCGAAGAAGAACGGCGGCTGGCGCTCGTCGTTGCCGAGTTCGCGGATGTGCTCGAGATAGTTGCGGCCCACGCACCAGATGCGGCGCACCGGAAACGATTTCGATTCGCCTGCGACGGGAATGGACGGTTGCGTGAGCGCGGGAATGACGTAGCTGGCGGTCATGAAAAATTCCGGTGTCTGGGAGGATAGGGTGAGACAACGATCTTACGCGCTGACCGCGACGGGGGCCAGTGCGATTGCGCTGCATGCCGCTGCGTCGGGCGGACTGCCGATATCGGGCTTTGACGGGATTTGGAGCTACGCCGGAACGGCGTGGCGCGGGTCCTGCTGGCGCTCGCTCAGCAGTTTTTCCTCCCATGCCAGCGCGTGGCGGGCAATGGTGTCGAGGTCGTCGTATTGCGGCGTCCAGTCCAGCGTGGCGCGAATCCGCGCGGTATCCGCGATCATGGTCATGATGTCGCCGGGGCGGCGGGAGGCGTACTGGACCGCGAAATTGCGGCCCGAAGCGCGACGCACGGCTTCTATGGTTTCGATCACCGAATAGCCGCGGCCATAGCCGCAGTTCAGCGTGGCCGACGGGCCGCCCTGGTCCAGATAGGTCAGCGCGGCGCGATGCGCCTGCGCCAGGTCCGTGACGTGAATGAAATCGCGGATGCAGCTTCCATCCGGCGTCGGATAGTCGGTGCCGAACACGTCGATCTTGGCGCGCTGGCCGGTGGCGGCCTCGACGGCGATCTTCAGAAGATGCGTCGCGCCGACTGTGGCGAGCCCGATGCGGGCCTGCGGATCGGCGCCGGCGACGTTGAAATAACGCAGCACGACATAGTGCATGCCGTGAGCCGTCGCGACGTCATGCAGCATGATCTCGGTCATCAGCTTCGATGAGCCGTAGGGCGACAGCGGCCGGGTCGGCGCTTCTTCCGGAACGGGCATACGGTCCGGATTGCCGTAGACCGCGGCGGTGGACGAGAAGATGAAACGGCTGATGTTGCAGCGGACGGCGGCGTTTAGAAGATTGCGCGTCGTCATGGTGTTGTTGCGATAGTAGCCGAGCGGATCGCGCAGCGAATCCGGCACCACCACCGAGCCCGCGAAATGGATGATGGAGCTGACGTTGTGGGCAGCGATCACGCCTTCAACGAGATTTTCGTCGGCGGCATCGCCGATGAACAGCGGCACGTCTTCGGGCAGAAACTGCGAAAAGCCGGTGGACAGGTTATCGATGACGACCACGCTTTCGCCGGCATCCACCAGCGCACGAACCGTGTGGCTTCCGATGTAACCCGCGCCGCCGGTGACCAGTACTGTCATCGCATTCCAATCCGCATTGCTTCCGCGCCTGCTCGCGCGCCATATTTCGTCGTGATCTGGCGCGGACTGTGGAGCGAAGTTGTTGCCGGAAGCTTGCTGGGAAACGATGGAAATGGGGTATAAGGCCGAAACTTCGCGGTGAATTCCTTGGATTTTTTCAAAGGAACGCGGTTTATGGTTTCCAAAACGTAACATCTCTTGGCGAGTTCGGGCCCTCACGCCGATGCATGGAATTCTGTTCATCAAGACATCATCGCTCGGCGATGTCGTGCATCACATGCCGGCGGTCACCGACGCGCGGCGGCATGATCCGGACGCGCGGCTGACGTGGGTGGTCGAGGAAGCCTTCGCGCCGCTGGCGCGACTGCACCCTGCCGTCGATGACGTGATCCCTGTTTCGACGCGGCGCTGGCGCTCGCAGCTTCTGCAGCCCGCGACATGGCGCGAAATCTCGGCCTTCAAGGCGCGGCTGCGCGAGGTGAAGGCCGACAAAGTGATCGATACGCAGGGCCTGATGCGCTCGGCGCTGATCGCGCGCGCGGCGATAGGAGAGCGTCACGGCTACGATGCCGCGAGCATCAAGGAGCCGCTGGCGTCATGGTTCTACGACATCAAACATACGGTTGCGCGCGATCAGCATGCGGTGGCGCGCAACAGGGCGCTGACAGCGCTGAGCCTTGGCTATGCGCCCGATGCCGCGATTGATTACGGCCTGATCAAACCGCCGAAAGATAGCGGCGCGCCCTATGCCGTGCTGCTGCATGGAACGTCGCGCGCCGCGAAGGAATGGCGTGAGGTGGACTGGATCGGCACCGGCAAATGGCTGCGCGCGCAGGGCATCGATGTGGTGCTGCCATGGGGGAACGACGCCGAGCGATTGCGGTCCGAGCGGCTCAAGGCCGCCATTCCCGGCAGCCGCATTCTCGATCGCCAGCCGCTCGATGTTACCGCGAAGGTGATCGCGAATGCGTCGCTGGTGGTCGGTGTCGATACCGGGCTGCTGCATCTGGCGGCGGCTTACGGCGTGCCGTTGATCGCGGTGTTTCTCGCCACCGATCCCGGATTGACGGGGCCGGTCGGCAGCGGGCCGATCACGGTCGTCGGCGGGAAGGGCGTCTATCCGTCGTTCGAGCGCGTGATCGAGGCAGCGGAGAAGCTGCGGGCGTGAACCTCATCCTGAGGAGCGGCATCTTTGCCGCGTCTCGAAGGATGAGGTGATGGTGACTGTATCTCATGGTTCGAGACGGCGCTGAAGAAGCGCCTCCTCACCATGAGGTTTATCCGCTCGTCCCCGCGCAAGCGGGGACCCAGACTTCGTTGTTCTGGATTCCCGCTTGCGCGGGAATGAGTGGAGAAAAATCTGACCAGACGTCGTTATCGCTTCGCGAGTATATCGCTGACGAAATCCGCGATATCCGTTCCTGAAAACAGATAACCTTCGATGCCAGCCGCCTTGCCCGCATCGAGGTCGCGCTGCTTGTCCCCGATGACGAAGCTGCGATCCTTATCGACCGGCCAGTGCTTCATCAGGTCGAGCACCATGCCGGCCTGCGGCTTGCGCCAGTCGCATTCGCGGGTGTAGTTCGCCACCACACCATCGGGATGATGCGGGCAGTAGCGGAAGTCGTCGATGCGCGCGCCATCGCGCGCCAGTTCGTCGCGCATCCAGTCGTGCAGCGCACGAACATCATCCTCTGAGAAGAAACCGCGCGCGACGCCGGACTGGTTGGTGAAGACGAATACGTAATAACCAGCATCGTTCAGCGCCTTGATCGCGGCGGCGATGCCCGGCATCCAACGCAGCCGTTCGCGCGTGCCGACATAGGCGTCGTCAAGATTGATCACGCCGTCACGGTCGAGAAACGCCGCGGGCTTTTTGTCCAAGGTCATTTCGTCTTCGTCGCCGTGATCAGTGCCTGTTCGACGTCGTCGCAGATCGCGTGCATCGCCATCATGTGGATCTGCTGGACCACCGGCGTGTCCTCGGTCGGCGCGACGAACAGATGATCGCAGGCGGCGCGCATGCTTTCGCCCTTCATGCCGGTGAAGCCGACAGTGATGACGCCGAGATCGCGGGCGACCTTCAGCGCCGCAAGAATATTGGGGGAGCGGCCGGATGTGGTGAGCGCGAACAGCACGTCGTCGCGTTTGGCAAGTCCCTGTACCTGCCGCGCGAAGATCTGCTCGAAGCCGTAATCGTTGCCGATGGCGGTGAGTGCGGAGGTGTCGGTGGTGAGCGCGATGGCGGCCCAGCCCGGACGTTCCTGCTTGTAGCGGCCGGTGATTTCGGCGGCGATATGCTGAGCGTCCGCCGCGCTGCCGCCGTTGCCGATCAGCAGCAGCTTGTTGCCTGCCGTCAGGGCGCCCGTCACCGCGCGCGCGATGGTGTGCGTCGTCGCGCGCAGTTCGTCGCTCTGCACGGCCTTGCTCAGGCCGTCGAGCGAACTCTGGAAATGGGCCGCGATCCGATCCTGATTCACATGTCACCACATCGTCTTGAATTGGCGTCAGTGGTAGTCACAGCACGATGGCGGCGCAAGTAGGGTGCAAGTGCGGCCGCCGCCGCGTTTAGCCGGTTCCGGCCATTACGCGCTGCGCGGTTTCCACCACCTGCGAGGCCGGGATATCGCGCATGCAGTGATGATCGTTCTGGGTGCAGACCGGCTTATGGCAGGGCTGGCACGGCAGGTCGGTGGCGCGCTTGATGGTGGCCGCGAGGCCGTTCAGCGGCCCCCAGTGATACGGGCTGGTCGGGCCGAAAATTCCGATCGTCGGGGTGCCGATGGCGGCCGCGATGTGCATCAGGCCGGAGTCGTTGGAAATGACGGTCTTCGCGGCGGCCATGGCCATGATGCCGTTGCGCAGGTCCGTGCCGGTGAGATCGCGCACACGCGGGCCGGCAAAGCCGACGATCTCGCTGGCGATGGCCTTTTCGCTCGGTCCGCCGACCACCCATACATCGAGGCCCTGTTCGGCGAACATCCTTGCCGCCTCGGCATAATAGGTCCAGCGCTTCGAGGGGCCGACCGAACCCGGCGCCAGCGTCACGGCCGATGTCTGGCCTAGATTGTTGGCCTGCCGCCAGGCGACGACGTCCGCCGGCGGGACCACGAGTTGCGGCACCGGCCATTCCTTCGGCAACGGCGCATCGGCGGGCAGGACAAGCGCGGCATTCTTGTCGATGAAGCGCGGCATGCTGCGCTCGCCCCAGCGCCAGTCGTTGATCAGGCCGAACCGCATTTCGCCGACCCAGCCGGTGCGCTTGGGAATTCCCGCCAGCGTCGGCGCAAGGGCGGATTTCCAGGTTCGGGGCATCACCAGCGCGGCGGCATAGCCTTCGGCGCGGAATTTCTCTGCCAGAGCCTTCTGTTTATTCAAGGCGAGTTGCCCGCGCGGCAGGTCCCAGACGATGCCCTTGCGGACGCCGGGCATGTAATCCACCAGCGGCGCGCAGAGGCTGGTGACCAGAAGATCCACCGGCCGGTTCGGCCAGCGTTCCCTGAGCACCCGGACCACGGTGTGGCCGCGCACGAAGTCGCCGATCCACATATACGGAATGACCAGAACCGGGCTGGTTTCCGACGGATCGGGCGTCACGCCGATAGCGCTTAGAAATGAATCTTCAATCATTCATTGAACGGCTTTGAAACCGGCCACCCTGGACCCGGAGAGAGTTGTGGACGATCAGCCGGTTACCGCGTCACCCGCACGGCGTCCAGATACGTTTTCAAGGACTTCGCCTTTTGACCCGTCCGGAGCGCGAGTTGCCTGGGGGGCGGCGTTGAGGCAAAGGTGACCACACCTCAATCGGGTGGGATTCCTTCATGCTGTTGGTGACCGGCGGAGCCGGTTTTATCGGATCGAATATCGTCGCCGCGCTCAATGATGCGGGCCGCGCCGACGTGGTCGTGTGCGACTTCCTCGGAAGCGAAGGGAAGTGGCGCAATCTCGCCAAGCGCCAGCTCGCCGACATCGTTCCGCCTGCGGAACTGATGCCTTGGCTGAACGGCCGCAGGCTCGATGCCGTCATCCACATGGGGGCGATCTCGGAAACCACCGCGACCGACGGCGATCTCGTGATTGAGACCAATTTCCGCCTGTCGATGCGGCTGCTCGACTGGTGCACGGCGCATGCCGTTCCTTTCATCTACGCGTCCTCGGCGGCGACCTATGGCGACGGCGATCAGGGCTTTCGCGACGATGAATCGCTAGCGGCGCTGAAAGCGCTGCGGCCGATGAATCTCTACGGCTGGAGCAAGCATCTGTTCGACCTCGCGCTGATGGAGCGCGTGACGAAGGGCGTCCGGATGCCGCCGCAATGGGCCGGGTTGAAGTTCTTCAACGTGTTCGGCCCGAACGAGTATCACAAGGGCACGATGATGAGCGTGCTGGCGAAGCGCTTCGACGACATCCGCTCGGGCCGCGTCGTGCAGCTCTTCAAGTCGCATCGTGACGGTATCGCGGATGGTGACCAGCGCCGCGATTTCATCCATGTGGATGACGTGGTGCGCGTCATCATGTGGCTGCTGGCGTCGCCGTCGGTGAGCGGCCTCTACAATGTCGGCACCGGCCATGCGCGCAGCTTCCGCGACCTGATCCTGGCGGCCTATAGCGCCCTCGGCGCGAAGCCGAACATCGAATACATCGACATGCCCGAACAAATTCGGGGCAGCTATCAGTACTTCACGCAGGCAGAGGTCGATCATCTGCGCGGTGCGGGCTACAATGGCGGCTTCACCGCGCTGGAAGATGGCGTCGGCAGCTATGTCAGGGATTTTCTCGACCGGCCCGATCGCTATCGCTGACCGGCAACAGGAACGATCTTATGTTCGACTTTGACGCGCTGTCGCAAGCGATTGTCCGCCAGACCGTGCTGTGCGTCGGCGACCTGATGCTGGATGAATTCGTTTATGGCGAAGTCTCCCGCATCTCGCCGGAAGCGCCGACGCCGGTGATCGCGGCGCGCCGCAGCGAACTCAATGTTGGCGGCGCGGGCAACGTGGCCCGCAATATCGCGGCGCTTGGCGCGCGCTGTATTTTTGTCGGTCTTATCGGCAGCGATGCTGCGGGTGAGATGCTGACGGTGGAACTGGCGAAGGAAACATTCATCGAGCCGGTGCTGGTGGTCGATCCGTCGCGGCCGACCACGCGCAAGGTGCGCTTCGTCTCCGAGCATTTTTCCACGCACATGCTGCGCGCGGATTGGGAATTGTCCGCGCCCGCTTCGGAAGTGACCGAGCGCAAGCTGATTGACGCCGTGATCGCGGCCCTGCCGCGCGCGGATATCGTGCTGCTGTCGGATTACGCCAAGGGCGTGCTCACCGCGCGGGTGATCCGCAATGTCATCGACGCCGCGCGCAGGCTCGGCAAGCGGGTGATCGTCGATCCGAAGAGCGCCAATCTGGCGATCTATCGCGGCGCGACGCTGCTGACGCCCAACCGCAAGGAATTCGCCGAAGCCACGCGCCGCCGCATCCAGTCGGATGCCGACATTGCCGATGCGTCGATCGAGGCGCTGCGGACCGCCGATGCCGACGCGGTGCTGGTGACCAAGAGCGAAGACGGCATGACGCTGGCGCATCGCGACGGCACGCTGATCCATGTTCCGGCGCAGCCCGCGAAGGTGCGTGACGTCTCCGGCGCGGGCGATACCGTGGCGGCGGTGCTGGCCGTCACCATGGCGGCGGGAGCGGGCTGGGATACGTCGCTGCGCTGCGCGTCGGCGGGCGCTGCCGTCGCCGTCAGCAAGCCGGGCACGGCGACGGTGTCTCTGGCCGAACTGCGCAGGAAGATTCTTCCGCATGCCTCGTTGGCGGCGGAAGAGAAGATCGCCGCGACGCCGGCAGATCTCGATGCGCGCGTGGCCGAGTGGCGCGCGCAGGGACTGCGCGTCGGATTCACCAACGGCTGTTTCGACATTCTTCATCCCGGCCATGTCCGCGTCATCACCCAGGCGCGCGCCGCCTGTGATCGCCTGATCCTCGGTCTCAACAGCGATGCATCGGTGCGGCGGCTGAAGGGGCCGGAGCGTCCGGTGCAGGACGAGCGCGCGCGCGCCGAAGTGCTCGCCGCGCTCGAGGCGGTCGATCTGGTCGTCATCTTCGAACAGGATACGCCGCTCGAACTGATCACCCAGATCAAGCCGAGCGTGCTGGTGAAGGGCGGCGATTACACGCGCGAGCAGGTGGTCGGCCACGAGGTCGTCACCGCGAACGGCGGCGATGTCGTGCTGGTCGATATTCTGCCGGGACACAGCACCACGTCGCTGGTCAAGCGCGCACGAGAGAAACGGGCATGACCGTCAGTGCATCAGGCATTGGCGCCGTGTTCGCGTATGTGCAATCGAGATGGGCATGATCGGCTCGTTCTGGCTCGGATTGCGGCGTCTTACGTGGCGCAATCTGCTGATCGCCATTCATGATGCGCTGGCGACGACGTTCGCCGTGATGGCGAGCTTCTATCTCCGGTTCCAGGATCATGCGTTCATCGAACGTCTGCCGCTGCTGCTGCGCATCCTGCCGTTCTTCGTGCTCCTGAGCGTCGTCGTCTGCTACGTCTTCAAGCTGACCACCACGAAGTGGCGCTTCATCTCGCTGCCCGACTTCATCAACATCGCAAAGACATCGACCGTGCTGGCGCTGATCTTGCTGGTGCTGGATTACATCTTCATCGCGCCCAACGCCTACGGCACCTTCTTCTTCGGCAAGACCACGATTGTCCTTTATTGGTTCTTGCAGAACCTCACGCTGACCGGCTTGCGCGTTGCGTATCGCTACTTCCGCTATACCCGGGCATTGAACGAGGTGCGCAGCAACAATGCGCCGCCAGCGCTGCTGTTCGGCCGCGCCGCCGATGTCGAGGTCATGTTGCGGGGCATCGAGAGCGGCGCTGTGAAAAATATCTGGCCGGTGGGCGTGCTGTCTCCGTCCCGGGCGGATCGCGGACAGGTGATCCGCGGCATTCCCGTGCTCGGGGCGACGGACGATCTCGCCGATATTGTCGATGATTTTTCGGGCCGGGAGCGGCCGATCAAGCGCCTTGTGATGCTTCCGTCGGCGTTCGACTCCGATGCGTCGCCGGAAGCGGTGCTGACGCGCGCCCGGAAACTGGGGCTGACCGTCAGCCGACTTCCATCGCTGGAGGACAGCGGCGAAACGCCACGACTGGCGCCTGTCGCCGTCGAGGACCTCCTGCTGCGCCCGAGCGTCAAGATCGACTATCGGCGTCTCGAATCTCTCGTGAAAGGCAAATCCATCGTCGTCACCGGCGGCGGGGGATCAATCGGCGCGGAAATCTGCGATCGCGTCGTGACCTTCGGCGCGTCACGCCTTCTGATCATCGAGAACGCCGAGCCCGCCTTGCATGCGGTGATCGAGTCGCTGTCCTCGAAATTTCCGGCCGCGGCCGTCGAGGGCCGCATCGCCGACATCCGCGATCGTGCGCGCATCTTTCATCTGATGTCCGAGTTCAGGCCGGATATCGTATTCCACGCTGCGGCGTTGAAGCATGTTCCGATCCTCGAGCGGGACTGGAGCGAAGGCGTCAAGACCAACATCTTCGGCACGGTCAACGTGGCCGATGCCGCGGAACGCGCGGGTGCCGGAGCGATGGTGATGATCTCTACCGACAAGGCGATCGAGCCGGTGTCGATGCTGGGCCTGACCAAGCGCTTTGCGGAGATGTACTGTCAGGCGCTGGACCGCGAATTTATGGCCAGAGCCAGCGGCAATTCGCCGATGCGGCTGATATCGGTTCGCTTCGGTAACGTGCTGGCGTCGAACGGATCGGTGGTGCCGAAGTTCAAGGCGCAGATCGAGGCAGGCGGCCCGGTGACCGTAACGCATCCGGACATGGTTCGCTACTTCATGACCATTCGCGAGGCGTGCGATCTGGTGATCACCGCGGCGAGCCATGCGCTCGGCCCGGTGCGTCCCGATGTTTCGGTCTATGTGCTGAACATGGGCCAGCCGATGAAGATCGTCGATCTCGCCGAACGCATCATTCGTTTGTCCGATCTGCAGCCGGGCTACGACATCGAGATCGTGTTCACGGGCCTACGGCCGGGCGAGCGGCTGAACGAAATCCTGTTCGCCCGTCAGGAGCCGACCATGGAGACCGGAATCGCGGGCATCGTCGCGGCGAAGCCGAACGAGCCGCCGCTCGAGACGTTGCAGGATTGGCTCTCCACGCTTGAGAAGGCGGTGAGCTGAGAGCAGCGCGGCGTGATTGTCGGCGTGTTGAAAGATGCCGTTCCTGAATTCAACAGCGGCGCTGCATAACGCTAACGCGGCCGCGAAAAGCGCGTCAACACCAGCGCCACGGCGGCTATGCCCACCATCAGGGTCGCTCCCTGAACGTAAGGCGATGGTTGCAAGATCGAGATCGCGGCAAGTGCGGCAAGACCGAGATTCAGGACGAAGATATCGCGGACCACCTGCATCACGCTGAATCCGTTGGCGGTGGCCTGCTGATAGAAATGGGAGCGGTGGGCGACCCAGATTTTCTCGCCTCTCGTCACTCGCCGCAGCAGCGTGATCGTCGCGTCCGCAAGATAGTAGAGCGGAAGCAGCAGCGCTGCGGCGATATTGCCGCTTCCGGCGAGATGCAGCAGGCACCATCCAGCGAGCAGGCCGATCGGCAGGCTGCCGACATCCCCGAGAAACAGTTTCGCCACCGGCCTGTTGAATGGCGCGAAGCCGATCATCGCGCCGCAGAGTGCGAGGGCGACGAGGGTCGGCGTGACGGGCAACTCTCCATAGAAGCCGAACAGCGCCAGCGCCGCCGTGACGGGCACGATCTCCGCCACGGTGATCCAGTCGAGCCCGTCCATGAAGTTGACGAGATTGACGAACCACAGGCCGCCGATCAGCAGCAGCGCGCGTTCGATCCAGACGGGCAGGGCTGGAATGAGGTGGAAGTCTCCCGGAAGCGCCGTCAGAACGATGCAGACCGCGAGTGCCTGCAAGGCCAGACGCGGTAGCACAGGAAGAGGGCATAAATCGTCACCGGCGCCGACACACGCCAGCAGGATTGCTGCGGAGAAGACGGCCGGTAGTCCGGTGCCTGCAAGTGTTGCGAAATACGCCGCGAGCAGAACCGACAGCAGCGTTGCGGCGATCACCGGGACGCCTCCGCCCTGCGGCGTCGGCACGCTGTGCGACGACCGCGCATTGGGCCGCGCGAGCGCATAGCGCACGACCAGCGGGCGCAGCAGGATAGCGAGCGCCGCACTGATGATGCATGCCGCCAGCGGAACGCCGATCATGATGCGCATGGTCTGCAATTCGTCGCTCACCATTGGATGGATCTTTGCGCGTCGCGGCGTTTGGCGCTGTTGTGAAATCGGTTGGACTGTTTCATCACGTAAAGGATACGAGGCTGCAGCGTGAAATATATGCGCAAGCGATGCCGGTGTTAATCGCACACGCGGCTCATCACGATGTTCTCGGGACGTTCCGCGGTTGTGTTGCGCGACGACCACATTTCAGTGGTGACTGCGATTTTTTTCAAGAGCCCGATCACGCTTTTCATGAAGCGCTTGAGACGTTACTAAGGCGCGGGGCAATCTGCGGGGAGCTTGGCATTGATTTCTGTTCGGTCGCTTCAGGTGCTCTGCGCCGCCCTGTCGCTTTGCGGATGCACGTTCTTTTTCGACGTGCAGGATTCCGCACAGCCCGATCCCGTGCCGGATTCGCGGCAGCAGCAGGCGATCTTCGGCCAGATCTACAAGACCATGCAGTCGATGAAGCAGGCCGGCCAGCCCGAGGTCTCCGATGTCGGGCCGAACGAGGCGCAGTCGGGACCGGAACGATGGACCGCGTGCGCGCGCGCGAATTTTGAAGGCGAATTGCGCTACTTCACTTTCTTCCTGAAAGGGGATGCAGTCACCAACTGGCGTCCGGCGGTGATCAACGACCGCTGCGAGATGCGCAACTACGGCTTGCTTGACCGCTAGTCATTTCGCCAATCTCGTACTAGTACCCGCTTTCCGAAGTTCGTGATACATCGCAGCATCTATCTTAACGAATTTCGGAAAGCAAAGGGTACTGGCAAGACTACGATTCTAGTACCGTTTTCGATTTGAAGTCCCTGTCGTGCGACTGCCGCAAGTGATGCAGGGACTTCAAATCGGCGGTACTAGTCGATGTCGGGAATCACCGCGGGCATCTTCTCCGCTTTTTCCGTGCTCAGAATCCAGACGATGCCGCCGATCGCGCCGACGATGAAAGATGTCGCGCCGAACAGCAGCGAGATCACCGTGCCGTCGGCCGGCGCCAGACCGGCGTATCCGAAGGCCACCGTCATTGTCGCTTCGCGAACGCCCCAGCCCGCAATGGAGATCGGCAGCATCGTGATCAGCATGATCGGCGGAATGAGAAGAAAAAGCTGATGGAAACTCGCGTCGGCGCCAATGGCGCGCACCACGCACCATGCGATGACGACGGCCAGAACGTGAATGAGCAGCGACAGGACCGCGACCCGGGGTCCAGAGGTCTTGCTGAACAGCACGCGGTTCGCGATCACGGCGCAGGCATGGATGTGCCGCGTTGGCCACCAGCTCCTGAGCCAGTGCCATGACAGCAGGCCTACAATCAGAAACCCGACGCCCGCGCTGATCGCAGCAAGGTCGATAAGCACCAGCGCGGTGCGTCCCTTGGCATCGCCGATCAGGTCGAAACTCCACGGCAAACTGCCGACCACAATGACGGCGAGCGCGATCAGGCCGACGGCGCGGTCGACGAGCACCGAATAGGTCGCCGCGCGCCAGCCGGCTCCGGTCCGGCCCACGAGCCAGAGGCGCATCGCATCCCCGCCGATGGCGGACGGCAGCGTCTGGTTGAAAAACGTGCCGATCATGTTGAAGCGGAATGCCGTCGTGACGCTCAGGGGGGCGTCACACCGTTCAGTGATCTCCCGCCACCGCAATGCGCCGAAGAAGACCTGCACGATGGTGACCAGCACCGCGAGCAGGATCCAGCCTGCCTTGATCTCGCTCAGCCGGCTGCGGATGGTGTCAAAGTCGATGCCTCGGAGGGACAGGTAGAGGAGGCCGAACGACACAACAATTCGGGCGATGAGGACAAGAAGCGATCGCATTGAAGCCGTGCTCGTTGAGAGCCGGACCGGCCCCCGCCGGATATAGAGGGCGGTTCAGCACCGATGGGGCTTGGTATGGTTTCGGCGGCCTGCTTGCAATAGTAAAGCGTCGCCGGATGGGCAGGGACGGCTATTGCGGCCTCCGGGGTTCGGCAGGTAAACAGGGCCAGCCTGTTCAAAACGGGCCTGAACGCTCCCGGACACGTGAATCGGCTATGGCAAGACAAGATGTGCTGGTGACGGGCGCGGCCGGCTTTATCGGCTTTCACGTTGCCCAGCGTCTGTTGCAGGCGGGGCATCCTGTCGTCGGGCTGGACAGCCTGAACGACTATTACGATCCGGCGCTCAAGAACGCCCGCCTCGATCTTCTGAAGCAGCACGAGCGTTTCACGTTCCACAGGATCGATCTTGCGGAGCGCGATCCGGTGCGTGCGCTGTTTGCAGGGCATCGGTTTCCCATCGTGATCCATCTCGCCGCGCAGGCGGGCGTGCGCTACTCGCTGGCCAATCCGCATGCCTATGTCGATGCCAACCTGCAGGGCTTCGTCAACGTTCTGGAAGGCTGCCGGCACAACGGATGCCGCCATCTGCTCTACGCGTCGTCATCGTCGGTCTATGGCGCCAACACCAAGCTGCCGTTCTCCGTTCACGACAATGTCGATCATCCCATCAGTCTCTATGCGGCCTCGAAGAAGGCCAACGAACTGATGGCGCATTCCTACAGCCATCTTTATCGCATCCCGACGACCGGCCTACGCTTCTTCACGGTCTACGGTCCGTGGGGACGGCCGGACATGGCGCTGTACCTGTTCGCCAAGGCCATCGTGGAGGGACAGCCGATCAAGCTGTTCAACCACGGCGACATGCGCCGCGACTTCACCTATGTAGACGATGTGACCGAGGCGGTGGTGCGGCTGATCGATCATATCCCGACGGGAGAGGCGAAAGTCGAGGGCGCGGCTCTCGATCCCGGCCGCAGCACGGCACCGTGGCGGGTGTTCAACATCGGCAACAACCATCCCGAGGAATTGTCCACGATCGTGTCGCTGCTCGAAAAGGAATTCGGGCGGACCGCGACGAAGGAGATGCTTCCGATGCAGCCGGGCGATGTGCCCGCGACTTACGCCGATGTGGATGATCTGATGCGCGAGGTCGATTTCAAGCCCTCGACATCGATCGAAGACGGCATCGCGCGTTTTTCGGCGTGGTTTCGTTCCTATCACGGGCTAAGGTCATGACAGGATTTCTGAGGACGGTCGGGGACGCATGAGCGAGCGCATTATTCCATTGATCATGTGCGGCGGCGCGGGCACCCGGCTGTGGCCTGCCTCGCGCGAAGGACGTCCGAAGCAGTTCCTGCGGCTGTTCGGCGCGCGCTCGACATTTCAGGACACCATGCTGCGCGTCAGCGATCCGGCTCTGTTCGGGCGGCCGATCATCATTACCAATGCGGCTTACCGCTTCATGGTGCTGGAGCAGTTGGGTGAAATAGGCCTCGAGGCGGATATTCTGCTCGAGCCGGTGCGGCGCGATTCCGGTCCGGCCATTGCAGCCGGTGCCGCCTTTGCGCTGGGGCGCGATCCGGACGCGGTGGTGCTGGCGCTGGCCGCCGATCATGTGGTGCGCGACAACGCGGCTTTCGTCGATGCCTGCCGCAAGGCGCTGTCCGTCGCGACGGCCGGATGCATCGTCACCTTCGGCGTGGTGCCGGAACGGCCCGCCACCGAATACGGCTACATCCGCCCCGGCGATGTCATTGCGGGCGATGTGCGCAAGGTCACGCAGTTCGTGGAGAAGCCGGATCAGCCGACCGCTGCGCGCTACATTGCTGACGGCTATCTCTGGAACAGCGGCAACTTCATGTTCCGCGCCCGGATGCTGCTGGACGAATACGGTGCGGTGGATGCCGACAGCGTGGGCGCGCTCACCGAGGCGGTCGAGAGTGCCGGCCGCGATCTCAGCTTCGTTACGCTGCCGCTGGAGTTGTTCGGCAAGGCCAGGCCGATCTCCATCGACTACGCGGTGATGGAAAAGACCACGCAGGCGGCGGTGATCCCGGTGTCGTGCGGCTGGTCCGATGTCGGCTCCTGGCATGCGGTGTGGGATCTGTCGGACAAGGATGCTCACGGCAACGCCGCGCAGGGCCTCGCGGTGTTCGAGGACTCGCGCAACTGCAACGTCTCCACCGACAAGGCGCTGGTCGCGCTGGAAGGCGTTGACGATCTCGTGGTGATTGCGACGCAGGACGCCATTCTGGTGTCGCGGCAGAACGATCCGAACGGGTTGAAGCGGCTGGTCGGCAAGCTGAAGACCGTCGCGCCGCAGGTCACCGAGGATCACCTGCGGGTGCATCGGCCATGGGGCTCCTATGAATCCCTCGACATCGGCGAGCGTCATCAGGTCAAGCGCATTGTGGTGAAGGCAGGCGGCCGCCTCTCGCTGCAGAAGCATCATCATCGCTCCGAGCACTGGATCGTGGTGCGCGGCGCGGCGCTGGTCACGGTCAACGACCAGCAGAAGATGGTGCACGAGAACGAGTCGATCTACATCCCGATCGGCGCGGTGCATCGCATGGAGAATCCCGGCAAGATTCCGCTGGAGCTGATCGAGGTCCAGACCGGCAGCTATCTTGGCGAGGACGACATCGTCCGCCTTGAGGACGATTACCGGCGCTCATGAGGCTGCCTCTGGAAATGTTCTAATTTTCAGAGGCTTACGCGAGCTTTCCGGTGTAATTTTCTGCATCAAAACGTGTAGGCGTTGTCTCTGCCTGCATTCGCCACGTATGGGGCGGCGTGCTAAAGCGGGACGAATTGAGAATGAATCGGATGCTGATGTGCCGGGCGGACACCGCCGCATGATCCGCATCCGGACGGCAAGGATTTTGACAGATGAGTTCAAAAGCGAGCGCGGCTAATCAGGTGCTGCGTGTCGGCGTCGTGGGCGCCGGCGTCATGGGCACCAATCATGCGCGTGTGCTGGCCGGTCTGCCCGGCGTCGAACTGGTCGGCATCGTCGATCCGCTGCCCGCGCACCGCACCCGCGCCAGCCAGATGATCGGCTGCCCGACATTCGCGACTCTCGATGAAATGCTCGACGCGAATCCCGATGCGGTGACCATCGCCGCGCCGACCCATCTTCATCGCGAAGTGTCGCTGGCCTGCATCGCGCGCAAGATTCACCTTCTGGTCGAGAAGCCCATCGCCTCCACGGTCGAGGAAGGTCACGAGATCGTCACTGCGGCGCGCGAAGCGGGCGTGACGCTGATGGTCGGCCATGTCGAGCGCTTCAATCCGGCCGTCGCCGCCATCAAGCAGGCGATCAAGGACGAGGAAATTCTCTCCATTGCCATCACCCGCGTCGGACCGTTCCCGCCGCGCATGTCGAATGTCGGCGTGGTGATCGATCTCGCGGTCCATGACATCGACCTGATCCGCTGGTTCACCGAATCCGACATCGTCGATGTACAGCCGCAACTCGCGAGCGCCGTGGCCGAGCGCGAGGACATCGCGCTTCTGCAGTTCCGCACCGCCTCCGGCGTGCTGGCGCACATCAACACCAACTGGCTGACGCCGTTCAAGGCGCGCACCGTGACGGTCGCGACCCGCGGCAAGTATGTGCAGGGCGACCTGCTGACGCGTCAGGTCACCGAGTGTTTCGGCTTCCAGACCGATGGCAGCTATTCCATGCGGCATCTGTCCGTCGGACATGACGAGCCGCTGCGCGCCGAACTCATCGCCTTCCTCGACGCGGTGCGCGGGGGCAAGGTGCCTGCCGTGACCGGCGACGAGGGCGTCGCTAGCCTCGAGATTGCGATCAAGTGTCTCGAAGCGCCCGCAGGCAGCATCGCCGCGCCGCTGCGCAAGGGACCGCGCGCGGTCGCAAGCTGACAGTCTTTATTTTCTCGAAATGATCCGGCACGCCTCATGAACCAGCATCTGCGCCCCGAACCCGTGGCTTTCATCGACATCGGCGCGCAGCGCCGCCGTCTCGGAGCGAAGATCGATGAGGCCGTTGCGCGCGTCCTGACCCATTGCCAGTTCATCAATGGCCCGGAAGTCACCCAGCTTGAAGCCGATCTCGCGGCGTTCTGTGGTGCCAAGCATGTGGTCGCCTGCGCCAGCGGTACCGATGCGCTGCTGATGGTGCTGATGGCGCAGGGCATCGGCCCCGGCGATGCGGTGATCTGCCCGTCGTTTACGTTCTGCGCCACCGGCGAAGTCGTGGCGCTGACCGGCGCGACGCCGCTGTTCGTGGACGTGGACGAGACGACGTTCAACATGAATATCGCCTCGCTAAAGAAGGGCATCGCCACCGGCCGCAAGCTCGGCCTCAAGGTGAAGGCCGTGATCCCGGTCGATCTGTTCGGCCAGCCCGCCGATCACGATGCCATCGCGGAAGTCGCGAAGAGCGAAGGCCTGTTCGTGCTGGATGACGCCGCGCAATCGTTCGGCGCGACCTACAAGGGCAAGCGTCTCGGCACCTTCGGTCTTGCGACCGCGACCAGCTTCTTCCCGGCCAAGCCGCTCGGCTGCTTCGGCGACGGCGGCGCGATCTTCACCGACGATGCCGATCTTGCGGAGCGGCTGCGCAGCGTGCGCGTGCACGGGCAGGGCACCGAGAAGTACGACAATGTCCGCCTCGGCCTCACCGGCCGCCTCGACACCATGCAGGCCGCAATCCTGATCGAGAAGCTGAAGATCTTCCAGGACGAGATCGACGCGCGCGACAATGTGGCGGGCCGCTATTTCGACGCGCTGCATAACATCGTCACCGCGCCGCGCGTGGCCGACGGCAACACCTCGGTGTGGGCGCAGTACACCATCCGCCTGCCGAGAGGCGGGCGCGAGGCGTTCGCCAATGCGCTCAAGGCGCAGGGCATTCCGACCGCGATCTACTACCCGAAGTCGATGCACCAGCAGACGGCCTACAAGCACTATCCGGTGGTCGAGGGCGGATTGCCGGTCAGCGAAAAGTTGTCGGAGGACGTCATCAGCCTGCCGATGCACGCCTATCTCGAACCGGCGACGCAGGATCGCGTCATCAAGGCCGTGCGCGACGCGCTGGCGTAAGGCTGGCCAATAACTGGCGAATGCTTTCATTCGTCATTGCGAGGAGCACTTGCGACGAAGCAATCCAGTCTTGCTATTCCGACAGATGGATTGCTTCGCTTCGCTCGCAATGACAGCCTGAATCCCTTAATTTTGCCCAAAAAGACGTGGATGGCCGGAATAAATCCGGCCATGACGGAGCAAGTTGAGTTTTCATCGGTTCGCGATTGAAACTCCATACTATAGAAACACCGGATGCTCGGGCGAATCTTCACCGTCGGCGGCTACACGCTTCTCTCGCGGGTCACGGGATTCGCGCGCGACATCATGCTCGCCGCCATTCTCGGCGCGGGTCCGCTGGCCGACGCCTTTTTCGTCGCGCTGCGGCTTCCCAATCACTTCCGGGCGATCTTCGCGGAGGGCGCGTTCAACGCGGCCTTCGTTCCCGCTTATGCCCACGTCCAGGGCGAGCGGGGTGATGATGCGGCGAAGCTGTTCAGCAACCGCATCTTCACGCTGCTGTTCGTCTCGCAGGTCGTGCTGCTGGGGCTGGCGCTGGCGTTCATGCCGCAGGCGATGTCGATTCTCGCGCCGGGCTTCACAGACGATCCGGCGCAGCGCAATCTCGCCATCGAGCTCACGCGCATTACATTCCCCTATCTGCTGCTGATCACGCTGGTGACGCTGTATGGCGGCATGCTCAATGTGATGCATCGCTTCGCCAGCGCGGCGGCTGCGCCGATCTTCCTCAACCTGTCGATGATGGCGACGCTGGCGCTGGCCGCGTTCTTTCCCACGGCGGGCCATGCCGCCGCGTGGGGCGTGCTGATCTCCGGCGTGCTGCAATATGTTCTCCTTGCCGGAGACGCGAAGGCGCACGGCATCCTGCCCAAATTCACCTCGCTGAAATGGGATGACGATGTGCGCGCCTTCTTCCGCGCGCTCGGCCCCGCGACGCTCGGCTCGATGGGTACGCAGGTCGCGCTGTTCGCGGACACCATCATTGCGACATTCCTCGCCTCCGGGGCGCTGTCCGCGCTTTATTACGCGGACCGGCTCAACCAGTTGCCGATCGGTGTGATCGGCATCGCCATCGGCACGGTGCTGCTGCCTGAAATGTCGCGGCGGATCACGGCGAACGATCACGCGGGCGCGCTGGCCGCGCAGCGCCGCGCGTTCGATTTCACGCTGCTGTTCTCGGTGCCGTTTGTCGCGGCTTTCCTGACGGTGCCGGATGTCATCATGCGCGCGATGTTCGCGCGCGGCGCGTTCACGAGGGCGGATGCCGCGGCGGCGGGTGCCACGCTTGCGGCCTATGCGGTCGGGCTCATTCCCTTCGTGCTGATCCGCAGCGCGGTCGCCACCTTCTATGCGCGCAAGGACACGGCAACGCCGGTCAAGGCCGCGCTGACCGGCGTTGCCGCCAACGTCGCGCTGAAAGTCGCGCTGGTCGGATCGCTGGCGCAGATCGGCCTCGCGCTGGCCACGGCGGTGGGCGCGTGGATCAATCTGCTGTTGGTCGTCCTGTTCGCGGTGCGACGCGGCTACTTCGCGTTCGATCGCGCGTTCGTCGTCGCGCTGCTAAAATTCGTCGCGGCGGGCGTGTTGCTGGCACTGGGCCTGTGGCTGACGTCGCACTGGGCGCGATCCGGACTGGCGGCGATCACATCGTTCCGCGACGAGATCGCTCTCGGAATTTTGATCGTGGCGGGTGCGATTATTTACGGCGTCAGCGTGTTGCTGCTGTTCGGGCGGCGTTGGTTGACGCAGCTTATCCGCCCCTAGCTGACGCGGGGCATTTGCGCTCCCGGCCATTCCCCTGCATGATGGTATCTAGAACGGTTCCAGATTGCAGTCGGAGAGGATATGCCTCCAGTCAAGTTCGGCGTCGGACAGAGCGTCCGTCGCAAGGAAGATGATGCGTTGATTCGCGGCAAAGGCCGCTACACGGACGATGTCGCGCCGTCGGCATCGCTGCATGCGCTGATGCTGCGCTCGCCGCACGCCCATGCGACATTCAGGATCGATGCATCGCGGGCGCGAACCCTGCCGGGCGTTGCTGCAATTCTCACCGGCGAGGACGTGAAGGATCTCGGCGATCTTCCGTGCCTGTTCAACCTGCCGGACACCCCGTTCACCGGACCGGCCTATCCCATTCTGGCGCGGGACGAGGTGCGTCATGTCGGTGACGCGGTTGCGTTCGTGGTCGCGGAGACGATCGAGCAGGCGCGCGATGCCATCGAGGCCGTCGATGTGCAATGGACGCCGCTGCCCGCCGTCGCCGGTCTGGCCAATGCGGTGAAGAAAGGCGCGCCGCAGGTCTGGCCGCAGTTTCCGGGCAATGTGCTGTTCGACACCTCGCTGGGCGACAAGAAGGCCACGGAGGCCGCTTTCGCCAGGGCGCATGCGGTGGCGGAGATCACCATCGTCAATCCGCGCATCGTCACCAACTACATGGAAACCCGCGCGGCGGTCTGCGAGTATGATGCAAAGCGCGATCATCTCACCCTGACGATCGGCAGTCAGGGCAGCCACCGGCTGCGCGATATTCTCTGCCAGAATATCTTGAACATCCCGGTCGAGAAGATGCGGGTGATCTGTCCCGATGTCGGCGGCGGCTTCGGCACCAAGCTGTTTCCCTATCGCGAATACGCCTTGCTCGCGGTTGCCGCGCGCAAGCTGAAGAAGGCGGTGAAGTGGACTGCCGAGCGGTCCGATCATTTCGTCGGCGATGCGCAGGGGCGCGACAACCTGACCACCGCGCGCATGGCGCTGGCGGAAGACGGCAGATTTCTCGGCATGGATGTCGACCTGATGGGCGACATGGGCGGCTATCTCTCGACCTTCGGGCCTTACATTCCGCACGGCGGCGCGGGCATGCTGCCGGGCCTCTATGACATTCAGGCCTTCCATTGCCGCGTCCGCACGGTGTTCACTCATACGGTGCCGGTGGATGCCTATCGCGGCGCGGGGCGGCCCGAGGCAGCCTATGTGGTCGAGCGCCTTGTCGATGCCGCCGCGCGCAAGCTCGGCATGACGCCGGACGCGATTCGGCGCAAGAACTTCATTCCGCCGCGCGCGATGCCGTACACCACGGCGACCGGCAAGGTGTACGACTCCGGCGATTTCGCCGCGCACATGAAGCGCGCGATGGAGATTGCCGAGTGGAAGGATTTCCCGAAGCGCGCCAAAGCCGCGAAAAAGCAGGGACTGGTGCGCGGCATCGGCATGGGCGCCTATGTCGAGGTCTGCGGCACCATGGGCGAGGAAACCGCGCAGGTGCGGCTCGATCCCGATGGCGACGTCACCGTGCTGATCGGCACTCAGTCGAGCGGGCAGGGACACCAGACCGCCTATGCGCAGCTTGTGGCCGAGCAGTTCGGTATCGCGCCGGAGCGCGTGCGTGTCCATCAGGGCGACACCGACGAGATTCCGACCGGCCTTGGCACCGGCGGTTCGAGTTCGATTCCGTCCGGCGGCGTCAGTGTCGAGCGCGCGACGCGCCAGCTCGGCGTGAACCTGAAGGAGATCGCCGCCGATGCGCTGGAAACCGGCGCGGGCGATCTCGAATTCAGCGACGGCGCGATCCGCGTGGTCGGCACCGACCGTACCGTGTCCTTCGCGGATCTGGCGAAGCGCGCCGGCAGCGATCCATCGAAATTGACCGCGAGCGCGACCTTCAGCAGCGCCGACGGCACCTATCCGAACGGCACTCATGTGGTGGAAGTGGAGATCGATCCCGCCACCGGCGTGATCCGCGTGGTGAACTACGTGATCGTCGATGATTTCGGCGTCACGCTGAATCCGCTTCTACTGGAAGGGCAGGTGCATGGCGGCACCATGCAGGGCATCGGGCAGGCGCTGATGGAGCAGGCGGTCTATGATTCCGCCGATGGCCAGCTCGTCACGGGCACCTTCATGGACTACGCGCTGCCGCGCGCCGCCGACGGCGCGACCATCACGTTCGAGACCCACAACGTGCCGTGCGCCACCAATCCGCTCGGCGTCAAGGGCGCGGGCGAAGCGGGGGCGATCGGCTCGTGCCCCGCGATGATGAACGCGATCATCGAAGGCCTGTCACGCGAATACGGTATCGATCATATCGACATGCCGGCGACCGCGGAGCGAGTCTGGATGGCGATCGAGAGGAGCCGCAGCAAGCAACGGCTGTAAACATATTCCCTGCTTTGGAAAAAATGTTGCACTTGCCAGCCGGAGCCGAATGAGCCGATCTTGAACAGGGTTTTCCGTGAAGGTTATTTAGAAACTGAGGGAAGGACACCATCCATGAAGCGTTCTCTTATCGTCGCGGCCGTTTTGCTGCTCGGCGTCGGCGCAGTCGCGGCCCAGCAGGACATCATCGAGCAGAGCCACGCCGGCATGAAGGCCAACGGCAAAGCCCTCGGCGGCACGCTCAGTCCGATGGCGCGCGGCGACAAGCCTTACGATCAGTCCGCAATCGATGCCGCGCTGGCCGTGCTCGAAGATTGCGCGAAAAAGTTGCCGACGCTCTATCCGGCCAGCATCAAGGACGTGAAGCAGACGGCCGAATACACGCCATCGCCGAAGATCTGGAGCGACAAGGCAGGCTTTGACGCTGCGATCGCCACCTTCTCCAAGGCGGTGACCGAGGCGAAAGGCAAGATCAAGGATGCCGACAGCCTGAAAACGACGCTGCCGACGATCGGCAAGTCGTGCTCCGGCTGCCACGAGACATTCCGCGTGAAGAACAGCTGATTCATTCGTCATTGCGAAGAGCGCACACGTTCGAGATGCAGAAAGCGTTTCCGGAAATTTGAGACGGATTTCGCTGTTGTCATCACCGGGCTTGTCCCGGTGATCTCGTTCGATTGGGCACGGTGCATCATGATCGGGATGCCCGGGACAAGCCCGGGCATGACAAATTCTGGGGGCGATGATGGTACGAAAGCTGTTCCTGCTGGCGGTCGTTGCCATCGTCGCGGGCTGTGCCGCTTTCTGGTTCATCACCAGGCCCGTGATCGTCACCGCCGCGGCGCTTCCGGCCTACACGCCCGATGCGGTCCGCGGCCAGGCCGTGTTCAACGCGGGCGGCTGCGCGTCGTGTCACGCGGTGCCGGGCGAGGCGCGCACCATGCTCGGCGGCGGGCTCGCCATTCCTTCTCCGTTCGGCACGTTCTATGTCCCGAATATCTCGCCGCACAAAGAGAACGGCATCGGCAACTGGAGCGAGGCGGAATTCGTCACCGCCGTGAAGCACGGCACATCGCCTGCGGGCGAGCATTACTATCCGTCGTTTCCCTACGGGTCGTATACGCACGCGACCGACAACGACATCCGCGACCTGTTCGCCTACATCAAGACCCTGCCGCCATTGTCCGGCCGTCCGCGTCCGCATGACGTGAAATTCCCGTTCAACATCCGCCGTCTGGTCGGCGGCTGGAAATTCCTGTTCCTCGACGACAAGCCGTTTACGCCGGACCCGAAACAGTCCGCCGCCTGGAATCGCGGTGCCTATCTGGTCAACAGCCTCGGCCACTGCGCGGAGTGTCATAGCCCGCGCAATTTCCTCGGCGGCATCGTCGCCTCGCAGCGCTTTGCCGGCGGACCGAACCCGGAGGGGCAGGGCTGGGTGCCGAACATCACCCAGAAGGGCCTCAAGGCGTGGTCGGACAAGGAACTGGCCTGGTTCCTCAAGACCGGCGAGACCCCGGACGGCGATACGGCGGGCGGCTCCATGGCGCGGGTGATCAAGAACACCTCGCAGCTTAGCGACGAGGACCTTGCGGCGATGGCGACCTATCTGAAATCGCTGCCGCCGGTGGATGGCCCGGAGCGGCCGAAGAAAAGCTGACGGTAAGAAGAAAAGCTTGTCCCGGACGCGGTGCAGCGTTCTTCACGCTGCTCCGCAGAGCCGGGACCGTTTCAGAACGTGACGGCCGGGATTTGCAACGGTCCCGGTTCAGCAGCGCACCGTTACACGCTGCGCTGCGCCCGGGACACGGGCTCCCGGCCTGCATGGCCGCGCCGAAAGCCATGTAAAGAAGCAGGGTTTTCCCGCGGGGCGCCGCATGCTTATTCACGGCATCGCTTGCCCCTGATTTCATCCGTTTTTCCATGCATATCGTCAAAGCCGTCTCGTTCAAGGTCGCGAGCACCTTGATGTTCGCCATCATGGGCGCGCAGGTGCGTTATCTCGGCGGTGCCTATCCGGAAGGGCAGGTCGCGTTTTTCCGGTCGGTGTTCGCGCTGATCCCGATCCTGATCGTGTTCGGCTGGCGCGGGCAGCTCAAGGGCGCGCTGCGGACCGATCGCCCGACCGACCATCTGCTGCGCGGCGTGTTCAGCATTGTCGGCACCTTCGCAACCTTTGCCGCGCTGGCGCGGATACCGATCGCCGATTTCACCGCCATCGCATTTGCCTCGCCGCTTCTCACCGTCGTGTTCGCTGCGGTGTTCCTGAAGGAGAAGGTCCACGCCTATCGCTGGTCGGCAGTCGCCTACGGCTTCTGCGGCGTGATCCTGATGCTGATGCCTTACTTCGGCAATCACGCTGCGCTGACGGCGTCGATGACCGTCGGCATTCTGTTCGCGCTCACCAATGCCTTCACGGCGGGTGGCGCGTCGATCCAGATCCGCCGCCTGACCGCGACGGAAACCACATCGTCGATCGTGATCTTCATGACGCTGCTGGTGATGCTGGTCTCGCTGCTGACATTGCCTTTTGGCTGGCGCGTGCCGTCGACATGGCAGGACGTGATGATTTTGGCCGGGATCGGTATTTCCGGCGGCCTCGGCCAGATCTTCTTCACCGACAGCTACCGCTACGCCCCGGCGTCGTTCCTCGCGCCGTTCGACTACACCGCGATGCTGTGGGCCTTCATGCTCGGCTACTGGTTCTTCGGCGAGGTGCCGACGCCTTACGTCGTCGGCGGCGCGGTCATTGTCGCCAGCGCCGGAATCTTCGTCATCCTGCGCGAGCGCTATCTCGGCCTCAAGCGGCTGCGCGATACGCCGGTGGCGGCGATCGCCACCATGGCCGACAACGAGGAAAATCCCGACGCGCCGGTGACGGACGAGGCCAGGGCGGCGTGAACTGTTTTCCGTCCGCGATGGCGTCCCGGACGCGATGCAGCGCGTCAGCGGTGCGTCGCAGAGCCGGGACCGTTTCAGAACGTGACGGCCGGGATTTGCAACGGTCCCGGTTCAGCAGCGCATCGTTTCACGCTGCGCTGCGCCCGGGACACTTCTTATTCCAGACGCTCACACCCCGAACGCCTTGAAGGTGATGATGGTGTAGGTGTCCTGGATGCCGGGAATGACCTGCAGCTTCTCGTTGACGAAGTGGCCGATGTCGGTCCCGGCGTCGACATAGAACTTCACCAGCAGGTCGTAATTGCCCGCAGTGGAATAGATCTCCGAGGCGATCTCGGCTTCCGCGATGGCATTGGCCACGGCATAGGATTGGCCCAGCTTGCACTTGATCTGGACGAAAAAGGGAACCATCGCTGCTACTCCCGGCAAGCTGACTCGTAAGGGCCTTGAATTCCGGCAATAGAGCTAAATCTGGCGTGCATGGCAAGGCGGCTGGCTGATCCTCTTTCTTCACCTCTCCCGTGGGGAGAGGTCGACTTCGCGGCAGCGAAGTCGGGTGAGGGCGTAGAATCTCTCGGGAGATTTAGATCCCCTGACCCCGACCCTCTCCCCAAAAAGGGCGTTCACGCCCGTCTTCGACGGGCTATGGAGAGGGGGAGCAGCGCCTGCGTTGCAATGCTTCTCTGCCCGGTCAAAATGATCTAGAGCGTTGATGCGGACCGTGGAAAGTCCGGTTTAACGGCGAGACGTCCATGACCATCCCGATTGCGCTGACCATTGCAGGCTCCGATTCCAGCGGCGGCGCGGGCATCCAGGCCGACCTGAAGACCTTCGCGGCCTGCGGCGTCTACGGCGCGTCGGTCATCGCCGCGCTGACCGCGCAGAACACGCGCGGCGTCACCGGCATTCATGATGTGCCCGCCGATTTCATCACCGCGCAGATCGATGCGGTGTTCAGCGATTTCGATGTGAAGGCGGTGAAGATCGGCATGGTGGCGCGGGTCGAGGCGATCGATGCCATCGTTGCCGGGCTGGACCGCTGGTCGTCACAGCATGTCGTGGTCGATCCGGTGATGGTTGCGACTTCGGGCGATCGTCTGCTGTCGCCGGATGCGATCGACGCGCTGCGCACGCGCCTGTTTCCCCGCGCGTCTCTCATCACGCCGAACCTGCCGGAAGCCGCGGCGCTGCTCGGCGAAGCCATTGCGGAGAGCGACGCCGACATCGAAGCGCAGGGCCGGCGGCTGCTCGCGCTTGGGTGTCCTGCCGTACTCATCAAGGGCGGCCACGGTCACGGACCGGAGAGCACCGACTGGCTGATCGATGGCGCGTCCGTGATCCGGCTGGCCGCGCCGCGCATCGATACGCGCAACACCCACGGCACCGGCTGCTCGCTGTCGTCGGCGATCGCGGCCGGGCTTGCGAAGGGGCAGGAGCTTGAGGCCGCCGTGCGCGCGGCCAAGGCCTATATCAGCGCGGCGATTGCCGCTGCGGACCGGCTGAACGTCGGCCACGGCCACGGTCCGATCCATCATTTCCACGCGTTCGACACTTAAGGCCGGAATTCAGGTCGCGTGACTTTCGACCGTCATTGCGAGCCAACGGGTCCGGCTTCGCCGGCCCGATGATAAACTCCGCGAAGCAATCCATAGCAACGAAAAAGGATGGATTGCTTCGTCGCAAATGCTCCTCGCAATGACGGCTTGCGAGGGAAATCCCGATCAGGTCCAAGACTATCATGATCTCCGCGCGACAACTCGCCGCGTTTGTCGCCTGATTGTCGTACTCGGCTGTTATCTCGCCAATAAGTGAACGTTAAGCCTGATTCCATCAGGCAGCTTATTGGACCGAACATGCCGAGCACCGATCTCGATAAATCCGTTGTTGAAACCGCTTATGCGCGCTGGGCACCGATTTACGATGCCGTGTGCGGGCCGGTGATGGTGAAGGGCCGCCGTGCGGCGGCCGCAGCAGCACGTTCCATCGGTGGAAAGATCCTCGAAGTCGGCGTCGGCACCGGGCTGTCGTTCGACGACTACGACAGCAGCACCGAGATCACCGGCATCGACATGAGCGCGCCGATGCTGGAGAAGGCGCGCGCCAAGATGGCGAGCGGAAAGTATCCGTTCGTGAAGGGAGTCCATCAGATGGACGCCCATCACATGACCTTCGCGGACGCGACCTTCGACTGCGTGGTCGCGCAGTTCGTCATCACGCTGGTCGCCAATCCCGAGCAGGTGCTGTCCGAATGCCACCGCGTGGTGAAGCCGGGCGGCCGCATCATCCTCGTCAATCATCTCTATTCGGAAGTCGGCGTCGCCGCTGCCGTCGAGCGCTGGGCCGCGAAGAAAACCCGCGGCCTCGGTCTTCGCCCGGAATTTCCTTTCGGGCGGCTGCAGGCATGGGCGCAATCAAACGCAAGCACCACCTTGGTGGAGCGGCGGAAAGTTGCGCCGTTCGGCATCTACACACTGGTTTGTTTCGAGCGCACGGCAGCCTCAAAGGCGGCGTGAGCCGTCATCGTACTGTCATGGACTTTTGGTAAGGGCTCGCGCATGGAAAGAGACGCTATCAGCGATAGCAGTCCTGAACGACGCTTTCGCACCTTGTTCATCTCCGACGTTCATCTCGGAGCCCGCGGCTCGCAAGCCGACCGCCTTCTCGACTTCCTCCGCGTCCACGATGCCGAAACGATCTATCTGGTCGGCGACATCATCGACGGATGGGCGCTGAAATCGAACTGGCACTGGCCGCAATCCCACAACGACTTCGTGCAGAAGATGCTGCGCAGGGTCCGCAAGGGCGCCAAGGTCATCTACATCCCCGGCAATCACGACGAGTTCCTGCGCTCGTACTACGGCACGCATTTCGGCGGCGTCGAGGTGGTCGAAACCGCGATTCACGAAGGCGTGGACGGCAAGAAGTATCTCGTCATTCACGGCGATATCTTCGACCTCGTGGTGCAGAACGCACGGTGGCTGGCCCATCTCGGCGATCGCGCCTACGATTTTGCGATCCAGATGAATCGCTTGGTCAATATGTTCCGCAAGCTGTTCGGCCGGCCTTACTGGTCGCTGTCGCAATGGGCCAAGCAGAAGGTGAAGAACGCGGTCAACTATATCGGCGCGTTCGAGCAGACGCTGGCGGGCGAAGCCAAGCGCCATGGTGCCGACGGCGTGATCTGCGGCCACATTCACTACGCGACCATCCGCGAAGAGAACGGCATCCGCTATATGAACTGCGGCGACTGGGTCGAAAGCTGCACCGCGCTGGTCGAGCACGAGGACGGCCGCTTCGAGATTCTCACATGGACGCATCCGCTGCAGCGGGCACAGCCCGCGGCGCGCATGACCGCGCAGGCGGCCTGATATGCGTATCCTCGTCGCGACCGATGCGTGGCATCCGCAGGTCAACGGCGTGGTGCGGACGCTCACCAAGATGGCGGAGGCCGCGGCGCAGATCGGCGTCGACGTCCAGTTCCTGACGCCGCAATCGTTCCGCACCATCGCGCTTCCGAGCTACGCCGACATTCAACTCGCGCTGCCGCGGCCGGGCAAGATCGCGCGCATGATCGAAGAGGCGCAGCCGGACTACGTCCACATCGCGACCGAAGGTCCGATCGGGATTCTGGTGCGGCGCTATTGCCTGAAAAACAAGGTGCCGTTCACCACCAGCTTCCACACCCGCTTTCCGGAATATATCTCCGCGCGCTTTCCGATTCCGGAATCCTGGGTCTGGGCGGCGATGCGTTATTTTCACGGCAGCAGCGATGCGGTGATGGCGGCAACGCCTGCGCTCGCCGATGAACTGCGCGGGCGCGGCTTCAGCAACGTCGTGCTGTGGTCGCGCGGTGTCGATGCGGATCTGTTCCGGCCGCGCGATTTCGATCTCCTGCTGCCGCGTCCGGTGTTCCTGTCGGTCGGCCGTGTCGCGGTCGAGAAGAATCTCGAAGCGTTTCTCGAACTCGACCTGCCCGGCACGAAAGTGATTGTGGGCGACGGTCCGGCCCGCGCGGGGCTCGAACGCAAATATCCTGACGCGGTGTTTCTCGGCACCATGCAGGGCGAGACTCTGGCGGAAACCTATTCGGCCGCGGACGTTTTCGTCTTTCCGAGCAAGACCGACACCTTCGGCCTTGTGCTGCTGGAAGCGCTGGCCAGCGGCGTGCCGGTCGCGGCCTTCCCGGTGCCCGGTCCGCTCGACGTGATCGGCGATGCGCCGGTCGGCGTGCTGAACGACGATCTGCGCGCCGCGTGTCTTGCCGCGCTGAATATCCCGCGCGACAGTTGCCGCGAATTCGCCGCGGCGCGAAGCTGGGGCGCCTGTGCGCAGGCCTTCATCGACAACGTGACACGTGAGCGCCCGCCGCAGGTGAAGCGCCGCTGGCGTCGCCGTTTGGCCCGCAGGCTGCGGCTGACCTCGGAATCGGTGCCGACGGTTTAAGCCTGTCTGCGGCGCTTGTCCCGGACGCGGTGCAGCGTTTTTCACGCTGCTCCGCAGAGCCGGGACCGCATCAGACGCCGCACTTGCGACGGTCCCGGTTCAGCAGCGCACCGTTTCACGCTGCGCTGCGCCCGGGACGCGGTATCGCGAACACCGTCCGCTCCCTTGCCGCGACAGGCCAGCGCGCTATACATGCGCCATGACCGATCTCGTTCTCCCCACCGCTGCCGATGTCGATGCCGCCGCGCATGTTCTCGCGCCCGTCGCCGTCCGAACCCGCCTGATCTCGTCGCCCGCGCTCGATGCGCTGACTGGCGGGCGCATCTTCCTCAAGCCGGAAGTGCTGCAGCGAACAGGTTCTTTCAAGTTTCGCGGGGCCTACAACAAGCTGTCCTCCATTCCAGAAGCCGCGCGGAAAGCGGGTGTCGTTGCGTTCTCGTCTGGCAATCACGCACAGGGCGTTGCCGCTGCCGCGCAGCTTTACGGCATGCCCGCCGCCATCGTGATGCCGTCGGATGCGCCGGTCTCCAAGATCGAGCGGACCAAAGGGTATGGCGCCGAAGTCATTCTCTATGATCGCGACAAGGAAGACCGCGATGCGATCGCCCGCGCGCTTGCCGCCGAGCGCGGCGCGACGGTGGTGCCGCCCTACGACGATCCGTTCGTGATCGCGGGGCAGGGCACCGTGGGCCGCGAGATCGCGGAAGACTTCGCCTCGCTCGGTCTTGCGCCGGACATCGTGTCCTCGCCCGCGTCCGGCGGCGGCCTGATGGCCGGCATCGCGCTCGCGGTCAAAGCGAAGTTTCCCGCCGCGTCCATGATCACCTCGGAGCCTCATGGCTTCGACGATCATGCGCGTTCGTTCGCAGCCGGTCATCGCTCGCCGCACCGCGCGGTGGGGCGCACCATCTGCGACGCGCTGATGGCGACCATCCCTGGCGAGATCACCTTTGCGATCAGCCAGCGCCTCGGCGCGCAGGGTGTCACCGTGACCGATGACGAAGTGGCGAAGGCCATGGCCTTCGCGTTCCGCGAACTGAAGCTGGTGGTCGAGCCCGGCGGCGCTGTGGCGCTCGCCGCACTGCTGGCCGGGCATATCGATGCCCGCGGCAAGACGGCGGCGATCGTCCTGTCCGGCGGAAATGTCGATGCGGATCTCTACGCGCGCCTGATTCAGTAGGCGTCACGATTTCGCCTTTTGCGGCAAGGAATGCCGCAGTTTCGCCTTTTCACTTTTCGATCAGGCCTAGCTGAAAAACGCGACTTTTTCGGCGAGACTCATCCGCCGGATCGACGCCAGTGGGTCGCTGCGTGGTGCCGCGGGCCGTGCGATGACGCCGCTGGCGATCAGGCTCGCACCAAGGGTTGAGATGGCCTGCTCTTCGGCGATGGATTGAGCTGCGATGTCCGCAACGGCCTCGTCCATGACCTCAAAAGCCGGTGCTGTCACGACAATATCGGGCTGCGTCTCTGCCACCGGCTCCGGCAGGACGTCCTGCGGCTCCGGTGTGATCGCTTCGCCCATCAGCGAACCGTCGTCCGCCACCGTATCGATCACCGCTTCCGGCGCTGGGTCTGCAGCGGGTGCGGGTGTTTCAAAAAGCGTCTCGTCGAGAACAACCGCTTGCGCCTCTTCGACGACGGTGTGAACGGTGACGACATCGAATTCAGGGGCGGGACGTTCGTCCGCGATAATGCATTCCGCCGTCTCAATAGCTTCCGGCGGCGCGATCTCGTCGATCTTGCGGGCCGCCTCATCGAAGGCGCGCATCACCTCGTGATGGATGCCACCGGTCATGGCATGATCGCAGGCGGCGTTGATCGCTTCGACCTGAGATTCAAGCAGCGTGCAGATGCGTCCGTCCGCGCCGGACTCGCGCAGGCCCCATGCGATCTCGCGGATCACGCGCGCGCATTTGCGCGACGGCGCAAACATCTCCTCGATGGCAGGTCCCGCGACGGCGGAAGCGGCGCTGTCGCGCGCGGCGGCGAGGATGGCGCGCACTGCGGCCATCGCTTCGGGCAATTCATTCGAGGGAGGAATGGGCGCGACCGGTGCGGCCACGGCCTCTTGCTGCTGGTCCTGCTTCTGGGCCGCCAGCGACTGTTCGAGACGCGTGACCGCTTCCAGCACCATGGCGGTGTCGGCGTTGCGGTTGCGCCGCGTGTATTCGTCCAGAAACCAGCGGCCGCGCGCTGTCTCGAGAAAGGCCTCGCGGATAGCATCAAAGTCCGCGTCCGTCGGAGAGGCGGCGCGGGCCGAAATCGGAGACAGTGCGAAAGCCTCGTTGGGCATGAAAACCTTTTGAGCGCTACCAGCGTGTGATGACGACCATGTCGTGAATCACCAAACACGCGCTAGATAGAAACATCACGAACCGCAGCGAATCGCAATTCTCTTGAACCTTAGCGAATCACAAAAGCACCCGGCCGGGCAATCCGTTGCCCGCCGATTTGCCATGCGGATCAGCCTGTTTTACGGCTCGGCCTTCGGCGTTATCGGAGTCCATCTGCCGTTCTTTCCGGTCTGGCTGAAGGCGATCGGTATCGACGTGTTCTGGATCGGCCTTGTCATGGCCGTGCCGCCGCTCACCCGCTTCACCATTCTGCCGTTCGTTACCGCCGAAGCCGAACGCCGCAATGTGCTGCGTGGGACGATGATCGTGCTTGCGTTCGCCGCGGCAGCCGGCTTTGCGGTGCTCGCGCTGCTGCGGGAGCCGCTGGTGATCTTGCTGGCTTATGTCGTGATCGCCTGCCTGTGGACGCCGCTCAATCCGCTGATCGATGGGTATGCGCTGAAGGGCGTTGCGCGGCACGACCTCGACTACGGACGGATGCGGCTATGGGGCTCGGCATCCTTTGTGCTGTTCGCCCTTGCTGCCGGAGGGCTGTTTGCTTTCATCAGCCCGCAAAATCTGATCTGGGTTCTGGTGGCCGTCGCCACCTTCAGCGCCTTTGTCAGCCTTGGCATTGTGCCGCTGGATGCGCCCGCCGGGCATGCGGCACGGCAGGCAAAAGCCTCGGGCCTGCTGAAGCAGCCGCTGTTTCTCGCCATCGTCGGCGCGGCTGCGCTGATCCAGGGCAGCCATGCCGCCTACTATGCGTTCTCATCGATCACCTGGCGGGCTGCGGGCTTGAGCGGTTTCACGGTCGCGGCGTTATGGTCGCTCGGCGTGATCGCGGAGATCGTGGTGTTTGCGATCTCGCCGCGCTTCACGCTCTCGCCAACGGTTCTGGTGATGATTGGCGCGGCGGGCGGCGTCGTGCGCTGGTCGATCACCGCGCTGGAGCCGCGGATCGAAGTGCTCACGGCGGTGCAATTGATGCACGGGCTGACCTTCGGGATCACGCAGGTCGGCACCGTCGCCCTGATGGTCCGCACCGTGCCGCATCACATCCTCGCCAGCGCGCAGGGCTATATGGTGGCCGTGCAGGGCGTGCTGACCAGCCTGACCATGGCGCTGTCGGGTCTGATCTATGCCCGGTTCGGCGAGGGGCTTTATTTCGCGATGGCCGCGATGGCGCTCGCGGGCGGCCTTGTGATGGCGCTCGCGCGGCGGCGGCTCGACGAAGGGCACGTCTGACAGACCGGACGTCCTAACCCCATAACCCGGCGTCGGGCGGATAGACCGTGCTGCCGTCATAGCGCAGCCCGCCGTCGCGGTCCCTGGCCAGCAGCAGCGGGCCGTCGAGATCGACCACCCGCGCGCCCTGCGCGACGATCATGGCCGGAGCCATGGCCAGCGAGGTGGCGACCATGCAGCCGACCATCAGGTCGAAGCCCAGTGCCCGTGCAGCTTCTGCCATGGCCAGCGCCTCGGTCAGGCCGCCGGTCTTGTCGAGCTTGATGTTGATGGCGTCGTAGCGTTCGCGCAGTCCTTCCAGCGACGCGCGATCATGCACGCTCTCGTCGGCGCAGACCGGGACGGGCCGCCTGATCCGCGCCAGCGCCTCGTCCTGCCCGGCGGGCAGCGGCTGTTCGATCATGGTCACGCCGGCTTCAGCGCAAGCCGCCAGATGACGCTCCAGACTGGCCGCAGTCCAGGCCTCGTTGGCGTCCACGATCAGTTCGGATGCCGGTGCGGCCTTCCGGACGGCGGCGATCCGCGCTTCGTCGCCATCGCCGCCGAGCTTGACCTTGAGCAGCGGCCGGTGTGCTGCCTTGGTGGTTGCCTCAGCCATGCTTTCGGGCGTTCCCAGCGAGATCGTATAGGCCGTGGTCAGCGGGCGAGGGGCGTTTTGTCCAAGAAGTTCCCAGATGCGCTTGTTGGCGATCTTGGCTTCAAGGTCCCAGAGAGCACAGTCGATCGCGTTGCGCGCGGCACCTGGTTTCATGCGCTCCTGCAGGCCTTGCCGGTCGAGACCGCGATGGAAGGCATCCTCAAGCGCAAGGATTTCGCCCAGTGTTCCCTCGGGGGTTTCGCCGTAGCGCGCATAGGGAACGCATTCGCCACGTCCGGCGATCCCGCTCCCTTTAAGCTCTCGGGAACTTACCTCTGCCACAATCACCACGGCTTCTGTCTTCGCGCCGCGGCTGATGGTGAAGCCGCCGGCGATCGGCCAGCGCTCGATCCGGGCGGCGAGTTTTAGCGATGACATCATTTCTGGAATCGATTTTCGTGAAGGCGGGCTTGCCGGAACGTCGCAATTATGGCTCTTAAGATCATCCCCGTACAGATTGTCGGCATCGTGGTAGGTTGTTTCATCGGCCGGGCGCGTCACCGGTGCAGGAGTTGGACTTGAACGGCAATCCGACATTGGAGCAGGTGACCGTCGGCGCGGGCCTTGCGTTGCGCGCGGCTGGCCAATGGACCGTCCACCATGCGCCCGATCTGGAAAAGATCGTCGAGGCCACCGAAAAGCGGAATGGCGGTAAGGCCAATATCGTGATCGACGTGTCGCAGGTCTCCAGCCTCGATACCTTCGGGGCGTGGCTGATCGAGCGCCTGCGCCGCAGTCTGACCCATGGCGATGTCGAGCCGAAGGTGGCCGGCCTCTCCGAGAACTACGCCAGCCTCGTCAACGAAGTCCGGCAGGTGAAGCCCGGCCTCATCCACAAGCGCCAGCGCAAGACCCTGCTTGGCATGCTCGATGGCGTCGGCCGCAGCGTGGTCGAGGTCGGCGGCACCTTCGTCGGACTGATCGGCATGCTGGGCGCGATCCTCCATGCGCTCGGGCGGACGGTTCTGCGTCCGACCAGCTTCCGTTTCACCTCGATGGTGCATCATCTCGAGCAGGTGTGCTGGCGCGCCGTGCCCATCGTATTGCTGATCACCTTCCTGATCGGCTGTATCATCGCCCAGCAGGGCATCTTCCATTTCCGCAAGTTCGGCGCGGACGTGTTCGTCGTCGACATGCTCGGCGTGCTGGTGCTGCGCGAACTCGGCGTGCTGCTGGTGGCGATCATGGTCGCGGGCCGCTCGGGCAGCGCCTACACCGCCGAACTCGGCTCGATGCGGATGCGCGAGGAGGTCGATGCGCTGCGTACCATGGGCTTCGATCCGACCGAGGTGCTGATCTTGCCGCGCGTCTGCGCGCTGATCATCGCGATGCCGATCCTCGCTTTCCTCGGCGCGATGGCCGCTCTTTACGGCGGCGGTCTTGTGGCATGGGGCTACGGCGGCGTGCAGCCCGAGGCGTTTCTCGCGCGCCTGAAGGAAGCCATCTCCGTCGATCATTTCATCGTGGGCATGGTGAAAGCTCCGGTGATGGCGCTGGTGATCGGCGTCGTCGCCTGCGTCGAAGGCGCGGCGGTGAAGGGCAGCGCGGAGTCGCTTGGCCAGCACACCACGGCCTCGGTGGTGAAATCGATTTTCTTTGTCATCGTCATGGATGGCCTGTTCGCGATCTTCTTCGCGACGATCAATATGTGAGCGGGGATGATGCCGGCCTATTCCGATGATGCGATCATTCGCGTGCGCGACCTGACGGTCGGCTTCGGCGACAATCTGATCCTCAACCATCTCGATCTCGACGTGAAGCGCGGCGAGATCCTCGGCTTTGTCGGCGCGTCCGGTGCCGGCAAGTCGGTGCTGACGCGCACCATCATCGGCCTGATGCCAAAGCTCAGCGGCACCATCGAGGTGTTCGGCGTCGATATGGGCAAGGCTTCCGAGGATGAGCGCCGCGCGGTGGAGCGCCGCTGGGGCGTGCTGTTCCAGCATGGCGCGCTGTTCTCGTCGCTGAACGTGCGCCAGAACATCCAGTTCCCGGTGCGCGAGTTCATGGACGTGTCCGAGCGCCTGCTGGACGAAATCGCCATCGCCAAGCTCGCCATGGTCGGCCTCAAGCCGGAGGTCGCCGACCGGTTTCCGTCGGAACTGTCGGGCGGCATGATCAAGCGTGTGGCGCTGGCCCGCGCGCTGGCGCTGGATCCCGAAATCGTTTTCCTCGACGAGCCGACCTCCGGCCTCGACCCGATCAGCGCCGGCGACTTCGACCAGCTCGTCATGACCTTGCAGCGGACTTTGGGCCTGACCGTTTTTATGGTAACCCATGATCTGGACAGCCTTAAAACCGCCTGTAACCGGATTGCAGTGTTGGGGGACCGCAAGGTTCTCCTCGTCGGCACGATGGACGATATGCTGGCCTCGCAGCATCCATGGCTGCGGGCCTATTTTCATGGCAAGCGCGCCCGTGCCGTTGTCGCTTAAAGTGTTGCGTATATTGGAGTTGGATTGATGGAAACAAAGGCGAATTACGTCCTGATCGGGGCGTTCACTCTTGCGGTCGTGGCCGCGGCCTTTGGTTTTGTGTTCTGGTTCCAGAACCTCGGCGCGGCGGCCCAGCGGACCCCGCTGCGGATCGTGTTCGAGGGCGCCGCATCGGGACTGCGCACCGGCGGCAACGTCAATTTCAACGGCATCAAGATCGGCGAAGTCACCTCCATCAAGCTGGACGATCCCAAGCGCGTGGTGGTGATCGCCGCTGTCGACAAGAACGCGCCGATCCGCAAGGACTCGCTGGTCGGCCTGGAATTCGCGGGCCTCACCGGCGTGTCGTCCGTCTCGCTCAAGGGCGGTTCGGTCGAAGCGGGCGGCGTGCCGGTCGCCGAAGATGGCGTGCCGACGCTGACGGCCGATCCCAACGCCATTCAGGACATCGGCGAGGCGGTTCGCGGCGTGCTGCAGAACGTCAACAGGCTTGTCCTCGACAACCAGGAAGCGCTCAAGAGCAGCATGGCCAATGTCGAGGTGTTCTCGAAGAGCCTTGCCGCGAACTCCGCGCGGATTGATAGCATCATGGCCGGCGTGGACGGCCTGATGGGCGAGAAGGGCGAATTGCAGGCCGCGGCGAAGTCGTTTCGTGATCTGGCCGACAATCTCGACAAGCGCTCCGCGGGCCTGATCATCGACGGACGTCGCACCCTGGCGGATATCAGCCGCGCCGTGAACAATTTCGACCGCAACCCGACCCGCGTGCTGTTCGGCGCGAGCGGCCGCGATGCGGCTCCGGCACCGGCGGCAACGCCTGTTCGCAACCCGAGCGACGCCCGCGCGCGGCAGCGGTAAGTTTGCTGAAACAGCACGCGATTGCGTCATCCTGAAGGGCGAGCCGCGTTTGCGGCGCGCCTCGAAGGATGCGCGGCTGCGCTATCATTCTCGCCGCCGTCCTTCGAGGTGTGCGCGGGCTCGCACCTCAGGATGACGGCGCTCTGCTTTTCGCGGCGACGACATTGTGGGTGTTGTGTCCCGGGCGCGAAGCAGCGTGTAACGCTGCTTCGCAGAACCGGGACCGTAACATAAACCGCATTCGTAACGGCCCCGGCTCAGCGGCGCACCGCTTCGCGCTGCGCCGCGTCCGGGGCACGCAGGGCAGATTCTTCGATTCAATTGTCAGACAGCCACTTCAATTTGCGCGCTTGCTTCACTCACGCATGCGCATTCGCTCCCGCGCATCGCGCGAGGTGATCCTTCATCATCGCGCCCCCGTCATGAGGGGCATGGAGCGCCGCAAGGCGCAAAGGTGTTGGTTCGCTTCCTCTGCGAAAAGGAAGCGCGTCGCCTCGCGGCGCTCCGCAGACAAGTTTACGCAGTCTGCGCAAGCTTGACTGCTATTTGGCGGCGATTTTGGGCGAGGGGAGCGTTCTTCCGGGACAGGACGGGCGTTTCCGCCTCCGATCCGGCGGCTTTCGCCGCCTTCATCCTGTCCGCGTCCAGCCACTGAAGGCAGAGCCACGTAGTTGGCCCGGTCGCTGACCCCAGCCTCCCGGTCAGAACGCGGGGATCGCGATCCCCATCACGAAATGTTGCAGCTAGCAGCCCGGATGAATTCATGTCCCGGGCGCGACGCAACGCCCAGCGTTGCTTCGCAGAACCGGGACCGCAAACGTTTATCTCTCAACGAAAAAGCGGAGGCGTGAGCCTCCGCTTTGTCGTTTCACCGAGATGCGTTTCGTATTTACCCCAGACGTCCGGCGGCGTGGGCGAGCAGGGTATAGACGAGGCCCGTTTCGGAGACGAGGTGGCCGCGCAGCGCTGCCGGTCCGCGTTCGTCGCGCGAGACTTCGTCCAGCAGCCGCTCGAACTCGTTGATGTAACGGTCCACGGTCTGCTTGAAGTTGCGGTCGGCGCGATACTTGCGAGCGACCTCGTCGAACGCCTTCTGGCCGGCCGGCGTATAGAGCCGCTTGGAGAACGCCTTGCGCTCGCCGCGCTGATAGCGATCCCACATTTCGGCGGCGAGGTCCCGGTCCACCAGCCGCGCGATGTCGAGCGACAGCGCTTCGAGCGGGTTGCTGGCCTGACGTGGAGCGGCGGCACGGTTGCGCGGACCTTCATCGGCGTCCGACCGGTTCAGCAGGTCCGACAGCCAGCCGTCGCCGTTGCCGCTTGCGCCCGGGCTCATCGGCGGCGCGTCGGTGCGGCGCGGCGCGGCGTTGGCCGGGCCGAAGTCCGGCGGCGGCAGGGTTGCCGCGCTGGCGACATCACGCGCACGCGGCGCTGCGGGCCGTGCTGCCGCGGCTTCGGAGCGGCCGCTGGCGGTGGCAAGCTCCTCCTCGCGATAGACGGTGCGGCTGGCGGGAGCGATGTCGAGGCCCTTGCCGTGGCGGGCCACGATCCGGTTAAGCTCAGCCAGCGCCTCGATCTGATCGACGATGACCTTGCGCATTTGCGCCGTGCTTTCGGCGGCTTCCTGCGGCACTTCGAGAACGCCGCGGCGCAGTTCGGCGCGGGTGGCGTCGAGTTCGCTGTGCAGTTCGGACGCCATCTGCTTCATGCCGTGGACGATACTCGCGAACTTGTCGGCGGCCTGGCGGAACATGCCGTCCGCTTCGCGCGTGCCCTGGTCGTAAAGTTCGGACATCGCTTCCGACGTCTGGCGGCGTTCGTCCTCGACCGCCATACGGACGGCCTCGAACTGGCGGTTCACTTCCGCCGCGCTCGCGCCTGCGGTCTGCGCCACGATTTGCGCGATGTCGCGGGCCCGCGTTTCGGCGGCGGCCAGCGAGTCATCGAGCAGGTTGGTGAAGCGCGACAGGCGCTCATCAAGATCGTGAGTGCGCAGATCGATGTTGGAGATCAGCGACTGCAGCATGGCGTTACGCTCGGAGACGGAATCGCCGGCGCGATCGTTGCTGCGCTCGATCAGGGTTGCGGCTTCCGCCAGCGCACGGCCGTGGTTCTCGAACTGCGCCGAGAGCGCATTGAGGTTTTCCAGTGCACCGGAGGTCTTGGCGGTGAACGTGCCGAGCTGCTGTTCGAGCGCGCTTGTGGAGTCGCCGTTGCGCGAGGTGACGTCGTTCATCGTCGAGACGAACTCCGCAACGCGCGTAACCAGCGTGCGCTCAAGCGAGTTGAGGTTGTCGTGGGCGCCGGTGAGGACTTCCTGCAGCAGGATGTTGCCTTCACGCAGCCGCTCGAACAGGGCGAGGGTGTCGGTGCGCAGGATTTTGCTGGTTTCCTGCAACTCGCTGATGGTCGATGTCGCCACCTGACGCGACTGGTCGATCGCGGCGCGGGAGGTCTGGTCGAGGTCCTTCAGCGACTTGCTGACGGCGCCGATGGCGATCTCGCTGGCCGTGTTGATCTGGCGGGCGAGGTCCGAGCTGTTGTTCATCATCGCGACGGTGAACGCGCCGCCATGGTTCTCGATGGATTTCAGCGCGGCATCGGCGGCACTGCCGATGGTGAGCGAAATCTCGGCAGCCTTGCCGCCGATCGCATCCACCAGCGCGCTGCGCCGGCTGTCGACAAGCTGCGAGAGCTGTTCGGTATGTTCGCGCACGCCGTCGGTGATTGCTTCGACCTTGCCGTGCAGCGTCGAACCGAAACGGTCGGTGGACACGGCGATGGTGCGTTCGATCTCGGCCGATGCGGACTTGACCTGCGCGCTTGCGCTGGTCGAGGCCACGGTAAGTGCGTTTTCGGCTTCGCGCGCCGCCATCTGGATGGTGCGCTCGAGATCGCTGGAGACGGACCTGAGCTGGCCGCCGACCTCGCCGGAGACGGCCTTGAGCTGGGTCCCGACTTCACCCGAGACGTCGCGCAGTTCGGTGCTGATCTCGGTGGTCGTGCCCTTCAGCTCGGCCGTGACCACGCTCGAGGTCGAACGCAGATGCGTGCTGACCTCGCCGGAGACGCCGCGAAGCTCGGTGCCGATTTCGCTGGTCACGCCCTTGAGTTCGGCGGTGACGTCGCTCGATGTGGACTTGAGCTGGGCGGTGACTTCGCCGGACAGCGACAGCAGCGACTGCTGGGCCGCGCGGGCGCTTTCCTGGATCGTGGTGCTGGCATTGGTGATGAGGCTGGACAGGGCGCGCTCGGCTTCATCCACCCGCGACTTGATCGCGGTGGTCATTTCGCCGGTGCGCGAACCGATGACTTCGGCCGCATGCTGGCCGCTGCCGGACACGCGGTTGGCTGCCGCCTCGACACGGGTATCGAGCAGGTTCTCGAACTGCGAGACCCGCGCGCTGATGTCGGAGGCGAGGGCGCTGACATTGAACTCCAGGTTGGTCTGGATGTCCTTGACACGGTCCGTCACGGCATTGGCCATTGCATCCACGCCGGTGGACATGGCGTTCATGACCTGGGCGCCGCGGGTTTCCATCGTGTCGGCGATCGCGGCCGCGCGATTTTCGACGATGGCCGAGAAGGCGGCGGCGCGGCTGTCGAAAGTCTGAACGAGCGCCGAGGTGCGGGTGTCCGCGATGTCGGCAAGCGCTGCGGTGCGGTTGTCGAACGCCTCGGAAAGCGCTGCGGTGCGTGCATCCACCACGGTGACGAAGGCTTCCGCACCGGCGTTGATCTTTTCGGTGACGGCGGCGGTGCGCGTATCGACCAGATCGACGAACGCGTTGGTGCGGTTGTCGATCGTGTCGGCGAACGCGGCCGTGCGGCTCTCGACCAGGTCCGAGAAGGCGGTTGTGCGGCCGTCGATCGTATCGGTGAAGGCCGTGGTGCGGCCGTCGATGGTCTCGGTGAAGGCCGCCGTGCGCCCTTCGATCACATCGGTAAACGCGGCGGTGTGCTTGCCGACGATATCGGCAAATGCGCTTGCGCCGCCTTCGATGGCATCCTTGATGCCGGCGGTATGGCCGTTGATCTTGTCGGTGAACGCGACGGCATGGCCTTCCACGGCCTCCATGAAGGAGCCGAGCCGCGCATCGATCACGCTGGTGAAGGACGCCGCGCGTCCGCTGACGGCGTCGCTGAACGAGGCGGCGCGTGCATCAAACGAATCTTCGATGGCCTTCATCCGGGCGATGACGGTGCCGTTGAACGAGTTGATCTTGCCGAGCAGGACGTTGTCGAGACCTTCGACGCGGGCTTCGACGGCGCTCTGGAAGCCGGACAGGCTGTTGTCCAGCTTGGCGTGGAGCTGGTCGCCATGCGCCGTGACGCGGCCATCGAACGTATCGACATAGGTCTTGAGATTGTCGGCGACGCTCTGGGTGTGCTGGCCCATGCGTTCGACGATCTCGCCGCCATAGGTCTTCACCGTGCGGTCGAATTCGGCGATGTGGCGGGTGATGAGGGCGCCCAGCGTGCCGCTGTCGCGCGCGAACTTTTCAGCGAGTTCGGAGCCCTGTTCCTTCAGCAGGCCGTCGAACAGGCCGATCTGGTTGCCGAGGGTTTCGTGAGCGGTCTCGGTCTGGCTGACGACCTTTTCCACCAGCGAGTTGATGGTGGCGTCGAGCGCTTCGCCGGCCTTGTCGCCGCTGACGAGGACACGTTCGGCCAGCCGGTCGCCGGCCTGGTCGATCCTGTCGGCGACGTCCGCACCGCGCTGGTCGAGATCGGAGAGCAAAGAGTCGCTCGAGGCCTTCATCGAGTCGAAAATCTTCTCGGTGCGGTCGAGCACGCTGGCGACAATTTCATCCGAACGTGTGGTGATGCTGTCGAGGATGCCGTTGGAGCGATCCGAGAACTCGCCGGTCATCTTGTCGAGACGTTCGTTGAGAACGTCATGGACGCGGTCCGCGAGGTCCGCGAATTCCTCGTGGACGTGGCCGGTCTTGAAATTGAGGCTGGCGGTCAGCTTCTCGCTGGCGTCGAGCACGCTGGCGGCGGTCTGGGTGCTGGCTTCCTCGAGGCGGTCGAGCAGGTCGCCGCCGCGTTCGCCGAGCGCGATGATCATGTTGTCGCCGGCGCTGGAAAGCGCGCGGGTGATGTGCTCGCTGCGTTCCTCAAGCGCGCCGGTGATGCTGTTGGCGACTTCGTCGACGCGCGAGGCGATGGCGTCGCTGATCAGGGCGATGTCCTGACGCAGGTCGATCTGCACGCCGGAAATGGCGTTGCGGACCTGTTCGGCCTGACCGACCAGATTGTCGCGCTGAACCGCGATGTCCTGAAGCAGGGCGCGCATGCGCACTTCGTTGTCGCTATAGGCGCGCTCCAGCGAGGACACTTCGTTGGCGACAAGCGCTTCGAGTTCGCCGGCGCGGGCGATGGCGCGCTCCACGCCGTCGCCCATGGCGGCGACTTCGCGGCGGATGGCCTGACCGACGCTCACGATCGCGCCGTTGGCGACATGCTCGGGCTCGGAGAAACGCACGGCCATCTGCGCCATGGACTGAGCGATCATGCTCATTTCCTGGCTGCGCCAGGCCATGCTGGCGACGAAGTAGAACAGCAGGAGCGGTGCGACGAGAACGGCCAGCAGGCCGATCATCGCCAGCGCGCCGGCGCTGCCCTGGCCGACGATGGTTTCAAGCGCGGGCAGGAAGGCGAACGCGATGACGCCGACGCCGAGAATCCACAGGCCGGAGAACAGGGTCGCAACGGTGTAGGCGTTGCGGCGCGGGCGGCCCTTCTGAATGGTCTGAAGAATGGCGCCGATGGTTTCGCGGTCGTCGTTGGCCGGTGGCGCGCCGAAGTTCATCATGTCGAGATCGTCGGCGCCCTGCCGCAGATCCGCGCCACGGCTGGCGCCGCGCAGGGACGGTTCATTGCGCACCGAAACGTCGCTGTCGGCAGCCGGCAGATCGCTGATGTTCAGCGCTTCCTGGATTGCCGAGAGAGCGTCTTCGGTGGGGTCCTTGACCTTCGGATTCTTCGCCATGTGTCCCATACGCCTTTAATTTTTACGCATCCGGAAGTTGCCACGCTGACGATTGGCTGCGCGCGCCGGATGTTGCCCCGATATTGTCGATCGGCGCGGCCTCACGCCGCACCAAAGTCCCGCCGGTTGTCCCGCACTTCCGCAAACATCCTATTGGCTTGGCCGGTCGAATGAAATGGGACGGGTTAATTGATTTTTAATCATCGTTAACGCCGAGAGGGTTAACACTTTCAGAAATCAACAGTTTTCAAAAGCACTCTGGTATTTCGTGGCGCACGCGCGGCTAAAACAAGGCTAAATCGCGGCGAAGGGGCGATACGTTCCGTTAACCATTCATATGATTGTCTCGCCATGTTCCGGCCGGAACCGATCCGGGGCCGACAATGATTTCGGACGTGCCATGACCCCTGAGATGGAGCGATTGAACTGGATGCCATCGCCCTCGCTCGTTCCGGACGATACCGCCATCGATATGCAGCACCTCGGGCGCATGACGCTCGGCGAACCCGCGCTGGAAATCGAGGTCCTGGCGCTGTTCGCGGCCCAGAGCTGCGATCTTGCCCTGCGTCTTGCTTCGATGCCCCCGGATGCGGCGGTGCTGGCGCATACGCTGAAGGGATCGGCGCGCGCGATCGGCGCATTTCGCGTCGCGGATGCGGCGCTCGGGCTCGAAGCGGCGATGAAATCCGGCGGCGACGTGACGCGCGCTGTTGTCCAGCTTCAGAAAGCAGTGGAAGAGGCGAGGCTTGAGATCGACCGGATGCTGAACCGGTCCTGACGGGCTTGCTGCCGTTCCGCTTTTATCCCCACCGGCGCTAGCTTCTGGCGGACTGACCCGTTATAGGACTGCTCCAACTGAAATTTCCGGACGGCACGTCAATTATGGTCAAGATCAACTTCACCGATCACTCAGGCACAACCCGCGCAGTGGATGTCGAGGTCGGCGCGACCGTCATGGAAGCGGCGATCCGCAATGCGATTCCCGGCATCGAAGCGGAATGCGGCGGCGCCTGCGCGTGCGCGACCTGCCATGTGTATGTCGATGAAGCCTGGCGCGAGAAAGTCGGAGCGCCGACGCCGATGGAAGAGGACATGCTGGATTTCGGCTATGACGTGCGGCCGAATTCACGACTCTCTTGTCAGATCAAGGTCACCGAGGATCTCGACGGTCTCGCTGTGACAACGCCTGAACGGCAGGCCTGATCGCTGTCAGCAATCTCTATGGATGAATGTTGCAAGGCCCTGCGTTTCGCGGGGCCTTTGCTTTTGGCGCCATGAATGGCCGGGCTAAATGAAATTTTTACGTGATCGAAACAGCGACACAACATGCCATGGAAGAAATTCTTGCGTGATAAAACTCAACGCGAAGCCTGCGCCTCTCTGGCTCAACGGGCGGCGCGATCCGTTGCGCCCCGAGGATCGCAGCGGTCCTTAATCTTGCAGGTTGTCGGTGGCCCGTCTTCTCATCCAGCGCAAACGCACATGGATTGACGCCGCGTTCTGTCAAGCGAGGTACAGCAGGTCCGGCACAATAGGGCCGGAGGCACTGTCACATGGGGCGACTGGACATCCGCATATCGCCTGGCGTCGTGCCGTAGGTGGCGCGAAATGCCCGATAGAAAGTCGCGAGGCTGTCGAAGCCGCAGGCATAGGCGATATGAGAAACCGGTTCGGACGGCATGAGTTTCAGGCGCCGCTGCGCCTCTTCGAGCCGCATCGCCGTCAGGGTGCGGGCAAAGCTGACGCCGGTGGGTTCGAACAAAAGATGGACCTGGCGCAGCGAAATGGAGAATGCGTGTGCTGCGGTCTCCGGCGACAGGTCGAAGCGATGAAGATTGCGCCGGAGCATATCGCGGACCGCCTGCAACAACCCGAAGCGCATCGCCGCGCGGCTTTCCGGCAGGCCCGCTGGTACGCGGCCGCGCGCGAGCAGGGCCAGTTGGGCCAGATGGCGCACGGCATGGTCAAAATCCGCGTCGGGCTTCGTTGCGGCATCGGCAACCAGCGCGTTGAAGGCTGCGGAAACGGCGGCGTGCAAACGCGGATCGTTGCGCGGCAGCGATGGTGACAGGCCGCGTGCATGACCGGCGAGCGTGTCGCGCCCGGCGAGCGGAATCTTGAGGACGCGCAGATCGAATCCGTGCGCCGTGACCGGCCGGGTGCGATAGGGCAGGTCCGAATGACTGATGGCCAGACCGCCGGCGGGCACCAGGAATTCGCCCGCTCCCGTGTCGAACCAGCTTGAGCCGCCAGCCTGTTGATAGAGGCACAGGCTGTCGCTCGCGTTCAGGGAAATGTCGGCGGCGGTGCGGGCGACGCTGTAGGAGGAGGCCCGCATCTCGCTGAGGATTGCGCCACCCAGGACGCTGGCCGAAAAATGGCCATGGAACTGAAGCCTCTCTTCCTGCCGCAACGACGCGGTGACGCCGAACAGATTGCGCGCGCGTACTTCGCGCCAATAATCGAAGCGCTCATGCGGACGGAGATGATCGGTCGAAAACGTCAGCTTCACGGACGGCTGCCTGTCTTGTCGCGCGGCCCGCAGGGGATTTAGAGGCGAACGGGCGCGGCGACAACCTTAATCGCGACCGGTGAACATTTATGCATGAAGCAGCCAGGGCTGAAACCGTTCGATGATCTCGGGTGTGAGCGGCGTCGGCTTGCGGGTCGTCGCATCGACCAGAACCGTGACCGCTTCCGCGGAGGCGGTGCAGACGCCTTCCGCAAACACGGCCTGATTGAATCGCGCCGAGGTGCGGCCGAGTCTGGAGACGCCAATGCCGAGTTCGAAGCTACCCGGCCAATGCATTTCGGCCCGGAAGTCGATGGCCAGATGGACCAGCATCCAGCTCAGGCCCTTCGGCATCAGGCCGCGGTCGCCGCTGCGGAGCAGCGTGACGCGGCAGGTCTCGAAATAGGTCGCGTAAACCGCGTTGTTGACGTGCTTGTTCGGGTCGAGGTCGCCGTAGCGGACGTTGTCGGTCAAGCGAAACGGGAAGTCTTCAAGGCGGAAGGTCGAGGCGGGGCGGATCGGCGCATTCACGTTCGGGGTCTCCGGATTGGCGCCTGCATACCGGGAAATGTCGCTGGCTCACAAGACGTTATGGCAGGCAGGCTGCGGAATTATCCCTTTCCCCCAAGGGCCGTCTTGGCTAGACAAATCGGGTAGGCGGGAGGCTTTCGCGTCCCGGCATCCGAATTCCCTTCAACATGCATCCGGTAAGAACATATGAGCGAGCCGATCAAAACTGATGTCCTGATTATTGGCGCGGGGCCCTGCGGGCTGTTCGCGGTATTCGAACTCGGTCTGCTCGATATGAAGGTGCATCTGGTCGATATTCTCGACAAGCTCGGCGGTCAGTGCGCCGAACTTTATCCGGAAAAACCGATCTACGACATTCCGGCGATCCCGATGGTCACGGGCCAAGGCCTCACCGATGCGCTGATGGAACAGATCAAGCCGTTCAGCCCGACCTTCCATCTCAACGAAATGGTGGAAACCATCGAGAAGATCGGCGATCCGCTGTTCCGCGTGACCACCGACGCCGGTCAGGTGTTCGAAACCAAGGTCGTGGTGATTTCGGCGGGTGGCGGATCGTTCCAGCCGAAGCGTCCGCCGGTGCCGGGCATCGAGGCCTATGAAGGAACTTCGGTGTTTTACGCGGTGCGCAAGATGGAGCAGTTCCGCGACAAGAATTTGCTGATCGTCGGTGGCGGCGACAGCGCGCTGGACTGGGTGCTCAATCTCCAGCCGATCGCCAGGCGCGTCACGCTGCTGCATCGGCGCGACGATTTCCGCGCCGCGCCGCACAGCGTCGACCAGATGCGCCAGCTTGTGGCCGATGGGAAGATGGATTTGAAGCTCGGTCAGGTCACCGGCCTCGAGGGTGAGAACGGCAAGCTGACCGGCGCGGTGGTGAAGGGCAACGACAACGACACCTTCAAGGTCGATTGCGACACCATGCTGCCGTTCTTCGGTCTGACGATGAAGATCGGCCCGCTCGCCAACTGGGGCGTCAAGCTCGAGAACAATCTGGTGCCGGTGGATACCGAGGCCTTCGAGACCAACGTGCCGGGCATCTTCGCCATCGGCGACATCAACACCTATCCGGGCAAGCTGAAGCTCATTCTTTCCGGCTTCCATGAGGGCGCGCTGATGGCGCAGAAAGCCAGCCGCTACGTGTTCCCGGAGAAACGCGTCGTGTTCCAGTACACCACGTCATCGTCAAGCCTGCAGAAGAAGCTCGGCGTGAGCTGAGCGTACTGTTCGCGACTGTCATTGCGAGGAGCGCAGCGACGAAGCAATCCAGCTTCCCTTCTTAAGAGTGGATTGCTTCGCTTCGCTCGCAATGACGGTGTCGAGAAAATGTCTGCTATCGCTGATCCTGCGTTACCGGCGCGATCGGCTCGCTGGTAACCGGCGTGCTGGAAAGACCGAGACCCAGCACGGACATCGCCGCCGGCAGCGCCGCGTCCGCCATCGCGGCGTGGCCTTCGGCTGTGGGATGGATCGCGCCGCCATAGACGGCGGACAGGATGCCCCATGTCGCGTCGTGAATGTCGCCGGGCTGACTGGTTGGCGCTTTCTGCGCCTGCGGATAGGTCATCGCGGCGAAGTAGCTGTCGTTGGCATCGCGAATCCAGCGCGCGCGGGGTGAGTAAGCGCGGAAGTCGCTCGCGCCTGCGCCGCACGCGAGCGGATTGTTCGCGGCGTTGACGATGTCATCGACAAAGCTGTCGCCCTTGGCCGAGAAGCATTCCCGGTCGAATGCCGGGTCGCTTTCCGCACGGGCGCAGAACCCGTGGTCGGCGAACTCCGCTTGATGCTGGTCGACGAAAGTCATGCGGTCATGGCTGCGGTCATTGCACAGCACGCCGCCGCTGCATGTCGCCAGCTTCTTGAGCGCGGGCAGGAATTCGCTCTGAACGAAGTCGGTCACCGCCGCAAGACGCTGCGGGTCGGCATTGAACGCGGGATGGATGTCGAAGCCCGCGCGGCCGCCGGGGCAGGGTGCGCCGTTGATCAGCGACGGGTTCGCATACGAGACATAGACGACGCGCGAGAGGTCGCCGCCCACAAGCGGCTTGAGCGCCTGACGCAATCTGCTGAATCCCTGCGGCAGTCCGGTCTGCAGGACGGCGCGGGCGTTGTCGACCGAGCCCAGCACGCCGGTGCGCCGTGACAGCGCGCGTTCGGTCTGCCGGTCGATGATGACGTCGGCGACCAGGCCGGAGAAGTCTACGTCGTTCGCGCCGACCGAGAGCAGAACGAGATCGAGCTGGCGGCCGGGCTGACGCTGGGCTGCGGCGTTAAGCGCGAGACGCAGTTCGGCGATCTGCGCATTCACGGTGCCCTGGCAATCGAACCCGTTGCGGCCGACCACGCATTCGCGCGCGCGCTGCGAGCCAAGCAGGCCTTCCGTGATGGTGGCGCCGGTGCAGGCCAGCGGCAGATAGGTGACTGCGATCTGCGGATTCTTCGCAGCAAGCGCGATCGCGGTGCGGGTCTGGTAGCTGTAGAGCGAGCGGTGGCAGGCGGGATTCATCCACTGCGCACCGGCGCGCTGCCAGGCCTGCAGGCTGCTGCCGTCGGAGGTGTCGCAGGCGCGCGCGCCTTTATAGCCCGCGCGTCCCGGACGGAAGTACATGCCTGCCGGACCGCCAAGATAGGAGCGGAAGCAGAAGCCGTCGTCGGTCAGCGCCACCGGCCGATCCGGATTGCCTTCGCCGGAGCCGATCGAGTCGCCAAGACCGGCGATGAGAATATCGCGGACTTCGATGTCCGTGGTGGCGCGCTGGATGGCGTCGGTGCCGCCGGAAACGTCGACGGTCACCGGCGTCGGGCGGCCATAGCGAACGCGCAGGTTGACCGGTTCGGCGCAGTCGGCCGTCAGTTGCCGCGGCGGATCGCCGTCGTTGAAGGTCCAGACGCAGGTCGCTCCCACCGGCACCGCGCCGGTGAGGCGCACCGTGACCGGATGATCCTGCGGCGTGAGATAGCTTTCCTTCACGTTGTCGCGGGTGCACGGCTCGCTGACACGGCCCGCGGCGTCGATGCAAAGACGGCCGACCGTATTGCGGGCCCAACCGCGTCCGTCGCTCTGGGTTGCGAGCGTCTGCTCGGCAAGAAGGATGTTGCGGCCTCTGAGCGAGTCCACCTGCAGAAGAAAGTCGCGCTCCTCACGAAACAGGCGGAAGCGGTTGCGGACTTCCCATGAAATCTGCATGTCCGTCGCGGGCCGGATGACGGGCGGAGGCGGTGGCGCCGGGGTTGTCTCGGCGGGCGGAGGCGTTTCGGCGGGGAGCGGCGCCTGTGCCACGGCGGGGCCTGCGAGCCCCGCGATCAGGAGGCAGGCTCCGAGCGAAAAGCGGATGGCGCGCGACTGGATCATGAAGGGTTTGAAGCCGATTGATGAGGCCAAAATGTGGGGTGCTTGAAACAGGTAGATCAGCTGCCGGACGCCCACAAGCCGCATCTTCGCGCCGCGATTATTCTGCCGCCTGCTTGGGCTTGGTCTGCTGTTGCTGCGACTGGACGACCGCAGGCGCGGGCCGCAGCTTCCGGCTTTGCTGCCAGGGCTGGATCACGCTGAGCCACAGTTCGCGAATGCCGAGGATCGTGATCGACGTGGCGAACGGGATCAGAAAATAGAGGATACGGAACACCAGCAGCGAGGCCAGCAGTTCTTCCTTGCCGAGCATCGGCAGGCCGATCAGCATGGCGGCGTCGAACACGCCGAGGCTGCCCGGTGCGTGGCTGGCGAATCCGAGCAGGGTCGCGAGGATGAAGACCACCGAGAGCGTGACGAAATCGAGATCGGGGTGCGACGGCGCGAGCAGGTACATCGCCATGGCGCAGAAGCCGAGATCGACGACACCGATCAGGATCTGGAGGAACGTCAGCGGCGCGGACGGCAGAATGACTTTCCAGCCGTCCTTGCCGAGTTCGCGGCGTCCGTGGCCGGTCGCGATCCATGTCAGGTAAGCGGCGATGCCGACGAGCAGTCCCACGCCAATCAACTGATTGATAGTCTCGGGCAGAAGATCGATGGAGGCGGCGGCCGCCGGATGCCATATCATTCCGATGCCGAGAACGAAGGTGTTGCCGAGCCAGAACGTCAGGCCGGAGATGAAGCAGATTTTCGCGACGTCGATCGCGGTCAGGCCCCAGTCCGAATAGATCCGGAAACGGATCGCGCCGCCGGTGAAGACCGTGGCGCCGATGTTGTGGCCGACCGTGTAGCTGGTGAAGCTCGAAAGCGCGGCGATGCGATAGGGCACATGCATCTTGCCGATGGTTCGAAGCGCGAACAGGTCATAGAACGTGAGCGTGAAAAAGGCGCACATCACGCACAGCGCCGCCATGACGATCTGGCCTTCGGATTTCTCGGCGAGCGCGGTCAAAACCACAGCCGTGTCCACGCCCTTGAGGGTGCGGAACAGATGCATGACGGCGATGGTCACGATCAAAAGGCTGGCGACGATGCCAACCTTTTTCCAGCCGATCTTTTCTCGAAAGACACGCCCCAGCGTGCTCAACACTTGTTGCATTCGTCCTCCCGGCAGGGCGCGATGTCTATAAAAGCCGATTGAGGCGACAGTGAGCAAGCGGCTGCTGCGGGACTCATACGCGAAATATTCCCGTTAGAAAATAGGGCGTTGTGCAGTGCCGAATGCCGTTTGTTGCAAGGATTCCCGCAATCTATCCGGTGTCATCTGTAGTTCATATTTGCCGGATGTCCTGCGGCCGGTGTCGCCTCCGGATATGGGAAACGGATGCGCCGTTTTGAAGGGGCAAGGCTGCTTCGCTCCTTCCCATGCGGCGCGGCAGGGTGGAAATTTTCAGGAACATCGACCGCTTGATGCGGTTACGCCCTCGTCAACCGCAGCGCATGGCAGCCCTGCCATCGCGCCTTCCAATGAGGACGAGCCAATGGGACTCTTTACAAAAGACATCAAGACCATGGACGATCTGTTCGTGCATCAGCTTCAGGACATTTATTACGCCGAGAAGCAGCTCGTGAAAGCCATTCCGAAAATGGCGGAAAAGGCCAACGACAATCAGCTCAAGCAGGGCTTCCTGCATCATCTTGAACAGACCAAAGGCCATGTGGCCCGTCTCGAGCAGGTGTTTCAGATGCACGGTGTCGAGCCGAAGGCCGTCACCTGTCCGGCCATCGACGGCATCATCAAGGAGGCCGACGAGGTGACGGGCGAGGTCGAGGACAAGAAGGTTCTCGATGCAGCGCTGATCAATGCGGCGCAGGCGGTCGAACACTACGAGATCACCCGCTACGGCACGCTCGTCACCTGGGCGAAGGGCCTCGGACGTAACGATTGCGCGGCGGTGCTGCAGAAGACTCTCGACGAGGAAAAACAAACCGACGAGAAACTGACGCAACTGGCCGAAGGCGGGATCAATATGAAGGCCGCAAGCTAGCTGTCGCCTGACGGCTCTGAGGCAAAACGCCGCGCCGTGGTGCGCGGCGTTTTCGCGCCGGTCAGGCCTTGCGAAGGGCGAAATGCGCGCCGCAGAACGCCATCACCGCGCCAAGGCATAAGGCCGCGACCGCCGCCAGCACGCCGGACATGGTCGGGACATGGCTCGGAGCCGAGGCCGCCTGTCCCGCCGCCATCAGCATGATGACGCCGAGCGCGATCAGGAACTGGCGCAGGCGATGCGGGATTTGCCCGGACACCGCGCTCTGCATCAGGGACGCCGTGGCATAACCCGAGATCAGCGCCACCGCTGCAACCAGCCACCAGGCCAGTGCCGCGCGGGCCGGGATCAATTCCGGCACGTCCGATCGCCACAGATCGCCGAGATTGAAGTCGAAACGCTGGATGATGATGTGGATGCCGAGCGCCAGCAGCACGCCGAACAGCATGGACCCTGCGAGAATGATGTGACGCGAGAAGGTGGCGGGCTTTGCCATTGGGTATTTCGTCCGGATGCGGCGGGCTGCTATGCTTGTAGAGTGAAGGCCGCATATTGCGCAAGCATGCCGGTATTCGCGTTGTCCGGTGAATGGGCCGGTTGAGGATTTCGATGCTCTCACAGATGTTCAGCACCGGCCGCGCCAGCCGGGACGCGGTCACGGCAGCCGATGGCGTGCACTATGTCTTCAAGCCGTCTCTGGTCGGCGGTCCATCCCGGTTCGATCTGACGGAAGACGGTCTGTCCTGGCAGGTTCGCGGACGGAAGGGCGTCTGGCCGCTGGACAAGATCGCAGCCATCCGGCTGTCGTATCGGCCGGTGTCGATGCAGTCACGGCGATTTCGCGCGGACATCGAGGACACGCGCGGCGAGCGGATCACGCTTTTCTCCACGACATGGCACACGATAGCGCTGATGTCTCCGCAGGATGACAGTTATCGTGCGTTCGTCGTTGAACTGCATCGCCGTCTGGCGGTGATCCGGAGCAAGGCTGTGCTGGTTGTCGGCATCAATCCGAAAATCTATCTGGCGGGAATGGCCGTGGTTTCTGTTGTCGGCATCGCGATGGCCGGTCTGCTGATCCGCGCGCTGCTCACGGGTCAGTTCACGGCCGCGCTGTTTCTGGTGGGCTTCGCCGCGCTGTTTGCCTGGCAGATCGGTGGTTTCATGCGTCGCAATCGCCCGCGCGCCTATACATTCGACGCCTTGCCGCAAGACCTTTTGCCCTAGTGGCGCACCACCAGCACCGAGCATTTCGCGTAGCGCACCACGTGTCCCGCGTTGGACCCGAGAAAGTAACTCTGCATCGACGGCCGGTGCGAAGTCATTACGATCAGGTCTGCGCCGACCGCTGCGGCTTCCTCCAGCACCTCGTGATAGATGCCGCCTTGGCGCACGATCACCGAAATACGATCGGCCGGAATGCCGGATTCCCGCGCGACGATGGCCAGCGCTTCTTCGGATGATTGCCGTTGCTGCATCTCGAAATCCGGCGGGACATATTCCGCCAGCATCACCGGCGTGATCGGCATCACGTTGACCAGCCGCACGGTGCCGCCGGACGTTTTCGATAATGAAGCTGCGGTCTCGATGGCGGGCTTTGCGAGGTCGGTATCGGCAAGGTCGATAGGCACGAGAATGGACTGAAACATCGGCTTCTCCGATCGATCCGGAACTTCATCCACTCTGCACGATGAACGATCACGGGCAGGAAGCAAGAGCGCTAGTCGCCGCCGGCGTCTTCGCGCAGCAGTTTCGGGCTTGCGAAACGTTCCAGCCGTCCGCTGCGGAAGCCCACGCTGTCCCATTCGTCGGTTGCGAAATCGATGACCGCGACACCGGACGTCGGAAGATTGGCGTCCAGCGCGCGGCGGCCCGCGGGGTCTCCGCCTGCAATCAGAGCCAGCGCCAGTTCATGCAGGCCCGGATTGTGCGCGATGATCAGCAGGCGCTGCGGATCTTCCACGGCCATGCCGTGGATGATGTGCATCAGTTCCGATGGGTCGGCGCCGTAGAGTTCGCTCAGGTGCTGGACACGCGTGGACGGAAGGGAGGGACGGACCAGTTCCCAGGTCTCCCGCGTTCGGGTTGCCGTCGATATCAACGCGAGATCGGGGCGATAATCGTGACGAGCGAGCCATTGCCCGATCTCCGCGCCGTCGCGCTTGCCGCGCTCGTCGAGACGGCGGTCCTGATCACGCCCCGAAGGCGCATCCCGCTCGGTCTTGGCATGGCGCAGCAGAATTAGACGACGCATTTTGCGATCTCGTTTCGGTGGACGTTTCCATGTCGCACATTAGGGCATCGCGCAAAATAGTGTACAAGTTTGCGAAGGCCAAAAACCTGAGCCTTGCGACCGGTCACTTTCGGAATTGAGAATGGATGAGTCCTCTCTGGATGCGGCCCGGCCGCGACTGACATTCGATCTGGATGTGGATGTCTGCGTGATCGGCGGCGGCCTTGCCGGTCTCACCGCAGCGCGGGAAGCCGCACGGCTTGGCGCAAGTGTCGTCGTGCTCGAAGGCCGCAGCATCGGATGGAATGCATCGGGACATAACCTCGGCACGGTCATGCCCGGCTACGGCGTCTCGGTATCCAGCCTGATCGAACGTGTCGGGTTTGAAGATGCGCGCTCGCTTTGGCGGCTCTCGATGGAGGGCGCTGATTATGTCCGGGCCGCCGTCGCCGACAATGCCCAGCCCGGCAAGCCCATGGCGGATATGGCGCTGACGGAGGGCGCGCTTGAAGTCTCGAAAATCGAGGCGGGAGATGAACTCATCAGCCGCCTGCAGACGTTCGGAGAAGATTTCGGCACCGATGTCGAAGGCTGGCAGGCCGATCGCGTGCGCGAGACGCTGAAGACCGACCGCTATTTCCATGCGATCCATTTTCCCAAAGCCTTCCAGATCGACGGGCGACGATATGTCCATGGTCTTGCGGCGCTGGCGGAACAGGCGGGCGTGCGGATTTTCGAGGATACGCCCGTGGTCAGCATCGATCCGGCCGGTGTCCGCAAGCGTGTCGCGACGCCGTCCGCGAAACTGCGCTGCTCGCAGATTGTGCTCGCGGGCAACGCGCATCTCGGCGCGCCGGGCCGCCGCCTGACCTCGACGTTGCTGCCGACCTGGCGCTACGCGGCGCTGACCGAACCGCTCGGCGAGCGGCTCGCGGCGGCGATCACGTTCCGCGGCTCCGTCACCGATACCCATGACATCGATCACTTCCGCATCGTGGATGGCGACCGTCTGCTGTGGTCGAGCTTTGAGACGACATGGGCGGGCGATCCGCGGCGTTATGCCAGGCGCATTCAGAGCCGCATCGCCACGATCTTTCCGGCGCTCGCGCCGGTTGCGATCGCGGATGCATGGAGCGGCATGTTCGGGCAGACGGTGCACGGCATGCCGCAGATCGGTGAATTGCAGCCCGGCCTCTGGGTGCTCAGCGGTTTGGGCCGGCAGGGTTTGAACACCACCGCGACGGGCGGCGTGCTGGTGGCGCGGGGCATCCAGCAGGGCGACGATCGCTGGCGGTTGTTCTCTCCGTTTGAACTGGTCTGGGCCGGCGGCTCGGCGGGGCGGGTTGCCGGGCAGGTGGTCAGTGCGTGGTCGCGGGGAAGTTCGGCTGCGGCCGGAGCGCTGTCGCGGTTTCGCGAGCGGGCGCGGGGGCGCGAACTGGCGCGGGAGCGTGCGCGGGAAACCCGCATGGCGGCCGCGCAGGCGAGGGCGACCGGACAGCGTCCGGCCATGCCGCGCCGCGAGGACAATAGCGGTTCGGCTGGCAGCACTTGAAATAAGTTCCGCGCCGCGGGGTTCGTTATGGCGTGAGCGTTTTCGATATCGCGAAAACGTGAGCCGCCAACCGGATGGTTCCTGTAACGTTTTGCGAATGGGATCGTAGATCGTGATGGACAGCCTGTTTCCCGACTTGCACGGAGCTTTGACCATGATCGACCGCCGCGTTCTGCTTGCCTCCGCCACGACGCTCGCTGCGTTTTCAGCCTTTCGTTGGCTCGGCTTCGGTGGCGGTGCCAAGGCCGCCGAAACAGCCAAGGTTGAGAAATTCGAGATCGAGAAGACGCCGGAAGCGTGGAAAAAGCAGCTTTCGCCCGCACAGTATAATGTGCTGCGCGAAGCGGGGACCGAGCGGCCGTTCTCCAGCCCGTTGAACAAGGAAAAGCGCAAGGGCACGTTCGCCTGCGCCGGCTGCGACCTGCCGCTGTTTGCTTCCGAAACGAAGTTCGAGAGCGGCACCGGCTGGCCGAGCTTCTATCAGGCGCTGCCGAATGCGATCCTGGAGAAGCAGGACACCACCTTCATGATGGTTCGCACCGAGACGCTCTGCCGCCGCTGCGGCGGCCATCTCGGCCACGTTTTCGACGACGGGCCGAAGCCGACGGGCCTGCGCTATTGCATGAACGGGCTCGCGCTGTCGTTCAAGGCGGCTGACGGTTCGACGACCTGATTGGCGCGGCAATTCTTGCCCGCTAGGCAACTGTGCCCCGGTCATTCGACCGGGGCTTTTTGTTTAACCATATGATTTTTCTTGGAGAATTATCTGGCACGGACCTTGCGATCCCTTCTTTCGAGCTGGCCATGCGTATGAACATCCCGGTGGGCCGCCCGGATCGAAGTTGGAGAAATTGTAATGGGTCTCTTTGGCGCTCTCACCACGTCCGTCGCGGGCCTTCGCGCGCAGTCCTATGCGCTGGAAAACATCTCCGGCAACATCGCGAACTCGCAGACCACCGCTTTCAAGCGCATCGACACCAGCTTCCTCGATCTCATTCCCGACACCGGCAACAACAACCAGCTTGCCGGCAGCGTGGCCACCGCATCGCGTGAAACCAACACCGTGCAGGGCGACGTGCAGAAGGCCGCCGTGTCCACCTACATGGCGATCAGCGGCGACGGCTTCTTCGTGGTGCAGCAGCCGGGCGGATTCACCGACGGCAACCCGGTTTTCAACGGCGTGAACAACTACACTCGCCGCGGCGACTTCACGCTCGACAAGAACGGCTATCTCGTGAACGGCGCCGGCTACTATCTCGAAGGCATTCCGATCGATCCGACCACCGGCAACGTCACCGGCAGCAATCCGCAGGTTCTGAAATTCGGCAGCGACTTCCTGCCCGCGCAGCCCACCAGCACCGTGACCTATCACGCCAACCTCGCGCAGTATCCGCTCACCACCAAGCACGACACCTCCGTGCCTGGTTCGGAACTGCTCAATGTGGGTGACTTCACCGTCAACCCGAGCACGGTCGGCACGCCGCCGCTGCCTTACATGGACAACATGGGCAGCGGCTCGTCGGTCAACAGCGCGCTGGTCACGGCGACCAAGATCACCGGTGCGACCACGCTGTCAGGCGCCGCCGATACCGACTCGATCGCGGCCAGTTTCGCGGTCGGCGACACCATCACCGTGAACGGTGTGGACATCACCTTCACCGATGCATCGACGGCGCTGCCGCCCGGCGCGGACGATGGAACGCATATTCCGATCGACGCCACCGTCGATCAGTTGCTCGACAAGATCGATGGATTGAGCGGCAACTCCTCGCTGTCCTCGACAGTCAGCAACGGCGCGGTGCAGTTGCATACCGGTATCGCAAATAACCTCGTGGTCAGTTCGAGCAATGCGACGGCTTTCGCGGCTCTCGGATTCTCGGGGACCACCACGGTGAACCGGCTCGGCGGCGGCCCTGCGGGCTCCGGCGTGGTGATCGGCTCCGACGCGGCGACCTTCATTTCGGAATCGATCGCCGGCGGCGCCACCACCGGTTACGACGTCTCGGGTTCGCCCGTCAGCATCCAGTTCCGTTGGGCGAAGATGGACTCCTCGTCCCTCGGCGCGGGACATACCGACAAGTGGAATCTGTTCTATCAGGTCGATCCGAACGCCACGGGCGGCGCGACCGCGTGGCAGAACGTCGGCACCGACTTCACCTTTAGCGCCAACGGCCAGCTCACGCCGGCCATCGCCTCGGTCACGCTCAACACGCCCACGATCAGCGGAATTACGCTCAACAACATCACCGTCAATTTCGGCGTGAGCGGCCTGACCTCGTTTGCCGATGCGAACGGTAACGCGCAGGTCAATGATATTCACCAGGACGGTTTCCCGGCCGGTTCGCTGCAGACCGTTTCGATCGGCGACAATGGCCGCGTCATCGGCAACTACTCGAACGGCCGCAACATCGACCTCGCGCAGATCGTGCTGGCGACGTTCAATGGCTCGAACTTCCTCAAGCGCATCGACGGCGGCGCGTTCGAGGAGACCGATCAATCCGGCTCGGCCGTGTTCGGCAAGGGCGGCACCATCACCGGCTCGGCGCTCGAAGGATCAAACAGCGACATCGCGGACGAATTCACCAAGCTGATCGTCACGCAGCAGGCCTATTCGGCGAACACCAAGGTCATCACCACCGCGAACCAGATGGCGCAGGATCTGCTCAACGTACTCCGGTAATTCGGCGGGCAGTCGCGCGTCGCATGATCTGACTTGAGATGGACAGTATGTCATGGGTCTGAGCCAAGCTCTTTCAACCGCGATGGCCGGATTGCGGGCGAACCAGGCGGCGTTGGCGCTGGTGTCGTCCAACGTCGCGAATGCGGAAACGCCGGGTTACGTTCGCAAGACCACCAATCAGGTTGAAACGGCGGTCGGCACCGGCGCGGGCGTCAATGTCGCCGGCGTCAATCGTGTTCTCGACGACTATATCCAAAGTCAGTTGCGGACCGAGACCTCGGGCGCGGCCTATGCCACCACGCGCGCCAACTTTCTGAGCAATCTTCAGAGTGTTTACGGCGATCCGGATTCGTCCGCGACTCTCGAGGCGGCCTTCAACGCGCTGACGACAGCGCTTCAGGCGCTTCAGACCAGCCCGGAATCGCAGTCCGCGCGCACTGGCGTGATCAATGCCGCGCAGGCGATGGCGCAGCAGTTGAATTCCACGTCGCAGGGCATCCAGACCTTGCGCAACAGCGCCGAGACGGGACTGACCAGCGCCGTCAACTCGGCCAACAATGCGCTGACGCAGATTGCGAAGATCAACAAGCAGCTGCTGAATTTTCCCGCGCAGGATGCCTCCACCGCAGCCTTGCTCGACCAGCGCGACCAGTACATCACGCAACTGTCGCAACTGATGGATGTTCGCGTCGTCGCGGGTGACGGAAACCAGGTATCGGTCTACACGACCTCGGGCGTGCAACTCGTCAGCGGCTCGGACGCGGCGACGCTGTCGTTCAATACGCAAGGCAATGTGACGCCCAGCTCGCAATGGAGCGCCGATCCGTCCAAGAGCACGCTCGGCACCATCTCGATTTCCTATCCGAACGGCGGCAGCATCGATCTTGTGTCGAGCGGCGCGATCCGTTCGGGCTCGATCGCAGCCTATCTCGAACTTCGCGACAACACGCTGGTGCAGGCGCAGGCCCAGGTCGATCAGCTCGCCGCCGCGATGGCCAGCGCGCTGTCCGATACGACGACCGGCGGCGTGGCTTATCCGCCCGCGACACCGGCACCGGCGCCTGGCACGCCCAGCGGTTTCGATCTCGATCTGTCCGACATGCAAACGGGCAACGTCATCCATCTGACGTATACGGACACCACCACCGGCGAACAGAAGAATATCTCGATCATCCGCGTCGATGATCCGAGCGTATTGCCGCTGAAGGACGATGCGACTGTCGATCCAAACGACAAGGTCATCGGCATCGATTTTTCCGGCGGCATGGCCTCGGTCGTGTCGCAGTTGAACGCAGCGCTCGGCGGCGCGAACATCCAGTTCTCGAATCCGTCGGGATCAACGTTGCGGATTGTCGATGACGGCGCCAGCGGCCTGTCCGATGTCAATGCGGCGTCGGTGACGACGACGGCATCATCCCTGACGGGCGGCGGCGCGCAGCTTCCGTTGTTCACCGACGGCGGAAACCTCTATACCGGCGCGATCACGTCCGCCGGATCGCAGCAGGTTGGCCTCGCGGGACGTATCACCGTGAATTCCGCGCTGCTGGCGGACCCGTCGCGCCTTATCGTTTACAACACCAATCCGACAACGCCCTCCGGCGACACCACGCGCGTCGATTTCATTCTGTCGCAGCTGACGACCGGGACTTACAGCTATTCGGCCAAGACCGGCGTCGGATCGAACGCGACGCCTTACAAGGGCACGCTGCTCGGTTTCACGCAGCAATTCACCAGCCTGCAGGGCAATGCCGCCGCGGCGGCCCAGCAACTTGCCGACGGACAGAACGTGGTGCTGAACACGCTGCAGAAGAAAATGGACGACGCCTCGGGCGTGGATATCGATACCGAAATGGCGAACCTGCTGGCCTTGCAGAATGCCTATTCCGCGAATGCCCGTGTGATGTCCACAGTCAATTCGATGTTCCAGTCTCTCATGCAGGTCCTGTGAGGTAGTCATGTCAATCGACGGCGTTAGCGGCAGGACATCGTATCTCGGCTCGTCGCTGATCAACATCAAGAACCAGCTCGATACGCTGACGGAGCAGCTCTCCTCCGGAAAGAAGACGACAACCTACGCCGGGCTCGGTATCGATGCCGGAACGGCGACAGGCCTGCGCGCGCAGATTTCAACGCTCGCCAGCTACGCCGACACCGGCACGCTGATCAACACGCGCATCAATGTCGCGAACCTGTCGCTGCAGGGCATGTCCGACTCCGCCAGCACCGTCAAGGCGGCCGCCGCTGGCACTACGCTGACGCTGGACAATACGGGAAAAACCGCCGGGCAGACGACGGCGATGGCGTCGTTCACCCAGATGGTCGCGTTGCTCAACACCAACGCCGGCGGACGCTATCTGTTTTCCGGCCGTGCCACCGATACGCCGGCGACCGAGCCTGCGGACGTCATGCTCAATGGAAGCGGAACGCGCGCCGGATTGACGCAACTGATCGACGAGCGCGCGCAGGCGGACGGCACCACCGGTCTTGGCCGCACCGTGATCAGTTCGCCGACGCCGACATCGGTCACCATCGGCGAGGACGCCGCCGGATCTCCGTTCGGCCTCAAGCTCAGTGCAGTCACCACGACAGACGCGAATGCAACGGTGACGGGCCCTGCGTCTCCGGCGCCGGGCGACCCGCTGGAAATGTCCGTCGATCTTGGCGCCACCAATCCCAGCGACGGCGACAAATTCACGTTTACGTTCACGCTTCCGGACGGCACATCGGAAAAGATCGAATTGACGGCGTCCAGCAGCACGCCACTTCCGGCGGGAAGTTTCGCCATCGGCGCGGACTCGACGGAAACCGCCGCCAACCTCAATTCGGCCCTCAATACCGCCGTGGGGACGCTGGCCAATACCGCACTGGTTGCGGCGTCGGCAATCACGGCGTCGGATAACTTCTTCAGTTCGTCGCCGCCCCAGCGCGTCGATACCTCGACCAATCCTCCCGTGGCCTTGCGGGACGGAACGCAGACCGACACCGTGTTCTGGTACACCGGCGAAAGCGGCAGCGATCCGGCGCGCGGAACGGCGGTTGCGGGTATCGATCAGTCGATCAGCGTCCAGTATGGCGCGCGCGCCAACGAGGACGCGTTTGTCACGGCGCTGAAGAACATCGCTGTCTATGCGGCGGTCACGACCAATGCGAGCAATCCGAATGCGAATGGCCAGTTAACGGCGCTGGACTCTCGCATCGTCGATAACCTCGCGGTCCATACCGGCAAGCAGTCCATTCAGGACATCCAGGCGGATTTCGCCGGCGCGCAAACAGCCATCGCCACCACCAAGGATCGTCAGACGCAGACGGGATCGATCGCGCAGTCGATGTTGGATTCGATCCAGGGCATCAACGACAACGAGGTCGCGACCAAGATCATGGCGCTGCAGACCAGCCTGCAGGCGTCATACCAGACCACGGCTTCGCTCTATCAGTTGAGCCTGCTGAAGTATCTGCCCGCGCCATAGCGCGGGTTCGTCATCACTCCGCATGATCCCCCACGAAAAGAAACAGGCTCCCTTCTGGGAGCCTGTTTCTTTGTAGCCTGCGTGTGAAATCAAGCTGCGGTGCTAAGGTCGGCTTCGCGCGATTCAGGCTGTCCGTTCAGCGCGATGTCAAGAAGCTGCTTTTCGTAAGCGATCAGCTTCTTGGATTCTTTCAGCGCTCTATAATAGTCGCCACTTAAGATCAGGTTATTGATGCCCTGCACCTGATCGGCGGCGCTGGGAACGACGCTGAGGAAATCACGCATGACGTCGAAGTAGACGGCGTGATGGTCCTGCGGATCGTGCGAGATGTACATGAGCTGGACCGCCAGATAGATCAGCTTGGCGGGCGTGTCGGCCGTATCTGGCGTCAAAATATCTTTCTCGCGCAGCACGGGCAGCCGGTCGCCTTCGATCAGAAACTTGGCGCGCTGATCGGTGTTCGTGATCACGCACGATCCCACGATGATCTTCTCGTGCGGCTTGAGTTCGACTTTCAAGGCCATGGCGGTTCTCCCGAACGAGCCGGTTCCAACCGGATCGACAACTGCGCCGATCCTTTCGGATTATGGTTAACGGCGGGTTAACGCTGCGTGAAACGCGTGACCAGAAAATCGGCAAATACTGCTGCCAAATCAATGCTGTTCTCGTTGCCCATGTGCGGCGCGCACCGCCTCGATACGGAGAGTTGAGCAAATCCGGTTCACACCTTTTTAGATTGTTGGCCTCAAGGTGCGACGGTTCGCTGATCGAAAATCGGCGAGCGCTTGTACACGTTGCGTCACACCAGAAAGGTTACGCTTATGTCTGATATCGTTCTCTCCGCGTCGGTTCGCCAGAACCTGCTCTCCCTCCAGTCGACCGCTGATCTGCTCTCGACCACCCAGACCCGCCTTGCCACCGGCAAGAAGGTCAACTCGGCCCTCGACAATCCGACCAACTTCTTCACTGCCGCCGGCCTCGACGCCCGCGCCAGCGACATCAACAACCTCCTCGACGGCATCGGCAACGGCGTGCAGGTTCTGCAGGCTGCGAACACCGGCATCACCTCGCTGCAGAAGCTGGTCGATACCGCGAAGTCGATCGCCAACCAGGCGCTGCAGACCACCGTCGGTTATTCGACCAAGTCGTCGTTCACCAGCACGGCGATCGCCGGCGCGACTGCCGACAACCTGCTCGGCACGACGACCGCTGCGACTGCCGCGACTGCCGGTACGGTGACCGCGGGTGCTTTCACCGCTGTCGACGTTTCGGGCACGGGTTCGGCTCTGGTTCCGGCGACTGCCGCGACCACCGTCACCGGCTCTGGCTTCTCGGACGTTGACGTCTCGGGCGGCGCGGTTTCCTTCGACCTGACGGTCGACGGCACCACTCAGACCATCACGATCGATTCTGCTGCCGTTACGGCCTACAACACCGCGAACTCGACCACCCTCGACGATACTGCCCTGACGGCGCAGGACATCGCCGACCTGGCGAACGACCAGTTCGGCAGCAACGTGGTTACGCTCTCGGGCGGTGAGCTCTCGATTGCGTCGGCGACCACCGGCACTGCTTCGAACGTTCAGATCGCGAACTACTCCGCAACCGGCGCAACCGGCTCCACCGGCCTCGCCGACATCAACAACACCGGTTCGGCCGCCGTTCCGGCTGTCCCCGCCGACTCGCTGAGCTTCACCGTCGCCGTTGACGGCGGTTCGGCCCAGACGGTCACGATCAGCGATGCGACCGTTCAGGCCTACAACACCGCTAACTCCACCACGTTCGACTCCTCGAACCTGACCGCTGCGAATGTTGCCGCGCTGATCAACGATCAGGTCGGCAGCAACGTCGCCACGGTTTCGACCGGTGGCGCGCTGACGTTCACCTCCACGACGACGGGTGCTACCTCCAGCATCGCAGTCAGCGCGGTGACGGCGGCCGGCTCGGCCACCAACACCACGGGCATCGCGGTTGCGAGCAACACCGGTTCTGCCGCTGTTCCGAGCACCTCGGCGCTTGACGGTCTGACGCTGAACATCGCTTCGACCGGCGGTGGCGCTGCCACCACGATCACCTTCGGCGATGGCACGGGCGGCACTGTGAAGACCCTGAACCAGTTGAACGCCGCTCTCTCGGCGAACAACCTGCAGGCTTCTATCAGCACCGATGGCAAGATTACCATCACCACCTCGAACGACTATGCGTCGTCCACGGTCGGTGCGGTGACCGGTACCGCGACGGACGCCGGCAAGGCATTCGTCGGTGCGGCTCCGGCTGCGGCGGTTGTCGATCCGGTCGCTCAGGCGACCCGTGCGAACCTGGTGACGCAGTACAACAACGTCATCGACCAGATCCGCACGACGGCTCAGGACGCTTCGTTCAACGGTGTGAACCTGCTGAACGGCGACCAGCTCAAGCTGGTGTTCAACGAAACCGGCAAGTCCACCCTGTCGATCACGGGCGTGAACTTCAACCCGGCCGGTCTCGGCCTCGGCAGCCTGACGGCTGGCACCGACTTCATCGACAACGCTGCGACCAACAAGGTCCTCGCGTCGCTGAACGATGCCTCCAGCACGCTGCGCGGCCAGGCTTCGGCCCTCGGTTCGAACCTCTCGATCGTGCAGATCCGTCAGGACTTCTCGAAGAGCCTGATCAACGTGCTGCAGACCGGTTCGTCGAACCTGACGCTGGCCGATACCAACGAGGAAGCGGCGAACAGCCAGGCGCTGTCCACCCGCCAGTCGATCGCGGTGTCCGCGCTGGCGCTGGCCAACCAGTCGCAGCAGAGCGTTCTTCAGCTCCTCCGCTAATCGCGGAAGCGGTAGACAACACGGAAACGGCGGGGGAAACCCCGCCGTTTTCTTTTTGACTCCGCTTTGGCCGGAGCGATGAGAGTCGGCCGGGCAGGGCGCCGGTGCTTCTTTACCTTTTATTAAGGGAACAATTTAATGGCATCTTAACCATAATTTAAATCGTGCCTTCTAAAGATTAACGCCAAAGACGGCCGTCGATGCGAGCGCCGTTCCGTAATCGGCCTGGCTTATCAAGGAAGGTACTCAAATGTCCGATATCGTTCTTTCGGCGTCAGTTCGCCAGAACCTGCTCTCGCTGCAGTCCACGGCGGACCTGCTGGCCACCACCCAGACCCGCCTTGCCACCGGCAAGAAGGTCAACACGGCCCTCGACAACCCGACCAACTTCTTTACCGCGGCGGGTCTCGACGCCCGCGCCAGCGACATCAACAACCTCCTCGACGGCATCGGCAACGGCGTGCAGGTGCTGCAGGCGGCCAACACCGGCATCACCTCGCTGCAGAAGCTGATCGATACCGCCAAGTCGATCGCGAATCAGGCGCTGCAGACCCAGGTCGGCTACACCAAGTCCTACGTCAAGACGGCAGCCAATGCGGGCGCGAACGGCTCGAACATTCTCGGGACCTCGACCGCCGCGACCGCGGGCACCGTGACGGCCGGCGCCTTCACGCCGGTCAACGTCTCAGGCACCGGTTCAGCGGTTGTTCCGGCGACCGCCGCCACGACCTTCACCGGTTCGGGCTTCTCGGCTCTCGACGTTTCCTCGGGATCGGTCGCGTTCACGCTGAACGTTGACGGCACTTCGCAGAACATCTCGATCGATGCCGCTGCGGTGACCGCCTACAACACCGCGACCACTTCGTCCCTGACGGCGAGCAGCCTGTCTGCGGCAGACGTCGCGGCTATCGCAAACTACCAGTTCGACAATACGGGCACCTTGACGCCTGTAACCGTCAACGGCGGTGAGCTCGAGATCGCTTCGGCGACCACGGGTGCGACCTCGCAGGTGACTATCTCCGGCTACACCAGCACGGCCAACGCTGGCTCGACCGGTCTTGCCGACACCACCAGCACCGGTACCGCTGGTTCTGCAGCTGTTCCGGCCGACTCACTGAGTTTCTCGGTTACGGTTGATGGCGGCACGACGCAGCCTGTGACGATCAGCGCGGCAACCGTCGCCGCCTACAACACCGCCAACAGCACCTCGTTCAATCCCGCCAGCCTGAGCGCGTCGCAGATCGCGGCGATCACCAACTCTCAGGTGGGCAGCAACGTCGCGTCGGTGTCGGGCGGCAACCTCGTGTTCACGTCGCCGACCACCGGCGCAACCTCGACGGTCGCAGTCAGCGCCGTGACCACAGCGGGCGCAGCTACCAACACCACCGGCATCGTCGCGGCGAACAACACGGGCGCGAACAGCAGCGGCGGCCTTAATGGCACAACCTTGACCATCGCTTCGACCGGCGGCGGGACGGCGACCACCATCGTCTTCGGGACCGGTCCCAACGAAATCTCGACGATCAACCAGCTCAACGCCGCGCTGCTGCCGAACAACCTTCAGGCGAGCATTGACACCACCGGCGCGATCACCATCACGACCTCGAACGACGCCGCGTCCTCGACGGTGGGTACGCTCGGCGGCTCCGCCACCAATCCGGGCGGCCCGTTCGCCGGTCTCAGCATCGAGGCTCCGATCCTCGATCCCACCTCGCAGGCGACCCGCGCCAATCTGGTGTCGCAGTACAACAACATTATCAACCAGATCAAAACCACCTCGCAGGACGCCTCGTTCAACGGCGTCAACCTGCTGAACGGCGACCAGCTCAAGCTGATCTTCAACGAAACCGGCAAGTCCACGCTGAACATCACCGGCGTTAATCTCGATCCGGCCGGCCTTGGTCTCGGCGCGCTGACGTCCGGCGTCGATTTCGTCGACAACGTCGCGACCAACAAGGTGCTCGACTCGCTGAACTATGCCAGCAGCTTCCTGCGCTCGCAGGCCTCGACGCTCGGCTCGAACCTCTCGATCGTGCAGATCCGTCAGGATTTCTCGAAGCAGCTCATCAACGTGCTGCAGTCCGGCTCGACCAACCTGACCATCGCCGACACCAACGAGGAAGCGGCGAACAGCCAGGCGCTCTCGACCCGTCAGTCGATCGCGGTCTCCGCGCTCGCGCTGGCGAACCAGTCGCAGCAGAGCGTGCTCAAGCTGCTGCAGTAATCGGTTAACCCGAACGAAAGAGGGCAGCGGGGATAAAACCTCGCTGCTTTTTTGCGCCGTAAAGTCCGGCTATGGCTCGGAGTGAACAGCGCTACAGTGAAAGTCGCATAGCGTAAGGGAGGACAGAACGTGCCCCTCAGAGTCGAACTGAAGCCGTTTGAACGGATCATCATCGGCAACAGCGTGATCACCAATTCGGAGACGCGGGCCGTCTTTCTGATCGACGGCGAGACGCCGATCCTGCGCGAGAAGGATATCCTGACTGCCGAGACGGCGAACACGCCGGTGAAGCGGATCTATCTTTGCGTGCAGCAAATGTATCTGGAAGATGACATTCCGAAGTATCAGGATCTCTACCTCGGCTTCGTGAAGGAGCTTTTGGAAGCGGTGCCGAGCTTTCGCGATGCCATCGAGACGGCGAGTAAGTTAATTTTAAGCGGTCATCTTTACAAAGCTCTAAGAGAAATCAGGAAACTGATAAGTCGCGAAGATTCTCTCCTATCGAGGTGATGAATGTCTACAGCCGCCCAGGCTTACGCTAAGACCGCCCGCACGACAGCTTCGCCTCGCGAGATCGAAGCGCAAGCTTTGCTAAAGGCCGCGAACAAGCTGCAGAGCGTGATGGCGAACTGGCCGAACACCGATGTCGATTTTGCCGAAGCGCTGCTTTTTAATCGAAAACTATGGTCCATCCTTCTGAGCGCAGTGACCAGCGACGACAATCCACAGCCGATCGAAGTGCGCCAGAACATCGCCAATATCGGCACCTTCGTCATGTCCCAGACGGCGGAATTGCAGCTCTATCCGCAACCGGAGAAGCTCAAGCCGCTGATCGAGATCAATTGCAATCTGGCGGCGGGCCTGTCCGGCCGCGGCTGATACGATCGAAGCGGAGACGAACGATGGCCGACCTGATGAGCATCATCGCGTCGAACTACGTGACCGTAGGTTCGATGTACAACACGTCGAGCACGCCTTACGTGCCTGTCGATGCCGAGCAGTACCAGGGGACGTGGAGCGGGGCCTACGCCGACAACACCAAGTTCACGGTGCAGGTCTCGAACGTCGTCGGCTTCCGCGCCAAGGTCAAATACCAGAGCGGTTCGACCGTTAAATTCCAGGATGTCCTGATCAAGGATAATTCGTTCAAGTTCGGCGATTCGAAGTTCACGCTGACCCAGACGGGCAAGGCGCAGATCAAGACCGTCATGACCAATGCCGCGACCGGCGCGCAGTCGCTCGAGACCGCTTACGCCACCCAGAGCTGAGTTTAAAGCGCGCCGTCTCAGGCCATCAGATCGGTCTTGCGGTTCGCATTGTCCTGACGGGCGATGTCCTGAGCCCGCAGATAGGCGAGGGCGCGCAGGCGCGCTTCATCCGGAAACTGCCGGACCACGTAACTCGTGCGGCTATCCACCACCTGATAGACGATCGACGCGGCGGCGCGATCGATCACGACCTGGCGGGACAGCCGGGAATTGTCGGCGTCGGCGTTGTTCTGCACCGATCCAAGAGCATCAGTTGCAGTCACAGCCTTGTCGGACGGAAGTTGCGTCGGCACAGCCTCGCGCGCTGCGTCAGGCGCAGGCTCGATGAATTGTGCCGCAACCGATGCCCCCACCGGTTTGATGTTGAAATCCGCACTCATGGCAGCCTCTCGCCACTCCTCGCGTCAAACCCCACCCTCCAATGCCGATTATGATTGGAACCGTCTGAACCGGAGCCTTACGCGGGGGCGACGATTTGAATCAAAATGACAAGAAAAGACTGCGCCGCGAGGCCTGCGGGCCCCGCGGTGCGACTGTCCGGATCGTGCAGATTGACTAGAGCGAGCGACTGACGCTGAGAGGTGTGACGTGACGCGGTCCCGGCGCGGCGCGATGGCCGGCGGCGGTGTAGCCGTTGGGCAGATTGCGGCGCTGCATTTCGCCATTGACGCCGCGAACGATTCCTTCGGACACGGCATGAGCCGTTGCAAGCACCGTCAGATTCACCTGCAGCATGGCGCGGAATGTATCGTGATGACGATGCAGGGCCGTCAGCAGATCGGGAGTCGATTGCTTGAGATAATCGCGGCTCTGCGCCAGCCTGCCGACCGCGTCGACATATTGCCGCGACATCTCGCTTTTCCGGGATTCGAGTGAGACGGCGTCGCGCACGTTGCCCGCGCGAACCAGCTCGGTCTCCCGTTCGACGATGCCGAGCAGGCTGCTCATGATTTTCATCAGGCCCTCGGCCAGCGCGCGTGCTTCGGCCGGTGTTGCGGTAGCGATGGGGGCTGTGGCCTGCGCGGACTGAGGTGTCATGGGTGTGGCTTTCGGTGCGCTTTTAGCCGGCATTCGCCTGCTGAAGAATGAGGGTGCGATAGACGTCGCTCGCAATGCCGATGCCGCCGGCCTGCGCGAAGGATTTCGAATATTGTTCGGTCATCATGGAGCGCCAGATGCCGGTGCCGGGCGTATTGCCGAAGGGGCCGTCTTCCTTGATGCCGCTGGTCATCTGCGAGAACATCGAATTGAGAAACACCGCCTCGAAATCCTGCGCCTGAGCCTTGGCTTTGCTCTGCGCCTGCGGCGATACCTTTTGCAGGGCATCCTGCAGAAGAATGTCGCGGCGTCCGTTGACGTAAGTCGATGTGTTCATGGCCGGTGACGGGAGGGTGCTCATCACATCACCTCGATGTCGGCCTGGATCGCGCCCGACGCCTTGATAGCCTGCAGGATGCCGATCAGATCGCGCGGGCCAATGCCGAGCCCGTTGAGGCCGTCCACCAGTTGCTGCAGCGAGACGCCGTCCTTCACCACCGCGAGTTTCTTGCCGTCCTCCTGAACACCGACGCGGGTGTTCGGCGTCACCACCGTGCGGCCGCGCGACAGTGGTGCGGGCTGGCTGACCTGCGGACTTTCCGAAATCGTCACTGTGAGGTTGCCCTGCGCCACGGCAACCGTCGCGACGCGCACGTCGCGTCCCATTACGATGATGCCGGAACGCTCGTCGATGATGATCTTCGCGCCCAAATCGGGCTCGACCTGCAACTGTTCGATCTCGGTCAGCAGCGCCACCACGTTGCCCTTGAATTCAGCCGGGATGCTGAGCTGAACAGTAGACGGATCGATCGGCTCGGCGGTTTTGGTGCCGAGGAAATCGTTGACGGCAGCGGCGATGCGCTTGGCGGTGGTGAAGTCGCCGTTGCGCAGGGCCAGGCGGACATTAGGCATCCGGTTCAGCGCGAACTCGATCTCGCGCTCGATGATCGCGCCGTTGGCGATGCGGCCAACGGTCGGTACGCCCTTGGTGACGCTGGCTGCCGCGCCTTCCGCCGAAAAGCCGCCGATGGCGAGCGAGCCCTGCGCGACGGCGTAGACGTTGCCGTCCGCGCCGAGGAGGGGGGTGACGAGAAGGGTGCCGCCCTGAAGACTCTTGGCGTCGCCCAGCGCTGACACGGTGACATCCATGCGGGTGCCCTGGGTGCCGAAGGCGGGAAGGTTGCCGGTCACCATCACCGCGGCGACATTGCCGGTGCGGATGGTGGTGCCGCGAATGTTGACGCCCATGCGTTCAAGCATCGCCTGCAGCGACTGCTTGGTGAAAGGGATGTTGTTGAGGGTGTCGCCGGTGCCGTTGAGTCCGACCACGAGACCGTAGCCGATTAACTGGTTCTGGCGCACGCCTTCGATATTCGCGAGATCCTTGATCCGCGATGTTGCGTCGGCCGTACCACTGGCACCGATGACGGCGGTCAGCGCGGCGATGGCCATGCAGACTGCCCGAAAAGTCCGAAACATCCTCTGCTCCCCGCTGAGGTCTTTGCGGGTCCGTGCCGTGCTCCCCACGAAACGGGTCCCACAACGGTCTATGCGAGCACCGTGCCAGAGTGCGAAATCGGATATTTCGTTGTTTTTGCTTGTGTATTTATATTATCCTAGACACCTGTCCTCGGACGCCCCGCGGTAAACTTGCCGCATCCGGCATAAATTGCCGGGTCGTTTACCTTCCGTTAACCATAAACGGCCACCTTGGGTTGTGACTCGCCGCGATGGTGAGGAATGAGGCCGCGCTTTCCAGAAGCGGCAGCCTCGCAGGACAAGCGCAATGCGAATCTACGGACCCAATGGAACCAGCATCGCGGCGCCGGCACCCGGCGCCCGGCGTTCAAGTTCGTCATCCTTTTCCCTCGGCGACGTCGGTACGACGGCGGAAACGCGGTCAGCCGCGCCGCCACGTGCCGCCGGCAGCATCGACGCATTGCTGGCCATGCAGGGGATCGAAGACGCCACGGAACGCCGCAAAAGGTCCGTTGCCAAGGGGCGGACCGCGCTCGATGCGCTCGATGATCTCAAGATCGGATTGCTCGCCGGGTCGTTCGATTCGCGTACGGTGGCCCGGCTGCGGACGGCCGCGGCCGATCTGAAGGCCTCGTCCGGCGATCCGGGGCTTGATCAGGTGCTGTCGGAAATCGAGCTTCGGGTCGAAGTCGAACTCGCGAAAGCGGGCCAGTAAGCGGCTGCCGCCCTCCTGAATCCCTGTATTTCCTGCTTTTTTTTACCTCTGCGGTTCCCTGTGGACGGATCGCCAAACCGGCAGATCCGGGGCAATGACGCCTCACGGGCGATATTGTTTGTCACAGGCCACCGCTATATAAGCTCCCGCGCGGACGGGCCTTTCCCTCCCGCCTTGCACTTCGACACGGACCGCACTTGGAAAAGTTGAAGAATTACAGGCCTACGGAAAAAGAGCCTTTCATGAACGAGCGTCAGCGGGAATATTTCCGCAAGAAGCTCCTCGACTGGAAGGACGAAATCCTTCGGGAATCAAAGACCACGCTTCAGCAGCTTCAGGAAGAGAACGTCAATCATCCTGACCTGGCAGACCGTGCGTCGTCCGAAACCGATCGCGCCATCGAGCTTCGCGCCCGCGATCGCCAGCGCAAGCTCATCTCCAAGATCGACGCCGCGCTCCAGCGGATCGAAGACAACACCTACGGTTACTGCGAAGAGACTGGCGAGCCGATCTCGCTGAAGCGGCTGGAAGCGCGCCCGATTGCGACGCTGTCCGTCGAAGCGCAGGAACGCCATGAAAAGCGCGAGAAGGTTTATCGCGACGAGTAGTCCTCACTGGACTGGATGATCGGTACCAAGCCCGACAGCTCATGGCTGTCGGGTTTTTTGTTTGGCACCGCGTCATGAAGTGAGGTTGCGCAGCTTTCGTCTGAGCGCGTGGTCGTGCGGAAAGGGGCAGCCTGCGCGCCGCGCGGCCTGCTTCACGGACAGGATCGAGCGCTTGAAGATCACCGCGGCCCGCGCGGCGGAGCCTCCGGATTCGACATGGGCCTTCAGCCGATCCAGATCCTCTTCGGTCCAGCTAGTCTTGGTCGGACGTCTCATGAATTCTATGACTTCGGTGGGCGAAGGCCCGGGGATGACGCCCATTCGTTGAGATGGATTGCCGTATCGAGTTGCCGGGCCTGCTTCAGCAGCGCGTCGCGTTCAGGGCCGGGCGGAAGCGTCGCCGCCTTGGCTCGGGCCTCATCGGCCATTTTCTTCCACTTTTCCTGATTTTCACTTGGTCGGTTATTCATGAATTCGGTCTGCGCCCTGCTGGAGCGACAAACTATAGTCGGGCGACAAGCCGAGGTTTTATCATTTGATAAAGAACCAATTCTTCTTTGGCGCGTTGTCCGGCTATGACGCCGCCCGACATATTGTTGCGAAAGCTCCGACAGCATTCACGGCTGGACCCGAACGATGTGGCCGCCATACGCAAACTCAGTTTTGTGTATCGCGAACTGGAATCCGGGGAGGATTTCTGCCGACAGGGCGACAAGGCCACTGCATGTGCCGTGGTGAGCAGAGGAATGCTCGCGCGCTATCACACCATGAGCGATGGAAAGCGGCAGTACATTTCGCTGCATATCTCCGGCGACTGGGCTGACGCGCAAGGTCTGTTTCTGGATCACATGGACCATTCGGTCTGTGCGATGGGCGAGGCCGCGGTCTATTCGATCCCCCATCAAGAGCTTTTCGAACTGTTCAAGCACCGTCCTCAGATCGGCTTCGTGGTCTGGCGCGAGACGCTGATCGACGCATCGATCTTCCGGATGGCGATCACCAACAACAGCAGCCGCCACGGGGCGGCCCGGCTCGCTCATTTCTTTGCGGAAATCTACTACCGGTCCGTGGCCGTGGGCCTCGAGGATGGAAAGTCCTGTTCGCTGCCGCTGAGTCAAACCCAGTTGGGCGAAGCGCTCGGCATGTCGATCGCGACCGTGAACAGAAATCTGCAGAAGCTCCGCAAAAGCGGAGCAGCGGAATGGAGCGGCGGCATACTGACCGTCAAAAACTGGGAAAAGCTGACGGCGATCGGCGGCTTCGATGCGTCCTACATCTATCAGAAGGTGCAGGGGAAGCGCTGAGGGTCAGCGACGTGCCGCAATATCGGGCCTCATGCCACGAGGCTGAAGTCCGAGATCTGGACGCGGTTGCGGCCGGATGCTTTGGCTTCATAGAGGGCAGCATCCGCCTTGTTGAGCAGCGACTGGAGCGTTTCCGGACCGTTCGAGCGAACGGCAATTCCCGCGCTGACGGTTGAGCGGATCGGTCCGCGAGCGGTCTGGATGACCGTCGCCTCGATTTGCGACCGGATGCGGTCAGCGACCGCTGCGGCTGAGGCTGATGTCGAATCCGGCATGATGACGCAGAACTCTTCCCCGCCAAGACGCGCTGCGAGATCGTTGGTGCGCACGTTCTCGCGTATCAGTTCGGCGAAGACCTTCAATATCCTGTCACCGGAGTGATGTCCGAACCGGTCGTTGATCGACTTGAAGTAATCCAGATCCATCATGACCACGGCCGTGCCGGCAGGCGCGATCTCCGCGGGATTGTCGAGCAGCGCGCGCCGGTTGAGAAGTCCGGTAAGAGCGTCTTTCATCGCGTCCGATTTGTGACTGTTCGCAATCCGCATCTGGTTCAGGGTGAGAGACAGGGCCCCGATGCCGGTCAATCCGATAATCGCCATAATGGAGTTGACCTGCTCCGCCCAGTTCGAGGGGCGGGATGTCAAAACAAGCTGGCCCTGCTCGGCGAGCGCAAAACCGCATGCGATGAAGGAAGCCGCGGTCGCGACACAGCAGATGGCATTAACTGTCATCAGAGTCGGAGCTTCGGCTCGCGCCAGCCAGTAGTCGCGTGCGATCAGAATGAGAAACACCCCGATCGCGACATTGCCGATCATTGCTCCGATTCCGGAATAACCGAGTGCGAACGCCGCAGATGTCAGGACGGCGCTGATGGCGACAAGGACGATTGCCGAAACCCAGTTGGCATGACCCGTACAAAATCTGGCGCAGCCCGCATAAAGAAATCCGAAGCCCGCGATCAGGAGCAGGAACGATGCCAGGAGAGCCCCGGCGCTGTAATGCTCCACGACGATTCCGAAGAGCACGACTCCGGCGATGATGGTCGCAAGGCCAATCGACCAGATCAGCAGGTGTTTCTCGGATCTTCCAATCGCCCACATCGTCAGGAAGGTGATGCCGAGGGACGCACCTGAAAAGCCGATTGCAACGAGTACGGAGAGCTGATCAAGGAACATGCTGAGACCGTCGAAAAATCTGAGGTCTCTCTTACGTCAGCGATTCTTACTCAACCAATCACGTGCGCTTCGTTTGTGTCTCAGGGTAATCAAACGGTTACTGGAATGCGCGAATAGCCATCTAATTGTGGGCCGATCGGGATCTGAATTATCCCGTTCAAATGAACACAGCCTTCGTCAGGGGAGCTGACGAAGGCTGTGTCTTTGTACATCGAGCTGCGCCTAGGTTCGCCGCTCGATGTGGGAGCTGGGAGAGAGACGGTGGGAGCCGCCCCGTGAGAAACTGCGAGCTACGTCAGATCCTTTTTCAGAGTGCGATGCTCGTTATGAGAACCGGCGTCAGAAGGGCAGCAGCACGTCGAATACCTGCTGGCCGTAGCGGGCCTGCTGCACATCGCTGAGCTGGCCGCGTCCGCCATACGCGATGCGGGCCTGCGCGATCTTGCTGGAGTCGATGGTGTTGTCGCTCTGGATATCTTCCGGCCGCACGATGCCCGCCACGACCAGTTCGCGGATTTCAAAGTTGACGCGGATTTCCTGCTTGCCTTCGACAACGAGATTGCCGTTCGGCAGCAACTGGGTCACCACCGCCGCGACGTTGGTCTGCAGGGCCTCCTGACGGTTGACCGTTCCCTTGCCGTCGCTCGACGAGGTGGAAGCCGTCGTCAGCATGTTGCCGCCCGAGTTGGTGCCGGGCAGCTTCGCGATACCGAAGAAATTCGTGATGCCGGAATTTTCCGCGTTGGTGCGGGTGCGCTGGGTTTCGTTGGCGATGTTGGCCTTGTCGGTAAAGTTGACCGTCACCGTGAGAATGTCGCCGATTTGGTGCGCGCGCTGATCCTTGAAGAAGGCGCGCGAACCGTTCCGCCATAGCGAGTTCGGGTTGAAGGATGCTGGCTGCGGCGCCGGCATCGGCATCGACACCGGCTTGTAGCCAGCCTGCGTGGTCGGGTTGTCGATCGCCGAGAGCTTTGGCTTTTCGCCGATTGCGGCGAGCCGGTCCAGCGACGAGCAGCCGCTGGCAAGCGTGCCGAGCGCGAGCAAGGTGCCGGTAACGACGATACGGTTCAACGCGGAAGACTTCGACATAACTGTTACTCGGCTTTTCTGGATTCGGTTGCGGTGCTGGCTGGCTGGTCGTTGGCGGCAAGAGCTGCGGTCGTCAGGCGCGGCGCCGGGGCGACCACCGAGACCTGGCCCGGGCCGACGACGATGCCCTGCACGACGCGCTTGGATTGCAGGTTCATGATGTTGACGACGTCGCCTTCGGTACCGCTGTCCACGGCCTTGCCGCGTCCGGTGAGATACAGGCCGGGTACTTCGTAAATCAGCGTGACGGGCTGATCGCGCGACACCATGTCGGGCTTGCCGAGATCGGCGCCCTTGAGGACCTGTCCAGCCCGCATCTGCTTGCGCACCTGCATGCCGATGGCGCGGTTGCGGAGAGCGGCATCGTTGCCGGCTTCGGCCTTGGGCCGCCGTTCGACAGCGATGTCAGATGCTTTCAGGATATCGTTGCGCTCGACGCTGCGGGTCAGCACCGCGGTTTCGACGGTTTCGATGGCGGTGCCGGTGAAGCGGAGCTTGGTCGGCGTATAGGTGACTTCGTTGGCGATCTCGAACGTGACATCGAACCGGCCGTTGCGCGGATCGAACCGCACGATGGAAGCACGCATGTCACCGGTGTTCGCGGCATCGAGCTGCAGTTCGCGCAGATCCCGATCGAACGTCACCGAGATGTTGGCGGCGTCGCCGAGGCCGTTGCGACGCTCGAGAACGCGGGCGATCTGCTCCCCGACTTCTTTCGATGCCAGCGTCCGCGACGAGCGGGTCACCGACACTTCGCGGATATCGCGCGTATCGACGCCGATCACCTGATGTGCGCGCAGCGCCGAGAGCAGTTGCGCGACAGGCAGAGAGCCCGTGGTGCCGAGGTCTGGAGCACGGAAGACGGCGATCTGCGCCGCGCTGCCGGCATTCTCGATCAGGTCGCCGACGCGAACGACATCGCTGCTGACGGTGACGTTTGCGCGCAGCATCGGAGTGGACACAGAGTCCTGTTCCGACTGCGCCAGGGCCACGCCGGACAATCCGGCGAGGAGGGCGGCGGCGATGACAATCGAACGCAACATCATTCCCTCCCTCAACGGAACATGCCGGTGGTGGACTGCATCATCTGGTCGGCGGCACTGACGACCTTGGCGTTCATCTCGTAGGCGCGCTGCGCGGCGATCAGGTCGGAGATTTCCGACACCACTTCGACGTTGGCGCCTTCGAGATTGCGCTGCTGCATGTCGCCAAAGCCGTCGGCGTTGGCGAGGCCGTCCTGCGGCGGGCCTGATGCAGGCGTGTCGACAAAGTTGTTGTCGCCGATCGATTGCAGGCCCGCCTTGTTGATGAAGCGCGTCAGGCCGATCTGTCCGACCACGGTCGGCGTGTTGTTGCCTCCCGGCAAAACGACGGACACCTGGCCTTGCGCGTTGATGGTGAGCTGCGACGCATTTTGCGGAATAGTGATGGTCGGCTGCACGGGATTGCCCTGCGCATTCACGACGCGGCCGGTGCCGTCGGTCGTGAACGAGCCGTCGCGCGTATAGGTGTAGGTGCCGTCGGTCATCTGGATCTTGAAGTAACCCTCGCCGCGAATGGCGATGTCGAGATCGCCGCCGGTGGGGTTGAGCGTGCCTTGCGTCATGAGGCGCGGCGTGCCGACGGTCTTGACGCCGCCGCCGATATCGATGCCGACCGGCAGGACGGTGCCTTGGTCCGAGGCCTGCGCGCCGACGCGCTGGACGTGCTCGTAGATGAGGTCCTGGAACTGCGCGCGCTGCTTTTTGTAGCCGGTGGTGCGCAGGTTCGCGATGTTGTTGGAGATGACCTGGACGTTGAGTTCCTGGGCCGCCATTCCGGTCGCTGCTGTGTAAAGGGCGCGCATGGATCGGTTTCCTTATGCCGGAACTTCGGCAAGCATCTGGATTGCGTTTTTGCGGAGATCGCTCTGCTGCTGCATCAGAGAGGCGACCGACTGATAGGTGCGCATGACTTCCATCATGCGGGTCATTTCGGTGACGGCGTTGACGTTGGACTTCTCGACAAAGCCCTGATTGATGCGCGAGGTGGTGTCGGCCTGCGCCGCTGCGCTGCCTGCCGCGTAAAGATTCGCGCCTTCCTTCGTCAAACGCTGCGGATTGTCGAATTTGACCAGCTTCAGCCGGCCGCGAATGGAATCGAACTGGGTAACGATGCCTTCGCCGACGGTGATGGTGCCTTCAGCCGAGATCTTGATGTCGCGGTCGGTCGGCTGGAACACGATCGGGCCGTTGGTGCCCAGAACGATATTGCCGCCGGAGGTGACGAGCTGACCTTGCCCGTTGATCTGGAATGAACCGTCGCGGGTGTAGCGTTCGCCCTGCGGGGTCTGAACCGCGATGAATCCCTTGCCGTCGATCGAGACGTCGAGCGGGCTGCCGGTTTTCTCCACCGAGCCCTGTCCGAAGTCGTGGTAGGTGGCGCGGTCGAGCACGAAGCTGACGCGCCGGTCGGACGGCGTGAAATTGTCTTCGCGCGCCCCGGTGTTCAGATATTCCTCGAACACCGACTTGTCGGCCTTGAAGCCGTTGGTGTTCACATTGGCCACGTTGTTGGCAATGACGTCGATCTGCCGCTCAAGCGACATCTGCCGCGATAATGCGACGAGAAGCGTATTCTCCATCGGCCAGTCTCCCCTTGTTGAACCGTGGCTCGCCTCTCCCAAGACGTGCCGCGGATCGTGCGAACCGTTGAGGCTCTCCCAAGCCGCGGTTCGCCGTTAACAATGCGAGAGCTGTGCCAAAGTGAAAATTTGAACATTTTCAGATAGTTGGTGATTTTCAGGCGCGCCGAAGGGCGGCAATAACCTCTTGTTGACCATGTTGCCCCGGCAAAATTTTCCCACTTGAGGCACGAAAGAAAGGTTTCGTTAACCATTGCGGCCATAGGTTGCCGGAAGAGGGCGCTCACGCGCCGGCGGCCTTTGTATCGCGTCATTTAAAGCCAGTTCGGCAGCATCGAGCCCATCCCATAATCGCGGGCGGGGGCTATGGCAGACGACGATCAGGTCGAAGAGGGCGCGGCAGCGGAAGGCGCCGCTCCGAAAAGCAAACGCAAGCTGATCATGATTGCGGGCGTGCTCGTCCTGGTGCTCGCGCTTGGCGGGGGCGGCTGGTTCTTCTTCATGCGCGGCCACGGCAAGGAAGAGCATGCTGCAGCGCCGCCGCCGAAACCGCCGGTATTCCTCGATGTGCCGGAGGTGCTGGTCAATCTGGCGAACGCGCCGGGCGAGCGCATTCAGTATCTGAAGGTCAGGGTCGTGCTGGAGGTCAAGGATCAGCCGCTGGTCGCGCAGATCCAGCCCAACATGCCGCGCGTGATGGACCTGTTTCAGACCTATATGCGCGAATTGCGCCCAACCGACCTCAACGGATCGATCGGACTGTTTCGCCTGAAGGAAGAGCTGACCCGGCGCGTCAACGCCGCGATCTCGCCCAATCAGGTGAACGCCGTGCTGTTCAAGGAAATCGTCGTTCAGTGACGGACGGAAGCTGGGATCATGTCGCCGGGTGATAATAACGTCGATCAGGACGCTCTCGCCGCCGAATGGGAAGGCGCGCTGGACTCCGAGGATCCGGAAGCGGCTGCCGCCGAGGCCGCCGCCAATGAAATGACGGAGGCGATGGCCGCCCAGTGGGCCGCCATGGTCGACGACGGTGGCTTCGACATCAGCAAGGGCGGCGGCGAGCGCGTCCTGTCGCAGGAAGAAATCGACAATCTGCTCGGTTTCAGCGACGGCGAACTCAATATCGACGAGAATTCCGGCATCCGCTCCATCATCGATTCCGCGATGGTGTCGTACGAGCGTCTGCCGATGCTCGAAATCGTCTTCGATCGCCTTGTGCGCTTGATGACGACCAGCCTGCGCAATTTCACCTCCGACAACGTGGAAGTCTCGCTGGATCGCATCACGTCGGTGCGCTTCGGCGACTATCTCAACTCGATCCCGCTGCCCTGCGTGCTGTCGGTGTTCAAGGCCGAGGAGTGGGAAAACTTCGGTCTGTTCACCGTGGATTCGAGCCTGATCTATTCGATCATCGATGTGCTTCTCGGCGGCCGTCGCGGCCAGCCGGCGCTGCGGATCGAAGGCCGGCCTTACACCACCATCGAAACCAATCTGGTCAAGCGCCTCGTCGAAGTCGTTCTTGCGGATGCGGAGCTGGCGTTCAAGCCGCTGTCGCCGGTGCGTTTCACCATCGACCGGCTTGAGACCAATCCGCGCTTCGCCGCGATCACGCGACCCGCCAATGCTGCGATCCTCGTGCGCCTGCGCATCGACATGGAAGATCGCGGCGGCAATATCGAGCTTCTGCTGCCTTACGCGACCATCGAGCCCATCCGCGGCGTGCTGTTGCAGATGTTCATGGGTGAAAAGTTCGGCCGCGATCCGATCTGGGAAGGGCACCTCGCCACCGAGATCGCGCAGGCCGAAATTGCGGTCGATGCGGTTCTCTACGAAGCCGATATTCCACTCAAGAAGATCATGAGCCTGAAAGTCGGCGACACCCTGCCGCTCAACGTGCGGCCCGATGCGCAGATATCCGTTCGCTGCGGCAACGTGATCCTCAGCGAAGGGCGGATGGGGCGTGTCGGCGACAATGTCGCCATTCGCGTCACCAAGCCGCTGCGCAAGCCGCAGACATCTTACGCGATGTTCGAGAAACAGGATGAGCAAACCAAATTGATGGAGGCACAATGAGCCACTTGTTCGGATTGGTGATCGAGAGCCTTGTGGCGGTGCTGCTTGTGCTCACGATCGGATACTGCGCGCTTCTGAACAGGCGCCTGAAGCGGCTCAAGGCCGACGAAGCCTCGATGCGCGGCATGATCGCCGAACTGGTGACGGCGACGGAAATCGCCGAGCGCGCCATCGGCGGGCTGAAGGTCACCGTCCGCGAATGCGACGAAAGCCTCGGCAATCAGCTTACGACCGGCACGTTGCTGTCCGCCAATCTCGCCAAGCAGGTCGCGGCGGGCAATGAAATCCTCAACCGCCTGTCGCAGATCGCGCTCGCCGCGCGCCCGTCCAGCGCGGAAGCAGCGCCGGCATCGGCCGCGCCACCCGCCGCGACGACAGCCGCCGCGGCGCCGAAGGCTGCCAATGCGAAGGCCTTGCTTGCAGCGGCTCAGGCGTTCTCTGACCGGCGAAAGGCGACCGGCCTCGCAGCATGAAGAGTCTCCTGCGTGACATACGGATAGTTCCGGTTTTGCTGATCGCGGCCTGCTGTCTGGCCGTGCTCAAGATATCGGGGCTGCTTCTGGAGGGCGGATACATCCTCAACGATGATGCTCCCCAGCCGAGGTCATGGGCGCAGGAGACATTGGGCTTCCCCGCGCCGGGCAAGGCGCCGGACATTTCGGATATCACGGGCTCGGTCGAGGCCAAGAAGGAGCCCGTGGTTGCGGCCCCGGAAGCCGCGCCGATTCCGGATGGGAAGGTGGTCTATCCCGATCCGAATCCTCCGGTCAGTGCATCCGAACGCGCGGTGCTGGAGCGTCTGCAATCGCGGCGTCAGGAACTCGACACCCGTGCGCGCGAAATCGAAATCCGGGAGAGCCTGATGAAGTCCGCGGAAAAGCGGATCGAAGGCCGGATCGAGGAGATGAAGGCCACCGAGGCGCGCGTCACGGCCGCCGGCCAGCAGAAGAACGAAGCGGAGGCTGCGCGTTTCAAGGGGCTCGTCACCATGTACGAGTCGATGAAGCCGAAGGATGCCGCGCGGGTTTTCGACCGGCTTGAATTGTCGGTGCTGTTCGACATCGCATCGCAGATCGCGCCGCGCAAGATGTCGGACATCATGGGGCAGATGCAGCCGGAGGCGGCCGAGCGGCTGACCGTCGAACTGGCGCGCCGCGCAACCGGTGACAAATCAGCATCGGCGAACGAGTTGCCCAAGATCGAGGGCAGGCCTTCGGCGCGCAACTGAGGCGAGAGGTTAAACAAGTCCTTAACAGCCGAAACCTAGAGTCAGAATGGCGCAGGCGAAGCGCCCGGACTGCGGGACTGGTTACAAAGAGAGCTTAGAGAAAGACGCGTCGAGAAAGATTCGGAATGTTCTGCCAGGCCGCTCACACGCTGAAGGCCGCCCCTGCGACCGGCTTGAAAGCCCGGTCTTTCGCGGGCCGGCTCGGCCGTGGCTTGCGGGCCTCGATTCTTGCGAGCGTTTTGCTCTGTCTGCCGCTTGCTGCCGGAGCCGTCCGGGCGGCTGATCCGGTCAAGGGTGAGGCGACGCTGACGGCGCAGACCGGTTACGCGCGGCTGCTTCTGAAATTCCAGCAGGACGTTCCGACGGAAGTGACCGTCGCGGGAGGCGTCCTCATCGTTCAGTTCAAGACGCCGGTCAGCGTCCCCATCGACCTGTTGTCCGATGCGCTTCCGGCCTACGTCACCTCGGTTCGCCGCGATCCCGACGGCACGGCGATCCGCATGGCGCTAGCGCAGAAGGTCCGCGTCAACACGATGGCCGCGGGCGAACGCGTCTTCATCGATCTGTTGCCCGAGAAATGGACCGGCCTGCCGCCCGCGCTGCCGGCGGAAGTCGTGAAGGAGCTGTCTGATCGCGCGATCGCGGCAGAGCGCGCCTTGCGTCTGCAAAAGATGGCGGATGAAGCCACCAAGCGGCCGCCGGTCCGGGTGAGGGTATCGGTGCAGCCGACCTTCGTCCGCTTCGTCTTCGAGACGCCGGACAATGTCAGCGTGTCGTCGTCGTTGATCAATGACAAGTTCTCGCTGTCGTTCTCGTCGCCGCTGACATTCGATCTGGCCGACGCGAAAATCGGCATGCCGGCGAACATCCAGTCGGTCAAGCAGAAGATGGACGGCGAAACATCCCGCGTCGATATTGCGCTGATCGGCGAGACGGACGTTCGCGCCTTCCGGGAAGAAAAGAACTACATCGTCGATGTGACGTTCGGAACGGCGGACAAGCCGCAGGCCGCGAACACATCGAAGCAGAAGGCAGCGTCTGCGACGCCCGCTGACAAGGCTCGCGAGATCGTGCCGCCCACGTCCGAGCAGATCGCGCACGAAGCCGCGCTCGAGATCAAGCCTGACGTGCAGCCGCCAGTTGCCGTTGCGAATGTAAATACCGACGCCGCCGCTAAGCCGGTCGTTGCAGCCGAGGCGGATCCCGCCCCAAAAGCTGCGCCCGCCGCCGAGGCGCCGGTCAAGGTGGCTGCACCGGCGGAGGCACCGCCTCCACCAGCGCCGCCCCCACCGGCCGTCGTCAAGGCAGCGTCGCCCGAAACCGTTGCGGTCCCCGCTTCGTCCGGCATCACCGCCGAGGCGAGGCTGTCGAGCGACGATTTCCGCATCACGTTTCCATTCAAGACACCAACCGCCGCGGCGGTGTTTCGTCGTTCCGATGCGATCTGGCTGGTGTTCGATACCGACCAGCCGATCGACGCCAGCGCCATCCGCCGCGAAGGGTCTCTGGTTGTCGCCGACGTGACGTCGGTCGATGTGCCGAAGGGCCGCGCGCTTCGCATTCGGTTGAATCGCCCGAAACTTGCCGCGCTGACCGGTGACGAACGTGAATGGACGCTCGTGTTCGCCGACAGGACGCCGTCGCCATCGCAGCCGCTCACCACCGCGCGCAATCTCGCCGATCCCGGTCATGCGAGCGTGAACATTGCCTTGGCGAAGGCTGGCAGCCTTCATCGCTTCACGGATCCCGACGCGGGTGACACGCTGATAGTTGTGACGGCCGGTGGGTCGCCGCGCAGATTCATCAAGCGCCAGGAGTTCGTGGAGTTCTCCCTGCTTGAGACGATTCACGGCGTCGTCGTTCAGCCGAAGTCCGATGATGTGACCGCGAATGTCGCGACCGACACATTGACGCTGACCCGCCCCGGCGGTTTGACGTTGTCCACCGCGATGTCCGCGCCGGACCATGCCACGGCCGCGATCCGTCCGATTTTCGATGTCCCCGAGTGGCGCAGCTTTCAGACGGCGGAGTTCATTCCCACCCGCAACAGGCTGCTGACGGCGGCGTCTCTTGCGACGGGAGTGGCGCGGCTGCCTGCCCATGTGAACCTTGCGCGGTTCTATGTCGCGCGCGGGCTGTACCATGAAGCGAAAGGTATTCTCGATCTCGCGTTTGCGGAGATCAAGCCGAACGAGGAGGATGCCTCCGCCCTCACGCTCCATGCTGTCGCGAGCACGCTGGCTGGCTATCCGGAAATTGGCGCTGCGGACATCAACAATCCCGCTGTCACCGCGAACATCGATTCGCAACTCTGGAAAGCATTGGTTCTGGCGCGGCAGGAGAAGTGGGTGGATGCCCGCGAAAAATTCAAGAACGCCGACTTTGCCATTACGGCGCTGCCGCTCGACCTGCAGCGGATCGTGATCGCTGACGCATTCCGCGCCGCGCTTGAGGTCAGGGATTATCCGGGCGCGGCATCGCGCAGCAACGATCTTGAAATGGTCGGCGTTGCGCCCGAGCAGGCAGGATCGATTGCCCTGCTGCGCGGACGGCTGGCCGAAGCGCTCGGCCGCGATCAGGATGCACTGGATGCGTTCAAGACCGCGACAGAGTCCGCGGATCGACCATCATCGGTCGAGGCGCAGTTGCGCAGCATCGCGCTGCGCCAGAAGCGCGGTGAAATCAGCGACGACGATGCGCTTGGCGAGCTTGAAGTGCTTGCGATGATGTGGCGCGGCGATTCCATCGAGGTGCGCACGCTCGATATGCTGTCGCGCCTGTATGCCGCGAAGGGCCGCTATCAGGAATCCTTCGCTGCCGTCCGCACCGCAACCATATTGCAGCCGAACTCCGAAACGTCCCGCAGGATGCAGGACGATGCGTCACTGCTTTTCGAGCAGATATTCAACGGTACCAAGGGCGACGATCTTCCTCCGGTGGAAGCGCTTGCGATGTTCTACGAATTCCGCGATCTCACGCCGATCGGCCGTCGTGGTGACGAAATGATCCGGCGGCTGGCGGATCGGCTTGTCGGGGTCGATCTGCTCGATCAGGCAAGCGAGTTGCTGCAGTACCAGATCGACTACCGGCTCGAGGGTTCGGCGCGCGCGCAGGTCGCATCCCGGCTTGCGATGGTCTACCTGATGAACCGCAAGCCGGAACGGGCTATTTCTGCTTTGCGAACCACCCGCATCGGCGATCTCGCGGGAGAAATCCGCCAGCAGCGCCTGCTGCTCGAGGCGCGGGCGCAAAGCGACATCGGCCGTCACGAACTGGCGCTGGACATCATCACCAATGTATCGGGCCGCGAAGCTGTCCGGTTGCGCTCCGATATCTACTGGGCGTCGCGGCGCTGGCGTGAATCCGCCGAGCAGATCGAATTGCTCTATGGTGACCGCTGGCGCGATTTCCAGCCGCTTTCGACCAGTGAAAAGAGTGACATCATTCGCGCCGCGATCGGCTACGCACTGGCGGAAGATGCGATCGGCCTCTCGCGCTTCCGCGAAAAGTACAATGCGAAAATGGACGGCAATGACCGCGAGGCTTTCGATCTCGCATCAAAACCTGCGACAGCGAACAGCGTGGACTTCGCGCGCATCGCCAAGATGGCGGCGAGCATCGATACGCTGGACGGCTTCCTGCGCGAGATGAAGACCCGTTTCCCCGATGCCATGGCACGGGCCAAGCTGCCACCGGCCATCAAGGCGGACCCCAATCCGACCGGTGCGCTGCCTGCCATCAGGGGACTGAAGCCGGTCGCGGCAAAGCGATGAGCCTGGCATCATCGCGAGCGTAAGCGAAGATGTTCGCCCGCCCCGCTATCCGCCGCCGTAGCTCTGCACCAGGCTGCCCGCCACCAGCGACCAGCCGTCCACCAGCACGAAAAAGATCAGCTTGAACGGCAGAGACACCACCACCGGCGGCAGCATCATCATGCCCATCGACATCAGCACCGATGCGACCACGAGGTCGATGATGAGGAACGGCAGAAACAGCAGAAAGCCGATCTCGAAGGCGCGCTTCAGTTCCGAAATCATGAAGGCGGGAATGAGAATGCGCAGCGACATCTGCTCGGGTGAAGCCGCGGGCGGCTCGCCCGACAGATCCATGAACAGCTTGAGGTCCTTCTCGCGGACGTTCTTCTGCATAAAACTGCGCAGTGGAACGGTGCCGCGCTCGAACGCCTGTTCGACGGTGATCTGGTTGGCGACCAGCGGCTTGATGCCGTCGTCATAAGACTTCTGCAGCACCGGTCCCATCACGAATCCGGTGAGAAACAGTGCCAGCGCGATGATGACGGAGTTCGGCGGCGCGGTGGCCGTGCCGAGCGCCGTCCGCAGCAGCGACAGGACCACCACGATGCGCGTGAACGACGTCATCATGATGAGGATGGACGGCGCGATCGACAGCACCGTCAGCAGCGCGATCAGTTGGATCGCACGCTCGGTGACGCCGCCGTTGCCGGCGCCCAGATTGATGCTGATATCCTGCGCGCCCGCCGGATCGATCAGAAATCCGGCGAGTGCGACAAGACTGGCAATGAATAAAACTCTACGCGGGTGTCTCGACGGCCTCACGCGGGAGGCTTCGGACGGCCAAGCAAGTTGGCCATCTCGTCTTCGAGATTTTCAAACGCGGTCGCCGTGGAGGGCGGCGGAGGCGGCGCCGACGGCCCTGCGGAGCGCGGAGCGCGAGGCGGTTCGGGAACGACAGGCGGCGCGCCGGGGCGCTCGACGGCTCCGATAGTGGATGCGCTTTCGGCGCGAGTCTCTCCGCCCGGCCGGCGCAAGGCGGCTTCAAGGCGCTGGGCCATGTCCGCAAGATTCTGATCCGCGGATGATAGCGGCACGGGTTCGACGGGATGCGGTGCTGCGCGGGGCGGCAGTGGAGGTGCCATCGGAGGTGCCTTGGGCGCGGTATCGCTCGGGCGCGGCATTCGTGGCGGCATCGGTTCGGTACGCTCGCTGCGCGGAATCGCACGCGGCGGATCGGCGCGCAGCACAGGTTCCGGACGCTGTGGCTGCGGACGCACCATCGGCTCGGGCGTGAAGCCCGGCATTGAATCGGTGTGACGATCGGGCAGCGCGGGCGGGGCGCGGCGCGCGTCATCGTTATATGAGCTGCGTGCGGGACGCGGCGGCAACTCGGGAGCGGGCGGCTCGCGATGATCGAACGTATCGGCCAGCGGCGGCTCGGCGTCAGACCATCCGGCTTCGGGCGCGAGGCGCGGCGGCAGTTCCGTGCCGGCGGGCGCGCGCGGCACCTGATCGCGCTGGGGCATGCTGCGGACGATGTTCGGTTCCACCACGACGTCGGTCGGCCCGCCGATCATCAAGAGATGTTCGACATTGTCGCGCCGGACCAGAACGAGGCGGCGGCGGCCGTCAACGGCGGCTGCATCGATCACCGCGAGACGGGGCATCCGGCCCCGGCTGGCGCTGGAGCCGAGCGCGGCGCCACCGAACCGGCGGACCAGCCATGTGGCGAGCCCGATCAACGCCAGAACGATGACGAAAGCGATGAAAAACCAAAGTGTTTGCGGCATATCCTGTCCCCGTCAAACCACACTCTTAATCTATGCCAGATTCGCAGGCTACCCGCCGCGAAACAAGCAATTCGGGATGGGGGAGTGCGAAGCGCGCTGAGTCGTTAATTCCCGGTGGCATTTTGTGCCGCCAGTGAAATCAATATCGCATCGAAGCCTCCGGTTCAAAAGCCATCTTATGCCGGAACTTCAATGGTTTGCCGCATGCAGGCCATTCGTGGCGAAAGTGGGCCGCTTCACGTCTTAACCTCTTATTAACCATACAGGCGGCAAATTCTGCCTACCTGAGGCGCCGCTTCGGGTCAGGCGGAGCAGGCCGATGCCGATCAACGATCTTCCCATGTTGTCCGCGTTGCGCACCAAGATGCAGTGGCATCAGGAGCGCCAGCGCGTGCTCGCGGAAAACATTTCGCATTCGGACACACCGAATTTCAAACCGCGCGATCTGGTGGAACCCAAATTCGACAGCACTGGAAGCGGTCCCATGACCGGCGCGATGCCGTCGCTGGCTATGGCCCGCACCAGCGCCAGCCACATTCAGGCGACCGGTGTCAGCGAGAGTTTCAACGCCAACAATCGCGGCGGCTACGAGACGCGCCCGGCGGGGAACGCGGTCAATCTGGAGGACGAGATGCTGAAAGTCTCGGCCAACCAGATGGACTATGCCGCGGTGACCTCGCTCTACAGCCGCAGCCTCGGCCTGATCAAGACCGCGATCGGCAAACGCTAACCCACGAGTGAGCCTGGAAGGGCGGGACCATGAGCGACGGAAACGATTTTCTTAGGTCGATGGGCATCGCGACGTCCGGCCTGCGCGCGCAGGCGGGGCGCATGCGGGTGATTTCGGAAAATATCGCCAACGCCGATTCCACCGCGAAGACCGCGGGCGGTGATCCTTATCGCCGCAAGGTTCCGACCTTCTCTTCCGAACTCGACCGCACGCTCGAATCGCGGGTGGTGAGCCTCGGCAAGATCAGGCCGGATATGTCCGACTTCCGCGTGAAGCACGAGCCCGGCAATCCGGCTGCGGATGCCAATGGCAACGTCAAATATCCGAATGTGAACTCGCTGGTCGAAATGACCGACATGCGCGAGGCGCAGCGGTCCTACGAAGCCAATCTTAACATCATTTCCGCCACGCGCCGGATGATCCAGCGCACCCTCGACATTCTCAAGGCCTGACAGGACATCTCATCATGGCTTCACCGACAGTCGCCGCCAATGCCTATGCAAGCCTTGCGAAGATCATGGATACCGCCGGAGGCGCCGGCGGCCTCGGCCGGGCCGGAGAGACCAATGGTCCCTCGTTCGGCGCGGTGCTGAAGGAAGCCATGAACGGCGTGCTGGACGCGGGCCGCAAGTCGGACGCACAGAGCGTGGCGATGGCACAGGGCAAGGCCAACGTCATGGACGTCGTCACCGCGGTGGCCGAAACCGACGTCGCCGTGTCCACGCTGGTGTCGGTGCGCGACAAGGTCATTCAGGCCTACGAAGACATTCTGCGGATGCCGATCTGACGGCGGAGCGCGGTTTTCTGTCGCCCTTCGAGGCCTCCGCTTCGCTACGGCACCTCAGGGTGACGGAAACAGAAGGATCGTCGTCCTGAGGTGCGAGTGGCGCGTAGCGCCCGAGCCTCGAAGGACGTGGGATTGCAAACGCCCGAAGGGCAGGGGATTGAAATGACAGGTGCTGAAGTTCTCGATGTCTCGCGCGATGCGATCTGGACCATCGTGAAGGTGTCGTCACCGCTTCTTGTGGTGGGTCTTGTGGTCGGTGTCGCGATCTCGCTGGTGCAGGCGCTGACGCAGATTCAGGAGCAGACGCTGGTTTTCGTGCCGAAGATTCTCGCCATCTTCATCACGCTGGTGCTGGCGTTGCCGTTCATGGCCGACGCGCTGAACAGCCAGATGCTGCGGATATCGTCGCGAATCATCGGCGGGTAGCGCATGATGAGGAAGGCTGCGATGTTCGGACACAGCGCAGATCTTCCAGAGGCACGCTTTCCATGCGCATCGACATTTCGCTGCTCCCGGCGCTTGCTGCAGCATTCATCCTTGTCTTTGCGCGTATCGGCGCCATGGTGATGCTGCTTCCCGGTTTCGGCGAAACCAACATCCCGGTGCGGGTTCGTCTCGCCATCGCGCTGGCGCTGACTCTCATCATTCTGCCGCTTCATCGCGCCGATTATCATGTCAGCATGACATCGATGGCGCCGATGCTGGTGCTGATGGTGCACGAAATCATCATCGGCATCGTGCTCGGCGCGACCGCGCGCGTCACGCTGGCGGCGCTGGCGGTAGCAGGTTCGGTGATCGCGCAGCAGCTCGGTCTCGGTTTCGTGACGGCGGTCGATCCGACGCAGGGGCAGCAGGGCGCGCTGATCGGCAATTTTCTGACCATGCTCGGGCTGACGCTGCTGTTCTCGACCGACACGCATCATCTGGTGATCGCGGCGCTGAACGAGAGCTACAACGCCTTCAAGCCGGGCGAGTTGATGTCGAGCGGCGATGTCGCTGCGCTGGCGACCAATGCTTTCGCCACCGCGTTCAAAATCGGCATTCAGCTCTCCGCGCCCTTCATCGTGTTTGGTCTTGTTTTCAATCTCGGACTCGGCGTACTGGCGCGCCTGATGCCGCAGATGCAGGTGTTCTTCGTCGGCGTTCCGCTCTCGATCATGGGCGGCTTCCTGATCCTCGCCATCGTCATCGCCACGATGATGGGCACGTTCCTCGATTATTTCGGCGGCGTCCTCAACCAACTCTCACCACGGGGCTGAGGGCAGGGTATGGCCGACGAGGACAAGGAATCCAAAACACAGGACCCGACGCAAAAACGTCTCGACGATGCGTTGGAAAAGGGCGACGTCGCCAAGAGCCAGGAGGTCAACACCTGGTTCGTGATCGCGGCATCGACGCTGCTGCTGTCCTCCTTCTCCGGCTCGATCGGCTCAGGAATCCTGGTGCCGATGCGTAATCTGCTCATGAACATGCATGAGATTCGTGTCGACGGGCCCGGCCTGCTGTCGCTGACCGGCCAGCTCGAATACGTCCTGATCGGCGCTCTCGGCGTTCCGCTGCTGCTGCTGCTGATCGCGGGCGTTTGCGGCAATCTGATCCAGCACCGGCTGGTGTTCTCGACGCAGTCGATCAGCCCCAAGCTCAGCAAGATTTCTCCCGCGGCGGGCGCGGCGCGGCTGTTCGGAAAGCAGGCCGGTGCGAACTTCCTGAAGGGCATTTTCAAGATAATCACTGTTGGTATCGTGATGGCCGTGGTGCTGTGGCCGGAGCGCCATCAACTCGATGCGCTGGTCCGGTTCGATCCGGTCACGCTTTTGGGCGTGGCCAAGACGATCTCGGTTCATCTGATGGGCACCGTGGTCGCCATCCTCGCGATGGTCGCCGTCCTCGACTACCTGTTCCAGTATCGGCAGTGGTTCGAGCGGCAGAAGATGTCGCTTCAGGAGGTCAAGGAAGAATACAAGCAGTCGGAAGGTGACCCCCATATCAAGGGCCGCATCAGGCAGATCCGGTTCGCGCGCATGAAAAAGCGCATGATGGCGGCGGTTCCCACCGCCTCGGTGGTCATCACGAACCCGACCCACTACGCGGTGGCGCTGCGATATGAGCGCGGCATGCCCGCGCCGATCTGCGTCGCCAAGGGCGTCGATGTGCTGGCGTTCAAGATCAGGGAGATCGCCACCGCCAACAACGTACCGATCGTGGAAAATGTGCCGCTGGCCCGTGCGCTCCACGCCAGCGTCGAGGTGGATGACGAGATTCCGGTCGAGCACTACCACGCCGTCGCCGAAGTCATCGGCTACGTCATGCGGCTGAGGCGCGGGTTCAGCCGGGCCTGATCCGGCGAATCAGGCCCCCGGCGCTGGCGCGGTGCTTGGCGCAGTCGTAATGTCGTTTGCGTGAGCGCGTCGATTCAGGCACTCAGAGACAATCAGGGCCGATTCCAACAGGCTGCAATGACGACCGACACGGACAGCAATCTGCGTTCCCCTTTTCCCGCAGCCCATGGCTCGGCGCCGCGCAGCGGCAGCATCCTTTTGGTCCTGCTGGTGGCCGGCGCGATCATCGCCGCCGCCGTCGCATTCATGACCTTGGGCCGCAGCCAGGCGCAGCCTTACATCCTCGCGCTGCTCGCTCTGCTGGCGATGGTCGGCCTGTTCACGCTGTTCGCCTTCGCTGCGGGGATCGTCCGCTTCGCCGACCGGCTGGCGGAAGATCCGATCATGCGCCCGATTGCCGATCATGCCTTCGATGGGCTGGCGGTGACGGATTCCCGCGGCCATGTGGTCTATGCCAATACGGCCTATCTGGCGCTGACCGGTGCCTCCGGTCCGAACGACGTGCGCCCGGTCGAGCGCGTCTTCATCGGCAACCCTGATGTCTCCGAAGCCGTGTTCCGCCTGCTCAAGGCGTCGCGCGAAGGCAAACGGCAGCAGGAAGAAGTCCGTGTCGCCGGCGTCGACAGCAATCATGGCCGCTGGCTGCGGATGCGGGTCCGGCCGCTCGGCGCCGACAAGCGACAGTCGAAATTCTCGGTGTGGTCGGTGGCGGACATCACGCGCGACCGCGAACGGCAGGAAGACGTTTTTCAGGAACTGCAGCACGCGATTGAATATCTCGACCATGCGCCGTGCGGTTTCTTCTCGGTCAATGCGGCCGGTGAACTCGTCTATGTCAATGCGACGCTGGCCAACTGGCTGGATTACGATCTCGCCGAAATCGGCTCGGGCGGCCTGAAGGTCGCCGACATCATGTCCGGCGATGGCGCTTCGCTTCTGACCTCGATCGTGCCGGAGCCCGGCGAGGTCAAGACGGAAGCGTTCGATCTCGATCTGCGAATGCGCAACGGCAAGACCATGCCGGTGCGGCTCTATCACAAGCTGGCCTTCGGCGCGGACGGTACGCCCGGCGCGTCGCGTACCCTGGTGATCAACCGCGCACGCGACGATCATGCCGATCCGCAGCGCGCGGCGGAAGTGCGCTTTATGCGCTTCTTCGATCACACGCCGATGGCGATCGCGACCGTGGACAAGTCGGGCAACATCGTGCGCGCCAACGCCCGCTTTGCGAAGCTGACGCAGTCATTGTCGCCGACAGGTGCCGCCAACAAGTCGATCTTCGCTGTCGTCAACGAACGCGATCGCGGAGAACTCGTCGCGGCGATCAACAAGGCCGCGGACGGGCAGGGCGACATTCCGCCGGTCGATGCGATGCTGGACAGCACGCGGGAGCGCTGGGGCCAGTTCTTCGTCACCTCGGTCGAGCAGGCGGCGGGAGACGCGGAAGCCGCCATCGTCTATCTGCTCGACATCACCGAAAAGCGCACGCTGGAGAACAGCTTCGCCCAGTCGCAGAAGATGCAGGCGGTGGGCCAGCTCGCCGGCGGCATCGCCCACGATTTCAACAACGTGCTCTCCGCCATCATGATGGCGAATGACTTCCTGCTCAACGCGCACAAGCCGACCGATCCGTCCTTCCAGGACATCATGCAGATTAAGCAGAACGCTAACCGCGCCGCGGCGCTGGTGCGGCAACTGCTGGCGTTCTCGCGCAAGCAGACGCTGCGTCCGCAGGTGCTCGACATCGGCGATGTGCTCTCCGACATCAACGTGCTGCTCAAGCGGCTGGTCGGCGAGAAGGTGAAGCCGGAATTCGTCTACGGCCGCGACCTGTGGCCGGTGAAGGCTGACCTGTCGCAATTCGAGCAGGTCATCGTCAATCTCGCGGTGAACGCGCGCGATGCGATGCCTGAAGGCGGCAAGCTCAGCATCCGCACCGCCAACGTCTCCGCGAAGGATATCGAGCGCGCCGAATATAAAGGCATGCCGGTGGCGGACTATGTCGGCATCGAGGTGACTGACACCGGCACCGGTATTCCCGCCGATATCGTGGACAAGATCTTCGAGCCGTTCTTCTCCACCAAGGAAGTCGGCAAGGGAACGGGCCTCGGCCTCTCCACGGTCTATGGCATCGTCAAGCAGACCGGCGGCTTCATCTATGTCGACTCGGTGCCGGATCGCGGCACCACGTTCCGGATTTTCCTGCCGCGCCACCATCCCGAAGTCTCGGCGGTTCAGGAGCCTGCAACTGCCGCCGGCGAGACTGCAACGGCCACGCCCGCCAAGAAGGCGCCAGACCTGACCGGGCAGGGCACGATCCTGCTGGTCGAGGACGAAGACGGATTGCGTTCGCTCAATGCGCGCGGCTTGCGTTCGCGTGGTTACACGGTGATCGAAGCTGAGAACGGGCTCGATGCACTGGAAGCGCTTGAGCGAGAGGATGGTGTCGTGGACCTCGTGGTGTCCGACGTGGTGATGCCGGAAATGGACGGCCCCACCATGCTCACCGAGATGCGCAAGACCAATCCCGATCTCAAGATCATCTTCGTGTCCGGCTATGCCGAAGATGCGTTTGAAAAGAGCCTGCCGGAAGGCCAGCAGTTCAACTTCCTGCCGAAGCCTTTCACGTTGAGCCAGCTTGTGGCGGCGGTGAAGGAAACCATGACGGCGGAGTCCTGAACAATTTGTCATAAAGCGGGCAGAATGCCGGTTGCCCGCGACTGAGCGCCGCACGGGGTGCGGCATCTCTCCACTTTCCTTTCGTTCATCCGTGCCCATGTTATGGCGTGTCCCCTTGCCGGGGATCGCCGCCCCATGAGGGCCAAGAGGAAACGAACATGATTTTTCGAAAGCGCCCAAGCGCTATCATCAAGACGCTGGTCGTTGCAGCGGCTCTGGCCATGCCCGTGGCCATTGCCGTTTCGTCGGCCGCGGACGCCCGTGTCGGCGGTGGCGGCAGCCGCGGTTCGCGCACATGGTCTGCGCCCCCGACGACCCGCACCGCGCCGAATGCGGCGCAGCCGATGCAGCGTTCCATCACGCAACCGGGCGCGACCAATCCGGCCGCGGGCGCGGCAGCTTCGCGCGGCGGTTTCTTCAATCGGCCCGGCATGGGCATGCTTGGCGGTCTCGCCGCGGGCTTCCTCGGTGCAGGCCTGTTCGGCATGCTGTTCGGCGGCGGCCTTTTCAGCGGCCTTGGCAGCCTGTCGTCGATCTTCGGACTGGTCATCCAGCTCGCGCTGATCTACTTCGTCGTGCGGCTCGCCATGTCGTGGTGGCAGCGCCGCAACGCGTCGGCCTATGCCAGTGCCTCGGCTGCGCCGGGCCCGGCGCTTGCGCCGGATCAGGGGACGCTCGCCAACGCGCGTTCCGGTTTCGGCTTTGGCCTCGGTGGCGGATCGAACGACGCGCCGCTTGAGATCAAGCCGGATGACTACGACGCGTTCGAGCGGCTGCTCGGCGAGGTGAACGACGCCTGGTCGAATCAGGATATCGCCCGGCTTCACACGCTGGCGACGCCGGAAATGGTGTCGTATTTCACCCAGGACCTCAACGCGAACAAGGAGCGCGGCGTGGTCAATACGGTGTCCAGCGTCAAGCTGCTGCAGGGCGACCTCGCGGAAGCCTGGCGCGAAGGCCAGACCGACTATGCCACCGTGGCGCTGCGTTACGCGCTGATCGACAAGACCGTCGAACAGGCCACCGGCAAGATCGTGGAAGGCAGCGATACGCCGACCGAGGTGACCGACGTCTGGACCTTCACGCGCCGTCCGGGCAGCGGATGGGAAGTCTCGGCGATCCAGTTCACCTGAACCGCTGTTGAGCCAATACATCGAAGGCGTCGCGCTCGCGCGGCGCCTTTTTATTTTGGCCGATGCATCCCGGAATAACTCGCGGCGTTGTGTGTTGATCTGAATTGATCGTGAGGCCGATACTTCAATCAATTTCGAAAGGGAGAGACGAATGATCCGGATGTCCGTCCTTGCAGCTTCGCTCTGCTGCCTCGCCGCCGCCCCGCTTCACGCGCAGCAGGCCAACATGACATTCTTCATCACCAGCAAGCCGATCGGTAACGGCGGCAATCTTGGCGGTCTCGCCGGCGCGGACAACTGGTGCCGGACACTGGCGCAGGAGGCAGGCGCAGGCGCGAAAACCTGGCGAGCGTATCTGTCGACGCAAGCCGCTGACGGCAAGCCCGCGATTAATGCCCGCGACCGCATCGGCAAGGGCCCATGGACCAACGCCAAGGGCGTTGTCGTCGCCAGGGACGTCGCCGATCTGCATGGTGCCAATGGCCTCACCAAACAGACTGCGCTGAACGAGAAGGCCGAAGTCATCAACGGTCGCGGCGACCAGCCGAACCGTCACGATATTCTCACCGGCTCGCAGCCGGACGGAACCGCCTTCGCGGTAGGCGAGGACAGGACCTGCAAGAACTGGACAAGCAGTGTGCAGGGCTCCGCCGTCATGGGCCATTCCGACCGTCTCGGGCTTCGCGACGACGAACCGTCGAAATCGTGGAACTCGTCGCATGGATCGCGCGGGCCGGATGGCGGCTGCTCACAGGCTGACCTGCGCAGCACCGGCGGCGATGGCCTGTTGTACTGTTTCGCCGCGAACTGATCGGAACCTGCTGCGTTGACCAGCGGCGCGGCGATGACCGCGCCGTTTTCATATGCGAGGCCCTCATGCGCTACGAACTCTATTACTGGCCGACCATTCAGGGGCGGGGCGAGTATGTCCGTCTCGCGCTGGAAGATGCAGGCGCGGATTATGTCGATGTTGCGCGCCGGTCCGGCGGCGTCGGCAGGATGTCGAAGATGATGGAGGCCGCAAAGGGCACGCCGCCGTTTGCCCCGCCATTCCTGAAAGCCGGCAAGCTGGTGATCGGGCAGACTGCGAACATCCTGCTGTACATCGGTTCGCGCCATGGCCTCGCGCCGAAGGCAGAGCCGCAGCGGCTGTGGGTGCATCAGCTCCAACTCACCATCGCGGATTTCGTCGTGGAGATTCACGACACCCATCATCCGCTCGGGCCGACACTTTATTTTGAAGACCAGCGCTCCGCCGCGAAGAAGCGCAGCGGCGCATTCTGGGACGAGCGGGTGCCGAAATTCCTCGGCTATTTTGAACGCCTGATCGCGGGCAGCGGCGGACCTTATGTCAACGGCCGCAGGCTCTGCTATGTCGATCTGTCGCTGTTTCAGATCGTCGAGGGATTACGCTACGCCTTTCCGAACAACATGAAGCGTTTCGAACGCAAGGTGCCGCGCGTGATCGAAGTGCGGGATCGTGTTGCCGCGCGGCCCAACATCAACGCATATCTCACCAGCGAGCGCCGTATTCCTTTCAACGAGGACGGAATTTTCCGCCACTACAAGGCACTGGATGCGTGACGCCTTGACATTCGGGTCGCGAAACGCTGGTTGATCCAGGAAGATTGCCCATATCGACCTTGAAGAGGTGCCCTATGAAGATCACACCATCCGGCTCCGTGCCGACCCGCCGCGCGCCGGCCTCCTATTTCACCGGCACGGTGTACATGGACCCGGTGATCGAAGCGCCGGCGCCCGCGCGGCTTAATGCGGCGCGCGTCACTTTCGAGCCGGGTGCGCGCACCGCATGGCATACCCATCCGCTCGGACAGACGCTTTATGTGCTGGCGGGTTGCGGGCGGTTTCAGACCGAGGGCGAGCCGGTCCGTGAAATCCGTGCGGGCGACGTGGTGTGGATTCCGCCGGGCGAGAAGCACTGGCATGGCGCGGCGCCGACCACGATGATGACGCATCTGGCGATGCAGGAATCGGAGAACGGCAGCGCCGCGACTTGGCTCGAGCATGTCACCGACGAACAGTATGCCGCTCCGGTGACGCAGGCCTGACGGCGGGAGCTTATTCCAGTTCCCGCTCGATGAGTCCGCTGTGAAGGGTTCCCGAATCGGCCAGCCTGCCGCAATGCTGTCGCATTCGGACGGTCTGGTCTGTCTTCACCCGGATCGCGAAGCAGGAGGACCGATGCGCATCGTCACCCCCGCCATCTATGCTGCCCTGCTCGGCGGCGCCATCTACATCGCCATCGCGCAGAATCCCTTGCCGAATGCGATCGCGTCCGCTCCGCCCGAGGGCGCGAAGATCGCCCATTCCGTGCCGACCGGCGGCAAATCGCCGGTGCGTGTCGGCCGTCGCGAAAGCTGCCGCCAGTCGGTGAGTGCGAAGCATCTCGGCAAGCATCAGGCGCGCGACCAGATGCAGCTTTGCGTCGCGCAGGCCCGTGTCGAATGCCTCAAGCAGGCGATCGACCAGAAGCTGCGCGGCTCCGCCCGCCGCGTCTATGTGAAGAGCTGCGTCGCCGCGTAAGCCGCGCGCTCAGGCCTTAGCGGATCACGAAGAACGTCCCGGTCTCGGCCGGTTGCTCCGCCGCGGGCTCGCGCTCGTAGAGCGGGATCGCCGGAAGCTGCAGCACCGTGGCACGCTGACCCGGAACGAGGTTGGTCAGCAGCACGATCTGCCCGTCGGGAAATTCCAGCGCATCGTGATGAAGGTTCGGATTGTCGGTATCGACGGTGCGGAACCGCGCGACGGCGGCGTGGATCTTCTTCCGGAAGAACGTGCCTTCGAACTCGACCTCTTTCTCGAAGGCAAGCTCCGTCCCCGGCAGGACGCAGACCGCGACCCGTGGGTCGTCCTCGGCGGCAAAGCCGCGCGTCACGGTGAGCGGAAATTTCGTCGACATCAGTTTGTCGCCGGTCCTGGCGGGGCGGCTCGCGACGGCGTGCAGGCTGTAGTCACACATGGCAGTCACTCCTGACGTGATCTGGCGTTGATCGGTCGACCGGGTGATGCGCGGCGCGCCCAGTGAATGCCCGCGCCATGGCGGCGTTGTGTTGCCGCGCGTCACGTTTTGGTGACGGGGAGGGGGTCTCTCTCTGGCCCGAACCCGGCCTTCCGCAACAGTGTCGCGTCATCCTGAGGTGCGAGCCGCGTTTGCGGCGAGCCTCGAAGGATGCGCGGCTGCGATATGATACTCGCCGTCGTCCTTCGAGGCTCGCCATAGCAGGCGTAGCCTGCGTAAACTTGGCTACGCTGGCTCGCACCTCAGGATGACGGCGATCGTCCGTCCGTGAGCGGAGGCATTTCCGATTTAGTTGTCAAACAGCCCGCACGTTCAGATGTGCACCATCACCCCTGTTGTTGTGACGGCACCGCGCGCGGGGCTTGCCCCGTTCGCGCCGGATAAAGCCCGCGCCGATAAACGGCATGCATCATCGCCCCTGTTGTTGTGACGGCGCGGGGGCGCCCGGGCTTCTTTCATCGCTTCGCCCTGAATGAGGGCGCGCGGAACGCTGGATGCGCATGCGCATCCGCAGCCCCGTGTGCAAAAGTAAAAAAGCACACGAGCATAGTCGCCACGGTCACGCCGAAACATCCGGCGTTCCGCACGCAATGGTTTTAACGGCTTGCTTCGCGAAAACCCCCGGTGACCGGCCCTTCGGTGATCACCACTCTGGCGGGACTGACACGCCGCCGCCCTTCCTCGCGGAGGAGCATTGGCGCTGCCCGTGGCGCAAGGCGATGCGCCGGGATAACGCGACTTGGGCCGTCCGCGAACGGCGCGTTCGTCCTCCGCCGGTGATCCCACGGGCAAAGCGAGCCCGCCACCGTTGACCGTCGGAGCGACGCCGCACGCGGCCACCGCATCCCGCCCCGCGTATCGTGACGATCGCGAACGCCCCTCAATGTGGGGCAGGATAAATAGGAATATAATCTTATTATGGAGATTGTCAACCGATGATGTTCAGCAGGTCTAGCCCGGCTTCTGTCCCTCAGCATCTCAGGTCGATGATGAGCGCAAAGCTTCGCGCGCGTCAGGCGGCCTGATCTTCCGGAACGAGTGGCTTGATCTTGTCGAGCGCGGGACCGAGTGCACGTGCCGCCACCTGCATGTCATAGCGGTTCTGCAGGTTCATCCAGAAATCGGCGGTGGTCGAGAGCGCTCGGCCGATCCGCAAAGCGGAATCCGCCGTGATCCCTGTCTGCTCGTTCGCGATACGCTCGATGCGGGTGCGCGGCAGCCCGCAGGCTTTTGCAAGCTTGCCTGCCGACATATCGAGAGGAAGCAAGAACTCCTCGCGAAGGCTTCGCCCGGATGCATCGGCGGCCGCTTCCTAGCCATTGCTATTTTTCCCGACAAATAATTTTAGCTGACACACTTTGGCAGGGCCATGTCGCTATAGAAACTTATGAAGATTCCAAGACGGGGAATACTTTCTGACTAGCCTTCGTTCCACATCGACAATTTTGCTGTCAGATTCCAGCGGGTGAAACCAAAATCGAACACCGTGACAGTCCGATGTAATAAGCGAATTAAGATGGCAGTTGGTTGCCTGCCCATCAATATAACAGTTCTTCGGATGAATTTTTCCATATCCCTGGTTTACGCGCTTGCCGATGGCATCTCGGCAGCGGCCGATATACATAAGATTATCTCGGGATGTGTATGCATACACTCCTTTGAGTTTAAGAAGGTGTGCTGTCGTTATTCCAAAGATTGAATAAGTGGAGTCGCCATGCTTATTCAAAAATTTTTTATAAAATTGGTCGTCTCTGATTTTTAGCTCGAGAAGGAACGTGCCGAGAGGTTTGTCTAAGTCGGCTCTAAATCGCTCCTCCGTCTCTTTCTTAAGCTTTGAATAGCGGCTGTGTTCTATAGTCTGTTTCAGTGTTTTATTGTTCTTGAGCGCGAAGACATTTGTTCGGATGTCCTTAGAGAATTTCATCGCGACTTCGATGAATTCATAATTTTCTCCAGATTGTTCGCATTGAAGATACATTGTTTGAGCTATTTTTCGCCTCACACGCCCTTTTCCCGCGAGATCGTAATCCGCACGCCGCTCTTCGCCACCGTGCAATGAATGTCGAGGCGGCGGTAGCGTGAATCGAGATTGTAGCCGCGGATGATGTTGGTGCGGCTGACGCAGCGCTGCGCGCCTTTCAACGTGTCGTTCTTCGGAATGGTGAAGACCAGCGCGGCGGCGGTGGCGACGAAGTCATAGAAGTCCGGCGACGGTTTTTTCTTGTCGGTGGAGGCGAACACGTCGTTGCTGCGGTTGCGGCTCGGGCAGCCGAGCGAGGCCTGCGTCACGGCGGGATGTTCGAGATAGATCACGCCCGCGATGGTCTTGCCGATTTTCAGGCCGGGGATTTGTGCGGTGAGGTCCTTGGCCAGATCGTCGCAGCGGTCGGCGCGGGCTGGGCTGGGGGCGGTCAGGGCCAGGCCCAAGGTCAAGCCTAAGGCCAAGCCTATCGCGGCCAGGCCGGATTTCAAGACAGGCGTTCTGGAAAGAGAAGTGCGGTGTGTCATTGTTCGACCCCCGGTGCCATTGAACCGTCTGGAAAGCGCAAGTGCAAGAGCATGGCTAAGGGCATGGGCCGCGGCACAATTCGGCTATTTGCGCGTTATCATCGCGCAGCCACAAGGGGCGAGGGGAAGGATTCGACATGCTGACGCGGTGGATATGGCGGCTGCGCGACGCCACCCGGCAACTCTGGTTCACCGTCGCTGTCTATAGCCTTGTCGGAATCGTCACCGCGCTCAGTGCGCTGGTGCTCGATCCTTTGATTCCGATGGACGTTCCCAGCAAGATCGGCGCGGATGCGGTGGACCGCATTCTCGGCATTCTCGCCTCCAGCATGCTGGCGGTGACGACGTTTTCCATCGCCACGATGGTTCAGGCCTTCGCGTCGGCGGGCAGCGGCGCAACGCCGCGCGCGACCCAGCTTCTGGTCGAGGACCGCACCGCGCAGCGGGCGCTGGCGACCTTCATCGGGACGTTCGTCTTCAGTCTGGTCAGCATCATCGCGCTGTCCACCGGGCTCTATGGGCCGAGCGGACGCTTCGTGCTGTTCGTGGTGACGCTGGTGGTCATCACGGTGATCATCCTCACCCTGCTGCGCTGGATCGACCGCCTGTCGAAACTCGGCCGGGTCGGCGAGACGGTCGATCAGGTCGAACGGGTGACGACGGCGGCGGCCCGCGCGCGCCGCAAGCGGCCTTATCTCGGCGGGCATCCTGCCGTGAAGGTCCCTGCCGGGACAGAGCCGGTGGCGGCGTCGCGCATCGGTTATGTCGACCGGATCGACATGGGCACGCTGTCCGCCATCGCGAAGGCACAGGATTGCGAGGTGCATGTGCATCTGCTGCCCGGCGGGTTTGCCACGCCGGACCGGCCGCTGGCCTCGCTCTCGAAACAGCCGGACGACAACACGGCGGAGCGCGTGCGCAAGGCGTTCAATGTCGGCGATGCACGCTCGTTCGATCAGGACCCGCGTTTCGGATTGATTGTGCTGGCGGAGATCGCCTCGCGGGCGCTGTCGCCTGCGGTCAACGATCCGGGCACCGCCATCGACGTGATCGGCACCGCAGTGCGTGTGCTGCATGAATGGTCGCTGCCCGATGAGACGGAAGAGGGCGATGAGGTGGACTTTCCGGGCGTGTATGTGCCGCCGCTGACCGCGCAGGAACTGGTGCAGGATGTGTTCACGCCGGTGGGGCGCGATGGTGCATCGCTGGTGGAGGTCTGCATCCGCTTGCAGAAGGCCTTGCGCAGCATCGCGGCGATGAATTCACCGGGCCTGCGGGCGGCAGCGCGACGTCAGGCGGTGGAAGCGTTCGAGCGCGGCGAGGCTCAACTTGCCCATGAGCACGACAGGCAGCGGTTGCGTGACGCCTCCGCATGGCTGCGGGATGACCGCGCTCAGAATCCGTAAATCATCACGCTCACCGCAAAGCCCACGATCATCACCACATTGAACAGCGCCGGCACCGCGGCGAGGAACGTCGCGCGGCCGAGATGTTCGTCATGCGCGGCATAGGCGATGGCGCAGGCGGCGATCAGCGGGAAGGCGACGATCCGCGCCATGGTTTCCGCGGCGCTGAACGTGCCGCGCAGGTCGAACCCGTGCGCCACGATGGACGGCATGTCGCTCAGCCAGACCATGATGATGACAGTACCGAGCGCGACGATGGCATGACGCACGCGGCCCATGGCGGCGAAGGCCAGTGCCGCCACCGCCAGCACCGGATGCAGCGCGAGATTGGCCTTGATCAGCCCGCCGCCGAGACCATCGGCGATATGCGACATGTCGCCGAACAGCACCGGCATGTCGGACAGGCCGAACCATGCCTCGACCAGCGCCACCGCCGAGAGCGCGAGACGCAGGCCGGTCCGGCGCGAGGTGGGAGCAGGGGCGGGTGGATCGGCCATCCCCGGGGCGGCGGATGTCATGCCTGAAAATCCATGCTGAAAATGCACTCTGAAAAGTGGGAGGGTCACGCGTCCGCTTGCCGCGCACAGCCGCCCTGCAATGGCCTTCGACCATCTTCCCTTTGTCGGAAAACCGATTAGAACGGTTCAAACCTGAGCCTCCGGCGTCTTGCCCCATTGAAAACAAGGCGCTTTTTGAACCGAGAGACCATCCATGAACGCTCCCGTCGCCGTCCCGCCGCAAAAGCCCGTTCCGCCCTACAAGCACACCCCGCTGTTTCCGCTGGGCGCGGACAAGACGCCGTACCGGAAAATCTCCGCCGAGGGCGTGAAGGTCGAGACGGTTCTGGGCAAGCCGATGCTGGTGGTGTCGCGCGAGGCGCTGCGGGCGCTCTCCGAAGCTGCGTTCGGCGACATCAATCACTACCTGCGGCCGGGGCATCTGGCGCAGCTCCGCAAGATTCTCGACGACCCGGAAGCCAGCGACAACGACAAGTTCGTCGCGCTCGATGCCTTGAAGAACGCCAACATCGCCTCCGGCGGCGTGCTGCCGATGTGCCAGGACACCGGCACCGCGATCATCATGGGCAAGAAGGGCTGCAACGTCATCACCGACGGCGACGACGAGGCGGCCTTGAGCGAAGGCGCGCGTGACGCGTATCTGCGCCGCAACCTGCGCTATTCGCAGGTCGCGCCGCTCTCGATGTTCGAGGAGAAGAACACCGCCAACAACATGCCCGCGCAGTGCGAGATCTACGCGGAAGGCGACGACGCGTATAAATTCATGTTCATGGCCAAGGGCGGCGGCTCGGCCAACAAGAGCTTCCTGTTTCAGGGCACGCCGTCGCTCTTGACGCGCGACCGCCTGCTGGCGTTCCTCAAGGAGAAGGTGCTGACCCTCGGCACCGCCGCGTGCCCGCCGTATCATCTCGCCATCGTCATCGGCGGCACCTCCGCCGAACTCTGCATGAAGACGGTGAAGCTCGCCTCGGCGCGCTATCTCGATGAATTGCCGACCCATGGCTCGGACGCGGGCAATGCCTTCCGCGATCTGGAGATGGAGCAGGAAATCCTGAAGATGACGCAGTCGCTCGGCGTCGGCGCGCAGTTCGGCGGCAAGTATTTCTGTCACGACGTGCGTGTGATCCGCATGCCGCGCCACGGCGCGTCATTGCCGATAGGTCTTGGCGTGTCGTGCTCGGCGGACCGTCAGGTGCTCGGCAAGATCACCAAGGATGGCGTGTATCTGGAAGAACTGGAGCACAATCCGGCGAAGTACCTGCCGGAGGTGGAAACCCAGCTCGGCGGCGAGGTGGTGCAGATCGACCTCAACCAGCCGATGAAGGACATTCTCGGCACGCTGACGAAATATCCGACCAAAACGCGGCTCTCGCTCACCGGCACCATGATCGTGGCGCGTGACAGCGCGCATGCGAAGCTGCGCGAGCGCCTGGAGAAGGGCGAGCCGCTGCCGGATTACTTCAAGAACCACCCGATCTATTACGCGGGTCCTGCGAAGACACCGGAAGGCTATGCGTCAGGTTCGTTCGGCCCGACCACGGCGGGGCGCATGGACTCGTTCGTCGATCAGTTCCAGGCGGCGGGCGGCTCGATGGTGATGGTCGCCAAGGGCAACCGCTCGGCTGCGGTGCGCGACGCCTGCAAGAAGTTCGGCGGCTTCTATCTCGGCTCGATCGGCGGTTCGGCGGCGAACCTTGCCGAACACTGCATCAGGAAGGTCGAGGTGCTGGAATATCCCGAACTCGGCATGGAAGCGATCTGGCGCATCGAGGTCGAGAACTTCCCGGCCTTCATCATCATGGACGACAAGGGCAACGACTTCTTCCGGGAATTGAATCTGGGTTAGCCCGTTTCGATCCCCGCTCATTCCCGCGCAAGCGGGAATCCAGAAAGACTGGTCCCCGCTTTCGCGGGGACGAGCGGAGGCGGCGTTGTTACGCGCGCGATCCCTTGAACGGGAAGCTGCCCATCGGGCCGATGCTGACGTCGCCGGAGATGGAGTCGCCGTCGACCTTGCCGGAAAAGGCCAGCGTCAGCGGCATTGGATTGGTGATCGCCGCCTTCCAGGCCACGTCGTTGCCGTTCACGGTGCCTTCCATGATGTCGGCTTCGTTGCCGTCGGCCGCCTGCTTGCCAGTCAGGGTGGTGCCGTCGCTTTTCAGCGCGAGCGTCGCATCGCGGTCGCCCAGCGGCGTGCTCAGGGTGATGTTCCAGTTTCCATCGACTGCCATTGTGTCCCTCTCTGTGCGCGTCGTGGGCCTGAATTGACCTGAAGCGGGCCGCGCTGGGCGCATATAGCGCATTTTCCGGGGGCGTCGCGAGCTTTGTCGGCTGCGATTTGTCACACGCCTGCAATAGCCGGTGCCGTCCGGAGCCGGGGCCGGCGCGTCCCGGAACCGCTTTACGGATTGTTAGCGCGCAGTTCTTAACGTGCCTGATCTAAGCAGATTCACCGATGTCCCAGGCATGAGTACAGAGAAACGCGCAAAATCCCGCGTAAATTTCGAGCGCGGCATTACGGTTCGCATGCTGGCGATCGACGGTGCCTGGCAGCGGGCGTGCGAGATGCTCGACGTCTCCGAGGAGGGGGTGTTGCTGCGCGTTCAGGGCAACCTGTCCGGGCTTGATCTCAAGGAATTCTTTCTGGTGCTGTCCACCACGGGCACGGCGCACCGCCGCTGCTCGCTGGCTTGGGTCGATGGCGACCGGATCGGCGCGAGCTTCATCCGCGACAAGGTGAAGAAGACCGCCGCCCGGCGGTGAACGCCGTCCGCGCCGCCATCCTTGCAATGAGGCAAGGCATTCGGAAGGCTTAGGCAGCCGTGGTGGCGGCGGCGGCGCGCAGCTTGCGCGTGATGACGATGCGGAAGACGGCATACTGGATTGCGAAGGCGAGGATTTTCGCACCCACCGCGATCACCGAGACATAGAGCGCCCACAGCTTGATGTCCCCGGTCATGGCGACGGCGATGGTGCCGAATCCAAGGATGAACATCAGAGCCGCCCAGATATAGCCCGCGACGGTGACGAAATGGGGAATGGTCTCGCGCACCCGCGGCGGCATGTAGCGCAGCATCCAGTCCTTGCGCAGCATGATCGCGCCGATGGCGAAGTGGGCGATGCTGGGCTTGATCAGGACGAAGCGCGGATCGTTCGTGAGCAATGTCGCGCTGCCCAGCACGATGACCAGCGCAAGGCTGGCCCATGTCATCACGTCGAGTTTCTGTTTCCGGACGCGGGCGACGATGAATTGCCCGATCCCGCCGGCGATCGCGACGCCGGTCGCGATCAGGATATCGCCGCTCGCGGCATAGACCGCGAGAAAGACGATGGTGGAGAAGAAGTCGACAAAAAGCTGACGGAAGACGTTTGCCATGCGGCGAATGTCACACGGGCCCGGCGGCGGGAGCAAGGACCTTCGCGCGTTCACGGAACGGCACGGGCAGGGCATGCAGCGTCGTTCTGGCGTTCGGCGTGGCGCAGTGGCAGTTGTGCGCCGGTGCGGAGGCCTGACTGACGTCCATGTCCGCGAAGGCGTCGTCGCCGTGCAGGCTGAGACCGGTGAGGGCGATCACCATGGCAAGGCTCGCCCAGATCGCGATGCCGGGGCTGACATGGGCGGTTCGCCACAGCACGAACTGGACGATGGCGACGCCGACAGCGGCGACAGCGGCCAGCAGCACGTCGCCGATCATGAAGAAGGCGGCGAAGAAGACGGCGGTGGAAAGAAAGCCGAGAAGAGTTTTTTTTAGTGCGTTGCGAATTTGATGGGCCACTGGCGGGCTCCTTTGTCTGGAAGCTGGTTTTGCGCGGGTGCGATCAGGCCGCCGCCGTGGTGGCGCTGGCCGCGATCTCGGCGCGAACGTGCTTGCGGTACCATTGGGTGAAGTAGGTGGCGCTGTTGCGGGCGGCGAATGCGATGGCGGCGCAGACCCACAGCGGCGTGCCGGGCAGGTAGATCGAGGCGACATCGGCAAGCAGCATCAGGATGAAGGCGCCGCTCCACACCAGCGACAGCACATAGTTGGTCCGGATGAAGCGCGGCTCGCCATGCAGCCGCGGCTCCACCACCTCACGCGCAAACTGCATGGTGAAGGGCTTGCGGATCGCGACCGATCCGAGGGCGATGGTCAGAAGGCCGGTGTCGATGATGACGCGAACGGTGGTCGGATCGAGTTCGTGCCGGGCCAGCAGGTGATAGCCGGCGATGGCGAGAAACAGCGCCGCCGATCCGGCGGTCAGCACCTTGAGCGAGCGGCCCCGGAACATGTCCCACCCGATCAGCCCGAGCCCGAGGGCGGCAGCCACCGCCAGGCTGGCGGTGACGGTGGTCAGCAGCATCAGCGTGGCGAAAGCGGCGAAGGGAGCGAGGGTGAGGAACAGGGCCATGACGGCAGCTCCGGCGAATTATCTTGACGATGTAAAGATGCGTTTAGGCGGTTCGGCGGCGGCCGTCAAGCAAAATCTTGACAGCGTCAAAATTGATGCCTAGGTTGGTTTCCATGCCCGGCCCGGATGCAGCAAAGCGTGTGGACCGCTCCCGCACCCGTTCGGGAGATCGAAAGCCCGTTGTTGCGCGCAAGCCGGGCGTTTCCACGCCCAAAAAGCCGCGTCCTGCCGCAAAAAAAGCTGATCGCGGCACGCCCTATCATCACGGCGATTTGCACGAGGCGCTCCTTCAGGCCGCAAAGCGCGTGGCCGACCGCGAGGGGATCAACGGCCTGACCCTGCGTGCGGTGGCCCGCGAGGCCGGTGTCTCACATGCCGCGCCCGCCCACCACTTCGGCGACATCACAGGATTGCTCAGCGAACTGGCGGCGATCGGGTTCCAGAAATTTTCCGCAACCCTCGGACAGGCGGCCTGCGAAGCGGGGCCGGACAGCATGGCCGGCGCCCGCGCCCGCGCGAATGCTTATGTCGCGTTCGCCCGCGACAATCCCTGCATGTTCCAGTTGATGTTTCGCGCCGAGCGGCTGGACCACAACCGGCCGATGCTCAACGAGGCGTCGAAGGCGGCCTTCGCCAAGCTGGCGGGCATCGTCGCCGCGCAGCGCCATGAGGACGTCGCGCTCGATCATCTGACATTGGCGCAGGCGGCGGATGTGGCGCGCATCTGGTCGCAGGTGCATGGCTTCGCGATGCTCTATCTCGACGGCCGCCTGAAGCATATTCTCGATGCGACGCCCGGCGTGACCGCCGAGGAGCTGCTGGCCGCGATGCTCAAGCCGCCTGCCGCTTAATCCGGCATCTTGCTGCGCCGGCCGCTGGCTGGAACCAATCTTGCTCAGCTTCGTCATGACATCCGGTCATCGGATCGTTCGCCGCCGCCGCTTCTGGCGTGTGGATCGTTGATATAACCGCAGCGAAAAGCATGTCATGACGGCCGGAATCGCATTAAAAGCGGTGCCAAAGACCTGTCAGGTCCCGTTCGTTTTTCCTCCAGCGTTCAGTGAACCATGCCCGCGATCCCGTCCAGCAAGCCCTACCGCATCGGCCGCTCTAAGACCGGCCTCGGTCTCTTCGCCACCAAGAAGATCAAGAAGGGGACCAAGATCATCCGCTATTTCGGGCCACTGCTCGATTCCAAGAACAAGAAGCACGACGGGATCGACAACAAGTATCTGTTCGAGATCAACAATCGCTGGACCATCGACGGCTCGATCCGCAAGAACATCGCCCGCTACATCAACCACGCCTGCCGGCCAAATGCGGAATCCGACGTCAATTCGCGCAAGCGCAAGGTTGTGATCCGCGCCATCAAGACGATCCAGCCGGGTGACGAGATCAACTACGATTACGGCACCGACTATTTCAAGATCTTCCTCAAGCCGATCGGCTGCAAGTGCGATCACTGCGAGGCAAAGCGGGCGAAGAAGCGCGCCGAGGAGCGGGCCGAAAAGCTGCGGCTCAAGCTGAAGGCGCAGAAGAAGGCCGAGAAGGAAGCTCAGAAGGCGGACAAGAAAGCCAAGCCTGCCAAGAAGCTTGCAAAGAGCAAGGCGAAAGCCGCGCCGAAGCGCAAGACTGCTGGCGCCAAAACTGCTGGCAGCAAGACCGCCGCGCCGCATGCCCGCGGGACCGGCAAGCCGACCAAAACCAAGGCCTCGCGAACAACCCCGCTCGCGCGCGGCCGCAAGGCGAAGGCGGGCGCCACGCGCCGCGCGTCGTCGATGTAATATTTTTCCGGCACTTTTCAGTTGGTTTGAAAACCTCACCCTGAGGAGCCGGTTCGTCAGAAGCGGCGTCTCGAAGGGCGAGGTTTTCAGCAAAAGTCCTCAATCCTTCGAGACGCGCTTCGCGCTCCTCAGGATGAGGACTTTCAAGCAGAGCATTTAGCGCCGGATCAGCACCACGCCGGCAATCAGAAGACCCGCGCCGAGCAGGCGCGGCAGATCGATCGGGCGTTCGGTGAGGCCCAGCCAGCCGAAATGATCGAGCGTGATCGAGGCCAACATCTGGCCCGCGACCAGAACCGAGATGAAGGTGGCCGCGCCGAGCTGCGGGACAAGGAAAATGGCGAGGCCGATGAAAATCGCGCCCAAGGCGCCGCCGCTCCATTCCCACCACGGAACCCGTCCCACCACGCTTGCCGACGGGATCGGATCGCGCAACGCGATCGCCAGCACGATCATGCAGAGCAGGCCGACGGCATAACTTGTGATGCCGGACCATGCCGCGGAGTTGAGGGCGAAACGAAGGTTGGCGTTGAGAGCCTGCTGCGTGACGATGCAGACCCCTCCGACGACGGTGAGTGCGATGGGCAGAGCGAGATTGAACATTGTGGGTCTCGAAAGGTGGAGGGGCTGAGGTTTCCGGCTCAGAGTCCCTTGAACATATTTCCGGCGAGCAGCAGCAGATAGCTGATGCCGAGCGTCATGAAGCCATGGCCGCTGATAAATGGAATCTTCACGCGCGCATACACGGTCAGCGCAGCGAGAATGGCCAGAATGATCGACACCAGGAAAATCGGAAATGACGGCGCGCTGAGGTTCATGATCGGTCCCTTCTGAATTGGCGAAGGGAGTGAAGCCCATGCGCGCCGCGTGTTGCAAGCTCTGCGAGGATTGTGACTGTGGATGAAGGCCGGGCGATGGTCCGCCCGGCCTGTATCAATGGCGTGTCAATGCGCGCTGCGCTCGCCCGCGCTCCGCCGCAGGCCGATGAATTGCAGTTCCGCGAATACGCCGACGGCGATGGTCTGCATCACGATCAGCGCCTGCCCGAACAGGGTGGGCGATCCCCAGCCGGAGAGCAGCAGGACGATGCTGGCGATCGCCCACGCGGCGTTGATCGCGATCACGGCCTTGACCGCGTTCGAAGACATCATGCCGCGCGTGCCGAGATAGCCGACCAGCGCCGCATAGGTCACCAGAACGAATCCGGTCTCGCGCAGAAACGCCTCGGGAAGATGTGTCAGCGATGCGAGAAGTCCGGCACCCAGGACGAACATCAGTGCGGCAACGCCGCTGAAGACGGCATCGGCCTGCAGGGCGCGGCGCAGGAACAGGGACGGATGGATCATGTCAGGCTTCCTTCTGCTTGGGTGATCTCGGTTAAAACGCTGCGGACGATGGGCCCGCCTGCGAGTGAAATCGATTACCCCGCAGGTAATGGAGCGCGCGATGCCTGCGTGATAGCCTGCGGACATGATGACCACACAGGCTTCGGCGCGCCGCGCCGTCAAACCGTCCGCCAAGGGCAGGCCGACCTTCGGCGATCACCTGCGCGAATGGCGGCAGCGCCGCCACCTCAGCCAGCTCGATCTTGCGGGTGATGCGCAGATCTCCGCGCGGCATCTCAGCTTCGTCGAGACCGGACGCGCGGCGCCCTCGCGCGACATGGTGCTGCGGCTGGCGGAGCGGCTCGACGTGCCGCTGCGCGAGCGCAACGTGCTGCTGGTCGCCGCCGGTTTCGCGCCTGCGTTTCCCGATCGCTCACTGGATGATCCGGCATTGGCCGCGGCGCGGCAGGCGGTGGACACGATCCTGAAAGCGCATGAGCCGTATCCGGCGCTTGCGGTGGACCGCCACTGGAATCTGATTTCGGCCAACCGCATGGTGCCGCCGTTGCTCGAGGGCGTCGCGCCGTCGCTGCTCGCGCCGCCGCTCAACGTGATGCGGCTGAGCTTTCACCCCGAGGGGCTCGCGCCGCGCACGGTCAATCTTGCGGAATGGTGCGCGCACCTGCTCGAGCGCCTGCATCGCCAGTGCGAGACCACCGCCGATCCGGTGCTGATCGCGCTGTATGAGGAATTGAAGTCGTATCCGGTCCCGGCGCGGAAAACGCCGCATCTTGTCGGTGCCGATGCGCTGGCGGTGCCGTTCCAGATGCGCGCAGGCGACGACGTGCTGAGCTTCATCTCGACCACGATGGTGTTCGGCACGCCGCTGGATGTGACGCTGTCGGAGCTGGCGCTGGAGACCTTCTTCCCGGCGGACGAGACCACCACGGCCTTCCTGCACCGGATGGCGAAGGGGCTGGGGTGAGGCGGGTTGCCTTATCGCCCTTGCGGCTTATCTTCCGGGAACATCCAGACAGGAGCGTCCCATGACCGACATCAAGCCGCTGCAGATCGACATCGTGTCCGACGTGGTCTGCCCATGGTGCTACATCGGCAAGAAGCGGATCGAGGATGCGCTGGCGCTGGCGAGCGATGTGCCGGTCCATGTCAACTGGCGGCCGTTCTTCCTCAATCCATGGGTGCCACGCGAAGGCATTTCGCGCGACGAGTATCTGACCGCGAAGTTCGGCTCGCCCGAGGCGTACAAGAACATCGCGAGCCGCGTGGTCGATGCGGCGGCGGAAGAAGGGCTGCAGTACAATCCCGGCAGCGTGAAACGCCAGCCCAACACCATCGACAGCCATCGCCTGATCCTGTGGGCGGACGCGGAAGGCAAGGCCGCACAGATGAAGCAGCGGCTGATGGAGCTTTATTTCCGCGACGGCGGCGATCTCACCGACGTCAATGTGCTGGTGCAGGCGGCGGCCGATGTCGGTCTCGATGCCGAGACCGTCCGCAAGCGCCTCGCCACCGACGAGGATGTGGAGCGGATTTCTGCGGACGCTCAGGAAGCTTCCGAGAAGGGCATCTCCGGCGTGCCGACATATGTCTTCGCGCAGAAATACGCCGTCTCCGGCGCGCAGCCCGCGGAGCAACTGGCCCGCGCCATCCGGCAGATTTCCGCCGAGATCAATCAGGCGGCATAGGATTTACGCCGCTGCCGCCGCCGGCTGCGGCAGTTTCGCCGGCAGGCACGCCACCGCGATGAAGATCACCGCCGCCGAACTCGCCATCAGGCGGAACAGCGTGTCGAAGCCGTAATTGCCGTAGATGAATGAGATCATCGGCAGCGCCAGCGCGAACACCGTGAAGCTGACCACATAGCGCACGCCATAGATGCGGGCGCGGGCCTCGCCGCTCGCCATCTTGCCGATCATGAAGTCGTTGATCGGAACCTGGCCGAACGCGCCGAGCATGAAGCCGAACGCGGCCGCAAGCGCCCAGGCGTCATGCAGGCCGGGCATCGCGGCGAAGAATACCACCTGCATCGCGGCGACGATCATGAACACCGTGCGCGGCCCGAGCCGGTCGAGCAGGCTGCCGACCACAAGCTGCGCGATCGAGGCCACCGCGAACACCACGAAGGTGAGCGCGCCGAGCATGGTCGCGACATCGCCCTTGGCGGCGGTGACGCCGCTTGCCGCAAGCCACTGCGCCATGTCGTTCGCAACGCCCTGCAGGCGTTCGTCGAAGATTTTCGGCAAGGCGAAGGTGGTGGACTGGAACACGAGGCTGGAGACAGCGGTGGTGAGAAACACGATCGCCGTGATGCGCAGCATCAGCGCCTTCATGTCCGGGCCGGGCAGGGTGGACGCCACGGAGGGCGGAGGCGCTTTTTGATGGGCCGTCGAAACCTCGCGCCACTGATGCACGGTATAGAGCAAGCCGGTTGCGATCGAGAAAATGCCGGGCACGATGAAGGCTGTGCGCCAGCCGCCATGATCGATGAAATAGCCGGTGATCAGCGCCGCGCTGGCGACGCCGAGATTGCCCCAGACGCCGTTCATGGCGAGGCGCATGCCGGTGTTCTTCCACTTTTGCGTGACGATGGCGAGGCCGACCGGATGATAGATCGCGGCGAATACGCCGACGATGAACAGGCCGATGCCGACCTGCAGCGGCGTCTGCGCGAAGGCGGTGGCGATCGACGCCGCGCCGATGCCGACGAAGAACACGGCGATCATGCCCTCGCGGCTCCATTTGTCGGCGAGCCAGCCTGCGGGCCATGAGAACAGGCCGAAGGCGAAGAAGCCCGGCGTCGCGTATTTCAGAAGCTCGCTGTAGCTCAGTCCCCATTCGCGCGAGAGCGCCAGCGCCGCCACCGTCGCGAAGATCAGCGTGAACAGGTGGTCGAGATAGTGGCCGATATTGAGAAACAGAAAGTCGATGCGGTCGCGGGTCATGGGAGGTCCGGCTTTTTGGAGCGCGATCCGGTCCGAAAGCCTGCTTCCGGGATAGCGCTCGGGATTCTGGCTTCAAAATACCCTTGGCGGGATGGCGTTGTCATGCCAGAAATCATCGAGAATCTGCCAATCAGGTTTTGACCGCTCATGGCCTCCCGCGCACCTGACCGCCGCAGCACCAACGCCAACGACTATCAGTTCGTGCCGCGCCCGCTCGCGGCGATGTCGAAAAGCTTCGCCGACGGCCACGAGATCGCGCCGCATCATCATGCGCGCGACCAGCTTGTCTATGCGGTCAGCGGCGTGATGCGCATCCGCACCGCCGATGAAGCGTGGATCGTGCCGCCGGACCGCGCGGTGTATCTGCCGGCGCAGACCGAACATTCCATCGGCATTCGCGGACAGGTCGAGATGCGCACGCTCTACATCGCGCGCCGCGCCGGCGACGATCTGCTGGAGGCCCCGACCGTGCTGGAAGTCTCGCCGCTGCTGCGCGAACTGGTGCTGGCGCTGATCGAGGAGCCGGTGATCTATGACGAGCAGGGGCGCGGCGGTGCCATGGCGCATCTGATCCTGAGCGAGATCGCGAAGGCGCGGCGGCTGTCGCTGGTGATTCCGATGCCGCGCGATCCGCGGTTGCTGCGGCTGTGTAATGCGCTACTGGCCGATCCGTCGAGCCGTCTCACACTGGACAACTGGGTTTATACGGCAGGCGCCTCGTCGCGCACGCTGGCGCGGCTGTTCGAGGCGGAGCTTGGCCTGAGCTTCGCGGCGTGGCGTCAGCGCGTGCGGTTTCACAACGCGCTGGAAGCCATTGTTGCGGGCGAGCCGATCTCGCGCGTGGCCGAGCGCAACGGCTATCGCAGTTCGAGCGCCTTCGCTGCGGCCTTCCGCAAGGCGATGGGCCAGCCGCCGAGCGCGCTGCGGGAAGCGGGGATGGGGTGAGAGCCTGAGCCCTCACGCCTTCTTCAGATAGTAGTTCGCGTTCTTGCCGAGCGCGATACGGCGGATCACGCGGCGCATGGTCTCCGAGCCGCGCAGCGGTTCGACGACAGCGGCGGCGGTGCGATAGGCCGCGAGCTTGATGCCATCGAGCGCGGGTTTCTTGCCCGGCGCGGCCTGCGGCAGGCCGAGGCTGCGCAGCATCGAATTGAAGCGGTGCAGGTCGTTCATGCGGCGCACCTCTTCGGTCTTCCAGGTGATCGCCATCGAGATCGAGTGCGATCCCTTGGTCTTCACCCAGTGCGGCCACTGGTAGGGAATGTAGCAGCCGTCGCCGGCGTCGAGATTGAACTCGATCCCGCGCGGGCGGAAGCTTTCATTGAACGGCACATTGCGATGCTTGACGGTGGAATGCTCCACCTGCGCGTCGTCGGCGATCTGGCCGTCGCGGTTGTCGTACACCGCGAAAATCTTCTCGCCATAGATCTGCACGAAGAAATTGTCCTCGGCGTCCATGTGGAACGGCGTAGTCGAATTCGGCGACGAGACGAACAGGAAGCCCTCGATCTGCGAGAAGCCTGCATCCTCGATGCTCTTGAAGCCGCGCGCGCGGGCCACCGAGGTCAGTGCGTCTTCCAGCAGCGCGCGATATTCCGGCGACTTCTCGATGCGCTTGAGCACCATCCAGGCGCCCGCGGTCTGGATGCGGTTGACGACCTCGACCGGATTTAGATCGACGCTCTGCACCTTGTCCGGATCCTGGCTGATATCGGCATTGCCCGAATTGTATTCGATCAGGTCGCGCGGCATGTCGGCCGCGAGTTGCGCGATACGCGTCAGCGTGAGCAGCGGATGGCCCGCCAGCTTGTGACGGATCGCGAAAGGCTTGAGCGGAAAATCCCGCTTCAAGGATTCATTGTCGGCAGTGATGACGGGCGCAATGCCGGAGGTGGCGTTCATGAGCGTGTCTCCCGAAGGTGTCTGACGAGGTGAACAAGACGGCGCGCAGGTTCGCGGGCGAGCTTGCGCAGGGCGAGGCCGGACCGGATGGCCGGTATGAAAGGATCGCGGCGATGGAGCGGGATCAGCACGTCGCCGACGTTGAGGCGTCCGCGCCAGATCGGATCGATCATCGGATGACCGGCGACGGCGTTGGAGTCCGCCGTTGCAATGGACGGATCGGCGCAGAGATGGCGCGTGAGATCGAGCGTGAGCTGAACGCCGGGGGAGCATTTGGCGAAGCTCTCATCGACGCCCATCTTGAAATAGAAGGCGCGGTCGAGATGCCGCGCCACGATGCCGGATGCCACCGGGGTATCGCCCGCGAACAGCGTGACGACTTCGCAATTGCCGCGCGCGGCGGAATCGACCACCGCGCGGCGGATGAAGGCGGCGTCGCCGTCGTCCTGCGCCAGCGCCGTGCCGCGCCTGGCTTTCCAGCCGGAGGCTTCGAGGGTGAGAAAGATTTCGAGATCGCGCTGCACTTCGCTGGGCGTGGACGCGATGGTGAAGATGACCTCGCCGTGTTCGGCGAGGCGGTTGCGCTGGCGGCGCAGCTCTTTCAGCTTCTTCGCGCCGAGCGCATCACGCAGCAATTCGTCGGCATCGCGTGTCGCATCGAGGCAGGCGCGGGCATGGCTTTGCAGGATATGCGGTTTCAATCCGCGCTGTGCGAGCGCGCGGGTGAACGTGGCCATCGCAGGCCCTTCAAGCGGACAATCGCGCAGGATCAGCGCATGGGCACCGGTGCTGCGGGCGTGATCCATCAAACGCGCGGCGGCTTCGTCCGCATGATCGCGGTCGAGCAGCGGCGTTCCCACCGTGCCGTAAGGATCGGCGCTCACCAGAACGGGCAATGGAAGCTTGTAAGCGCGCCACGCAGAGATCACCGGCAGAAGGCCGATGAGGCTGTTCGTGTCGTTCGCCGCGGTGAGCACGGACACATTCGCGCGTGACCGCGTGAAGGTGCTGACCGCCAATTCCCATTCGGGAAGATAATAGCCGTTGGGCTCGATGGCGGTTTCGCCGAGATGGCGCCAGGTGTCGTTGGCGACGGTGTCGAGCGGCAACAGCGCGGCCGCGCCATGGCGCGCGGCGTCGGCAGGCTGCTTGCGTGCAAAGCCCGCTTCGCTGCGCGCGGCAGCCTGTGCTGCGTCGGCAAACTCGACCACGTCCTGACCCCGTTATGCTTCTTGCGGCGCATGCCGTTCGGCCGGATGCGCGCTTGTTCTTTGTCCCTGAACCTCGACGCTAAAGGGCAAAGTTCAAAATCGGATGTGGGATTAGGGTTAAATGCGCCGCGCTTTTGAAAGGCGCTGTTAAGCATGATGGGCCGCGCTGTTCGCCAGGCGCGCGGAAAGCCGCGCCAATAAAGGAACCTTAAGCAATCATCCCTAGGATTGGGCTCATTGTCATACCGCCCGGCATTTGACCTGCGGCAGACCTATTTTTCCGACGGATTGCGGGCCTGTTGCCCGATCATTTTTCGCAAGCCAACCCGCCTTCACAGGAGGCAATATGGGTAAAGAGCTTCGTAAAAATCCCCGCGTCGGTTTTGAGCGCGGTCCGAATGTTCAGATCATGGGAATTGACGGGAGCTGGCGCCGCCCGGGACGGATGCTGGACGTGTCGGCAGCCGGCGCGCTGCTCGCGATCGAGGGATCTCTCAGCGGACTCGATATCACCGAGTTCTTTCTGTTGCTGTCGACGTCCGGCGTGGCCTACCGCCGCTGCAAGACGGTGCGGATGAACGGAGACCAGGTGGGTGTCACGTTCCTGAAGGGCGCGGTCAAGAAGAAGCATGCGCCACCCGCCAAGGTCATGGCGTGACGGCGCGGAAAGAAAAGGCGAAAGTCCATGCATCAGGAACGTCGCTTTGCCCGGATCAAACCGTCCGGAAGCCTGTCGAAGGCCGGAAAGATCATCATCGATCCGAAGTCCCCGGTGATCGGCTGCAGCATCGTGGATTATTCAGCCGGGGGCGCATGTCTGGAAGTCGCGCCGGGCACGTCGCTGCCGAAGCGCTTTGAACTGCTGTATTCCGGCACCAAGAAGAAGTGCCGCGTGGTCTGGACCGATCGCTCCCGGCTGGGTGTGGCATTCTAGCGGTGGCCTTCAGTCGGACGTGATGCCGACGCGGTCCAGCGCGCCGCGCATGAACCATGGCCAATATCGCAAGGCAGGTGCTCCCGCGGATGCCGCGCCTTGGCCATCGTTTTGCGGTGGGATAGAGTTCCGCCGCCGGCTCCCGCCGGCAGATGACTCCAGACCAAAACCGACAAGATGAACTTTCCGGGGAGACTATCCATGCGCATGTTTCGGGTCGCGGTGCTGGCCGGGTTGATGACGGTTCCGGCGGTCGGGCCGGTGTTTGCCCAATTCACGCCGGGCTTCAGGCTGAATGAGGGAAAGCAGCTCACCGACGACGAAATCGCGCGCAACAAGGCCAACGAAGAAGCCGCCAAGGCGGCGCGCTCCAAGATTCCGGATGCCAAGACCAGTTCCGATCCATGGGCGACGGTGCGTTCGGAACCGGCGGCGAAGTCCGCAAAGTCCAAGACGAAATAATCGTTCCCTTCGGACAACGGCCGCTGCGGAGCGGCCATTCGTTTAATGTGCAGGAGATCGCTGCAGGCACCTCGTCAAGTTCCGCACGGCGCCGGTGAGGGCTCTCATCGAATCTCAATCATTTTGCTAGAAGCTGGGACCATGTGGGGTTTGACCAGATGGCAGATCGTGATGGCCGTGGTTGCGGGTCTTGCAGCCGGCGCGCTGATCACGGGCGCGACGTATTATGTCTCGCAGTCGTTTATCGACACGGGCAACGACCCACAGCGTCAGAAGCATCGCTCGCCATCTGATTTCAACAAGCCGCTCGGCTTCTACATTCCGCCGCGGCCGCAGCCGGTGCTGGCGCCGGGCGAGAGCACACCCGCCGCGCCTGAATCCGCATCAAGCTGAACGATCCCGCCACCACCACTGAAGCAGCCCGCCTGCGCATAAGGATTGAACATGAGCCTCCAGCCCGGCCTGCGCCATAGCCAGTCAATCCTGGTCGAGGAGCGGCTGACGGTCCCGGCGGTCTCGCAGGCGTTTACCGGCTTCTCCGATATGCCGCCCGTCTTCGCGACGGCCTTCCTCGTGGGCTTTGTCGAATGGACCTGTATCGAGGCGCTGAGGCCTCACTTGTCTGCGTCGCAGAAGACGGTGGGCGTTCATGTGGACCTGAGCCACAGCGCCGCGACGCCGGTGGGCATGACCGTGACCGCTGAAGTCGAACTGACGGAGGTGGAAGGCAGCCGTCTGCGGTTCAAGGTCAAATGCCGGGACGACAAGGATGTCGTCTGCGAAGGGCATCACGATCGGTACATTGTCGAGACCGACCGGTTTCTGGCGCGGCTGGACAGGAAAAGGGCCGCCTCGGCGTAGGCCACTGCTAAAATCAAAATAGGCCACTAGGGGTTAAAACAGGCCAGTACCCGCCCGCGGATCTATCCCCTCTAGACATGTAAAACGTTCCCTGATAGAACATAGATATTCTCAGGGAGGCGGCCTTCCATGGCTCAGAAGATTTCTAACGTCCGGGCGTTCCAGAAGCGGTTCCCCGACGAGGATTCTTGTCTCCATCACCTGATGCGCTCTCGTTTTGGCGAGCGCTTCACCTGCTTCAAATGCCAAAAAGAGGCGACCTATTACCGGGTGAAGAATCGCCGCGCGTTCGAGTGCGAGCATTGCGGCTATCAGGTCTATCCGACCGCAGGCACCCCGTTCGAAAAGACGCGCACCAGCCTCCGCGATTGGTTCTACGTGATGTTTCTCTTCTGCACGACGCGCAACGGCGTGGCGGCAAAGGAAGTAGAGCGTCAGCTAGGCGTGACCTACAAGACGGCGTGGCGCATGTGCCATCTGATCCGTCTCTACATGGGTTATGTGGACGGCGACTACCCTATGGGTGGCCCCGGAAAGACTGTTGAGGCCGACGAGACGTTCATTGGCGGCCGCGACAAGATGGGCAAAGACGACAAGGCCGTGGTCATGGGCATGATCGAGCGCGGCGGCGATGTTGTGACTCGCGTCGTGCAGGGTCGCACCAAGGCCCACATCATCCCGCACATCGTGCGCTTTGTGAAAGAAGGCTCGCGCATCAACACGGATGAGGCGTCAAACTTCAAACTGTTGAAGGAGCGCTATGGCTACGACCATGAAATGGTCGATCACTCAGCCAAGGAATACGTGCGCGGCGACGTTCACACCAACTCAATCGAGTCGTTCTGGTCGCAAGTGAAGCGCGGCATCAGCGGGACTTATGTTTGGGTTTCGAAGAAGCACTTGCAGCTTTACCTTCGCGAGTTCGAGTATCGCCATAACCTGCGGAAGCAACCCGCTTTGATGTTCGAGCTTCTTTTGCAGGCTTTTCCGAAGGTACGGGTTGAGTAGCCATCATCTGCAAAAGTTTGTCGAAGCGCTTATCGGCATCTGGCTGCTTACTCATTCACCGTGAACTCCTGCGTTTTCGACTTTGTGCCTGTGTTGTCGAACGTCGTCTTTTTTTCTGTCTATCCACGCCCTAAAATTGATCGCTGCCTTTTGCCACTCTCCCATTTGTCTGTTGTTTTGGAAATACTCGACCCTATCGCCAATATCCTTGTCTTTCAGGCTGCGCATATGGTCGCGAAGTCTTTGCGTAGTTCCGACAAGATCGAGAGGGTTCCATTCGTGGTACATGGCAGCATTATAGACGTCATTCAGAAATTCAAATTTGGTGACTTGCGCGTAATACCCACGAATAACGGGCTCTGAGCGCTCACTAAACGTGTGGAGATAAACGTCGGCGGCGTTGTTTCTTATAAGGCTATAGATGTTGCCTTCTAATCCATGCAGTTCGTTTGATGTCTCGGTAATTTCAGAAGTCAGATAACTGTAGATTTGATCAATAGCCTTTAGACGCTGCTCTTTCTCGTACACCGTGTATTTTTGTTCTTTCGGAACTGCTGGTGCCGACGGTGCCGGTTCGCTTTGTTTAACCTCCGCCGTAGTTCCCGCATGCGCTGGAGGGGTCGGCCACATCGTTCGATAAGCAAACGCTGCCACTGCGAATGTAAGGCTGGCTATCAAAGCCGCGACGAGCCCCACTGAAAGAGCTCCGAGCATTCCGTACTCGTTCCAAATCCAATCGCGATAAGTCGCGAAGAACGTCACGACGGCGACCCAAGCAGAAGGGAAGCCGTACTGGAATATGACTTGCCCCCAACTGAGTACGGAATAGTTGGAATCCGCGTTTTTAGCCTTCGCCCATAGTCCCATTGATGCCGAATCCCGCCTCTCCCGCGAATACTACTGCGGGTAGGTAAGGGGCAGGCAATACCACAATTCATGTTACATGTCCTGAGGGTATATATCTGCCCGCCCGGCAAAAAGAACATATTGCGAACCTAGAACAAATAGGGTACATTAGTTCCATCGGATCACCACCGATTCCGGTCCGCCGACCCTGGGAAGCCGTTTGTCCGGCAGGCGAATCCCATACATAAGGAGCATCAGATGGCCCCCGCCGCCCTGCGTATCGTTGAAGGATCTTCCATGGACAAGTCCAAGGCTCTGTCGGCCGCGCTTTCCCAGATCGAGCGCCAGTTCGGCAAGGGATCGGTGATGAAGCTCGGCAAGGCCGACCGTTCGATGGACATCGAGGTGGTGTCGTCCGGTTCGCTCGGGCTCGACGTCGCGCTCGGCATCGGCGGCCTGCCGAAGGGGCGTATCGTCGAAATCTATGGGCCGGAATCCTCGGGCAAGACCACGCTGGCGCTGCATGCCGTGGCCGAAGCGCAGAAGAAGGGCGGCATCTGCGCCTTCATCGACGCCGAACACGCGCTCGATCCGGTCTATGCCCGCAAGCTCGGCGTCAATGTCGATGAACTTCTGATCTCGCAGCCCGACCATGGCGAGCAGGCGCTTGAAATCGCCGACACGCTGGTGCGCTCCGGCGCGGTGGATGTTCTGATCATCGACTCGGTGGCGGCGCTGGTGCCGCGCGCCGAACTGGAAGGCGAAATGGGCGACGCGCTGCCGGGCCTGCAGGCGCGTCTGATGAGCCAGGCGCTGCGCAAGCTGACCGCCTCGATCAACAAGTCCCACACCATGGTGATCTTCATCAACCAGATCCGCATGAAGATCGGTGTGATGTACGGTTCGCCCGAAACCACCACCGGCGGCAACGCACTGAAATTCTATGCCTCGGTGCGCCTCGACATCCGCCGCATCGGCCAGATCAAGGAGCGCGACGAAGTCGTCGGCAACCAGACCCGCGTCAAGGTGGTGAAGAACAAGCTGGCGCCGCCGTTCAAGCAGGTCGAATTCGACATCATGTACGGCGAGGGCGTCTCCAAGATGGGCGAGATCCTCGACCTTGGCGTCAAGGCCGGGATCGTCGAGAAGTCCGGCGCGTGGTTCTCCTATGACAGCCAGAGGCTCGGCCAGGGCCGCGAGAACGCCAAGGGCTTCCTGCGCGACAATCCGGAGATGACGGCGAAGATCGAAGCCGCGATCCGCCAGAACTCGGGCCTGATCGCCGAGCAGATCCTGGCCGGTTCGCCCGAGCGCGATGCCGACGGCGAGGAGCCAGCGGAGGACTAAAGCGTTTTCAAGCGAAGTGGAAACCGGTTCGCGTTAAGAAAACGCGACAACTAAAAGCTTCTTTTCGAGGCCCAGGGCCGCGAGGCTTCGGGCTGCGGCGCGATCCCGAAAGACGGGAATCCTTTCGGATCAAGATCGCGCTTCGAAAGCAAACGGGCGTTGTGGATGTTGAGTTGCCGACATCCCCAGCGCCCGATTTGTTTTGGTGATGCGCTAAGCGCACTGCAATTAATGATTGTCATGGCCGGGCTTGTCCCGGCCATCTCGATGATGGAAGCACGGTGCTCGACTCATCGGGATCACCGGGACAAGCCCGGTGATGACAGTTGCATGTGCGAAGGTGTTGGCATGTCGTCATTGCGAGGAGCGTCAGCGACGAAGCAATCCAGCCTTTCGTTTTAAGAATGAGTTGCTCTTAAGAGTGGATTGCTTCGCGGAGCCTGTCATCGGACGGCGCATTCGCGCCGATCCGTTGGCTCGAAATGACGGAAGGCTACTCGGCTGCTTGTGCGTAGTCCGACACCGGCGGGCAGGAGCAGACAAGGTTGCGGTCGCCGTGCACGTTGTCGACGCGGCCGACCGGACTCCAGTACTTGTCGTTGCGCGAGGTGCCTTCCGGAAAACAGCCCTCAGCGCGTGAATAGGGACGACTCCAGTTGTCGTCGGCGATGTCATGCACCGTATGCGGCGCATGGCGCAGCGGGGACGCCTCAATCCTGAAGCGTCCGGATTCGACGTCGGCAATCTCGCGGCGGATCGCGATCATCGCCTCGCAGAAACGATCCAGTTCGTTTTTCGATTCGGATTCCGTCGGTTCGATCATCAGCGTGCCTGGCACCGGGAAGCTCATGGTCGGCGCATGGAAACCGTAGTCGATCAGGCGCTTGGCGATGTCGTCCACCGTGACGCCCGACGTGGTCTTCAGTCCGCGCGGATCGACGATGCATTCATGCGCGACGCGGCCATTGTGATTCTTGTAGAGCACCGGGAAGTGCGGATCGAGACGTTTGGCGATGTAGTTGGCGTTCAGGATCGCGATCTCGGTGGCGCGGGTCAGGCCTTCGCCGCCCATCATCAAGATGTAGATGTAGGAGATGACGAGGATCGACGCCGAGCCGAACGGCGCGGCGGAGATTGCCTCGACCGCGACCTTGCCGCCGGACTCGCGGCCCGGCAGGAACGGCGCGAGATGCGCCTTCACGCCGATCGGGCCCATGCCGGGGCCGCCGCCGCCATGCGGAATGCAGAAGGTTTTGTGCAGGTTGAGATGGCTGACGTCCGCGCCGTATTCGCCGGGGCGCGCGAGCCCGACCTGCGCGTTGAGGTTGGCGCCGTCGAGATAGACCTGCCCCCCATGGCCATGCACGATATCGCAGATGTCGCGGATATGCTCCTCGAACACGCCGTGCGTCGAGGGATAGGTGATCATCACCGCGGCGAGGCTGGAAGCGTGCTGCGCGGCCTTCCTGCGCAGATCGTCGACATCGACATTGCCGCCTGCGTCGCAGGCGACCACCACCACATCCATGCCGACCATGCTGGCGGAGGCCGGGTTGGTGCCATGCGCGGAGGAGGGGATTAGGCAAACGGTGCGTTGTGCATCACCGCGCGAAAGATGATAGGCGCGGATCGCGAGCAGCCCGGCATATTCGCCCTGCGCGCCGGAATTCGGCTGCAGCGACACCGCATCATAGCCGGTGATCGCGGCGAGCCACTTTTCCAGCGTTGCGAACATGGCGTGATAGCCCGCGGCCTGCGCCGATGGTGCGAACGGATGAAGCGAGCCGAACTCCGGCCATGTCACCGGAATCATTTCGGTGGTGGCGTTCAGCTTCATGGTGCAGGAGCCGAGCGGGATCATGGCGCGGTCGAGCGCAAGGTCGCGGTCGGACAGCTTGCGCATGTAACGCAGCAGTTCGGTCTCCGAGCGATGTTCGTGGAACACCGGATGGGTCATGAATTGGCTGGTGCGAACGAGCGCGGACGGCAGCGCATCGCGCGTGGTCTTTTCGACTTCGGCGTAGGACAACGTGCCGCCGAAGGCGCGCCATACCGCCTCGACCGTCTCTGGCGTCGTGGTTTCGTCCAGCGCGACGGACAGCGTCTGTTCGCCGATGCGCAGGTTGATCCTCTCATTCAGCGCACGCGCGACGATGTCGCCCTGCTTTGCGCCGGCCTGCACCGTCACGGTGTCGAAGAACGTTTCGCTCACCGGGGCGAAGCCGAGCGTCTTGAGTCCCGCCGCCAGCACCGCCGCACGGCGATGCACGGTGCGCGCGATATGCGTGAGACCTTCGGGGCCATGATAGACCGCGTACATCGAGGCGATCACCGCGAGCAGCACCTGTGCGGTGCAGATGTTGGAGGTCGCTTTCTCGCGGCGGATGTGCTGTTCGCGGGTCTGCAGCGCGAGCCGGTACGCAGGCGCACCGCGCGAGTCGACGGAAAGTCCGACGATGCGGCCGGGCATCGAACGCTTCAGCGCATCCTTCACCGCCATGTAGGCGGCATGCGGGCCGCCATAACCCATCGGCACGCCGAAGCGCTGCATCGAGCCGATCGCGATGTCGGCGCCGAGTTCGCCGGGCGAGGCGATCAGCGTCAGCGCCAGCGGATCGGCGGCAATCACTGCGATGCCGCCCTTTGCCTTGAGGGCAGCGATGGCGGCGCGCGGATCGCTCAAGCCGCCATGCGTGCCGGGATACTGGAACAGCGCGCCGAACACATCGGCCTTGTCGAGATCGCGCGCCGGATCGCCGACGATCAGCGACCAGCCGAGCGGCTCGGCGCGGGTGCGCAGCACCGCCAGCGTCTGCGGATGAACTTCATGATCGACGAAGAACGCCTTGGTCTTCACCGATGACGAACGCTCCGCCAGCGCCATGGCTTCCGCTGCCGCGGTGCCTTCGTCGAGCAGCGAGGCGTTGGCGATATCGAGCCCGGTGAGATCGCAGATCAGGGTCTGGAAATTGAACAGCGCCTCAAGCCGTCCCTGGCTGATTTCCGGCTGATACGGCGTATAGGCCGTGTACCACGCCGGATTCTCGAAGATGTTGCGCTGGATCACCGCGGGCAGGACGGTGCCGGAATAGCCTTGGCCGATCAGCGAGGTGAACACCTGATTGCGTTCCGCGAGTTCGCGCATATGCGCCAGCGCTTCGGTCTCAGACAGCGCCAATTCAGCATTAAGGCCGCCGAGATCGAGCGGCGCCTTCTGGCGGATGCTGCCCGGCAGCGTTTCGCCCATCAGCGCGGACAGGCTCGATGCGCCCACCGTCGCGAGCATGGTCTCGATGTCGCGCGGCGAGGGGCCGATGTGGCGGCGGGCAAAATCGATCGCGGGTCCAGCAGGTTTGCGATGGTCAGTCATTGTGCACTCCTTGAACGCAAGGATTTAAGTTGCGTCATTGCGAGGAGCACTTGCGACGAAGCAATCCAGTCTTTGGCATCCAAAAGATGGATTGCTTCGCTTCGCTCGCAATGACGATGTGATCTCATCGTTACGCCGTATGGTCCTTGTACGCCGCTTCATCCATCAGGCCGTCGAGATCGCCCTTGTCAGCAATCCGGATCTTGAAGAACCACGCCGCCTTGCCGGGATCGGAATTGATCAGCGAGGGATCGGCCACCAGCGCATCGTTGATCTCGACCACTTCGCCGGTGATCGGCGCATAAACGTCGGACGCGGCCTTGACGCTTTCGACCACGGCGGCAGCCTCGGCCTTCTTCAGCGCGCGGCCGACCTTCGGCAGTTCGACGAACACCACGTCGCCAAGCTGGGTCTGTGCGTAATCGGTGATGCCGACGGTGGCGACATCGCCGTCGATCTGGAGCCATTCGTGATCGGTCGTGTACAGCGTGGTCATGACATCCTCGGCGTTGGAATTAGCGTTTGTATCCGTTGGGAACGAAAGGCATCGGCGCGATGCGCAGTGGCAGGCGCTGGCCGCGCACGTCGGCGTAAACGGTGGTGCCGTCGGCGGCGAGCGTGGTCGGCACATAGCCCATGGCGACCGGGGCATTGAGCGTCGGGCCGAAGCCGCCGGAGGTGACGGTGCCGATCCGCTCGTTCGATGTGGCATCGGCATAGAGGGCGGCACCTTCGCGCACCGGGGCGCGGCCTTCCGCGCGCAGGCCGACGCGGCGGCGCGGTGCGCCGCTCTCGAACTGCTTCAGGATCACATCCGCGCCGGGAAATCCGCCCGCGCGCGCGCCGCCTATGCGGCGGCTCTTCTGCACCGACCATTCCAGCGCGCCTTCCACCGGTGTCGTCGTGGTGTCGATGTCATGGCCGTAAAGACACAGACCGGCTTCGAGGCGCAGGCTGTCGCGCGCGCCAAGGCCGATCGGCAGCACGGCGGGATCGGACAGCAGCGTGGCGGCGAGACGTTCGGCATCTTTCGCGGGCACCGAAATCTCGAATCCGTCCTCGCCGGTGTAGCCGGAGCGTGAGACGAAGCAGTCGATCCCCATCACGTCGTGCGGCCCGGCATCCATGAAGCGCATCGCGGCGAGGCCGGGTGCGTGCTTCGCCAGCACCTCCACGGCTTTCGGTCCCTGCAATGCGATCAGGGCGCGATCCGGCAGCGGCTCGATGGTGCAGGTGTCTGATAAATGCGCGCGCAGATGCGATTCATCCTCGGCCTTGCAGGCGGCGTTGACCACCAGGAACAGGTGATCGCCGAAGTTCGCCACCATCAGGTCATCGAGAAGGCCGCCGCTCGCGTTGGTGAACTGCGCATAGCGCTGGCGGCCGGGCGCAACGGAGAGAATGTCCTGCGGCACCAGTGTTTCGAGCGCGCGGGCGGCGTCCTCGACTTTGCCGGACTTCGCGCGCAGCACGATCTGGCCCATATGCGAGACATCGAACAGGCCGGCGAGGGCACGGGTGTGGAGATGTTCCTTCAGCACGCCGGCGGTGTATTGCACCGGCATTTCGTATCCGGCGAAGGGCACCATCTTGGCCCCGCGAGCGACATGCAGAGCATGCAACGGCACGCGCTTCAGCGCAGTCTCAGTCGAGGAAGAAGGAGTTTCGGCGGCAAACATGGTCGGCTCCTGACGGATTCGGAAGCATTCCGAAGGTCTGTCGAAGCCCCATCTGTCGCTGCGCCTGAGAGTATTATCCCGTCGGCGGATGCCGCGCCGGTTGAACGGCCGCATCTCTTTCCAGATTGTCGGCCGTCGCGCGGTCCTTTTGCCTGAGAGTTTCCGGGGCGGTTGCTCCTTCGGCGCCGGCCACCTTCACAGGGGCCGGTCTCTCCCGACGCGACGTCTTGGGCGGAAGGAACACCGGTTCGACGATGAAGTCAACGCGGCTGCCTGCTGCTTTCAACGGCAGATTTTCATCACAATGATCATAATTGCTCCACGGTCCCGGCCGCGGCCCGGTGTCACACCGATGTAACGGGAGCGTTGCAAAGGTCCGCATCAGGCATCACGTCCCGCGAGGAGAGAGCGCATGAGCGACACCCTGACCACCGACGAAGCCGCGTTGCGCGCACGCATCCATCAGGAGATGGCCGACAGCCTGGACGAGGAACTGGAATTGGAACTGGACGATCAGCGCCTCGATACGCTGGCCGGAGAGATGCCGGAACATTCCGAATATCCGCCGCTCGATCGCAAGGTCTATTTCAAGGAACTGCTCCGCCTGCAGACCGAACTGGTCAAATTGCAGGACTGGGTCCAGCATGAGAAGAAGAAGGTCGTCATCCTGTTCGAGGGCCGCGACTCGGCGGGCAAGGGCGGCGTGATCAAGCGCATCACCCAGCGGCTCAATCCGCGTATCTGCCGCGTCGCAGCGCTGCCCGCGCCGAACGAGCGTGAGCGGACCCAGTGGTATTTCCAGCGCTATGCCGCGCATCTTCCGGCGGGCGGCGAGATCGTGCTGTTCGACCGGAGCTGGTACAACCGCGCCGGTGTCGAGCGCGTGATGGGCTTCTGCACCGAGGACCAGTATCAGGAGTTCTTCCAGTCGGTGCCGGAGTTCGAGCGGATGCTGATTCGCTCCGACATCATCCTGCTCAAGTACTGGTTCTCGATCACCGACGAGGAGCAGGAATTCCGCTTCAACATGCGCATCCATGATCCGCTCAAGCAGTGGAAGCTGAGCCCGATGGACGTGGAAGCCCGCACCCGCTGGGAGCTTTACACCAAGGCCAAGGAAACCATGCTGGAGCGCACCCATCTGCCGGATTCGCCCTGGTGGATCGTCGATGCTGTGGACAAGAAGCGGGCCCGGCTGAACTGCATTTCGCATCTGTTGACCCAGATTCCGTATGCGCCGGTCACCCATCAGCCGGTGGTGCTGCCGCCGCGGGTGCGTAATCCCGACTATCTGCGCGGGCCGATCCCGGCGGAAATGCACGTCCCGGCGGTTTTCTGACCCGCTCGACGGCGCGGCCGCGCTGTCCGAGCCCCTTGGGGCTTTCTGGACAGCGCCAGACCGCCTAGATACAAGGGGCCTAGACACCCCCTTGCATTCAGCCGGTGTCGCTCCGCGGCCGCCCGGCCGTGACCGGGCGCGGCTGCGGATATACGATATGAGCGGCGTTAACGAGATCCGATCCACGTTCCTGAACTTCTTCGCGAAGAACGGCCACGATATCGTGCCGTCGTCGCCGCTGGTGCCGCGCAACGACCCGACATTGATGTTCACCAATGCGGGCATGGTGCAGTTCAAGAACGTGTTCACCGGGCTCGAGAAGCGGCCCTATCAGCGCGCCACCACCTCGCAGAAATGCGTCCGCGCCGGCGGCAAGCACAACGATCTCGACAATGTCGGCTACACCGCGCGCCATCACACCTTCTTCGAGATGCTCGGCAACTTCTCGTTCGGCGATTACTTCAAGGACCGGGCGATCGAGCTTGCGTGGAATCTGATCACCAAGGAATACGGCCTTCCGAAAGAGAAGCTGCTGGTGACGGTCTATTCCGAGGACGACGAGGCGTTCGGCCTGTGGAAGAAGATCGCGGGCCTGTCTGAATCCAAAATCATCCGGATTCCGACCTCCGACAATTTCTGGCAGATGGGCGACACCGGCCCCTGCGGTCCGTGCTCGGAAATTTTCTTCGACCACGGCGACAAGATCTGGGGCGGACCTCCGGGCTCGCCGGAGGAAGACGGCGATCGCTTCATCGAGATCTGGAATCTGGTGTTCATGCAGTTCGACCAGATCGCGCCGGGCAATCGCGTTGCGCTGCCGAAGCCTTCGATCGACACCGGCATGGGCCTTGAGCGCATCGCGGCCGTGCTGCAGGGCAAGCACGACAACTACGATATCGACCTGTTCGTCGCGCTGATCCGCGCCATTTCTGAACTCACCGGTGCCGATCCGCACGGCGAACAGAAGGCCTCGCTGCGTGTGATCGCCGATCACCTGCGCGCTTCGTCGTTCCTGATCGCCGATGGCGTGCTGCCGTCCAACGAAGGCCGCGGCTATGTGCTGCGCCGGATCATGCGCCGTGCCATGCGCCACGGCCAGTTGCTCGGGGCCAAAGAGCCGCTGATGTATCGCCTCGTCTGGGCGCTGGTGCGCGAGATGGGCCAGGCCTATCCGGAACTGGTGCGCGCCGAGAATTTGATCGAGGAAACGCTGAAGCTGGAAGAAACCCGCTTCCGCAAGACGCTGGAGCGCGGCCTCACCATTCTGGACGACAAGAGCGCGTCGCTGAAGAAGGGCGATATGTTCGACGGCGAGACGGCGTTCACGCTGTACGACACCTATGGCTTTCCGCTCGACCTCACGCAGGACGCGCTGCGCAACCGCGGCATCGGCGTCGATATTGCTTCGTTCACCGATGCGATGGAAAAGCAGAAGGCCAAGGCCCGCGCGGCATGGGCCGGCTCGGGCGATACCGCCGCGGAGGCGATCTGGTTTCCGCTGCGCGAAAAGCTCGGTGCGAGCGAATTTCTCGGCTACGACACCGAGATCGCGGAAGGCGTCGTCACTGCATTGGTGAAGGACGGCAAGGAAGCCGACGGCGCCAAGGTGGGCGACGAGGTCGCCATCGTGATGAACCAGACGCCGTTTTACGCCGAGTCCGGCGGTCAGGTCGGCGATACCGGCATCCTGAGCGGCGAGGGCGGCGCGCGGGTGCGCGTCACCGACACACAGAAGAAGGCGGGCGACCTGTTCGTGCATCTCGGCACGGTGGAGCAGGGCACGCTGAAGCCTGGCATGGCGCTGCAGCTTGAGGTGGACCACACAAGGCGTTCGGCGATCCGCGCCAATCATTCCGCGACGCATCTGCTGCACGAGGCGCTGCGTCAGGTGCTGGGCGATCACATCGCGCAGCGCGGCTCGATGGTTGCGCCGGAGCGCCTGCGTTTCGACTTCGCGCATACCAAGCCGATCACGCCGGATGAACTGCGCAAGATCGAAGACATTGCCAACGATGTCGTGCTGGAAAACGGTGAAGTCGTCACCCGCTCCATGGCGATCGACGACGCTCGAGAATCCGGCGCGCGCGCCCTGTTCGGCGAGAAGTACGGCGACGAGGTGCGCGTGGTGTCGATGGGTAGCGCAGCGCGCGAAGGCGCGGCGAGCAATGCGCTCGGCTGGTCGGTCGAACTGTGCGGCGGCACTCACGTCAAGCGCACCGGCGATATCGGATTGATCTCGGTGACCGGCGAGAGCGCGGTGTCATCTGGCGTCCGCCGCATCGAGGCGCTCACCGGGCGTGCAGCGCGTCATGCGCTCAACAGTTCGCGCGCCGATCTGCGCGCCGTCTCCGCGACCCTCAATGCATCGATCAGCGACATCACTTCACGCGCGGCGGCCGTTGTCGAAGAGCGCAAGAAGCTTGAGCGCGATCTGTCCGACGCCCGCAAGAAACTTGCGATGGGTGGTGGCGGCACCGCTGCAAACGGCGCTGCGGCTGCATCGGATGTGCGCACGGTGGGCGATGTGAAACTGCTCGCGCGCGCCGTTCAAGGCATCGAGATCAAGGATCTCAAGAGTCTTGCCGATCAAGGCAAGAAGCAGATCGGCTCCGGCGTTGTCGCGCTGGTCGCCACCAGCGAGGACGGCAAGGCCAGCGTGGTCGTCGGCGTGACGCCGGACCTGACCTCGCGTTTCAGCGCGGTTGACCTCGTGCGCAAGGCCTCCGAAGTGCTGGGCGGCAAGGGCGGTGGCGGCAAGCCCGATATGGCGCAGGCCGGCGGTCCCGACGGCGCGAAGGCCGACGATGCGCTGAAGGCGATCGAAGCCGCAATGGGGGCGTGACCGGCTCAGGTCTGCCTCGGAAGCGCATCCCGCCATGTCCGGGCGAATGGCTTTGTCGACGATTGTTACCTGCGAGCCACAGCTTCTTTCCGGAATCGCGGCTACGCTCACACCCATATTTTGATAGTGAATTGGGTGTTTCGTGCGCAAATTGATTTTGATCGCGGGTCTTTTCACCGCAGCTTCTGTCTCCATGGCTTCGGCTGCCGATCTCGCGCCGCGGATTTTCACCAAGGCGCCGCCGGCCCCTGATAACTGGTCGGGCGGGTATGTCGGCGTCAGCGGCGGTTTCGGCACGGGCAATTCCACCCAGACCGACCCCGGCCCGGGTCCGCTCGCAGGCGGCGGAGGTGGTGGTCCTGCCGACGGAAGCTACTCGGTCAACGGCGGCCTGATTGGCGGCACGATCGGATACAACTGGCAGACCGCGCGCTGGGTCTATGGCTTCGAGGGCGATTTTTCCTGGGCTGATATCAGCGGTCATTCCGATCTGTGCGGGTTATCAGCCGGTACGCCTCACCCGTGCGGGACCAAGCTCAGTTCGCTCGGCACCTTGCGTGGCCGGGTCGGTTATGCGGCGGGGGCAACCGGAAACTGGCTGCTTTATGCGACCGGCGGTCTTGCTGTTGGCGACGTGCGTGGCTGGGACGCGACGATGCCTGCATCCGGCAGTGAACTGCGCCCGGGCTGGACGGCCGGTGCTGGCGTGGAAACGAAATTCGCGCCGAACTGGTCCGCGAAGGTCGAGTACCTTTACGTCAATCTCGGCAAATCGGCCTTGTTCGACGCCTTGCCGTCGGCGCCGGAGACGGTGAGCTTCGACGCCCACATCGTGAGGGCGGGCATCAACTACAGGCTTTCCCCCGGAAAGATGCAAGCGCTCGGATTTTCCGCCGAACCTGCGCGCAACTGGACCGGGTTCTATATCGGTGCTCATGTCGGCGGCAGTTCGGCCGGCTCCCACTGGGCTTTCCAGCAGGATGATTGGCCCTGGACCGAGTCTCCAAATGCGATCCCGTTCGGCTCGAAGACAGGCCTGCTTGGAGGCGCTCAAGCCGGATTCAATTATCAGCTTGGATCGGTGGTGGCCGGCGTCGAAGGCACGTGGTCGGGCCTGAACCAGAAGCACACGGTTGCGAGCCCCTATTATGACACTGATAACGAGACGACCAGGATCAACAATCTCGTCACGATTGCCGGCCGTCTCGGCGTAACCTGGGACCGCTTGCTGTTTTACGGCAAAGGCGGCTGGGCTGGCGGCGAGGTCGAACTGTCGGCGGCTTCGAGCGATGGCGGGTCTTCCACCACATGGACTCCGGGCAGCAGGTTCAGGAACGGCGTGATCGTCGGTGCTGGTTTCGAATACATGCTCACGCAGAATTTCATCCTTGGCCTCGAGTATAATCATATCGACCTCGGACGGGCGAGTTACACCGCCTTTAATGTCGGCAACGACACGTCTCTGACTTCGGCCGACGACAAGACCAAGCTCGACACCGTCGTCGGCCGCTTGAGTTACAAGCTCGATCCTTCGGTGGGTTTTGCAAGCCGATAGGCCAATCGTCCGCGAAAAATGCGGGACCTGTTGTTGAACTGAAAACAAAAAAGGCGCGGATTGCTCCGCGCCTTTTCGTTTGAGAGTTGCCGAGGCGGCTCAGGCCGCCATCGCCTTGGTCAGGTTTTCCGCCACCTTGTCGAGGAAGCCGGTGGTGGAGAGCCAGCGCTGATCGGCGCCGACCAGCAGGGCGAGGTCCTTGGTCATGAAGCCGGCTTCGACGGTCTCGACGCACACCTTTTCGAGGGTGTTCGCGAACTTGGCAGGCCGCGAATGTCGGCGCGGCGCGGGGCCTTCTCGTCGCGATCCCCGATGCGTTCGAGGGCGGGCAGATCGTTGCGAAAGCCCGCGCCATCAGCGGCACGCTCCCCATCATCGCGCGTGCGCATTCGGAAGAAGAGATCGCGCATCTCAAGCATCATGGCGCGAACTCCGTGATCATGGGGGAGCAGGAAATCGCGAAAGCGATGATCGCGCAGATCGGCCTCGCCAGCGCGTGAACGCTTACGCGGGCTGCATGTGCCGGGCGTAAAAGGCGAGTTCGATCGAGATCCATTGCGCGTAGGCGTCGCGCAGATAATCCGTGGCCATCGGAACGCCGGCTGCATCGACCGAGAAGAAGCCAAGGTCATCGCCCTCAGCGATCATCTTGGACACCTGCGTCTTGGAAAGGCCGAAGCGGCTCGCAATTTGCGCGCGGCTGGGCAGCGGCGTGCTGTCGATGTCCGCAAGCATCACGGACAGAACAAGCGCGGCGGCACCTTCGCGCGAGCCGAAAAAGCCGATGAATTCGGGCATCCGGTCTGCGGGCGGTTCGCCTACGATGTGATCGCGACCGCCGGACACCAGAAAACGCCCGATGAAAGCGGGATCGTTATTGAGCTGTTGCGCACGGTTTTCGCCCGGTTGCAGCACATCCAGCGCACCGACCGCATAAGTGAGCCAGCTACGGGTGAATTCGTTCATAAGCGCGGTCGGACGATAGGATTTCGAACGGCGGTCGGAGGGGCTTGGCGCTGATTTGATGAAGCCGGTCAGTTTCAGCATCGCCAGCGTGGTCTTGAGAACGCGCGGGCTCACCTCGTTGCGGCGGGTGCAGAGTTCGAGCAGGCGTGTGTAGGTTGCGCCGCCATCCGCGCCAAACCGCTCGTGATCGGCGTCGAGATAAAGCAGATAACCGGTCACGCGGAAGCGGGACTCGTAAGAAATCAGCTTGTTGACCAGCCGAGGGGCCTCGCGGAAGCGGGCCAGGCCGACCGTGTATTCGCGGATTGCGGCTGCAAAGGCAGGTGACGCACGTAATTGCGCCGCTTCCGCGAGCAGCGGGTCCTTCAGATCATCGTCGGGCTGGACCAGTGACATGTTGCCTTCGGGTGACCTGTGCACCGTGTTTGTGAATTGGGTGCGTTTGTGACCGCGCCAGATGAGAGCGAACCATTTACGTCTTTCTATGACTCGGGGAAACGGGGAATTAATACGGCTCCGCGGTTACGCAAGAGCATTAGGGGGCGAGAGCAGGTGGGTTTGGAAGCTTTTCGCGGGGCCGAGCGTCCCGCACGGCATTGTATTGTCTTGATTGCTGCAAGCGCCGCAATTTTTCTGGGAAGCCAGCAGGCAGCTTTCGCTTCGGCAGGCTGCACTGCGGTGAATGCTGGCGGCTTCAATGCCTCGCAAGCCTCAGGTAGCAGCACCGTTGCCGACATACGGACCATCAATGGATTTGCAGTCGGCGACAAGATCAATTTTAGCGTCAACAATGGCGGTTCGGGACAGTGGTGGCTCAATCCCGTAGGTGGCGGGCTGCTTCTGGATCACACGGCTTTTGGCGCTGGCAATTACAGCTATACGGTCACCGGGACCGGAAACGATACGGACCTGCAAAGCGCCATTCGCCTTTTGGGTGCTGGCAGTATCTCCGTCACCGTCACCTGCAATCCTGCGGCGGGCAGTTCCTCCGCGCCGACCGACAGCCAGAAGCTGCGTTCTGTGCAGATTCAGGGCTCGACGATGGTGGCGCAGGCCTCCGGTGCGGCCATCACCGGGGCCGTTGGCGGTGCCATCAATGACGCTTTCGCCAATGGCGGCGCTCCGGCGGCGTTCAGTCCGAACGGCATGACGTTCAACTTTGCTGCCGAACCCGAAGCGAGCATTGCATCTCGCTCCGATGTCTCGCGCCGTGCCGATGATGCGTTTGCTGCACTGGCCTATGCAGGCGGGGGATATGCCAAGGCTCCGCGCGCGGCTCCGGTGTTCGAGCGGCAATGGAGCCTCTGGGCCGATGTTCACGGCACGGGATGGGACCGCATCAACAGCGCGGTCGCGGATATTCACGGCACGCAGCTCAATGCTACGGCGGGTCTGGGCTACAAGCTCAATCCCGATGTTCTGGTCGGCGCGTTCGGCGGCTATGAGAGTTTCAATTACGACTTCGCGTCGCTCGCGGGCAATCTCAAGGGCAACGGCGGCACCGTCGGCGGTTATGCCGCGTGGCGGATCACGCAGACATTGCGCTGGGACGCGATGGCGGGTTGGTCAGGCCTGTCCTATGACGGCGTGGCTGGCACGGCGAGCGGCAGCTTCACCGGTTCGCGCTGGATTGCATCGACAGGCTTGACCGGAAACTATCGGGTTGCGGCGTACATCTTCGAGCCGTCCGCAAAGGTCTACGCTCTGTGGGAACGTCAGGGTGCGTGGATCGACAGCCTCGGCGCCTCGCAGGCGTCGCGCGACTTTTCGACGGGGCGTGTTTCGGCAGGCGGCCGTGTCATCGCGCCATGGCAAATCACGGCGACAACGATACTCTCACCCTATCTCGGTTTTTACGGCGACTGGCGGTTTTCGACCGATAACGCGTTGCCTGTAGGCGTGCCGTTTGTCGGCATCAGCGATGGCTGGTCCGGCCGTGTGACGGGCGGCGTCAATATCGCGACGGCGGGCGGCGGCTCGCTGGCGCTCGGCGGCGAATACGGTGGAATAGGTAGCAATTACGGCGTGTGGACAGCGAGTGCGCGGGCACACTGGCCGTTCTGATTTATCCGCGACAAGGCTGAAGGCTGCCTCGCATCAGTCTCCAGATTCTCGCGGGTAACAAAAAAGGCGCGGATTGCTCCGCGCCTTTTCGTTTGAGAGTTGCCGAGGCGGCTCAGGCCGCCATCGCCTTGGTCAGGTTTTCCGCCACCTTGTCGAGGAAGCCGGTGGTGGAGAGCCAGCGCTGATCGGCGCCGACCAGCAGGGCAAGGTCCTTGGTCATGAAGCCGGCTTCGACGGTCTCGACGCACACCTTTTCAAGGGTGTTCGCGAACTTGGCGAGTTCGGCGTTGTTGTCGAGCATGGCGCGATGGCCGAGGCCGCGGGTCCAGGCGAAAATCGACGCGATCGAGTTGGTCGAGGTTTCCTTGCCCTTCTGGTGCTCGCGGTAGTGGCGGGTCACGGTGCCGTGGGCGGCTTCCGCTTCCATGGTCTTGCCGTCCGGCGTCAGAAGAACCGAGGTCATCAGGCCGAGCGAGCCGTAGCCCTGCGCCACGGTGTCGGACTGCACGTCGCCGTCGTAGTTCTTACAGGCCCAGACGTAGCCGCCGGACCACTTCATCGCCGCGGCCACCATGTCGTCGATCAGGCGGTGCTCGTAGGTGATGCCCTTGGCCTCGAAGTCCTTCTTGAACTCGGTGTCGAACACTTCCTGGAAGATGTCCTTGAAGCGGCCGTCGTACTGCTTGAGGATGGTGTTCTTGGTCGACAGATAGACCGGGTAACCGCGCGCGAGGCCGAGGTTCATCGAGGCGCGGGCGAAGTCGCGGATCGAATCGTCGAGATTGAACATGGCGAGGGTAACGCCGGGGCTCGGAGCCTTGAACACCTCACGCTCGATCACCTTGCCGTCGTCGCCGGTGAACTTCAGCGTGATGGTGCCTGCGGTCGGGAACTTGAAATCAGTGGCGCGGTACTGGTCGCCGAACGCGTGGCGCCCGATGATGATCGGCTTGGTCCAGCCAGGGACGAGGCGCGGCACGTTCTTGCAGATGATCGGCTCGCGGAAGACGACGCCGCCGAGGATGTTGCGGATGGTGCCGTTCGGCGACTTCCACATTTCCTTGAGGCCGAATTCCTTCACGCGGGCTTCGTCCGGGGTGATGGTGGCGCACTTGACGCCGACGCCGTGCTTCTTGATGGCGTTGGCCGCGTCGATGGTGACCTGATCGTTGGTCTTGTCGCGGTATTCCATTCCCAGGTCGAAATACATCAGGTCGATATCAAGGAAGGGGTGGATCAGCTTGTCCTTGATGTACTGCCAGATGATCCGGGTCATCTCGTCGCCGTCGAGTTCGACGACAGGGTTGGTCACCTTGATTTTTGCCATGGGCGATCGGGCCTTAAACTGGGATGAGGAAAGGGCGTGGGAACCGCGACGGGTTCATGCGGGAGCCTATAGCACCCGTATCGGCAGGCTGGAAGGCAAGGCACCTGAGACTTTCTGGCATGACGGACGATTCCCGGCCTGGCCGCGCCTGTCTCGGAGGCATTCTAGGCCGGACTGCTGCGGCATGAAGCAAATCCTGCTGCCGTGGCGCCTCAGCGAACGCCCTGACGACGCGCCTCATGTTTTGCAGTCAATTCAAGGCGGGCTGTGATGCCATTGATTTTTAATGATAATTTCCGATCTCTTCGGCCGGACCTGAATCAATTTCTCCGGTTCTTGAATCGATCTCTTCACAACCTGATTCAGGGACGCAGGGGCGGCTGGTCCGGCGTCTTCATGTCTTGATTCAAAATCTTCAGAGCTTGAATCAGGATGGTCACAGCCTGATTCAAGCTGTCAGGTCTTGAACCGGAAATGGCTCCGGGATCGCTGCCGCTAGCGCTAATTGGCCTTGGCGCCCGGAGTGAAGGGTCCCGGCGGTGCGCGGGTAATCAGGGCGGTCAGGAGCAGGCCCGCGATGGCAAATCCGAACGTCAGCCAGAAGGCGTCGATATAGGCGAGCACGTTGGACTCGCGCTGCACGATGCCGGCCAAGGTCCCGATGCTGCGGCCGGTGGCGGTCCCGGTCCCGTGGCTGGCGAAATGCGCGGAGAGCCGCGCTATCAGTTCTGCCACCTGATCCGAGGCGTGGGTCACGTGCTGTCCGAGCAGGTTGGAGTGCACCTGTTCGCGAACCCGCAGCCATGTGCCCATCAGCGCGATGCCGATTTCGGCGCCGCCGAGGCGCATGATCTGGACATAGGCCGCGAAGGCGGTGGCCCGGGTCGGATCGGAATTGGCAAGGGTGATGAGAATGATCGGCAGCAGGGTGAAGGTCTGGCCGACCGACTGCAGCAAGACGATGGGTACGAAATCGTTGAGCCGCCACTGATTGGTGATCTGCGTTCCGAGCAGGGCGGCGGCAGCGAACGCCATCAGGCCGGTCATCAGCACCAGTCTCACGTCGAAGCGGTGCACCAGCCAGAGCGAAAGCGGAAACAGCACCGCCATCGGCAGAACGCCGCAGACCAGCAGCAGGGCGCCGGTCTGCTCTGGCCGAAGCTGTGCGATGGACGACAGGAAGTTCGGCACCAGCGATGAGTTTGAAAGGCCGGTCAGGGTGTAGAACAGGATCACGAGCAGCGCGAAGCCGATGTTTCGCGACAGCAGCACGCTCGCATGCGCCCAGGGATCGCGGACCAGTGTCTCGTTGACGAAAAACGCCACCAGCAGGGCCGCGCCGCTGCCGAGCAGCGCCACCACGGTGCCCGAGCCGAGCCAGTCCAGCCGGTTGCCCTGATCGAGGCCTGAATAGACCATGGCGATGCCGGCGCCGAGCAGCAGCATCCCGCCCCAGTCGGCGTTCTCGAGCAGTTTGCGGTTCACCGGCTCGCGCGGCGCGCCGACATAGACCAGCAGCGCCATCAGCATCGCGACGATCGCGTCCTGCCAGTACAGCCACTGCCAGCCGAACTTGTCGGGATAGATGCCGACCAGCGCCGGGCCGAAGTTGAGGGAAAAGCCGACGCGCAGGGCGTAGATGCCGATCGCCAGCAGCCACCAGCGCATCGGCAGATTGCGGAAGATGATCATCAGCGTGGCCGGCACGAAGGTGCCGATCAGCAGCCCATGCAGGATGGTGAGAACCATCAGGGTCTGGTAGTCGCGCACGAAGGGAATGATCAGCGAGATCACCGCGAAGACGAGGCTCGGCGCGCCGAGAATGCGGCGCAGGCCGAACACCGTCGCGAGCCAGGCCACGGCGGGAGCGATAAAGATCTGCGACGCTGTGGAGGCTGTGCTCAGCCACGCGCCTTCGTCGAAAGAGAGCGAGAGCGCCCCTTTAATATCGGGCAGGCCGATCGAAAACATCCGGCTGTCGATGTTCGCCATCGAGGAGCCGAGCAGCACGGCAATCACCGCAATGATCGGATAGTGGACGGGCGCGCCGACCGAAACCGGCCCGCTGCCGATGACCTTACTTTCCGGCACCGGGTGTGCCCCCTCCGTCTGCGGCAGCACCCTCGGTGTCGATCTTCGTCACGGCCGACATGCCGGGCAGGAGACTGTCGATCAGCGGCTGGCCCTTGTCGAATTCGATCCGCACCGGAACGCGTTGTACGACCTTGGTGAAGTTGCCGGTGGCGTTGTCGGGCGGCAGAAGCGCGAACTGCGCGCCGCTGGCCGGCGAGATACGCGCGACACGCCCCTGCAGGACCTGTCGCGGGAAGGTGTCGATGGTGATCTCGACGGGCTGGCCGGGTTTGACGCGCGTGAGCTGCGTCTCCTTGTAGTTGGCGATGATGTAGACGTTGGGCAGCGGCACCACGTTGAACAGGTTGCTGCCGATATTGACGTAATCGCCCGGCTGCACCTGACGCGCGCCGACGATGCCGTCGAATGGCGCGGTGATCCGGGTATAGCCGAGCTTGAGCTTTGCGGCCTTCAACGTGGCCTGCGCCGCGAGAACGTCGGCGGCGCGCTGCTTCTTGGTGCCGGCGAGAACTTCGAGCTGATGCTTCTGGGCGGCGATCACAGCGCGGCTGGCGCGCACATCGGCCTGCGCCTTGGCGAGGCCCGCGATGGCCTGTTCTAACCTCTGGCGGGTGCCGGAAGCGGTCTGGGTCAGCGACTGCTGACGTTCCTGTTCCTGCTGCGCCTCGGTTGCCGCCGCTTCGGCGGACGCGCGCTGCGCCTCGGACTGCGCGATGGTGGCGTATTGAAGCTCGACCTGATTGGCGAGATTGTCGAGCGCGGCCTGCGCACCGGCCACGCCTGCTTCCGCCTGCGCGACCTGCGCTTCGTAATCGGCGGGATCGATCTCGACCAGCAGGTCTCCGGCCTTGACGCGCTGATAGTCGCTCGCGGCCACGGTCTTCACTTCACCGGCCACCCGGCTGCTCAGTTGCGAGACTGCGGCCCGGACATAGGCGTCGTTGGTGCTCTGCATTCTTGCAGCGCCGACCCATTCGTCCCAGCGCAGGGTTGCCAGCACGACAAAGACGGCGGCGGCGATCACGCAGGCGAACGGAATGGCCAGTCGGCGCAGCGCCGCATTTGCGGACGGGGGCTCGGACGGCCCGGGATCGGGCGGCGTTGCGGGGGCGGGGGAAGCATCGGTCTGGAACAAGGGGCACCTCGTAAGCGGGTTCTCCCAATCGGCCGTCAGAATTTAAAAGACAACCGCGTTTTTCCAATATCCGCATTGCAGAGCATTGCGCGGGTTTTGGCCAGCCGAGAAATGACTTGACCTTGCCGGCCTCAACTGCGTTACGGCAGGGCTCGACAAAAGATCCGAAGCAGAGGCCATGACAGGTTCCGGGACTGACAAGACCAAGACACGCAAGGACATCGCCGGCCCCATCGTGGTGCTGGTCGAGCCGCAACTCGGTGAGAACATCGGCATGTGCGCGCGGGCCATGGGCAATTTCGGCCTGACGCGGCTGCGTCTGGTGAAGCCGCGCGACGGCTGGCCGAACATAGCAGCGCAGCGGGCAGCCGCGGGCGCGGATCATATTCTCGATCATGTCGAACTGTTCGACACGGTGGAAGCGGCGGTGGCCGACTGCTCGCTGCTGTTCGCCACCACGGCGCGGGCGCATGACCAGGCCAAGCCTGTGGTGGCCCCCGAAGAGGCCGCGCGCCAGATCGTCGGCGAGGTCGCGGCGAGCGGCACCGCAGCGATCCTGTTCGGGCGCGAGCGCCATGGCCTTGAGAACGACGAGGTTGCGCTCGCCAACCGCATCATCACCTATCCGGTGAATCCGGGCTTCGCTTCGCTGAACCTCGCGCAGGCGGTCCTGCTGATGGGCTACGAGTGGTTCAAGCTGGTGACGGCGAATGCGCTGCCGTTCGACAGGCCCGAACGCTCGGAGCGCGCATCGAGCCATCAGATGCAGACGTTCTTCGACAATCTCGTGGCCGAACTCGACAAGGTGGAATTCCTGCGCCCGCCCGAAAAGCGCGACACCATGCTGGTGAACCTGCGCAACATCTTCTCGCGTATGGAGCCGACCAAGCAGGACATGCATACGCTGCACGGCGTGGTCATGGCGATTGCCGAGGGCCGCAAGGGACCCGCGAAAGGCGGCGTGCTGGACGGCGCGGAGGCGACGCGGCTGCGCGCATTGCTCGCGGAGCATGGCGGGGGCGGCAACGCGTCGGACAGCGGCGGCTCGGTGCGCGGTCTTGCGCGTCTGTTGCGGCGAAATCCGACCGACGCGGAGCGCATGCTGTGGGAAGCCTTGCGCAGCGACCGGCGCTTTGCGTCTCACTTCAAGCGGCAGACGCCGGTGGGGCGGCACATTCCGGACTTCGTGTCCTTCACCAAGCGCATCGCTATCGAGATCGTCAATGCCGACGAGAGCGAGAGTATCGCACGCGACCGCGGCGCGCGCCGCGAATGGCTCGAAGCGCGCGACTATCGCGTCTGCCATTTCAAGGCTGCGGATATCGAGGCGGATTTGGCCGCGCAACTCGACCGACTGGCCGCGATGCCGACGCTGTGATCAGCGCGACTGTTTGACGACAGAACTGCGTTCATTTGCGGGCTGTTCGCGGCTGCAATAACGATTCTTGTTCCGAGTTAAGATTAAAGCGCGGTAGGAAGGGTTGCTATTAAACGCACCAATTAAAAATCATTCCAGGGAGGCTTTTCCATGCGTTCACTTGGTTTCGCGGCATTGACGGCTGCCGCAATCGCTGTTGCCGGTCCGGCTTACGCACAGGCACCGGTGGTGGAGAAGAACGTTTCGACCGCGATGGCGATGGCCATCATTCAAGGCACGATGGAGCAGTGCAAGAAGGACGGCTACAAAGTGTCCGTCACTGTCGTGGACAAGGCAGGCAATGTGTTCGCGCAGGTGCGTGGCGATGGCACCAACCCGCATACGATGGAATTCAGCCGGCTGAAGGCCTACACCGCGCGCACGCGCAACCAGACCTCGGCCGAATTCATGAAGCTGACCGAAAAGCCCGAGAGCGCCTATCTGAAACAGGTCCCCGGCGTTGTCGCGGTTGCGGGCGCGGTGCCGCTGAAGGCAGGCAACGAAACCATCGGCGCCGTGGGCGCATCGGGCGCTCCGGGTGGCGACAAGGATGAAGCCTGCGTGCTCGCCGGCATCGCGAAGGTTCAGGACGCATTGAAGTAACGCAACTTCCTGTTCGTCGTTGCTCCAGACGATATACGAACGCTGTCATGGCCGGGCTTGTCCCGGCCATCCCGATCATGAGGCACCGCGCTTGATTTGTCGGGATCTCCGGGACAAGCCCGGTGATGACAAGCTTTAATGCGGGTGGGTCGTCCCTAAATTGCTGAGCAGTTCACAGGACTGCGGTTGTTTTACTGTCCGGCCTTGATCTGGGCGACGGCGACCGCCACCAGTTCATCCATCTTTTTGCGGACGTCCAGTTCGCTGATGCCCTTGGCGGCGAGGTCAGCCGCGACCTTGCGGAGCACGTCGGAGTCACCCGCTTCCTCGAAATCGGCGGAAACGACGTCCTTTGCGTAGCTGGCCGCTTCGTCGCCGGTTTTGCCCAGCTTTTCGGCGGCCCACAGGCCAAGCAGCTTGTTCCGGCGGGCTTCCGCCTTGAACTTCTGTTCCTCGTCGAGGGCGAACTTTTTCTCGAAGCCTTCCTCGCGCTTGTCAAAAGACGACATATATCTGTTCCGTAAGCTGAATTTGGAAATGCCTGAACCGGCGGCGGAGTATCTGGATATAGGGGCTTGGTCCCCTCCAAGGCAACGTCCGAGAGGTCGCAGGGGAGGCGAAAAGCACCCGGTAAAACGCCTCTCCTTACATTGTAACGGCCGGATCAATCGGTTAGGTTGCCCGTGAGTCCGGGTTCGCGGTTTGTTTCACGATTCCGGACTTCGCGGCAGCTCCGCCGTGGGTCGCGTAAATCACCCGGAGCACCCCATTCATGGACTTCAACAGAACACGGTACATCCCTATGAGCCGTCGGCGTCGCATTTACGAAGGCAAGGGCAAGACCCTTTACGAAGGGCCGGAGCCCGGCACCCTGATTCAGCATTTCAAGGACGACGCCACCGCGTTCAATGCCAAGAAACACCAGATCATCGAGGGCAAGGGTGTCCTCAACAATCGGATCTCGGAGTACATCTTCCAGCATCTGAACGACATTGGCGTGCCGACCCACTTCATCAAGCGGCTCAACATGCGCGAGCAGTTGATCCGTGAGGTCGAGATCGTGCCGCTCGAAGTCGTCGTGCGCAACGTCGCGGCCGGTTCGCTGTCGCAGCGCCTCGGCATCGAGGAAGGCACGCAGCTCCCGCGCTCGATCATCGAATTCTATTACAAGAACGATCAGCTCGGCGACCCGATGGTCTCCGAAGAGCACATCACTGCGTTCGGCTGGGCGACGCCGCAGGAGATCGACGACATGATGGCCTTGGCCATTCGTGTGAACGACTTCCTCTCCGGCCTGTTCCTCGGCGTCGGCATTCGTCTTGTCGATTTCAAGATGGAATGCGGGCGTCTGTTCGAGAACGACATGATGCGCATCATCGTCGCCGATGAAATCTCGCCGGACTCGTGCCGGCTGTGGGACATCAAGTCGAACGAGAAGATGGACAAGGACCGCTTCCGCCGCGATCTCGGCGGGCTGCTCGAGGCCTATACCGAGGTCGCCAAGCGTCTCGGCATCCTGATCGAGAACGAGCGTCCGGCGGGTTCTGGCCCGGTGCTGGTGAAGAGCTGATCCGTCATCCTGAGGTGCCCGCGCTTTGCGCGGGCCTCGAAGGATGACCAAGACAACGCGCCGCCCTTCGAGGCTCGGGCTTTGCCCTCGCACCTCAGGGTGACGTTTTTGAAATGGAAGCGGTTATGAAGGCACGCGTTACCGTCACTCTGAAGAACGGCATTCTCGATCCGCAGGGCAAGGCCATCGAAGGCGCGCTGAAATCGCTCGGCGTCGATGGCATCGCCAGCGTGCGGCAGGGCAAGGTGTTCGACATCGAGCTTGCCGGCGCGGACAAGGCTCAGGCCGAAGCTGCGTTGAAAGCCGCCGCAGACAAGCTGCTCGCCAACACGGTGATCGAGAACTATCGCGTCGAGATTTCGGGCTAGGTCGTACCGTCAATGAAGTCAGCCGTTCTCGTTTTCCCCGGCATCAATCGTGAACGCGACATGGCGCGGGCACTCAAGCTCGCGTCCGGCGTCGAGCCTGCGATGGTGTGGCATGCCGAGACCTCGCTGCCGAAAGGCACCGATCTTGTCGTGGTGCCGGGCGGCTTTTCCTATGGCGACTATCTGCGCTGCGGGGCTATTGCCGCGCGCGCGCCGGTGATGGATGCGGTGCGGGCGCATGCGGCCGCCGGTGGTCTTGTGCTCGGCGTCTGTAACGGTTTCCAGATTCTCTGCGAGTCCGGTCTTCTGCCGGGTGTTCTGATGCGCAATGCGCAGCTCAAGTTCATCTGCCGCGACGTGCATCTGCGCGTCGAGCGGTCCGATACGCCGTTCACCCGCGGCTACAATGCCGGGCAGGTGATCCGCGTGCCGGTGGCGCACGGCGAAGGCAATTACGCTGCCGATGAAGACACGATCCGCCGTCTCGAAGGCGAGGGACGTGTGCTCTATCGCTATTGCAGCGCTTCAGGCGAAGTCGGCGACACGCACAACATCAACGGCGCGGCGGCGTCCATCGCAGGCATCGTCAGCGACAAGGGCAACGTGCTTGGCATGATGCCGCATCCCGAGAACCACGTCGAAGACATCATGGGCAATACCGACGGCCGCGGCCTGTTCGCGGGCCTTGTCGCCCATCTGAAGGCTGCCGCCTGACGCCTCCCGCTGTGCCGGAAGCGTCGCAGCCGTCTGATTACGCCGTTTTAAGCATTGCCAGGAATTCGTGCACGCCGGCCTGTAGCTGCTGGTTTTCTGCGGTCAGCGAGCCGGCGGAGGCGTGAATCGTCGCCGCGGCCTGACCGGTCTCTTCGGCGCCCTTGTTGACCCGAATGATGCTGGCGGCCACTTCGGACGATCCGGCTGCGGCCATCTGGATGTTGCTGGTAATTTCCGTCGTTGCGGCATTCTGCTGATCGACAGCCTCGAAGATCGCCGTCGCGGTCCTGGAGATGAAGCCGATGGTGTTGCCGATCTCGGTGATCGCCGCCACGGTTTCGCTGGTCGATGTCTGCATGCCGCCGATCTGGCTGCTGATTTCTTCGGTGGCCTTGGCGGTCTGTGACGCCAGCGCCTTCACTTCCTGCGCCACGACCGCGAAGCCCTTGCCGGCTTCGCCTGCGCGTGCGGCTTCGATGGTGGCGTTGAGCGCGAGCAGGTTGGTCTGTTCGGCAATGGCATTGATGATCTTGATGACGTCGCCGATGCGGCCCGCGGCCTCGGTCAGGCTGGTGATCCGGCTGTTGGCGCCTTCGGCCTGCGTGACGGCATCGCTCGCGACCCGCAGCGATTCCTGAACCTGCCGCGAGATTTCCGAGACCGACGCGCTCATCTCCTCGGCACCGGCCGCGACCGACTGCACGCTCGCGGAGGCTTCCTCGGAGGAGGTGGCGACCGAGCCCGACAGCGTGCGGGTTTCTTCTGCGGTCGACGTCAGGGTGGTGGCGGCGTCGCCGAGCTTCGCGGAGGTCGCGCCGACGCGCTCCACGATATGCGCGATGGTCTGTTCGAACTGTGCAGCGAGGCGATCCAGCGTCTCGCGTTTCTCGCGCTTGCCGGCGTCGAGATACACCGAAATGGCGAAATCCATGTCCAGCATCGCGGCGCCAACCACGGCGTCGATGATGACGGCCTTGCGCGCGAACAGGGCGCGGGTCGCGAACCGTGTGGTGATGCCGGTCTCCACGGCGGCGACCAGGCCGCTGATGATCCGTTTGTAGCCGCCGATATACCAGCGTGGCTCAAGGCCGAGCCGATGGTGGGTCTCGCCGATGCGGGTGACCGACCGGACATACTCGTCGTCGAACTTTCCGGAGAGGATCACGTCCCAGTGCTTGAGCTGCGCGCCCTTGGCGTGGGCGACAATCTCGGGGCGTGGAAACATGCGCTGTACGTCGGGAAATTTCGCGATGGTCTGATAGAATTTTTCGAGGATATCCGGCAGCGCCGCCATCGCAATTGGGCGGATCTCCCTCAGCGCGGCACGCGCCTCGTCATTCAGTCCGTTGAAGGCAATTCGGGTCGCAAGAGAGTCGGAAGGAGTCATGTCGGGCCTTGGTCATAATCGCGGCATGGCGCAGCCGCCTGCGGGCGCAGGCGATCAACCGCACTGTCCGATGGAGGACGGATGGAAGTGCCGGGGCGCCGTCAAGAAGCGCTGACAAAACAATGGGTAATGTGCGTTGGTTAATTCCGCCTAAACCGGTTCCGCATTCCTGGGTCGTTGCGAATTTCTGTCGCACGACCTTCGGCTAGGTCTTCTTTTTCATCCGCTTGATGGTGCCGGAAAAGGTGAAAAGCGGCCGGTCGCCGGTGACCAGCGTGCCGCGCAGGAAGATCAGCGAGCCGCCGGCGCGGGTCACGCCGCCGATGGCCTCCACCAGATCGCCTTCCTTGGCCGCATCGAGGAATTCGCAGGCAAACGAGACCGTGACCGCCGGTGCCTGCAGTTCGTGAACCGCGAAGGCAAACAGGCAGTAATCCGCGAACGTCATGTAGCAGCCCCCATGGACGTTCCGCATGCCGTTGAGGTGCTTGGCCTCGACGCGGAAAGCGCAGCGCACGCTGCCGTCGTCCAGAACCTTGTGCCAGAACGGGCCGTTGATGGATTCGAAGCTATCGCGCCTGTAGGTCCGCCAGCCGGCGAATTCGCCTTCGGTTTCGATATAGAGGTCGGGGCGGTAGCGGCCGATCTGAGGGGGTGTCACGTCCACGGGACAAATTCCTGGGGTCTTGGGAGGCCGGAAACCGGCGGGTTTGGGCGCTGTCTTAGAGACGCCGCGGGCCCCCGGCAACCGGGGCTTTTTTGCACGGGATTTCTGCCTATCTGATGCTTGCCGGGGCGGGCACCGGCGTGCACAAAGAAGCCCGGAATCAAGCCTATTCCGCCTCATCCGACCCCCGGGGACCCCCGTGGGGATCAGACCGCATTTCCAGCCGGAGCGACGTCGCCTTGACGATCAGGAACGAACCCCAGATCACCCCCGAACTCGTCGCCCAGCACGGCCTCAAGCCGGACGAATACGAGCGCATCCTGAAACTGATCGGGCGGGTGCCGACCTTCACCGAACTCGGCATCTTCTCAGCGATGTGGAACGAGCACTGCTCCTACAAGTCCTCGCGCCTCCATCTGCGCGGCCTGCCGACCAAGGCGCCGTGGGTGATTCAGGGACCGGGCGAAAACGCGGGCGTCATCGATATCGGCGATGGCCTGGCCGTGGTCTTCAAGATGGAGAGCCACAACCACCCGAGCTACATCGAGCCCTATCAGGGCGCGACCACCGGCGTCGGCGGCATCCTGCGCGACGTGTTCACCATGGGTGCGCGCCCGATCGCTTGCCTGAATGCGCTGTCGTTCGGCGATCCGAAGCATCCGAAGACGCGGCACCTCGTCTCTGGCGTGGTCGCGGGCATCGGCGGCTACGGCAACTCGTTCGGCGTGCCAACGGTCGGCGGCCAGACGCGCTTCCACACCCGCTATGACGGCAACATCCTCGTCAATGCGATGGCGGTGGGACTCGCGGAAAGCGACAAGATTTTCTACGCGGCGGCCTCCGGCGTGAACATGCCGATCGTCTATCTCGGCTCCAAGACCGGCCGCGACGGCATCCACGGTGCGACCATGGCGTCCGCCGAATTCGATGACGACAGCGAGGAGAAGCGACCCACCGTGCAGGTCGGCGATCCGTTCGCGGAGAAGCTGCTGCTGGAAGCCTGCCTCGAGATCATGGAAGCGGATTGCGTGATCGCGATTCAGGACATGGGCGCGGCGGGCCTCACCTGCTCCGCCGTCGAGATGGGCGCAAAGGGCGATCTCGGCGTCGACCTCGATCTCGACAGCGTGCCGACGCGCGAGACCGGCATGAGCGCCTACGAGATGATGCTCTCGGAAAGCCAGGAGCGCATGCTCATGGTGCTCAAGCCCGAGAAGGAAAAGCAGGCCGAGGCGATCTTCAGGAAGTGGGGCCTCGACTTCGCCATCGTCGGCTACACCACGCCGAGCCAGCGTTTTGTCATCAAGCACGGCGGCGACGTGATGGCCGACCTGCCGATCAAGGAGCTGGAATCCGAAGCGCCGCTGTATGACCGCCCGCACGTGCCGTCGCCGCAGCTTCCGATGATCCATGCGCGTGACGTGAAGGCGCCGGTGTCCATCCCGGAAGCGCTGTCGAAGCTGATCGCGACGCCGGACCTGTGCTCGAAGCGCTGGGTGTGGGAGCAGTACGACCACGTCATCGGCGGCAACACGCTGCAGCGCCCCGGCGGCGATGCGGCGGTGGTGCGCGTGCAGGATGGCCCCAAGGGCCTCGCGCTGACCTGCGATGTGACGCCGCGCTATTGCGAGGCCGATCCGTTCGAGGGCGGCAAGCAGGCGGTGGCGGAAGCCTGGCGCAACATCACGGCGGTGGGCGGCAAGCCGCTCGCCATCACCGACAATCTCAATTTCGGCAATCCCGAACGTCCCGAGATCATGGGCCAGTTCGTTGGCTGCCTGAAGGGCATCGCGGAAGCCTGCAAGGTGCTGGAATTCCCGGTCGTGTCCGGCAACGTCTCACTCTACAATGAAACCAACGGTCGCGGCATCCTGCCGACGCCGTCCATCGGCGGCGTGGGCCTGCTGGATGATTTCACCAAGTCCGCGACACTCGCCTTCAAGGCGGCGGATGAGGCGATCCTGCTGATCGGCGACACGCAGGGCTGGCTCGGCCAGTCGGTCTATCTGCGCGACATCTGCGGCCGGGAAGAGGGTGCACCGCCGCCGGTCGATCTCGCGATCGAGCGCCGCAACGGCGACGTGGTGCGCGGCATGATCAAGGGCGGCACCGCCAGCGCGGTGCATGACGTGGCCGATGGCGGCCTGCTGGTCGCATTGACCGAGATGGCGATGGCCAGTGGCATCGGCGCAATTCTCGACGCACCGCCGGAAGATCTCGTGCCGCATGCGTACTGGTTCGGCGAGGATCAGGCGCGCTATGTCGTCACCGTCCCCGAGGCGCATCTGTTGACCGTGCTCAGCAAGCTGAAGGCGGTGGATGTGCCGTGCCATGTGATCGGCAAGACCGGCGGCGACGCCATCACCATCGAAGGCGAGACGCCGGTGTCGATCGCTTCGCTCAAGGCCGCTTTCGAGAACTGGCTGCCAGACTACATGGCGGGGAAGGCCTGAGCCGGGCTCAAGTCTCCTCGATCGTCACCTTGTCCGGATAGAACGCCAGATGGCCCGCGATTTCCTTCACGGCGTCGTAGGGCGTCTCGTAGGTCCAGATCGCGTTGTCCAGCACCTTGCCGCCGGATGCGATGCTGAAATAGCTCGCGTCACCCTTGTACGGGCAATAGGTCGTGTGCTGCGTCCGCTGCAACTTTGACGGCACTGTGTCCTCGCGCGGGATGTACTGGACGGCCGGATAGTTCGCTTCTTTCAGCGTCAGGGCGCGGGTGGTTTCGGCAATCACATCGCCGCCGATGCTGACCCGGACCCGCTTCGGGTTCGGAGCAATGGTGATGGGATGATCGGGGCCGGGTATCTTCATGCGGGGATTCATGGCGGCTCTCCTGTCCAGACCCCTATATAGACACGATCCGGGACAATGCCCGCGTGACGGCACAGGCTACAGCGGCTAGAATCAGTCATATTTCAGTGCATTGTCTGGGCAGGAGCACCCCAGCATCAGGAGATTCAGAGATATGCCAATGAACGCGCGGGACATCGAAACGATGATCAAGGCAGCGTTGCCCGACGCGAAGGTGGAAATCCGCGATCTCGCGGGCGATGGCGACCACTACGCCGCCACCGTCATCTCGGAAGCGTTCCGCGGCAAGTCCCGCGTGCAGCAGCACCAGATCGTCTATCAGTCGCTGAAGGGGCAGATGGGCGGCGTCCTGCATGCGCTCGCACTCCAGACGGGTGTTCCCGAGGCCTGATCGAACGGAGCGGGGCGGTGACGAACAACGGAACATTGCTGCGGACACGCGCGCCGCACCAGCACCACCGTGTCACCTATGTCGAGCTGTTTTTCGACCTCGTCTTCGTTTTCGCGATCACGCAGATTTCCCACACCATGCTGGCGCATTTCACGCCGCTCGGCGTGTTGGAGACCGCGCTGCTGTTCCTCGCGGTCTGGTGGGTCTGGATCTATACGTCATGGATCACCAACTGGCTCGACCCGGAGCGCACGCCGGTCCGGGTCATGTTGTTCGTGTTGATGATCCTCGGCCTGTTGCTGTCCACCTCCATTCCGAAGGCGTTCGAGACGCGCGGCCTGACGTTTGCGCTGGCTTTCGTCGCCATGCAGGTGGGCCGGTCGCTGTTCACCTATTTCTCGATTCCGAAGTCGCAACCCGGCTGGCGCATGAACCTGCTACGCATCAGCTGCTGGCTGGCTTGCAGCGGCGTGTTCTGGATCGCGGGCGGCCTGAGCGAGGGGCAGACGCGGCTCTGGCTCTGGATCATTGCGGTGGCGATCGAATATTGCGGGCCGGTCATGCGCTTCCGGTTTCCGGGGCTGGGCGCGACGCCCCTGGGAGACTGGGAGGTCGAGGGCGGCCATATGGCCGAGCGCTGCGCGCTCTTCATCATCATCGCGCTTGGCGAATCCATTGTCGTCACCGGCACGACGTTCGGAGAAGCCGCCTGGACTTCCACCGCGATCATGGCGTTTCTTGTCGCGCTGATCGGCAGTATCGCGATGTGGTGGGTTTATTTCCATCTCGGCGCGGAAGCGGGCGCCGAGCATATCACGCATTCGGATGAGACGGGACGGATCGCAAGGTCAGCCTATACGTACATGCACCTGCCGATCGTCGCCGGAATCGTCGTATCGGCGGTGGGCGATGAAATCCTGCTGGCGCATCCCGACGGCCATTCGGACATCAAGGCCATCATCGGGATCGTCGGCGGCCCGCTGCTGTTCCTGATCGGAACGCTGTTGTTCAAGCGGCTGATGCGCCATCTGTGGCAGCTCTCGCACATGGTCGGCATCGCGCTGCTGCTTGCGATGATCCCGCTGGCGCATCATCTCGCGCCGCTTCAGCTATCCGCGGCGACGACGGTCATCATGCTGATCGTCGCGGCATGGGAAGCGATCTCACTGGGATCGAAGACGGTGAGCGACGAGGTTTAGGTTTTAGGTTCGGGTTTCGCCACCAGCGCGTGGACCGAAAACATCCCGTCCGGATCGGTCCATGTTTCGCGCGATTCCCAACCTGCGCCGCGGGCCAGCGCCGCGAACCGTTCGAGGCTGTACTTGTAGCTGCTCTCGGTATGGATGGTTTCGCCGGTGCGGAAGCTGAACGTCTGGCCGAGCAGGCGCACCGTCTGCGCCTTGCGGCTGATCAGGTGCATCTCGATGCGATGCCGGTCCCGGTTGTAGATCGCGCGGTGCTTGAATCCCGACAGATCGAAGTTCGCGCCGAGGTCGCGGTTGATCCGCACCAGCATGTTGAGATTGAATCTCGCGGTGACGCCAGCTGCATCGTTATAGGCGTCGTAAAGGACACGTTCGTCCTTCTCGAGGTCCACGCCGATGATCAGAGTCGCGCCGTCGCCGAGAATGGCGCGGGCGCTGCGCAGGAAGGCGCTGGCCTCGTGGGGATCGAAATTGCCGATGGTCGAGCCTGGAAAGAAACCGACCTTCGGCATGTCCTTCACCTCAGGCGGAAGCTCGAACGGCGTGGTGAAGTCGGCGGTCACCGGATAGACGGCAAGGTCGGGGAAGTCCCCGCGCAGATCGTCGGCCTGATCATTGAGGAAGTCACCCGAAATATCGACCGGGACGTAAGCACCGAGCGTGCAGCTTTGCAGCAGCAGGCGTACCTTCGTGGTCGCGCCGGCGCCGAATTCGATCAGCGCAGCGTTTTCCGGAATCGCCGCCGCGATCTGTGCTCCGCAATCGCGCAAGATGCGCAGTTCGGTGCGCGTCGGGTAATATTCGGGAAGGAGCGTGATCTGCTCGAACAGCTTCGAGCCGGTTTCGTCATAGAAGTATTTCGGCGACAGGCGTTTCGGCTGCTGCGACAGCCCGGCGATCACATCCTTGGCGAACGGACAGTCCTTCGGATCAAGAAGCTCATGGGGCAGCGCAGCCAGAGGCATGTTCATGGCGACCTCGCGTGTTCGGATGTCAGACGGCGTAGTCCGCGAGGCGCAGCCCCGTGAATTGCCAGCGGTGGTGCGGATAGAAGAAGTTGCGATAGGTGACGCGGCTGTGATTGTCCGGCGTCGCCAGTGACGAGCCGCGCAGCACGTACTGGTTCACCATGAACTTGCCGTTGTATTCGCCGAGCGCGCCTTCGATGGCGCGGTATCCGGGATAGGGTGCGTAGGAACTGCGGGTCCACTGCCAGACGAGACCAAAGGCATCGTTGAGATGACCGGCGCGGGCCGCGACCTCCCATTCCATCTCAGTCGGCAGATGTTTGCCACTCCAGCGCGCGAAGGCGTCGGCCTCGTAGTAGCTGACATGCGAGACGGGCGCGGAGGGATCGACCGGCTGCAGACCGCCGAGGGTCATGATCTGCCAACCTTCAGAATTTGCGCCGTCAATGTTGCGCCAGTGGCCGGGAGCGTCCCAGCCTTCACGCTCGACCGTGGCGAAGCCGTCCATCAACCAGAGCGTCGGTGTCCGGTAGCCGCCGTCCTTCATGAAGGCCAGCCATTCGGCATTGGTCACGAGGTTGCGCGCCAGCTTCACCGGACCGACCAGCGCGCGATGTGCGGGCTTTTCGTTGTCGAAATGGAATGACTCGTCGGTATGGCCGATGGTGTGGATGCCCTCCATCAGCGTGACCCATTCGTCGCCGGTGCGGGTCGATGACGGGAATTTCCATGCCGGGTCGTAGGCGGGCGGGATCGGGTTCTGGGCGAAGGCATGCAGGATGTCGGTGAACAGCAACTCCTGATGCTGCTGCTCGTGGTTGAGGCCGACCTCGATGAGCGGCTCCAGCTTCGTGAGAGTCGCCTCGTCTGCGGTCTCGAAAAATGCCGCGACGGCGGCATCGACATGTTTCCGGTAGGCCGTCACCTCATCCGCGCCGGGCCGGGTGAGGTGGCCGCGCTGAGCGCGGGCGTGGCGGGGGCCGGCGCTGACGTAATAGGAGTTGAACAGGTAAGCGTAGTCCGGGTGATAGGGCTGGTAGCCGGGCGAATGCTCGCCGAGCAGAAACTGCTCCCAGAACCAGGTGACGTGAGCGCGGTGCCATTTGGTGGGGCTGGCGTCCGGCATCGACTGGATCAACTGGTCTTCCGCCGACAGCGGGGCTGCTCTGCGCTCGGTCTCGTCCCGGACAGTCCGGTAGGAGGCCAACAGTCGGGCGGCGCGCTGGTCGCGGGTTTCTCGGCTGGGATCGGCCTTGAGGGGAACAGGGGTCGCGGAGCGGGCTGGCTGTGAGGCTGTTTTCGTCACGCGAATCTCCGGTTCTGGGGAGAACGATGCTTCGCCGGATCAGTTCCGGAGAACGGATGTTCGTAAATGGGGTCGTCGGCAGATGATTAAAGCCCCAACGAGCCACAAAGTGGATACGGCAGGAAGGTTAATCCGGTTTCAGGTCGCTGCAAGCCGGGGCCTCGAGAGGGGCAGCATGGCACCTCTTCGGCGAATTGATTGGGCTGGGGAACCGTTTCGGGCTACATATATGATCCGGAAGGCGGGACATGATGTGTTCCGCGGCAAGCCAGTTTCACCAAGGACGCGACTATGAGCATCGAGCAATTCATCGACAACGAAGTGAAGTCCAACGACGTCGTGCTGTTCATGAAGGGCACGCCGCAGTTTCCGCAGTGCGGTTTCTCGGGCCAGGTGGTCCAGATCCTCGACCACGTCGGCGTTCCCTACAAGGGCCTGAACGTCCTCGAATCCGGCGAACTGCGCGACGGCATCAAGATCTATTCGAACTGGCCGACCATTCCGCAGCTCTATGTGAAGGGTGAGTTCGTCGGCGGCTGCGATATCATCCGCGAGATGTTCCAGGCGGGCGAACTGCAGCAGCTTTTCGCCGACAAGGGCGTGACGGCTCAGCAGCCTGCTGGCTGAATGGTCGGGCATGATCTGATCCGATAACGGGTGCCCGTTTTTCGAGATTGTGCCTGAGACTTATTTGGCGACGGCGGCTCCGCAAGCCGCCTCGCCTGTGACTCTCAATCCGACCGATACACCTCCTCCCAGGTCCGGACATGCATGATCCGGCATAACCTTGGGGGGAATTTTTATGTCGATTTTTCGCCGCTGCGAGCCTCTCTTTAAGAGATTGCGGGAGATCACGCCTTCGACGTGATATCCCGGATCGCCGAAATCGTTTCCTCGATCATCGCCGCGCTCACGTCCAGATGCGTGCAGGCACGGATGCGGTGATCCAGCGCGCCGGTCAGGATGCCGCGCGCGCGTAACTCCGCGATCATCTGCGTTGTGCCGATGCCGGTTGCTGCCGGATCGAAAAAGATCAGGTTGGTTTCGGGCTGGTTCACGGCGATGCCGGGAATCTGAGCGAGGCCCCGTGCCAGCACGCGGGCGTTGGCGTGGTCGTCGGAAAGCCGGTCGACGTGATGATCGAGCGCATAGAGGCAGGCCGCCGCGCAGATGCCACTCTGGCGCATCGCGCCACCGAGACGCTGTTTCCAGCGCCAGACTTCATCGATGAACGCGTCCGTACCCGCAATCACGGCTCCGATCGGCGCGCCGAGCCCCTTGCTGAAATCGATCCAGACCGAGTCCCAGCCCTCGGCCATGTCGCGCGCGGAGATGCCGGTGGCGACGCAAGCATTCATCAGCCGCGCGCCGTCCATATGCGTGATGAGGCCGTGGTCGCGGGCAATCGCGGTGATGGCGTCGAGATCGGCTTTCTTCCAGATCGTGCCGCCGCCGATATTCGCCGTCTGCTCGACGCTGACCACGCGCTGCGGAGCCGAGTAGCGCGACGCGGGCTGGATCGCCGCGCGGAATGTCTCCGGCGAGAAAATTCCGTTTTCACCCGGCAGCGGCGTGATCTGGAAACCGCCGAGCGCCGCATGCGCGCCGCCTTCGCGCGTGTTCACATGGGCGGACGGATGCGCGAGGATTTCATCGCCGGGGCGGCAGTGCACCAGCGTCGCGGCGATGTTGCACATGGTTCCGGACGGCAGGAAGACCGCGGCTTCCTTGCCGAGCATCTCCGCCACCCGTTCGCACAGCGCGATGGTGGTGAGATCGTCGCCGATCTGTTCGTCGCCGACATCCGCGCGCGCCATCGCCTCGCGCATGCCCTGCGTGGGCCGCGTCTGGGTGTCCGACATCAGGTTGATGCGGACCGGCGGCAGCTTCGGGTCGGACGGGGTGGGGGTCATTCTCATGGCAATTCCTGCGCGGCATTTAATTTGCGGTTGTCACGATGTATTCAAAAAAGGCCCGCCGGTCCAATGCAAGTCGCGCGGATCGGCTGTTTGCATTGAAGCAGCCAGCCGCTAGGCTTGCGGCGTCGTATTTTGATTTGCCGCATGAGGTCGATCTTGCATTTTGACACTTTTGGCCGCGCCACCATCCGTCGGTTCGCAATGGGCGTGTTTCTCATCGTGACGGCAGTCTGCCTTGGGACACAGGCGTTCGCGGGCCCTCTCGGGAAAACATCGGCGGCGGCCGCGGGCTTTCATGCCGACAGGCTGGCCCGCATCACCGAATATTTCAACCACGAGGTCGCGATCAGGAAGATTCCTGGCGCCATCATCCTGATCCAGCGGCGAGGCGTGCCGGCCTACTACGAAGCCTTCGGCGTGCGCAATCCCGAGACCAAGGCGCCGATGACGCCGGACACCATCTTCACGCTGTTTTCGATGAGCAAGCCGATCACGTCAGTGGCCGCGATGCTGCTGGTGGAGCAAGGCAAGCTTGGGCTCGATGACGAGGTCGGCCAGTACATCCATGGATTCTACGACATCAAGGTCGGCGCGGAGAAGCCCGGCCCCGACGGCAAGCCGGTGCTTGATCTCGTCGCGCCGGACCGGCCGATCCTGATCCACGATCTGTTGCGGCAATCGGCGGGCATTCCCTATGCGTCGCTGTCCTATGGCGTGGTGAAGAAGCCATACGAGGATGCCGACCTGATGTCCGGCAAATTCACCAACGCCGAGGTGGCGGACAAGATCGCGGCGCTGCCGCTCATCAGCCAGCCGGGAAAATACTGGACTTATGGACACGCGACCGACGTGCTCGGGCGCGTGATCGAAATCGTATCCGGAAAGTCGCTCTATGCGTTCGAAAAGGAGAACCTGCTCGATCCGCTCGGCATGAAGAACACGACATTCTTTATCACCGAGCCTGAACGCAAGGCGCTGCTCGCCGAGCCGTGGCCGAACAAATGGGACAAGCTCGACCGCGATCCGAGGATCGTTACCAAATGGGAATCCGGTGGCGGCGGCATGGTGTCCACCATCACCGACTATTCGCACTTCCTTCAGATGCTGCTGAACGGCGGCGTATTCAACGGCAAGCAGATTCTGGCGCGCAAGACTGTGGACTTCATGACGGCGAACCATATCGGCGAAGGGACCGGCATCAAGCCGTGGGCCTATTACTTCCCGGGCGGCGGGTATGGTTTCGGTCTTGGCTTTGCTGTGCGCACGGATGCCGGCGTCAGCCACTGGCCCGGCTCGGTCGGTGAATACGAATGGAGCGGAGGGAGCGGGACATATTTCCTCGTCGATCCGAAGGAAGAGATGTTCGCGATCCTCATGGTCCAGTCGCCGTCCCAGCGCGGGCGGATTCAGTCCGCGCTCAAGAGCATGATCTACAGCGCGCTGAAGTAATCAGAGTTCAGCTCAGAATTTCACGGCGAGGTTGGCCTTGAGCGCATGCGCGCTGGCATCGGATGCGATGCGGCCGGTGTAGAGCAGCGCAAGCACGGTGTTGCGGTAAATCTGCGCATCGAGCCCGGCTTCGACCAGCAGCGTGTCGGCGGCAATCGGCACGCCCGCGATGGCGAATGGCGCGGAGCCGGACGCGAATGTCATCAGCGATGTCGGGGCGATGTGGTTGTACGCATGCTGCCAGCCGAGTGAGCCGCGTGCCGTCATCAGCCAGGGACCGAGCGCGGGGATCGGTGCCTGTGCGCGCAGGCCGAGAGTCGTGAATGTCACCGACGTATTGGCTTCCGCCACGGTCAAGGCGGCGGGGCCGCCGCTTTCGACGAAGCTATCGCTGTTCACGCGGACATAAGCGAGATTTCCGAAGGCTTCGGTGGCGAGCCAGCTCTTGTGCAGGCGATACGCGGCTTCGCCGAACACCTGCGATGTGCTGGCGCCATAGTTGGCCGTCGCTGTATCGGCAAAGCCGGGGAAGGCGATCGTGCGGGTGGTCGTGATGTCATGATGCGAATAGGCCGCGCCGGTGCGGAACATGATGTCGCCCATCTGTCCGCCGCCGTAAGCCGCGAGATGGAAGGTATCGATGGTGCCGGATGAGCCGCGTGCATCGACACGCGCATCGGTGCGGCCGCCGCCTGTCGCGATGCCGAACCGCCAGTTGTGATTGAGCGTCACATCCACGCCGCCGATGGCTCCGCCGGTGGAGGCGCGCAGCGTCGCGGCGTTGCCGTCGCTGTTGAGCCGGGTCCAGTTGCCGTAGCCCTGCACCCATGCGCCATAGATCGGAGCGATGACGGGAGGCGGGGCCTTGACCGGCCATTTGGGACCGCCTTTGATCTTGCGCGCTTTCTTCGCGTAGGCAAGCGCGGCCTCATCTTCCTCCGCGAATCCTGTCGCGAATGTTCCGGCCCAACCCTGCGCAGTGTCCAATCGTTGCCGTCCGAGAATAGTGTCGCGCACCACCGTGCTTTCATCCAGCATCAGCGCATGCAGGCTCGGATGGATCTCACCCGATACACTATCGAATGCGGTGCGCGCCTGCTCAGGCGTCAAAACCAGCGCGGCATCGACAACCGGATTCCCCATTCCCAGAGTTTCCAGTGCGCGTCCCGCCGAAATCTGGTTCGGCGTGATGCCGATGCTGGCGAAGTCGATGCTGTTGCGCGCTAGCGTGAGATAGACGTTGTTGGGATCGTAGGTCAGCGTCGGATCGAGGAAGGCGAAGTTCGAGGTGACGTCCGCAAAATTGCCGGTACGGGCAAGGGTCGATGTGAGAATGGTGTAGACGGTGCTCGGGTTGTAACTGCCGATTGCCGACGTCACCTGCACCGTGCCGCCGTTGATATTGGCTGCGCCTGTGACGTTCACGAGGTCCGAGAATCCGGCCGCGTTCACGTTGACATTGTAGAACGAGTTCAACGCTTGGGTGTAAGTGCCTTTGACGTTGAGTGTGCCGATGGCATTGGCGAGTCCCGGCGCGATCGTGCCGTTGACGGTGGTGGCTCCCACCGTGCCGGTGCCGCCGAGCGTGCCGCTGCTGTTCGCCGTTGTGGCGCTGTTCGACAAGTTTCCCGTCACTAGCATGGTGCCGTCATTGATGGTCGTCGTGCCGGTATAGGCCGAGCCGTCGCCGCTCATGGTCTGCGTGCCGGTGCCCTGCTTGATGAGGCCGCCGCTGCCGGTGATGGCGCCCTGGAAGTCGCGATTGAGATTGTTGCCGAAGGTCAGCGATCCCGTGCCGGTCGCGAGCGTGCCAACGCCGCTGCTGAACGCGCCGACCGTCTGGCTGAAATTATTCAGGTCGAACGTCGCGTTGCCGAAGATGAAAAGACTTCCGGTCGAGGCCAGACGATCGCTGGCGCCGAGCTTGAGGGTGCCTCCGGCGACGGAGGTGCCGCCGGTGTAGGTATTGGCGCCCGTCAGGGTCATCGTCCCCGCGCCATCCTTGAGGACGTCGCCGGTGCCGGAAATCAGGTTGCTGAAGGTGAAATTATTGGAGCGGTCAAACGCGAGGTGAGAGTTGTTCAGGATGTTTCCGGCGACAGAGCCGGTGGCGCCGCCATCGCCGATCTTGAGCGTGCCGCCGGAGACAGTGGTCAATCCCGTGTAGGTATTGTTGCCCGTCAAGGCGAGATAGCCAGTGCCAGCCTGTTCGAATGTTCCGCTGCCGGAGATGACGCCGCCATAGGATTCAAAAAGAGATGACAGCTTGACGATCATCGCGCCGTTATTCGCGACGTCACCCTTGATAAGTCCATCGGCTCCGCCGTTGCCGAATTGCGCCGTTGCGCCGGATGAGATGTTGATCTTTCCGGAAAACGAATTGGGATTTGCGTTATGGCCGGTCAGGATGGTGGTGCCGGCGAGGAAGTTCACCGTTGCGGTGTTGACGGTCGGAGGGGTGACATTGTCCAGGAGCGATGCCGAGAAAATGTAGTTGCTGGACGTATGATTGAAGTTGATCTGGCTCGTTCCTCCTCCGAGGGCGACGCTGTTTGCATTTAGCGTGCCGGGGGCGGCGGCAGGGTCGGCTGCGGCGGCGCCGATATTGATGATGCTGTTCGAGCCGGTGCTCACGGCATTCCCGGTCGAGTTCACATTCACGACGCCGCCATTGGCGATCGTGAGAGTGGCTGCGCCGCCGCTGAGGCCGAGATAAAGGCCCTGACCGGGCGTGTTCTTTTGCGAATCCGTAATGGTCCAGACCGAATTCGCGCCGGTCACGGTCGCGTTGGCGGTTGAATTGACGCCATCGGCGATGGAGGCATGGCCGGTGTTGAGTGTGCCTCCATTCGAAACGGTCAGGATAGCGTTGGAGCCAAACGCTTGACCAACAAGTATGTCGTACGGCGTCGTCAATGCGGACCCCGCGCCGGTCACGGTGACCGTGGCTGTCGCGGTGGTCCTGCCAATCCGGAAGTCCGCTTCCGAGCCGGTGGTGGCGGTTGCCGTGTTCTGGATCGTAACCTTTCCGCCGTCTTCGATCAGCAGCGAGGAAGGACCGGTCGCTGTCAGCGTGCCGAGGCCTAGAGCAATGCTGGGGTAAATCCCGGTCGTCGCATTACCGCTGATGACCAGTTGCGAATTGGCGCCTGAGACAGTGACCTGATCGCCTATGCTCACGCCGCCGAAGCTTTCGACCTTGCCGCCTGCGGTGACGTTCAGAGCGCCTGCCGTGCCTCCGCCGACGGTGATCCCGCCCGAGGTCCAGACCGAGCCGTTGCCGGTCACATTCAATGTGCCGGTCGCACCCGTAACAGCACCAATGCTGGTGCTTGTCGTCGTGACATGGCTGCCGCTCTCGACATTGGCAACGCCGACCGCGCCGTTGTCGCTGCCGATGCTGATGCCGGATGTCGTCGCATCGACCGTCGCGCCGTTGCGGACATTCAATGTCCCGTTGCCGCTGCTGCCGATGTCCATGAAGCCCGTGGACCATTGCGATCCGGTGCCTGTTACGGTCACCGTGCCGGTCGCTCCGGCGGCATTGGCCGCGATATATGTGCTGCTCGCACTTACTTTTCCGCCATTGCTGACGGTAACGGTACCTGTGCCGAGATTGCCGACAAGGATGGAGCCGGTTGGGTAGCCGCCGGGTGTGAGCGTCAGGCTTCCGCCTGAGACCTCGATATTGCCGGACTGCCCGGCGGTATTGCCCAGAATGACGTTCCGCGCCACGGCCCCCGTGGAATTGATTGTCGCGGTGCCGCCGTTGTTGATCGTGACGCTGTTACTGGTCGTCGGCACGGTGGCCGGATTCCAGTTGCCCGCAAGAAACCAGCTATCCGATACGGTGCTCAGCCAGTCCGCCGCTTCGACCGGGGTGACAACAAGACAGCTGCTCGTCAGAAGCCAGCGGATATGACGCCCGGACAGCGGCAGGACACCGGTCCGCGCGCCGCTCTCCATCTTGATCTTGCGCCGTTCAGGCCCCCATACAAACGACCTTAGCCGCGGCGGGACGGAATCCCGGAGCAGCCCCTGCAAATTCCCCACAACGCCCCCAACAACTGAAAGAATCCAATCGTTAAGCGAAGTTAACTTTCAGCCGTGGCGATAAGCACCTAGCTGATCAGGTAGGTTCGGGAAAATGGCCTTAAAGAAGCCCGTAGAGTGTCAATCGGGCCACAGCTTCGGCACGGGAGCTTAGACCAAGCTTTTTCTTGGCACTTTCGACGTGGAAGTGCGCGGTCGAACTTGAAATGCCGAGCACCTGTGCGATTTCCCAATCCGTTTTGCCGACTGCGACCCACTGCATGCATTCCAGCTCGCGCGCTGTCAGTTTGGGTGTGTCTTTCGCCATCACGCCGAACCCGATTTCCTTGCGGCATCGTTCGTGGATGACGCGGGATGTCATGTCGAGAAGTCCGAGATCGGCTGCCGAGAGCGTGATGTCCTTCATGGATGCGAGCGAAACCATGCCCTGATACCCGGCGGGGCCGTGGATCGGGATACCGATGACCTCGCGCCAGCCGTATTCGTGGGCGACGTCATAAATGTCCTTGGCGCGAGGTGTCAGGGGTCTGTGCCGTTCGATCTCGCTCCACACAAAAGGAGCTATCGCGCGCCGTGCCTCCTCGACGAACGGATCGGCGGAGACGAAATCCTTTTCGGTGTAGATCGTCAGCCAGCTTTCCGGCCAGTCGTTGAAGAAGAAGCGATGAACGCGCTGCTGTCCGAGGCCGTCCCACGCGCCGCAGACCGAAGCGTTGAAGCCGTATCCCGCAATGAAGGTGCGGAACTCTGCGATCACTGTGTCGATGTCGGAAACGCTGTGACAGCGTTCAACGAATTCCAGCGCGTTTGAAAGTGCGTGAGCCGCCATCGTCCCTCAGCCAAAAAAATAAATGAAAACGCCGTCATTTAAGTGGGGCTGAAATTTTTGGGCAATCCCCCAATTTCAAGGGGGCGGAAACAAAAAGGCCGCCCGATGGGGCGGCCTTTGCATATTCGTCATCCGGCTGAGATCAGCGCGAATAGAATTCGATGATCAGGTGCGGTTCCATCTGAACCGGGAAGGGCACTTCCGACAGGCCCGGAACGCGGACGACCTTGGCGGTCTGCTTGCCGTGATCGACTTCGAGATAGTCCGGGGTGTCACGCTCGGGAAGCTGGTTGGCTTCCAGCACGAAAGCGAGCTGGCGCGACGCTTCCTTGATCTCGACGACGTCGCCGACCTTCACCTTGTAGCTGGCGATGTTGACGCGCTTGCCGTTCACCTTGATGTGGCCGTGGTTGATGAACTGGCGGGCTGCGAACATGGTGGCCACGAACTTCGCGCGATACACCACGGTGTCGAGGCGGCGCTCGAGCAGGCCGATCAGGTTCTCGCCGGAGTCGCCCTTCAGGCGGCTGGCTTCGACGTAGATCGCGTGGAATTGGCGCTCGGAAATGTTGGCGTAATAGCCCTTGAGCTTCTGCTTTGCCTTGAGCTGGGTGCCGAAGTCGGAGAGCTTGCCCTTGCGGCGCTGGCCGTGCTGGCCGGGGCCGTATTCACGCTTGTTGACGGGGCTCTTCGGGCGGCCCCAGATGTTCTGGCCCATACGGCGATCGATTTTATACTTCGCCTCACTACGCTTAGTCATCGCGTCCTCTTTCTTGACGTTTGAGTTTTGAGGAAACGCGCCCTCCTGTGCAGCGGGATAAATCCCGGTGCTGACAGGTCCGCCTCATAAGCTTGATGGGGAGGACCACGGGTCGCGAAACGCAACGCGGGCCGAAAACGGCCCGCGAGCAGGGTGTTCATAGGTAAAAAGGGCCGCGAAGTCAAACGGTTCGGCTATTTCGCAGGCGCGGGCGAGGCCAGCGGCTTGGTTTTGTCCACCACGTAAACGCCCAATACTTTCATGGGCTTATCGCCATGAACGGCAGCGTCGTGAACCGCACCCGCCGGAATCTGGTAGGATTCACCCGGCTTCAGGGTCTTGTCGGGCTGGCCGTCGATCGACAGCACCAGTTCACCCTCCATGACATAGCCAGTTTCGATGCCCGGATGGGTATGGCGGCCGGCCTTCACGCCCGGGGCCAGTTCGGCGATTCCCACCACGGTGTTGTAGCCCTCGGGGAACGGCACGGTCTGAAGCGGGGTGCGCTTGATGCCGGCGGGCGGCTGCTGGGCGAGCGCCGCGCCGACACCGGCGAGAGCGAGAATGGAGACGCAGAGCGCGGTCTTCTTGAACATCATGATCCTCCCTTGCCGTTCTCTTTGCGGACCGGCGTGCGCAAAGGCTAGCAGCGGAACAGTGGAGGCGGAAGGGATGTTCTCAGGCGAGCATGCGCGCGTCGAAAAACGGCGCGAGGGCGCGGGAGAGGATGGGGGACGGCGATTGTCCCGACGTGAAGATGAAGCGGGTTTCGGGCGTGCCCGTAAGGCCATTCGCGGCGCCGAGCAAATCGCCGACGCGGCGGGCGATGGCGGGGGCAGGATCGATCCAGTCGACCGGCCACGGGGCGACCGCGAGCATCTGATCCATCAGCAGGGGATAGTGCGTGCAGGCTAGCACCACCGTATCGGTTCGCGCATCTCCATTGAGGAAACATGGCGCGATTTCCGCGGCGATGGCCTCGTTGCTGACCGGCTCGCCGCGCAAGGCGGCTTCCGCCAAACTCGCGAGATTTTCAGCGCCGACCAGCGTCACGTCGCAGCCTGCCGCGAAATCCGCGATCAGCTTTTTCGTATATTCGCGCTTCACCGTGCCGCGCGTCCCGAGCACCGAGACGCGTTTCGTTTTGGACGAAGCGCAGGCGGGCTTGATCGCGGGCACCGTGCCGACGAACGGCACGCTGTAAGTCTCGCGCAGATGCGTCATCACCAGCGTGGAAGCGGTGTTGCAGGCGATCACCACGAGATCCGGCGCATGTTCGGCGATCAACTCGCCAATCAGCGGCACGACGCGGGCGATGATCTCGTCCTCGCTGTGCTGGCCGTAAGGGAAATAAGCGTCGTCGGCGACGTAGGTGTAGTGCGCGCCCGGCCGCAGCTTCACGATCTCGCGGAAGACGGTGAGACCGCCGAGGCCGGAGTCGAAGACGAGGATGGTCGGGGCGTTTGGCACGGATCTCATGATAGCAGGGCAGCGGTTACCAGTCAGTTGTCAGGCTATTCGGGGCAAAAACCGGCTTTATAATGATGCAACTGGACGGCCCATTCGAATCGAGGAGCACGCGGTTGGTCACTAAAAACGTCCCGAATGGCTGGGGAGCGGTATCTCGCGCCTTCCACTGGATCATGGGGCTGCTGATCATCGGGATGCTGGCCTACGGTTGGTGGATGAACCACATCCCGGCGCGGCCGGACCGCTTCTTCCATCGCTCGATTCATGCCGACATCGGCTACGTCTTGCTGCTTCTGCTGGCGCTGCGGCTGATCTGGCGTGCGTTCAATCCGGCGCCGCCGTTGCCGGCCGGAACGCTGGCCTGGGAGCGCGGGCTGGCCCGGCTCAATCAGGCTCTGCTCTATCTGTTCACGTTCGTGGTCGCCATACTGGGCTGGTCGCATTCCGGCGCGCATATGCCGGATTACAGCAGCTTTTTCGGCCTGTTCCGCGTGCCGCAGTTCACATCGCCGGACAAGACTGCCGCGCGCCAGTATGAGAACTGGCACATCTACATGGCCTATGTGCTGCTGGCGCTGGTCGTGCTGCATACGCTTGCAGCGCTGTATCATCACTTCATCAGGCGCGACGGGGTGTTGGTGCGGATGGTGTGGGGCCTGGAATAATTCTCGGCCTTACACCGGCTGCAGCGGCCGGTGAGGTCCTTCCGGGAGTTCGACCCTCACGGGATCGCCCGGGCGCACGTCGCCGTCCGCGAGTACCACGCTCATGACTCCCGCCTTGCGGATCAGCTTGCCATCGGCGTCCTTGTCCAGCGTCGCGGTCATCAGGCCCTTCTGGAAACGGTCGATCTGAATGCAGGGATTGCGCAGGCCCGTGACTTCGACCACTGCGCTGTCGCCGAGATGCAGTCGCGTGCCGGTGGGAAGGCCAAGCAGATCGACGCCGCGCGTGGTGACGTTCTCGCCCATGTCGCCGGGGCGGACGATGAAGTTCCTTGGCGCCAGTTCTTCGAACAGCTCTTCGTGCAGCAGATGGACCTGACGCAGGTTGGGCACGGTCGGGTCTTTCGCGACTCGCGAGCGGTGTTTCACCGTTTTGCCCATATGGGCATCGCCATCGACACCGAGCCCCTTGAGCAGACGAATGCTCATGGCGTTCGTCTTGCTGAAGTGATGGCCTCTGCGAAGACTGACAGCGGTGATGAAACCCATCGGGTCAGGAGGCCCCGAACACCCGCTTGAAGATCGTATCGACGTGCTTGAAGTGATACGCGAGATCGAATTGTTCCTCGATCTCCTTGTCCGACAGATACTTTTTTACGTCGGCGTCCTTCTTCAACAAGGACTGGAAGTCGCCTTCGCCGCGCCAGACCGGCATCGCATTGCGCTGGACCAGCTTGTAGGCGTCCTCGCGCGACGCACCTTTCTGGGTGAGTGCGATCAGGAGGCGCTGCGAGTGAACGAGGCCGCCGAGGCGGTCGAGATTCTTCTGCATGTTGGCCGGATAGACCAGCAGCTTTTCGACCACGCCCGCGAGACGGTTGAGCGCGAAGTCCAGGGTCACTGTCGCATCGGGGCCGATCATGCGCTCGACCGACGAGTGCGAAATGTCGCGCTCATGCCAGAGCACGACGTTTTCCAGTGCGGGCGTCACGGCGGAGCGCACGATGCGCGCGAGGCCGGTGAGGTTTTCCGTCAGCACCGGGTTGCGCTTGTGCGGCATCGCTGACGAGCCCTTCTGGCCTTCGGAGAAGAACTCCTCCGCTTCCAGCACTTCGGTGCGCTGCATGTGGCGGATTTCGGTGGCGAGACGCTCGACCGATGAGGCGACGACGCCGAGGGTCGCGAAGAACATCGCGTGCCGGTCGCGCGGGATCACCTGTGTGGAGATCGGTTCGACCGCGAGGCCCATCGCCTTCGCGACATGCTCTTCAACGCGCGGATCGATCTGCGCAAAGGTGCCGACCGCGCCGGATATGGCGCAAGTGGCGATTTCCTTGCGCGCGGCGATCAGGCGCTCCTTCGCGCGGGTGAATTCCGCATAGGCGTAAGCGAGCTTGAGGCCGAAGGTGACCGGCTCGGCGTGAATGCCGTGCGAGCGGCCGATGGTCGGCGTCATCTTGTGCTCGAAGGCGCGGGTCTTCAGTGCGGCCAGCACCTTGTCCACGTCGGCGATCAGGATGTCGGCGGCGCGCGCAAGCTGCACGTTGAGGCAGGTGTCGAGCACGTCGGACGAGGTCATGCCCTGATGTACGAAGCGCGCTTCCGGGCCGACGATCTCGGCGAGATGCGTCAGGAAGGCGATGACGTCATGCTTGGTCTCGCGCTCGATCTCGTCGATGCGATCGACATTGAAAGTCGCATCCTTCGCCTTGGCCCAGATGGTCTTCGCAGCGTCCTTCGGAATGACGCCCAATTCAGCCAGCGCATCGGCGGCATGCGCCTCGATCTCGAACCAGATCTTGAAACGCGTCTGCGGCTCCCAGATGGAAACCATTTCGGGGCGGGAATAACGGGGGATCATCGCGGCATCCTGTTGAATCCGGTTCGTCATGCCCGGCCATGACGGAAAATCCGTCTGGCCAGGGTGTTAAATCGCTTCGCCGCGCGCGGCAGCCGCTGCATGGCGGATCGCGGAGATGTTCGCCTTGTAGCTGTCCATCGTGCCGCCCTTGAACACGGCGGAGCCTGCGACCAGCGCGTTCGCACCTGCTGCGGCGATCTTCGCGGCGTTGTCGGCGGTCACGCCGCCATCGACCTCGATATCGATCGGCCGGCCGGCGCACATGGCGCGGACCTGCGAAATCTTTTCCAGCACCGCCGGAATGAACGACTGCCCGCCGAAGCCCGGATTGACCGACATCACCAGCACCAGATCGACGGAGTCGATAACGTATTCGATGGCGCTGGCGGGGGTCGCCGGATTGAGCGAGACGCCGGCCTTCTTGCCGAGCGCGCGGATCGCCTGCAGCGAGCGGTGCAGATGCGGGCCCGCCTCGGCGTGGACGGTGATGATATCGCAGCCGGCCTTGGCGAAAGCTTCAAGATATGGGTCGCACGGCGCGATCATCAGGTGCGCGTCGAAAATCTTCTTGGAGTGCGGCCGCATCGCCTTGATGACATCGGGACCGTAGGAAATGTTCGGCACGAAATGGCCGTCCATCACGTCGAGATGCATCCAGTCGGCCCCGGCCTGATCGACCGCGCGGACCTCTTCGCCGAGCTTCGAGAAGTCCGAGGCGAGGATCGACGGCGCGATGACGAGGGGACGGGATGCAAGCGGTTGGGGCATAACGGATTCCGGGCCTTCCTTGGCGGACGGGGCCAGTGGCGATGGATGGCCCCGCCTAACATGCTGTCCGCCTTCGGGCAATCTGGGCGGACCGACGTACACAGGAGTTACAGCGCATGGCCTCTGGCCGCACGGCAATTCCTGCCGTTGCGGCAGAATTTGCCCTGCAAAATCGGGTTTTCTGGATACGAAAAGTGCGATTTTTCAAGGATTTCTGCGGCGGCACGACAATTGCTGGTTCTATGGCGGGATGATCTCGGCCGCCGTCCGCGGCCTTCGGGAGTGTTGCGATGATTTTTGCTGCAGGTGCCGCGGGAGCGGCCGCCGCCGCTGCTGCGAGTTCAGCAATAGATCTGCTGTCCTCGCTGACGCCGGGTTCCAAGACGACGGGCGTCAAGCAGCCGGGCTCGCTTTTCAGCGTGACGCCGTCCACCGACACAACGCAAACCCTGACATCCGCGTCCGCGACCGGCGCGCCGTCAGGGGGCACCTTGTCTCCGGCGACGTTCAACGCGCTGCTCGCATCGCAGGATGCCAATTCATCCAGCCCGACCGATGCGCTGAAGGATCTGTTCGGTCAGATAGACGGTAACGGCGACGGCAAGATCACCAAATCGGAATTCGAAAGCGCGCTCGGCGCGGGCGGCACCAACGTCGCGGCGGCCGACAATGTCTTCGACAAAATGGATGCCGATGGCGACGGCTCTGTCAGCCTGTCCGAAATGGCGAGCGCGCTGAAGGGCAAGGGCGCGTCCCACCATGCCCATCAGTCCGGCGGTGGCGGAGGTGGCGGCGCCGATGCGCTGCTGCAGGCGCTGCAGGGCGCGACCAGCACCACGACCACCAACAGCGACGGGTCGATCACCACCACGATGACCTATGCCGACGGCACCAAGCTGACCATGACACAGCCGGCCTCTTCGACCACGACGACCGGCGGCGCGTCCTCGCAGTACAACATTGTCGAGAAGATGGTGCAGCGGCAGGCTGACGCCCTTGCAAGCGCGGCGAAGCAGTCCGTGTCTGTGAAGGTCTGATCCGTCTGCTTCGCAGGCTATGCGGCGCTAGTTTTCAAAACGCATTTTCCATGACGGCAGCGCGCCGGGGAACGGCAACGCCGTTGCTTCATAGACGCCGCGTGCGATGGCGCGTGCGATGACGTTCGCGGCGACGGCGCCGAGTTCACTCAAGCCGTACAGCGGATCGATTTCCTTCTCGCAGGTCGCCGCCGCAAACACGGCGTCGCCGTCGAGCGGCGCGTGCACCGGATAGATCGCACGCGCGAATCCGGTCTGCGCCATGATGGCGATGCGCTGGGCCTGCGCCTTGGTCAGGATCGCATCCGTCACCACGACGGCGATGGTGGTGTTTTCGATAGACGTGACGGCAGGGCCGCCTTTCAGACGGATCGCGCGCATGTCGGGCGTGAAAGCAGGCGGCAATCCGCGCCCGCCGAATTCATTGCCGATCTCGAATGGCGCGGCCCAGAACCATGGACCATCGCCGACATTCGTGCTTCCGACCGCGTTGACCGATGCGATGGCGGCGACACGAACGCCGCCGCTCGTTGTCGCGGAGGCCGAACCGAGGCCGCCCTTGAGGTTGACGGTCGTGGCGCCATAGCCCGCGCCGACAGTGCCGAGCGCGAATGCACCGTCCGTCGCCGCAGCCGCTGCCGCGTAACCGAGATCGCGATAGGGCGGGAAGCGGCCCCACGCTTTATTGCCGCCGTTGATCATGTCGAACTGGACCGCGCCCGGAACGATCGGGATGCGTGCGTCGCCCACCGCGAAGCCACGGCCCTGTTCCGCAAGCCACGCCTGCACGCCGCCACCAGCTTCGACGCCGAAGGCCGAACCGCCCGACAGCGCGATGGCGTCGATACGATCGACGGTATTGACCGGATCGAGCAGCGCGGCATCCCGCGTGCCGGGGCCGCCGCCGCGGATATCGATGGAGGCGACAGCGGGCTGGTCGAACACGATGGCCGTCACACCGGAAGCCAGCGCGGCATCGTCGGCGTGGCCGACACGAACGCCGGAAATATCGGTGAGCAGGTTTTTCATCGTGTCGTCCCCGGTTGCCGTCTCGGTCCGCATCTCATCACAACATGCGGAAGAGGTCAGTGCGGAGCTTGCATAGCACAGCGCTACCGGTGCAATAAGCGGCATGATTACAGACGTCTCGATCCCCGCCGCGCTGGTCGCCGGTATCATCAGCTTTCTTTCGCCCTGCGTTCTGCCGCTGGTCCCGCCGTATCTGATTTATCTCACCGGCGCGACGATCGAGCATGTCGCCAATGACGAAGGGCAGAGCGCGTCGAAGCGCGCAGTGATGCTGTCCGCGCTGGTGTTCGTTCTCGGCTTCTCCACCGTGTTTGTCGCGCTCGGCGCCAGCGCCAGCCTGATCGGTGGCCTGATCCGCGCGTGGTCGGCGCAACTCGCCATCGTGGCAGGCGTGGTCATCATTCTCATGGGCCTGCATTTCCTCGGCCTGACACGGATCGGCTTCCTGATGCGGGAAGGGCGGCTGCCGATTCCCAAGCCGGTCGGGCTATGGGGCGCCTATGCGATGGGGCTGGCGTTCGCGTTCGGCTGGACGCCATGCATCGGGCCGATCCTTGCGGCGATTCTATCGGTGGCGGCGTCCGAAGCGACGGTGGCCAAGGGCGCGGGTCTGCTCGCGGTCTATTCGGCGGGGCTCGGCATTCCGTTCCTGATCGCGGCCTTTATGGTGGAGCAGTTCTCATCCGTGCTCGGACGCATGAAGAAGCACCTCGCCACTGTCGAGCGGGTGATGGGCGTGCTGATGATCCTGGTTGGCGTCGGATTTCTGACCGGCGCGGTTTCGAGCGCCAGCATCTGGCTGCTGGAGACATTCCCGGCGCTGCAGAGCTTCGGCTAGGCAAAAAGAAAGCCTCATGGTGAGGAGCGCATCTTGCGCGTCTCGAACCATGAGGCTGCTATAGGCTCGTCATTCGAGGCGCAGCTGCGCGGCGCCTCAGGACGAGGAAGAGTCTGGCGCTTTACGATCCCTTGCCCAGCTCCGCATAGTTGCCCTTGGCATCCCACTTGTAGACGACATAGTCGAGCAGCTTGATGTCGCCCTTGGCGTCGAACGACAGCTTGCCGAGGACAGTGTCCCATTCGCCGGCCTTGATGGCCGTGATGACTTTCTTCGGATCGGTCGAGTTGATCTTCGCAACCGCCTGCGACCACACCTGGAACGAGGCGTAGGTGTAGAGCGTGTAGCCTTCCGGATCGATGCCCTTGGCCTTGAACTTCTCGACGATGGCCTTGGCGGTCGGCTTGTTGCGCGGATCGGGACCGAAGGTGAAGAGGGTGCCTTCCGCGGCCGCGCCGGTGATCGAGGCGAATTCCTTGTCGTTCATGGCGTCGCCGGCCATCAGTACGGTCTTCAAGCCCTGATCGCGCATCTGGCGCAGGATCAGCCCGGCTTCCTGATGATAGCCGCCGACATAGACGAGATCGATGTTCTCGCGCTTCAGGCGCGAGACGATGGAATTAAAATCCTTGTCGCCCTTGTTGTAGGACTCGAACAGCTTCTCCTTGAAGCCCGCCGCGTTCAGCGCCTTCTTGGTTTCGTCCGCAAGGCCCTTTCCGTAGGTGGTCTTGTCGTTGAGGATCGCGACGTTCTTGCCCGCATAGGCTTTCAGGATGTACTGCGCGGCGACCACGCCCTGCTGGTCGTCGCGGCCGCAGACGCGCAGCACATTCCACAGCTTGCGTTCGGTGAAGACCGGATTGGTCGAGGCCGGGGTGATCTGCAGCACATTGCCTTCGTTATAGGCTTCGGACGCGGGGATCGACGACGACGAGCAGAAATGCCCGGCCACCATCTGGACCTTCGAGCTTGCGAGCTTTTCCGCCACCGAGCGCGCCTGCTTCGGATCGCAGGCGTCGTCGCCGATCTGCAGCGCGAGCTTCTTGCCGATCACACCGCCCGCAGCATTGAGGTCCGCGACGGCCATGTCCGCGCCGTTCTTCATCTGGCGGCCGAAGGCGGATTCGCTGCCTGTCATCGGACCGGCGACGGCAACGGAGATGTCTTGTGCAAACGCTGCAGTCGAAAAGGCAATCGACGCGCCGAGTGCGAGGCCAAGCAGATGGGTCGGTTTCATGAGTTATCCCTATGGTCGTTCGGTCATACGCGGCCAGCGGCCGCCGGATCGATAAATCGCTTGTATTGTCGGCTGATTTGACCGGCAAGTCATCGGTAAAATTCAGCCGCGTTCAGGCTCCGGCTGGTGCATCTTGCCGCAGCCGCCAGCCCAATGGGCCGTTCGGCTCGTACAGCCAGTAATACTGCGTCACCATCTGCCGGGCGCGGGTGCGCTGAAACGACAGGCAGGCGACAACGATCAGAATGGCGGTTTCGATGAGATAGGTTCTCGGCTGCAGCAGCGTCTCGTTGAACAACGCGAAATGCACAAACCGCACCGCCATCCCGAGCGGGATCATGGCGACAACGGCAATCCAGATGCTGCGCCATGTCTGCGCGATGGCGCGGCCGGCCAGCAGCGCGCAGCCCGCGCCGAGCACCAGCGTGACGAACAGCACCTGAAAGATGGATTCGTTGGAATACAGTTGTGTCACATCATGATTCCAAATTTTTGGGCATGATCTGATCCGAAAACCGGTTCCCACTTTTCGGGATCATGCCCTAGTGCCTCCCGCCTTCGAGATAGGCGGCCCGTATCTCGGGGCGCGCGAGCAGATCCGTGCCCGTGCCGCTCAGCGTGATCTTGCCGTTGACCATCACGTAGCCGCGATGGGCTAGTTTCAGCGCATGGTTGGCGTTCTGCTCAACAATCAGCACGGTCAGCCCGTCCTGCCGGTTGAGCGCGCGCACGGCGTCGAAGATCTGCCGCGCGATCAACGGTGCAAGGCCGAGCGAGGGTTCGTCCAGCATCAGAAGGCGCGGGCGGCTCATCAGTGCGCGGCCGATCGCCAGCATCTGCTGCTCGCCGCCGGACAGCGTGCCGCCGCGCTGGGCGATGCGTTCCTTGAGACGCGGAAACAACGCAAAGACGCGTTCGAGGCTGGCGTTGCGCTCGGCTTCGCTGCTTTCCACGGCGGCGTCCGCGCCCATGCGCAAATTTTCAGCGACGGTCATGCGCGGGAAGATGCGCCGACCTTCCGGAGACTGCGCGATGCGCAGCCGCGCGACATGATGCGTCGGCAGCCCCGTGATGTCGCGGCCATCGAACCAGATCGTGCCCGCGCGTGCGCGCGGCCGCCCGAACACCGACATCATCAGCGTCGACTTGCCCGCGCCGTTGGAGCCGATCAGCGCGACGATTTCGCCGGGATTGATATCGAGGTCGACCCCTTTCAGCGCCTCGATATGCCCGTAAGCGGCAACCAGACCGCGGATGGAGAGGAGGGGGGCGCTCACGTTCCACCCTCCATGACTTCGACGGCGGTTTCCTCGTCCGCGCCGAGATAAGCGGCGATCACTTTCGGATCGCTGCGGATGTCGTTCGGTGTGCCAGCGGCGATCTTGACGCCATGGTCGAGCACGAAGATGCGGTCGGAAATCTCCATCACCACCGACATGTCGTGTTCGATCAGCAGCACCGACGTGCCGTGATCCTTGCGGATCGCCAGCAGGAGCTGACTGAGTTCGTCGCTCTCTCGCGCGTTCAATCCGGCGGCGGGCTCATCCAGGCAAAGCAGTGCAGGATCGGAGCACATCGCGCGCGCAATCTCGAGCCGCCGTTGATCGCCGTAAGGCAGGTTGCCTGCGGCATCATCCGCGCGCGAGATCAGGCCGATACGGTCGAGCCAGTAGCGCGCGCGATCGATGGCATCGCGCTCCGCGCTGCGGAATCCGGGGGCGCCGATCAGGCCGAGGAAGGTGTAGCCCGAGGCGCGCATCAGCGAATTGTGCTGCGCCACCATCAGGTTTTCCAGCGCGGTCATGCCGGCGAACAGGCGGATGTTCTGGAAGGTGCGCGCGACCTTCGCGATCTTGGAAATGCGATAGTCGAACAGCCGCTCGAGCAGGAATTCGCGGTTGTCCTCATGCACGAGCCGCATCATGCCGGTGGTGGGTTTATAGAAACCGGTAATGCAGTTGAACACGGTGGTCTTGCCCGCGCCGTTCGGGCCGATCAGCGCGGTGATGTCGCCGCGCCTGGCCGTGAACGAGAGGTCGTTGACCGCGACGATGCCGCCGAAGCGCATCGACAGGTGATCGACGGTCAGGATGTTGTCGCTGCGTGGCTCCGTCATCCGTGGCCTTCCTTGACCATGGCGGATGAAATCTCGGTGGGTTTTTCGAGATAGACCGACGGCGCGCGATGGCCGATCAGGCCGCGCGGACGCCAGATCATCAGCAGCACCATCGCGCCGCCGAACACCAGCATGCGGAACTGTTCGAGGCCGCGGAACAGTTCAAAGCCGCCGATCATCGCGACCGCAGCCAGCGCCACGCCGAGCTGCGAGCCCATGCCGCCAAGCACGACGATCGCCAGCACCAGCGCGGATTCCTGAAAGGTAAAGGACTCGGGGCTGATGAAGCCCTGCCGGGTTGCAAAGAACGCGCCGGCGAAGCCGCCGAACATCGCACCGGTGGCGAACGCGGTCAGCTTCGTCGTCGTAGTGTTGATGCCGAGCGAGCGGCACGCGACTTCATCCTCGCGCAGCGCTTCCCATGCGCGACCGATCGGCAGGCGGCGCAGGCGGATGGTCACCCAGTTTGTCAGAAGCGCGAGCGCAAGGATCAGATAGAACAGAAGCACCACGCGATGGGTCGCGGAGAATTCAATGCCGAGGCGCGCGGCAAGTCCGTCGTCGGTGTTGGTCAGGGGAATGCCGAACAGCGAAGGGCGCGGCACGCCGGTGATGCCGTTCGGACCGCCGGTGACATTCTGCCAGTTGAGCAGGACGAGGCGGATGATCTCGCCGAAGGCCAGCGTCACGATGGCGAGATAGTCGCCCTTGAGGCGCAGCACGGGGAAGCCGAGCAGCATGCCCCAGAATGCGGCGAGGATGCCGGAGATCGGCAGCAGCACCCAGAACGCCCAGTTGCCGAGATCGAGGAACTGAATGGAAACGAACGGCGAGGCCGTCGAGAATTCGAGAAAGGGCAGACCGTTCTGCGCCAGCAGCGCATAGGCATAGGCGCCGACCGCGTAGAACGCGACATAGCCAAGATCGAGCAGCCCGGCGAGACCGACGACGATGTTGAGGCCCCATCCCAGCATCACATAGGTCAGAACGAGGATGCCGAGATCGAGCATGTAACGCTGCTCGTAGAAAATCACCGGCACCAGCAGGGCGAACACCAGCAGCGCCGGCGCAAGGAATCTCTGCAGGCCTGAAAGCCTGCTGTTCAAGGTTTCCGGCACCAGCGAAACGCGTCTCGACGGGCCGAGCCACCCGCGTATCAACTCGATGGCGATGCTGCCGAAGAACACCGCTGCGACGAGGGCGGCGAGATCGCCGAACCGCGTCCAGTAGATCAACTGGCCTGCCGGGCCCGCTTCCGTGCGGACGCCGATCATCAGCGAAAACAGAACCAGCGCCACGAAGGCGCTGATGAATGATTTCTTGAGAATGAACGCGACGCTGCCCGGCGCTGCGGCGGCTTTGGACTCGCGGGCGGTATCGGTCGGACGCGCCACGCTGCCTCTCAGACTTTCTCAACTTCCGGACGGCCGAGCAGGCCGGTCGGAAGGAAGATCAGGACGACGATCAGGATCGAGAACGCTGCGACGTCCTTATATTCGGACGAGAAGTAGGCGGACCAGAACGTCTCGATCAGGCCGATCAGCAGGCCGCCGAGCATCGCGCCCGGCAACGAGCCGATGCCGCCGAGCACTGCGGCGGTGAAGGCCTTGATCCCGGCAATGAAGCCCATGAAGAAATCGATCACGCCGTAATAGAGCAGGTACATCATACCTGCGACCGCGGCGAGTGCCGCGCCGATCACGAAGGTCATCGAGATGGTGCGGTCGACATCGACGCCGAGCAGCGCGGCCATGGTCTGGTCCTGTTCGCAGGCGCGCATGTCGCGGCCGAGCCGCGTGCGGGCCACCAGCCAGGAGAAGATCGCCAGCAGAATGACCGTGGTGACGACAACGATGATCTGAATGTTCGAGAGACGCACCACGAAGCCGTCGTTTTCGAACAGCGTGTAGCCGCCGGTGATGACGGGTGGCACCGGCTTCACGCGCGCGCCCTGCGCCACCTGCGCATAGTTCGACAGCACGAAGGACATGCCGATGGCGGACAGCATCGGCGCGAGGCGGAACGATTGCCGCAGCGGGCGATAGGCGATGCGCTCGACCGTCCAGCCATAGAGCGCGGTGACGGCCATGGAGACCAGCAGCACCAGCAGCAGGATCACGGGCACGAACGTCAGCCCGAGCGAGACGAGAATGAGGAACGCGATGAGGGCGATGAAGCCGCCGATCATGAAAATATCGCCATGAGCGAAATTGATCATGCCGACGATGCCGTAGACCATCGTGTAGCCGATGGCGATCAGCCCGTAGATCGATCCGAGCACCAGCCCGTTGATGAGTTGCTGAGCGAAATAATCCAAGAAACGATCCTTGGGCTGCCGTGTCCGAGCATTCAGAGCGACACGTCGAAGGCTCCGGCAGCCGGATCGTCGCGTCGTCCCATTTTCTAACAGCGGGAACTTGAGGCGGCAACCGCAACGGGTGCGGCGTGGTGCCGTCGTCCACGGCGTTTGCGGTGCGGTGAAAAGTTCATGGAGGAACCCGGTGTTCCGTTGAAACCAACTTGGCAGCGGGCCGTTTGCAAATTCCCTCTCACAAAGGAGATGCCTCCATGGGCAACCAGAACAATCCGAACCAGAACGCCGGTCAGCAGAGCCAGAGCCCGAACCAGAAGCCGGGCCAGCAGCAGCAGGGCGGCGGGCAGAACCCGGGTCAGCAGCAGCAGGACCCGAACCAGAAGCCCGGCCAGCAGGGTCAGCAGAAGGGCAGCCACTGATCCGATGTGCTGCGGCTCCTGAGGCGATCAGGTTCGGAGCAATGAAGGAAATCCCGCCCTCGGGCGGGATTTCTTTTGCGTGCGTGCAGGAATTGTCCACAGCCTGGGCGGTCGCATTAAGGTTAAAAAAGGGTTTAAATTGCCGCTCCCAGTCGAGGAGAGTTAGCTCCGGCTTCTGTTGGGAGCGGCGGCGATGTCTAGGGAATGGCGGATCAGCACGGTGAACGGCACGCTGTTGGCGTGTTACTTCATCCCGTCGTGGACAATCTCGGCGATGAAGATCTGGATTTCGCCGATCCGCGGGTTTTACGACCGCACCAACATCGCGGCGGCCATGTATGTCGGCGATTTTCTCAGCCTGACGCCGATGGGAACCATCCGGGTTGCCTGGTTGCTGGCGCTGGGCAAAGTGGTGGTCGCAGCCTTCTTTTTTGTCTTTCTGCTGCTGGTGATCCGCGCGGCGCTCCGCAACAAGGGCGGCGCGGATGAAGCATTGGCGTTCGCTCTCGGCCTCGGTGCTTTCATCAGCATGGCAAGCCTGATCGCGGCTTCAAAGGTTGGTGAGATGATTCCGCTGCGGCTTCATGCCAGCGAATCCCTGTTGCTGATTGGCGCGGCGATCCTGCTGATTATCGATACCGATCCGGCCGTTGAAACCGCGCGCGAGCGGGAGGCCTCGGTCATGCCGCATCACGGCGCTTTGTCGAGCAGCCCTAATTCCTGAATGACGCCGGCCGCTTCCTTGGTCGCATGATTGGCGGCCGGAACGCCGCAATAGATCGCCTGCTGCAGCAGGATCTCCTTGATGTCATCGGGCGTGAAGCCGCCCTCGGTGAGGGCCGCGCGGACGTGCATGCGGAATTCGTCCCATTGCCCCAGCGCCATCATGGTGCCGATCACCAGAACGCGTCGCGTGCGTTCGTCGAAACGCGGCCGCGTCCAGATCTCACCCCATGCATAGCGCGTGATGAGATCGAGAAAATCGGCGTTGAAAGCAGTCCGGTTCGCCGCGGATTTATCCACCCAGGCGTTGCCCAGCACCTTTCGCCGCTGTGCGTCGCCCTGATCGCGCCGTTTGCTGTCGTCCATCGGAATTTCTCAGCGTTGCGTCAGGAAGCCGACCACAGCGTCGGTAAAATTATGTGACTGCTCGACGTTGGAGATGTGCGCGGCATCGAGCAGGGTCATGCTTGCGTTCGGAATCTGGCTGCGGATGTAAATGCTGGCTTCCACCGGCGTGGACATGTCGTGCCGGCCCGCGATCACCAATGTCGGCGCGGTGATGCGCGGGAGCAAATCGCGCTGGTCGAGCCGGCTCAGCGCCTCGCAGCACGCAATGTAACCCTGCTGCGGAGTGGCGATCAGCATCGCCTTCATCCGCGCGGCCACCTCCGGCTCGCGCTCGCGGAAGTCCGCGGTCAGCCAGGCCGCGATCACGGAATCGGCGATCGATGCGAGGCCGTTTTCACTGACGGCCTTGATGCGGTTCAGCCAGTTGGTGGGATCTGGATAGTAGCAAGCCGTGTTGGCGAGGATGAGCTTTTCGATCCGCTCCGGAGCATTGGCGCCGAGCCATTGTCCGACCATGCCGCCCATGGAGAGACCGCACCAATGCACTTTCTCGATGTTCAAATCGTCGAGAATGGCGAGCACATCCTTGCCGAAGCGCTCCATCGAATAGGGGCCGGCGGGAACGCCTGACTTGCCGTGGCCGCGTCGGTCGTAGCGCACGACACGATACAGCTTGGTCAGCGCCGCCATCTGCGGCTCCCACATCTGCATGGTCGCGCCGAGCGAGTTGGACAGCATGATGGTCGGGCCGCCGTCGCGGCCTTCGACCGAGACGTTGAGGAGGCAGCCGTCGGCGTCAATCATAGGCATGGAACAGTTCCTGGTTATGGATCGAGTGAAGCGAGCAGCCGGTCGATCAGCGCCTGCGATGCGCCCTGATAGGACATCGGATCGAACAGGCCCTGAAGTTTGTCGGCTGCGAGATGTGCGGTTACGCGCGGATCATGGGAGAGAATATCGCGCAGATGCTGCTTGGTCCGGGCCGCCTTGCGGCTGGCCTCTTCAACGATGTGATGCGCATCGCTCTTGCCGATTGTCTCCGCCAGCGCCATTGCGACGGCTTCCGCCATCACAAGGCCGTGCGTCGAATCGAGATTGACGCGCATGCGTTCCGCGTCGACTTCGAGACCTTCGGCGATATCGACAATGGCCGCGAGCGCGCCGGATGTGACGAGCATCAGCGTCGGCAGGGTCGGCCATTCGGCATGCCACGGCCCGGCGCTGCGTTCGTGATCCTGCACCTGCACCGCAAGAATCGTGGCCGCGAGATTCGGGGCCATGGTGGCGGCGGCGAGGGCGGTCGCGGCAGCGACCGGGTTGCGTTTGTGCGGCATGGTCGATGAGCCGCCGCGGCCTTCGCCCGCAGGCTCGAAAGCCTCCTGCACATCGGTCTGCATCAGCAGCGAGATGTCTCGCGCGATCTTTCCGCACGTTCCCGCCAGAATCGCGAAGCCGGACGCGATCTCCGCAATGCGGTCGCGGTGGGTGTGCCATGGTGCGTCGGGCAGCGACAGTGAGAGTTGGTGTCCGAGTTGCGCGGCAACCGCCAGGCCTTTGTCGCCAAGCGCCGCAAGCGTTCCAGCCGCGCCGCCGAACTGCAGCGCCAGTGCCTCGGCACGCAACCGCTGCAGCCGCTTGCGCGAGCGATGCAGCGCCGCGGCATATTCAGCGAGCTTCAATCCGAACGGCATCGGCAGGGCGTGCTGCAGCCATGTCCGCGCGACGGTGGCGGTCTGGCGATGCTGTCTGGCCTGTCTGGCGAAGCCCGCGATCGCGCGGTCGAGATCGCCGAGCAGGGCGTCGATCCCCGAGCGCACCTGAAGCACGGTCGCGGTATCGATGACGTCCTGACTGGTGGCGCCCCAGTGCACGTAACGCGCGGCCTCAGGGTCCAGTTTCGCAACGGCCGCCGTCAGCATCTTGACCAGCGGAATGGCGAGATTGCCGGCCTTGGCCGCCGCTTCGGCAAGAGCGGCAAGATCGAAGTGGTCGTCATGACAGGTTTTTGAAATGGCATCCGTCGCGCGGGCCGGAATCACGCCGGTTGCGGCTTCCGCGCGCGCCAGAGCGCTCTCGAAATCCAGCATGTGCTGCACGAAGGTCGCGTCATCGCAGACCGCGCGCATTGCGGCGCTGGACAGCATAGGCGCGAGCAGGGGCGAGAGGGATGTGCTCATGACGCGCGGACCCTAACGAACAGCCGATGGCATGCCAATAGGTTCGCCTCGTCTGCGGGAGTTTTGCAACGCACGGGCCCGAACGACATCCTTTCAATTCCGGCTTCGGTGGCTTATTTGAACCCTTCAAGGCTGCGAAGGCGGCCATCGAAAAGGAGACCGGCTATGGCGATGACGATGACAGGCGAGGTTCAACTTCCGGCTTCCCGTGAAGTCGTCTGGGCCAAGCTCAACGATCCCGAGGTCCTGAAGTCCTGCATTCCGGGCTGCGAGGAATTGAACGTCATCGGCGAGAATCAGTTCGAGGCTATCGCCAAGATGAAAGTCGGTCCGGTGTCTGCACGCTTCAAGGGCAAGGTCACGCTGACCGATCTCGATCCGCCGAATGGTTACAAGATCACCGGCGAGGGCGAAGGCGGCGTCGCCGGTTTCGCCAAGGGCGGTGCCAGCGTGGCGCTGGCCGAGAAAGATGGCGGCACGCTGCTGAGTTATAATGTCGAGGCGCAAATCGGCGGCAAACTCGCGCAGTTGGGACAACGCCTGATCAACGGCTCGGCCAAGAAGCTGGCCGACGAGTTCTTCGCCAAGTTTGCGGATGCGGTGAAGGCGGGCTGACCGTTCGGGGCATATCTGCCCCGCTGCCAAATCAATCCTTGTTGTCTTTCAGCCGTTTGCGCGAGGTTGCCCATCGCGGCAATGGCCCATATGATGAATTTGGAACCGTTTTAAACTGTTCTTTCGCCGCGCCTTCCGTGCTCCGGAGCGCGGCCTCACCTCGCCAAACCGAAACCAAGAGAGTTTTGATGGCCAAGATTTCACTGATCGTGAACGGCAATCCTGTGACAGCCAAGGTCGATCCGCGCACGCTGCTGGTCCAGTTTCTGCGCGAGCATTTGCGGCTGACCGGCACCCATGTCGGCTGTGACACGTCGCAGTGCGGCGCGTGTGTCGTGCATCTGGACGGCAAGGCTGTGAAGTCCTGCACCACGCTGGCGGTGATGGCTGATGGACACGAGGTGAAGACCATCGAGGGGCTTGCGCCCGACGGCGCGCCGCTGCATCCGATGCAGGAGGCGTTTCGCGAGCATCATGGTCTGCAATGCGGCTTCTGCACCCCTGGCATGATCATGACCGCGGTCGATCTCGTGCATCGCAAGGGACATGATCTCAGCGACCATGTGATCCGCGAGGAGTTGGAGGGCAATCTCTGCCGCTGCACCGGCTATCAGAATATCGTGTTGTCCATCGCCGCCGGTGCGAAGGCGATGGCCAAATCCGATCTCGCCTGACGGTCCGGAGAAGTCTCATGTACGATTTCAAATACCATCGTCCGGGAAGCGTGCGGCAGGCGGCAAATCTCCTTGTCAAGAATGAGGACGCCAAGCTGATCGCGGGCGGCCACACGCTGGTGCCGGTGATGAAGCAGCGGCTCGCGAGCCCGCCGCATCTGGTCGATCTCAGCCACATCGAAGGCCTGAACGGTATCGAGATGAAAGGGCGCAGCCTTGTGATCGGCGCGACCGCGACACATTACGAAGTTGCGAACTCCGCCATTGTTGGCGAGGCGATTCCTGCGCTCGCTGAGCTCGCCGGCCTGATCGGCGATCCGGCGGTGCGCCACAAGGGCACCATCGGCGGTTCGCTCGCCAACAACGATCCGACAGCCGACTATCCGGCCGCCGTGCTGGCGCTGGGCGCGACGATCGTCACCAACAAGCGGAAGCTGAAGCCGGAAGAGTATTTCCAGGGGCTCTTTACAACAGCGCTGGAGCCGGACGAGATCATCACGCGGGTGATGTTTCCGCTTCCGAAGAAGGCCGCGTATCAGAAATTCCGCAATCAGGCTTCGCGTTATGCGCTGGTCGGCGTGTTCGTGGCGCGGCGTCCGTCGGATGTGCGTGTCGCGGTGACGGGCGCAGGTGGCGATGGCGTGTTCCGCGTTCCTGAATTCGAGGAAGCGCTGAAGAAGCGCTTCTCGCCGAAATCGCTCGAAGGCCTGACGGTTTCCGCCGACGGTTTGAACAGCGATATCCATGGCAGCGCCGAATATCGTGCGCATCTGATCGGCGTGCTGGCGCGTCGCGCAGTCGAAGACGCTGTAGCGAAGAGTTAAGTAGACGGGAGTCGATTGGCGCATGAGCAAGATCCCCGCATCGGTTGATGCAACCCTCGATCTGCTCACCAGTCGTGGCTACTTGGCCGAGCGCTCGCTGGCGACGGTTGTGTACCTGTCGCTGCGCATGGGCCGCCCGCTGTTTCTCGAAGGCGAAGCGGGCGTCGGCAAGACCGAGATCGCCAAGGTCCTGTCCGCTGCGCTTGGCCGCAAGCTAATCCGCCTGCAATGCTATGAGGGTCTCGACGTTGCATCCGCCGTTTACGAGTGGAACAGCGCCGCGCAGATGATCGCCATTCGTCTGGCCGAAGCCAGCGGCGAAACGGATCGCGACCAACTCGCTGCCGATGTGTTCGCGGACAAGTATCTGATCAAGCGCCCGCTGCTGCAGGCGCTTGAGCCGGACGTGGCGGGTCCGCCGGTGTTGCTGATCGACGAACTCGATCGCGCGGACGAGGCGTTCGAAGCCTATCTTCTGGAAATCCTCAGCGACTTTCAGGTCACCATTCCGGAATTTGGCACGGTGAAGGCGCCGCAACCTCCCATCGTCATCGTGACCTCCAACCGCACCCGCGAAATTCACGACGCGCTCAAGCGCCGCTGTCTTTATCATTGGGTCGACTATCCTTCCGCCGAGCGCGAACTGGCCATCGTCAAGTCGCGCGTGCCGAACATCAATGCGAAGCTGTCGCAACAGGTGGTCGGCTTCGTGCAGGCGTTGCGCGAGCAGGACCTGTTCAAGGTGCCGGGCGTCGCGGAAACCATCGACTGGGCGACGGCGCTCACCGAACTCGACGCCCGTTCGCTGACACCGCAGGTGGTGGGCGATACGCTCGGCGCGCTATTGAAATATCAGGACGACATCGGGCGGATGCAGGGGCCTGCGCTCGACAAGATCATCAAGGAAGCCGTCAGCGATCCTGCGGCCTGAACGATCCGGGATTCGTCATGACCAATGACGCCGAAACGCCAGCAGCCGGATTGATCGCCGACAATGTCATCGGCTTTGCGCGAGCGCTGCGTGCCGCCGGTCTTCCCATCGGGCCGGGTGCGGTGATCGACGCCCTGAACGCGATGCAGTTGATTAACATCGGCAACCGCGCCGATCTATTCACCACGCTCGAATCCATCTTCGTCAAGCGCCGCGAGCATGCGCTGGTGTTCGCGCAGGCCTTCGCGCTGTTCTTCCGCCGCGCCGAAGGCGTCGACCATATGCTCGATTCAGTGCCGCTGCCGCCCGAAGCGCAAAAGCCGCCGCCGCCAGCCTCGCGCCGTGTGCAGGAAGCCTTCACGCAGAGCCGCAATCTCGAAACGCAGGAGATTGAGGAGAAGGACGTTCAATTGTCCGTCTCCGACCGCGAGGTGCTTCAGCGCAAGGATTTCGCGCAGATGAGCGCGGATGAAATCGCGGAGGTCACACGCGCGATCGCCAGGATGAAACTGCCGCAGGCCGAATTGCGCACCCGGCGCTTCAAACCGGACGCGCACGGTACGCGGCTGGATCTGCGGCGCACCTTGCGCGGAAGCCTGCGCACCGGCGGCGAAATCGTGAAACTTCATCGGCTCGGCCGGATCGACAAGCCCGCGCCCATCGTGGCGCTGCTCGATATTTCCGGCTCGATGACCGATTACACGCGCCTGTTCCTGCAATTCCTTCACGCCATCACCGATGCGCGCAAGCGCGTTTCGGTGTTCCTATTCGGCACGCGGCTGACCAACGTGACGAGAGCGCTGCGCGCGCGCGATCCGGATGAAGCGCTGGCAGCATGTTCGGGCAGCGTCGAGGACTGGGCGGGCGGCACCCGGATCGCCACCTCGCTGCATAACTTCAATAATTTGTGGGGCCGCCGCGTGCTGGGGCAGGGCGCGATCGTGCTGCTGATTTCCGACGGATTGGAGCGCGAGGCGGATTCGCGGCTGGAATTCGAGATGGATCGGTTGCATCGCTCATGCCGCCGCCTGATCTGGCTCAATCCGCTGTTGCGTTTCGATGGCTTCGAGCCGAAGGCGCAGGGCATCAAAATGATGCTGCCGCATGTTGATGAATTCCGCCCTGTGCATAACTTGACGTCCATGGAAGGGCTGATCGCCGCGCTGTCGTCCGACCAGCCGCCACGGCGTATCGAAACCCGCTCCGCAGCCTGAAGGTGCCATCATGCTTGACCGCGACGAGGATATTTTGAAAGCCGCCGAAGACTGGATGAAGTCCGGTCACGGCGTTGCATTGGCCACGGTGGTCGAGACTTGGGGCTCTGCGCCGCGTCCTGCCGGATCGAGCCTTGTCATCAACGATGACGGCACGTTCCTTGGCTCTGTCTCGGGCGGCTGCGTCGAGGGCGCGGTGGTCACCGAGGCGCTGGATGTGATCGCCAGCGGTTCGCCGAAAATGCTGGAGTTCGGCGTCGCCGACGAAACGGCATGGAATGTCGGGTTGTCCTGCGGCGGCACCATCCGGGTTTTTGTCGAGAAGGTAGGCGCGCCTTGAAACACGAAACGCTGACTGAACTGAATGCAGAGCGCGCGGCGCGGCGCGCCGTGATCGTTGTGACCGATGTGGCGAGCGGCGAGCAGCGCCTGATCAAGGCCGCGGATATCGCCGCCGATCCGCTGCATGCCGAACTCGACAAGCATCTGCGCATGGGCAAGAGCAGCATGATCGAGGTGGACGGCAGGAAGCTGTTCCTGAATGTCTATGCACCGACCGCGCGGCTTGTCATCATCGGCGCGGTCCATATCAGCCAGGCGCTGGCGCCGCTGGCGCAGTCGCTGGGCTACGACGTTTACGTCATCGATCCGCGCACGGCCTTTGCCTCGCCCGAGCGGTTTCCGGACGTACCGCTGTTCGCGGACTGGCCGGACGTCGCCCTGCCGCCGTTGAATGTCGACCGCTATACGGCTTTCGTCGCCGTCACCCATGATCCCAAGATCGACGATCCGGCGCTGCTGCACGCGCTGTCGCGCGACTGCTTCTATATCGGCGCGCTGGGCTCCCGGAAGACGCATGCCAAGCGCCTCGACCGGCTGAGGGTGCAGGGCGCGGGCGAGGACGCACTCGCGCGCATTTGTGCACCCATCGGATTGCATATCGGAGCAGTCTCGCCAGCGGAGATTGCGGTTGCTATCATGGCGGAAATCACGGCGCGGCTCCGTCTGCCGGCCGATGCACAACCGAAGGCGAAGTCAGCGGCATGAAGTTCGGTCCTGTTACACCAGAGGAAGGCCTCGGGGGCGTTACGGTTCATGCCATCCGCAAGGGCGCACTCGTGCTCAAGAAGGGCACCCCGATCGGCGCTGACGAGATCGCGGCACTGAAGCAGGCCGGTGTAACGGAAATCGTGGTGGCCCGTCTCGATGACGGCGATGTCTCGGAAGACGAGGCGGCCGCCGGCATTGCCGCTGCGGTTGCAGGCGAAGGCGTTACGGTCGAGCGTGCATTTACCGGGCGCGCCAATTTGTTCGCATTAGAGCCCGGTATTCTGATCGTGGACCGCGATGCGGTCGATCGGGTCAACCGGGTGGACGAAGCCGTCACCCTGGCGACATTGCCGGCATTCAAGGCGGTGGTCGCGGGCGAGATGATCGCCACGGTCAAGATCATTCCGTTCGGCGTCAAGGCCACGCTGCGCGATGCCGCCGTCGCCGCTGTCGGCAAGGGGCTGATGCGGGTCGCGCCGTTCAAGATCAAGCGCGTCGGTGTTGTCTCGACCATGCTTCCCGGCCTTGCGCCGAAGGTGATCGAGAAAACGCTGCTTGTCACCGAAGAGCGGCTGGAGCCCGCCGGCGCGCGCATCATCGCGGAGCGCCGCGTGCCGCATAATGACAAGGCGCTCGCGCCTGCCATCGAAGAGCTGTTCGCGCTGGGCGCGGAGCTTGTGCTTGTTTTCGGTGCCTCGGCCATCGCCGACCGGCGCGACGTGATTCCGGCGGCCATCGAGCATGTCGGCGGCTCGGTCGAGCATTTCGGCATGCCGGTCGATCCCGGCAACCTGATGCTGATCGGCAATGTGAAGGACCGGCCGATCGTCGGCGCGCCGGGATGCGCACGCTCGCCGAAGGAAAATGGCTTCGACTGGATTTTGATGCGTCTTCTGGCCGGACTTCCGGTCACTCGCGCGGACGTCACCGGCATGGGCGTTGGAGGATTGTTGATGGAAATCGTCACCCGTCCGCAGCCGCGCGCCGCCGCTACCGCGGACGGAAGCCGCAATGTCGCTGCCATCGTGCTCGCCGCGGGCCGTTCGACTCGCATGGGCGGCCCGAACAAGCTCCTGGCCGAACTGAACGGCAAGAGGCTGGTGCGAATTGTTTCGGAGCAGGCGCTCGCATCGAAAGCGTCGTCCGTCATCGTCGTGACCGGGCACCAGCGCGCGGAAGTTGAAGCCGCTCTGGCCGGTCTCAATGTCAAGTTCGTCCATAATCCTGATTTCGCGGCAGGCCTCGCCACGTCGGTGAAGACGGGCATCGCGGCTGTTCCGGAAGCGGCCAACGGCGCAATCGTATGCCTTGGCGATATGCCGTTGATCGATGCCAGGCTGATTGATCGGCTTGTCGATGCTTTCTCGCCGGAGCGCGGCTCGCTAATCGCGGTGCCGGTTGCGGAAGGCCGCCGGGGCAATCCCGTGTTGTGGTCGCGCCGCTTCTTCCCGGAATTGATGGCGCTGGATGGCGATGTCGGCGCCCGGCACCTGATCGCGCGGCACATGGAGGCCGTCACCGAGGTGGAGGTGCTCGGCAACAGCGCCTTTCTCGACATCGACACGCCCGAAATGCTGAGCAACGCCCGCAAGGGCAACATGCGCGTGGTCAGCAGCTCCTGACGCCAGCGGTATTTTTCGTTTCCTTCTCGTTCACCAAGTTGAAACGCCCTCCCGCTTATGGTGCGTCCGATAACCTCGGGGGAGGGGATTTTGCTCGAACGTACCGTTGTGCGTCTTCGCACGCTTTTTATTTTTGCCTTGTTTTCTACTTTTGCCGTCCATCTTGCCGCCACGCCGTCTCTTGCGGCCGGCGCGCTCGCAATCGGCAAGTGCGGCGCTTACGGACAGGCCTTCGATTATCCGGCGGAGCAGGGCGCGCGCGCCGCGGCGCTCAAGCAGTGCAAGGGCGGCGGCTGCAGCGCCGTCACAATGAAGCGCGCTTGTGCCGCGCTGTCGCTCGATATGGCCAAGCCCTGCGGCGCGCATGGCTATGCAGTTGCGCCGCGCATTTCGACTGCGCTCAATGAAGCGACCAGGAAGTGCTACGCGTTCGGCGGCAAGGAGTGCGTGATCCGCGCCTGGGCTTGCGACGCGCGCGGCTGATCACGCCAATCTGGTAAGAAATATAACGAATTCAATTTGTTAGACGCTATCTGGCCAAGCGGCATCTTTTGCCATTGAAAATGACTGACCAGTCAGTCATGATAGGATATGGCAAAACTTCCGCTCATCGACATTCGCCCGGCCGATAAATCCAGCCGCTCCCGGAAGACGACGCCAAGCCGTGCGTCCGCCGCACGTCCCACCAAGCGCGCGATCGGCGCCACCGAGCGCCGCGCGGCCATCGTGGCGGCCGGTCTTGATGAATTCACCGCCAAGGGATTCGCGGCGACGCGCCTCGACGATGTGGCCAAACGCGCCGGCGTCGCCAAGGGCACGATCTATCTGCACTTCAAGGACAAGGAAGCGCTGTTTCAGGAACTGGTGCGCACGGCGCTAGGCCCGCTGGTCCTGAGAGTCTCAAATCCTCCGATCGGCGAGGGAGCAGCTTCGGCGCGCGCGCTGATGGAAGGCTTGGCGGACATGTTCGTGCGCGAGGTGATCGGCACCAGGCGCGGCGACATCCTGCGCCTGATTATTTCAGAAGGCGGGCGCTTCCCTGTGCTTTCGGACTTCTACTACAACGAAGTCATTGCCCACGGTATCGTCGGAATGCGCAAGCTGATCGACTACGGCGTGGCGCGCGGCGAAATCCGCAATCCCCATGTGGCCGAATTTCCGCAACTGATCGCTGCGCCGCTCGTTGTCGCTGTGATCTGGCAGGGCCTGTTCGCCAAGCACCAGCCGCTCGATTTTGCGGCGATGCTGCGGGTTCATCTCGATCTGATTTTTAATGAAGGGAAAGCGGCATGATTGCGTCGCGCAGGATGATGCGGGTTCTCTCCCTGGCGCTGCTGGCATTCGGCTTGACCGGATGCGGCGAAACCAAGAGTCCCGGCTTTCAAGGCTGGGTGGAAGCCGACATGATTTTCGTCAGCCCGGACGAGCAAGGCCGCGTCGTCAAACTCAACGTGCGGGAGGGCGACAAGGTCGAAGTCGGCATGCCGCTCTATGCTGTCGATGACGATCTGCAACAGGCGAGCCTGAACCAGAGCAACGCCACGCTGGCCAATGCGCAGCAGGCCTATGATCGCGCGGCATCCCTGAGCAAGACCGGCTCAGGCACGCAGGCCAGTCTCGATTCCGCGCTGGCGTCGCTGCGCGTGGCCGAAGCGCAAGTGAACACCTCGCAGACGCGGCTGGCGCGGCGGCGCATGAACGCGCCGATCTCTGGCACCATCCAGCAGATTTATTTCCGTGAAGGCGAGACCGTGCCGGCGCAGAAGCCGGTGATCTCGATTCTGCCGCCGGGCAACATGAAGGTGCGTTTCTTCGTGCCCGAGCCGGAACTGACGAAGCTCAAGGTCGGCGAGGATGTTCGCGTGACCTGCGATGGCTGCGCGAACGATCTGACGGCGAAAATCTATTTCATCGCCACCACTGCCGAATACACGCCGCCGGTGATCTACAGCCTCGATGAGCGCTCGAAGCTTGTCTATCTGATCCAGGCGCGGCCCAACAAGCCGGATAGCCTGCGCGTGGGGCAGCCGGTCAGTATCCTGGTCGATGGACAGAAGCCGTGAGCGATACTACCGCCGCTTCCGACATCGCGATCGACGTCCACGGCCTGTCGAAATCGTTCGGGGGGCGGGAAGTGGTGCACGACCTGTCGATGCAGGTGAAGCGTGGCATGATCTACGGCTTTCTCGGTCCCAACGGCTCCGGCAAGACGACGACCATCCGCATGCTGTGCGGCCTGCTGACGCCGGACAGCGGCGAAGGGACATGCCTCGGCTACGACATTCGCCGCGACGCCGACAAGATCAAAAACCTTGTCGGCTACATGACCCAGCGCTTCAGCCTCTATCAGGATTTGTCGGTGCGCGAGAATCTGGAATTCGTCGCGCGGCTTTACGGCATGAAAGATCCGCGCGGCGCGGCGCGCGACATGGTTGCACGCCTCGGCCTGACCGGGCGCGAGGAGCAGCTTGCGGGCGAACTGTCCGGCGGCTGGAAGCAGCGCCTTGCGCTCGGCGCCTGCACGCTGCCCAATCCGCAACTGCTGCTGCTCGACGAGCCGACTGCCGGCGTCGATCCCAAGGCGCGGCGCGAATTCTGGAACGAGATTCACGCGCTCGCTGCCGAAGGGCTCACCGTGCTGGTCTCGACGCATTACATGGACGAAGCCGAGCGCTGCCATGAGATCGCTTATATCGCCTATGGCAATCTGCTGGCCCACGGCACCGTCGCGGAGGTGATCGCGAAGTCCGCGCTGACCACCTACACGGTGACCGGCGAGGGACTGAACAAGCTTACTACGGAACTGACCGGCAAGCCCGGGATCGACATGGTCGCGCCGTTCGGCGCAAGCCTGCATGTTTCGGGACGCGACGAAGCCGCACTGGATGCGGCCATCGCGCCGTATCGATCGGACCACGGAGTGGTCTGGCACAAATCCGAACCGTCGCTCGAAGATGTCTTCATCGATCTTATGAGCCGCTCGAAGGATAATTTCCAATGAGCGGTAACCAGACCACCAACGGCGGCCTGCGCGGAGTCTGGCGACGCACCTACGCGATGCTGGTCAAGGAATTCCTGCAACTGCGCCGCGACCGCGTTTCGTTCGCGATGATCGTGATGCTGCCGATCATGCAGCTGCTGCTGTTCGGCTATGCCATCAACACTACGCCGCGCAATTTGCCGACGGCGGTTCTGCTGCAGGAAGACAGCGATCTCGGCCGTTCGATTCTCAAGGCGCTGCAGAACACTGCATATTTCCGCTTCACCCGTGAAGTGCATAGCGTCGAGGAGTTCGATGCCCTGCTGGAGTCCGGGCAGGTTCTATTTGGCGTCGAAATTCCGCGCGGCTTCGAGCGCGGCGTGCGGCGAGGCGACAAGCCGGCGTTGCTTGTCGCTGCCGATGCGACCGATCCGGTGGCCGCGGGATCGGCATTAGGTGCGCTCGGCCAGTTGATGCAGAGCGCGCTGCGGCACGATCTTCAGGTCGGCAACCCTCCGGAGATGCCGTTCGAGATCCGCACCCACGCCCGCTACAACCCGGCGGCGGAGTCGCGTCTCAACATCGTGCCGGGCCTGGTCGGGACGATCCTGACCATGACCATGCTGATCTTCACCGCACTGTCGGTGACGCGCGAGATCGAGCGTGGGACGATGGAAAATCTGCTTGCGATGCCGATCAAGCCGATCGAGATCATGCTCGGCAAGATCATCCCCTACGTGATTGTCGGATTCCTGCAAGCGGCCATCATCATCGGCATGGGGCACTTCCTGTTCAGGGTGCCGATCCTCGGCAGTCTCGGCATGCTGGCGCTGCTGTCGACGCTGTTCATCGGCGCCAATCTTTCGATCGGCTACACGTTCTCGACCATCGCGCAGAACCAGCTTCAGGCTATGCAGATGGCGATGATGTTCTTCCTGCCGAACATCCTGCTCTCTGGATTCATGTTTCCCTTCGCTGGCATGCCGGTGTGGGCGCAATGGATCGGCGAGGCGCTGCCGCTGACGCACTACATCCGCATCGTGCGCGCGATCATGCTCAAGGGCGCATCACTCGTGAACCTGCAATACGACGCCATCGCGCTCGGCGTGCTGATGCTGGTGGCGATGACCATCGCCATCACGCGATTCCGCCGCACGTTGGACTGAGTCCGGCGGCTAGGCCGCCGCCGCGGCCTCCACAGCCGGAGTGGCGCTGCGCTGGAGCAGCAGGATGGCCGCTGCAGCGATGATGCAAAGCACGCCGGCCGCGAAGAAAGCGGGCAGATAGCTTTCGAGCAGCGTGCGGGTCAGTCCGGCTCCGAAGGCGGCGGTTGCCGAACCGATCTGATGGCCGACGAAAATCCAGCCGAACACCATCGCCGCGCGTTCGGGGCCGAAATGCTTCGCCGTCAGTTTCACGGTCGGCGGAACGGTAGCGATCCAGTCGAGGCCGTAGAACATCGCGAAAATCGACAATCCATAGAACGTGAAGTCGGTGAACGGCAGGAACAGCAGCGACAGTCCGCGCAGGCCGTAATACCAGAACAGCAGCCAGCGGTTGTCGTAACGATCCGACAGCCAGCCGGACAGAATGGTGCCGATGAAATCGAAAATGCCCATGGCCGCGAGCAGGGTCGCGGATGTGGTGGCCGGAATGCCGAAGTCGGCGCACATCGGGATGAGGTGAGTCTGCACAAGCCCGTTGGTGCTTGCGCCGCAGATAAAGAACGTTCCAAACAGAATCCAGAACACCCGCGTGCGCGCGGCATCGCGCAAGGTTGCGAGTGCGGTCGCAACGATGGACGCTGCAGGAGGCGCTGTGGGCGCGGGGGCGGTGCCATCATCGCCGAACGGCCGCAGCCCAAGGTCGGACGGACGGTCGCGCATGAGCAGCAGCACCGCCATCGCGGCGAAAGCGAGCATCACGCACATCAGGCCCATCGCCATGCGCCAGCCGAATGCATCGGTGAGGTAGGCGAGGATCGGAAGAAAGATGAGCTGCCCGGTGGCGACGCTCGCGGAGAGAATGCCGACAACCAGACCGCGCCGTGCCACGAACCAGCGCGTAGCGACTGTTGCGCCAAGCACCATGGCCGTCATCCCGGTGCCGAAGCCGACGACGAATCCCCAGAGTGCGATGAGATGCCAGGCCTGCGTCATCGTCAGCGAGGCGACCAGACCCGCCATGATGATCGACAGCGCCGAAACGACCACATTGCGCAGGCCGAAACGGGCCATCATGGCCGCCGCGAACGGAGCCATCAGGCCGAACAGCAGCAGCCGGATCGACAGCGCCGAGGAAATCTGCGTTGTGCTCCAGCCGAACTCCTTCTCGAGCGGCAGAATGAACACGCCCGGGGCGCCGACCGAAGCGGAACTGATCAGCGAGGTGAGGAATGTCACCGCGACCATCACCCAGCCATAATGAATGTCGCGGGCGGCGAGGCGGGTCGAGATCCAGGACGACATCATGGCTTGTTTCCAATAGGGCAAGAGATGCTGAATTATAATATTACGTGTATCATACTATAGGCATCTCGGCATTTCATCCCCGTTTTTGCGAAAAGCTGGGTTGCATGATCTGCCTTATTGGCGTGTGAGCAGGCCGATGCGCCCGTAAAGCCCGGAGCGATGGCTGTTGTCCTGAACGTATCCCGCGCCCAGGCTCCATTCAAAAACGGCGGTCTTGAACGATGTGAGATGCGCGCCGATGCGATATTGCCGATAAACCTCGTCGCCGGATGTCTCGATCTCCGGGCCCGTCCAGAAACGGTCCATCACGCGCCAGCCGGCTGCGCCCCGCACGCCGAATGTGGTGCCGATGGTCGAGCCGGAAATCGACGATGCGAACATCATCCTTGATGTAGGCTCCCACCACAGATCGGCGCCCACGCGAAGGCCCGCATGATTGCCGCGAAGGCTGTTGCCGGGATCGTCCGGGTAAAGGCGATGATTTTGCAGGTCGAGACCGGCGAAAACTTTGATCTCGAAATTGCCGCGTTTGATCCGCCATCCCGGCATGATCGATGCGAGCAGCCCGACACCGCGGACATTGGCGCTTCCTGCAAGATAGCGATAGCTGCCCTCGGCGAGCAGCAGTTTGAGAGTGAAGCCGTCTTCGTTGAGGCCTTTCGGCGCCCATTGCAGACCGCCGTAAAACGATCCGCCGCTACGCCAGAGATCGAAGCCGCTGAAATAGAGAAATTTTTCCGGCCGGGCGCCGCCGTTCAAATGACTCTCGGAGCGTGGCGTCACAGCGAGATCGTCAAGGGCGGGATCGGCAAAAGCAGATTCCCCGCCGCATAGAACTGCCGCGGCGATGACGCTGAACGCGTACACCTTTTCCACGCAACGCATGGAGCCCCCGAAGCCCCGGACTAAACTTTAAGTAAAAATACGCAGGACGATTAAACCATCGCGGGTGCTATTCGGCTAGCGAACAAGTCATGAACGCTTCCGTGGATGGTCGTTTGTGACGTAGGACGGATTCAGATTTGCGGGGCGACGAGGTTTTCGATCTCGACGCCTTCGCGCGTCTCGATGATTTCGGCGATGAATTTGCGATGGCAGACGGCGTGGTCCCGCTCGTAACACAGCAGGCAGACCGGTCCCGCCTGCATGACCAGTGCATCCAGTGCATCCAGTTCGTCCATGTCCGCGCGGGCCTGCGGCGTCTTCAGATGTGCATGATAGATTTTCGACAGCGTCTTCATATCGCCGCTGCGCGCCGCCATGCGGCCGTCCTTCGGCGTGCCCAATCCGCGAAGGTGGATGTAGCCGATGCCGCACTCGTCCAGTCCGGCGGCGAGTTGGGTTTTGGAAAATCCCGGCCGCCGCGACGAGACGACGGCGCGCACGTCCACCAGCAGCTTGACACCGGCGTTCTGCAACTCGTCCAGCACCGCCCTGTGCGGGGTCTGTTCGTAGCCAATGGTGAAGAGTTTTCTGACTTTGGCCATGTTGCCTCCGGCTGCTGTCAGCTTACCCGTGCGATCAATTCCATGGCGCCGGCCGGTGCGCGGATTTTGCCTTCGTGGATTACATAGGCGAACACGTCCCGGGGCTGCTTTTTGGCTGGCTTTGGATGAGAGTGCGCGAGATCTTCCACGTCGCCCCCGCTGGCCCAGAGCTTGAATCGTCCGGCCCATGCGTCCAGTGCCTTGGGCGGGTAGGCGGTCTTGACCGTATCCTCGCCGGTCTGCAGCCGGACGTAAACGAAATCGGCGGTGATGTCGGCGATGGCGGGATACTTCGCATGGTCGGCATAGACCACGGCGACGTTGAATTGCCGCAGCAGGTCGATGAAGGAAGGCGTGCAGAAACTGTCATGGCGCACCTCGACCACATGGCGCAGCGCCACGCCATTGAACACGCGCGGCAGCAGTTCGAGGAATTTTCCGAAGTCCGCCTCGTCGTATTTCTTGGTCGGCGCGAATTGCCACAGCACCGGACCCAGCCGGTCGCCCATTTCCGTCACACCCGTCTCGTAAAATCGCTGGATGGAATCGCCGGCCTCGGCCAGCACCCGCCGGTTGGTGGCGAACCGCGGTCCCTTGACCGAAAAGATGAAGCCGTCCGGCACCTCGCTGGCCCATTTGCGGAAGCTCTCGGGTTTTTGCGAGCCGTAATAGGTGCCGTTGATCTCGATCGAGGTCAGCTTCGAGGCCGCGTAGGACAGCTCCTTCGCCTGGGTGAGCTTGTCGGGATAGAACACGCCCCGCCACGGCGCGAAGGTCCAGCCGCCGATCCCGATGTGAATCTGACCCGGTTTCTTCGCCATTCTCGGTTCCTTTTGGGGGGCTTGCGGAATGCAGATCCGTACCTATCTAGCATTCAATGGTGATGTTGCAGCCCCCGCTCCATCACCGAAAGACGGCCACGAGAAGACACCATGAGAGGTTGAGCGCGCCGGATGTACGCGCAGCCTGATGCTCTCATCGGTTTCCCTCCGTGGCCGTTGGTATTTCTGGGCCTCTCTGAAAGCAGCCGCCACCCGCTTTCCCGGCATTTCACATCGAAATCGTGCGATGGATGGCGGCTTGGCATGGCGCGGCACCCCGGATATACGCAGCCTATGACTGCGATCTCACCTGGGACGGCTCCTGCGCGGCAATTGTGCGTGGTGGTGCCGACTTTCAAAGAACGTGACAATGTTCCCCGGCTTCTCGCGAAGCTGGATGCCGCGTTGTCCGCCATCGCGTGGGAAGTCATTTTCGTCGACGACAATTCGCCGGATGGGACCTGGGAGGTCGCGCGCCAGCTTGCGCAGACCGATTCCCGCGTCCGGTGCATTCGCCGTATCGGCCGCCGCGGCCTCTCTGGCGCGTGCATCGAGGGGATTCTGGCTTCCAGCGCGCCTTATGTCGCTGTGATGGACGCCGACCTGCAACACGACGAAACGCAATTGCCGAAGATGCTCGGCCTGCTGCAATCGGGCGAGGCCGAGCTTGTAGTTGGCAGCCGCTATGTCAGCGGCGGGGACACCGGAAATTTCGGCAGCACGCGCCTCGGCGGCAGCGTGCTCGCGACCAACATCGCGAAGAAATTGCTGCACATCGACATTGCCGATCCGATGAGCGGCTTCTTCATGTTGCGACGGGACCGCTTCGAGCAGCTTGCACCGAAGCTCTCGGTGCAAGGCTTCAAGATTCTGCTCGACCTCGTCGCCACGGCCGGTGGCAAGCTGCGCGTGGTGGAGGTGCCTTTTTCGTTCGGCGAGCGCCAGCATGGCGAAAGCAAGCTGGACTCGCTGGTGGTGCTCGATTTCCTCGGCCTCGTGCTGGCGAAGCTGACCAACGATCTCGTGTCGCTGCGCTTCCTCTTGTTCGCGCTGGTCGGCGGCATCGGTCTTGGCGTGCACTTCGCCACGCTTTACGTGGGACTGCGCCTGAACCTGCCGTTCGCCGAAGCGCAGGGGCTCGCGGCCTTTGTTGCGATGACGGGAAATTTCCTGCTCAACAATCAACTAACCTATCGCGATCAGCGCCTGAGAGGCTTCGCGCTGGTGCGCGGCCTTCTGATGTTCTATCTCGTTTGCGGCGTGGGCCTGTTGGCGAATGTCGGCGTTGCCGCAACGGTGTTCGATCAGGAGCCGATCTGGTGGCTGGCCGGCGCGGCCGGCGCGCTGATGGGCGTGGTCTGGAATTACGGCGTTTCCAGCCTGTTCGTCTGGCGCTCGAAATGACTTCCGACGACTCGCTGCTCGTGCGCCGCACGGCCATCACCGTGGCTGCGCTGGTGGTGCTGCGCCTGATCGCCGGAGCCGTCACGCCACTGACTTTTGACGAGGCTTATTACTGGACGTGGTCGAAGCATCTCGCCGGCGGCTATTACGATCATCCGCCGATGGTGGCGGTGGTGATCCGCCTTGGCACCATGATCGCGGGCCACACCGAAATCGGCGTGCGGCTGGTGTCGATCCTGCTGGCGCTGCCGGCGACATGGGCGGTGTATCGCACCGCGCGTATCTTTTTTGACGACGCGCGGATTGCGTCCTCCGCCGCGATCCTGCTGAACGCGACGCTGATGGTCTCCGTCGGAACGATCATCGTTACGCCCGATGCGCCGCTGCTGGTCTCCGCGAGTTTCGTGCTCTATTGCCTCGCGAAGGCCTGGCAGACGGGACGCGGGATCTGGTGGATCGGCGTCGGCGTCGCGGTGGGGTGCGGTCTGCTGTCGAAATACACCGCCTTCTTCTTTGGCGCGCAGATCCTGCTCTGGCTTCTGATCGTGAAGGACCTGCGCCGCTGGTTCGCATCGCCATGGCCTTATCTCGGCGGCCTTGTCGCCTTCGCGGTGTTTTCGCCGGTGATCCTCTGGAATGCCGATCATCAGTGGGTGTCGTTCATCAAGCAGCTCGGACGCGCGCGCGTCGACGGCCTCTCTCTGAAATATCTCGGCGAGCTGTTGCCCGCGCAATTCGCCTTCGCAACGCCATCCGTCTTTATTCTTGGCGTGCTGGGTCTTGTCGCGATCGCGCGCCGCAAGGTGGCCGCTGCCGCCGGGCCCGCGCTGATCAGCATCAGCATCTGGACGCTTTTGCTTTATTTCACCTGGCACTCGCTGCACAGCCGTGTTGAGGCCAACTGGCTCGGGCCGGTTTATCCTGCCTTCGCGATTGCCGCCGCCGTCGCGGCGTGGGACACGCAATGGAGCGCACGCACGCAGCGTCTTGCCGTTGCCTCGCGCCGCTGGGCGCTGCCGATCGGCGCGGCGCTGTTCGTGGTGCTGGTCGTGCAGGCCAATACGGGCCTGTTCACCGGCTTTCGCCGTGACGCGACCATGCGCAGCGTCGGCGCCGGCTGGCCGCAGCTCGCGCGCGACATCGAGGCGATCCGCATCAGGCAGAAGGCGGATTGCGTGCTCACCGGTGACTACGGCACCACGTCCTGGCTGATGTTCTATCTGCCGCAAGGCACCTGCGTGGCGCAGCGCTGGCAGCATTATCGCTGGACCTTCGCGCCGGAGCCGGACGCCGCGCTGCTGAAGAGCAGGGTGCTTTTTGTCGACAATCCCGGCGCGGAGACTGTCTTCCGGGGTGTCTATGCCCGCGGCGAAAAGATCGCCGACCTGACGCGCCGGCGCAGCGGTGTCGTGGTCGAGGATTACGAGGTCGATCTGCTGGAAGACGCCAGCGGCGATCCGCTCGATCGTTCGCCCGCGCCGGAGCTTGCACGATAGATCCGCTGCATCGCTCGGGTTTGATCGCCATGTCGCGCGAATTGTGACGGCGGCGTGTGCATGCGCTCATGATTTGATCTTGAAAGCACCACAGGTTGCGGGAAACTTTCGTCGTCTTGTGCGTTTTGCTCCGGTTGCGCGTGAGATATGTGACGCGAGCCATCGGGAGACGATCATGGCATCGAAAGCTGCCATCCGGTTATTCGCACTGCTGGCCATCGCGATGTCGGGTGAAATGTCGTGGCAAGGTGTCGCCGTTGCCGAACAGGGGACCGAGCAGGAGCGCGAAGCGTGCACGCCGGATGTGTTCCGGCTGTGCGGACGCTTCATCCCCGACGAACAACGCATCACGACGTGCCTGCGCAATGCCGGTCCGCGCCTCAGTCCCGCCTGTTACGCGGTGTTCAATCCGCCGCAACAGCAGAATGCGCCGCAGTCGACCACCGGCCGCCTGCGCGGCGCGCCGCCGCAAGGGCCAACGCCGGTCCCGCCGCAGCCGCCGTCCGATGATGACGACGACGATCAGTAAAACAGGCCGCGCTCATCTCTCGCCGATTCAATTGTCAAACAGCCACGCGCCATCGCCCCTGTTGTTATGACGGCGCGGGGGCGCCCGAATCTCTTTCTTCGCTTCGCCCTGACATGAGGGCGCGCGGAACGCCGGATGCGCAAGCGCATCCGCAGCCTCGTGTGCAAAAGTAAAAAAGCACACGAGCGTAGTCGCCACGGTCACGCCGTTTGCATCCGGCGTTCCGCACGCGGTGGGTGGAACGGCTTGCTGCGCGATCATCCCCGGTGTCCGATGCTGGGTGCACCACCGTTACGCGGACTTACGGATTTTGCCGCCGCCCTTGTGAGGCGACAACATCATCCAGCCGTCCATGGCGCGGGCCGCCGCGCCGGGATCACACGCCTTGGGCCGTCCGCATGCGGCGTGGTCGTCAACGTGACAGGACAAAAACGGCGCGGCCTCTTTAAGAGACGCGCGCCCGATCATCCTGCCGCGTTCGAACACCGCGCGCGGCCACCGCATCCCGCCCCGCGTCTCGTGACGATCGCGAAACGCCCCTCATCAACGGGGCGGGGTGGATAGGAATATAATCTAGTATTGGCTTTTGTCAAGATGGTTGGAATGATCTTATCTGCGAACGCGATTTTGAAGTTGGGCGTTTGCTATTTTAACAGGTCAATCCGTTACTACGAAATTAGGAATTGGGAAAATCCCGTATGAAGCAAATTGCGATGTTCAACCACAAGGGTGGTGTTGCAAAGACGACAATGGTTTTTCACTTGGCGTGGATGCTTGCGATTAAGGGAAAGCGTGTGATGGTTGTGGATTGCGATCCGCAATGCAATCTCACAGGCGCCTTCCTTGGCGAAATTGAATCGGAGGAATATCCATTCGAAAGTACTAATCCTCAAAAGCCGCGCAATATTCGCGATGCAGTAAGACCAGCTTTTGAATCTCGTCCGTATATAATCGAGCCCTCAGAGATTCTAGAATCCAATAAGCGACCCGGGCTATATTTGTTGCCGGGACATGTCGGGCTTTCGGAATACGAAGGTCAACTGGCAGTTGCGCACGAGTTGAGTAACACTTTATCAGCTTTTCAAAATATTCCCGGTGCGTTGCATCACGCAATTCGTGTTACCGCCGAACGCAATTCCATTGATTATGCGTTGATAGATATGAGCCCAAGCTTAGGCGCTATAAATCAAAATCTGTTCATGACAAGCCACGGCTTTCTAATTCCAATGGCGCCAGATCTTTTTTCGTCCATGGCATTAAAGTCGCTTGCGCGCACACTTCCGAGGTGGGCCGAGTGGGGGAAAAAAGCATCTAGTAATACGCTGCTCCGATCCGCGGATTATCCGTTCCCAGAAGTCACGCCAAAATTTCTGGGATCGTCGGTGCAAAATTTTCGCAAACGTTCTCGGGGTGGCGAAGAAGCTAAGCCTACACAGGCCTTTCAAAAGTGGTTTGATAAGTTGGCAGAGGCGCGTTCAACGGATCTTCTCACGGCGTTGGAAGTGGCTGAAATGCTTTTGCCAAAAAAAATCTATCAGGATGCAGATGCGCCGCCAGATGAGTTCTTGATGGAGATTGGTTCTCTGGATGGATTGATCGCTACAGCGCAAGAACTGGCGAAGCCGGTATTTGCCATCGATATATCCCAAGACACTTCCTACAAAGGGGTTATTGCTGAAAATTACCAAGCGAAAATAGACGACGTGCGAAGTCGTTTCGATGAAGGGGCCGAGAAGATCATCAAACTTACATCGGCGCTGTGACTATGGAACGTTTTTCCGATGCGATCGCCACATTCGAGCATGCGATGGAGCGTGCTCGACAGATGGTGCGTTTATATGATGCGTTAGTGGCCTTGCGGCCCCGCGAGCCAGCCAATGACGATGCGCTCCGTTCAGCTTATTTTCAGACAGTAAGTTCGTTTGATTTCTTTGCTCATGAACTCGCGGCTGTTGAAGCCATGCATCGTTTTCAAAACGCCATTTTGACGCGTAACATTACTCTTCCAATGGAAATTATCACTGTACAGAATCTGGAAGAGAGGACTAACGCTGCCGATGCGTATATCAGGCAGGCCAACTCGTTTAGAGCTTTCGTTGATCCTTCAAAACTCGCAGAGGTTTTATCATGTTATTGCTGTGACCCATGGCTAAAACTATCGGGTTTGATAAATGAGAACAAAGATGAAGCAGTGCTCCGTTCGCCGGAGGCCATCAAAGGACAGCTAAAAAGCATTTGGAGAAGGCGAAATCAAATAGCTCATTCTGCTGATGTGAATCCAGCGCTCGCCGGTATCGAGCTTTGGCCCATAAATAAGGAAGATGCAGAGATTACGATTACGTTTATTGAAGAGTTGGGGCGCCATTTGCCCACGGTTATTTCACAAACGTTGGAAGATGTTCAGCCACACGGAAATGTTTCAAATAAATAGAAACCTCGGCATCGCTGCCTGGGTTTTTGTTTTTTCGCATATCTTACGCGGACATGACTCCCGTATGATCCCTCAAAAGATGGATTGCCGGGTCAAGCCCGGCAATGACGACAGAAAAAAGGCCCGGATTACTCCGGGCCTTTCGTGTTTCTGCGGTGTGGCTCGGATCAGAAATCCATGCCGCCCATGCCGCCGCCCGGAGGCATCGCGGGGCCGCCGGCGTTCTTCTTCGGCAGTTCGGCGATCATCGCTTCGGTGGTGATCAGGAGCGAAGCGACCGACGCCGCGTTCTGGATCGCCGCACGCACGACCTTGGTCGGGTCGATGATGCCCTTGGAGACGAGGTTGCCGTATTCGCCCGACTGCGAGTCGAAGCCGTAGGAATACTGATCCTTCTCGAGCACCTTGCCGACGATCACCGAGCCGTCTTCGCCTGCGTTGATGGCGATCTGGCGGGCCGGAGCGGAGAGCGCCTTGCGGACGATCTCGACGCCGGTCTTCTGGTCGTCGTTCTGGGTCTTGATCTTCTTGAGCTGCTCGGAGGCGCGGAGCAGGGCGACGCCGCCGCCCGGAACGATGCCTTCTTCCACCGCAGCGCGGGTCGCATGCATCGCGTCATCAACGCGGTCCTTGCGCTCCTTCACTTCCACTTCCGTCGCGCCGCCGACGCGGATCACCGCGACGCCGCCCGCGAGCTTGGCCAGACGTTCCTGCAGCTTCTCGCGGTCGTAGTCCGAAGTGGTCTCTTCGATCTGCGCCTTGATCTGCGCCACGCGCGCCTCGATGTCGGCCTTCTTGCCGGCGCCGTTGACGATGGTGGTGTTCTCCTTGTCGATCATCACCTTCTTGGCGCGGCCCAGCATGTTGAGGGTCACGTTCTCGAGCTTGATGCCGAGGTCTTCCGAGATCGCCTGGCCGCCGGTCAGGATCGCGATGTCCTGCAGCATGGCCTTGCGGCGATCGCCGAAGCCCGGAGCCTTCACGGCCGCGACCTTGAGGCCGCCGCGCAGACGGTTCACCACGAGGGTGGCGAGGGCTTCGCCTTCGACGTCTTCCGCCACGATGACCAGCGGCTTGCCGGTCTGCACCACGGCTTCGAGCAGCGGCAGCAGCTCGTTGAGCGAGGAGAGCTTCTTCTCGTTGATGAGGATGTAAGCGTCGTCGAATTCAACGCGCATCTTGTCGGCGTTGGTGACGAAGTAGGGCGAGATGTAGCCGCGGTCGAACTGCATGCCTTCGACGACATCGAGTTCGGTGTCCAGCGACTTGGCTTCCTCGACGGTGATGACGCCTTCGTTGCCGACCTTGGCCATAGCCTTGGCCAGGAAATCTCCGATTTCCTTGTCGCCGTTGGCCGAGATGGTGCCGACCTGGGCGATTTCGTCGTTCGAGGTGACCTTCTTGGAGTTCTTCTGCAGGTCCGCGACGACGGCTTCCACGGCGAGGTCGATGCCGCGCTTCAGATCCATCGGGTTCATGCCGGCGGCGACCGACTTGGCGCCTTCCTTCACGATGGCCTGGGCCAGAACGGTCGCGGTGGTGGTGCCGTCACCGGCGAGGTCCGCCGACTTCGAGGCCACTTCGCGCACCATCTGGGCGCCCATGTTTTCGAACTTGTCGTCAAGCTCGATGTCCTTGGCGACGGTGACGCCGTCCTTGGTGATGCGAGGTGCGCCGAACGACTTGTCGAGAACGACGTTGCGGCCCTTCGGACCGAGCGTCACCTTCACGGCGTTGGCGAGGATGTCGACACCGCGCAGCATCTTGTCGCGGGCTTCGACGCCGAATTTCACTTCTTTGGCTGACATGTTGGGTTTCCTTCAAATGATTTAGCTGTTGTCATCACCGGGCTTGTCCCGGTGATCCCGACGGGCGAGGCACAGTGCCCTGCTTATCGAGATGGCCGGACTAAATCCGGCCATGACAGACGAGGGGTTCGCGCTTAAGCGGCCTTCTTCTTGGCGCCGGTGTCGGTGATGACACCCATGATGTCGCTTTCCTTCATGATCAGCACGTCCTGGCCGTCGATCTTGACCTCGGTGCCGGACCACTTGCCGAACAGGACCACGTCGCCGACCTTGAGGTCGATCGGGATCAGCTTGCCGGCTTCGTCACGGCCGCCCGGGCCGACCGACAGGATTTCGCCCTGCGAGGGCTTTTCCTTGGCGCTGTCCGGAATGATGATACCGCCTTTGGTCTTCTCTTCGGCGTCGATGCGCTTGACCACGACGCGGTCGTGAAGCGGACGGAATTTCATGCAGTCCTCCTAAGATATTGGAATTGTTGTCTGTCTTGAATTGGCAGTCAGCCTCGTGGAGTGCCACGAGTGACTTGGGCGGGAGATAATCGGACCCGGCGAAACCGGCAAGGGGCCTTAGCAAATTTTCTGGCACTCTCAAATGGTGGCTGCCAAAAATTCCGTCTCATCATTAACTGCCACACGGGGCGGAGCGCCTCTTTCATTTTAGAATTATTCTAAGTATAGCTCGGCGGATCATCCCGCTGGAGATTTTCCCATGCCCGCCACGCCTCATGTCGAACGTCACTTCCTCGGATCGGAAACCGTTCGCGATGTTGTGATCGGCATGGCCGACGGTCTGACGGTTCCATTCGCGCTGGCGGCGGGCTTGTCCGCCGCGGTTACGTCCACGCAGATCATCGTGACCGCGGGTCTTGCGGAGATTGCGGCGGGAGCGATCGCCATGGGTCTTGGCGGCTATCTCGCCGCGCGGACCGATCAGGAGCATTACGACTCCGAGGAGCGGCGTGAACTCTGGGAAGTGGACAATATGCGCGCGGCGGAAGTCGGGGAGATCCGGGAGATCTTCACCGGCTACGGCCTCGAAGGGCCTGCGCTGGAATCGGTGGTCGCGGCCGTATCAGCGGACAAGAAGCGCTGGGTGGATTTCATGATGCGCTTCGAACTGGGGCTGGAGAAGCCCGATCCGAAGCGCGCACCGATCAGCGCAGCGACGATCGCGGTGTCGTATCTCGTCGGTGGTCTCATTCCGCTGTTGCCTTACATGCTCTCCGGCGAACTGCGCACGGCGCTGATGTATTCAGTGGTCTGCACGGGTCTGGCGCTTGTTGTCTTCGGTGCGGTGAAAGGGCGACTCACCGGCATCAGCATGCTGAAATCCGCATTCCAGACCGCGGCGGTGGGCGGCCTTGCCGCGAGCGCGGCGTTTTATCTGGCGCATTTGTTCGGATGATCGCGGCCTGTCAGCACCGTGCCGGCGCTGCTGCTAGTGCCCTGATAATTAACAGTTTATTCAATCTTTCGGCTTGAGATCGCAGGAGTTCATGCGTCAGATTTCACCTGTGCGTCGCGAGACGACAGGACCACAGATCGACGCGAGGGGCGGCATTTCGGCCAAGCCTGTGACCGGACTGCGCCCCGAGCGGCCCTCCGCGGCCCCGCGCTTTGCGATGCACTTCCTTGACGGAGGTTGGAATGGCATTGCGGCATACGGCCAAAGACGAGACAATTGGCGGGGCGGTCAGCTCCGATTTTCTCAAGCAACTGAAAGGTTACGGCCTGACCACGGCGGAGATTCTCTACCGCCGCCCGGATCACCGCTGGCTGCTGCAATCCTATGTCTGGCAGAACTACGACCTGTTTCCGGAATTCCCCGCGCTGAAGGACTTTCTCGCCTTCTGGCAGGACAAGCTGGAGGGGCCGCTGTTCTCGGTGACCGTCGCGCATTCGAAGCTGATCAAGCCCGCCGAACTGAAAGCCATCGACGGCGAGTTCAGGCTGCACTGAGCGGCGGCTGCGGCCGCGTTTAATAATCCCCGGTCGTCCCCGCGCAAGCGGGGACCCAGTGTTCTAGATGGTTTCGGAAGTCCAGCCCTCTGGATTCCCGCTTGCGCGGGAATGAGCGGAGAAAAATTGCGTCTCGTTGCCGGCTGTATGTCGCGTTGTGCCGGTCATCCCCGCCCGACGAACGGCATCTGCGTCGCCATGATGTTGAGGAACAGCGCGTTGGCGTCGAGCGGGCGTGTCGCCATGAACACGATGGCGTCGGCGACATTCTGCACATCCATGCGCGGCTCGATCATCTTGTCGCCGCGCGGCTGCAGCACGCCCGCCGTCATCCGCTCGGTCATCTCGGTCGCGGCGTTGCCGACGTCGATCTGTCCGCAGGCGATGTTGTAGGCGCGGCCGTCCAGCGAGGTGGCGCGGGTGAGGCCGCTGATCGCGTGCTTGGTCGCGGTGTAGGGGGAGGAGAACGGACGCGGCGCATAGGCCGAGATCGATCCGTTGTTGATGATGCGTCCGCCCTGCGGCGTCTGGTCCTTCATGATGCGGAAGGCGTGCTGGGTGCAGAGGAAAGGTCCGGTGAGGTTGGTGTTCACCGTGGTCTGCCACTGCTCGAGGGTGAGATCTTCCAGCGGCACCGGCGGGGTGCCGACGCCCGCGTTGTTGAACAGCAGATCGAGTCGGCCGAATTCCTTCATGGTCACCGCGAACAATGCGGCGATCGAAGCCGGATCGGTCATGTCGCTCGGCACCACGAGGCTCTTGCCGAATGCCTTGCCGCGCTGCGCGGTGTCTTCCAGCGCATCCTTGCGCCGTCCGGCGAGCACCAGCGAAAACCCGGCTTTCATCAGGCCGAGCGCGCAGGCGCGCCCGATTCCAGAACCCGCGCCGGTGACGATTGCGACTTTCAAATCAGACATATGTTTCTCCCTTTGTTTTCTTCTTGAGTGTTGATCTCTCGATCGTCATTGCGACGGTGGAGCGACGAAGCAATCCATTCTTGTATTGTTGCATTGTATGGATTGCTTCGCGGAGTTTATCATCGGGCCGGCCATAGCGCGTCAAAGACGCGCGTGAACGCGCTTTTGGCTAGACCCGTTGGCTCGCACTGACGAAAAGCTATTTGACGCTCCCATAAGGCGGGCGGGGGATACCCTGATGCGCGGCGCGCAGCGCGGCGGACCAGCGCGAGCGCAGATCATGGAAATAGGGCTCGCCTTCCTCGATGCGATAGCTGAGATCGGCGTCGAACACATTGGGGCGCACCAGCAGAATATCGATCGGCAATCCGACGCCGAGATTCGAGCGCAAGGTCGAATCCATCGAGACGAGTCCGACCTTGAGCGCGTCATAAAGATCGACGTCGTAGGAAATCGCGCGGTCCAGCACCGGCTTGCCGTATTTATGTTCGCCGATCTGCAGATAGGGCGTGTCGGTGGTGCATTCGATGAAGTTGCCCGCGCTGTAGATCATGAACAGCCGCATCCGTCCGCCCTTGATCTGGCCGCCGAACAGGAACGACACGTCGAACGAGATGTCCTCGGCGCGCAGCGCGTTGCCTTCCGTCTGGTTGACCTCGCGGATCGCCCGGCCGATGCGCTGCGCGGCCTGAAACATGGTCGGCGCGTTCAGCAGCGTTTCGAGTTCGCCGGTTTCGGGGTTTTCGGTCCCCTCGGTCAGGGTGGAGATCACCGATTGGCTGATCGCGAGATTGCCGGCGCTGGCCAGCGCCAGGATGCGTTCGCCCGGGGTCTTGAAGACATGCAGTTTGCGGAAGGTCGAGATGTTGTCGAGGCCCGCATTGGTGCGGGTATCGGCGATCATCACAAGGCCGTCACGAACCAGGATTCCGCAGCAATAGGTCATTCCAACTTGCTCTCCAGACCGCGCATTTCTACGCGGTGGAGAGGGATGGGGCAACGGGGCTTTCGTGCCCCGGACGCGGCGCGGCATGCAATGCCGCTCCGCAGAGCCGGGGCCGTACAAAACTGTGAGCGTAACGGTCCCGGCTCAGCGCTGCATCGCTTGCGCGCTGCATCGCGTCCGGGACAAGGGTGGTGTCAACTCTGGCTCTGGCGTCCGGCCTGATCGACATGGACCGCGACTTCGAGCGTTTCCTTGCCGCCGCCATAGCGTGTGCCGCGCACGGGGGCGGCGGTGAGATAATCCAGCCCGATGGCGACGCGGACATGGGCCTCCGTGGTGCAGATGCCGTTGGCGGCATCGAAGCCCACCCAGCCGAGCCCCTCGACATGGGCTTCCGCCCAGGCGTGGCCCGCGTTCTGCGCCACCATGCCGTCGGAGCGCATCAGATGCCCGGAGACATAACGGGCCGGGACACCGGCGCTGCGCGCGCAGGCGATGAAAATATGCGCGTAGTCTTGGCAGACGCCGCGCTGGAGCGCGAACGCTTCCGCCGCCGAGGTGCCCGCGTGAGTGGGATCGGTGTCGAAGGTCATGTGATCGTTGATCTGCAGCAGCAGCGCGTGGAGGAAGCCCAGCGTGTCGCCGCCGGCCTCGACCCGCAGGTCGTTGGCGAAAGCCGCCATCGCGGCGGTGACGCTGGTTAGCGGCGTCGCGCGCAGGAACAGGCTCGGCGGAAAGCGCTCGTCAGTGCCGCGCAGCATGCCGCCGGTGTCGTGGGTTTCGACCAGGCCTTCGACGGAAATGGTCAGGTCGGAGATCGTGCCATGGGTCAGGACATGGGTGATATTGCCGAACGCATCCTCGTGCACGTCGAGGCGCGAGTCGGTGGAGACATCGATCTGCCAGTTGGCGACGTACTGGCCGTCGTGGCCGCCCGGCGTCATGCGCAGAATCTGGATGACGCCGCTTGCGGGCGGCTCGTAGCGATAGGTCGTCGTATGAGCGATTTTCAGGCGCATCGCGTTTCTTGCATGTCGTTCAATCTTGCAGGCGCATATAGCATGATTTTGGCAACCGAACCGGCGAACCTTGTTTCGTCATCCTGAGGTGCGAGCACTTGCGAGCCTCGAAGGATGACGGCCATGATGACGTTGTGCCGTCGCCCTTCGAGGCGCGCCGAAAAGAGGGCGCGCACCTCAGGGTGACGGCAACAGGTGCCCGCGCCTGAAAACATTGTCAGATCAGATATTGCTTCGAGATGGTATCGCTCAGCCGGGCGTTGTCCGCAATGAATTCCTGAATGAATTCGTGCAGGCCGCGCTGGAACAGGTCGTCCATGTTGCTGTGTTCGAGCCGGTTGCGCACCCCGCGGGCATGGCGCTGCGCCGGGCCCTGCCGTCCATAGGCGACGCCGATCTGGTCGAGATTGCGCACGAGGTTGCCGTAGCAGCTGGCCAGCGAGCGCGGCAGCGATTCGTTGAGAATGAGCAGGTCGGCGATCAGCCACGGTTTCAGCGTCTCGCGATAGACCCAGTGATAGGCCGTGAGCGCGGAGACCGAACGCAGGATCGAGGTCCACTGATAGTAATCGAGCGGACCGCCGACATGTTCCTCTTCCGGCAGCAGCACATGATATTTCACGTCGAGGATGCGCGCGGTGTTGTCGGCGCGTTCCACATGCAGGCCGAGGCGCGAGAACCAGTAGGCGTCGTTGCGCAGCATGGTCCGGTAGGCGGAGCCGTCGAAGCGCAATGACGTCTCCTGCACGAAGCGCAGAAATTTCGTCAGGTCGTCGCGGGTGGTCGCGCCGCGCGGCCAAGACGCATGCAGCTCGATCCACGCGCTGTTGATGGTGTCCCACATCTCGCTGGTCAGCGCTGTGCGCACCGAGCGCGAATTCAGCCGGGCGTTTTCGATGCAGTTGCGGATGGAGGACGGGTTGTCCGCCGAGAAGGCGAGAAAATCGACGACGGTGCGCTCATTCGCCTCGTCGTGAAACTGATGGAATGTATCCTCGATGCCTGCGGTGAGCAGGGCGGATTCCCATTCGTTGCTCTTGCCGGTGTAGGCATCGGGCAGCGCGGTGGCCCGCAGGGTCGCGTCGATGGTGCGCGCGAGATATTCCGCGCGTTCGACATAGCGGGCCAGCCAGTAGAGACTTTCAGCGGTGCGCGAGAGCATGGGGTTATCCGACCATGGCAGCGTGTCCCGGGCGCGCCGCGGCATTCTTATGCCGCTGCGCAGAACCGGGACCGTTCGAGAGAACGGATTTTGTGGCGATCCCGGGTCTGCGACGCATCGCGGCGCTTTGCTTGCGCTGCATCGCGCCCGGGACAAGTGACAGTTCGCGGCTCATTCCAAAATCCACGTGTCTTTGGTGCCGCCGCCCTGGCTGGAATTGACCACAAGCGAACCCTCCTTCAGCGCGACGCGCGTGAGGCCGCCGGGCACCACGGTGACATGATCCTTGCCGGTCAGCACGAACGGCCGCAGGTCGACGTGACGCGGGGCGAGGCCAGACTCCGTGCAGGTCGGGCAGGTGGACAGCGCCAGCGTCGGCTGGGCGATGAAGCCTTCCGGCTCTTTCAGCAGCTTGGCGCGGAAGGATTCGATCTGCTCCGTGGTCGCCGCCGGGCCGATCAGCATGCCGTAGCCGCCCGAACCGTGGACTTCCTTGACCACGAGGTCTTTCAAATTGGAGAGCACATATTTGAGATCGTCCGCTTCGCGGCAGCGCCAGGTCGGCACGTTCTTCAGGATCGGCTCTTCGCCGAGATAGAATTTCACGATGTCCGGCATGTAGCTATACACCGCCTTGTCATCGGCGATGCCGGTGCCGACGGCGTTGGCCAGCGTGATGTTGCCGGCCATGTAGGCCGACATCAGCCCCGGCACGCCGAGCACGGAATCGGGCCGGAAGGTGAGGGGATCGAGGAAATCGTCATCGACGCGGCGGTAGATCACATCGACGCGCTTCAGCCCCTCGGTGGTGCGCATGAACACTTCATCGTTCTTGACGATCAGGTCGCGGCCTTCGACCAGTTCGACGCCGAGCTTGTCGGCCAGGAACGAGTGTTCGTAATAGGCGGAATTGTAGATGCCGGGCGTCAGCAGCGCGATGGTGGGCTCGGCCTTGGAGGTCAGCGGTGCGACCGAGCGCAGCGCGGCCAGAAGTTCATCCGGATAATTCTCAACCGGCGCGACGCGGTGGCGCGCGAACAGGTCCGGAAACAGCCGCATCATGATCTCGCGGTTTTCCAGCATGTACGAAACACCCGAAGGCGTGCGCGCATTGTCCTCCAGCACGTAGAAATTGTCCGCGTCCACGCGCACAATGTCGATGCCCGCGATGTGGACATAAACGTCGTGCGGGACGCTCTGTCCGTTCATCTCCGGCCGGAACACCGGGTTCTGGAAAATCAGGTCGTCCGGCACGACCCCGGCGTGGAGAATGTCGCGGCCGTGATAGATGTCCTTCAGGAACAGGTTGAGCGCCTTGACGCGCTGCTTCAGCCCCTTTTCCAGCAGGGTCCATTCCTTGCCGGACAGGATGCGAGGGATCACGTCGAAGGGGATCAACCGTTCGGTGGATTCCGCCTCGCCGTAAACGGCGAAGGTGATGCCGATGCGCCGGAAGAGCAGCTCCGCCTCCTGACGCCGGTATTCCAGCGAGTCAGGAGGGGTCTCCTTCAACCAGAGGGAGAGTTCTTGATAAGCTGAGCGGAGATCGCCGCCTGCCCCATTCATTTCATCGAAGGCAACTGCCATAAACCGAAACGCTTCCTTCATGCGGCAGCGAAACCGCTACCCAAAGTGATGGTAGCAAGGCTTGGGCCAGCGCGATATGCATTGCAGGCGGGCAATTTGTAGCAACGGCGGCAAACCTGCTCGAAAAGCGGGCGGGCGGCTGCCTCGGGATGAGGCAAAAGTCCGTGGGTTCAACATGTTGCGCGGCCCGAAGTTCCGGGCACTCTGGGAGAGGACTGAATGACCGAGATCGTGACCGCCGGAATTCTTGTGATCGGCGACGAAATCCTGTCCGGGCGCACCAAGGACAAGAACATCGGCTTCATCGCCGAGTATCTGACCAATATCGGCATCGACCTGAAAGAGGTCCGGGTGGTCTCCGACGATGAGGACGCGATCATCGAGGCGCTGGACGCGCTGCGCGAGCGCTATACCTACGTGTTCACCACGGGCGGCATCGGGCCGACTCATGACGACATCACCGCCGACAGCGTGGCCAAGGCGTTCGGAGTCAGGATCGATCACCATCCCGAGGTGGTGGCCCGCTTTCAGGAGCGGTTCGGCGCGGACCTCAACGAAGCGCGCTTGCGCATGGCCCGCATTCCCGACGGCGCCGAACTGATTTCCAGCGCGACCATCCTCGCGCCGGGCTTCAAGATCGGCAATGTCATCGTGATGGCGGGCGTGCCGTCGATCATGCAGGCGATGATGGACATCGTGTCGCCGAAGCTGAAGTCCGGCGTGCGGATGCTGTCGGAGTCGGTGCGGGCCAATGCGCGGGAAGGCGACATCGGCACGCCGCTGCGCGCCATTCAGGAAGCCCATCCCGACACCAGCATCGGCAGCTACCCGTTCATGGACGAAAACGGCAAGCCGAACACCAATGTCGTGGTCCGCTCGCGCGATGAGGCCAAGCTGAAGGCCGCGATGGCCGAGGTCGAGGCCATGCTGGCGAATTTGAAGGTTGCGAAATAAGGTGACCGCAATGAGTGACGAGGCGCGAAAGCCGTTTCCGGTATCATGGGATCAGTTTCACCGCGATGCCCGCGCGCTGGCGTGGCGGCTGAACGGGGCAGGGCCATTCGAAGCGATGGTGGCGGTGACGCGCGGCGGCCTTGTGCCCGCGGCGATTGTCGCGCGCGAGATCGGCATCCGCGTGATCGATACGCTGTGCGTGTCGAGCTACAGCCACACCTCGCAGGTCAGCGAACCGCAGGTGCTGAAGGGTATTTCAGACGCGGTGGCGCGGCTCGGTGGCGGCACCGGCAAGGGCCTGCTGGTGGTCGAAGACCTCGTGGACACCGGCAAGACCGCGCGGATCGTGCGAGACCTGGTGCCGCAGGCGCATATCGCCGCGGTTTACGCCAAGCCAATGGGCAGGCCGCTGGTCGACACCTTCATCACGGAAGTGTCGCAGGATACCTGGATTTTCTTTCCGTGGGACACCGGGCTGTCGTACCTGCCGCCGATCAAGGACGGCGCGGCTTAGAGAAGCAAACGCGTGATCTTTTCTCACGTTCGACCGTCATCACCGGGCTTGACCCTGTAATTCGTCATTGCGAGGAGCGAAGCGACGAAGCAATCCATTCTCTAAAAGAAGATGGATTGCTTCGCTTCGCTAGCAATGACGGAGCTTACCCCAGCTTCTCCCGTGCCAGCTTTGCGCCAGCGCCGAGGGCACGGAGCTTCGCCTCTGCGATGTCGCGGCGCATCGGGGCCATGCCGCAGTTGGTGGTGGCCATGATGTTGGCCTTCGGCACGAACTTCATCACCGCTTCGATGGTCTGCACCACGTCGTCCGGCGTCTCGACAATCTCATTGGCGACGTCGATCACGCCGGCCTGCACCACCTTGTTCTTGAGCAGGCCGAGCAGTTCCAGCGGCACATGCGAGTTGCGGCACTCGATCGCCACCTGCTGGATCGGGCTCTTGTCGATCGCCGGGAAGATCTGCTCGTACTGCCGCCACTCGGCCCCCAGCGATTCCTTCCAGTCGGTGTTGGCCTTGATGCCATAGCCGTAGCAGATGTGCACCGCGGTCTTGCAGGTGAGGCCCGCCGCGGCGCGGGTCAGCGCCTCGATGCCCCAGTCGTTGACCTCGTCCATGAAGACGTTGAACGCCGGCTCGTCGAACTGGATCATGTCCACGCCATCGGCCTGCAACGCCTTGGCTTCCTGATTGAGCAGGTCGGCGAAGGCGAAGGCCATCTTGACGCGGTCGCCGTAATAGCTGTCGGCCAGCGTATCGATGATGGTCATCGGGCCGGGCAGGGTGAACTTCAGCTTGTGCTTGGTATGCGCCCGCGCGGCGCGCGCCTCGTCGGCATGGACGCGGCCCTTGAGTTGCAGCGGCGCGACCACCTGCGGCACCATGGCTTTGTAGCGGTCCTTGCGGATGCCCATTTCGATCTTGTGGGCGAAGTCGATGCCTTCGACGCGCTCGAGAAAACCGTGGACGAAATGCTGGCGCGCCTGCTCGCCTTCGGTGACGAGATCGATCCCGGCGTCTTCCTGGATTTTGACCCAGAGCAGCGTGGCGTCGCGCTTGGCGTGATCCAGTTCCTCGCCCTTCAGCTTCCAGGGCGCCCACAGTTTATTGGGCTCGGCGAGCCATGCGGGCTTCGGCAGTGAACCGGCGATCGTCGTTTGAAACAGCATGGGGCGCATCCATCCACTCTTGTTGGTTGCCGCTTATCTGCCATGCAACGGCCTCCGCGTACAGGCCGTTCGCGCCTGCGGGATGGAATGTGATCGAGGCTGCCGCTAGGATCGCATGATCCTCGCAAGCTGATGGACCTTCTGCATGATTGAGCTTTATTACGCGCCGACGCCCAACGGGTGGAAAATTTCGATCATGCTGGAAGAGCTGGGGATGCCTTATGAGGTGTTTCCGGTGAACATCCGTGAGGGCGACCAGTTCAAGCCTGAATTCCTCGCCATCAGCCCGAACAACCGCATTCCCGCGATCATCGACCGCGCGCCCGCCGACGGCGGCGCGCCGATCCCGATGTTCGAGACCGGCGCGATCCTGATCTATCTCGCCGAGAAAACCGGGCGCTTCCTGCCGAAGGATGTGCGCGGCCGCTTTCAGGTGATGCAGTGGCTGATGTGGCAGATGGGCGGGCTCGGCCCGATGCTCGGCCAGCACGGCCATTTCGCGCTCTATGCGGCGGAGAAAATTCCCTACGCCATCCAGCGCTACCGCGACGAGGCGGCGCGGCTCTATGCGGTGCTCGACCGCCAGCTCGGCAAGACCGGCGCCTATGTGGCGGGCGATGACTACACCATTGCCGACATCGCCTGCTTTCCATGGACCATGACGCACAAGGCGCAGGGCTTCACGCTGGACGATTTCCCGCACATCAAGCGATGGTATGCGGACGTGCGCGCGCGGCCGCAGGTTCAGAAGGGCCTTGCAGTCGGCAAGTTCGACAAGACGCCGTTCAGCGACGAGCAGCGCAAGAACATGTTCGGCAAGACCGCGCAGCAGGCGCGGTAGAGACAATAGATCGTCATTGCGAGGAGCGAAGCGACGAAGCAATCCAGTTTTTTCTGCATCCAGATGGATTGCTTCGCTTCGCTCGCAATGACGAAAAGAAACAGAGCGCAATAACAGAGGAAACATCCCATGCTCGAATTCTTCTTCGACTGTTCCAGCCCGTGGACCTATCTCGCCTTCGTCAATATCCAGCCGATGGCCAACGAACTCGGCGTCGAGATCACATGGAAACCGTTTCTGGTCGGCGGCGTGTTCAACACCGTCAACAAGACGATGTACGAAACGCGGGCCAATCCGGTGCCGGCCAAGCAGGCCTATACGGCAAAGGACATGCAGGACTGGGCGCGGCTTGCCGGGATTAAAATCAAGATGCCGCCGACGGTGTTTCCGGTGAACGCGGTGAAATCGATGCGCGGCTGCATCTGGGTGCAGCAGCGGCATCCGGATAAGTTTCTCGCCTTCGCGACGGCGGTGTTCGAAGCCTATTGGGGCGACGATCAGGACATTTCGCAGGATGCCGTGCTGACGAAAGTTTGCGAGCGCGTCGGCATCGATCCGCAGGCGTTCCTGGCCGGAATCGGCGAGCAGGGGATCAAGGACCAGCTCAAGGCCAACACCGACGATGCGATTTCGCGCGGCGCGTTCGGCTCGCCAACGATTTATCTCGACAAGACCGACATGTATTTCGGCAACGACCGCCTGCCGCTGGTCCATCACAAGCTGATGCAGAAGCTGAGCGTGGCGTAAACATGCACGACGTTGTATTTCCGCTCGTCCCCGCGAAGGCGGGGACCCATGGGCCAAGAACTGGATTCCCGCTTACGCGGGAATGAGCGGAGGAGAGAATGGTGAGAGCCGTCGTCTGCCGTGAACTCGGTCCGCCTGAATCCCTCACACTGGACGACATCCCGCGTGCTCCGCTCGCGCCGGGACAGGTGCTCGTTGCGATTCATGCTGCGGGCCTCAATTTCCCCGACGTGTTGATGGTGGCGGGCGACTATCAGCTCAAGCCGCCGCTGCCGTTCACGCCGGGCATGGAAGCCGCGGGCGAGGTGATCGAGGTGTCCGGTGTCGATGGCGTTCGCGTCGGCGACCGCGTGATGGTGAAGGCGCGGTTCGGTTGCTTCGCCGACGAGATCGTGGTGACGCCGGAGCAACTGCTGCCACTCCCTTCGACCTTCGATTTCGCGCAGGGCGCGACCTTCCTCGCCGCGCACGGCACCGCATGGCATGCGCTGCACGACCGCGCGCAGATCAAGCCCGGCGAGGTCTTGCTGGTGCATGGCGCGGGCGGCGGCGTCGGCCTTGCCGCCGTCGAACTTGGCAAGGTGTTCGGCGCTATCGTCATCGCCTGCGCCTCAAGCGAGGAAAAGCTCAACGTCGCGCGCCAGCGCGGCGCGGATCATGTCATTCTGTATGGCCGGGAGCCTTTCAAGGACACAGCGAAGCGCATCACGGGCGGGCGCGGAGCGGACGTGGTGTTCGATCCGGTGGGCGGTGCCGTGTTCGAGGAGAGCCTGCGCTGCATCGCATGGGGCGCGCGGCTTCTGGTAATCGGATTCACCGGCGGCGTTGGAAACGCGAAAACCAATCTCGTGCTGATCAAGGGTGCGAGCGTGCTCGGCGTGCGCGCGGGCGAGGCAGCGCGTCATGATCCCGCGCTTGGTGCCGCGCGCGTTGAGGCGCTTACGAAGCTCGCGGAGGAGGGGCGCATCAGCCCCCATATCTCGCATCGCTTGCCGCTGGAGGATTACGCAAAGGCGATGCGGTTGCTGACCGAGCGGAAAGCGATCGGGCGCGTGGTGCTGGAGATGAGATAGAATTTATCTTGAAAATTTCGTTTCGTCATTGCGAGGAGCATTTGCGACGAAGCAATCCACCTTGCTTTTCAAGAGTGGATTGCTTCGCTGAGTTTATCATCGGGCCGCGCTTTGCGCGGACCCGTTGACTCGCAATGACGGGGCGAGAGATCGCGAACGCTCTACTTATATTCCCGCTCGGTCCACCACGGAAAATACGACGGCATGTCTTTGGAGACTGTCTCGGTGAACTTGGCGGGGCGTTTTTCGAGAAACGACATCACGCCCTCGCGCACGTCGGCGGACTGGCCGCGCGAATAGATGCCGCGGCTGTCGACCTTGTGCGCCTCCATCGGATCATCGGCACCCAGCATGCGCCACATCTGCTGGCGGATCAGCGCGATCGACACCGGCGCGGCGTTCTCCGCGATCTCGCGCGCGATGGCGCGGGCGGTGGTCATCAGTTCGTCGGCGGGAACGACCTTGTTGACGAGGCGGCCGGCGAGCGCTTCCTCCGCCGGAAACACACGGCCCGAATAGCACCATTCCAGCGCCTGCGAGATGCCGACGATGCGCGGCAGGAACCAGCTTGAGGCTGCTTCCGGCACAATGCCGCGCCGCGCGAACACGAAGCCGAAACGGGCATCGACCGACGCGATGCGGATATCCATCGGCAGTTGCATGGTGACGCCGATGCCGACCGCCGCGCCGTTGATCGCGCCGATCACCGGTTTCAGGCATTTGAAGATGCGCAGGGTCACGCGGCCGCCGCCGTCGCGCACCGCCTCGTCGCTCCATTCGACTTCGCCGTTCGGACGCAGCGGCGCGGTCTTGCGGTCGGCGCGCGCGGCGCGGTCGAACGTCTTGCCGCCTTCAGAGAGATCGGCTCCGGCGCAGAAGGCGCGGCCCGCGCCGGTGACGATGATGGCGCGCACGTTGTCGTCGGCATCGGCGGCATCGAACGCGGCAATCAGTTCGTCCATCATGACATGCGTGAAGGCATTCATCTTGTCGGGGCGGTTCAGTGTGATGGTGAGGATGTTGTCCTGAACTTCGTACCTGATCTGCTCGTAGGCCATCGCCGCGCCGCTCCCTGCTGCTCTTTGTGAGTTTCGTTGGTCTGATCCTACCGTGCGGGCGCGAAGGCTGGCAATTCGCGGACAGCGGAACGCAACCCTGCGATGCGCTCGCGCGCCGTCCGACAGTCTGTCAGCCAATTGCCCCGGCTGCGGCCGATGGGCCATTAACTTGTTCGGGCTTTGGGTCTAAAAGTCGCGCGAATCCATTTTCAGGACCCGTCAGTCCATTGACAAACCGCGCACTCAGGATCGCAGCCTGGCTGTTTCTCGTCGCCATCTTCGTTGCGACGGATGGACCAGTTTCGCTCAGGCCAAGAACAGGGCTATCGCCCAACGAAGAGAGATTCCTTGCTCTCGGTGTGGTCGGGTTTCTGTTTTCTCTGGCCTATCCCCGGCGACTGGTCGCCGTCTTCGGGCTTTTGTTATTGTCGGTCGGCGCATTCGAATATCTGCAGCACTTCGTTCATGGACGGCACGGAACGGTCCACGACGCGATTGTCAAATGCCTGGGGGTGACAGTGGGCGTGATCGCAGGAAAGGTTGTTGACCGCTTTACATCAGCCGCGAACCGCTCCGGCGGTTCAGGTCCCGGTTCGATCGATCAATGAGGCCGGCAACTCATCCAATGAGATAAGGGTGGCGGCCGCCGGAAATGCCAGCATGCTTTAAAACATCCATTGACCGGATTGCAGAAACCCTTGAGAAACGAGCCGCGCGGACGTGGCGGAACTGGTAGACGCAAGGGACTTAAAATCGCATATTGAGTTTGTCAAAATCAATAAAATATCATACAATACAGTACTTTATGGGAATTTGACTCCTCCGTAAAAGCTAGCACACTGCTAGCACGCTAGCACGGAATCCGAACCTGAGCCGTCGGCAGGAACGCAAATGGCTGCTCGTCACGAAATCCTTGGAGGCAAGGTCCAACTCTACAAGCGGCCGGATGCCCGCTTCTGGCAGTGCTCAACGTCTATCGGCGGAAAACAACATCGGTCGAGCACGAAGAAGGAAGAACTATCGCAGGCCGAGGACGCGGCCGAAGATTGGTATCTTGAACTTCGGGGCAAGTTTAAGCGGGGCGAGCTCGGTGAGCTCGTCGCGGTGAACGCGGAAAAGACCTTCCAGGACGCAGCAGAACAGTTTCTGCGTGAGTTTCCGATTATCACCGAAGGTCAACGCAACGAAATCTATGTAAAGGGCCATGAGAGGCGCTTACGCAATTACCTGATCCCATTCATGGGAAAGAAGCCGCTGTCGGAAGTGACGGGCGGCTTGGTTCAGGAGTATCGTATCCATCGCATTGAAAAATCGAAAGAGAAATGGGGCAAACCTCCTGCGCGGAGCACAATGCACCAAGAAATCGTGGCGCTACGGCAGACGCTGAAGACCGCATTACGGCATCGTTGGCTCAACGCCATGCCGGACATCAGCGAGGCTTACAAGCACAATACGAAAATCTCGCACCGGGCGTGGTTTTCGCTTCAAGAATACCAAAAGCTCTACAAGGCAACGCGCCAGCGCGTAAAGAAGCCGCTTAACAACAAGTTCCGGTGGGACTACGAGCAGCTGCACGACAAGGTTTTGTTCATGACGAACACGGGCCTGCGTCCGGACGAAGTAGGGCGCCTGGAATACCGCGATGTCTCAGTTGTTGACGACGCTGCCAGCGGAGAGACCATTCTGGAGATCGAGGTGCGCGGAAAGCGCGGTGTAGGCTTTTGCAAAAGTATGCCGAATGCAGTGCCGGTGTTTCAGCGCATGAAGAAGCGCAACAAGCCGAAACCGAGCGATCGGCTCTTCCCGAGCGACCACCATGTTCTTTTCAACACCATTTTGGATGAGTTGGACCTGAAGTTCGACCGCGACGGACAGCGGCGGACATTTTATAGCCTACGTCACACCTACGTTTGTTTCCGGCTGATGGAGGGGGCCGACATCTACCAAATCGCGAAGAATTGCCGCACCAGCGTCGAGATGATTGAGAAGTTCTATGCATCCCACCTCAAAAACACGTTGGACGCTTCGGCCATTAACGTGCGGCGGGCGGTGCCTGCCAAGAAGGATGTGCAGGCGGTTCGACGGGGCGAATTAGCGTAAGCCCGTGAATTTGAAGAGATTGGCAGCGGATGGCTGCTCAATCCATGTGCGAAAAAGCGGCTTATCCCTTTGCCGACCTCGGGATGCGTCGTATAGATAGCCCATGCGGGCGTGGCGAAACTGGTAGACGCATCGGACTTAAACTATTGAGTGCCCTCGGGGAAACCCGAGGTGCAGAACTGCTCAAAGTCGGGGAAACCTTAACTGGCAATCCCGAGCCAAGCCTCTCTCCCGAGAGGAAGGTGTAGAGACTAGACGGGCAGCACCTACAGCTTCCAGAGCCAGGGTGAAGGGATAGTCCAGACCACAAACGCCAGATGGCGGCGGCGAAAGCCGAAGTGGTAAGAAAATCCGTGGGGCCGCAAGGCCTGTGCCGGTTCGAGTCCGGCCGCCCGCACCAACTTAACTACAGAATCTTCAACTTCTTGATGAACGCCCCGATCAAATCGAGCTTGGCGTCAATGAAGGCCCACATTCCCGTTTCAAGAAGATACCAAATCGTCAATCCCACTAACACGAACACCGTGGTTGAGATCACCTTCCTGCTCGCTATCCCCTCCCAGATCAGACTCCAGAATTTTCGGGAATAGTATTCATCGTCAAATTCGGGGATGTTCAGAAAACTCTTCGAGAAGTCGGAGTAAGAGACATTTTCTAAATTTCGAATGTATTGTGCACGCACGACATTCTCGTCCTTTGCGTGAAAAGCGCTTACGTCCGAATGCTCAAAAAAGGCGACTCTAAAGAACTTGTCTCCAATTCTAATTTCCCTAGCTCGGTCCGAAAAGTTAATGAGGGCGGTGCTGATTGGCCCGTGGAAAAGAGGATCGATTATGCCGACATTTAGCGCGAGAATGCCTTGCTTCGTGAAGGTGGTCCGCAACGTTGCGAACCCGCTCACAGTAGCGGGCATACTGAATTCTTCCTTTGAGAGGACCCAGACCATCTCCCTCGGTGCGAGGAAATAGGGTGATACTATTGGATCCTTGCGCCTTGCCCTGATTGCTTTCTTGCCAATCGGAATGATTTCCCCGACGGTAAGGTCGAACGTACTATTCTTGAGGTTGTCGGATGCGCCACCCGTTACAAGATTGCGATCAATGATCTCCTGGCCCACAATCATTTTAAAGCTCCGGTGGCATAGGTATGTCTGACGAAGTGACGGCCGCAGAGAAGTGGGATCGGCGATTCTTCGAACTTTCTCATCTTGTCGCCTCCTGGAGTGAGGATCGGGGTCGGAAGGTGGGGGCTGTAATCGTGGGCCCGGCCAATGATATTCGTGCGATCGGCTTCAACGGCCTACCGCGCCGAGTTGATGCTGAGCTTGAGGTGAGGCACGCGAGGGAAAACGGCGAGAAATATTACTGGTTCGAGCACGCTGAGCGGAATGCGATCTACAACGCTGCTAGATCTGGAATCGGCACGGAAGGTTGCCGCATGTATACCAACTTGTTTCCTTGTGCGGACTGCACCAGGGGCATTATCCAAAGCGGAATTGTTGAGCTGAATACATTTGCGGCTCCCGAAGCCGATGAAGTGTTCAAACGCAGTTTCGAGGTCGCAAGAGTTATGCTTTCCGAGGCTGGGGTGAATTTAAGAGTGTTCCCGCCAGATTTTATCTGAATTCTTCCATGCTGATTGAAATCCCTTGCCGGAGGCAGTCGGTCCCGCATCCCGTCCTTGACGGCGCTATGCGCGCTTCGCCTTCGACGGCATTTTGCTGGCTTTCGGCGGAAGCTAGGAAACCGCGATGACTTCCGATTGCGGATAGTCCTTACGTTCCTTGTAAAGAATCACATAGCCAAGCAGCTTCGTTGCCTGCCAGCCCGCAGGCAGTTGAGAGGTAAGTTGCTGGATGATTTCGCGTGTTGTGCTCAGGCCCGCCAAGTTCTCGATCGTAGTGGTCTCAAGATCTGGATGAAATACTTTCCTTCTAGCCGGTCGTTGCGCGCGGATAGTATAGGGGGTGCCATTTCTGAGAAGTGCGAGAATGTTTGCTGCCGTGTCACTCGCGGGGAGCTCAATGCCCAATGGTTTGTCGATATCGATGGGATACTGAAAATCGAAGTTTTCAGGCTTGTTGTTTGTGGTATCGCGTTCGCGACCAGGATCGTTAGAGCCGAAACCACTTCCATTCCAAGCGAGACCGGTGTTTCCACCGTAATGCCTGATCAGATCGGTCTCTAAGTCCACCGCCGTAAAAACGAAGATACGAACCGCCTTGAAGAACACGCGGTCGGGGTCAAGGTTATTTCGATGAAGGATCTTTTTGCTGTGTCGGCTTAGTCGTTTGAAGAGACCGGCATCCGCATCAGTCTTGCCCACATAGACTGGCTCTTCATCCAAGAAAAGTTGATAGACACCTTGCTCGTCTGGGATTTCCGCGACCTGCGTCTCGCGCAACGGTTCTTTCTGAATACCGTCAAGAATCGTAACCAGGTTTTTCAGCAAGGCATCTGGAAGATCGAATTCGAACTCGCGATAACCGGCAATCATTAAGTGGCCTTTGCTTTGGTCGCGGCGTTCAAATGAATACGCACATCTTTCGCGATGACCGTGGCCAGTTCGACCGGCACGGCGTTGCCGAGTTGTCGCATCGCTTCCGACCAAGCACCATGGAATGCAAACTCATCTGGGAATGTTTGAAGACGCGCGCTTTCGCGTACGGTGAAGTAACGCACCGTACCGTCGGGCCGAACCAACATGTTCTCCCCGCCTGGGACGCCATGGACACCGGCCTTGAGTGTCTTCGCAGGTAAATCAAGCGGGCTACCCGTATGCCCCGCGTAGGATCGAGCGCCGGACTGGAACTTGTGATTCAGGAGGAGAGAAGATTTGCGCTGCTCTCGTTCCGGGTCCGGCAAGTCACCAATCGCGTCACGTACCGTGCGCCATGGCCGATTTTTATCCGAAATGAGAGTTGATTGCGCCCGAGTAGCAAGGCGGGAGGGCGTGACGCGGTGTGCTTTTGGCACGCTATGGCGCTCCCAGTATTCGCCGCTCGCTTGTTGGCCTAGCAATACATCCAGGGAGTGTGTCTGCTCGGGGAAAGACCATTCAATGCCTAGGTCGTTGCGAAAACCGACGAACACGACACGCTCGCGCTTCTGCGGTACGCCGTAGTTCGCGGCGTTGAGAACGCGGTAGACGACGTTGTATGTAAGCCCACTTTTCTTATGGGGCTGTCGGGTATGATGCTTTTCGAGACGCCGAAGGTGATCCGGCCAATCCTCGTCGGCGCGAAGTGTGAGCTCCGGATAGGTCAGTTGTTGAACGATGTACGCGAGGTAGCTCGCGAAAGTCGCGCGCGTCAGTCCCTTCACGTTTTCGAAGATAAACGCCTTGGGCTTGGTTTCCCGTACCACCCGCACGGCCTGTGGCCACATGTCCCGGACGTCGTCGTAGCCACGGTGCTTACCGCCGAGCGAGAACGGCTGGCAGGGAGGGCCGCCGGTCACCAGATCGATCAAGCCCTCATGCTTGGTGAAATCGACGTCGCGGATGTCGCCTTCAATGGGGGAGGGCCATTTGGCGAGGGGTTGCACATGGCGGAGGCGATTTTCCCGGATGGTATCACAGCACCATTTATCCCATTCCACGACCGCAGCAGGCACGAAACCCGCGCGGCTTACGCCCATTCCTAGGCCTCCGGCTCCCGCAAACAGCTCGATTGCACGCATGGTCTGGCCCCCAAGAACTTCCTTAGTTTGTTCACTAAGTGTTCTTTATTCCTTAATTCGCACTCCCACACAACCATAACCGCCCAACCAGATGCCTCCAGTGTGACCAGGTTGCACTCATCGCGTACCTGATTCGCTTGGAGCTTGGGGAGCCAAAACTCCTGTCGTGTCTTGGGAAGACGGGCCAACTTGCAGGAGGGATCGGGGTGCCTGTGCCAAAAGCACCCGTGCACGAAGATCACTTTTCGCAATCCAGGGAAGACGAGGTCGGGGCGACCCGGTAAGCCTTGTCGGTGCAGCCGATAGCGATAGCCCATTCCGTGGACGAGGCGGCGCACCCGCATCTCGGGCTTGGTGTCTTTGTTGCGAACGCGGCTCATGCGCTCGCTTCGCTGGGCGGGAGTCAGGGTGTCCATTTTGAAAAATAGTAGTGTTTGCTGGGTCGGTTTCCAAATCCGTCCACGGTTCCATCGTTACGCGACCGGGGCGGTATGACCTAATGCGAGAGCGGAATGCCGCTGACTTTGAGTAAGCGCTTTCCAGAAGAAATGGACTTTGCTGGTTTCCATTGCCCCCAGATCGTCCATGTATCGCTTCTTCTTGAGTGTCACGCTGAAGAATGAGGGATCGTGGTCGATGCGATTGCGTTGTAACCGCCAAAACACCACGAAGGCTTGCTTGGGCGTCAGTTTCTTGTTCGTCCGGTAGTAATCCAAAGCTCCGGACAGTATGGGCGACTTCTCGGCGCGCGCCAACTTATCGAGGGATCTTAAGCAAGAATCCAGGCGCATCTTCTGCATGAGCTTGTCGAGATGCCGCTTGGCCGCTGCTGACGTGAGCTGCCTTCCATCTTCATACACCGCGACGTTGAATTGAAGAATGCAGTGCGAGCCAACGTCGAGAGTGTAGCCCGTGTAATGGTTACGAATCTCGAAGTGATAACGGAGACCGTCCTGGCCGCAGAGACGACACGTCTCGATGGGTTCTTCGTGATCGTGCGTATGGCCGGTGAATCGCCATTCTCCAAAAGCTTTGGGGAGAGTGTCCGCCACCGAAAGAGGGAGAATGCTTTCCCTGACGCGCTTACTGTACGTCGTCATGGTGAGCCCCTCTTAGTTATCGTGTCGGGATGGAAGTCCTTTGGTAGCTTTGCATCCTTCAATCAGTATACGCGCATTGCGATTGGTGTCTATAATTGCAACCATGGCGTCCAGTAGCGCCCCGATTAATTGCAGTAAAGCCTTTATCTCATGCCCGTTGATCCATCCGTTGCGCCCGTCATTCGGCGGCTCTCGATCAATCGATACCGCTCTATCGCTTCCATGACTTGGCACCCCGCCGCCGGGGTAAATATCATTCTTGGTGGTGGCGACGTCGGGAAGACCTCGATCCTAGACGCAATCGCACTGCTCTTCAGCCCGACTAATCCGGGCGTTGTGCCGGACACTGATTATCATGGGCGTGACGAGGCAAAGGGGTTTGTTATCGACGCGGTTGTCTCGTTGCCGAGTGATAGCAAGATTAGCAATCTACTGAAGGCTTCGTGGCCATGGGACTGGAATGGTAGGGAGCCGGTCGTCCCTAGCATCGAGGAAAACAGGACAGCCGCGCACAACGATCCTGTTTATTGGTTGCAAGTGACAGGCACTCCGGACCTGGATCTCATTTACGAAATCAAGCAGCCTGACGGCACAGCCGAAAGCTTTCCGAGGCCATTGCGCGGTCAGCTTGGTCCGGTTCGTCTCAGTGGCGACGACCGTAATGACCGGGATTTACGCTTCGTTCAGGGCTCCGCATTGGATCGGCTGCTTTCAGACAAGACCCTGCGATCTAGGCTTGTCGATCGTCTTGCGGAAACGGATGTGATCGGGGGACTCAGCGAAGATGGTAGGACCGCGCTTAGTGCGTTGAATGAAGCGTTTGTTGCGAAATCTCTGCCCGGAAATCTCGATCTTGCGATCACCAGCAGCCCGGGCATCTCAGTGATGGCCCTCATCGGCCTCACGGCAGAGCGAGATGGGATTGAATTACCCCTCAGCAGCTGGGGCGCCGGTACACGCCGGTTGGCCGCGTTGGCTATCGCCGAACAATATAAAGGAACGACGCCAATAGCCCTAGTCGACGAAATCGAGCGAGGTCTAGAGCCTTACCGACAACGATCGTTGGTCGCCAAATTACAATCTGGGAAGGCGCAGTGCTTTGTCACGACTCACAGCGCAGCGGCTATTTCCGCCGCGACACAATCAGCGCTTTGGTACGTGGATCACAATCGAAGAATAGGATTGTTGGATGGCACCAAAATTGGTCAGCACCGGGTCAAGGATCCCGAAGCGTTTCTTTCCCGCGTCAGCATCGTCGGAGAGGGGGCTACGGAGGCTGGCTTTACGGCGGTGCTCCTTACCAAAGCGCTAGGAGGGCCTTTGGTCCAATTTGGCGTTCACATTACTGATGGAGGAGGTCACGAGACCACACTCAGCCTCCTTGAAGCACTTTCGGAAGGTGGCTTGAGTTTTGGCGGCTTCGCCGATGATGAGAAAGGTAAGTATCCGACGCGTTGGAAAACGCTTGCGGATAAGTTGGACAAGCTTCTCTTCCGTTGGACGAGCGGATGTCTAGATGAAAACATCATCAATCTTATTCCGGAGGATAAACTAGAACTGCTCATTCAAGATCCGGCGGAAACGAAGACGGGCTTCCGCCTTCGTACGCTAGCCGATCGCCTTGGTACGGACGACAAGACGTTTGTCGAGTTGAAGGCCAAGGCTGGTGCGGACCTGAGAAAAATTATTATTGAAGCGGCTCTTGGCACTGTTCCTGTGGGCAAAGAGGCGGAAAAGAAGAAATTCCAATCGCACGCGCAGACTTGGTTCAAAACCTTTCAAGGTGGCGAGGAGCTCGCGAACAAGATGTTTGCTTTAGAACAGTGGCCTACGCTTCGGCCGCAGCTTCTGCCGTTCTGCAATGCTGTGCGGGCGAGCATAGATTTATTTGAAATCACGGATATTGCTCCGTGAGCGACGCGACGGTTCGTCAGGCCTTAAGGTCCGGCGGGACCTTAGTAGTCATTGAAGCTCCCGCCGGTTGCGGAAAGACCCACCAAGGTGCGGAGTATGTAGGTGACCTCGCTGCGGCAAGCACTGATCGTGTACTGATTCTCACCCACACACATGCGGCATGCTCCGTGTTTGCCAAACGGACGCAGGGGTTAGGCTCACATGTGGAAATCCGCACGATTGATAGCCTTATCGCCCAGATTGCCACTGTTTATCATGTGGGGATCGGCGTTCCTTCGGACCCGATGATTTGGGTTCGACAAACCAAGGACGGCTATGCGGCATTGGCAATCAAGGTGGCGTCGCTTCTTCAGCGATATCCGATGATCGCCCGCGCCGTTGCTGCACGGTATCCGACTATCGTGTGTGACGAGCATCAAGACTCAAGTCGCGCCCAACATGCCATCGTAGCCTCGTTGGTTACTGGCGGTGCCCGACTGCGGGCCTTCGCGGATCCCATGCAGCGAATCTTTAAAGATGCCGACGCCGCATTTTGGGATGAGCTTGTTTCATCCAGCGATGTGGTGGAGTCCCTCGATTATCCGCATCGTTGGGATAAGGGCTGTCCTCGTCTGGGCGCTTGGACGCTCAAGGCGCGAGAGGACCTAAAGGCCGGGCGGAAAGTTGATTTGCGAACAGCTCCTAGCAGCGTAGTGGTTGTGCAGGCCGAAAACATTGCTGAAACGAGACTTGGTTACCGTGTTGCTACGTCTGACCGCTCCGCCATCGATACATTTGCCGGTCGCCAAAGCTCCCTCCTCGTTTTAACTCGGCACAATGAAACAGCTCTGTCGCTCAGGAGTTTCTTTGGTCGTCGAATACTTCTGTGGGAAGGGTACACTCGTTCGGCGCTCGAGAGCTTCGTTCAGCGGTTTGATAAAGCAAAAACGCCCGAGACCGTTGCGAAGTCAATCTTGAAATTTATGGACGACGTAGCCGTGGGATTTAGCCCGTCTGGCTTTGGAAATCGTTTCGAAAGTGAGGTAGGTAGTCGTTGCGCCAAGATGGCACGCGGAAAGCCTGCCTTGATCCAGGAGCTCGCCAAGCTGGTGATCGCCGAACCTAACCATCGGGGCGCCTCCAAGATGCTTAAGCGTCTCCATGAGTTGTCCCAATCCAATGAACACTTCGATAAAGTCCAGTTTGACGCCCATCGGGAGTTTTGGGACGCAATAAAACTGGGGGATTTTGATAACCCCTCTGAAGGTCTCGTTGATCTCGCCCATCGCCGTTCTTATGCACGGCCTCAGCCCACGGACCGAGCGATTAGTACAATCCATAAAGCCAAGGGGCTGGAATGCGAAAGCGTTTTGGTGATGCCTTGTGATAACAAGACCTTTCCCGATGAGTTGGATGCGAGGTGTCTTCTCTACGTCGCGCTGAGCAGGGCGAAAAGCGAGTTGATGGTTGTCGTTTCCACTAACAATCCAAGCCCGCTTCTGACCCTTTAGTATGCGAAGCCATGTGTCCGGGGCGCAGCTCGCGATCAACTTTGCCATGATTATTGAGGATGAGGCCGTGTTACCGACAGAGTCGCCGACGCCAGAGTTGGAAGCTGCTAACGCCGAGCTTGATGGCGCGGACGAAGCTTATATGCGGAACGCGCCGCGCCTTACGGATGCCCAGCTTCTTGATATCGCCAAGTACATCCAAGCTTACAACTATATCGAACTGAATCTGCGGCGTGCAATTGACGCCTTTGCGGCCTCAGGGGTTTTACCCGAACGCTATAACTCGAAGTATCGCAAGCTTCGTACGCCAGAATTGATTGCCGTGGTGGCCGAGACAGTTGCATCACGACGGCTGCCGGAGGCCGAAGAAGAGGAATTGCTCAAGCTGCTGAAGGATATTGAAGAGGGAAGAAAACAAAGAAATATATTTGCCCATTGGGCACCGCGCCAGCATCCTACCAGGCCGATGATCATATTCATGTCTAAAGATGAAAACGATGCAATGAGGGTGCGGGGCGTTTATTTGGAGCCGGGGCGCGTAGCGACGGCGACTATTTATGCCGAGGATCTTCCGAAATTTGCGAGTAATGCGGTCCAGATGGACTATTTCTTCGCCTTAGAGGTAGGGAAATGGGTGGATTCCATGCCACGGGAATCCTGAGGTTCATGTTCCTCTACGGCTGCTGAGCTTCCCACCAACTGCAAGGACGCGGACGAGTGCTGGACAAAACGATTTGCCTATGGACCCGCGCCGTCGAGGTGATCTAGATAACCATCAGCGCCGGTAAAGTAGGCTCCAACACCGTCCATCACGTCCTTAAGGGCCTGAAGATTGAGAACCTCCACCCCGAGAGGGATCTCGCGCCCGTGGATGTCCACCGGGTAGCGATACGAGTAAGATCCGGGGTCAACCTTAGCAAACTCGGCAACAATTGAACGCACTACAGAATCTGTTTGGTCCGGATCGTTCACTCCGTAAGCGGTCAATACTTTAACGAATTCGGACCAAAGAAAGGCAATGTCGTGAGATTTCCAGTTTGCCGTAACGCCGACACGGGAGCCATAGGTTGAAACTAGATACTTGAGCTCCAATTCGATGAATTGCCTGTACATGAATATGATTGGGTATACCAAAGTATCTCGGTCATAACCTGAACGCTGCGATTTCTCCACCAATAGGTCAGCCGCCTTTTTGTAGCCCGTCATCATGATGACAAGGCGACTGTGCACACCCTTTGTCACTCGGGCATTTTGCTGCCATTCATCGGATTCGGTAAACGCCCGATCACCTTGTTTAGGCCATCTAACCTCTCGATTCAAAATATCTGCAAAGTTACTCATCCTGAGTAGCTCCTCTTTGTGCAGCTACGGCCTGTGCTGAGCTGTCCGACTTTTGCACCATCGCGTACGTCTTGAACTGTTGCCAGAAAGTTATCTCGTATAACCCGGCACGTTCATCGCCCTCGACCGTCGCTCGTCTTATCTCAAGACCCGGCTCGCGCTTGAAGTCCTTTCCCGCTTTTTCAAGTAACTCCATGGGCACCTTCGCTCCATCGTCACTTACGATGAAGGCATCGATCTTGTAAGGCTCCTCGATGAAGAGGCCATCTTCGCGATAAACCAATCCACGGACGATCTTCTCGGTCATTGCATCAACGCTTGCGCGCGGGATTTGGACGCCAAGCTGCTCGTCCTTTGTCCTTCCCCATCGCTCGCCAAGTCCAGGCATGAGTTGATCTTGCGGGATTTCCTCACCTTTGAACATCTGCCCGAGAATCTTCTTGCCCTTGGCTGCACGGGCTGCTGCATCCTTTTCGTCTCGCCCTGCATGGGGATCCATTGCTCTCAATGCGGCGTCAACAAGCCCCGCAGATGCCGGATTCTTGCTATCCAGCGCCAGTGCCACGCGGTTCAGCAGGTCGCCTTCGATCTTGCTGTAGCGTTGATTACATTCGAAGCAGCAAGGAAATTGCCACTTCTCTAGATTTTCGGGTGTCGCGTCCGGATACCAGGCCTTCGGGAACATGTGATCGGACGTCAATTCTACGCCGTCCTTTAGGCAGTGAACGCATCTCCCAATTTCCGGCTTCTTGACCATGGTCTTCCCCGCTTTCGCTTTCCGTCGTTTCTTTGTAGCACGCTCACGAAAGGCTGTGCTGCCGCTCGACGTCCTTTGCCTCACTTGGCCATGCGGGCTCTCTTCCTTGATAGGATAGCACCCGCTCCAATTTCCAACCTTAAAACTCGCTTTAATCGGCTCCTGCTTCGTCGCAGGGCCTATTCCCGATTCCGTCTATCTCCAACACGGCCGAATTGGACGGGAAGTTAGGACCGAGGCGCATCCGCGCAAGGCATCCAACCGTTTCCCGTGCCGGGTCCCTCAGTCGGAGCCTCCTTGCGCCGCTGCTTGAACCACTTGTCCTTGGGCACTCCCGTCCGGCCGCGATTGGCGCAGCCGGGAAAACAAACGGGAGATAGTCACATGAGAAACAACCAGAAGAGCCAGAAGCCACATTCGGTTTATGTGGTCGAAGGCGAGGGCGAGAGCGCGTTCTGGACGAAGATCGGTGCAGCCTGGCGTCACGAAGACGGCAAGGGCTTCAACATCAGCCTGACCTGCATGCCCCTGAACGGCCGGTTGGTCGTTCGCGAGCCGAAGGCAGACGCGGAGGCGGGGCGATGAGCCCCGCTACCTCTCGTCGCTACAGCGTCCGGTTTGTTGACTGGACGTTGTACGAAACCGTCGTCCTAGCGGAAGGTGAAGACGCTGCCATAGCGAAGGCACAGGCGCTCTATCACACCGATGGCCTCAGTGCATTCACCTTCAAGACAGTCGGCGATGAAGGGTGGGAAGCGGAAATCCTGGAGGCTCAGTCATGAGCCTCCTTACCAACGAATTCCGCAACAAGGTGTTGCACGGAGATTGCGTGCGGGTGATGCGCGATATGCCGTCAGCTTCGGTGGATTTCATTCTCACCGACCCGCCATATCTGGTGCGCTATCGCTCCCGCACCGGCCAGACGATAGCTAACGACGATCGTGATGGTTGGCTTGAGCCTGCCTTCGCCGAAATGTACCGCGTGCTAAAGCCTGGTTCGTTCTGCGTGAGCTTTTACGGGTGGAATGCCGCTGACAAGTTCATCGGCGCTTGGCGCAAGGCGGGATTCCGCATCGTCGGACATCTCGTCTTCACGAAGCGGTATGCATCATCGGTTAGGTACTTCCGGCACCACCACGAGCAGGCTTATGTTCTGGCCAAGGGCGATGCGCCGTATCCCGATGCTCCGCTCGATGATGTGATCGACTGGTCCTACACCGGCAATCGATTGCATCCCACCCAAAAGCCCGTGGCGGCTTTGCGTCGGTTGGTCGCGACGCTAAGCAAGCCTGACGCGATGGTCCTCGATCCGTTCTGCGGTTCTGGCTCGACGCTCGTTGCGGCTCGCGAGCTCAAGCGGCGTTTCGTCGGAATTGAGCTGGATCGTACACATTACAACACGGCTCGGAGTCGGCTCCGCTGTTAGCGGGGCCGTTTCACGCGGAGACGACAACATCGGGATCTTGGAAAAGCTTCGCTCGTTGTTGTTTAACGGATGGGGGTCTGGGGGCTTGCCCCCAGCGGCTTGTATTCAACCGACAAATGATGTCGCGCCGAATATTTGACGTTTTCGCGGCCGACGGCGGTTTGGATAAATCGGCCACACTGCCTTGTTGGAAATATTTTGAAGTCAGGGAATGGCGCACTTATACATCGCTACGCGACATAGGTGCACGGCCGACACAGGTGTGTGTCTCATGGCCGTAAGGTGTCGCAAGCGACAAGTCAGGGAGGGCGATGGCGTCTTATCATTTCTCGGCACAGGCGGTGAAACGCTCGGAAGGGCGTTCGGTGGTCGCGATGGCGGCCTATCGCGCTGGCGAGAAATTGAGGGATGAGCGCCGTGGGATTGATGCGGACTACAGCAGGCGGCGCGGGGTTGTTCACGCCGAGATCATCGCACCGGAGGGAAGTGCCGGGTGGCTGCTTGATCGGGAGAAACTGTGGAACGGGGTCGAAAAGAGTGAGGTTCGGCGCGACGCCCAGCTCGCGCGGGAAATCAACATGGCGTTGCCGTGTGAGCTCACGGACGAGCAACGACTGGCACTGGTGCGGGAGTTCGTTGCGGCGCAGTTCGTCTCGCAGGGGATGGTCGCGGACTTTGCCATTCATGCGCCGGTTGCCGAGAAGGGGGACGATCCCCGTAATTTCCATGCACATGTGTTGTTGACCCTGCGGCGGGCGGGCGGTGGCGGGCTTCGCCGCGTCAAGACGCGGGAGTGGAATAGCGATGCCATGCTGGTCAAATGGCGCGCAGCTTGGGCCGAACACCAGAACAGGATTCTGCGGGAACGCGGTCACGGCGTGAAGGTAGATCATCGGAGCCTTTCGATTCAGAGAGCCGAGGCCGTGGCTCGGCGCGAGCCAGTTCTGGCCGCGACGCTCGAAAGGGCGGCCGAGATTCATGTGGGGCCGAAAGCCAGGAAAGCGGCCTTTGCAGAAACGCCGCAGAGTCGGGACCGTGTGGCCGGGCCGTTTCGTATAAGGGAATTGCCTTCTCCGGTCAGGCGGATGGTCCGTTATTCCGAGTTGGACAAGGGCAGCCGGGCCAATGCCAATATCAAGAGGCTGGGCGCGAACAGCGATCGGTTCGCCTCAAGGGCGGCCAAAATTGAGCGGCAGGCAGAGCGTATGCGCCGCAGGCAGGCTTATTACGAGTCGCTCATCGCGAACGAGCGGTCGGCCAGCCAAGACCAACAAGAATCATTTAAAGCGCGTCGTGCGCGGTATGAGCACGCCTTGAAGCGACGGGAGCAGGTCGCTTTCTGGCTGGCGGAGCTGGACAAGCTGTTTTTCGCGGTGCTGGGCATTCGCGAGAGCCAGTTTATGCGGCGCACTGTTTGGTCGAATCGGATGGGGCGCTGGCAGCGCCTTGATCTTGAGCCGACGCGGGGCGGTGGGCGGAATCGCGCGCGTTGAGTTGCGGAGGCCAGCGGTCGAACTTGCCCCACCAGCGGAAATGACGCCATGAGCGATAGTTGATCTTCGTCGCCAGCACCGGATAGCGCAGGATGTCGCTGCGGTAGAGGGCCAGCGCGCGGTTGCCGGGCAGGCGCATCACTTCGGATGGGTCAAGGAGCCAGCGGCCGGTCTCCGACATACCCAAGGAATATTGCTGTCTCACGAAGTCGGTGTTGGCCTGCGAGGTGCCCTGGTTATGGGCGAGCGAGGTGGTTTGCCCGATCATCTCCGAGATGAACCGGGCGGCTTCGAGATCCGCGACGTTGAAAAAGACCTTGCAGGTCGCGTTGGCCAGGAACGAACCGGCGCGCGTGTAGAGCGCGCGAAGCTGGTTCAGATCCTGGAAGACCAGCAGCGGCGTGCAGTAGGCACGAAGATAGCCTACGCCGCGTTCGAGTGGCTCAAGCGTGCCGAGGGCGGCGGCTTCGTCAAGCAGCAGTAAAACTTTGTGTTTTGGTCGCGGGCGGTTCTTGGCCCGAGTCAGCGCGTTAAGCACGCAGCCGACCATCACGCGCAGGAATCCGGCGTAGACGGAAAGCTTTTCCTCATCGACCACGAGGTAGAGCGTTTTGGTTTGGTCGACCAGGGATGCGAGGTTGAAGGTGGACGTTGATGAGATTGCGCCGGCAGGACTGCCGACTGACCATACCCGCGTGGCTTTTTCGGTGTTGGACATGACGCTGCGGAATTCCTCGCTGCCCTCCATGGCCAGGAAGCTTCCCGCCAGTTCGGCGGCGGCGCGGGGGCCATCGGATGCGATTTGGTGCAAGAGCTCCTTGAAAGATTCCGGGGGAAGGGTGGAAAGCGAGCGCAATTGCGCCAGCGTGCGGCGTTCGGCGTCCAGGCGGACGACGTGCAGGACCAGGCACGTGACCATGCCCTCCGCCTTGCTGTCCCAATGACTCTCCTTCCCATCCGGAATGATCATCAGTTTGGCGAGCGCTTCGGCGTCATCCTTTTCATGGATGGTATCCACGCGAACCATGTCGAGTGGATTGAAGCGGTCGGATGCGTGGGGATCAGTGGTATCGAGCACTCGCACTGGCCCGAATTCCAGGCGACGGCGATGGGTGATCGCGCGGTTCTCTCCCTTTATGTCGGTACAGACAATTGAACCGCGATACTCCAGAAGGTTGGGGATGACGACGCCAACGCCTTTACCCGCCCCCATCGGCGCGAATACCGTGACCATGCCATCCTTATTGAAGCGCAAAAAAGAACGGCCCACGCGGCCGATGATGGGTCCGTCGCCTCGTCGCACCCCTGCAAACAGCAGTTCCCACCAGTTTGCGAAGCGCGCAGAGCCAAGAGCCCCTCCGGGACTGAAACCGCCCCAGCGATACAGGGTGCGGCCAAGCGAGAAGAGCCGCAAGGCAATCCAGCCCAGAACGCGAAGACAAAGCCATGCGGCCTTCAACAGCGTGAGGATGAATTGCACCATGCGAAGAAGTTCGCATTTATCCAGTTTTGTCGCCAAGCGCTGACGATAGAATCGCTCGCTAACTGGCCAGGCGGTGCACTAACAGATTGCACGGAAACCTGCCGGAAGCTGTAAAAACCGCGCGATCGATAAACAAGATTCAACTGATATCGGACGTCCGAGGTCGCGCGGGCTATCTCGCCGTCAAGGGTACGACGAGCGGCCAAGCCGCCCTTGACCGCGAGCCGTACCCGCGCCAGAGGCTGCCGTCTTGGCAAAGCCAAGATCAGCCACGCCAATCAGCGCGGCCCGAAAAACCGGGAGACGCCGTCAATCACGGCACCGGCTGACGCTCGTTGCCGGACGTCGGCGGCTGCACCTCTGTGACCGAGGCTCGCGGCTTTCTGATAAAGCACGCCATCCTCATTTTGTATAAGGGGTGCAATGCGGTTCGCGCGTATCGCGTCGGCGAGGGAAACCATCGCATCGACATCGTTAAGTCTGACACCTTGCCGGTACAGATTTGCGGCTTCCTGCCAGCGGCCTTGATTGGCAAGTAGCTGAGCGGCGTTGTCGAATGACGCCGCGTATTTTTCTTGCATGAGGTTCTCCAGCAGCGGTTGCGCGCGCGGATCGTTGGCGGCCTGCAAGGCACGCGCTTTTTGGTAGAAGAATCTGGGTTCGTGCGGGTTCGCGCTGATCGCTAGGTCACAAGCGGAAATCGCGGCCAGCGCATTGCGTCTAAGTTCAGGGAACGGGACGCCGTTTCCCACGTGACGAGAATCATAGGGGTTGGCTGCAAGCTCATCGCATGTGGTGACTTCCGCAAATTTTGAATCGGTTGGGAAGGGAGGCGTGGCCGTGGTGATCGGTGTAGCCTGTCCTTGGCCCGGTAGCTCAGCCGGGAAGGACGGATATGTCCTTGGTGAAGCCGTCGGTAGAGGCGACGACCGGTTGGTTTCCGAGGCCGTCGGTGGCGCCTGCGTTACCGGTCTGCTTTCGAGCATTGCAAGTTGGCGCTTGGTGGCTGCATGCGCGTCACGTTCGCGCTGGAGCTCGGTTCTCGCCAACGAAGCATCGGTGCGTGCGCTATCTCGCGCCTGCTCGGTTTCGCGGAGTGTCCGCAAAAGTTGCGCTTTATGCGTGCTAGATGCCCGATTGGCTTGCGCATCGGCATCGTGCGTGGATTGGAGTGTGGCATTCTCGGCCTTAAGGCCGCGAAACTGCACTTCCCGCGTTGTGCCCCAACCAATCAACGCAAGAAGTATGCATCCTGCCCCAATCGCTATCCGCAGGCTGGGCCGGTTATTGTGTTCGACGATCGGAGGAGTGCTTACATTCTCCTGAATATTCGGGCCGGGGCCGATGTCGTCCCAGGTGATACGCGCCTCTTCCGGATTTTCTATTGGTGAAGAGGTTTCCTCTTGAGGAATGTCTTCTTGAGGAATGTCGGCGACACCGGCCATGCGCGCAAGGCAGACCGGATCGCTAAAGGCAGGCTTTTTGGTGAGGCGGGCTGGAGGTGAGCCGCGAGAGAATACCACCAATTGCTGTGCGAACTCCGGTCCGGTCAGTTGATGGGGTTCGACGAGCGGCTTTCGCGCGCCGTCGAGAAGCCCCTGGCGCATGCCAAGGTTCTGGCTGAGCCAACGAGCCGTGTCTTCATCGGGGTTCATGAAGCAGCGCACCGCGCAATTGCTCATCATGCCTTGCGCGTTCGGGTACGCTGTCTCCAGCTGTCCGAAGTTCTGGCAGAACATCCACAGTCGCACGGCGTAGCTGCGACCAACATCAAGGGATTCCTCAATGACATCCATGCGGCCAAGCCTGGGTAGTTCATCAAGGAAGAAGGTGACCGGTAGCGCTTCGGCCTCCGGCTTCTGGCGATAGAGCTTGAACAGCGTCTGGCCGATGAGCACACGGAGGACGGACGCGTATCGTTTGATGTCCTCAAGGGCCACCGCAAGATAAAGAGTGCCGTTCTCGCTGCGAAGTTTATCAGGATCAAAGCTCGTGTTGCCGGTGATCTTTGTGATGGCGGGCGACTGCCAGATTTCAAGCTGACGCCGGGCGCTGTCAAATACACCTTCGCGCTGCTTTGGTGGCATTCCCCTTAACGCTGATGCTTGCCGCGCAAGTTGCACGTTGCCGCGCTGGTCGAGTTGTTTGCACCACTTCAGGATGCTCTCATCGTCTGATACGTAGAGCCGGTCGAGCACACCGGCCATGGTCCGCTCTTTGCCCTGCGTAGAGATCGCCACATCCAGCAGCGCGGTCGTAATCATGTCGCGCGCGCGACTTTCAAAGTAGTCGCCCGTTTCGCGCGCCGAAGTCGGAATAACGATAAGGTCGGCGAGCTTGCGGGCATCTTCCCAGGCAAGGTCGGGATCGTTGCGAATATCATCCAATGGATTGTAGTGGATGGAATCTTCGGGTGCGTGCGGTGTAAAGGCGTACGTCTTCCCAACGTTCGCGTCTCGCCAGGTACGGGAGTCGCGCAACATCTCCCCCTTGACGTCGAGGATGACGGCTGGCGCCTTGAGGTAGAGAAGATTGCGCAGGACATGCGCTTGGCTCTTGCCGCTACCGGGTGGTGCGACCGTAAGGAGGCTCTCGCGCAGGTCATACATCATCTCGGAATCGTCGGACAAGCCGCCGAGCCGGAGGGCGGCCGGAGCGTCTGCCGAAGACAGCAACGCGTGCGCTCCTTCACCGGGAGTCATCCAGCGGTTGCCGCTGAATAGGTAGCGCTCGATCACTCCGCGTTGCGCTTCGGGAAGGCCGGATGCGGGATTGAGCGCCTTGCGGAGAGCCTGATTCAGGTGTTCGCGTGCCCCCTCGGCTGTGCCCAGGCTGGCAGAGATGAGTGGCTTAAGGGTATCGAGCGTGGCCGCCCGAACCCTGAATTCAGCCGACGAGTTGCTGAAATCGATATCGCAGTTTCCATCGTTCCAAATAATCGGCACCAGGATGGCCAATCTGTCATCCGCATCGAGAACACCAAGTGCTTCAAGGATGTCGGCCATGCGCAGCGCGGCACGCTCTTCCTCTCGGAGCGCCACAAGAGAGCGCCGGATCGTGACCGTGGAAAGTCCCGCGGCTATCCCTCGTGCGTTACCTTTATCGCGTAGATTGTTTTCGATGGCGGCTAGCACGCCGAATGCCATGGCTGACCGGTCGTTGCCCTTTTGGGCCATGTTGATGTTGAGGGCGCGTTGGCTTTTCTTGAACTCGCTATAGCTGTCGTGGGTGATTTTCAGCGACGCCTCGGCGAGCGACTGTGCTCCGATGAGATGTTCGAACTGGCCGAACTTGAGGCTGAATTCGTTGAGCTGGTCGCCGTGAAAAGCATCAATCTTCTCAAGCTTGGTCCTTAAAGCTTCGGTTTTTGCCTTAGCTTCGGCGGCCTTGCGCTCTTCGGCGATGGCATTCCGCCGGGCTTCCTCACGTACCTTTTCCTCTTCAATGAGATTCAAGATGGTCGGGAGGCGCGGGTCGGCAATCAGACGTCGAATGGCTGTCCGGCTACGTCTATCGGCGTTCCGGGGACACTCAGGAAGGGTTTTGGCGACGGGCACGGGGATGAGACCTCGACCATCCCGAAACCGCTTATAGAGGGCGTACTCTCCGTCTGAGATAGGCGGTTCGAGGTCTTTGATGCCAACCAGCTTGTGCAGGAACGACACCGGACGGTCCGGCGACGGTTCGAAAGTCATTGCGCCTCCAACGAAGAAATAAACGAAAAGGCGAGTATCGCTGGCGGGTTGGATCTGGGCAACTGCCGTGGGGCCGCGTCGTCGTCTTCGTGGGTACCATCGGTCGGTGGTCTGCTCGTGGCACCATCGGTGAGCGGGGAACGCGCGAGCTTCGTAGGACTTGTGAGGCTGGGGAAGCGGCGCTATCGTGGGGTCCGGCGGCAGTGCGCACTTATGGGTTTGCAAGCAAACCCGCGCACCACCTAAGGACATTGATCGTGGCGATTTACAGCCTGCATCATACGCCGGTCGGAAAATCCACCCAGGCCCAGCCATACACGGCGGCGGCCCACCTTGGCTATATCACCCGCAAGAACGCAATGAGCGGCTTGGAGAAAGCCCGCTTTCCCGGTGAGAACCCGCGCGAGATGGCGGCATATCTTCGGCAGTGCGAAGACGTCGACCGCAAGAATGCCCGCGTCATCGACAAGGTCATGCTCGCGTTGCCCAGGGAGCTCAACGGAAAGCAGCGGACGGCCTTGGTCCGGGATTTTGCCGAGCATGTCACGAAGGGAAGGACGCCTTGGCTGGCGGCATTCCATGAGAAGGGCAAGGATGCCCAGAATCCGCATTGTCACCTGGTGCTTCGCGACCGCGACCCGAAGACCGGAAAACGGGTGATCGGGACCAGCGAGATCGGCAGTACGGAACGGCTACGCCAGCAATGGGAGAACTTCGCCAATCGCGCGTTAGAGGCGGCAGGACGGCCGGAGCGTATCGACAGGCGCACGTTGGCGGCTCAAGGAATCCAGCGCGAGCCGACTATCCATGAGGGTCCACAATCGCAGGCGATGGATAAACGCGGCGTACCGGCAAGTTCACAACGCCGCAAGTTGAGAAACCGACCTGGTTCGCGGCAACCCTATCGACACGTTGACTACAAGGCGATTGATAAAGGACAGAGCAGGCCGCAATTGAATCGCTCGCGCCGGGCCAGCGCCCAGGAAAACGAACGCGACTATTGGGATACGATTGATCGCGACGTCCGGAGCAGAGAGCTATCCAAACTTGCTGCGATTCATAATCCGGGTCGTGACCTAAGCGGATTTCAGAAGCGGCTCGCCGCGCAACGGCTGGATTCCGAGGTGGATCGGCGCGCGCTCAGCAGGATGAAGCAGGAGCGCGAACGCGATAAGGAGCGCGGTCGCTAGGGACAAGATGCACCTTGTTGTTTTCGGCGATTATGGAGCTACGCCTCTTGGAGAGCGGCGTTTAGTTGATCGTGCGGGGCTTGAGCTCCAGTATCCCGCTTGAAAACGTAAAGTTGAACCGCGCAAGGAACGTCATTCCAAGCAGACCATCGATCTGATCGCCGAAGGCGGCTTCCCTGCCGACCGATATGGCCACCGGTACGCTCGCAGCGCTTGTTTGGCCGACCTGAATAAGTTGGGCATAGCCCGGCGCGGACTGCACGGTGCCGCCTACGACCTGAAACGTCATCAGGTTTTGTTCGTCGGGCAGTATGCGCGCACGGGCTGCGAGTCCAGGCGTGATCGAAACCATTGAGGCACCGGTATCAACCAGCATGCGGGCCTTGACGCCGTTGATCGTGACGTCAACGACATTGTTCTTGGTGATCCAGACCTTATCGCTGCCTGACGCATAATGCGCGCGGCAACTGCCGTCATTCGCATACTCGGTGATCATTTTCGTAAGCTGCGCCGTCTGCCGCTTCGTTACGTCATAGGAAATGTACATCTCAAGCGGCGTGATGGCGTCACAGTACCGTCCGATAGCAGCGTACATGCGTGAGATACGGTAGAATTCGCTCACCGCGACGTTTGACAGGTCGGTGAACAGCTGGAGCGCGCTGATATAGTCGCTAAGCGCTCCTCTCGGGTTTTTCATGCCTTCATAGGCCAGCCCGCGCAAATAGCGATAGCGGCTCCGTGCCTGGTCGAGCTTGATCATCTCATTCGCCACGGCGACAGCGCCTGTGAAATCGTTGATGCGCGTGAGTGCCGCGTATGCTTCCTCAAGCAGCTTGGCGCTATAGCCGCAGCGCTCGCCGAATTTACGGGCGGCGGTTGCTGCTTCGCGAGGATATCCGAAGCTCACTAGCATCTTGGCAAGCGGCTGTATCGCCTCACGATCGCATGGCTCGCGACGAAGCTGGTCGAGTAATTTGGTGCCGGTGATAGTCTTTTCGAGTTCTGCGGCTGGATCGGGCGACACGCCCAATTGCTCGTAGACCAATTTGAAGTCGGGTTTTGGGTTGGAGGGCGGTGGTGCGGGCGCTGTATAGAAGTTGACATAAATGCCGACAGCAAGCGCTGCAACGACGCTTACAATAATTGCGATTGGAACGAAGTAACTCGGGCTTTCGTCATAGAAAGCAGCGATGCGCTCAGGCGCTGGTGCCCGGTTATCGGTGCTGTCGTCCACTGGATGACTCATGGGATATTGCCAGAATTTATGCTCGTTGCCGCGACAGTGATGAGACTGCGCTCAGTGCACGAAATCCCATCGCCCATCTTCCCTCTTGATGAACCGGTCGGTTATGTCGAGGCCGTTGCGGGAGTAAGTGCAGACATAGCCGGGCTGTCCGCTCGCGGCTGTGCAACTGACGTTGCTGACTCTCGCGCCGATTGCGCGGGCCACGTCATCATCGCTCGGACCGTTACATCCGCAAAGGAGCGGTCCTAACAAAGCCAAGGCTAAGAGTTTTGGAAGGGGGATGCTGCGCATGGAAACCTGCATGAAAGGGGAAACCTTTCATTTCATGCGCGAAAATCCTGATTTACGCATTCAAAGAGTAAGGGCAGAATGAAAGCATTCATTCAAAGGGAAGTTAGATTAAGTGGATTCGGTAAGGCATTGGTACGACTCTGAGATTTTTGAAAACAAGAATATTGACCGTTTGGCTCTTGGAACACTTGCAAAAATCAGGACATTTGCACCAGGCAAGGCCAAGGGAAAATGATCTATGGTTACGCCCGTGTCAGCACATGTGGCCAAAGTCTGGACGCCCAGCTCGGCCAGTTAAAGGACGCAGGTTGCCATCATATTTATCGAGAGCATCGAAGCGGTGCGACTGCTGATCGACCGCAGCTCAAACGAATGCTGAGGGTATTAAAGCCCGGCGACTTGGTGGTCATCGCGGCTGTGGACCGGCTTTCCCGTGATACGACGGACTTGCTGGTGCTGGCCCGGCAGATGCAGACGGCTGGGGCGGGCCTCAAGTCGATAGCTGAACCGTTGGTGGATACAACATCGGAGTTTTCGGACTTGGTACTGGCGGTGCTGGGTCTTGCTGCGAAATTCGAGCGACGTCGCATGATGGAGCGGACTGCGCGAGGTCGGGCGGAGGCGAGGGCAAATGGCGTTAAATTCGGGCGTCCTTCGAAACTGAGTCCCATGGAACGGGAGCAGGCAATTTGTCGGCGTGGCGCAGGAGAGCCTGTTTCAAAAATCGCAAAGGACTTCAATGTCAGTTGTTCGACAATTTCAAGGATACAGACCTCGATGTTGAACGCACTATGAAATCTAGAAATCCTGGATATTCTGCATATCTAGATGTCACGATATGCAATGGTGCGCTTCGCGGTCGCCTGCTGTCACTGAACCCGGGTGCAAATCGCGTAAGAGGTTACTGCCCCAGACGCGGGCACGCCCGACGGGCAGCCACAAGTCCATTGGGTGGCGCTTGAAGGATAGTTGGATATGGGTGTGTAATAATCAATGCCATAGAGACTGTACGAACACCTAAAGCCCCCGGTCCCATAAGAGGCGTTATAGGCGCCCATCAAACAACCCCCTCCAATGACTTGCTTGCCCGCAGAACAGGTAGCGATACTGCTGGTTCCAGCGCTGCCCGTTATGCGCTCCCAGCCCATGCTAAAACTTGTTGCGCTAACTGTGCCCGCCACCTCAAGCTTGGTAGTCGGAGATGACACCCCAACCCCCACGTTGCCGCTTAGTCCTACGGAAATCCGGTCGCCTGCCACGTTTTCCTGGATCAGGCTGAAATGACCGGCGTTTGACCAGCCAGAGGCAATGCTCCAGCTCTGTGAAACGTCGCCCACGGTAATGCGCGCGTCTCTAGCATCACCACGGACATAAGAAAATCCGCTCGATGTGCTGCCTGATATGGACAACATGGCGGTGCCCGGTGCCCTGCCGATCCCAACTTTATCGCTCGCGTAAATGGTGGTGAAGCTGCTCTGGTTAGTGGTTGTGCTGATACCGGGCAGGATATGCCGTCCGGTGGTGTCAAAGTAAGTGGTGCCGCTCACGCCGCCGGTCGTGAACGAAATCGTTCCACCGGGCATCGCCACTGCATTGGCGTTGATCGCTACAATCCGGTCGGTAGAGGATGAGCCTCCGCCGCTTGAAGAAGTCTGCCCCGGCCCAAGCAAAGCGCCCTGAAAATAGGTCCCCTTGTTGTTGCCCGCCACCTGCAACGTAAGCCCTAGGGTACTGGTCGAAGCGCCATAGGCCTCTACATAGTCAGTCGAGCCGTTCATGTCTAAAATGGCCACCAGCATGGCTCCGATGTGCTCGCCATCACTGCCGTCAGATCCATAGCTCCCCGCTGCAACGGAGGCACCGTTTTTGTAAAGAAAAGCATCACAACTGGAGATATAGCCAGATCCATAATAAGTAGATCCGTTGGTCGCCCCACATTGGATCTTCAATACAAGCAAATATTTCCCCGCTACCGTTGGCGTAAAGCGGTCGCTGGCAAAATTGCTGTTGGTGTCAGAATCCTCTGTCCCGAAACTAAGTTTGCTCGCCGTACCGGTCACCGTTTGGCTCACGCCTCCCTTGTTCACGCTGAATGCCACCGCCGTCGTCGCGCTGCTGATTCCGCCTCCACTGACACCGGTAAGCAAACTTCCATCACCAATGAACTTTACCGCACTCACGTTGCCGGTGGCGCTGACGTCGGTAACACTTACGGCGGCAAGGCTGGTGTTGCCAGTCACCGATAGCCCGCCGGTATTCACAGTGGAAATTATCAGACTGCCGCTGGTGGTCAGCAGCCCGGCCGCTCCATCGCAGGCAATATCCAGACCGTCAGTGTAGCAGATGCGGTTAGCGGTGAGTTTGGGTGTGGTGACATTGGTCATGCTCACGGTCGCGAAGTCAGCCCAGCCTTGGGCATGGATCTGTGGGGCCAGGAATGCCGAGCCAATAAATAATAGAAGGGCGATTGCAGTTTTCACCGGCAAAGCTGCTTCTTGCCGGTTGTAGCGTTGATTTGCTCAGAGCCCGCTTGGCATCCGCGCGGGGACTCTGTCGTTTTAATTGGAATGCTGGTGGATGACGTTTCGGTATGGAGATTTGGCGAGGCTAGGCCCGCTTGCGAGGAGAGGGCTATAACCGCGACCGAGAGCGTCGCTAATGTGAGGTCTCGCCAATTGTTCATGCTTACGCCTTTCCTCTTGAGGCGTAGCAGCAATCATACAGGTGGCTAGGGAGTTAAGAACCGTCAGTGATAACGGCGCAGCGTATTTACGCTTACGCGCTGTTTTATTTCGCTGCCTCCCCAACCCTAGGGCTGGAAGGCAGCAGTTTTGGTTACGGCTCATGCTAGGAGCCGACCACTGAATGAGGTTCTTACGCCTCAGCACGGAATTGCTGTCCGCACTGAGGCCATCATACGGCGGATAGTGCGGGGAGGCATCTCCATTGCTAACTTCATGGGCACTCATGTAGCAGCGCTGCACCAAGAGTGAGAGGTCTTTGGCCGAAGAACTCTGTACTTCAGGACATGCCACATATTCTTATGGAGGATAACGCGCGTTTGATTCCGATCATGTCTTGCGATCCTAAAAAGAGTTCGGTTGGCTGGCCGGAGCAAGGAGGTTGACATGAAAACTTACACGCGCCAGCAACTACATGATCTGGTCTGGTCGGGACCTATGCGCGAGGTCGCGAAGACTCTTGAGCTTTCTGATAATGGACTGAGAAAGCACTGCGTAAAGGCGTTCGTGCCATTACCGCCGCAGGGGCACTGGAATAAGGTTCATGCGGGACAGAAGGTGAAGACCAGTCCTTTGCCGCCGCGCCCGCCGGGCGTGTCCGATACGATACAGATCGGCCAATGGGATTATCGGCAGCATCAAAAGGAGCTTGAAGAGACAGAACCAGTAGCGCCGGTATTTGACGAGCCCATAGAAAATTTACGGGAACGCGTAACACGCAATATTGGGGTCGTGCTTGCGTCGAAGAACTTATCGCCACCGCATGCTGCGTTTCGACGCCAGGTAGAGGATGATGCAAGGAAAGCGGCACAATCGTCGTGGCACACGGCGATATTCAGTGCCGCCTTGGAAAAGCGGCGTCTCCGCATCTTGCAGGGGCTTTTCTACGGACTGAGCCGTCTTGATTGCTCGGTAACAGTACAGGGCCAGGATACTCGCACCATCTATGTGAATGTGGGTCACCAAAATGTGTCCATAGGACTTGAGCGTGTAGCAAATCGCCGACGAGTACCTGATGAGCAGGCTGTCGAGAGGCTGAAGTTCTCAATATTCAAGGGTTACGATAAGAATACTGAGCGCGCATCGTGGGTCGACTCGGACGAGCAAACGCTGGAGAGCCAGCTCACCAGCATTGCCGTGGAAATAATCGTCGCCGGAGAAATGCAATATCGCGAGCACCGGACTTGGGTCTACGAAGAGGAGGTGCGTCGCCGAGAGCAGATGCGGCAGGAGGCTATCAGGAAGAAGCTGGAGCAAGAAAAGGCCGAGCGAGAACGGCTGTTAAAGTTGGAAGCTGACAGGTTAAAGCGTCTGACAGACAGTGCCGAAGATTATCAACGGGCGCAGGCAATCCGAAATTTCGTTTCTGCTGTTATCGAAGTGCCAACGGATGATGTTGATCCGGTAAGTATCGCGCGTTGGAGGGAATGGGCGCTTCAGCAGGCGGACAAGTTGGACCCGATTTCTACGGGAAGAATATGGAATGATGTCAACGATGGCGCATAGTACGTCGAGATGTGCGCGAGAGGAGTGTAAGGTTCGGAAATGCAAGACGACTGATACAGACTAGCGTGTCAAGCGCGAGAAGCATTCCTTTGCCGCGCTTCATTTCGGCAATGGATAAAAACGCGTTGCGATTGATGAGGCTTTCGCCTCCGTCATCGCATCATGAACAAACTTCTTCTTCGAGACGTATCGAGCGCAAGCCAAACCGGATTCATCGTAGATTTCGAGTTTGACAAGAGAGTCTCCTCCTCCGAAATCAATATAGACGGGGCACATGGCTTCCAACCATGTTCGGCGAGGGCGTACCCAATCGTATTGATGATGCCCACGATAGGCTTGCTCAACCTCGGTGCGGATATCTCCCATGCCGTGCATCAAGCCGAAGTGGAGAGTCGACTTTGTGATCTTTTGCTCTGGATAATCACGTCGGGCTTCGGATAATCGAAAAAAGATGCCAGTGGCAGCGCCCTTCATTTGACGCGTTGCCTTTGACCAGACGATATCGGCGGCAATGTGTGAGTTCGGATCTGGCAAAATATGGAAGATATCAAAGTTATCACGGAAGCCTCGCCCGTCGATAATCCATACGAGATTGCCATAGAATGCTTCGCGAGAGTGGCGTTCCGCGTCCGACATTGCCGAATGCTGAACCTCAATTACAATTCCCGTTGGCGTCTTGATGTCGGCGCGATGAATTTCTCCATCTGCGGCGGTGTGGGAAATCTCGCGGCATTCCTCCGGGAAAAGGTTCTTCCACGCGCGATGCCAGTCTGTCTCGTTCTCCCACCACGGATCACAATTTCGGCGAGTAGCGTGCGCCCAATGATGCAAAATGCGTGGGCCGCACTTCGCAACCATTTCAGCACCACAGGTGGGGCAAATGCCACGGCCGCCAGGGAAGGCTTCGTGACGTACGGCATCGATAATCGCGTATTGCAGGCGTGTGCTCCAATCTGGGTTGCACAATATCCTGCGCAGCGTTGATCGACAACGCCAAGCAGATGAGTGGCTATCTTAGGCAGCACATCTAAGGGGCGGGGATATGCTGAGTTAACTAAAAGCGCCTAAATCCACGCCGTTGAGCCGCACCAATTGGTCCAGTAAGCCTTCGGTACCCCTGCTGAGTTACCAATGCACTGTGTGCCTGGTGCTGCTCTCGAAGGCCTTGAGCTACCAACGAAAGAATTTCTCCAAAGGGAAGTAACTCAGCGCGGGTAGGGGCTTCGCGGACAAACTGCTCTGGCGACATGCCGATAACCACGGCATTTCGTTCTGCCCTTCCCGGAAGTAGGCACCAGAGGGTGTTGCCGAAAACATCGGAGGATTCTCTCGTGCCAATTCCCCGAAAATCAAAGATAACCGGTGCTGAGCTATCAAGCCACATCATGGGGAAGCACTCTTCTGGGAACGCCAGAAGATAGTATCCCTGGATGCGCATGCTCCTGAGCCCATCTTTCCCCTTTAGAAATCGCGGATAGTCGCGTTGTAAGCGGGTGCCATCAACGATCCACAACATGTTTCCGTAGAAGCGTTCGCGGGCAGCTCGTTCTTGCGGATCGAGGTGAGAATGCTGAAACTCAACGACGAGGCCAAAGTTGGTGCGGACATCTGCGATGTGCCGCTCTCCAGTACTTTCATCATACTGGATAAATTCTTGAAATTCGGCTGGGAAGTTATTTTTCCACGCGCGATGCCACTCAGTTTCCTTCTCCGACCACGGATCACAATCTCGCATTCCGCGATGTGCCCAGTGCGATATTCTATGGGAGCCGCATTTGGCAATAACGTCGCCATTGCATGAAGGGCACGCGCCGCGACCTCCAACGAATGCTTCGACACGCTTACCGGCTGCGAGGGCGTATTTCATCTTTCTTCCAAACCTCCTTTAGCTGCCGTTATTAGCTCCACTCATTGTCGCCGTTTTACGAAACCAAGTCAGTATTTTTATCGACGGCCCCTGGCGCGGCGCGTAATATTGTCTCTATGGATAGTGATGATGATGAGCGTGATGACTTCCCGGATTATCGTGATCCGGCGGACATTTCTGCGCGTGAGTTTACTCGTGCGCTTGGCACTCTGAATCTGTTTAATGATCCGTATCTTCGTACGCAGGCGTTTAATCTTGCCATTGTCGATAAGTTTATCATGGAGCTCGAATACGAGGTTCTCCGGAAACTTAACGAAGAAGAACACGTTCCCATGGAGGCAACGTTTCTGAGTGCGCAAACGCAAATGTGGATATTTGCGGTCTATGAAATTCTGCGGACCTGGCGCGAGCGGGCGAAAGAAGTCGTCAAGCTTAAAGAAAACGGCGGGTTAAAGCTGAAGGTTGATGCTCTGCGGCGCGATCGCGGCTTTCGCCATTTTGGCAGAGAGTTGCGAGCGGATCAGATTGAAGCCGTGATCGATAGTCCTAAAATAATAGACGACATTAAGGTTGACCTTCGTTTCACTCACATTCCCTTTGTCCGCATTCAGCATATACGCGTTGCGCTCGCCAAACATGAGGTCGGCGGGAGAAAGAAATCAATTGCTTATGCGCCAGGGCATGGAAGAATAAATCAATGGTGCGGTTCGCTGGAGTTTGAACTTGAAAACGATGGCGCGATCATGGGACAGATCAGCCGCCGGGATATCGCTGATGAACTGCGGGCGTTGTCTGACCGAAGCAATCCTCCTTCGGACGAAGACCTTCAATCTTTTGACGCGTTCATGAAGGGTCCCGACATGAAACCGTTTGAGGAAGGCGAGAACGACTAACTGCCTGTATGTGAAAAGTCAGGCTTCGGCGCCGTGGACCATTATGCCGTTGCTGCCGTAAAGCGCCGTACAGCGAAACCTATCCCCGAAATCGAAAGCAGCGAGAGTGCGAAACCGGCGAAGGCGAAGCCGAGTCCTGCTTGCGTGAGGGGAATAGCGGGTTCGAACGCTCGCCAAGTTGCCCGAGCTAATGGCGGATCATAATTGGTCAGAAGGTAGGTGAAGCGATCAAACGATCTGGCTTCGTTCAAATAGGCTCGCTGTTTGCCCAAGCGCTCAAGACGCTCAGCGGTCCCTTTTTCAAGTTGTGCCAGGCCTTGGATAAGCGGCTGGGGGTTACTGGACATGATCCCAAGCGCCGAGGTTCGGTCATGGCCTAGCTTGCGTGCGTTGTCGTCGAACTGATTAGTTATTCTTTGCAGCTCATCGACCGCGCCGCCTATGCGTTGATAGTACTGCTGCATGAATTCGGGCGCTTGTGAAAACAGTGCGGCAAAGGATATTGCAACGAGCAAAGTCAGTATTGACCGTAGGGGCATCGTCAACTCCGCACGATTCAGACGATGGTCATCCTACCGCAGATTCTGGTGCAATCCGGACCCTTCGACCGCCGCCAAACCAAAATGGGGATAAGCGGCAAAGTACTGAAATGTATGATGTTTGCGGCTGCTTATAACTTGAGCAGTCAAGCAACACGTCATTACTTCTCATGTTAAAAGAGCCCGCCGCAAGGCATGGCGCCGTCAAGTACATAACCAGAAAAAGGAGCGATGCCATGAGTCTCTGCGGCACGCTCGCTATCTTCTGGCGTAGATTGCAAGTCTTTCTTGCGATCAACGTTCGGCTTCGATAGCGATAGAAGAAAGGGGTCGTTACTGCGGCCCCTTTCTTACGGGCGATATAAGTATAGAAATAAAGCCGCCGCCTCTGCGTGCGTCGAATGTTATATCCGATATACTCTTCGGTGAAGTTATGCGTAGGTTTGAAGATGAGTACGGATCCCACGACAGCTTACTTTGATGAGATCGTTCAACGCGCTGTTGGCGTGCCTATCATGCGGTATGAGCCGTGGCCTGACGCCAGGCGAAATGAATGCCATGAAAACTGTGAGCGATTTATTCAGTGTGTAGACGGATACTCGTTAGTTCGCGGCTGGCTGGTAGCTAGTGGCCATTGGCTTATGCCTCACAGCGTTGTACGAGAGCTGTCGTCGGGCGAATTAGTTGATATTACGCCACGCGAAGATGAAATCCCTTTTATAGAACATCGTAGAAGCGAGCAGGATTTCGCGATCTTGCGGCGGGGCAGAGATGGAGGTTGGCTTCATCCTGGCTCTGCATAACGCGAGCGATGAGGTAGGCAGCTGCCAGAAAGCCGCGTTCATTTTGTATAGGAACATCGCTATGATAAAGGAGCCGTTACTGCGGCCCCTTCGTACATAACCGCTCAAGAGCGATGAGAATTATATGAGTCAAAGGACTGTATACGTCAAGTAGGTACGTGCTAGCAGACACAACTCAACAATGACCCGTTAAAGCCGACATTGCAATAATGGCAGATAACCGCCAATTGGTTGTCTAGCGTCTACAATAATCATTTGTCTCGCGCCCAGACCTTTAGGCATCAGGACGCCAGTACGCGAATCCTCTTGCCTAGCTGCGATGGTATAGGACGGAAATCCTTGCTATAAAACGGCGGCGAAGGTCGTGGGGAGCAATAGAGTGCGTGGGCTAATTGCCGTCCCGGTTCGAGTCTGGGCGCTCGCGCCATATCAAATTGAAGAGGGGCATCTTGATTTCAGCATCTGCCTATATTCTAAAAGTACCTTCAGATAGGCGTGAGATACTTCTTACGGCTGAACGGTCCCATTTTGGAGGCGCTGCTGCCGCCGAGCCCGTTAAGCTGTTCGATCATTCCCGCAGAGCCCCCCTTATCGTTTTGGCCTCTTTTGATGATGGCCTGCTAACGCATATCGCCAGCGCGCGTAAAGGCGCATCTGCTGGAACTGGCCTCGTACGACTCAATATGAATTCTCTCGATCAACTTGAGCAGTCAATCCCTTTCCAACTTCTGATCAACAGTGTGCCGAATAACGTAAAAGCGACGCTGACGCGAGTTGTTGAAGCTGGCGGGGTGTTACCGCCGCAAACAGCAAAGGCAGTTGTTGCGGCTCTGGAGCAGATTGATCCCTCCCTCACTGCAAAACTTGCCCGACTATCCATTGCACGAGCCGAGCAGATTGCTGCGTTAGGCCCAAAGAAGAGAGAAAACCTGGCTCTTCAGAAAGAGGCTCTTACGACCGCACTTCAGGTCGCAGGTATTGATTCTGGCGAAGTATTAGACTGGTCCCCCAATACGGTTGAACCAACGTCATTTTTGGAGGGATTGCCCGAAGTTCGTGTGCGTGAAGACGTAATGTTGCACGCCGATTTGACGATGCTACCCGGATTCTCCGTGCTGAGGGAGGCCCCCTATCTTGCCGCTCGTACGTTCGTCGCGGAAGATGACTCCGCCAATCGAGTCACGGTAATTATGGCCAATCGTTTGCCGCTAGAAGAGCAGACAGGCGCGGACCTAATCTATTTCAATGAGACGTTCAGATCATTCGTCCTTGTTCAGTATAAAGCTTTGGAGAAGGCCGCGAAACAGCATGAGTTTCGGTGGGGCAAGGGTGATCAATTTGAAATCGAGCTGGTGCGCATGGACAGTTTGCTGGAAGAACTTGATCAGGTTCAACCTGACAGCGATCCCGATGGATTCCGCCTTACCAGCAACCCGTTCTTTTTAAAGTTTTGCCCTCGGATTGTATTCAATCCGGATGATAAAGGCATGTTTCCTGGATTGTATCTGCCCCTCGGACTCTGGAAAGCATTAGCAACAAGCGATCGATTAAAAGGGCCATCAGGCGGCAATCTACTTACCTATGAAAATGTTGGTCGCCGGGTAAGTAATTCAGAATTCGTGACGTTTGTTGGAGGTGCTTGGGTTGGTACAACGATTGGTCAGTCTGCTCACTTAGATAAATTGATAAGATCAGTACTAGAGAGCGGACGAACCGTTGCCTTTGCCGTTAAAAGATTGCCCCCGCCTGAGCCCATGGGTGAGACGGTCGAAGAGCCTTTACTTGGGGAAGGTGCACTTGCTGAGCCAGAAGAGATCGCTATTGCAGTCACAAACTAGATCCGCTCGTCAAAAACACTGATTATATGTTATATCATTGCCATTAAAGCGAGCGCGGCATCCTCAAAGAAGGATGATAAACCCGCGAACGTAAGGGCGGAAATAGCCGCAGACCACAAACGCCTTTAAAATGCGGCGACGAAAGCCGTAGAGTGTAAGAAAATCCGTAGGGCAATTGCCTGTCCCGGTTCGAGTCCGGGCGCTCGCACCAATGATTTAAGCAAAAGGATAGGAGCTCGTATGCTGCTCAAATTAAATCGCATAAAGAGCCTCGGTGTCTTTGCCGACTACACATGGAATGTGCAGTTACCACCTTTTGCGCGATATAATGTTTTCTACGGTGAGAACGGAACTGGAAAGACTACGTTCTCTCGCCTTTTGGACTGCCTCAAGGCCGGGGTGCATGATGAATATCCTGCTCTTGAATACAAGATAGAGTCTCAATCTGGAGACGTTGTCCATGGGCAGCCAGCAGCAAGGAAAATTCGCGTTTTCAACGCCGATTACATCCAGCGAAACATTGGCCAACTTGAAGAAAATCTGAAGCCCATTCTCGTCATCGGGGCCGAAAATAAGGCTGTCGCAGAAGCGTTGGCTAGCGAACAACTTGAGGAACTGAAACGATTGGCAGTCATTGCTGCCGCAAATAAAAATATCGAAGTCTTGCAGACCGGGCGCGGTAAGATATTCACCGAGATTGCAAAGACTATTAGCGAAGCATCCAGCGGGAATACAACACGCACTTACCGAAAAAATAACGCTGAGCAAGCGTTCTCAAAACTATCTGCGCCAAAAACCCTTTCTGATGACCAACTACAGAGCCACCGCACCACGATCCATCAAGAGGTGATGGAAAAGATCAACTGGCCAACAGAGTTGCAGATAAAATTCCATGATCTAGAAATGCCTTTGGTCGATGCTGGCAAGTCAATCAAAGATATTGCAGCTAAACTATGTGAGCGGTCAGCGGTAAGCGATGCAATCGCACGCTTGGCCGAAAATCCAGAAATCGCGTCATGGGTTGAGCGCGGCCATGCGCTCCATAAGAAATTGAACCTCCACGAATGCGAATTCTGCCGACAAGCAGTTCCCGCTGAACGATGGAAGCAACTGGATGCTCACTTTAGTACGGCAGATCAGGAGTTGAAGGAGGAGATTGAAAATGGTCTAGTTGATGTTGAAGCCTTAAAGCAGATCATCTTAAGTCTTACGTTGCCCGATCGATTGGCCTTGTACAGTGACTTCAGAAGTCAATTCGATGCTGCGAAAATCAAATTTATCGCTATGTCGGACATTGCGTTGGCAGCATTAAGCGCCATCGCCGCCAAGCTGACTCTAAAGCTGTCTTCCCGATCTGCTCCGATTAGCTTTGAATCTGACATTGATTTACAACAGATGGAGATGGCTTGGGCTGATGTTGCTGCTGTAATAAACGGCCATAATGAGAAAACTGCTAGTTTCGATGAGGCCAAAGAATTAGCTCGAAGCCAGATCGAGCTGCATTACCTAACGAGCATACAAGGTAGTGTCGCGGAATTTGACAGCCAAATTGAGGACGAAAAGGAAAAGATAGGGGCTGTTAAAGAAGGTGATGATGCCAAGGGGGTTATCAGTCTTGCGGCTTTGCAGAATTCTATAAGCGAAAAGAAGGCCCAGCTCTCGAACGCGCATAAGGCGGGCCAACAGCTAACGCAACTCTTGCATACCTTTCTGGGTAGAGATGAACTGGTTTTCCAATCGGAGGCCGATGGTTACCGCGTCTATCGGAACGGTAAGTTAGCAAAACGTCTGAGCGAAGGTGAGCGCACAGCTATTGCATTTATCTACTTCATCGTTCAGTTGAGCGAACAGGATTTCAGCTTAGGAGAGGGGATTGTGGTAATTGATGATCCCGTTTCTAGTCTTGATGCGGGCTCAACATATCAAGCTTTTGCATTCCTTAAAAACGCGGTCAAAGACGCCAAGCAGGTATTTCTGCTCACTCATAACTTCAGCTTCTTGCGTTTGATGCTCAACTGGCTTGAAAGCGTCAAGAAGGCAGATAGACAGTTCTACATGCTTGTTTGTCAGTCTGGCTCTACCGGCCGACATTCGAGCCTCGTGAGCCTTGACCGAGCCTTGATCGACCATCCAACAGAGTATCATTTTCTCTTCAAAACCCTGGCCACTTTCCAAGGTGATGGAACCATTGCCGGTTGCTATCATATTCCCAACGTAACGCGAAAAGTCCTGGAGACATTCCTCGACTTCCACGTACCAGGGCGAAAATCGCTGTATGCAAAATTATCGGTTGTAGTGTTCGATGAGAATAAGAAGACCGCGATATACAAGTTTGCAAATGACCTCTCGCACTTCACTGGACAGGGTTTTGAGCCTGGGCTTGTTCAAGAAAGTCAGAAGAATACAGCATATCTGCTGGAGATGATTAAGGAGCTTGCTCCTCAGCACTACCAAGGCATGATGTCCGCCACGCAGACACAGTAAATAGATAGAGGGGCGCCATGCTCGAACCCACCATTAGCTGCCCTAAGTGCAGCCACGAAATCAAGCTCACTGAGTCGCTTGCTGCACCTCTGCTTGAAGAGAGTCGCAAGCGTTATCAGAACCAATTGGCTGCTAAAGAAGCTGAGTTCGCAAAAAAAACTGAAGATCTTCGTACTCAGCAAGAGGAAGTTGCGAAAGCCCGAGAGCAAATTGAAGATCAGCTTGCAGTCCGATTAAAGGCAGAGCGTAGCCAGATTGCTACAGTAGAAGCCAAAAAAGCCCGCGAAGCTGCGGCATTGGACATGGAGAACAAGGACAAAGAAGCAGCTGAGCTTCGTCAGGCGCTTGCCTCCAATAACGAAAAGCTTGCTACCGCTCAGAAAGAGCAGGCCGAGCTCCAGCGTAAACAGCGCGAACTCGATGATGCTCAGCGTGAACTGGGATTGACGGTAGAAAAGCAAGTAAGGGAGGCGCTTGCCGAAGTTCGCACCAAAGCCAAGCAGGAAGCCGAGGACGCTCTCAAACTCAAGGTTTCAGAAAAGGATCAACAGATTGCCGGTATGAACCGGACGATCGAAGAACTCCGACGTAAAGCCGAGCAGAGTTCGCAACAGACTCAGGGTGAGGTTCTAGAACTTGAACTTGAGGAAATTCTCAGAGCCAAGTTTCCAACGGATGTTATCGAGCCCGTCGCGAAAGGAGAGTTGGGTGCAGATGTCATTCAGCGGGTGAACGCTTCAATAGGCCCTGCCGCTGGGGTTATTCTTTGGGAATCAAAGCGTACCAAGAATTGGGCCGATAGTTGGTTGCCAAAACTCCGCGAAGATCAAAGACGCTGCAATGCGGATATCGCCCTGGTGATCTCAAACGCTCTTCCAAAGCAGGTTGAAACTTTTGATTTCATAGACGGAATCTGGGTAGCTCATCCTCGTTGTGCTCTTCCGGTAGCTATGGCTCTTCGCCAGTCGCTTGTCGCCGTGAACGGTGCGCGCGTCCTACAACAGGGCCAATTGAGCAAAGCCGAAGAAGTCTATCAATACTTGACCGGAACCCGCTTCCGGCAGCGTTTGGAGGCTATCGTTGAGAGATTCAGTGAGATGCGAGAAGACCTGGATAAAGAGCGTAAGCTGATGACCCGTGCGTGGGCCAAGCGCGAAAGCCAATTGATAAGCGTAATCGACTCCACAGTCGGCATGCACGGTGATCTGCAAGGAATCGCAGGTAAAGCCATGCCAGAAATTGATAGCTTGGATGCCCCTTTGTTAGATGGCCCCGATCAATCAGCCGCGTAATGCTGCCAGTATCTCGGCCTGGTTATTTTCAGGCGCTTAGGCTTGGCGTGTCGTTGTGGATTCTGCCTTAGCCTTGATCTGCATCACCAATTCCGAAAAGCCAGCAGAAAGTTGCCTATTCGTAATAGGCGTATCCAGCAGCTTATGAAAAAGGAAAAAACTGAGCGCAGATCCAAGAACCTTTTCACACAATATCAGACAATTATCCACGCTGTCTCGGACTTCGGGGTCGAATGGGGACAAAGAGCCGTGGACCAGGCGTGAACGTAGGTCGTAAGCTTTTTTCAAGCGACCTGCCAATTCATCAAAGCCCTTTATGTCATGACCTGCATCGCAGCAGATTGCTGCTGCTCGCTGTGAGATAAGCTCAGCGAGATTCTCCTTCTCATCAGTCAGGATCAGTCGTTCTAGAGCTGTAATGGCCTTCACAATACGAGAGGCATCGATTTCTTCTCGAACCGCCAAACCGAACCATGCTGCGGCATCGGCGATCTTCAATCCGAGTGGGCGCGATATATCGGGATTTACAATCGGTTCAATAACTCGCGCCGCAGCCTGAAGCTGAAAAGCAATGTCTGGTCGCTTCAAAAACACGCCCCAGCCATCCCCAAATCCAACCGCAGATGTCGCCGCCGACGAAAGGGAGACATGTAGGCCTGAGCGTTCCGACAAAGTCATATGAGCGCGATTATCGTTCTCCATTCGAGGGCCAGCGACCACCATTCTCTCGGTGTAATAAGCGCCAAAAATGATGTGCAAGATATCGACGGCTGCCGTTACGGCAAGGAGCGCTCGTTCTTTTGAAATCGTATGGTCGCATTTGAGAACCTCGACCCGTGCGATCCAGCTAAAACCATCATAGTAGTGTTGGGCTTCATCCAAGTAATATGAATCCCGTACGCCAACACCGACCTGTTCAGCGGCTAGATATGATTCATAATGAGGCCCCATTTCGGCTTTGAAAGCCGCATTTGTTTTGAAGGTAACTGGCCCGACAGCGAAGGAATCTGGCTCTTTTGCGTACATGAGCCGACAAGGAATGAGGTGTATTACGTTCGATCGGCCCTTCTTTGCCTCTTTGACGGCTGTGGCCATGGCCTTTTCAACGGTCTGGGAGGTGATGAGCACTTCTCCAAAAATGAACCGCTCCGAAACTAGATCGCGTAAAGCCTCAAAAACTTTATCCGGCTGAACTGTTCCTAACGCATCGCTGTGCCTTAAAGCCGTGGTGGCAAGTTCTTTGAGACGAAAATATGCCTTCGCCCCGCACAGAATGATCCCTTGCCCATCCGCTCTTGGTAAGTGGCAAAGCATATCATTCTTGGAAAGCTCTTTACTCCAGTCAGCTGGCTTGCCGGTGGCCGTAATCTTTTGAATCCGAACGCATTCCGAAATGACGAATTCTACGTCTGCGACCCATTCAGCTTGCTTGGGCATCTACTGAGGCCTTACCGACCTAACCGTCACTTTCAGCCCTTTGATTTTCGCGGATCAGCGCTCCGAGGAAAAGTCCGCTCTTCCTGGTATCTGCCATTCATCTTTTCGATCTTTACCGAGCCGCCCGCTTTGCCTAGTGCTTTTGAAAGAGATCCTCCAGTTGTAGCGTCAGCTTTACTCTCGAACGACTTAATCAGCTTGTGAGATTTGTCTTCCCTGAGGTCCCATGTTTCCTTGGTCTTGTTATGGGAGAGAGTTGCCTTTGGAAGTTTTGACATCATTTTCCTCCTTGGGTTGAAGCTTTAGCATACGCCGAATTTTGGCAACTGCCGAGATGGCTAAGGGGCAGGTAGCGGGAAAGCTACTGAACGAGTCCCAGGATCAGCTTAGCCAACGGCTTCTCATTCCCGCCAAAGCTGGCGATCACCGCCTGCATAATGGCTTCAGGATTCATCTTCTTCAGGTCGATAGGGTGACCGGCTTTCTCGGCCAGCAAAATGAAGAAGCTCAGCTGACTACGGCCGTTGCCTTCCCGGAAAGGGTGGATGGCATTGAGGTCGGCCAGGAAATGCGCCGCTGCCTCTGAGAATTTCTGCGGCGTGAGTCCCTTAAAATACTTCGCTTCGACCAGCTGCTTGAACAGCTTCTTTGCCTCGCGATCGATGCTTTCCGGATAGCAGAACATGCTGCCACCCTTGGCAATACGCACGGTGCGCGGTTTGCCAGCCCAGGTGTAGACGTCCTGAAACAGGTGTTTATGGATGGCGCAATAGTGAGAGTAGGTCAGCTTCCCGGCGGGGAGGGGCTCGGTCGAACGCTGGAATGAGATTTCCGCCTCGAACTTATCGAGATCAGCTTGTTTCCTGAGTTCGAGCTTATTTTTGAGAACAGACGTTCCTGGGTAGCAGTACGGGTCATCAATGGCCTCGTACATGCTCAATCATCAAGCCTTCTTGTAAGCTTTGATAATCTCTTTGCGACGTTGAGCCGGAGACAAACCCTCACGGTCGAAACGATCGCTACGCTTTTTCATTTCACCGCTAAGCTTGATGCCTTCGACGGCACTGATTTGCGCAAAGCGTTCACGGCCAATTACGAACTTGGCGGAAACGCGCTTATTCGCGCCGGATTTCTTATGACTAGTCATGCCCAGAGAATACCAGAATCTGCACAAATTTCCAGTTAAGAGGTAGAGGAGCTTGAAGTCAGTGTGGCACTAAAGCTTGACCAGCCCATGTCCTCGACTCATAAGGGACACATCGCTCCTTCGAGCGGTTATGTACGGAAAGAGGCCGCTGTAACGGCCTCTTTTTTGTTGGAAAGACTCGCTTCCACGCCCTCAAGACTCTGTTAGAGAAGTCTGGCTAGATTCAGGATGAGCTTCGGCATTGCTTCGCCTTCGCTGCGACAGTAACGACACTCAGGCCCGGCTGGGCGTGTCGTCAAGGGTCGGTGCCCAACGCCAACTCAGTTGTATGATGTTCAGCACATTCGGGAGGCAAAAAAGAGCGGAAATCGTCATTTTCTAGCATCGATTTTAGCACGCTGAGTTTTTAAGATAGAAATTCATCAATGAAATCATATATTTTAGATAGACCCGCTAGGACTTAAAATCCCTCGATGGCAACGTCGTGCGGGTTCGATTCCCGCCGTCCGCACCAGTTGAGGGCGGATGTTGTTCCGAAGCCGCCATGTTGTCAGGATACTTCAGTGTCGTTTCGAATCGCCGGATTGCTTGTCTCAGCGTTTCTCGCGCCGACGGCTTCCTTCGCCCAGACCAATGAACAGGCCTGGCCGTCCGCGCTGGTCTGTCAGGCCAGCGTCCAGTCCTATTTCGCCCTGAGGCAGCCACCGCGCCAGACCGACGATACGTTCGGCTGGCTGATCTTCCGGAGCGAGCTTGGCGGGGTTTACGATTGCCAGGTGCGCGGCAGTTTTGTCGCGCTGAAGTGGAAAAGCCATAACGGGACCATGACGAGCAACAAGACCCGGTTCGAGGCCAGCGAAGGCGTGCTGACCGTTCGGCCCGATGGCGTCAGCCAGTGGCGATTTCGTCGCACGGCCGATGGATATGGTTTGTTAAGCGGGGCCAAGGCCCGTTAAATGTTTTGGGCGGAATCTCTCCGCCCGGCAAGCTGGGGATGAACGATGGACAAGAAGGCATTGCGCGAGGAGACCGAGCGTCTCGTGCGCGAAGCGATGGAGCGCAAGGCCCTTGTCGTCAAGCAGGGCAATACGCGGATCGAGGCCAAGTGCGGCAAGTGCGGCGTGGCCAATCGCGTGTCCGCGGAGCGGGGCGTCCGGCGCGCGAGTTTCACCTGCAAGGAATGCGGCCTGAAGCAGGAAACCCTGTAAGCCGCGTCTCACCACAAATTCAACACGAAGACCCGTAACACGGCGTGCATGACATATTACTCAATCAATGATCGGCGCGAGCGCAGCCTGAGCGGATCGCATATCCGGCGCGGGCCGTTCGAGGCGGCGTTCCGTCTTGTTGCAGGCGCGGGTCTTGCTACCGGTCTTGCCATGACCCTCGGCGGGTGCGCTTCAGGCCCGTCGTCGAGCATGTTCGTCGATCCGGCGGCCTACGATCTTTATAACTGCCAGCAGCTCGGAACGGCACGCCGCACCGCCAACAACCGCGTGACCGAACTCGAAGGGCTGATGGCGAAGGCGGAAACCGGCGCGGGCGGCGCGCTGATGTCAGGCCTGGCTTACCAGACCGATTACCTGTCCGAGCGCGCGCGGCGTGATCAGATCGATGAGAAGATCGCCGCCAACAATTGCACGCCGGCCGATCTCGCAGCCCCCGCGCACACGCCTGCCGCGCAGCCTGCGCCTCCGGTGCGGCGTCGGCGGTAGTCAGCAGGCTGCGGAAAATCGTTCTTTGCCCCGGACGCGGTGCGGCATTCTTCATGCCGCTCCGCAGAGCCGGGGCCGTTTCAATCAGGGTTTGTGACGGTCCCGGTTCTGCGAAGCAGCGTTACACGCTGCATCGCGCCCGGGACATGTCAGATTCAGATCTCGCCGTTTTCAACAGCTTGCCAAATGCCGCATACCCTTCGCATCAAGGATGCCAGTCGTAGATCCAGTCCTGCCGCGACAGGAGGCGCGAGCCGCCAAGCAAGCGGATCACCTGATCGCGCGCGAAGCGGACCGGACCGCCGAGATGATAGGTCTGCCCGTTCTTGCGCGCGGTGCGCTGGACCCGCGTGACGCGCTGCGCCCGCTGCGCGGCATATTGCGCGAAGGCCGCGGCTGGATTCGTTGGCAAACTTTCAAGGCATTTTGCAATCACTGCGGCGTCCTCGATCGTCATGCCCGCGCCTTGGGCCGCGAACGGCAGCATCGCATGAGACGCATCGCCGAGCAGCGCGATCGGTCCTTTATTCCACGCGCCGCCGTCGGGCATGGCGAACAGTGCCCATTTGCGCCAGCTGTCCACCGCGCCGATCATCATGCGCGCGGCGATCGGCCAATGCGGCGCGGAGAAATGCCCGGCGATTTCCACCACGTCGCCGGGCTCGCTCCAGCCGGGCCTGTTCCACTCGCCGGAGACGACGGCGACCACATTGATGCGCTTGCCGCCCGACATCGGATAGGCGACGAGATGGGCGTTGGTGCCCATCCAGAGTTGCACGCGCTGCGCGTTGAAGCCGCGCGGCAATTGTGCGGCATCGACGGTGCCACGCCAGGCGATGCTGCCGGTGAACTGCGGCTGCGCTTCGGGAAAAACCTGGTGCCGCACGCTGGACCACACGCCGTCCGCGCCGATCAGCGCCAGCACCGGCTCCTGCACGCGGTCGACGCCGCTGCGCTGAACCACGGTGACGCCCTTCGGATAGACCGCGACGTCTTCGTATTGCGCACCGAGCCGCAGGTCGATGTCCGGATGGCTTTTGACTTTGGTGACCAGCGCGGCCTGAAGATCGGCGCGATGGATGATCCAGTAGGGGGCGCCGTAACGGAAGGTGGCGGCCTCTCCGAGCGGAATGCGGCCGATTTCCTTGCCGGTCCGCGCGGTCATGATGCTGATGGACTCGGGTGTGATCGCGCGCCGGGCGAGCAGCGGCTCGAGCCCCAGTTCGATCAGGATGCGGCTGGCGTTGGGCGAAAGCTGCAGTCCCGCACCGGCTTCCTCAAGCCGCTCGGCGCGTTCCATGACGATGACGCGGAAGCCACGGGCGGCAAGCGCCAGCGCAGCCGTCAGTCCGCCGATACCCGCACCAGCGACAACGATGGTGCGCGAAATGGCCACCGGCTCGTCAGGCGACCTTGTCCTTCACCACGCATTCGGGCGGACGGGCCTGACCGGGGGCGAGATCCTTGGCGTAGCGGTACAGCGTCGAGCAGTAGGGGCAGATGATCTCGTTGTCGTCGCCGAGGTCGAGAAACACGTGCGGATGATCGAACGGCGGGTTCGCGCCGACGCACATGAACTCGCGCGAGCCGATTTCGATGGTGGCGACGCCCGCATCGTTATGAAAGTGTGGGACGACGTGATCCGCCATAGCAACCCTACCTCAATCCTGATCTTCAACGTTTCGCTCATGCCGCAACGCGCGGCGACAAGCGCGGCCGCCAGCATACCGAGCGACACAGTTTATTCCTAGATTGCGGCGCCGGTTTAGTCCAATTCGCCGCAGGGAAGACGATGTGAATTCGACACAATCCCGCCGTGTTGGGAAAGCCCTTCTTTCGGAGGGGAGGTTGTGTCGGAAAAACGGCGCACCATGTCATTTCCCGGTCACCGGCTGAACCGGTGGGTCGAACTCTTGGACCGTAAAAAGGTTATCCAATGCTATGAAGACATCCTGGCGCATCGGTCTGGCCGTTTTGGCCACGGCGGCTTCGGCGGCGGCTTGCGCCGTGCTGTGGCCCCATGCGCGCGACGCCGGGACGCTGTTGCTGGCCCAGGATGACCCGGTGCGGCTGGCGGACATCCAGGTCGGTTCTGCCGTCAGGAATAACGATGTTCTGGGGCAGGGCGCGGTTCAGGCGCTGGATGCCGGGGACGCGGATTTAGCGAAAAGTTTTATCGATCTCGCGGCGGACCGGAATATCCCGCTGCCGCCTGAACTGACGGCGCGGGTCGATGCCGCCGTGACCGAGGAAAATTCGACCGCCAGCACCGCCCGCCGTTTCGTCACCGGGCTCGTGACCGGAGAGGCGGAGGACATGGCGAGCCTGTCCGGCACGGTGGCGGGTGACCTGTTCGTGTTCGGCGATGTTCGCGACGTGGTGCGGGAAGGCAAGCGGCTCGCCATGGGCGAGGACGCCGACCGTCTGGTGCTCGGCCTCGCCAGCGTCGGCCTTGCGGTAACGGCGGCGACTTATGTTTCGGTTGGCGGCGCGACCCCGGTTCGCGCTGGTCTCACCATGGTGAAGGACGCCCGCAAGGTCGGGCGGCTTGGCGCGGGCCTGACCGAATGGGCGGGGCGCTCGGCGCGCGGCGTGGTGGACGGACCGATGCTGCAGCAGGCGGTCGCGGGCGCATCGATCGTGCGGCCGGGACAGACCATCAGTGCGGTAAAGGCGGCATTCAAGGCCGAGAAGGCGGGCGCGCTGGTGCGTCTTGCCAAGGATGTCGGCCGTGTCGGCGAGAAAGCCGGCACCAAGGGCGCGCTCGATGTGCTGCGCATTGCGGATGGTCCGAAGGATGTGGCGCGCGCGGCGCGGCTTGCGGAATCCAAAGGCGGCCAGACACGCGCGATTGTGAAAATTCTCGGTCGCGGCGCGCTGCTGCTCACCGCCGGTGCGTTCAATCTGGCGTGGTGGGTATTCACCGCGCTGTTGTCGCTGATCGGATTCGTTGCCTCCATCAAGGCGACGACCGAGCGGCTCACGCTATCGTGGATTCAGCGCGGCAAGCTGAAGAAAGCACGCCGCGAACTTGCCTTGGCGAAGACGCAATTGGCTGCACCGTCAGCATGACATCTCCCTACCACGTGCATCTGGTCAGGCCCGCTGCATCCGGATAAACTGCCGTCCTGACACCACGACCGTTGCGGTCACATCTGCCCACACAACCCCCATCAACAATGGACTGAGCGATGCCGAGCTTTCACAACGGCTCCGTTGAAATTGCGTATCTCGATGAAGGCGAGGGCGATCCGATCGTTCTGGTGCACGGCTTCGCATCGACGAAGGACATCAACTGGATCTACCCTTCGTGGGTTTCGACTCTCACCAAGGCGGGACGTCGCGTCATCGCGCTGGACAATCGCGGTCATGGCGAGTCGGCAAAGCTCTACGATCCCGAAGATTATCACATTGGCATCATGGCCGGTGACGTGCGCGCGCTAATGGATCATCTGAACATCGCGCGCGCCGACATGATGGGCTACTCGATGGGCGGGCGGATCACCGCCTATCTCGCGCATCGCAATCCCGAGCGGCTGCGTTCCGCGATTCTCGGGGGCATCGGCATCGGTCTGGTCGATGACGAAGGTCGTCCCGGCGAAAACGTCGCGGCTGCGCTGGAGGCATCCTCGCTGGACGAGGTGACCGATCCTATGGGCCGCATGTTCCGGACATTTGCAGACCAGACCCGCTCTGATCGCAGGGCGCTCGCGGCCTGCATGCGCGGTTCGCGACGTCTCATGACACGGGAGGAAGCGGCCTCGATCTCTGTTCCGGTGCTGATCGCAGTCGGTACGATCGATGACGTGGCGGGCTCGGCGCAGCGTCTCAGCGAAGTCATTCCGGGGTCGCAAGTGCTTGATATTCCAAATCGCGACCACATGCGGGCGGTGGGGGACCGGGTTTACAAGGAGGGTGTTCTGGCGTTCCTTGCACAGCAGCCTTGATGGAAGCGTAGATGAATATTCTACGACGGCGGGAGATCATTATTCCAACGTCAACCTTCACAGCCGTTGCAGCCTTCCTTCCGTCGATTATGTGGTAAGATATCCTCAACGCCGATCAACCGGGTCCTGAACATGGTCAAGCATCATCTCGATACGAAAGGCTCTCTTTCGACCGTCGATCCTGTCTGGACCCGGATTCGGGACGAGGCCGAAGAGATCGTGAAGCGCGAGCCGGAGCTTGCGACCTTCATCTATTCGACCGTGCTGCATCATGACCGGCTCGAGGATGCGGTGGTGCATCGCATCTCCGAGCGGCTCGATCATTCCGCGCTGTCCGGCGATCTGATCCGTCAGGCCTATAACGACGCGCTCGAAGCCGATCCCGATCTCGGCAATGCATTCCGCGCCGATCTGGTCGCCGTCTATGACCGCGATCCGGCCGTCTCGCGCTTCATCGATGCGCTGCTCTACTTCAAGGGCTTCCACGCCATTCAGGCGCATCGCCTCGCGTACTGGCTGCACAACAACGGCCGCAAGGATTTCGCGTTCTACATCCAGAGCCGTTCCTCGGCGGAATTCCAGACCGACATCAATCCCGCCGCGAAAATCGGCCGCGGCATTTTCCTCGATCACGCTACCGGCCTTGTCGTCGGCGAGACGGCGGTGATCGAGGACAACGTGTCGATCCTGCATGGCGTGACGCTCGGCGGCACCGGCAAGGAAAACGAGGACCGTCATCCGAAGATCCGTTACGGCGTGATGCTCGGCGCGGGCGCGAAAATTCTCGGCAATATCGAAGTCGGTCACTGCGCGCGCGTGGCGTCCGGCTCGGTCGTGCTGAAGGATGTGCCGAACAACGTCACGGTCGCGGGCGTGCCGGCGAAGATCGTCGGCGAGGCGGGCTGCTCCGAGCCGTCGCGCACCATGAACCAGATGATCAACGCCATCGGCATCTGATCTGTTTGCGATGCGCCGCGAAACATTCGCATAGCGATCTGCATTTTCTCAAAATGTCCGCTGGCAGTCCGCGCCATATCGCACTAAAGCTGTCGCAAACATCATCTCATCTGGAGAACGACCGTGGACGTGACCGAAGTCAGAAAGCTCGACGCCTATCTCAAGCGCGTGTTCGGCAATCAGAAAATCCGCGTCGTGCCGCGTCCGAAGAAGGATGATTCCGCCGAGGTCTATATCGGCGAGGAATTCATCGGCGTGCTGTTCGTCGACGATGAGGACGATGACCGGTCGTATCAGTTCCAGATGGCGATCCTCGAGACGGATATCGAGGAAGACGAAGACTGAGCGAAAGAGATGAGACCTCATCCTGAGGAGCGCGCGTTTGCGCGCGTCTCGAAGGATGGGGTCGGCAAAGAGTACCGTGCCACACGCCTCATGGTTCGAGACGCGCCGCAAGCGCGGCGCTCCTCACCATGAGGCTGCTTGTCGCTTCACACCAATTAGCAAGTTCTATCCCCGCGGCGTGCGCATCCGGGTCATGATCTGATCCATCGCGTTGGCGACCTCGCGCCACCGGGCGAGCCACGCACGCGGAAAGCGGAACGTCAGGTCCGCACCCTCGATCCGCCGCTCGCTCAGACACATGCCCGGCGTCTTGCCGTCCTGCGTGCAGCGCGCGACGATCTGCGGCGACGACGCATAGACCAGGTCTTCGTTGGCATAGGGCGTGCCGTCGCGAAACGGCCGCGTGCTCAATCCGTCCTGCAGCGTTCCGGCATTCTGATCGAGATAGCGCGGATAGATCGTGCGCGTCCGCTCATCCGGCGATAGCGCATCGTGATGCGCGGCGATCGAGACGAAGATGCGGTCGATCTCCGGAAGATTCTCTTCTACCGTCTCCTGCGTCACGTGACGCGGCGCTTCGGGCGGCTCCAGCGACGGATAGACGAAATTCAGATCGACGCGCTCCTGGGGGCCGGTGCGCTTCTGCACCTTCACCCGGATCGATTGGGTCGGCACGTTGAACAGCGTGTTGCCGATGCTGATCGGCAGCCGCGTGGGATCGCCGGGCTTCTCCACATTCCACGTCGGCCAGAGCAGGTAAGCGACAACGCCGATGGCGCAGGCGCCGATGCCGCCCATCACGGCGAACGGCACGAAATGACCGTGCTGTGCGCCGCGCGCGCTGCGGCGGGGAGAGGTGGAGGAAGTCAGAGCCATGTGCGGACGTCGGAGTTTTGGAAGGGAGGCCATACGGTCCGGCCGAATCGCGGCGATTATGCCATGGCGAGGCGGATTTTCTTGAAGTTCCCGGCGATGGCGCGCTGCCCGAGCCATGCAGGCAAGATGGAGCAGCGGCGCGGCATTAACCTTTCCTTAAGGATAAGCTGGCGGGCGCGGCGGCATTTTGCAAAGTGAAGGGACCGGGCGCGTCACTCCGCGCGTCGATACCGACATGTCCTGCGTAGTGAGTCTCCGATGTCGCCTGAAGCGCTGAATTCGTTCTTTGCCATCCTCATCGGGTTTGCGCTGGCGGGCGCGCTGAGCAGCGGATTCCAGGCCTTCGTGCGAAAGCCCGCGGGCTTCGGCCTTCTGGCGCAGGACGCGGCGAAGGCAATGGCGGCGGTGCCGTTTCTGGTGTTCGCAGCGCCTTTCATCATCATGCGCAACACCGTGCGCGGACGCACCATCGAGGGACGGCGGGTGGAATTCGTGGCGCTCGCCACCATCATCGCCGGCTTCTGGAGCATGATGTCGGGCACCTTCGTTCTGATGCTGCTGGAAACCACCGGCGTCATCGCCTGATCCGGTCCGCGAACTCTCGCCAGACGGCTGTCTTCCGTGGCATGGTCATCCGACAAGGAGACCATGCATGGCGATCTACGAACTCGACGGAAAATCACCCGAACTTCCCGCGGACGGACAGTATTTCATCGCTGAAACCGCGACGGTGATCGGCAATGTGCGCCTCAAGAGCAATGCCAGCGTCTGGTTCGGCTCGGTACTGCGCGGCGACAACGAACTGATCGAGATCGGCGAAGGCTCCAACGTGCAGGACAACTGCACCTTTCATACCGATCCCGGCTTTCCGCTGACCATCGGCAAGAACTGCACCATCGGCCACAACGTCATCCTGCACGGATGCACCATCGAGGATGGCGCGCTGGTCGGCATGGGCGCGATCATTATGAACGGCGCGCGGATCGGCAAGGGCTGCATCGTCGGCGCGGGTGCGATCATTACCGAAGGCAAGACGTTCGAGGCGAATGCGCTGGTGCTCGGCGCGCCGGCGCGCGCGATCAAGACGCTGACCGACGAGCAGGTCAAGGCCATGACCTACGGCGCGGCGCATTACGTCCACAACGGCCAGCGCTTCAAGGCGGGTTTGAAGAAGGTCGGCTAGCGCCGATGTCAGGGCAGGGCGGGGCTTGCTTGCTTTCGTGATAGTCGCCTCTGACGCCCATCGCGTTTGATGGAGAGCAGGATCGAGAACCCCGATCTGGCGGGGTTCTCGTCCGTCGTTGCGCAAGCTTCAGCGCATGGCACCCTGTACGCTTGGCGCGATGGATTTCGCGAGCATGGCATATCCCTCGGGTGTCAGATGAACACCGTCCGCCTGATGCGGAAGCCCGGACAGCATGCTGTTGCTCATCATAATGACCGGGATGCCGCGGGCGCTCAGGCGACTCTGGATTTCCGAAGTGCGATCCGGGGTGCCTTTGCGCCGGTCATTGCCGCCCGGCTGAAGGATGACAAGACTGGTGCCGTTCGGCACCGCACGATCGAGCCGCCGCAGCATTCCTTCCGTCGTGTCGCCATTGATGCCTGCGTTGATGACGCGGACGGACTTGCCGCTGGACTTCAGGATGGCCTGAAGCTGCGCCGGGTAAGCCTCGTTGCGGGCGACGCCCTTGCCGTAGGTGTTGCTGGCGCCGAGGGCCACGATCGTTGCGGCCTGCGCTAATGCGGGCCCGAAGCCGAGCGCGATGACTGTGAAGAGGATCCGTGCAAGTGGTCTTGACCAATACTTTCTGAAAAACATTTTCCACCTTTATGCCCATCAAAACGCGGGAAGGAGATTCCCGCAGGAATGATGCCCGAGGAACGCGAGGTTGTCAGCGATCCAAAAAAGTTGCGACCGAGCCTGGGGGAGGCTCGGTCGCGCACGATCCGGTCTGGGACGGGGAGGGGTGGGGATGCGACCGGGTCGTGGGTCCTCAAGTTCTGGTTTAACGTGAGCTTGCCGTCGCAACCGCCGGACGCGAATCGCCAAGCGAGACCCAGACATTCGGATCGCTCTGCGACTGCCGCTTCACGAAGCGGTAGCCGGTCTCCGTCCAGGCGACAACGTCCTCGTTCTGGTTGTCGAGGATGAACTCGCCCTTGTTGGACTTCACGGTCAGCACGGCGTGGCCTTCGCCCTTCCTGTCGCGCACCACCGTGATCAGCAGCGCCTCGCGCGGCCATCCGGCATCGATCAGCATCTTGCGCTTCAAAAGAACGTAGTCTTCGCAATCGCCATAGCCGTCGGTCGGATACGACCAGCGCTCGACGACGCCCCAGTGGTCCATGTCGGTCTGCGGCTTGACGGTGTCATTGACCCAGCGGTTGACCCGCAACAGATCCTTCCATGCCGCCTGCGTCATCACGATGTCGCGCGGCTGTGTCGCGCCGCCGCGGCATTCGCCGGGATGATCGGCGCAGAATTCCACCCAGCCGATCGGCGAGCGCGTCGTGTCGCCAAGGCTGGCGTAAAGCGTTCGTTCGCTTGCGGCCTGTGCCGATGCCGACAGGCACATCATGCCTGCGACGATCGTCAGACCAATTCCCCGTCCACGGATTGAAAACATTGTGGCCCCCGTTTTTCTTGTTGGGACCACTTTTCACACAAAGGATTTGCGTGGCGGCTAAGTCGTCAAAGTACAATTGAAGCAAGTACAAGTAAAAGACGGCGCGAAATTGATCTATACTTGAGTAAAATACGCATAAAATTCGAGATAATCGAATTTGATTCAAATTTTATCGATTGTGGCCCATCGCTTTGGAATCGCGAGACTTCCATGATCTCGGGCGCGAGCCGCCGGGCCCCGCGCGGAGGCTCCAAAAAGCTTCAAGGCGATATCCGGGTGCGGATATCGCCTTGAGCGGTCTCAAAACTCAGAAATCGGTAACCGCGGTATTTTACCGCGCGCTTACGTTGTCTTCGACTGTCTCTGGAAGCTGCTGATGAACGAACTCGATCGCGAAGCCTTCCTCGAGGTGGCGAACGACGCGGGCCTGCACGCGGCCGAGCGTCACGGGCTCGCCGACCAGCGGCTTGACTTCGGCGGCAAGCGCCGCGCCCGACAGCGAAAGGTCCATGATCCGGCAGGTCATGGCGCGGCCGTCGCTGAATGTCAGCACCGAGATCGGATTGCGCGGCGAGATACGGTCGTGGCGACGGTCTTCCGGCAGATTGAGGATCTGGCGGTTGGCAAGCCAGGTGAGCTGGGCTGCGAGCTTGTCGCGCTTGCGGGGCGTCGCGCCCACGGTCATCGCGAAGCCGTTGTCGAGCAGACGGGTGATCTTGCCTTCGACGCGGCCGACATGATCGAGATAGGCGACCACGCGCTCGCCGACATGCCCGAGTCCCGGCGCAAGCATGGCAACGCCGCCCGGCGACATGTTGATCACCTGGCAGGGATACTCACGGCGGTCCGAGAGCATGTAACGTCCCAGCAGATGAACCTTCACGCGCTGGAAGCGTCGCCGCTCTTGCGAGGACGGCCGAATGAGTTGTCTTTGCGCTAACGCCATTTCCACACCGGTTGACCGGTCGTTCGGTATGGATGAACCTTACGGGCGTCAGGGTTAATGATCTGTTAGTGTTGACAGAACCTTGTCAGCGCAGGCCTTCGTAGACCGTGAGGCCGCGAATGAGAGACCACTTGCGCAAATTGCGCTGGCCCTTCCGCTCCTGGTTCAGATAACGCCACGACGTGAGGCTGAAATCCTTCAGCCCGCCGAAGGTGTGAAGTCCTTCGATCGGCGTGAGCGGGGCAAGCAGGCCGGTCAGGCTGACCGGCGCATGCGAGCGTGCGCTGAACGGCAGCAGCAGAAGCTCCAGGTGAACCCGCGTGCCGTCTGCCGCTAGCGTGGTGATGCCTGCAACGGTCGCGAGCGTTTCGTCGGCGACGATCGCCAGCAGGTCCTGCATTTCCGGACGGTCGTCGTCGTGGAACAGGCTGGTGAAGCTCTGGCCCTTCAGGTCGCGGCCGAGCAGGGCGCACATGCGGGTGCCCGCGACCCGGAACGGGTAACCGGCTGCCTCGTCACAGGACAGCACGAAAATGTCGCCGAGCAGGTGGCGGACCCGCTCCGGGTCCAGATCACCGCGCTCGGGTGCGGCCGCTCCGTCCCGCTTCTCGTCCCAATAGGAGTAGAACTCCCGGTTGGCTGGATGCTTCATGTCGTCGTATCCCGCCCTGCGCGCCACCACGGCGAGACAGATTTGTCCCGCTTTCAGGCAACGCCAGGCCCCTGTTTGTTGTGCGGGACTTGAGGTGCAGCGTCCATGCCGGAGTGGCGGTTTCGCGGCTTCCGCGCCGGGTTTGCGCTGTTAAGGTTAAATTAAGCATATCCGTTAACATCTTGGTCATAAGGCGAAGCCTCACGGCCTATCGCCCCGATGCACGGTGTTGGCGACAGCCGTCATCCGCGTTTGCTTTGTGCATTTCGGTCGCGCGGTTTCGGGAACTTTCAACGAAGGCGTGCATTGTCATTCTGCAAAGTTGCGCAAATTCCTGTTGCTACGGAGACTCCCTGACATGAAGAAACTTGTTCTTGCCGCTGCGCTTGCGCTGGGCGCAGCCGCGTTTGCCGGTCCTGCCGCGGCATTGCCCGCAGGCGGCGTAGGCCTTCCCGCGGCATCCAGTGATGTTCAGCAGGCCCAATTCATCTTCGGCGGCCGGAATTATTGCTGGTACGACGCCGGCTGGCACGGTCCCGGCTTCTACTGGTGCGGTTATGCATTCCGTCGCGGCCTCGGCTGGGGCGGCGGTCATGGCTGGCACGGCTGGCACCGCGGCGGTGGTCACGTCATCGGTCGTCCGGGCGGGCGTCCTCATGTCGGTCGTCCGGGCGGTGGTCGTCCGCATGTCGGCCGTCCGGGAGGTGGCCGTCCGAGTGCTGGCCGTCCAGGCGGTGGTCGTCCGGGCGGAGGCCGTCCGGGTGGCGGCCACGGCGGCGGTCATCACCGCTAACGTCTGAATCTTTTCAGGAGGGCCCGGCAAACCTGCCGGGCCTTTTTGTTTGGCGCCGGCGTCGAGAACGTCGCCCGCTCGCCATTAACGATAGATTCACCATTCGCTTCGTGGATGAACGTAGCCCGGCTAGTGTCCGATTACTCCAGGTCGCCGGTTTTCTCCAGAAACCGGCGGTGGCTAAGAACTCAAGGTTGAACAACAGGCGGCGGAAAACGTCTGGTCATTGTGCGGGGAGGGGTGGGGGTGCCCGGAGCGCGACGCGCTCGAGCTAGACCCCGCGCAAAAGACCGGTGAGACCAAGGGAGGGCTTTCGTGGCCCTCCCTTTTTTCTTTGTCTATCGAGGGCGGACGGCTGAATCTCGGCGCGGGCGCTTGCGCCGCACCGTCAAACCCGCCTATCTCAGGGACTGCTCCGCCTTCGAGACATTGTGCACCCTTGGATTCTCCTCAAGCCTCCCGCGAACCGATCCTGACCATTCCTTTCGGAATGACGGCGCTGCTCGTCATCATGATCGGTATCCATGGCATCCGGGCGCTGCTGCCGCTGGCCACCGATCAGGACGTGATCTGGACCTTCGGCTTCGTGCCTGCGCGCTACGACGCATCGGTGCTGGCGGGTAGTTTTCCGGGCGGTGTCGGCGCGGAGATATGGACCTTCCTGACCTACGCCTTCCTGCATGCGGATCTGACCCATATCGGGTTCAACATGCTGTGGATGCTGCCATTCGGCAGTGCGGTCGCCCGCCGGTTCGGCACGGTGCGGTTTTTTCTGTTCTTCGCGGTGACCGCCGTTGCGGGCGCATTCGCGCATCTGCTGACGCATCAGCATGAAGTGGCGCCGATGATCGGCGCGTCGGCGGCGGTGTCGGGCATGATGGCCGCCGCGATCCGCTTTGCATTTCAGTATGGAAGCTTTCTGTCGTTCGGACGCGGCGACACCGAGGCCGCGGCCCGCGTGCCTGCGCTGTCGTTGATGCGCTCATTGCGAAATTCGCGTGTGCTCGGTTTTCTCGCGGTGTGGTTCGGACTCAATATCCTCACCGGCCTCGGTGCTGTCGCAATCGGCGCTTCGGCGCAGAGCATCGCATGGCAGGCGCATATCGGCGGATTTATCGCCGGTCTGGTGCTGTTTTCTCTGTTCGATCCGGTGCCGCGCGCGATTGTGCAGGACAACAACGCCGGTGTGCTCCCGCCGGACGGCTCGGATATCCGCTGAGCGCATCCGCGCCTTGCGGACCTCCGCATTCTTCGACATCATCATTTACGCCACCTATGAAACTAAGTTGGCGTTGCGTTGTTTGACTCAAGCATAGGACTGCCGGCACCGCCGGACGGTTTTTTCTGGGGAGACGACAATGACGGTTCGCTCAGTTCTCGATACCAAAGGTCATCAGGTCATCAGCGTGTCGCCCGACGCCAAGTTGTCGGCAGCGGTCAAGATTTTATCCGAGCGCCGCATCGGCGCCGTCATGGTGATGAGCGGTCAGAAAATCGACGGCATTCTTTCGGAGCGCGACGTCGTGCGCGTCCTCGGCGAGCGGGGCGCGGCCGTGCTCGATGAGCCGGTGCGCAGCGTCATGACCTCGAAGGTCATCACCTGCCGCGAATCCGATACCGTCAGCGCGATCATGGAAGTCATGACCACCGGTAAATTCCGGCATCTTCCCGTGGTAGAGAGCGAGCGGATCGTCGGCCTGATCTCGATTGGCGACGTGGTGAAATGGCGCGTCGCCGAATACGAGCGCGAACAGGAAGCGCTGCACGACTACATCAAGACAGCATAGTGCGCTTTTGATGCCTCGCCGTAAATAATGCGTTGTCCCGGCGAAGGCCGGGACCCATCATCCCTGTCAATGTAAAATTGAAAAGACGCAGCCCAAGCAGTCTGTCTTGATGGAGAGCCTGGTGGTTATGGGTCACGGCCTTTGCCGGGACGACAGATGGTCATAGTCTTCACGTCACGGCTGCGTCGGTTGCGCGGTGCCCGGCGTCTGGTTATCGGTGGGCGAGAGCAGGTTGATCGCTTCCTGAATCGACTCGATGTTGCGCTCGGCCGCGCGGACGCCGTGACCGATGATTTCCTCGGCGCGATGGAAATCGAACCAGCCGATCTTGCCGACCCGCGGCGAGATCAGGACGTCCGGCGGATCGCCCGCGAGGCGCGAGCGGGTGATGCGGTCCTGCATGATGTTGAAGGCTTCGACCATCACGGTCGAGATTCCGGGACGTCCGGCGCTGCCGAAGAATTCGCGCTTCACTGTCTTTTCCGCCGAGAAGAATTTCCCGAGGCCGCGCTTCTCCGGCACGGGCTCGATGGGCAGTTCGGGTTCTGGCTCGGCGGTGGCTTTGCCATGTCCGGAAATGATGGTGCCGTGACCGAACACGTCCGTCGATACATTGCAGGCGATGACGATTTCCGCGCCGAGCGCGCGCGCCACCGACACGGGCACCGGATTGACCAGCGCGCCGTCCACCAGCCAGCGATCGCCGATCAGCACCGGCTCGAAAATGCCGGGCAGGGCATAGGACGCGCGCACCGCTTCCACCAGCTTCCCGTCGGTGAGCCAGATTTCGTGACCGGTATTAACCTCCGTCGAGACCGCCGCGAATTTCAGTGGCAGCTCATCGATCAGGATATTGCCGAACGAGGCTTCCAGTTGCGCGGCAAGCTTGCTGCCGCCGATCAGGCCGGAGCCGCTGAGACGGATGTCGAGGTAGCTGAAGATGTTGCGCGGCAGGAGGCCTCTGGCCCAGGCTTCCAGCGTGTCGAGATGTCCCGCCGCATAGGAGCCGCCGACCACCGCGCCGATCGAGGTGCCGACCACGATGTCGGGAACGATGCCATTGGCCAGCAGGGTGCGCAGGATGCCGATATGCGCGAAGCCGCGCGCGGCGCCGCCGCCCAGCGCCAGCCCGATGGTCGGCTTCCTGTTCAAAGGCGTTCCGGTCTTGCCGCGCAGTCCGTGGCGGAATGGGATCAGACTTTCCAGCAACCTGTGTCTCCTGAGGGTCCCGATACCCGAATCGGCCGGATTTGGCCGCAAAGGTGCGAAATGCGTGGGTGTGTTTCGAACGAGCGTTTCGCGTAATCAGAGAATGTGACTGTAGCGCGACCTGCGCCGCAGCAGAATGGGCCATTTGGCCAAAGGGTGGGACAGCAGGCCGTCAAGCCCGTTGTAAGGCTTGAATTTGCCTCGTTTTCAGTGAAAAACCCGGGCCATGACCGCCCTCGGACTCACCCGCAGGACAGCCGTGTGCAATGCGCGGGCCGATGACCTTCATGCTTTGCGTTTTCGCGCATGGATGCGGCCGTTTGCGTGGGCGCTGCTGGTTGCCCTGATGGGCGTGCATCCGGCGGCAGCTCAGTTCGTCGGCGATGCGCCGCCGCCCGTTCCGCCCGCCAACGTTCCCGTTTCTCCGACACCGTCCGGTCCCGCGATCAGTCTCGCGCCGCCGTCGGGCCCGGCCGCGACACCCGGACTGCCCGCGACCCTGACCCAGCCGCCGGTTACCGTGGCGGCTCCGCCGGTCCCCGCGCAGCTTCCATCTCCGTCGCCGGTGCAAGGTGTGCTCGCCCTGAGCGCGCGGTTCGGCAAGGACATGCCCGCCGTCAACAGCGGCGTGGTGTGGCGGGTCTATTCCGACAAGCCCGATGCGAGCGGCGTATTCCAGCTCGTGCGCGAAGACCGCAACCCGACGCCGAACATCGTTCTCGCGCCCGGCGGCTATGTCGTCCATGCGTCGCTCGGTCTGGTCAGCGCAGTTCGGCCGGTGACGGTGCGCAACGAGACGCTGCGCGAGACGTTCGATCTTCCCGCCGGCGGTCTGCGCATCGAGGGCCGCGTCGGCACCAGCAAGATTCCGGTGGGGCAGATCACGTTCTCGATCTACAAGGGCAGCCAGTTCGAAGTCGGTGAACGCGCGCCACTGGCGCAGAATGTCGCCGCAGGCGATGTGCTTCTGGTGCCCGAGGGCACGTATTACATCATCTCGAACTACGGCGACGCGAACTCCGTCGTGCGTTCCGACATTCGCGTGCAGGCGGGCAAGCTGACCGACGTGACCGTGACCCATCGCGCGGCGGTGATCACCATGAAGCTGGTCAGCGAGAAGGGCGGCGAGGCGCTCGCCAACACCGCATGGTCGGTCATCACGCCCGCGGGCGACGTCATCAAGGAATACAACGGCGCATTCCCGAAGGTGATCCTGTCCGAAGGCGAATATCGCGTGATCGCCAAGAACGAGGGCAAGGTGTTCGAACGTCCCTTCAACGTCAGCAACGGCGTCGACGGCGAAGTCGAAGTCATCGCGCGCTAGGCTGCGGTCTGTCATCGTCCTGTATTAAAATCGTCATGGTTTCTAAGGCGCGCTAACCATCGAACGAGTTAGAACTGTCACAGTCCCTGCTTCGTTTCATTTTACCCGCATCGTTTACGCTGCTTTAAGCGCACACGCATTGGATGCGCCCGCTGACACGACAGAATGCCGTGTCGATGTGGGAGTGCGTTGTGGTTGCCGCTCAAGCGAAAAAGACTTCGTCCAGTCCTGAACTGTTCAGCGACATTTCGATCCTGCGCCGGAAATGGCAGGCGGCTCTCAAGCCCGGGATGGAGTTGCCGTTTTTCGAGGACGTGATGCTGGGCAGCCTCGGCCGCCTCGCGGACCACACCATGCTCATCAGGCAAGACGGCGAGGGCGCGGTGATTTCCCGCGCCGGACGATATGTCGAGCAGTGGCTCGACACCGGCGTATGGGACACGCCGCTCGATGGATGCCCGCCGGACTGCGCGCTGACAGTGGGCGAGGCCATCACGAATGCGCGGTCCACCCGCAAGCCGTATCTTGCGACCGGGCATTGCGTGCGCGACGGTCTTGTCCGGATTTACGATGTGCTTGCATTGCCGGTCGCTTCGCGCTGGGGCGGCGTTCTGGTCAGCGTCTATGTCAATCAGCGCGGGTCTCAATACAATCTGCTCGATGCGATCTTCCGCGTGACCGATGAAGGCATCGTCTCGCTGGCCGCGGTTCGCGATGCTCACGGCAAGCCGATCGATTTCCAGATCGTGCATCTCAATCAGGGCACGGCGCGGCTGTTGCAACGTCCGGTGGATGAACTGCGCTGGCAGCGGTTGAGCGGCGGAACGCATGCGCTCTGTTCGCCGCAGGTGATCGAGTGGCTTTCATCGATCGTCGCCGGAGACAACGCCGACCAGTTGGAAGTCGATGACGAATCCCGCACCCTGACGCTCAATGCGTCGACGATGGGCGATCTGATTTCCCTTTCAATGACCGACGTGACGCACCTGAAGCGGCGCGAACAGTCGTCGCGGCTGCTGTTCGAGAACAACCCGATGCCGATGTGGGTGTTCGATGTCGAGACCCGGAAGTTCCGCAGCGTGAACGAAGCGGCGCTGAGCCACTACGGATACGACCGCGAGACGTTTCTCGCGATGGAATTGCGCGATCTCTGGCCGAAGGACGAATGGGAAGAGCATCAGCGATCGCTCGTCGGGGTCGGCGATATCTACGACACCGGCCGCAACTGGCGGCACCTGAAGGCTGACGGCAGCGAGATCGAGGTGCTCACCTTCGGACGGCGTCTGCATGTCGATGAGCGCGACAGCTTCCTGGTTTCGGTGGTGGACATCACCGAGCGCCGGAAGGCGGAGGCGCGAGTTGCCTATATGGCGCATCACGATGCGCTGACGGATCTGGCCAACCGCGTGAAATTCCACGAACGGCTGCGGCAGGATCTTGAGCGCACCCGTCTTGTCAACAGCGGTGTCGCGGTGCTGTGCATCGATCTCGACCTGTTCAAGAACGTCAACGATTCATTTGGCCATCCCGTGGGCGATCGTCTGCTGCGCCAGGTGGCGGAGCGGCTGACGGCGAACCTGAGCAGCGAGGATTTGGTGGCGCGGCTCGGCGGCGATGAATTCGCGATGATCCTCGCTGGCCACGCCTCGCCGAACGAAGCGAGCGATCAGGCTGCCGCGATCATCGAGATGCTGAGCGCGCCTTACACCATCGACGGGCTCGAGATCGTCATCGGTGCGAGCGTCGGCATCGCCATCTCTCCCGGCGACGGCGAGAGCAGCGAGGAATTGCTGCGAAACGCCGACATGGCATTGTACCGCGCCAAGTCTGACGGCGGAGGCGTTTACCGCTTCTTCGAGAAGGAAATGGATCGCCTCGCGCAGCGCCGCCGTGACATGGAAATCGATCTGCGCCGCGCGCTGGCGACCAATGAATTCGAACTGCACTATCAGCCGCTGGTCGATCTGGCGCAGGATCGCATTGTGACCTTCGAGGCCTTGCTGCGCTGGAAGCATCCGGTGAAAGGCATGATCTCGCCCGCCGATTTCATTCCGGTCGCGGAAGATATCGGCTTGATCGTGTCGCTCGGCGAATGGGTGTTGCGCGAAGCCTGTCAGCAGGCGGCGAAGTGGCCTTCGGGCGTTCGGGTCGCGGTCAACCTGTCACCGGCGCAATTCCGCAGCCGCAATCTCACGCAGGTGGTGTTTTCCTCGCTGGCGCAATCCGGCCTGTCGCCGACGCGGCTCGAACTCGAGATCACCGAATCGATCCTGCTCGAAGACAGCGACGCCAATCTCTCGATCCTGCATCAGTTGCGTGAATTCGGCGTTCGTATCTCGATGGACGATTTCGGCACCGGCTATTCGAGCCTGAACTATCTGCGCAGCTTTCCGTTCGACAAGATCAAGATCGATCGCTCGTTTATCCGCGACCTGTCGGATCGTCCTGATAGTGGCGCGATCGTGCGCGCGATTTCCGGTCTCGGCCGCAGCCTGAATATTTCGACCACGGCGGAAGGCGTCGAGACGATGGATCAGCTCGACTGGCTACGCGCGGAAGGATGCACCGAAGTGCAGGGCTTCCTGTTCAGCCCCGCGCGCCCGGCGTCGGAGATCGCGGCATTGCTCGGAAAGTTCGGTGATCGCGCCTCGAAGGCGGCGTGAATTAAGTAAGTTCCGTCATTGCGAGGAGCGCAGCGACGAAGCAATCCACCTTTTTGTAGTGCCATGGATTGCTTCGCTTCGCTCGCAATGACGGCGTCTCTTCTGTTTCAATGATCGCATTTCCAGTCTGGCCTGCGGGCCTTCCTAGAACCGCGTCACGATCTCGCTGAGAACCGGGCGCGGTCTGTCTTCGTTCGCCCGTCCGGCCTTGCCGATGTGGACGAAACCCGCGATTTTCTCGTCGGGCTGCAGGCCAAACGCATCCAGCACGTCACGGTCGAACGCCATCCATCCGGTCAGCCAGTTGGCGGCGTAGCCGAGCGCATTGGCCGCGAGCACGATGTTCATGGCGCTGGCGCCTGCGGACAGCTGCTGCTCCCACGGCGGTACCTTGGGATGGGCCACGGTTCTGCTCACGACGCCGATGATCAGCGGCGCCTGCGTGAATTTCTTGCCTTCGGCTTCGGCCTGCTCGGCCGTGGCGTCCGGATTCTTCGCCCGGAACACTTTCGCAACGACATCGCGTGCCCGCGCCAATCCATCGCCCTCGAACACGATGAAGCGCCATGGCGCGATCTTGCCGTGGTCGGGGACACGCGCGCCGATGGTGAGGATTGTCTCGATCTCGGCTGGCGACGGGCCGGGGCCGGTCATGTCGAACGGTTTCACCGAGCGGCGGGTTTTCAGAAGGTCGAGTGCGTCGGGCATATTGTCTCTTTCGTCATGGCCGGATTTATTCCGGCCATCTACGTCTTGCTTCGACATCTAGTAAGACGTGGATGCCATAGCCGCTTGGCTTCGCCAAGCGGCGTAGTTTTGTAGACTTCCAAGTTGGGCTTGCCCAACTTGGATACAAGGCCGGGCATGACGAATTACTTTTGAATGTCTCTCAGCCGTTGACCCGCTTGAGATCCGGCGGGGTTGCTTCCCAGGCAAGTGCCTTCAGCGCGTCGTCGAGGGACTGCACGTTCTGACCTTCTTTGCCGAGGCGGCGGATCGAGACGGCGCGCGTCTCGGCTTCCTTCTTGCCGACCACGAGCAGAGCGGGGACCTTCGCCAGCGAATGCTCGCGCACCTTATAGTTGATCTTCTCGTTGCGAAGATCGATCTCGACGCGCAGCCCCGCCTTGCGGCAGGCCGCAACCACTTCGCGCGCGTAGTCGTCCGCATCCGAGGTGATCGTGGTGACGACGGCCTGCACCGGCGCGAGCCAGAGCGGGAAGTGGCCCGCGAAATGCTCGATCAGGATGCCGGTGAAGCGCTCCAGCGATCCGCAGATGGCGCGGTGGACCATCACCGGCGTCACCTTGTTGGACTGGTCGTCGATGTAGAACGCGCCGAACCGGCCGGGCAGATTGAAGTCCACCTGCGTGGTGCCGCACTGCCATTCGCGGCCGATGGCGTCGCGCAGCACGTATTCGAACTTCGGCCCGTAGAACGCGCCTTCGCCCGGGCTGATCTCGGTGCGGATGCGGTTATGGCCTTCCGCCTTGATCTGCTCGAGCACCTTGGTCATTACGCTTTCGGCGTGATCCCAGGCCGCATCGGTGCCGACGCGCTTTTCAGGACGCGTCGAAAGCTTCACGGTCAGTTCGCCCTCGAAGCCGAAATCGGCATAGGTCGAGAGAATTAGGTCGTTGATCTTCAGGCACTCGTCCGCGAGCTGCGCCTCGGTGCAGAACACATGGGCGTCATCCTGCGTGAAGCCGCGCACGCGCATCAGGCCGTGCATCGCGCCTGACGGTTCGTAACGATGCACGATGCCGAACTCCGCGAGACGGATCGGAAGTTCGCGGTAGCTCTTGAGACCGTGCTTGAAGATCAGCACATGGCCGGGGCAGTTCATCGGCTTGATGGCGAACCAGCGCTTGTCTTCCGCCTCGTCGCCCGCCGACTGCGCCGCGAACATGTTTTCGCGATACCATTCCCAGTGGCCGGAAGTCTCCCACAGCGACTTGTCCAGCATCTGCGGCGCGTTGACTTCGTCATAGTCGCCCGCAAGGCGGCGGCGCATATAGGCGACGATCGCCTGAAACAGCGTCCAGCCCTTCGCATGCCAGAACACGACGCCGGGACCTTCCTCCTGGAAGTGGAACAGGTCCATCTCGCGGCCGAGGCGGCGATGGTCGCGCTTCTCCGCTTCCTCAAGCTGCTTGAGATAAGCGTCGAGGTCGTCCTGCTTGGCGAAGGCGGTGCCGTAGATGCGCGTCAGCATCGGATTGTTGCTGTCGCCACGCCAGTACGCGCCCGCCACCTTCATCAGCTTGAAGGCATTGCCGACCTTGCCGGTGGAGGTCATGTGCGGACCGCGGCAGAGATCGAACCAGTCGCCCTGATGATAGATCTTGATCGGCTCGTTGCCGGGAATGGCGTCGACCAGCTCGACCTTGAAGGCCTCGCCCTTGTCGCGGAACACCTGCTTGGTTTTCTCGCGGTCCCACTCTTCCTTGGTGAAGGGCTTATCCTTCGCGATGATCTCGCGCATCTTCTTCTCGATCGCAGCGAAGTCCTCGGGCGTGAAGGGCTCGTTGCGGAAGAAGTCGTAATAGAAACCGTTGTCGATCACCGGGCCGATGGTGACCTGCGTGCCGGGCCACAGCGACTGCACCGCTTCGGCGAGCACATGCGCGGCGTCGTGCCGGATCAATTCCAGCGCGCGCGGGTCTTCGCGGTTGATGAAGTCGATGGTCGCATCGTGCGTGATCGGGTCGGCGAGATCGCTCAGCGCGCCGTCGAGCGCCATGGCCACGGTGCGCTTGGCCAGCGAGGGCGAAATGCCCTTGGCGATATCGAGGCCGGTGGTGCCGCTGGGATATTCGCGCGTTGCGCCGTCGGGGAAGGTGACTTTGACCTTGCCGTTGCCGCTGTCGGCAGGCTTGAGATTGGCGAGGCCGAATTTGAAACCGGATTCCGGATTCTCAGACATATCATGCTCCTTGTGGCTCACTCCTGCGAACGGGCGCAGGTAAGCGATGGGACCCGTTGTATAGCAGCGGATTCGGGCAGCGCAATGCGCCGTCAGAGCCTGCGGTGAGGCGGGCGAATCCGTTTGCATAGCTTTCATGCAGTTGCATTAATCTCGCCGTCTGCTACCACCTTCGGTGTGAAACGGTTCGCACCCACCTCGTTGATGCTCGGCAATTTCGTCACTGGCGCATGCATCCTTGCGCCGGCGGGCATGTTGCCTGAGCTTTCGCACGAATTCGGCGTCTCGATCCGCGAGGCGGGACTGCTCATTACCTTCGGCGCGATCATGCTGTGCATCGGCTCGCCGGTGTCGGCCTGGCTGACCAGCCGCATCGACCGCCGCTTGCTGCTGTCGATCAGCGTCGCCACCATGGCAGCAGCGCAGTTCGCCTCCATGATGGCGCCGAGCTACGCGACCCTGATGGGTGTGCGGATCGTGATGCTCGCGGTCGCTGCGCTGTTCACGCCGCAGGCGGCCAGCACAGCGGCGATGATGGTGCCGCCGGAGCGCCGCGGCAGCACGATGTCTTATGTGTTTCTCGGCTGGTCGCTGGCGCTTGCCATCGGGCTGCCGCTGATTGCCTATGTCGCGAACCATGTCGGCTGGCGCGTCGCCTATGGCGGAATCGGAATCATCGCGCTGCTGAATCTGGCGCTGCTGATCTGGCGGCTTCCCGGCGGGCTGAAAGGGACGCCGGTTGATCTGAAGACATGGGGCGAGGTGTTTCGCAATCCGCTGATCGTGCTGCTGCTCGTCATCACGGTGCTGCAGACCTCGGGTCAGTTTGCGGTGTTCACCTATCTCGGGCCGCTGTTCGACAGGCTCGGCGGTAGTTCCCAACTCGCCGCCATCGCCTTCAGCATCTACGGCGTGATGGGCTTTATCGGCAACGTGATCGCCAGCCGTGTCGTCGATACATGGGGCGGCTATCGCACGTCGCTGACCATGATGTCGCTGCTGCTGTTCGGAATCGCGGCATGGGCACTGGGCGCGGGGGCGGTGCCGGCGATGCTCGCCTCGATGATCCCGTGGGGATTTGCCTTTGCATCGACCAACTCGATGCAGCAGGTGCGGCTTGCGGGCGCGGCGCCGCTGCATGCAAGCGCCTCCGTGTCGCTCAACACGTCCGGTCTTTATATCGGGCAGGCGATCGGTTCGGGAATTGGCGGCGCGCTGTTCGCGCACGAACTGTATTACGTGATCGGCTATGTCGGCGTCGGCTTCCTGATCCTGGCCGTGGCGGCGGTCGTGCTGTCGCGCCGGAGCGAGCGCGCCTTAGCTGCCTGAGCCGTCATTCACGCCGCGCCAGCGCGCATAGCGCCATGGCAGATACCAGCGTGCATCTTTCGGTGTCTCGTCGGGCACGTTATCGATGCCGGAGGTGCCCCACGGCTGGCAGCGCAGCAGGCGCGCGAGCGTCATCCAGCCGCCGGCCCACAGTCCGAAACGCGATATCGCTTCGTCGCCATAGGCCGAGCAGGTCGGAACATGGCGGCAGTTGAATCCGATCAGCGGCGAGAACGTGGCGCGATACAACCAGATCAATCCGCGCCCGGCATTGCGCGGCAGATGCTGGATCGTGCCTCCGCAGTCAGGACATCGGGCGGACAGTTTCATGATCGTGCCTGAAAGGGCTTGTACCGCGTTGCCGCGTGGTTATTGCGAAGCGATGAGTTCCGTAAGTGGAACCGCAAGATGTTGTCTTTCACGTCACACCATACAACTTATCGCACGGATTTGACTGCGTCGCAGCAAAAGTCGCATGGACGCGAATCCGCTGCGCCGGTACGTTTAACAATCATGTGACAAAGCTTGTCGCGTGAATTCGGGGCGGGGAAGGAACCGAGTGTCTGTCGTGAAGTCGCTGACGATAAGCGGCTGGGCGCGGATTTGCGCCGCCGCTGTTGCCTGCCTGCTGTTGCCGGGCTCCGCCATGCTTGGCGGAACGGTGCGCGCCGCTCCGTCTCTTGAGGAGCGCAAGCTTCCCATGGATTTCAAGTGGTACGAGGCCGAGCCGTCGTGCGCTCAGGATTGCGCCGGGTGGATCGGCGCGGTCGGCGTCATCACATCCGAGACGCCGGCGAAGTTTGAAACATTCACCAGCGGCCGCAATCTCACGGGCGCGACGGTGGTGCTCGATTCCAGCGGCGGTTCGGTGCTGGATGCGATCACCCTCGGCCGGCGCTGGCGCGATCTCGGCCTGCGCACCACGGTGGGCACCGTTGTCGCGAAAGAGAATGCGCGCACCACGAGGCCCGGCGCGTATTGCGAGTCGATGTGCGTGTTCCTGCTGCTCGCCGGCAGCAGCCGCACGGTGCCGGACGGCGCACATGTGCGTGTGCATCAGATCTGGATGGGCGACCGCGCCGACGATGCGAAAGCCGCAACCTATTCGGCGGACGATCTGATGATCGTCGAGCGCGATATCGGGCGGCTGGCGAAATACACTTTCGACATGGGCGGCACCGGCGATCTGCTCTCGCTCGCGCTGAGCGTGCCGCCATGGGAGGCGCTGCATCAACTGTCGGCTGACGAGTTGCGGCTGACCAATCTGGTCACAATGGATGCCGTGGCTACTGTCAAAGGGCCGTCTGATACTGTCGTCGGCAGCGTCACCGCCAAGATGTTTCAGGATCGTGTCCCGAGCGGCGATGCCGACGCCAAAAGCGCACGGCTGACGCCGGGCACCAAGACGGCGGAAGCGCATGCGCCGACCGGCGGCGCGGCGGCGGCCTCCGATCGGAAGTAACGGGTTCAGCCCTGCGCGGGCGTAAGCGTCCCGGCCTTCGCTTCGATCTGGTCGATGGCGTCGACCACGGCATCGAATGTCAGCAGGGTGGAGGCGTGGCGCGCCTTGTAATCGCGAACCGGCTCCAGCACGGCAATGTCCGCCCATTTGCCCTCGGGAGGCGTGCCGTTCTCCTTGAGCATCTTGCGGACCGTCTCGCGCAGGTCGCGGAGTTCGTCGGCCTTCGAGCCGATCACATGGCGGGCCATGATGGAGGAGGAGGCCTGGCCCAGCGCGCAGGCCTTTACGTCATGGGCGAAGTCGCTGACCACGCCGTCCTGCATCTTGAGATCGACCTTCACGGTCGAGCCGCAGAGCTTGGAATGGGCCGTCGCCGAGGCGTCCGGATCGGCGAGCCGCCCCAGCCGCGGGATATTCCCCGCCAGCTCGATGATTTTCTTGTTGTAGATGTCGTTCAGCATGGCGGTCGAATTGGCCTTTGCGCGGGACCCTTGCCCTTGGCGGTCCCGGATCACAGCCTATATAATAAGCCATGTGCAGGAATAAACCGCCTGCATCTCAGCAATGCGGGAATATAGACGGTTTTTCCCGGTTTGCTGTCATGGTACAGGTGAGGCGTCCGGCTGCCGGGATGGCTGCCGCGGCTGACCGGTGACACTCCCGGCCTTCCTCCAGATATTAAGGGCCGGTCGAACGGAGACGAGATGGACGCGATCATCAAGCCGATCCGCAGCGGCAAGCCGGCGGAAAAATCCGAAATTCCTGCTTCCGACTACCTCGCTTCGGGCCTCGATCCGCGCGTTGTCCGCCCCTCCCGCGAGGAAGCGGAGGCCGCGGTGAAGACGTTGCTTTCCTATGTCGGCGAGAACGTGCAGCGCGAAGGCCTGCTCGATACGCCGCGCCGCGTGGTCGAAGCCTATGACGAACTGTTTCAGGGCTATGCCCAGTGCCCCGCCGAGATTCTCGACCGCACCTTCGGCGAGACCGCGGGCTACGACGATTTCGTGCTGATGCGCGACATCTCCTTCCATTCGCATTGCGAGCATCATGTGATGCCGTTCTACGGCAAGGCGCATATCGCCTACGCGCCGGTGGACCGGGTGGTGGGCCTGTCGAAGCTGGCGCGCCTGGTCGATGCCTTCGCCCATCGCCTGCAGACGCAGGAGCATCTGACGGCGCAGGTGGCGGGCGCGATCAATGCGATCCTCAAGCCGCGCGGCGTCGCGGTGGTGATGGAAGCCGAGCACACCTGCATGTCGGTGCGCGGCATCGCCAAGAAGGGCGCCATGACGCTGACCAGCCGCTTCACCGGGATTTTCCAGGACAATCCCGAGGAGCAGGCCCGTTTCCTCAACATGGTGCGCGGCGTATAAGATTCGCTTGAGCTGTTTTCTTCGTCATTGCGAGGAGCACTTGCGACGAAGCAATCCAGCTTTTGCATGGCAAGATGGATTGCTTCGCGGAGTTTATCATCGGGCCGCGCTTTGCGCGGACCCGTTGGCTCGCAATGACGAGAGAGACTAACGTGTCTGTTTCTTCTTCGACCCACGATCATGACCGTGAAGAAGGGCTGACCTTTCAGCCCAAATTCGATGCCAACGGCCTTGTGACCTGCGTTGCCACCGATGTGGCGACGGGCGACGTGCTGATGGTCGCGCACATGAATGCGGAAGCGCTGCGCAAGACCATCGAGACCGGCGAGGGCTGGTATTACAGCCGGTCGCGTAAATCGCTCTGGAAGAAGGGCGAGAGTTCGGGGCATGTCCAGCGCGTGATCGAGATGCGAATGGACTGCGATCAGGATGCGGTGTGGATTCGCGTCGAGCAGGCGGGCGCGGCCTGCCACACCGGCCGTCGTTCCTGTTTTTACCGCGCGGTGACGAACGAGGGCGGCAAGGCCGCGCTGACATTCGTCGATGCTGACAAGATGTTCGATCCGGCGAAGGTGTACAAGTGAAGTTGGCCGTCATCCTGAGGTGCGAGCCGTCCTTGCGGCGAGCCTCGAAGGATGACTGTTCGAAACGCCGTCGCCCTTCGAGGCCTTCGCTACGCTACGGCGCCTCAGGGTGACGGCTTTCTTTGCGTTAACCCTTCATTAACCATAATGGCCGCACTCTCGTTCCCGGTTCCTGGGGAGCGGGTGCCAACATGACGGTCGATTCAACAGCCATCGGTGCCGGGTTCGATTCCGCACGCGCGCAGATCGCGGGCGCGATCAGGAATGCCGCCAACGCGACCGGCGCCAGCTTCGAATATCTCGTCTCGGCGGCGAAGATCGAATCCAATCTCAATCCCAAGGCGCAGGCCTCCACGTCTTCCGCGCGGGGGCTTTATCAGTTCATCGAACAGACCTGGCTCGGCACCGTGAAGGAAGCCGGGGCCACCTTCGGCTTCGGCAAATATGCCGACGCGATCTCCAAGACTTCGTCCGGCACCTATTCGGTCAGCGATCCGGCGACGCGCAACGAAATCCTCAAACTGCGCGATGATCCGGCCGCCAACGCGGCGATGGCGGGCGTGCTGACCCAGTCCAATAGTTTCAAGCTGACCGGCGCGATCGGCCGACGTCCGACCGACGGCGAACTCTACATCGCGCATTTCATGGGAGTCGGTGGCGCGTCGAAGCTGATCTCGAAGGCGGAAGACAGCCCGAACGCGTCCGGCGCGGCGCTGTTTCCGAGCGCCGCCGCCGCCAATCACTCGATCTTCTACAATCGCGACGGCAGCGCGCGCAGCGTCTCGCAGGTCTATTCGGTGCTGACGTCGCGCTACGACGCGGCGGCGAACTCGCAGACCGCGCGAACCGCGATGGCGTCCGTCGGCGTCACGCCGGGGCAGGGCCGGGCGGCGTCTGTTTCCAGTGATACGGCCGCGTATCTGTCGCGCTTTCCGCAGGCCCAGACGCCTGAGACGCCGGTTCAGGTCGCCGCCGCCGATCAGGCCGGCCAGCCGGTCTTCCGCTCGCTGTACCAGACCGGAGACCGCGTCGAGCCCGTGTCCGCGACCGTGCGCGAACTCTGGGGCAACAATACCTCGCTGACCCGGCCGCTGTCCGACTCCGGAGCCGCTGTCGACAAGAACGGGGCGCCGCAGGGCATCGGCCTGTTCAGCGACGCGACCGGCGTATTCAGCGGATAGTCCTCCGCCCTCGGAGCATTGGCCCGAGCCAGCCGAATCCGGCAATATCTCCTGCTTGCTCGAGGCGCATGCTTTTCGGGACAGGATATTCCTTGATCTACGTCTTCATTCTCATCGTCGGGCTCATCGCGGGGACGCTCGGCGGAATCGTCGGCACGGGCACATCGATCATGCTGCTGCCGGTGCTGGCCTATTCGTTCGGGCCGAAGCAGGCTGTGCCGATCATGGCCATCGCCGCGATCATGGCGAACCTCGCGCGTATCATGGCGTGGTGGCGCGACGTGGACTGGCGCGCGGTGATCGTCTACTCGGTGCCGGGTATTCCGGCCGCCGCCCTTGGCGCGGGGACGCTGCTCGTGCTGCCGTCGGGCTTCGTGGACATCGCCATCGGCGTGTTTTTCATTCTGATGATTCCGTTTCGCCGCTGGATGCACGCGCATCAGTTCACGCTGCCGCTGTGGTCGCTGGCGATCGTCGGCGCGGGCATGGGATATCTCACCGGCATTGTCGCATCGACCGGACCGATGACGGTGCCGATCTTCGTGTCCTATGGACTCATCAGGGGACCGTTGCTCGGCACCGAAGCCGCCAGTTCGCTCGCGGTTTACATCAGCAAGGCCATCACATTCCAACGTCTCGATGCGTTGCCGCCTGATGTGATTTTCAAGGGATTGATTGCCGGATCGTCGCTGTTCGCGGGGGCGTTCATCGCCAAGCGCGTTGTCCTGCGGCTTGATGCGATGGCCTTCCATATTCTGATCGAAGGCCTGATGCTGATCGCGGGTCTCTCGATGATCTGGGGTGCGTTTCAGGGTTGAGGCGGTGAGTCAGATACGAGTCCCATCTCCTTGATGCGACTCTGTTTGACTGTGAATCCATCACGTCAGCTTCGCCGGCTATCCGCAAGCGGCATGGTTAACAAAACCTCAATCAACGCAGGCGGTTATGGTGAACGTTTTCTTAAGTGTCATGGTTTACGTTTTCTGACAGTGGCGTCGCGTCGCGGTGCCTTGGCATGTTGCGTAAGCCGGAACACCCATGATCGTTCGGCAGTTTATTACCTGGGTTCGTAATGCTCCTGCGGGGGAGCGCGCAGAGGCGACGCGGTGTCTGGCGCGCGCCTGGCTGGTGTCCGATCTGTCGGACGATGATCGCGCCGCCGCTGAAGGCGCGCTCCTGATGCTCCTCGACGATGCATCGCCGCTGGTGCGGCAGGCCATGGCGGAAGTCTTCGCTCACGCGACCGATGCGCCGCCTGCGATCATCGCGGCGCTGGCGATCGATCAGGCGTCGGTCGCGATGCCGATCCTCGAACATTCGCCGCTGATGCTGGACTCCGATCTGGTGGACATCGTTGCGACCGGAAATTCCGAGACGCAATGCGCCATCGCGCGCCGCTCGGATCTGCCGCCGTCGGTCTGTGCTGCTATCGCAGAAGTCGGCTCTGCCGCCTCGACGCTGGAGCTGATCGAAAATCCGGTGGCGGAGCTTGCGGATTTCTCGCTGACGCGGATTGCGGAGCGGCACGGCCATCTGGCCGCGATCCGCGAGTCGTTGCTGACGCTCGACAACCTGCCGGCAGCGGTGCGGCTGATGCTTGCGGAGAAGCTTTCAAGCACGCTGACGCAGTTCGTGGTCGCGCGCGCGTGGCTGAACGGCGACCGCGCCCATCGGGCAGCGGACGAAGCGATGGAACGGTCGCGGGTCAATATCGCCACGCAGACCCATGGCGCCGATCTTGGCGCATTGATTTCCCATCTGCGTTCGGTCGGACAACTCAACACCGGCTTGATCCTGCGGGCGCTGCTGTCGGGCAATGTCGAGCTGTTCGAGGAATCGCTGGTGGAATTGTCCGGCCTGTCGCGCAGCCGCGTCACGGCCATTCTCAACGATCGCGGCAGGCTGAGCCTCAACGCTCTGCTGGCGAAGGCCGGCCTGCCGGAATCCACCTTCGCGGCGTTCCGTGTCGCGCTGGATGCGCGCGACGAGATCGGCTTTGTCGGGACCTTCGGCGGGGCGGCGCGGCTGCGCCGGCGTATGGTCGAGCGGGTGCTGACATCCTGCGAGACTGCCGAAACGGTGGCAGAGCCGCTGCTTATCCTGCTGCGGCGGTTCGCAACCGAATCCGCCCGCGAAGAAGCCCGGCTGTATTGCGACGAACTGGCGGCCGACGACTTTATCGGCAAGCTGGATGCCCACGCCGCGCTGGAATATGTCGCGGACGACAGCGTGTCGTTCGATGGTCAGGGCTATGACAATAGCTACGATTACGCCTATGACGAAAGCTACGACGACGTTTACGGCGGGCGGCTGATCGCGGCGTAATCCCCGCAACATCGCAATTCGTCATGGCCGGGCTTGTCCCGGCCATCCCGATCACAAAGGCACTTTGCTCAATTCATCGGGATCACCGGGACAAGCCCGGTGATGACAATCACTGGTGTTGGACTATCTCACCGGTTATCCCGGCTTGCGTCGGGACGACACAAGCCTCAGCCTTCCGGCACGATGCTCGGCGCCAGCACGGCCTCGAGATGTTCGGGCCGGTCGCGATTGGCGTGGATAAGATATTCGTCCGCGACGCCGCGCAGGCGCTTGCTCAGTTGATCCGCCATGCCCACGGAATCGATCCGCGACTGCTCGCGCACGATCGCCTGAATGGCGTTGACGTGGTGCATGATCAGTTCTTCGACCTTGGACAGATCCGGCGCATGCTCGATGATCCGGCACAGGCTTTCCGCAGCCGCCGCAGCGGTGGGATAGCCGAAGGTCGCGCCGCCGCCCTTGATGTCGTGCGCCGCGCGGAACAGTTCCATGCTGTTCTCGCCGTTCAGCCCGTCGCGTTTGATCGTGGCATAGGCGGTGCTCAGGCGCTCGCATTCCGCCTGCATCCAGTCGGTGAACTCGCCGGACAATTCCGCCAGCGCCTGCTCGGCGCGTGCCACAGGATCGTCGATCTCGTGGTCTTCGGCGTAGCGCACCATCTTGCGCAGCGGATTGGGCTGCGAGATGACCTGATGATCGGCGAAGGTGTCGATCGTGACGTCCGGAGCCTTCTGCTTGCGGGCCATCGTCTGTCCTAACTTCCCGAGCGGGTTTTCTCGAGCAGCGACGGCTGCTGCATGATTTCGGCCTTGCCGCCGACGCGGCGCTCGACCCCGATGTAAGACGAGCCGTTGTTGCGGCGGCGGTCGGGTCCGAAGTAGTTCTTGGTCTTGATGAAGGGGCGGGGATTGGCGACCACGTTGAGAATGCGCTGGTAAAGCCCCTTGGCGGAAATCGGCTTGGCGAGAAATTCGGTGACGCCCGCATCCCGCGCCACCATCACGCGGCGCTTCTCGGAATGGCCGGTCAGCATGATGATCGGCGCGTAGGGATTGCCGAGGCCTTCCGGCTGGCGGATCATCTGCGCAAGCTCCAGTCCGTCGAAAATCGGCATCGCCCAGTCGGTGATGACGATGTCCGGGACATAGTGCGAGTACATCTCAAGCGCGGTGGCACCGTCTTCGGCCTCATAGACTTCCCGCGCGCCGAACGAATGCAGCAGCGTCCGCAGGATGCGGCGCATATGAGCATTGTCGTCGCAGACGAGAAACCGCAGCTTGTTGAAATCGATAATATACATGCGCAGCCCGACGTGGCGTATCCGGCAAGGCGTACACCCGGCGTTAACTGTATGCGTCCGCCGTTAATGAAGGGTTATCCAAAACGGGCCGGGGCGGGGGTCAAAACCCGAACTGCTCGCTGATGATGCGCTCTTCCAGGCTGTGGCCGGGGTCGAACAGCATGCGGATCGAGATGGTCCTGTCCGCGATGATCTCGACCCGCTGGACGTCGCGGGCTTCGTCATGATCGGCCACGGCCGCGACCGGGCGCTTTTCGCCTTCCAGCACCTCGAACACCACGAATGCCGTGTTCGGCAGCAGCGCCCCGCGCCAGCGGCGGGGGCGGAACGGGCTGATCGGCGTCAGCGCGAGCAGGGCGGCGTTGATCGGCAGGATCGGCCCCTGCGCCGACAGGTTATAGGCGGTGGAGCCGGCCGGCGTTGCCACCATGATGCCGTCCGCAATCAGTTCGGCCATCCGTTCGTGTTCGTCCACCAGAATACGCAGCCGCGCGGCCTGATGAGTCTGCCGGAACAGCGAGACTTCATTGATGGCGTGGTGGATGTGCACTTTGCCGTGGATATCGGTGGCGCGCATCAGCAGCGGATTGATGACGGTCATCCGGGCGGCTTCGAGCCGTTCGATCAGCCCGTGCGCGCTGAACTCGTTCATCAGGAAGCCGACGGTGCCGCGGTGCATGCCATAGATCGGAATGCCGGTGCGCATGTGCTGGTGCAGCGTCTGCAGCATCAGCCCGTCGCCGCCGAGCGCCACGACCACGTCGGCGTCGTCCGAAGGGCGGTTGCCATACGCGGCCACGAGCTGGGTGAGCGCCTGCTGGGCTTCGGCGCTCGGCCCCGCCACGAAGGCGATCCGCTGGTATTTTCTCGGCGTCGGCGTCGTCATGGCAGCCCCGGATGCGCGGACCGGCCCGCGCGGGCATCGTCTATACGGGGTTTTCCGGTCTTGTCGAGGCGGGGCGGACTGCGTGGGGCAGGCTATGTTGTGCGAATTGGCCTGTGTGAGGAGCTTTGACCCGGCGATTAACCAAACCCGCGCGACATGAATCGATGCCGCGAATGCCAGCCGCGCTTTGGCGGCAGCGGCGGTCGCTCAGGTTTGCGGGCCTACAGGCACATGACCAACTTGTCATCCAGATGAACGGAAGCTGTTCCCGCGCTTCAGTTTGAGTTCAGTGCACCGGTCATAGGGTTGTTTCCGACGATGCCGAACCGGCCATCCGACCGGCCTCCCGGCAATCGCATGAGAAGGAGATATCCATGTTGAAGATCTTTTCCGCTGCGCTGATTGCCACCTCGATTCTGGCCGCGCCTGCGATGGCCACCACCGTTGTTCACACCCACCGCGCGCCCGTCGCCAAGCATGTCGTCATCAAGCCGTCGGTCGCGAAGGCGCATGCGCAGGTCGTGGTGGTCAAGAAACCGCATCACCGCCACGTCCACGCCAAGAAGGTGATCGTGATCAAGAAGCATCGCCATCACCGCTAAGCGGCGACGGCCAACGGCTTGATATTTGCTTCGATATTTCCTTGGCCGCTATTGCATAGCCCCCGCATCGAGGCGGTCATGGAAATGAGAACGGCCCGCGCTCATCGTCAGATGATCGCGGGCCGGGCTGTTTGGGAGATGTATTCAGATCTAGAAGCTCACTCCGGCTTTTACCAGGAACATCCGGCCGGGCAGGGGATAGATCGCGTAGGAGCCAGGCGTGGTGGTGCTGGCGATACCGTAGTCATAGTACTGCGCATCCAGCAAATTTATGACTGCAGCCGACCAGAAGAAACTGTCGTATTTGCCGCTCAGCTTGAGATCGATGGTCGCGTTCGCGCCGATAACCCCCTGAGTGTTGGCCTGATCGTTATCAAGACGACGACTGCTCCAGAAACGAGCCGTTGCGTCAAGAACGGCATACTGCTGCCAAATGTTCCACGTGAAGCCTGCGCTGCCCGATATCCGAGAAACCAGGGGCACGTCCTTGCCGGCATACTGCCCGTCTTCGAACACAGCGCGCGTATAGGCGAAGCCGCCTCTCAACCGGAATGTTTCATTGATCCGTAGCGAAGCCTGCGTCTCGGATCCATACCGATGGGTCGGATCGAGGTTGTAGTTGAAGAAAGCGGCCGGGTTGTAGTGAATCTCGTTCTTTAGATGCATGTCATAGAAGCTGCTCTGAATATCCAGCGGGCCGCCATGAATTCGAACGCCGCCCTCGACGTCGTAAGAGGTCTGAGTCTTCAATTCGAAGTTTTGCGGGATCGGGGTATAGGGCGGAACGCTCAGATACGCGGGCCCTGTAACCACGCGTTCGTCAACGTTTGGGGTACGAAACGCACGAGCGGCTCGTCCGAAGACGGCGAAATTCTCGTTGAACCGATGTTCGAGGCCGATATGCAGCGCGTGGTTGGTTTCATCCTTGTCGAGTGGCGTAGCCTGCGCTGCAAGTGATCCATATGGAGCGGTCGGATCATAATGATCTCGCGCCGAGAGCTTCATCTGCTGGATACGGGCGCCATAGGAGAAATCCGTGCTTGGCATGAGGCCAAGAGTCTGTTGCCAGTAGCCTGCCACTGTCTGCTGCGAGAGATTGTAGATGTGGTTCGGCGGATCGAAATACTGTTGGCTGCGGCTCGAGTCGTATTGTGAGTTGTAGTAGTCGATACCCGTGAGGATGTTAGACGACACACTGCCAAACATGTTTCTCATATTGAGGCGCGGTGTGATCGACCAGGTCTGCAGGTTGGAATTCACGTACGCATACTGCGGGCCGCCAATATTTGCAGGATCGCCGAAAAAGCCGGATTGCTGGAATTTATTGCGTACACCGCCATCGACAATCAGTTCGGCGCCTGCCCACAAAGATTTGGTAAATCCGGCTGTGATGCTGTTGCCCTGCTTTTGAGCGTAGTCGAACGGTGTTCGTGTCCCTCTGAGATTGCCGAGCGTGCTGAAGGTCGTAGCACCGTAATCGATCGAGTACATATTTCCGAGCGTTCCGGGAAGCCCGAGTTGCTGTCGATCTGCCGCCGCATTCAAGAACGCGGAGAATTCGGGAGTGGTATAGCGGATTTCGCCAACGCCACTCTGCTGATCCAGCTTGTTGTTATCCCGGTATCCGTCCGAATGCACGGCGTTGCCGAAGACTGTGGTCGACCATGGACCCTGACTGGCGCTGAACGAGGCGTTGCCTTCACGCTGTCCGTAAGAGCCGACACCACCTTCGATGCGGCCAGCATAAGGCTTGCCAGTGCCTGCACCTGTTTTCGTAACAATGTTGATCACGCCGCCAACGGCGTTGTCGCCGTAGAGGACTGCGCCGCTGTTGCCGCGTGTGATTTCAATGCGTTCGATGGATTGAATCGGGATCGAAGAGAGATCGACGCCCTGAAGATCTGCTTCGTTGAGGCGCCGGCCGTTAAGGAGAAACAGGGTGTTCGAGGAAGCGAAAGCACCAAACCCGCGAAGATCGACCACGCTTCCGGTGCCGTTTACCGCTCCGTACAGCGTTGTGAGCTGAACGCCCGGTGCACTTGCAATGATCTCTTGAATCGTCTGGTTTGGTGCGTGAGCGATATCTTCCTTGGTGATAACAGTGGTTGAGGCGCCCACAATGCCGATAGTGTTGGTGGAGAGCCCCGTACCGGTGCCGGTGCTGCCGCCAAGCCCGCCCAACCGCGTCGCATCGACGTTGACAGGAGGCAACTGGCTGGCCGTCTGCGCCATCGCGGGAGCGGCAAGCGCAGTCCCGGCAAGGCATGCCGCCACGAATGAAAGGCGCAGCTGCGCCGTTGAGGAATGTCCAAAAAAGAAAATCACGTTGTCGCCCCGCCGATGCATTGAATCGCGGAGGCGCGGTGAAACACGCGCAGGCATGACAGCGCGGCGCGTGAGCGCGGCGAACTGCCAGACTTGAGGACACGGGCCATCGGCCGAACCTCCGCAACAGTTACGTCATGTCACCGCTGCGGAAACGCCGCCCCTTCGCACACCCCGTGCGGCGGAAGGATGACCGGTACAGGCAGGTCTCCTGGCTCGCGGATCGTCACCGTTGTCCGCCTTCCCAAGCCCGGCTTGATCGCCTTCGCTCAGTGGCATCGTGGACAACGGCTCACCGCTGACAGTTGCGGGGGCAGCTTCGGAATGGCCGCGAGATGTGTGGACAGATCGCCACGCAGCCCTGCGGCGGCACCGAATTCCCTATTGGCCAGCTTGCGCTGGCACCTGTGCCGTGGTCCCAATCAAGCGGCGGTGATTTGCCTTGTCAATGCCACAATGCCTAAGAAACCCAGTGTGATACCCAAGGCCACGGACTTCATCCGGATGCGTTGCAAATTGGTGACATCTGCGCGGATTGCCGCACTTTTCCTGTCGATGCTGGTAGCCGGCTGCGCCGGCGGCGGGGACAACGAAGGTCTGTCCTACACCGCGGATCGCGGCGTGGAGAATCAGCCATATCCCGCGAACTATCGCGCGGAACTGCTGGCCTTCCTGCGCACTTATCTGAACGATCCGCGCGGGGTGCGCGAGGCGGTGATTGCGGAGCCGGCGCAGAAGAAAGTCGGCGGCCGCCTGCGTTATGTGGTTTGCATGCGCTTCAATGCGCGCGGAACGGATGGGGCCTATAACGGGGCGAAACAGCGCAGCGCGATGTATGTCGATGGCCGGTTCGACCGGATCATCGAGAATGCCGACGAACTCTGTCAGGGCGCGGCCTATGCCGCGTTTCCGGAGATCGAGAAGCTGACGCGCTGAGGCGTATATCGAAGAGGGCACGATGAAGTCACTGGGACGGCTGGTCCTTTGTCTCTTGCTATGTCTCGGCGTCGGCCTGCTTGAATCCGTCGTGACGCGGCCGGAAATCGCAACGTGGTATGCGGCACTCGCCAAGCCGCCGTGGACGCCGCCGCCGTTCGTGTTTCCGATCGCATGGACGATTCTTTACGTCCTCATGGCCGTGAGCCTGTGGCGGCTGTGGGATCGTGCCGCTCCATCTGCTGCACGCAGATCCGCGATTACATGGTTCCTGATTCAGCTCGCGCTGAACGCCGCGTGGTCGCCGGTGTTTTTCGGCTGGCATGCGACGCGCGCTGCGCTTGTTGTGATCGTCGCTCTGTTCTTCGCCATCGTCATGACCATGATCGCGACATCGCGCGCCGACAAGCCAGCGTCATGGCTGCTCGCGCCGTATCTGGCCTGGGTCGCCTACGCGACCACGCTCAATGCGGGCGTGGTCGCGATGAACTGAGCGCTTATTACGAGAAGTGCGCCGCGATGGCGTCGAAACCTCGCCGCCACAGATGCACCAGATCGAGGTCGATGGGCAGGGCCTCGGCAGCCATGCGCACCATCACAAGACCGGTCGGCGGATCGATATAGACATACTGGCCATGGATGCCGACGCACATCAGCGTCCGCCGTTTGCGATCGACCTGATAGAACTTGCTGCGATAGCTGCCGCCGGGAAACAGCGCGGCGAAATCTCCGCGGGCCCAGGCCTCGGGGTCGCCGTTGTCATTGATGTCGTCGATCCACCAGCCCGGCACCACCTGCCTGCCGTTGGCGACGCCGCGCTGCCGGATCATTTCGCCGAAGCGGGCGAGGTCACGCGGCGCGACGCAGATGCCGCCCGCCGCGCGCATCGCGCCTTCCGCGTCGAGGGTGACATAGGCATCGACCTCCGCGCCGAGCGGCTTCCAGAGATGGTCGCTCAGGAGATCGGCCAGCGCGCGGCCCGCGGCGCGCTCGTAAACCCAGCCGAGCAGGTCGGTGTTGGTCGAGACATAATGGAATGTGTGGCCGTGCTCCTTGCCGTCGGGTTTCTGGATGGCGAGGAATTCGCGGAGTTGCATCGCGCTCTGGCCGGGCTTGATGACATCCCAGCCGACCGCGCGGCGATACCGCGCCACGTCGCCATCGGGATCAAGGTAGTCCTCGACAAAGGAAATGCCGACCGACATGTCGAGCAGATGGCGAACGGTGCAGCCGCCATAGACCGAGGACGACACCTCAGGCACGTAATCGGTCACCGGACGGTCCGGATTCAGAAGGTCTTTATCCGCGAGAATGCCGCCGAGCGCGCCGCAGATCGATTTGCTCACCGAAAACACGATGTGGGGCGTGAGCCCGTCCATGCCGCTCGCATACCATTCGGACAGGATGCGCCCCTCGCGCATCACGATGAATCCGTGAGTATGAGTGGCGTGAAGCGCCTCGCGCAATGTAGTGGACGTGCTGCGCACGCCTTCAAAGGCGATATGGCCCAGTTCGATCGGTGAACTGTGCAGTGGCGAGGGCTGCCTTGATGCCGCGATGTTCGCTGTCGGCAACAGGCGGCGGACGTTCTGAAAGCTCCAGTCGTTCGATGGGCGCGTTCGCCAGTTCGCGAGCGTCACAAGCTTGTCGGGCGCAGGCGGAAATTCGGTCATGAGATGCTTGTCAGGACTGTTCTTAAGACTCTTGGCGGTCATTTTCGTTGTCATGGCGGTCTCTGCTTGAGGAATGCCAAGACATTGTGCCCGCAAATCGCCGCATGACTACATGCGGCGCACAATCCCGGAGAGAATCGGACTCGAAAAATACGAACTGGCAAGGGGACTCGCGAAAAACAATGCACGAGACTCTTCAGGGCGCGCGCGTTCAAATCTCGCCATGAGCAAAATGATTCTCAAATTGGCTCCCACCGAATACTCCGCCGTCGACACGCTGCTTGTCGTGACGCTGGCCGTTGGTGCGGTGGTGAACGCTTGGTGCCTCAGCGCCTACTTCTGACGCTGCAGCTTCATGCTGCGCGCGATTCGGAGCGTGCCGGCGCATGAAAAAAGCCGAATCGGTTCGAAAACCGATCCGGCCATTTGCTTCAGATCGCCGGAAAGACGATCAGACGCGTTCGCTTAGTTGTAATCCGAATATTTGAACGCAGGCATCGCCTTCAACTCGTCCTTGGTGCCGCTCATCACGGCATGGTCCGGATACCAGTTGTCCTTCGTCGCTGTCGCCGACTTTGTCGCGGTGCTGGTCGTCGCTGCGCCGGTGGTTGTGCCCGCCGAAGGCGACATGCCGGGTGCGGCCGGCGTGCGGTCAGCCGAGGCCGAACGAACCGGTTCGTTGACCCATTTCAGCTTGTCGAACGAGACGGCGATGTCGTGCTGGCCCATGCCGAGGAATCCGCCGACGCCAACAACGACTGCGTTGATCTTGCCGGTATTGTCGACAAGGATTTCGCTGATGTCGCCGAGCTTCTCGTTGGAGTCGTTATAGACCGCAAGTCCCACGAGCTTCGATGCGCGCCAGTTGCCCTTCAGGTTCTGCTGCACCGTTGTGGTGGTGGTTGTCGTCGTCGCTGCGGGCGTGGGCGATGCGGGAGTAGTTGCCGTCTGCGCGAACGCCGCGCCGCCAGCCAGCGCAGTTCCCAGCAACGCAGTCGCCATATACTTCGCAATCATCGGATTCTCCTTTCAATCGGTTGTTGAAACTGGAGAACCGAAAGCGCCCGGTTATGTTCCGGGAACTAGACGCCAATCCGCCGCGTCAATTTAGCAGATGGGAAGGCACTTTTTCTGCAAGTTGCGGAACCCCGTTCAGCCGCATCGCCGCCTGCAGATGCTGCAGTTCGGCTTCGAGATATTCGTTCGCTGCGAGCAGCGCCTTCAGCGCGCCGCGGGTGTCGCCATCACACTGCGCGATGACGTCATCAAGCGCGTTTTCATAGCGGTCGTCATGTCGCTTGGAAAAACTCATGATCGTCCTCATCTGGATTTGCCTTGAATCGCTCTCTACCTGCGCGAGCAACGGTGACGAGAGGGTGACTGTTCCAAGGCAGGACAGCTTATCCTCGCAATTCACAGGCGCTTGCGGGATTTCCAGAGAGTGAGCAGGCGTTTTCCGGCGGGCGCGGCGAGGTCGCGCAACCGATCCGGAGCCGGGATATCCGCGCCGAAATGAGCGAAAATGGTGCCGGTTGAGAGGATTGAACTCCCGACCTTCGGTTTACAAAACCGCTGCTCTACCGCTGAGCTAAACCGGCGCGGGGCCACTGCTACCAGCGCCGCAGCGCCGGGACAAGACCACTGACTCCCTGAATCCGGCCTTGCCGTGAGATGCCGGCTTTCCAAAACCTTATCGAAACACCTCGCAATTGAACGGGAGCCGAAGCTTGCACGTTAGGCTTACCGAACGATTGGATCGAGGCTTTAACGCCTGCAAAGGGCTCCAGGCCTAAGATGGCAGCCTCATTTGGGATGGTTCTTCATGCGCGTGGCATTGGCACTGGCATTTTCGATGGCGGCCAGCGTGGCGGCGACAGCCGGCACCGGCCCCTTGATCGTTATCCCGGGAAAGCCCGGGGTTCCCGTCATCATCAACGGCCGCGATGCGTCCTACGCCGTGGTCGAGGGGGAGTGGGGCCTCGCCAAGCACTTCAAGAACGCGGATCGCGTCTATGGCGCGTACGATCGTGCTCCGCCTCCGGAGGTTGGCCACTACTATCCAAGCGCGGGGCGCACCCCCGGTTACGGCCGCGTGGAAATCGAGCCTCCGGCCAACCGGGCATTGCCGCAGCCGGCGGAGGGCTACAGCCGCTCGTGGTCCGCGCAATCGGCGCCGCCCATGCCGCAGCCGCAATATCAGGTGCCGGATTATCCGCCGCCGATCATCGAAGCACCGCGGCCGGGGCCGCGACCGAGCTACCGGCCCAATGGTTTCCGGCCGGATCTGAAGAAATAGGCACAATCAAAACAAAGACCTCAACAGGAGAGAGTGATGCGTAACAGGATTGCGGGACTGATTGCGGGAGTGGCGTTTGCCGCTACCATGGCAGTGACGTCAGCGCCGGCACAGGCCTGCGCATGGACCGATCCGTGCGGCGGCTATGGCGCCCGCTACAGCTATTATAACTACGAGGGATGCGGTTACGGTCACGGCGGCTGCGGTGTGCGTGAACGTCTGCCGGTACCGGATGCCTACCAGCGCTATGCCGGCCCACAATATTACTGGGTCAACCAGGGGCCGACCTACACTGGTCCCGGCAATTTCGCGCCGGTGCCGACTTATCAGGAGCGCGCCGTGCTTGGATCGCGCTATTACGGCCGGCCTTATCGCTACCGTTATGACGGCGGTCCTTACGGCAATGCCACCAGCCATTACTACGACGGCGCTATGGTGCAGGGACCGGCCGTGTACACGTACCGTTTCCGCCGCCACCACCACGCTCATCGGACCCATGTCCGCCCGCATCGCAGCGCGCCGAAGTACTATTACACCCAGCGCTCCTCCGGCTATGCGATGGCCCATGGGCCGCGCGCGCATCATGTGAAGCCGCGTTATACCAAGCACTGAGTTTCTGTTCGGCCTGAAAGCAAAGCGCCGTCCGCGTGAATGCGGGCGGCGTTTTCTTTCCAGGCTAACCGAACGATCTCAACTCATCAGGCCGAGACGGCTGCTGCCGATATAGAGCGCGAGCGCGGCGGCGTTCGAGACATTGAGGCTCTTGATCTCGCCAGGCATGTCCATGCGGGCGACGACGCTGCAGGTTTCGCGCGTGAGCTGCCGGAGGCCTTTGCCTTCCGCGCCCAGCACCAGGGCGAGCGGAGCCTGCAACGGCACCGCGCTGAGATTTTCGGTGCCCTCGCTGTCGAGGCCGACGGTCATGAAACCGATCTCGTTCATTTCCGTCAGCGCACGCGCCAGATTCTGCACGCTCACGATCGGCACCAGTTCGAGCGCGCCGGAAGCCGACTTGGCCAGTACGCCGGTCGCCTCGGGGCTGTGGCGTGCGGTGGTCACGATCGCCTTCACATCGAAGGCGGCTGCCGAACGCAGGATGGCTCCGACATTGTGCGGGTCGGTGATCTGGTCGAGCACCAGCACGATGCCGTTCTTGGGCAACGTATCGAGGTGCGGCGAGGGCAGGGCATCGGTCTCGGCCAGAAGGCCCTGATGCACGGCATCCGGGCCGAGGCGGCGGTCGATATCGCCCGGCCGGACGATCTCCGGCGAAATACGCGTGTCGATCTTTTCCTCGGCGAGCCTGCGGGCGGCATTTTCGGTCAGGAACAGCTTGCGGAAGCGGCGCTTGGGATTGGCCAGCGCCAAGGTGACCGTGTGCCAGCCATAAAGAATCACGGGGCCGTCGCCGGCTGTTTCGCCGCGATCGCGGCGGGCCGGCCGCCCGCCCTGAGGTTTGCCCTTGCGCTTTTCCCAGGATTTTTCCCCCCGGGGTTTGTTGCCCCAAGGCCTGTCACCTTGAGGTTTGTCTCCCCGTGGCCCGTCACGGCGGCTCTGATCCCGGTCATGACCGCGTCCGCCTGTTTTGGGGCCTCTGGAAGGGGGTGTTCGCTCTCGATCGCTCATGCGGCGCTTGTCCCATGCGGCTGGAATAATGGCAATTTCCCTCCGGGAACGATTGTGCGGGAATTGTCATATTTATCCCGGCCTTGGTTGACTTTACCCCAGTGCTTCGCCCATAAACGCGCCGACCAGACACCCGTTAGCGGGTTGTCTTTCTCCGTCATCCATGGCCGTCGAGCCGCCCTTTCGGGCGGTTTGGAGTGCCCGATGGCGCGGAAACGGGGGAGTGTCCCGAGTGGCAAAGGGAGCTGACTGTAAATCAGCCGCCGTATGGCTTCGAAGGTTCGAGTCCTTCTTCCCCCACCAGATTGAAAACGCTCGCGGAATTTGAATTTCCGCGGGCGTTTTTGTTTTTGTCGCCTGTCTTGACCACACAGTCGCTGTCGCTGTTTGCTGTCGCTGATTTCAGTTTGAATTTTCAGCGGAGATTGCAGTGGTCAGAACATTGATGTTCGCGTGGCTGGTCCTCACCGTATTCGCGGGACCCGTTTTCGCGCAGGGAAAAACAGCCATCCTGATGCCCGGCGCGGGCGGCGCCGTGCCGATTGACTTTCTGGTGCGGAACCAGAATCGCATCGGCGGGCCGGGCGTCTCGGTGATTGTCACGACGTCGGCCGGCGAGGCGGCGTCGCTCTCGAAATCCGAGGCGGCGAAAGGGCGCAAGGTGGTCCTGGTCGGCATGAGTCGCGGGACCATCGATGTGGCCAGTGCGATCGCCTCCGGCGCAAAAGCTGATGGCGTGGTGCTGGTCTCCGGCGCATATGACAACGTCCGGGCCACGCTGGGGGCGCCATCCGCTCTTCCGCGGACGTTGCTCGTGCATCACCGCAATGACGAATGCAATTCCACGCCGCCAGCGGCGGCCGCTTCGTTTATCGCGTGGTCCGGCGGCAAGGCCTATGTTTCATGGATCAGCAATCGCGGCTCACTGGTCCCCAATCCATGCGGGCCGCGTGGGGCGCATGGTTTCTTCATGAAAGATGGCGCTGCTGTTTCAGCCATCAACGGTTTCATCAGGTCCCGGTGAGGCGAGCTAGAAGTTATCCGTTAATGGCGCCATTTCGTGAAGGGCGAAGCCGATGAGATCGCTGGTTCTCGGGTTGCGGAGGCTATGTCTCGCGTTCTGGCATGGCCTGCATGACCCGGAGTTTCAGGCCATTGTCTTTCTGCTGGGCGTGGCCGTGCTGATCGGCTCGGTCTTCTATCATCTGGTGGAGGGCTGGTCGTGGCTGGATTCGGCCTATTTCAGCGTCGTGGCTTTGACGACGGTCGGGGATGCGAATCTGAGTCCAGGCGCTGGCGTGTCAAAAATCTTCACGATGGGATTTTCGCTCGCGGGCATCGGCCTGATGCTCGCGTTCCTGTCTCGGCTCGGGGCGCACCGGGACCGGCAGGATTGACGAAAAAGCGCCGTCCGATATTCGGCACGGCGCCTACTCAGAAGATCAGCGATTCGGATGCCGCGAGTCGCAGGCTCAGTGCCGGTGATGGCGGTGCCGCCGAATCTTGTGCGGACGAACAAACGGGCGGCCCTGTTCAGCGAACGCGTAAAACGGATTCAACTGGCAGTAACCCCGGCGGCCCGAAACGCTGGCCTGACATTGCGCAACGGTATCGTAATCGCAGATGCCGGGACCCCGTCCGAAACCTTCGGTCAGACAGTAGCGGTAGGGCGGCCGGGCGTCGGCCGCGCCGGTGCCGAATGTGGCGAAGCCGGTCAACGCCACCGCCATCAAAAATGCATAGCGCATGAGAATTCTCCATCTGGAAACGGTCAATAGCCGCAACCCCCGCCCGGGAATATGGTTCCGGATACCCGTATACGCAAATCGTAATTGTTGAGGCGGCCGGATGACCGTGCTAGTGCTCCCGCGCCGCGGGTGTAGCTCAATGGTAGAGCAGCAGCCTTCCAAGCTGAATACGAGGGTTCGATTCCCTTCACCCGCTCCAGTTTTCGGGCGACTCGGGCGCCTGACATCAAGACCCAGCAGATAATCCGGCCTTTAGGGCCGATCTGTCATTCCGGCTTTAGCGGCCTCAAAAATCACATGCAGGGCTTGAGACAAGATGCTGTACCGGCGCTGTTCGAGCGAGCCGGCGTGGTGGCGGATTCGTTCGATCCAGCCGGCATGATCTGTGATGCAGTCTTCCAGTTTCTTCAGAAGCGCCGCCGGATCGTCCCCCGCCAATTCGGGAATGTACAATTCGGAATTCGCATAGGGCGGGGTGCTCGTGCACACGGGCAGAATGCCGCTTGAGAGATAATCGACGAGCTTGATGTCCGATTTCGCATCGAAGAAGCGCTGATTGTGCGGCGAAAGACCAGACGGCAACGGCGCCAGTCCGATGGCGCCCGCGAAATAGCCCAAAAGCTCGCGATAGGAATTGAAGTCGAGCCTTTGAATATGCCGCCACTGCATGAACAACGAACCCAGTTCGGGGGGGAACCGTCCAATCATGACGACTTCGTAGCCGTGCCGGTTGGCGATGCCGGCAAGTCCGCTCACGAATTCTGGATTGTCACGCGTGATGAAGGGATGGTCGCCGGATGTCCAGACGATCTGCTTGCGCGGCACGAGGTGAGTTGGAAGTTCAAGGCCTGCATGGCCGTTCTTCAATGTGATGACGGGAGTCGACGGCGGCACGTCCTTGCGCAAGTGCGAATTCAGAACATCCGTTGAGGTCGTCACCGCGCGCGCATGGTCAAGGCACCAGCGCACCCGTTCGACAACGCGCGGCCTGTTCTTGATGAAGTCGGGTACTGCCGTCATGAGGTCGTCGATGTCGTAGATGATCGGCACATTCGCGTGCTTCCGCAGGAACCGGATCTGCGCCGTCGAGACGTTGCGGTGGCACCAGATGTGAGTGAAGGAAAAATCCTTGTGCCATCCCATCGAGGTCATCTTGCGATCGGCAAACTGAAAGCCGCCGATGATGCCGCGACCGAGCAGCGCCGTCAGAAACGGCCTGATGCGAATTTCGCTGAGTTCTGTGTCGGACGACAGTGCGAGAACGAACGGCTTTGAGCGCGGCGCATAGGTAAAGCTGGAACGGTTAAAAAACATAAGTATCCTGCGAAATTGACCTGCCGGGCGCGCATACCGTGCACTTGAAGTGCCCATTTTATGGTATAATACGCTCCGAAACATATCGAAAGATAAGGTGTTCCGCCGCTTGAGAATCTGTTCGGCCCGGGAATTGTTGTGTTCGGCGGTTTCGGGGCAATTGTCTTGAAAAGATCGGCCATAGCAGGCAATGGACGCCCTCAATCACTGCAACTGAAGTCTTCATGGCAAATGCTTCTCGAAAGATATCAGACGATCCGTATGGCGCGTTTGAACTGATCCGGCGGCTCGTCGCCGAACAGGGGAAGGCGTACTGGCGCCGGTATTTGCTCGTCTTCATCCTGATGGCGATCGGCGCGGGCGCGGGTGCGGGCACGGCCTATCTGTTCGGAAAGGTGATCAACGAGACGTATGTCTATCGCAGCGTCAACGGCATCATCACGCTTTCGGCGATCATCATCGGCCTGTTTACGGCCAGGGGGCTCGCGACCTACTGGCAGTCCATCATTCTCTCGCGGATCAGCAATGCCATCCTCGCTCACAATCAGCGCAGGCTTTTTGCAAAGCTGATGCAGGAGAATGTTGCGTTCTATTCGCAGTCTCATTCGTCGGAATACCTGAACCGGCTTTCGTCCGGTGCGTCGTCGATCACGCAGGTGCTGTCGTTGGTCATTACGACGGTGGGGCGGGACTTCCTGTCTCTGGTCGGCCTTGTCATCGTCATGGTCTCTCAAGACCCTTTGATGTCTTTGCTTTGTCTGGTGGTGGGGCCGCTGCTGTTCCTGTTCATCCGCAAGATCGTGCGGCGGATGAGGCATCTGGCACGCAGCCAGTTTACCAGCAGCACGCGAATCATGGAGTCCGTGCTGGAATCGCTGCAGGGCATCCGCACGGTGAAGGCTTTCACCCTCGAAGATGAGATGACGGCCCGCGTGAACCGCAGCATCGCCGAGGTCGAGGCTCATGCCAACAAGATGGCCCGTGTTTCGAACAGGTCCGGCCCCCTGATGGAAATGCTCGGCGGTGTCGCCATCGCCGGAGCGTTGATGTACGGCGGATATCGCGTCATCGTCACCAATGCAGAGCCCGGGCAATTCGTCTCGTTCATTACGGCTTTCCTTCTGGCTTACGAGCCGGCGAAGAGGCTGGCCCGCGTCAACATCGACTTGAGCGGTCTCCTGATTGGCGCGCGCATGCTGCTCGAAATCGTTGACAGTCCTGCGTCCGAACCGAATGACGACGGCAAGCCTGCGCTGAAGCTGGAGCGGGCGCAGGTCGAACTGCGCGATGTGACGTTCGGCTATCGCCCGGAGCAGCCGGTGTTGAGGCGTATGAGCTTTATTGCGCCTCCCGGGAAGGTCACGGCGCTCGTCGGTCCCTCCGGCGGCGGAAAATCAACGGTCCTGTCGCTGCTGCTGCGATTCTACGAAGTGGATCAAGGCGCGGTCGTCATCGACAAACAGATCATCTCGGATTGTTCGCGCGCGTCCCTGCGCTCCCAGATCGGTTATGTCGGGCAGGACGTTTATCTGTTTCGCGGCTCCATCCGCGACAACATCGTCTTCGGCAAAATCGGCGCGACGCAGGATGAAATCGAGGCTGCGGCCAAGAGCGCCCATGCGCATGATTTCATCATGAGCTTTCCGGCGGGGTACGACACGCCGGTTGGCGAGCACGGCACGCAACTGTCCGGCGGGCAGCGTCAGCGCATCGCTATTGCGCGCGCGCTCATCAAGAACGCGCCGATCATCCTGCTTGACGAGGCGACGGCCGCGCTTGACTCGGAATCGGAGAAGCTCGTTCAGGAAGCCATTGAGGAGCTTTGCCAGGGCCGCACCACGATCGTCATCGCGCATCGTCTTCATACGATCATGAATGCGGACCAGATCCTGGTGATCGAGGACGGCATTGTCGTGGAGCAGGGGCTGCACAAGGACCTGCTGCAGAAAGGCGGCCGCTATGCCGCGTTCTTCCGTCTGCAGCAGCGCGACGTCAACGCCCGCAATGTCGTCGTGCCTTTTGCGAACGCCTGAAGATCGGTCTGACGCGATCAGGCTGCGAAGGCGCGCGGCGCGGCAGGCTGGCGCGCGATGGTCAGCGACAGAATAGCGGCGATGATTCCCGTCGCTCCCGCGATCATGAAGGTCTGAAGGTAGTTGCCCTGGGCCGAGCGCATGATGCCTGCAAACAGCGCGGCCGAGGCGGCTCCGAGCTGATGCCCGGCCACGATCCATCCGAAAATCACCGGCGCGTTTTTGTCGCCGAACGCATCGTTGGCGATGCGCACGGTCGGCGGCACCGTGGCGATCCAGTCGAGGCCATAGAACACGGCAAAGATCGTAAGGCTGGTCAGCGAGAAGTCCGAATAGGGCAGGTAGATCAGCGACAGGCCGCGCAGTCCGTAATACACGAACAGCAGTTTGCGCGGATCGAATCGGTCCGTCAGCCAGCCCGAGAGCGTAGTGCCGAACAGGTCGAAGATTCCCATCAGCGCGAGCAGGCTGGCCGCCTGGACTGCGGCAATGCCGTAGTCACCGCAAAACGAGATCAGATGCGTGCCGACGAGGCCGTTGGTGGTGAAGCCGCAGATGAAAAACGTGGCGAACAGCAGCCAGAACGTTCGCGTCTTCGCAGCGCTGATGAGGTGGCCGATGGCGTTCGCGAAAGGATTTCCGGTCGGCGGCGTCGCCACGTCATCTGTCGTGCCGCCGTAGGAGCGCAAGCCGATGGAGCCGGGCCGCTCCGGTACCAGAAAATACACCAGCGGAATAAGCGCCGCGCAGCAGAAGGCGATGGTCAGCACCACCGGCTTCCAGCCGCCCCACTGAACCAGCGCGGCAAGGCCCGGCATGAAGATCAAGGTGCCGGTCGCGGTACTCGCCGTGAGCAGGCCCATCATGAGGCCGCGATTGGTGGTGAACCAGCGATTGACGATGGTCGCGCCGAGCACGTTGGCGACGGCGCCGGAGCCGATGCCCGAAAGGAGTCCCCAGGTCAGCACCAGATGCCATGGCTCGGTCATGAAGTAGCTGGCGCCGGTCGCGGCGGACATCAGCGCGAGCGCGCCGAGCACGGTCCGGCGGATGCCGAAGCTCTGCATCACGGCCGCCGCGAACGGTCCGGCGAGTCCGTAAAGGAAAATGCCGATGGCCGCGGACGCCGAAATAACATCGACGCTCCAGCCGAACGCGTTTTGCAACGGCAGGATCAGAACGCCCGGCGTGGACCGCAGGCCCGCCGCCGTCAGCAGCGCCAGGAAAATGACGGCGACAACGACGAAGGCATAGTTCTGACCGAAAGGGCGGCTTGAAGCGGGGCTGTTCTGCATGTTACTTACCGGTACGTATTTCCTGTCTCTCAATACGTACCGGTCGGTAACATTGTCAAGGGCGCGAGTTACGCGCTCCGCAAGGGTCAGCATGAGCAAAAACCCCCGTCCAAAGGTTGCGCCAAGGAAAACTGCCGATCGGACCGAGCCTCCCCGTGCGGCGGACCGCATTCGCGCCTCGGCGCGCGAATTGTTCTATCGCGAAGGCATTCGCGCGGTTGGCGTCGACGAGATCGTGAATCGGGCAGGGGTGACGAAGCCCAGCCTGTACCGCACGTTCCCGTCGAAGGACGACCTCGCGGCGGCCTATCTTCGCGACTACGAGCGGGATTGCTGGGAAAGTTTCGAGAGGCCGGGCGGCAAGACTTACCGCGACCCGCGTGAGCACGTGCTGGCCTATATCCGCGATCTGTCTTCGCGGGCCGTTCGCAAGGGATACCGCGGCTGCGGGCTCAGCAACGTCACGGTGGAATATCCGTCTTCCGATCATCCGGCGCGGCAGGTTGCGGAGATTCACAAGAAAGCCTTGCGAACGCGGCTGCGCGAACTTGCCGCGGCGATGGGCGCGCAACGGCCCGCGGTGCTGGGCGATGCGCTGCTGCTGCTGATCGAAGGCATCTACGTCACTGGCCAGCAATTCCATGACGGCCCCGCGCAGTCGGCTCTGGCGGCGGCAAAAATGCTGATCGACGCCAGTATGAAGCCGGTTTGAGGCAAGTCTATCGCCTGGTGATTGAATACCTGTACGCCTGTTTTCCGCGGTCGAATATGGAACACGACCGGTGTTCGGCGCTTACCTCGTTTCGTCCCATAGGGAGGTTGAAATGCGGGATTATGACATCACCGACAGCGACATTTCGCTCCTTTGCGATATCGGCGGCGGGCTCAGCGCACCGCTGGAGTCCTCAAGGTTGACGCGGGTCATCGGATTGATCGCGCTGGGATTGGTCCGGCGCGAGCCGGAAACCCAGGGCGGCGGACTCCGGCTGACTGAAAAGGCACAGGACGTGCTCGCTGAGCGCGGCGTCGGTATCAATGAATCCTGAAGCCGGGCTTATGCCGTCTTGATGTTCGACATCACCAGCGCGGCGACGTCGGTGTAGGTGTTGACGAGCGGCCCGACCACTTTATGCATCGCGTTCTTGGAGACCAGCATGTCGTGCATCACGAGGTGATCGATGCCCGTGGTCAAGAAGCAGATCACGGCATCGCGCGGCGTTTCGATAATCGGCTCGCCCTTGACGTTGAATGACGTGTTGATCAGGACCGGCACGCCGGTCAGCGCCTCGAACTCCTTCAGCAGGCGATAGAGTGTTGGATTGGTCGCCTCGCGCACGGTCTGCACCCGCGCCGTGCCGTCGACATGGACGATGGCCGGAATTTTGTCGCGCCATTCCGGGCGAACGTTCTTGGCGATCAGCATGAACGGCGAATCTTCCTCGCCTTCGAACACTTCTTTTGCGCGTTCATAAAGCACGATGGGCGCGAACGGGCGGAACGGCTGGCGATGCTTCACCCGACTGTTGAGAATGTCCTTCATCTCCGCCTTGCGCGGATCGGCGATCAGGCTGCGGTTGCCGAGCGCGCGCGGCCCGAACTCGGAGCGATCCTGAAACCAGCCGATTACCTTCTGATCGGCGAGAAGCTTCGCGGTGTCGCGCGCGATGTTGTCGCTGCGGCTTTGCGTCGTCTGGATGCTGACGAGGGATTTGCTCAGCGCCTTGTTTACATCCGCGTCGGTATAAGGCTTGCCGACATAGGAATGCTCCATCACGAAGGAGCGCGGCTGTTTCAGGATTTCATGCCAGCCGTAATAGGCACAGCCGATGGCAATGCCGTCATCACCCGCTGCGGGCTGAATCCAGACATTCGGGAAACCGCCTTCGCGCGCGATCCGGCCGTTGGCGACGCAGTTCAGCGCCACGCCGCCCGCGATGCAGAGATTTTGCGCGCCGGTGGTATCGCGCAGCCACGCGGTGCGCGCGAGCAGCACCTTTTCAGTGTCGTCCTGCACGCGCCATGCGACATCTTCCCAGTGCTTCATGGCCGGACTGGTGTCCCACTTCTCGCCGGCGTCGGGGATGTAGGGCTTGTTGAGTTTCGCGGTCCAGCGCGGAACGGTGAGCTTGTTGTCCCTGATCGACATCAGCGACTCGATATTGCCGTGGCGTCCATAAGGCGCGAGGCCCATCAGTTCGCCGCACTTGTTCCAGTCGCCGAACACATAGGTGGAGGCGCGGCTGTAAAGCGCGCCGAGGCCCGGCATGTTGTAGAACTCGTCGCTGAGAAAGCCGCGATCCGGCTCCATCCAGACTTTCTTGATGCAGGAGAGCTGGGTGCCGGAGAACGTGTAGTAGCTCTCGGACTCGCGCGCGAGCGGCGTGGCCGTATCCGCTTCGGGAAACTGTTCGTTCACATCCGAACGATAGCTGCCGACACCATCCACGATCATGATGGCGCCGCTCTCGAACGGAGAGACCGCGAAGGCGCTGTAGGCATGGGCGAGGTGATGGGAGATCGTCACCACCTTGTCGGAGTTCGACCTGAACCAGGGATGCGCCTTGGCCTCCGCGCGTTCATATTCGGGAAGGAAGCCGGGCAGGTCCTGATACATCAGCCGGTCTTCCATCTCCGGCACCGGCAGGATGTAGCAGTTGCGGACCACCAGATCGATGTCGTCCATCGTGATGCCTTCGGCATCGAGGCAATAATCGATGACTTCCTTGTAGAAGCCGCTGGCGTGCTTCTCCCGGGTAATCCGCTCCTTGGCGATGGCATAGGCGATCGCACCATCCCGCAGCAGGCAGGCGCTCACGTCGTGGTCGTAAGTATTGAGGCCGAGGACGTAAGTATGTTTTTTTGGCATTGGCGACTTTCGGAAAACGACCTGACTACAGTCTTTGTGACGGAAATGCCCGGATGGTTCATCTCGCAGATGCGAAGCATTTCAGCATAGTGCGTGCCAGCGTGAAGACAATGTGATCGGAACAAGATGAACGCCGCGCTATTAGGACGAGTAATGGCGATGGGTCCCGGGTTTCTTGACCTGCGAGCCGACTTCCCCCTAGTCTTGGGGAGGATGACTCGATTGATACTCTGCTATTTTGCACAATCGTTTTTAGAATGGGCCTGAACGGGACGCGGGCTCGACAAGACGAAAAGAAAGCGGGCGCATCAAGCGCTTGCTGAACTGGAGGGTCTCCCATGACTCAAAGCAAGACTCGCTTGAACATTCTGAAGCGTGGCCTGGCAGCCATCGCCCTCGTGCTGGTCTATTCGATCAGCATGCTCGGATCGTCGCTGTTCGTGTCGGCTGCGACATCGACGGCGGCGGAAGCGCGTGGCGGTGGCCGCGGCGGCGGACGTGGCGGTGGCGGACGCGGCCGTGGTGGTGGTTGGGCTCGTGGCCGCGGTCGCGGCTGGGGTCGGGGCCGTGGCGTCGGCTTCGGCATCATTGCGCCGGGCTGCTACTGGAGCCCGCGCTGGGGCCGGACGATCTGCCCGTATTGATCGGCTGATCGCTTCACGCGTAAAAAACAGGAGGCGCGGCGGTTCCCGTCGCGCCTCCTTCATTAAATTATGCCGAGATCGGCAGGCCGCCCGGATCTGTCAGGCCTTGCGCGTACCTGAGGCGCGGATCGCGACAGGCGTTCTGGCTGCTCCATCACCTTCCAGCGCGTCGCGCGCGACGGCAACGATCCGCTCAATGATATCGTCGGTGTTGTTGAGGTCGCACAGCCCGCCGGACAGTTTCTTCAGGCGCTCGCTGTCGGTCACGGTCTGGCGGATCATCGCCAGCGCGAAGTGCAGGCCCCAATAGATATCCACTTCATCGCGGTGGGGCAGGGCCTGCCGCAGCGCATTGGCGAAGCGCTGCAGATGGCGGAATTCGCGATCCACGATCTTCTTGATCGGCGGCACGGTCTCGACCGAGGCCCGCGTCATGAAGCGGGCGGCGGCGGAGCGCTGCTGGTCGGGGCTAAGACACCAGCGCAGGGGAGGGCCAACCAGCGCGTGCAGGATCGCGTCCACACTCGGTCGGCCATTGCCTGCCAGTTCAGCGGCTTTCAGTTCGGCAAAGCGCTCGCGGTTCAGCACCGTGGTCCGGCTGACGAACAGTTCGGCGAGCAGTTCATCCTTTGACCCGAAATGATAGTTCACCGCGGCCAGATTGACGCCAGCGGCGGCGACGATGTCGCGCATCGTGACTTCGCCGAAGCTGCGATCCGCCCAGAGCGCCTCGGCTGCGGTGAGAATGGCTGTTTTGGTTTGATCGCTGGCCATCGATATCGTGAACGGTAAGAGGTGGCATGCAAAAGCGCGGTGTATTCCACGCTGCGGAATGAAAATCATACATTTGTTTGATGCGGTTTCGTTCCTGGCTTGCCATTCAAACAAATGTATGAAATCAACCTAGCAGCAAGATTGCTGCGCGGCAAGGCATTCGCTGGGACGGACAAATGTCAATAATGCTGACGTTGTTGTCCCGGATGGACAGCCGGTCGCGGGTGTTGCAAGACGTTTTTCAACGAACAAGGAGAGGACGGTCCGATGGATTTCACGATGTCTGAGCGCCAGACCGAGTGGCGCAACCGCGTAATCGCGTTCATGGACAAGCATGTCCGCCCCGCTGCTCCGATCTACAAGCAGCAGGACGCACAGGGCGATCGCTGGAAAGTCATTCCGATCCTCGAAGACCTGAAGAAGAAGGCAAAGGCCGAAGGCCTCTGGAACATGTTCATGCCGCCGAACGAGCATGAAGACGATGAATTCCGCGGCGCCGGTCTGACCAATCTCGAATACGCGCTGCTTGCCGAACAGATGGGCCATTTCTACTGGGCCTCTGAAGTGTTCAATTGCTCCGCGCCCGACACCGGCAACATGGAAGTGTTCATGCGCTACGGCACCAAGGAGCAGAAGCGCCAGTGGCTGAAGCCGCTGATGAACGGCGAAATCCGCTCCGCGTTCCTGATGACCGAGCCTGCGGTGGCGTCGTCGGATGCGACCAACATCGAAACCAGCATCAAGCGCGATGGCGATCATTACGTCATCAACGGCCGCAAGTGGTGGTCGTCCGGCGCCGGCGATCCGCGCTGCAAGATCACGATCCTGATGGGCAAGACCGATCCGAACGCGGCGCGCCACCAGCAGCAGTCGCAGATTCTCGTTCCGCTCGACACGCCCGGCATCACCATCGAGCGCATGCTTCCGGTGTTCGGTTTCGACGATGCGCCGCACGGCCACGCGCAGATCCTGCTCGAAAACGTCCGCGTGCCGGTCAGCAACATCCTGCTCGGTGAGGGACGTGGCTTCGAGATCGCGCAGGGCCGCCTCGGCCCCGGCCGTATCCATCACTGCATGCGCACCATCGGCGCTGCGGAAGCCGCGCTCGAGAAGATGGTCAAGCGCCTGTCGTCGCGCACGGCGTTCGGCAAGAAGATCATCGAGCAGTCGGTGTGGGAGCAGCGCATCGGCGAAGCACGCACCAACATCGATATGACCCGTCTGCTCTGCCTCAAGGCGGCGGACATGATGGACAAGGTTGGCAACAAGGCCGCGCAGACCGAAATCGCAATGATCAAGGTCGCCGCGCCGAACATGGCGCTCAAGATCATCGACGAAGCCATTCAGGCCTTCGGCGCGGCCGGTGTGTCGGACGAAGCCGGTCTGGCGAAGTCCTATGCCGGCATCCGCACGCTGCGTCTCGCAGATGGTCCGGACGAGGTTCACAACCGCGCCATTGCACGGCTTGAGCTTCGGAAGTATTCCAATCACTAAAGCGTTTTGCGGCGAAGCGAACCACGGTTCGCCGCAAAACATGATCAATACAAGAATACGGAATGCGGCCTGTTGCATCGGACAGGCCGCATTTCCGGACGATCAAAAAAAGATTGGGAACCGCATGGGTCTAGGGGTCAGAGACGACGCCGATTTCTCCGGCACCAAGCCGGTCGAGGAACGGCATCGCATCAATGAAGCGAATCTCGCCGCTTGGATGAGTTCGCATGTCGAGGGATTTGCGGGGCCGCTGACGGTCTCGCAGTTCAAGGGTGGCCAGTCGAACCCGACATACCGTCTTGACACGCCAAAGACCTCTTACGTGATGCGACGCAAGCCGTTCGGCAAACTGCTGCCGTCGGCTCATGCCGTGGATCGCGAATTCAAGGTGATCGCGGCCTTGCATGCGCAAGGCTTTCCGGTGGCGCGTGCTTATGCGCTGTGCATGGACGATGCGGTGATCGGCTCGGCCTTTTACATCATGTCGATGGAAGAGGGGCGGGTGTTCTGGAATCCGACGCTGCCGAATCTCGATCCCAAGGAGCGCCATGCGGTCTTCACCTCGAAGATCGAAACGCTGGCGAAGCTGCACAGCTACGATCCGGAGAGGATCGGCCTCGGCGACTTCGGCAAGCCCGGCAATTATTTCGCGCGGCAGGTCGATCGCTGGACCAAGCAGTATCGCGCATCCGAAACGGATGTGATTCCGGAAATGGACAGGCTGATGGAGTGGCTCCCGAGAACGGTGCCCGAGCAGAAGCGCGTCTCGGTGGTGCATGGCGATTATCGCCTCGACAACATGATCTTCCATGCCGACAAGCCGCAGGTGAAGGCGGTGCTGGACTGGGAGCTGTCGACGCTTGGCGATCCGATGGCCGATTTCGCGTATCTCCTGATGCAGTGGGTGATGCCGGGCCTCGACGGCGCGGACCTGAAAGCGCTGAACATTCCCGACATGAAGGAAGCGGAAGCGATCTACTGCAAGGCGGCGGGCGTGCCGCCGATCGAAAACCTCAACTGGTATTTCGCCTACAACCTGTTCCGTCTCGCGGGTATCGTGCAGGGCATCGCCAAGCGCATCGTCGACGGCACCGCGGCCAACGCGAAGGCGCAGGAATCGGCCGCGCGCCGCATTCCGCTGGCGCAGGCGTCCTGGCACTACGCGAAGCTGGCGGGCGCAAACTGACACATCATTGAATGACGGCGCATCGCGCGCCGTTCGTCACATCTGTCATGCTGGAGAATGTCATGGGTCGCCTCGAGGGCAAGTCCGTCATCATTACCGGCGCAGGCAGCGGCATCGGTCGCGCCGCGTCTTTGCTGTTCACCAAGGAAGGCGCGAACCTGATCGCGGTCGATAAAACAGAAGCGGTCAAGGAGACCGTCGATCAGGTTCGCAGCGCCGGCGGCACGGCGGAAGCTGTGGTTGCGGATGTCGGCGTCGAAAGCGAAGTGAAGGCCTACATCGCCAAGGCGATCTCGGCTTACGGCAAGCTCGACGCCATCTGGGCCAATGCCGGCATCGGCGGCGGCCTTATTCCGCTGTCGGAGCAGACGCCCGAGCACTGGCAGGAAGTTCTTCGCGTCAACCTGATCGGACCGTTTCTTGCGGTGAAGCATTCCATTCCGCATCTGGTGAGGCAGGGGCATGGCGCGATCGTCTGCACCGCATCTGTCGCGGGCCTGAAGTCCGGCGCCAGCGGCCATCCCTACGCGGCGAGCAAGGCGGGCGTCATCAGTCTGGTGCAGACCACGGCTTACTCTCTTTCGGGAACGGGCGTTCGCATCAACGCGGTGTGCCCGGGCCTGATCGAGACCGGCATGACCAAACCGATTTTCGACAATGCTAAGGAGCGCGGCACCGAAGGCAAGATCGGCCAGCTCAATCCGCTCAAGCGCGCGGGTCAGCCGCATGAACTGGCAGCAATGGGATTGTTTCTCGCCAGCGATGAAGCGTCCTATGTCAACGGACAGGCGTTTCCGGTCGATGGCGGTCTCACCGCGTCGATGCCCTATACCGGCAAGCCGATCTGATCCGAAAGACCTGTCATGTCGAATGCGTCTGAAAAGCCGTTCGTTGCGCAGCATGCGGTGCCGAGCGGCGTGACATCGACGCGGTGGTGGTGGGTGCGCCACGCGCCGGTGCGCGAAGACGGCGGGAATATCTATGGCCAGTCCGATATCGGCTGCGACACCAGCGATCGCGTGGTGTTTTCCGGCGTCGCGAAGTTTCTGCCGCGCAATGCGGTCTGGTTTTCCAGCAACCTTAAGCGCACACATCAGACTGCCGAAGCGATCTGGGCGGCGGGATTGCCGAAGCCGCCGCAGATGCATCACGACAAGGCGTTTGCGGAGCAGGACCTCGGCGAATGGCAGGGCATGAACCGCGCGCAATTCTTCGCCGCCCGTCCGGCTTCGATCGGGAGTTACTGGTTCGCGCCCGCGCATGAGCGCGCGCCGGGTGGCGAGAGCTTCAACGACCTGTTCGATCGGACGACGGCAGCCATCGCGCGCATCAGCGCGGCGCATGCCGGACAGGATATCGTCTGCGTGTCTCACGGCGGCCCGATCAAGGCGGCTATCGCTTATGCGCTCGGCCTTGAGGCGGGAGCAGGATTCGCCTTCACCATCGACAACTGTTCGGTGACCCGGCTCGACCTCCTGACCGGCGGCGATCACGCCGGCTGGCGCGTGCCGATGATCAACCAGCAGCCATGGATCGCAAGCCACGCGCATGATGCCATGCACCAGCCCGCCGGGCCGGAAGTCACCAACAAGCTCGCATAACAATCACACCTCACGGGAGAGAAGCGCATGACCTTGTTCGACATGAGCGGGAAAACCGCCGTCATCACCGGCTCGACCAAAGGCATCGGCCGCGCCATCGCGGAACGCATGGTGGAGCATGGCGCGCAGGTTGTAATCTCGTCGCGCAAGCAGGACCAGTGCGATCAGGTGGCGAAGGAGATCAACGACAAGTACGGCAAGGGCAAAGCGATCGCCGTCGCCGCGAACATTTCGAGCAAGGAGAATCTGCAGAATCTGGTCGATGAAGCCAACAAGGCCTTCGGCAAGATCGATGTGCTGGTCTGCAACGCGGCGTCCAATCCGTATTACGGCCCGCTCGCCGGCATTTCAGACGATCAGTTCAGCAAGATTTTGGGCAACAATATCGTCGCCAACAACTGGCTGATCAGCATGGTGGTGCCGCAGATGATCGAGCGCAAGGACGGCTCGGTCATCATCGTCTCGTCCATCGGCGGCCTGAAGGGCTCGACCATTCTCGGTGCCTACGCGATCTCGAAGGCGGCCGACATGCAACTCGCACGCAATCTGGCTTGCGAATACGGCAAGCACAATGTGCGGGTAAATTGCATCGCGCCGGGCCTGATCAAGACCGATTTTGCCAAGGCGCTGTGGGACAATCCGGAGAACCTGAAAGCATCGACCGCGCGCTCGCCGCTGCTGCGCATCGGTATTCCGGATGAAATCGCGGGCGCTGCGGTGTTCATGGGCTCCGCCGCCGGAAACTTCATGACCGGTCAGACGGTGGTGATCGACGGCGGCGCGACGATTAGTTAATGGGTTGATCATTGTCCCGGACGCGGTGCAGCGCTCTTGCGCTGCTCCGCAGAGCCGGGACCGCACCGAATTCGTAACGGCCCCGGCTCAGCGCCGCAACGTTTCACGTTGCAGCGCGTCCGGGGCGAGAGTCCTCACTCCACCGCCGCATAGACGAGGCTGCGCACCAGCGTGCGGAAGTATTCACGCTGGCCCGGACCCTGCGACAGGAAGATCGCGAACATTTCCTCCTTCGGATCGATCCAGAAGAACGTGCCCGCGACGCCGCTCCAGAAGAACTGGCCGACCGAGCCTGCATAGGGCGCGAGCCCTGCATCGGTGCGCACCGCAAAGCCGAGGCCAAAGCCGTGACCGGGCGGCAGGAGATGCGACTCCACCTTCACATGCGCGCCGAGATGGTTTGATGCCATGAAGGCGAGGGTGGTGCGACCGATCAGTCGTGCGCCATCCAGCGTGCCGCCGTTGAGCAGCATCTGGCAGAAGCGTGCATAGTCCATCACGGTCGAAACCAGTCCGCCGCCACCGGATTCCATTTTCGGAATATCCAGCGGATTGAACAGCGCGACCTTGTCGCCGGTCCATGGATCGCTGGCGAATGGCTGCGCGATCCGCGATGCGTTGTCCTTTCCAGTGTGGAAGCCAGTCTCGTTCATTTGCAGTGGACCGAGGATGCGTTCATGAAGGAACGCGCCGAGCGTTTTTCCGGAGATCACCTCGATCACGCGGCCGAGAATGTCGGTGGAGCGGCTGTAATTCCATTCCGTGCCCGGCTGGCACATCAGCGGCATGCTCGCGATCAGCTTCGCGTGCTCTTCGTTGGTGATGTCGCGGCTGAACGTCTTGGCTTTGGCATACATCCGCTGCACCGCGCCGTTGCCGGTGATCTCATATGAGATGCCCGACGTGTGTCGCAGCAGGTCCTGAATGGTGATCGGTCGCACCGGCAGCGCGTATTCAAGCTGGCCGTTGCGCTCGATGGCGACTTTCTGGTTGGCGAACTCGGGAATGTACTTGGCGAGCGGATCGTTGAGCAGCAGGTAACCGTCCTCGACCAGCATCATGATGCCGAGCGACACCAGCGGCTTGGTCATCGAGAAGATGCGGAAGATGCTGTTTGCCGCCATCGGCGCGCTGCCAGCGGGGTCCTGCTTGCCCTGCGCCTCGAGCCAGCCGATCTGGCCGCGCCGCGCCAACAGCGACACCACGCCGGGCGTGGTACCCTTGTCGATCTCGCGCTGGAATGCATCGCGCATGCGTTGCAGCCGCTGCGGCGAAAGTCCGATCGAGTCGGGCTTTGCGGAGGGAAGGGCTGGCGTGGCCCTGGCGGCGGATGGCTTTGCGTGGACGTTCATGGGACCTCCGGAGTTTCTTACTCTTGGTGCCGGAGCGGCCGCACAGCCGCCAGCATTGGGGCGCAGAGTGGCGCAGAATAAAGAGCTTGAACAGTGGAATCGGCGGTCCTGCCTTTTCCGCTCTGCTGGCGGTGCGGCGGAAAATAAAAATGCCGCTCCACCGGGTGGAGCGGCATCATTCGTGTCAGGAACCTGAAGGTTTTAAGCGGCCCGCACTTCGCGCAGGAAGGCATCCACCTGCGCCTTGAGCGTCTCGCCGTTTCGCGAAAGCTCGGCGGAGGCCGCCACCACCTGATCGGCAGCCACGCCGGTCTCGCGGGCTGCGTCACGCACGCCGACGATATTGGTCGAAACCTCGCCCGTGCCCTTGGCGGCCTGCGCGACATTGTGTGCGATCTCGCGCGTGGCGGCACCCTGTTCTTCGACAGCGGATGCAATGGCGCTGGCGATCTCGTTGACCTTGCCGATCGTACGCGTGATCCCGTCGATGGCGTCGGCCGATGTCCGCGTCGCGGACTGGATCGCGCCGACCTGCGCCGAGATTTCCTCGGTGGCCTTCGAGGTCTGGCTGGCGAGCGCCTTCACTTCGGACGCAACCACCGCGAAGCCGCGGCCGGCTTCACCGGCGCGCGCCGCCTCGATGGTGGCGTTGAGCGCGAGCAGGTTGGTCTGCGCGGCGATTTCGCTGATCAGCTTCACGACGTCGCCGATCCGCTGCGCGGCTTGCGACAGGCCCTGAACTTCAGCGTTGGTTTCGTTGGCCTGCTGAGCGGCGTGGCCTGCGACCTGCGCCGATTCATTGACCTGCTGCGCGATCTCGTTGATCGAGGCGTTGAGTTCCTCGATCGCCGCGGCAACGGCCTGCGCGTTGGCCGACGCTTCTTCCGATGCATCCGCCACGGTTGCTGTCTGCTGGTTGGCTGCTTCCGCCGTGCGGGCCATGGTTTCGGCGGTGCTGCGCAATTCGGTTGCGGCGGAGCCCACCGCATTCACGACGCTGCCGACGCCGCTTTCAAAACGTGCCGCCAGTTCGAGCACGGCGCTGCGGCGCTCCTGCTCCGATGCGATGCGCTGGTCTTCCTGCGCCGCACGCAGCCGGCCAGTTTCCATCAGGCTGTCCTTGAACACCTCGACGGCACGGGCCATCGAACCGATCTCGTCGCGGCGGGCCGCGCCGGGGACGACAAGATCATGATTGCCGGACGTGATGGACCGCATCGCACTTTCGAGCGAGAGAATAGGTTTCGCCATGCTGCGGCCGAGCCACGCGGCAATCAGGCCGGCGATCAGCACCGCGCCGATCGCGGCGGCCGCAAGCCATTTGGTGGAGCTTGAGGCGAGGTCCTGATAGGCAGCGGTGTTGCGGACGATTTCGGCCACGGCCACCGGCTGTCCGGAAAAGTTCTTGATCGGGCCGAACGTCGTCGCGGTGGGCTGGCCATCACGCGAGCGGGTCAGCACGATCGACTCACCGGCCAGCGCCCGCTTCAGGATATCCGGCGATGCGGTCGCGCCTTTGATGGTCGATGCCAGCGTCTGAATCTTGTCGTTATTGATCTGGTGGATCGCCACATCGACGCCGAAGCGCGACTTCATGGCATTGACGAAGGTCTCGCCGAAAGGTGCGCCGACATCCACGGTCCCGAGCAGGGTCTCGCCATCGAGAACCGGCGTTGTGCCGAAGATATTCAGAACGTCGCGACCTGCTTCGACGCCGCCGATCGGCTTTTTCGTCTGAAAGGACTGCACGATCATCTTGCGGCGCGCAGTCACGTCGTCGCCAAAGGCCTTGGGATTGTGCACGCGGACCAGCGCGGTGCCTGGCGGTATCTGGATGGTGATTAGCTCGATTCCGAGTGGCTTGATGTCCTTCAGCGTCTTGTCGAGCAGGGCAATGATTCCGGCGCGGTCCTGCTTGCGGATCAGCGGCTTGAGCTCCTGCATCTCCGCCACCGTGTGGGCTACGGCCTGGACCGCGCGGGTGTCGGAATCGATGGCTGCGATCATGTTGGCGTAGTCGGACTGCAACTCGCGGTGAAGCGCAAGATCGATCGCATTGTTCTGCTGCCAGAGTCCGTAAACGGCGAGGCCGGCGCAGGCCGCCGCCGCGACAAGCGAGATGGCGATCATGATCCGGACGGAAATCGATTGTAGTTTTCGCATTCTGCTCCCCAGGAAAATCGAAATTCAAATTCTCTGGGGAACTTCGTAAGAGAACCGGATCAATACACAGTTAAAAAACGGGAAGCGGGGCTATTTTGTATGACGTTTGTTCGCTCAGCGAATCTTTGGGCTACTCGTCCCGTGGCTCTTCGACTGGCGACAGCAGGCTGAGATGGCAGACGAGTCCGGATGGCGGATAACGGAAGTTGGCTTCGCCACCCAGTTGCCCGCTCAGATTGGCAATCAGCCGCGTGCCGAAACCTTCTTCTGCCGGCGGATGGACGGTCGGTCCACCGCTTTCGCTCCAGATCATGCTGATGGCCGTGCCGCCGGGCGTAGAGGACGCCCGCCAGCCGATGCTGACCTGACCCGTTTCATTGGACAAGGCGCCGTACTTCAGGGCGTTGGTGCAAAGCTCGTGCACGATCATGGAGATCGGCACGGCCGTCGTGGGCGGCAGGCTCACCGGCGGACCTGAAATCGCGAAACGATGCCCCCGTTCTTCTTTCAGGGGTGAGATCGCGGCCTCGACAATTTCCGACAGGTCGGCGCGCTGCCAGTTTCGGCGTGTCAGCAAATCGTGGCTCCGCACCAGAGCCTGCAGGCGTTCGTGGAATTGGCGCAGGGCTTCCGGTCCCTGGCTGTTGCGAAAGCTTAAGGAGGCGATCGACTGGACGGTGGCGAGGGTGTTCTTCACGCGATGCGCCAGTTCGTGAACCAGAATCTCACGGCGCTCTTCCGCCGTGGCGCGCTGCTCTTCGCGCAGCGCGTTCTCGTCCATCAGCCGGTCGAAGGTCTGTCCGAGAATGCCGATCTCGTCGTCACGGCCGACAATGCCCGTGCGCGCGGCATCGTGGCCGACGCGCCAGGCTTCCGCCGTGGCCACGATACGCATCAGCGGCCTGCGGATGAAGCCTTCGCCGACAAGCCATGCCAGCAGAAAGGCCACCGTGCTTCCCAGTGCAAATAACGCGATGCTGTTGCGGAGGGCGCGGTCGATTGGTCCGAAGGCTTCGCTGCGGGCGATGCCGCTGCTGACGTAAAGGCCGAAGGGCGTCATCGAGGCCGGGATGTAGCCGATGATGCGCGCCACGCCGTCCATGCCGATGATGTCGTCGGTTGACGGCTTCGATGCGCCGATCCTGCCCATGGTGTTGTTGATCCGCTTGCCGACGTATTTTTCCGGTGCCGGCTCGCGAGAGATGACCATGCCGGAGCGGTCGGCGATCAGGACGGAGCCGCGGTTCGGAACGCCGCGCTGCTTCAATTGATTCCCGAGCCATTCGAGATTGAGGCCAGCCACGACCGCGCCCTCGACCTTGCCGTTCCGGACGATCGGGACTCCCATCGGGATGATGTTGCGGTCAGATACCTTGCTGGCGATGAAAGAGCCGATTGCGAACTTTCGCTGATCGACGGCTTCCCGGAAATAGTCGCGAGTTGCAAGATTGGGCGACGCCAGGCTCGGCTCGCTGAAGCAGCGGATATTGCCGTCCATTCCGACGACCAGAATGGCTGTGAGGGGTTCGATGTGAGGACGGACCCGAACGACATAATCCGTGCATACGGTGCTGCTGGCGTCGCTGACCTCGTCGGCTTCCGCAACGGTGCGGAGCGAGCCTTGAATGCCGTCGAAGATCTGTTCGATTTCGGAGGCGACCACCTGCGCATTGCGCAAGGCTTCCGACCGCACCTCGGCATAGCGCGTGTTGCGCAAATTAATTGACCCGTAACCGACCGCAGCAAGCCCGGGCAGGGACGCAACGAGGGTGAGGGCCAGCAGCCGATGAGTCAGCGACATTCGGCGTATGGCATGACGAAGCGGCAAACCGATTTTTCCCCACTCGGCTGGAGCTTTGTCGCAACTTACGTGGCGGATCGGGGTGCGGCAATCGCTGAGGGCGAGGTTCCGTCCTCCGCGCTGTCGAATAAAATTCTTCAATGAAATCGTCAGGAAAACGCCAAGAAATCATCAAGACAGGGCGTGACGGCGCTGAAATCGTTCGTTATAGAAGCCGCATACAGGGGTGTAGCTCAGTTGGTAGAGCATCGGTCTCCAAAACCGAGGGTCGCAGGTTCGAGTCCTGCCGCCCCTGCCAGTTAAATCAGATACTTAGGCACTGATTTCTGGATCGTCGTTTTATCAAAATTGCGGATTGGGTTGTTTCAGGGGCGTGCGCAGATTTGGCGGTCCGCTGAAGCACTGTGCCGTTTTTCGTTGCTGGCGCTTTCGATGTGGTGACGGGCGCGTTGCGCGCCCGCCGTCGATATCCGGCCTTAATATTTGGCGCGGTCCGGCATTTTGCGAAACTCCAGCCAGACCTTCTGAGCATCGGCCTGCATCATCTGCTCGGGTTGCAACATGCGCTGAGGATAAGGCTTGCGCATATCGATGCCGATGTTCGAATCGTCGAACAGGTCCGCATAGTCCGTCCACGCGGCTGCGTAATAGATCTTGCCGATGCGCGCCCAATACGCGGTGGCGTAACACATCGGGCAGCATTCGCAGCTCGTGAAAAGGGTCGCGCCGCGCAGGTTCGGTGCGCCGACCTTTTTGCACGCCATGCGGATGGCGTTGACTTCGGCGTGGGCCGACGGGTCGTTGTCACGCAAGACACTGTTGCCGCTCGCGGCAAGAACTTCGCCGTCACGAACGATGACGGCCCCGAACGGCCCGCCGGTTTTGTCGACAACGCCGGCCTGACGCATCGTCTGGATCGCCAGCGCCATGTGCTTGCGATCCTGATCGGTGATCACTGACTTGGCACGGGATCTCGATTCTGCGGTCTTGGCGACCGCTTCGCCGCCAGCCATTGTCGCTGCCGCAAGACCGGCACCGGCCGCCAGGAAATTCCGGCGGTGCACTACGCGTGCGGATGAAAACAGCGCATCAAGCGATTTTTCCAAATTCATTTCCTCACCGGTCATTTTAGATAATTAACGAGTCGGAGCATTCGTAATTTTCAAAAATGAGTCAATTCGGCGCGAATCTGCGCCGCCGCGCGCGCGGGCGTGTCTGCTGTGATCCGCGACAGGTTCGAAGGTATTATTCCGGTGGACGCAGCTTGCTTCGCAGCCATCCTTCCAGCCTTGAGGATGCAGGTTCGTTTTCAGCGCAGGCGTCGCATTGATGGATGCGATTGCATATGAACCCCCATTGCAATCGCATCATTGGCGATCCGCATTGCGGACAGGCCACGGGCTTGTTTGGCGTGCCCAACCATATGCAGATGGCAAAAAGGATCACGAGCGCTGCGGCGATTTCCGCCAATGCCACCGCGACCATGAAAATGACAGGCGCACGTAATTCGTTCGATCTCCTCGAGCAGAGACCAAAGCGAAATGCCGATGGTTAAGGGTGGTCGAAGGTTGGCACCTTCGTTCAGGATGAATTTACACCACGATGACATCGGGAGGCCGGAAAATGGCCCACCAAGTGCCTGTTCGGGTGGTTTTTGTTTCCTTTTGGCCGAGGGGCGGATCAAGGCCGGGAGGGGCGATACCTTGACCTTCCGGCCCACCCACAGTAGATAGCAGCACCTGCTGCCGGCCCGTTCTGACGGATATCCGGCGCGGCATTAAATCCCGGACAATCGAGCCCGCTTGGCGGCTCATCCTTCTGACAGAGGGTTGGGCGCAACAAACTTTGGCGTGCGAGGGCTGCCCGGATTCCTGACTATCTGAAATCACGCCGGAATGGTTCCGGCATAGGATGCGGATTACCGGCGATGGCTTTCAGCCCGTTCAAATTTCTGCAGGAAGTGCGTTCGGAGACCGCCAAGGTCACTTGGCCGACCCGTCGCGAGACCATGATCACCACGATCATGGTGTTCGTCATGGTCGCAGTCTCCTCGATCTTCTTCTTTGTCGCCGATCAGATCATCCGCGTTCTGATCACATACATTCTCGGCATTCAGACCTGAGCGCGGGACCGAAACAATGAGCATGCGCTGGTATATCGTTCACGCCTATTCCAACTTCGAAAAGAAGGTCGCGGAGTCCATTCGCGAGCAGGCCAAGCAGCGTGGGCTGGAAGAGCTTTTCGAGCAGGTGCTGGTGCCGACCGAGAAGGTCACGGAAGTGCGCCGCGGTCGCAAGATCGATGCCGAGCGCAAGTTCTTCCCGGGCTACGTGCTGGTGAAGATGAACCTCACCGACGAGGCCTTCCACCTCATCAAGAATACCCCGAAGGTCACCGGCTTCCTCGGCGCGGAAAACAAGCCGATGCCGATCTCGGAAGCCGAGGCCATGCGCATCCTGCATCAGGTGCAGGAGGGCGTGGAGCGTCCGAAGGCGTCGGTCTCGTTCGAGGTGGGCGAGAACGTCCGCGTGGCCGATGGTCCGTTCGCGTCGTTCTCCGGCGTGGTCGAGGAAATCGACGAGGCGCGGTCGCGCGTGAAGGTTGCTGTGTCGATCTTCGGCCGTGCGACGCCGGTCGAACTCGAATTCGGCCAGGTCGAGAAGGTGGCCGGCTAACGCCGGATCGCCGGGTAACGCCCCGCCAAGCCGCGGAAACGCTTTGATTTTCCGTCCGATATGCTGTATCGGGCGGCCTTCATCCCGCAAGGGATGCTCATCCGTGGGAGGTATGCCGGTTTGCCAGCCGGGCCAAACATGCCGCACCACGATCCAAAACAGCCGCAAGTTCAATGGCTTGAACTGCGGCCGCGCCTTGTGCCCGGCAAAGCATGAGCGCAATGGAGATTGCCCATGGCAAAGAAAGTGACCGGATACCTGAAGCTTCAGGTCCCGGCCGGTGCGGCGAACCCGTCGCCTCCGATCGGCCCCGCGCTTGGTCAGCGCGGCCTCAACATCATGGAATTCTGCAAGGCGTTCAACGCGCAGACGCAGAAGGAAGAAAAGAACACCCCGATCCCGGTGGTCATCACCATTTACGCGGACCGGTCTTTCACCTTCGAAATGAAGACCCCGCCGATGTCCTACTTCCTCAAGCAGGCGGCGAAGATCCAGTCCGGTTCGAAAGCGCCGGGCCGTGACGTTGCGGGCAAGGTGACCTCCGCGCAGATTCGCGAGATCGCCGAGAAGAAGATGAAGGATCTCAACTGCGACACCGTCGAGTCGGCCATGAAGATGGTCGAGGGCTCTGCCCGTTCGATGGGTCTCCAGGTGGCGGGGTAACGATCATGGCAATTGGCAAGAAGCTCGCGAAGGCTCGCGAAGGCATTGATCGCGAAAAGCTCTACCCGATCACCGACGCCATCAAGATGGTGAAGGAGCGCGTCAGCGCGAAGTTCGACGAAACCATCGAGATCGCCATCAACCTCGGCGTCGATCCGCGTCACGCCGACCAGATGGTCCGTGGCGTCGTCACGTTGCCGAACGGCACGGGCCGCACGCTGCGCGTCGGCGTGTTCGCGCGCGGCGCGAAGGCCGAAGAGGCGAAGGCTGCTGGCGCTGATGTTGTCGGCGCCGAAGACCTCGTGGAAATCGTGCAGAGCGGCAAGATCGACTTCGATCGTTGTATCGCAACCCCCGACATGATGCCGCTGGTCGGCCGTCTCGGTAAGGTGCTTGGCCCGCGCGGCATGATGCCGAACCCGAAGATCGGCACCGTGACCATGGACGTCGCCAACGCCGTGAAGGGCGCCAAGGGCGGCTCGGTCGAGTTCCGCGTCGAGAAGGCCGGCATCGTGCAGGCCGGTATCGGCAAGGCTTCGTTCTCCGAAGAGAAGCTGGTTGAGAACATCAAGGCGCTCGCCGACGCAGTGGTGAAGGCGAAGCCGGCAGGCTCCAAGGGCACCTACGTTCAGCGCGTGGCTGTGTCTTCGACCATGGGCCCTGGCATCAAGGTCGAGCCAGGCAGCCTGTCCTGATCGCGTTATGATCTGACTGTTAAAAAGGCGGAGCGGGCGAAAGCTGCTCCGCCTTTTCGCTTTTAAGGTTTCACCGGAAGTTCAGCATGCGCGATCAAGTCCTGATCTACTCCCGCTTTCCCAAGGCGCAGATGGTGCGGATCGGCGCGCGTTACGACCTTATGGACGGCGCGGGCAAACCGCCGATCGAGACCTTCACCGCGGGTCAGTTGAAGCCGGTTCGCGCCATGATCACGGCGGGCGGGCAGGCGATCCCGCCGGCGGTGCTCGATACGCTTCCGTCGCTCCGCGCGATCATCTGTTACGGCACCGGCTACGACGGCGTCGATCTCGCCGAAACCAACAAGCGCGGCATTGTTGTCGGTAACAGCCCGGCGGCGAATGCCGCCTCCGTTGCCGATCTGGCGATGACACTGATGCTGGCGACCACGCGGCGTCTTCTGGCGGCGGATGATTATGTCCGCAGCGGCGGATGGTCGGGCGCGCGGCCGTCGCCGTCGATGCGTCCGAGGCCGGGCATGACGGGCCGAAAGATCGGTGTCTATGGAATGGGCGAGATCGGCCGCAAGATCGCGGCGCGCTGCGCGGCGTTTGAGAGCGATGTTGCCTATCACAGCCGCAGCCGTCACGACGTGCCTTACGCCTATCACGACAGCCTCTCCTCGCTGGCCGAGTGGGCGGATATCCTGATGATCGCGGTGAGGGCAGGCGCGGACACGCGACATATCATCAACGCCGACATTCTGAAGAAACTCGGACCGCAGGGGACCGTGGTCAACATCTCGCGCGGATCGGTGATCGATCAGGCCGCGCTGGTGGCGGCGCTTGAAGGCAATGTCATCGCGGGGGCAGGGCTCGACGTCTACGAGAGGGAGCCCCATGCGCCGGACGCGCTGACCAAATTGGCGAATGTCGTGCTGACCCCTCATATCGGCGGTCACACCATCGAAGCGCACGCCGCCATGCAGGACTGCGTGCTGGCCAATCTCGACGCGTTCTTTGCAGGAAAGCTGCTACGCTATCCGGTAAAATAGTCCGATCCCGGCCGGGAGGCGGTATCTGGCCCACCCCATGCGGCGGTGGCGGCGGATTTGATTCGAACCTCGAAGCCTTCTTCGGGTGCCGCAAGGCTGACTGCAGGGCAGGCCCTTTAAACAGAAGGGCGGATCGTGTGCTCTTACGATAACACCTCTATGAATCTCAGTTTTATCTTTTGCAGTCGGCGCACGACCCTATTGGCACGGTACGCATCGGCCTTTGGTATGTTTTCAGAGTCGATATTGTCGAATGTCTCCGGCTTCGCGGGCGGCACGAAAGAGACCATGTCTCGTATGGACGCATCATAAATCTGCCGGGTGTTTCCCAAGGCGCGAAGAAGCCTCTCTTTGCAGGCATTGAATTTCGGGGCGGCGGTTTGCGCCGACGCATCAAACTCGTCATTCCAGTCGTGTGAGTCAAAGAACGAAATGCTGCGCGTCACGCTCGGTTCATCCGCCAAGCCTCGATTTTGTTTTTTTTGAATAAATTCGGACCAGGACTTTATGGTGTAGTGATTGATCCGAAACTTTGACCAGTTGATATCGGTGGAAATTCCGTATCGATCTATACTGAGGGCATTTCCATTTGCGCGGCGAAAGCAAAATCTCTCGCGCAATTTGGCATGGTGGGAATTTCGGATCTTTTTTGCATAACATTGCGGCCGTATGATTATCTTGTAGTGGCGATTTCCATAAGGGCCGCGATTGCGGTCCTTTGCTCCCCTCCTTTGAAATCGTTGGAAAACGGGATCAGCTTCGGCGCGCAAGTGGCCGCTTGATCCGAAAATGGCCCAGTTCAAGGCCACCGCTCCGGTATCCTCCGACATGCTTTGTAGGAGAGTTCTCAAATCATCATCCGCCGTTTCCGGCATGATGAACTCGTCGGCATCGATCAGTGCGAGCCAGTCGATATGGCCTGCAAGCCGGCGGCACATGTGATCGTATGCCTCGGGCTGTGGCCTCTTGTGATGACGGCTCGAAAAAGTGAGTTGAGTGAGAATTTCGGCCCGCTCAAGCGCCTTCAGGATATCGGTTGTCCCGTCCGTGCTGTCATTGTCCGCAATGATGAAGTCGGTGAAACCGAGGGCCTGATGCCAAGCGAGCCAGTCAATCAGGTAAGGCGCTTCATTTTTTACGATTGCGCCGAGTGCCAATCTCATTGTCTAAAATCTTTTGTAAAAAAAAGCCGACGGACTCAAATAATGATCCGGTTATGCCTATATCTTGATCGGTTCCGCGGGAAAAGCCAAAGCACTTATCGGTTTGGTCCGTATCTGGCCCGGAAAATGCTTTGGGAACCCAAAATTCCCTTGGCAAGGCGTTCCCGAACCGTTAAACAATCCCTTCCGGGCGTGCTGGCTGTCGCTGGCGCGTCCGTGTTCGTTTTCCGAAAATCAAACCAATAGGAGTTCATTCCTCGTCGATCATTCCGCATGGATTGCTGACAAGGAACGAAAGCCATTGTTTTGACGAGGGAAAATGAGCAGGGGCATTTACTGGCGTCAAGCCGGTGAATCTCCATCCTGTCCAAGACTGCAGGTGCCTTGTCCGAATCCCTTGTGGAAACGGCTTCGCTTAATTCCCTGCACAGACGGGTGAAAACCGGATTTCGTGACCCACCCCCCATTGGGCGGTGGCTGCGGATTTGGTTCGAACCTCGACACCTCGTTCGGTGCCGCAAGGCGGCCGGGCGGGAGGGCAGGCTTCCGAAATGTCGTCGTGCCCGACGTGTTGAGATGAATGTCTCGAGGCTAGCGGGCAGGACGATCGGTGCAACCCGGCGGTTCTGCTCAGGCGGACCGCCAACCGGAAAGAGCTTGCTGTGGAACGAGCGGCAAAAAAAGAGGCGGTCGAAGCGCTTAAGGGGACTTTCCAGTCCACCGGCGTTGCGGTCGTTGCTCATTATTCCGGCCTGACCGTTGCCCAGATGCAGACTCTGCGGACGCAGATGAAGCAGGCTGGCGCCTCGGTGAAGGTCTCGAAGAACCGTCTCGCCAAAATTGCTCTTGAAGGCACGGATGTTGTTTCCATCGGTTCCCTGCTGAAGGGACCGACCGTGATCGCGACTTCTAGCGATCCGGTAGCAGCACCCAAGGTCGCCATCGAATTCGCCAAGGCCAACGACAAGTTCGTCATCCTTGGCGGTGCGATGGGAACGACTGTCCTGAATCCCGACGCTGTGAAGGCGCTTGCCTCGCTGCCGTCGCTTGATGAACTGCGCGCGAAACTCATCGGCCTCATTGTGGCGCCGGCGACGAAGATCGCTCAGCTCTCCACCGCGCCTGCTGCGAAGCTTGCTCGTGTGGTTCAGGCCTATGCCTCAAAGGGTGAAGCGGCGTGACGCCATTCCCTATCTCAACTGGTTCGAACTGATACGCTGAAGGAAACTAAAATGGCTGATTTGCAAAAGATCGTGGACGACCTCTCGAGCCTCACGGTTCTCGAGGCTGCTGAACTCGCGAAGCTTCTCGAAGAGAAGTGGGGCGTTTCGGCTGCTGCCGCTGTTGCGGTTGCTGCTGCTCCGGGCGCTGGCGGCGGTGCTGCCGCTGCTGCTGAAGAAAAGACCGACTTCACCGTCGTTCTCGCTTCGGCTGGCGACAAGAAGATCGAAGTCATCAAGGAAGTCCGCGCCATCACCGGCCTGGGCCTCAAGGAAGCCAAGGACCTCGTCGAAGGCGCGCCGAAGCCCCTCAAGGAAGGCGTTGCCAAGGACGAAGCCGAGAAGATCAAGGCTCAGCTCGAGAAGGCTGGCGCCAAGGTTGAGCTCAAGTAACCACGGGTTACCTGAGCGAAGTCCCCGGAAGCCGAGTGCGATCCGGGGATCGCAGTAAACAGGGAAGCGGCCGGTTCCATCGGGAGCCGGCCTCTCCTCACAAGGCGGTGACGGTTCGGTGAGTGCCCACTCGAATTGCCGCAATGACCGCCCATATAGAGAGAGGCACGAAAGGACGAGCCGCCTTTGAAACCGGGATCGTGTTCAGGGCGGGGCGTTGGGAGACGAGTGATTTCGGGCTTTTACAGGCCGTAGGTTTTGTTTCTGACGGGCAGGGTGCCACCAGCGCCCCGCGCGTCATTTTGCGTCTCGGGCGTCGGATTGGATGGTCTGAAGCCGGGATGCCGTGATGCCGGGCAGGTTCGCCCGGGCGATTTGAAATTCAACCCGGAGGGCGGTGCCCATCGCACTCCGGAAGATGCCGCCAACGGACCCATGTTGGGAAGGTGGGGCGGCGAAAACGAGAGGCCACGATGGCGCAGTCGCAGCAAACGTTCACCGGTCGCAAGCGCGTACGCAAGTTCTTCGGACACATCAAGGAAGTCGCAGAGATGCCGAACCTCATCGAGGTTCAGAAGGCGTCCTACGACCAGTTCCTGATGGTCGATGAACCCCAGGGCGGGCGGCTGGACGAAGGCCTGCAGGCGGTTTTCCGCTCGGTGTTCCCGATCAATGATTTCTCCGGCGCTTCGCAGCTCGAATTCGTCCGCTACGAATTCGAACAGCCGAAGTATGACGTGGACGAGTGCCGCCAGCGCGGCATGACCTTCGCTGCGCCGCTGAAGGTGACGCTGCGCCTGATCGTGTTCGATATCGACGAAGAAACCGGCGCGAAGTCCGTCAAGGACATCAAGGAACAGGATGTCTACATGGGCGATATTCCGCTCATGACGATGAACGGCACCTTCATCGTGAACGGCACCGAGCGCGTGATCGTGTCGCAGATGCACCGCTCGCCGGGCGTGTTCTTCGACCATGACAAGGGCAAGACCCATTCGTCGGGCAAGCTGCTGTTTGCCGCGCGCGTGATTCCGTATCGCGGCTCGTGGCTCGACATCGAGTTCGACGCCAAGGACATCGTGTTCGCGCGCATCGACCGCCGCCGCAAGATTCCGGTGACGTCGCTGATGTATGCCCTCGGCCTCGACGGCGAGGAAATTCTGTCCACGTTCTACAAGAAGATTCAGTACAAGCGGATCAAGGAAGGCTGGCGCGTGCCATTCGTCGCCGATCGTTTCCGCGGCTACTCGACCGTCAACGATCTGATCGACGCCGACTCGGGCAAGGTTGTGCTCGAAGCCGGCAAGAAGCTGACCGTGCGCGCTGCCCGCCAGCTGCAGGAAAAGGGCCTCAAGGCACTTCGGTTCTCGGATGAAGATCTGATCGGCACTTATCTCGCGGAAGATCTCGTCAATCCGAAGACCGGCGAAATCCACGCCGAAGCCGGCGAGGAAATCACCGAGAAGAGCCTCAAGGCGCTGAACGAGCAGGGCTACAAGGATCTGCCGTTGCTCGACATCGACCATGTCAACGTCGGTCCTTACATCCGTAACACGCTCTCCGCCGACAAGAACATGACGCGCGAAGATGCGCTGTTCGACATCTACCGCGTGATGCGTCCGGGTGAGCCGCCGACGCTCGATTCCGCGCAGGCCATGTTCCAGTCGCTGTTCTTCGACAGCGAGCGTTACGACCTGTCGGCCGTGGGCCGCGTGAAGATGAACATGCGTCTCGAACTCGACGCGCCGGACACCATGCGCACGCTGCGCAAGGAAGACATCCTGGCGGTCATCAAGACGCTGGTCGATCTGCGCGACGGTAAGGGCGAGATCGACGACATCGACCATCTCGGCAATCGCCGCGTGCGCTCGGTCGGCGAACTGATGGAAAATCAGTATCGCGTCGGCCTGCTGCGCATGGAGCGCGCGATCAAGGAGCGCATGTCGAGCGTCGATATCGACACCGTCATGCCGCAGGACCTGATCAACGCGAAGCCTGCCGCTGCCGCGGTGCGCGAGTTCTTCGGCTCGTCGCAGCTCTCGCAGTTCATGGACCAGACCAACCCGCTGTCGGAAATCACCCACAAGCGCCGTCTCTCGGCGCTTGGACCGGGCGGTCTGACCCGCGAGCGCGCGGGCTTCGAAGTCCGCGACGTGCATCCGACGCACTACGGCCGTATCTGCCCGATCGAGACGCCGGAAGGTCCGAACATCGGTCTGATCAACTCACTCGCCACATTCGCGCGCGTGAACAAGTACGGCTTCGTCGAGACTCCGTATCGCAAGGTGAAGGACGGCCGCGTCACCGACGACGTGGTCTATCTCTCCGCGATGGAGGAAGGCCGTCACTACGTCGCGCAGGCCAACGTGCCACTCGACAACAAGGGCCGCTTCACCGACGATCTCGTGATCTGTCGTCACGCCGGCGAAGTGCTTCAGTTGTCGCCGGACAAGGTCGACTACATGGACGTGTCGCCGAAGCAGCTCGTTTCGGTCGCCGCGGCGCTGATCCCGTTCCTCGAGAACGACGACGCCAACCGCGCGCTGATGGGCTCGAACATGCAGCGTCAGGCCGTGCCGCTGGTACGCGCCGAAGCGCCGTTCGTCGGCACCGGCATGGAAGGCGTCGTGGCCCGTGACTCGGGCGCCGCGATCGCCGCACGCCGCACCGGCATCATCGACCAGATCGACGCGACCCGTATCGTTATCCGCGCGACGGAAGATCTCGATCCGACCAAGTCGGGCGTCGATATCTACCGCCTGATGAAGTACCAGCGCTCGAACCAGTCGACCTGCATCAACCAGCGTCCGCTGGTGAAGGTGGGCGACCAGGTGCGCAAGGGCGACATCATCGCCGACGGTCCGTCGACCGATCTCGGTGAACTCGCGCTCGGCCGCAACGTGCTCGTCGCGTTCATGCCGTGGAACGGCTACAACTTCGAAGACTCGATCCTGCTCTCCGAGCGGATCGTGAAGGACGACGTCTTCACCTCGATCCACATCGAGGAATTCGAAGTCATGGCCCGCGACACCAAGCTCGGTCCCGAGGAAATCACCCGCGACATTCCGAACGTTTCGGAAGAAGCGCTGAAGAACCTCGACGAAGCCGGCATCGTGTACATCGGCGCTGAAGTCCGCGCCGGCGACATCCTCTGCGGCAAGATCACGCCGAAGGGCGAAAGCCCGATGACGCCGGAAGAAAAGTTGCTGCGCGCCATCTTCGGTGAAAAGGCCTCCGATGTTCGCGACACCTCGCTGCGCGTGCCTCCGGGCGTGCAGGGCACGATCGTGGAAGTCCGCGTGTTCAACCGCCACGGCGTCGACAAGGACGAGCGTGCGCTGGCTATCGAGCGGGAAGAGATCGAACGCCTCGCCAAGGACCGTGACGACGAACAGGCGATCCTCGACCGTAACGTCTACGGCCGTCTGGCAGACCTGCTCGAAAACCGTCAGGGCATCGCCGGTCCGAAGGGCTTCAAGAAGGACACCAAGATCACCCGTGCGGTGCTCGAGGAGTATCCGAAGTCGCAGTGGTGGCAGTTCGCCTCGCCGAACGACAAGCTGATGGCTGAAATCGAAGCCATGCATAAGCAGTACGACGAATCGAAGAAGGGCCTTGAACAGCGCTTCCTCGACAAGGTCGAGAAGCTGCAGCGTGGCGACGAACTTCCGCCCGGCGTGATGAAGATGGTCAAGGTCTTCGTCGCGGTGAAGCGCAAGATCCAGCCGGGCGACAAGATGGCCGGCCGTCACGGCAACAAGGGCGTGGTGTCGAAGATCGTTCCGATCGAAGACATGCCGTTCCTCGAGGACGGCACCCATGCGGACATCGTGCTGAATCCGCTCGGCGTGCCTTCGCGCATGAACGTCGGTCAGATTCTCGAAACGCACCTTGGCTGGGCATGCGCCGGTCTTGGCAAGCGGATCGGGCAGGCGGTCGATGCCTACTACGGTCACGGCAAGTCCGACCTCAAGCCGCTGAAGTCGACGCTCAAGGAAGTCTACGGCGACGACGAGGTCATCAAGACGCTGAACGATCAGGAACTGATGGAGCTTGGCAAGAACCTGCGCGCAGGTGTGCCGATCGCGACACCGGTGTTCGACGGCGCCAAGGAAGCCGACATCGAGCAGATGCTCGAACTGGCCGGGCAGAACAAGTCGGGCCAGTCGACGGTGTACGACGGACGCACGGGCGATCAGTTCGATCGCAACGTGACGGTCGGCTACATCTACATGCTCAAGCTGCACCATCTCGTGGACGACAAGATCCACGCGCGTTCGATCGGTCCGTACTCGCTCGTCACCCAGCAGCCGCTGGGCGGCAAGGCGCAGTTCGGCGGCCAGCGTTTCGGCGAAATGGAAGTGTGGGCGCTCGAGGCTTACGGCGCGGCGTACACCCTCCAGGAAATGCTGACCGTGAAGTCGGACGACGTGGCGGGCCGTACCAAGGTGTACGAGGCCATCGTGCGCGGCGACGACACGTTCGAAGCGGGTATTCCGGAGTCGTTCAACGTGCTGGTCAAGGAAATGCGCTCGCTCGGCCTCAACGTCGACCTGCACAATTCCAAGATGGGCCCGGCGCCGACCTCCGAGGCGGCCGAGTAATCAAAATTCCATGCCCGGCTTCATGCCGGGCATCCGCGTCTTGCTGAACGTCGGCGAGATGCGACCAAGAGGTTTCGAATTTGCTGCCGGTGACGATCGGCACGCGAGGAGAAGACGATGAACCAAGAAATTATGAATCTCTTCAATCCGACGACACCGGCTCAGGTCTTCGACCAGATCCGAATTTCGATCGCATCTCCTGAGAAGATTCTGTCGTGGTCCTACGGCGAGATCAAGAAGCCGGAAACCATCAACTACCGCACCTTCAAGCCGGAGCGTGACGGTCTGTTCTGCGCGCGCATCTTCGGGCCGATCAAGGACTACGAATGTCTTTGCGGCAAGTACAAGCGCATGAAGTACAAGGGCATCATCTGCGAAAAGTGCTCGGTCGAAGTGACGCTGTCGCGCGTCCGTCGCGAGCGCATGGGTCATATCGAACTGGCCGCGCCGGTTGCCCACATCTGGTTCCTGAAGTCGCTGCCGTCGCGCATCGGCCAGCTGCTCGATATGACGCTGAAGGATCTCGAGCGCATTCTTTACTTCGAATACTACGTCGTTCTCGAGCCGGGTCTGACCGCGCTCAAGGACCGTCAGTTGCTGTCGGAAGAAGAGTATCTGCGCGCGCAGGACGAGTACGGCCAGGACAGCTTCACCGCCATGATCGGCGCGGAAGCGATCCGCGAACTCCTGAAGGGTCTTGAGCTTGAGAAGCTCGATGGCCAGCTTCGCGCCGAGATGCAGGAGACCGACTCCGACATCAAGCACAAGAAGCTCGCCAAGCGCCTGAAGATCGTCGAAGCGTTCCGCGTGTCCGGCAACAAGCCGGAATGGATGATCATGACGGTGGTGCCGGTGATTCCGCCGGACCTGCGCCCGCTGGTGCCGCTGGACGGCGGCCGCTTCGCGACCTCCGACCTCAACGACCTGTACCGCCGCGTCATCAACCGCAACAACCGCCTGAAGCGGCTGATGGAGCTGCGCGCGCCGGACATCATCATCCGCAACGAAAAGCGCATGCTGCAGGAAGCTGTGGACGCGCTGTTCGACAACGGCCGCCGCGGCCGCGTCATCACCGGCGCCAACAAGCGCCCGCTGAAGTCGCTCGCCGACATGCTCAAGGGCAAGCAGGGCCGCTTCCGTCAGAATCTGCTCGGCAAGCGCGTCGACTACTCGGGCCGTTCGGTCATCGTGGTGGGTCCGGAACTCCGCCTGCATCAGTGCGGCCTGCCGAAGAAGATGGCGCTCGAACTGTTCAAGCCGTTCATCTACTCGCGGCTTGACGCCAAGGGCCTGTCCACCACCGTGAAGCAGGCGAAGAAGCTGGTCGAGAAGGAGCGTCCCGAGGTCTGGGATATCCTCGACGAAGTCATTCGCGAGCATCCGGTGCTGCTCAACCGCGCCCCGACGCTGCATCGCCTCGGCATTCAGGCGTTCGAGCCGGTGCTGATCGAGGGCAAGGCGATCCAGCTTCACCCGCTGGTCTGCGCCGCGTTCAACGCCGACTTCGACGGCGACCAGATGGCCGTGCACGTTCCGCTGTCGCTCGAAGCGCAGCTGGAAGCGCGCGTCCTGATGATGTCGACCAACAACATCCTGCATCCCGCGAACGGCCAGCCGATCATCGTGCCGTCACAGGATATCGTGCTCGGTCTCTATTACCTGTCGATCATGCGCGAAGGCCTGCAGGGCCAGGGCAAGGTCTACCGCGACATGGCGGAGATCGAGCATGCGCTGTTCTCGAAGGTCATCCACCTGCACACCAAGATCAAGTACCGGTGGACGGGAATCGACGAGGACGGCAAGACCATCTCGAAGATCTACGACACCACCGCCGGCCGCGTCATGCTGGGTCAGGTGCTGCCGAAGCACGGCAAGGTGCCGTTCGACACCATCAACAAGCTGATGACCAAGCGCGAAATCTCGGGCGTGATCGATCAGGTGTACCGTCACTGCGGCCAGAAGGAGACTGTGATCTTCTGCGACCGCATCATGGCGCTCGGCTTCTTCAATGCCTTCAAGGCGGGCATTTCCTTCGGCAAGGACGACATGGTCGTGCCGAACGGCAAGTGGAAGATCGTCGACGACACCAAGACGATGGCGAAGGATTTCGAGCAGCAGTACAACGACGGCCTCATCACGCAGGGCGAGAAGTACAACAAGGTGGTCGATGCCTGGGCGAAGGCCTCGGAGAAGATCGCCGAGCAGATGATGAAGGAAATTTCGTCCGTCAAGAAGAACGCGAAGGGCGAAGATTCCCAGATCAACTCGATCTACATGATGGCTCACTCGGGTGCGCGTGGTTCGCCGGCCCAGATGCGTCAGCTCGCCGGCATGCGCGGCCTGATGGCCAAGCCGGACGGCTCGATCATCGAAACGCCGATCGTGTCGAACTTCAAGGAAGGCCTCACGGTTATGGAGTACTTCAACTCCACCCACGGCGCCCGTAAGGGCCTCGCGGATACGGCGTTGAAGACTGCGAACTCGGGCTATCTCACCCGCCGTCTGGTGGACGTGGCGCAGGACTGCATCATCAATGCGGATGACTGCGGCACCAACCTCGGCATCAAGATGCGCGCGATCATCGACGCCGGCACCGTGGTGGCGTCGCTGGGTTCGCGCATCCTCGGCCGCACCGCGGGTGAAGACATTCGCGATACGTCCAGCAACAAGGTGATCGTCAAGCGCGGCACCCTGATGGAAGAGACGCATGTCGACGCCATCCAGCAGGCGGGCGTTCAGGAAGTGAAGATCCGCTCGGCGCTGACCTGCGAACTGGTCAACGGCATCTGCGGCAAGTGCTACGGGCGCGATCTCGCCCGCGGTACGCCCGTCAACCACGGCGAGGCTGTCGGCGTTATCGCCGCGCAGTCGATCGGCGAGCCGGGCACGCAGCTCACCATGCGCACGTTCCACATCGGCGGTGCGGCGCAGATCAACGAGCAGTCGTTCATCGAGTCGAACTTCGACGGCAAGATCGTGATCAAGAACCGTGCGATCGCGACCAACAGCGAAGGCGCCAATGTTGCGATGGTCCGCAACATGGTGGTCGCGGTTGTCGATCCCGATGGGACCGAACGTGCGACTCATCGCATTCAGTACGGCGCGCGCGTGCGTGTCGACGAGGGCGATCAGATCAAGCGCGGCCAGCGTATCGCGGAATGGGATCCGTATTCACGCCCCATTCTCACCGAAGTCGAAGGCACGATCGGTTTCGAGGATCTGGTCGAAGGCCAGTCGATCTCGGAAACGCTCGACGAATCGACCGGTATCGCCAAGCGCGTGGTTATCGACTGGCGCACGACCGGCCGTGGCGCCGATCTGCGTCCGGCGATTGTCATCAAAGGCAAGGATGGCAAGGTGCTGAAGCTGGCACGCGGCGGTGACGCCCGTTACATGCTCTCGGTCGACGCCATTCTCTCGGTGGACGTCGGTGCGACGGTGAAGGCGGGCGACATTCTCGCGCGTGTTTCGACTGAAAGCGCCAAGACCCGCGACATCACCGGCGGTCTGCCGCGCGTCGCCGAACTGTTCGAAGCCCGCAAGCCGAAGGATGCCGCGATCATCGCGGAAATCGCCGGTACGATCCGCTTCGGACGCGACTACAAGAACAAGCGCCGCATTTCGATCGAGCCTGTCGACAAGAACGAGGAGACCCGCGAGTACCTCATTCCAAAGGGCAAGCACATCCATCTGCAGGACGGCGACATCGTCGAAAAGGGTGACTTCATCGTTGAAGGCAACCCCGCGCCGCACGACATCCTGGCGATCAAGGGCATCGAGGAACTCGCTGCCTATCTGGTCAACGAAATCCAGGAAGTTTACCGGTTGCAGGGCGTGCTCATCAACGACAAGCACATCGAAGTGATTGTCCGTCAGATGCTGCAGAAGGTGGAGATCACCGACCAGGGCGAGACCGACATGATCTCGGGCGAGCAGGTCGACAAGATCGAATTCGATGCGCTCAACGCCAAGGCGAAGGACGAGGGCAAGAAGCCCGCGACCGGAACCCCGGTGCTGCTCGGCATCACCAAGGCCTCGCTGCAGACCCGCTCGTTCTTCTCGGCGGCGTCGTTCCAGGAGACCACGCGCGTGCTCACCGAGGCTGCCGTCAACGGCAAGGTGGACCCGCTCGAAGGTCTCAAGGAAAACGTTATTGTCGGCCGCCTGATCCCGGCCGGCACCGGCGCCTCGATGGCGAAGATCCGCGAAGTGGCCGCCAAGCGCGACCGGCTGATCCTCGACGAGCGCGAGAAGCAGGCCTCGATCACGCCGGCTGCTCCGGAAGCCGAGCCGCTGGCTCTGCCGCCGGCAGAGTGATCCGCGGCGCAAAAGCCATCCACGATTTGAAAAGGCCGCCGTTGGGCGGCCTTTTCTGTTGCGGGACAGTAGCCACCGTCAAAGCGCTCAAGCAGCCTGTATCGCAAGGCACTCCGCCGTGCCGGAAAATAACGTTATCTGAAAGATATACCCCATTTGGGGGATGTATCGGAGCCGGAAGCTCCCCTAAGTTCTTGGTATTCTGTGACCATCAAAGACAACAAAAGCCGATTCCGGGGCAGGCATTCAAAGAACGAACAGGGATTGTTGGAAGCCATAGGACATGATCGCCTTGCGGTGATGATTTTGGTGTCCGTGACTTTGGATAAGGGCGAATACCTCCAAGACCAGCGCAAGCTGGTCTTTTTTGTTTTGCGGTCGCAGGAATGGAGTAGCGTGGCAGGAGTTGATTCAGGTCAGTGCTGCAATTTTTACGTGCTGGCAAAGTACCGCTATCGGCGAGCTCTGAGGCACCTGCTTGAGTTCTTTGTTCAACGAAACGCTGACCGACCGCATCTACGAAGCTGCGGTGGTCCCCGAGCTTTGGCCGGATGTGCTTGCCGAAATGTCCCGTGCTGTCGGTGGGGCAGGCGGCATCCTGTTCACGACCAATCTCGCGCGGATCAAGTGGGCCACCTCCGCCGACATCAAGGATGTGTTTGAGGAATTCGTGCGCGACGGTTGGGCGGCGATCAATCCGCGGCCGGTCCGCCTGGGTGCTCTCGGCTCCGTCGGATTCGTGCAGGATCTCGATGCCTTTACCCTGGAGGAGCTGGACAACGAGCCGGTCTACCGGGACTTCTTGCGCAAGCGCGGATTGGGCTGGGCGACCGGGACGATCGTAGAACCGCCGTCCGGGGACTCGATCATCTTTTCCTTCGAGCGCGCTCATGACAAGGGGCCGGTCCCGGTCGAGATCGTCCGGCAGTTCGATAGGCTGCGTCCGCATCTGGCGCGGAGCGCGTTGCTGTCCTCGCGGCTTGGTTTCGAACGCGCAAAGGCGATGGCTGACGTGCTTCAGTCTCTGGGATTGCCGGGTGCGGTGCTGCGCGGGGCAGGGCGGATTCTGGCGGCCAACGGTGCATTCGAGCGTCTGATGCCCGCGCTGCTGCAGGAACGTCCCGATCGGCTGCATCTTTGCGATGCGACCGCTGACGGTTTGTTCGACGAAGCACTGGCCCGCGTGACGGATGCGCGCGCCGTTGCTGTGGTCAGTTCGATTCCGGTGGCGGCGACGGAAGAGCAGCCGCCGATGATCTTGCATCTGTTGCCGGTGCATGGCGCGGCGCACGACATCTTTTCCGGAGCGACATCGCTGCTGGTTGTCACTCCGGTGGATCGCGCCGTGGTGCCGAGCGCGAAGGTGCTGCAGGGGTTGTTCGATCTGACTCCGGCCGAGGCGCGGGTGGCGAGGGGAATCAGCGAGGCGCAAACCATCGAGTCCCTCGCGCTGGCGGCGGGCGTGTCGGTGGAAACGATCCGAAGCCAGCTCAAGGCGGTCCTGTCGAAAACCGGCCTATCCCGCCAGCAGGAACTCATCAATCTGCTCGCCGGGAATATGTTACCGTTGAACAACGGGTCTTCTCCGGTCTGAGAGCGGCCGGATTTCCCACGGAAAGCCCGTCCTGGGTGCCCAGCGCTTTTTTTCCGGGCCGGATCGTGCTTTGTTCATCTTCCCTTCAGATGAAAAAAGCATTTGTTTAGGGTGAGTTAGACCGGCTCTGATCCCGAGGGGATCGCCGGCGAGGGCAAAGGACATCATGCTCGATCTGGCGATTGTCGGCGGTGGCCCAGGCGGGCTGATGAGTGCGTGGTACCTCAAGAAGAAGCTTGGGGCGCTCTGTCGCGTCACCATCTACGAGGCCTCGGACCGTCTTGGCGGTAAGATACTGACGAAGACCTTCGACAAGGCTCCGGCCATGTACGAGGCGGGCGTCGCCGAGATTTATGATTACTCCATGACCGGCCCGGACCCGCTGCGGGAACTGATCCAGCATTTCGGGCTGCAGACCATTCCGATGGATGCCGAGCAGGTCCAGCTCGACGGCGAACTGCTCGACGACGTCCCCGGCATGCGCCGCAAGTACGGCGCGGAGACGGCCAAGGCCATCGAGGATTTCCGCAAGCTGTGCGCCCGAATGGTGTCGCCGATCGAATATTATGAAGGCGTCGGCGCGCATGATAACGAACATCCGTGGGCGCTCCGTAATGCGGAAGACGTTCTTGACGACATTATCGCCGATCCGACCGCCAAGCGTTTCATCAAGGTGATGGCCCGCTCCGACATCGCGACCGAAAGCCACAACACCAACGGCCTCAACGCGCTCAAGAACTATGTGATGGATGTGGAGGGCTATATCGGCCTCTATTCGATCCAGAACGGCAATGAGCAGCTCATCCACAGCCTGCGGAGCGAGATCGACGCCGACATTCACCTGAACCATCGCGTGCTCAAGGTCGGGAAGGCGGATTCCGGCCGCTATGCGATCAACATGATGAACGGCAAGGGCCCGGTCACGCGCGAGCACGATCTGGTTGTGATGTGCCTGCCGCATTCGTGGCTCGCCACCATGCGCTGGGATGGCGAACTGCTACGCCATTCGATGGTGAAGCACGTCGCGTACTTCGACCGGCCGGCGCACTATCTGCGTGTCTCGATCCTGTTCGACACGCCGTTCTGGGGCAATCAGGTGCCGGGTGCGTGGTGGATGTCCGAGGCATTCGGCGGCTGCTGCGTCTATGTCGAGGGCGCGCGGCACGATGTCGGCAACCATGGTGTGTTGAACTGGCTAATTCCAGGCTCCGATGCGCTGGCTTTCGCCAACCTCAGCGACAAGGAACTGATCGATGCCGCGATCAAGTCGCTGCCGAAGTCGTTCGGCGATGCGCGTGCGCATTTCGTGGAAGGCAAGATCCATCGCTGGCTGTCGTCGGTGAATGCCATTCCGGGCGGCCTGCCGGTGCGTGACGTGATGACCAATCATCATCCCGAACCGCATGAACATCCGGGTCTTGTCGTGGTCGGCGATTATCTGTTCGACTCGACCTTGAACGGCCTGCTGGATTCGTCGGATGCCGCCACCGACATCATTCTTACGCAGATGATCAAGCTGCGTTATGAGCGCGGCGAGGGCGGCAACGCGCCGTCCGACAAGATCGATCGTGCCTATTTCGACAACTACCGTAACGCCGGTCCTTATGGCGAGGTCTGGAACCAGTTTACCGACCCTGACTACCTGATGAAGCTCATCAAGATCGTCTGGGGCCGCGCCAAAGGTTACAAGCTGCTGGTGGCGGGCTCGGCGAGCGGCGAACTGGTCGGCGCGCTACGCGAGCGCGGCATCGATGCCTGGGGCGTCGAGAACAACCGCTATATCCACGGCAAGACGCCGAAGGCGCTGCGCAAGTACAACAAGTTCGGTTCGCTGGCCAAGCTGCCGTTCAAGGCGGACGAATTCGACTTCGTCTATGAGACGAGCCTGTGTCACATCTCTGACAAGCAGGTGACACGCGCGATCCGGGAATTGAATCGCGTGGTGAAGACCGGCTTTGTCTTCGGTTCGATCACCAGCGACATGGCCCCGGCGCTGATCGACCGCTACGATCTGCTGCGCGGTGTGAAGAAACTGGGCACCTGGTGGGAGTGGTCGGAACTGTTTTTCAGCAACGGCTTCGACCTGTCCATGCATCGCCGCGACACCACCGATGCGGTATGGGACGCGACGCTGGCTGCGAACAAGGGCCCGGGCGACTGGTACGCCGACGCCGACAGCCTGCGTTACTCGTTCTTTGACAAGGTTGCGGACGACGACTAATCGCTAAAGAGGGGAGCGGCCAATCCGGCCGCCGCGACAGGCGTCGGACATTCGATGGCAAGCAAGCCCGCCAATCCGGACATCAGCAAGACGACGTCGGGCGTTCCGGCTGACGACGAGGCTGCGCGTCTTGCCGCAGGGCTGGCCGATATGCCCGCGCCGCCGGACCCTGATGACATCGACGACGACGATGACGACGAGGACCTCGTCGCCTACACCGCCAGTGAGGCAGCGGGCGCGTTCGCGACCATCTGGCGGTTCACCGCCCAGCATCTGAAAAACTACAAGGGCGCGGCCACCTTCGTCGCGATCGGCCTTTTCATCGAGACGTTGTTCAACGTCATCATGCCGCTCAGCCTGAAGTATCTGATCGACGATGCGCTCGGCGAAGAAGATTTTCAGGCGCTCTATACCATCCTCGGTGTGCTGGCTGTGGCGGGCATCATCACGTCGCTGGTCGCGGTCTGGTACGAACGCTGGGACGCGCGCCTGTCGGCTTCCATCATCTCCGATGTGCGGTCGCGCCTGTTCGACCACGTCCAGAATCTGCCGGCGGCGTTTTTCGGCCGCACCAAGCGCGGCGAAATCCTGTCGCGCTTTTCCGTGGATATGGCCGGCTACGAATCCTCGGTCAAGCATGTCGCCAACAGTGCCGCTTTGCCGTTCCTCGAACTGATCGCGGGCATCGGCCTGATGATCTGGCTGAACTGGCAACTCGCTGCCGTTGCGCTGCTGATCTTCCCGATCACGCTGATCGGCCCGCGCATCCTGACGCCGAAAGCAGTGCAGGCGAATTACGAGCAGAAGGTCAACGAGGCCGCGATTCTCGGCGTAGTGCAGGAAAACATCGCCGCGCAGATGGTGGTGAAGGCGTTCGGCCTGCAGCGCAAGGCGTTCGGCTGGTTCACCTTCCGCAACAACGCGGCGCGCCGCTCGATGGCGGACGCCACGTTCCTTTCCACGATGGTGGAACGGACCGTCACCATTTCGGTGCTGCTGCTGCACCTGATCGTGCTGGCGATCGGCGCGTATCTTGCGACCATCGGCAAGATTTCCATCGGCACCTTCGTGACCTTCGAGAGCGCGTTCTGGGAGATCTCCTATAACATCGCGCATCTGATGCACTTCATTCCTGTGGCGATCACGGCGTCGGCCGCCGTGCGCCACATGGAGGAACTGCTGGACGAGCCGACCCGCGGTGCAGACCGCCCCGGCGCGCCCGACCTGCCGCGCATCACTGACAACATCACGTTCGACCGTGTCGTCTTCAAATACGAGGGAAGCGACACGGCGGTGCTCGACGGGCTGACGCTCAAGCTCGGCGTCGGCAAGAACATCGCCATCGTCGGGCCGAGCGGTTCAGGCAAGAGCACGCTGCTCAACCTGATCCTGCGCCTGTATGTACCGAACGAAGGACGGGTGACCATCGACGGCGTCGATGTTCGCAAGGTGACGCGCGACTCCCTGCGCAAGAGCATGGCGGTGGTGTTCCAGGAGAACATGCTGTTCAACATGTCGATCCGCGAGAACATCCGCCTCGGCAAGGAAGGCGCGACGGACGCGGAGGTCGAGGAGGCGGCGAAGAAGGCCGAAATCCATCGCCACATCATGACCCTGCCGCAGAAATACGACACGCTGGTGGGCGAGCGCGGCGACACCCTATCCGGCGGCCAGCGCCAGCGCATCGCGATCGCGCGCGCCATTGTGCGCAATCCGTCGGTGCTGTTGCTGGACGAAGCGACATCGGCGCTCGATCAGACCACGGAAGCGGCGATCAACCGCACGCTGCTCAAGGTCGCCAAGGGCCGCACCATGATCTTCTCGACCCACCGGCTGACATCGGTGGTGGACATGGACGAGATCATCGTCATCAGCCATGGTCAGGCGATCGAGCGCGGTTCTCATGCCGAACTGCTGGCGGCGAACGGCGTGTATCGCAAGCTGTGGGACGACCAGCTTCACAAGTCGTATCAGTCCGCCGAGGACGATGATGACGACGATGAGGATGACGACGACGACGAGTAATCGTCGCCGTCAGGCGCTTTTCGCGGCCATGGTCTCTGTCAGCGCTCGCATCTTTCCGATCGCCAGCCGGGCGCCGAAGCGGGCCAGGCGCCGCGCATGCCAGGACAAGCCGTTGTCGATCGACATGGCGCGCAGTGCGTAGGCCTCGCGGGCGGAGAATTCATCCGACTCGCATTTCTCCGGATCGTCATAAAATTTTGAAATCTTGTCGACATCCATCCCAGGGCTTGTGAGCCAGTTCGGGATGTAGACGTTGCAAAGCCGCTCGACGTCGGTGAACACCTTCGACGTGCCCGTTCCGGCAGCAGGGCAGGAGGTGCAGAATGCATCGCCGACCAGCACGATGCCGGCCTGGCGGTGGCCGCTGGTCACATAAAGATCGGCTGGGCGAATCTTGATCATACCCTCGATCTCGATGTCGCCGGTGAGCTTGTGCAGGTTCGGCATGATCTCGCGGAGCGCCGCCTCGGGCGTGTGGCGCATGCGCTGCAGCCACGGGTCGTTCATGTCGCGATAGACCATCAGGTTGGCACGCATCGTCTCCTGCACCGGAAACAGCGTCAGATAGGCCATGCGCGAGGCCGAGTTCTCGGCGAAATAGGTGAGGGCCGGGAATGGAAGCCGGGCACGGCCTACAGGCTCGACATTGAAGCCGACAGTGATCGAGTGACACGCGCTGACCACGGTGCGTTCGATGCCGAGCGTATGGCGCAGGCCGATGTTCAGGCCGTTGGCCAGCACGATCAGCCGCGCGGAGATGGTCTCGCCGTCCGCCAGCGTCACGGTCTGCAGATCGCTGCTGGTCGCAACCGCGGTCACCTTGGTCTCGATGAATTTCACATTGGATGGAATCTCGCGACGGATCGCGTTCACCAGATCGTCGTAGAGAATGCCATGCTGATCGCTCGGCTTATTGTCGAGCAGGCGGCCGAGGCGCGCGGTCCAGACATGACCGTCGAGCGTCGACGCGCGGCGCACGGCGTCGTAAAGGCCAGTTTTGCGGATCGTTTCGATCTGCTTGCCGCCGAGCTTTTCGCACCGGAAATCGGGAGGATAAATCTTATGGGGATCGATCGGCGCAACCGCGATCCCCGCGCGGCCCAGCATGGCCGCGGCGGTCGATCCAGCCAGTCCGCCACCAATGATAATTACGTCGGCCTGCCGCATGTGCGCCTCTTTGTCACACCGTATCAGGCTGCCGCTCGGTCAGATAAAACTTGAATCAAAGACGGTAAACGGCCGGTGACTCTGGCCGGCGGGATTTCAGAAATCAGGTCGTAACTGCTGTCTCTGTCTTGTCTTTTGTCGCGCCGCTGACAATGTCGCGCTCATCCCGTTCACCCAGAGAAGACAAATTTTTTGCGAGGCGTCATGTCAGCTGCTGCCGGAGAATAAATCTGCTCTCCGAGAGGGGCGAGACTTTTCATTAACCATACAATCATGCGCAGAAATCGATATTTCAAACATTGGAATAAAGACGCCTTAACTTTGATTTAGATATGAAATGCAGAGCTTTGGTGCTGGCATTCCAGGAAAGGCATTCTTAGAGAAGGGCGGCAATACTTGCGGTGGAAGCTGATCTCTCGGTCCAGCGCCATACGGCGGCCGCGCAGTGTTCGTTCTTTTCTATGAAGTCCGATCTTCATCTTTCTCAAACGTGACCCAGATTCTGTGATCCCAGACATGGCTGAAAATTCGAAAGTTGCAGCTGTCGTCGCGGCCTACAATGCCGAGGGCACCGTCGTGGCGGCGGTGGAGAGTCTTCTTGCGGGTACGATGGCGTGCCGCGTCTATGTCGTGGACGATTGCAGCCGTAAGCCGGTGGCGGACGTCCTTCAGCATTTGCTTGATCGTATTGTGGTGATCCGCCTGGAAAAGAACGCGGGACCAGCCGCTGCGCGCAACATCGCCATCGAAAGAATTCTTGCCGACGGGTTCAAGTACATCCTGATCCAGGATGCGGATGATGTCTCACGACCGACGCGGGTGCAGCGGCAGTTCGAGTTCATGGAGGCCCATCCGGAGATCGGCGCCTGCGGGACATGGTGCCGCGAGTTTCACAACGACATCAACGAGCCCGAACCGGTGGAGGAGCGTCCGACCTCGCCGGAGGAGGTCCGCAATGCGATGTACTTCAACATGGCGATCTCACACGCCAGTGCGATGATCCGCGCTGAAGCGCTTCAGCGTGTCGGGCTTTATTCAGACGGCTATCCGGTCGCAGAAGATTACGAACTGTTTCGCCGGATCGGCCAGCACTACGAACTGGCCAGTCTTCCCGAATTTCTTCTGCACTATCGCATTTCGCCGTCGGGGCAATCGCAGAGCCGGCGCCAGCGCCAGATCTACGATCGCTTCATGATCCAGTTGAAGTATTTCGACGTGATGCAGTGGCGGGCATGGGCAGGTCTGGCGCAGACTTTCGTCACATTCTTCATCCCGCGCGGCATTTTCTACGCGATCAAGTTCAACGTGGCGCGCTCGCGTCCGGCTTGAACTGCTGATACCTGCAAAGTGCTCTTGTTCGTGAAGCCTTGATCTATCGGGCCGGTGTTTCGCGCGCCAGCTTCGCGCTTGCGACGGCAATGCCCCAGGTCACGCCGAACAGCATGTAATAGTGCCGCCAGTGATCGGTATCGATGATGAAGCTTTGCAGCGCCATCATGAAGAACGACGAATACACTCCGATATAAGTGGTCTGCCAGGGCGTGCGCTGAAACAGGCAGCGCGCCCCATAGATGACGGTTGTGATGATCAACGCCGGATAGATCACGCCGCTCATCCATCCGCCGGACATAAACGCGTTCAGGAACGAGTTGTGCGTGTCCTCCGGGAAGAACGTGCTGAACTGCAGGGGGCCGATGCCGAATGGATAGTCGAGCGCCATGATGGCCCCGAGCACGTGACGTCCGAACCGCCCGAACCGGCCGCTGTCATAGGGCTGATGCAGGCTGGCGCGTTCCTTGAAAATCGAGGCGATCGAGTCGAACGACAGCATGATGACGATCGCAATCACCACGAAGGCGAGGGCCGCGCCGACGAGGGTCACGATACGCATGCGCTGCTGTCGTGTCTGTGCCACCGCGAACATCAGGATCGCCGTCATCAATGTCGCGCCGGCAAGCACGCCCCATGCGGCGCGGGAGAAGGCGAGGAAAACCGTGATGACGATGATTCCGAAAATGACGGCGTATCGCGCCGCCTGCCAGAATCGGCCCTCGATGATCCGCTGCATGCAATACACCGCAGGGTAGACCAGGAAGGGGCCGAGGACGTTCGGGTCCTTGAACGTGCCTTTGAGGCGGGCGGCGTAGGTCAGCAGGTCATACGCACCCGGGATCAGGCTGAAGTAGCCGATGATGCCGGCCACCGATGCGATGATGGCGCCGACGACGTAGCCGCGGCTGAGCGACTCGAGGCGGGCTTTGGTGTCCTCGAGCAGGGCGCAGGCGAAAAACATGGCGATGATCGCCATGTACCAGGAGGTCAGGACCCAATAGAGAACCGTCGTCTCGCCATAGAGATCGAGCGCGCCGATCGAATAGCCGATGTTGAGGCCGATCAGCAGGCCGAGCGGGACGAGGAGGGGCGGCGACATCTTCAGGCCGGCGGCGATAAAGAACACCACCGAGAGCACCATGGCGACTTCGAAAGGACTCGGTTCGATGAAAACGATCGAACCGCTGGCGCCGAGCAGCCAGAACATCCGAAGCTGAATCGCCCTGATTCCTGCGATCGGGTCCGAAAACTGCAGCGGTGCTCCGCCGGTGGTTGTGAGGCCGGTCATCGTGCCAATCCGCAGAGTTCTGGAGCCTGCTCCTCCGGACGGGCATCGGCCGATCCGGCAAGGGGGCGATACGCGCTCGTCCCGGCCAGACTAAGCAGGCAGCCTTAACAGGGGGCTAAGGGCGGAGCCGATAGTCCCTGTGAATCAACCTTGAGAAATCGACATATGGCATTGATATTTATGTCATTTTATTGGAATTTCATCTCGTTTGGCTCATCCCGTGGGTGGCCGGAGACCTGCACAGGCCGCATGGCAAGCGATGTTATCGGCCGCTGAGACTCCCGCCGAAACGGGTCGCCGGGCGATTCTCCGCAAACGGTCTTGCGGTGCGAAACGGGTCGTCGTCGCGGCCTCACGGAACGCAAGAAACGTCTGCAATACTGGCGCTTCTGCGATGTTGATTAGTCTTGACTTGGCGTGGCTTGGCTTATAAAACCCGGCCACTTCACGACAGGCGGTGAGCTTCCTCGCGTCGGAACGGATCACCTTTTCAGTCTGCATTTGCGGCTGGATCGGCACCAACCTCGACGAATGTCGCTCAGACGCTGTCGGCACAAGCCAGGCAATGCCAGGACGATCTTGGTTTCTCGGGCGAACGCCCTTGAGATTGGTTTCGGATGCATGACCTCGGTCCGCTGTCAAAGGCGAGCTGCGGTCCTCTGTGGCGGTCAAGCGCTTTCCCTTCCGACAGGAATGGATGGCGCGATTTCGTTTTGCCGTTTGCTCGAATGCAGACGCAATTGAAATGGCGGGCCGAAGTGAAGCGGGTGGGGCGAAAGCTCCGAACGAATTTGCGGGACTGGTGAGGTCTCGCGTGAGCAAGGGTGAACGATGCCGACGATCAACCAGCTGATCGCGAATCCACGCGAAGCGCAAAAGGCGCGCAAGAAGGTGCCGGCGCTGCAGCAGTCGCCGCAGAAGCGCGGCGTTTGCACGCGCGTCTATACGACCACGCCGAAGAAGCCGAACTCGGCGCTTCGTAAGGTCGCCAAGGTGCGTCTGACCAATGGCTTCGAGGTCATCGGCTACATTCCGGGTGAGGGCCACAACCTTCAGGAGCACTCGGTGGTCATGATCCGCGGCGGCCGCGTCAAGGACTTGCCTGGCGTGCGCTACCACATCCTCCGCGGCGTCCTCGATACGCAGGGCGTCAAGAACCGCAAGCAGCGCCGTTCGAAGTACGGCGCGAAGCGTCCGAAGTAATCTGGGATCTGATCGATGTCGCGTCGCCATTCCGCTGAAAAACGTGAAGTGAACCCGGATCCGAAGTTCGGGAACATTGTCGTTACGAAGTTCATGAATTCGATCATGTACGACGGCAAAAAATCCGCCGCCGAGAAGATCGTGTACGGCGCGCTCGATATGATCGAGTCGAAGACGAAGCAGGGGCCGCTCACCGTGTTCGAGCAGGCGCTGGAAAACGTCATGCCGACCATCGAAGTGCGTTCGCGCCGTGTCGGCGGTGCGACCTATCAGGTGCCGGTCGAGGTTCGTTCGACCCGTCGTCAGGCGCTGGGCATCCGCTGGATCATTACGGCTGCTCGCGGCCGCAACGAAAAGACCATGACCGAGCGTCTCTCCGCGGAGCTGCTCGATGCATCGAACAACCGGGGGAATGCGGTCAAGAAGCGTGAAGACGTGCACAAGATGGCAGAAGCCAACCGTGCCTTCTCGCACTACCGCTGGTAACGGCGAAACAACCGGAATTTAAGGACAGGCCCATGCCCCGCCAACATGCCATCGAGGATTACCGTAATTTCGGTATCATGGCGCACATCGACGCCGGTAAGACGACGACGACTGAGCGCATCCTCTATTACACCGGCAAGAGCCACAAGATCGGCGAAGTGCACGAAGGTGCCGCGACGATGGACTGGATGACGCAGGAGCAGGAGCGTGGCATCACGATCACCTCGGCTGCGACCACCGCGTTCTGGGATGGCAAGCGCCTGAACATCATCGACACCCCCGGCCACGTCGACTTCACCATCGAAGTCGAGCGTTCGCTGCGCGTGCTCGACGGTGCCGTTTGCGTTCTCGACTCCAACCAGGGCGTCGAGCCGCAGACCGAAACCGTCTGGCGTCAGGGCGACAAGTATAAAGTGCCGCGCATCGTCTTCTGCAACAAGATGGATAAGACCGGCGCTGACTTCTACAAGTGCCTGTCCGACATCGTCGATCGCCTCGGCGCGCGCCCGGTTGCGATCCAGCTTCCGATCGGCTCCGAGAACAATTTCAAGGGCATGATCGATCTCGTTCGCATGCAGGCGCTGGTCTATAATCAGGACTCGCTCGGCTCGATGTACGATGTCGAGGCGATCCCTGCCGATCTCGCCGACAAGGCGAAGGAATATCGCGAGAAGCTGGTTGAAGCCGCCGTCGAACTCGACGACGACGCCATGGCTGCCTATCTCGACGGCACTGAGCCGGACGAAGCGACCCTGAAGAAGTTGATCCGCAAGGCCGTTCTCACCGGGGCTTTCTATCCGGTTCTGTGCGGTACCGCGTTCAAGAACAAGGGCGTGCAGCCGCTGCTCGACGCGGTTGTCGCTTACCTGCCGTCGCCGGTCGACGTGCCTGCGATCAAGGGCACCGACGAAGACGGCAACGAGGTCGTGCGCAAGGCGGACGACAAGGAGCCGCTGGCTCTGCTCGCGTTCAAGATCATGGACGACCCGTTCGTCGGCACCATTACTTTCTGCCGCATCTATTCGGGCATCCTGCAGAGCGGCACCGGTGTCGTGAACTCGACCCGCGAGAAGAAGGAACGTATCGGCCGCATGCTGCTGATGCATGCGAACAACCGCGAAGACATCAAGGAAGCCTATGCCGGCGACATCGTCGCGTTGGCCGGCCTCAAGGAAGCCCGCACCGGCGACACGCTGTGCGACCCGGAACACCCGGTGATCCTTGAAAAGATGGAATTCCCGGAGCCGGTGATCGAAATCGCGATCGAGCCGAAGTCGAAGGCCGACCAGGAAAAGCTGGGCATTGCACTTGCGAAGCTGGCTGCGGAAGATCCGTCTTTCCGCGTCTCGACCGATCACGAGTCCGGCCAGACCATCCTCAAGGGCATGGGCGAACTTCATCTCGACATCAAGGTCGACATCCTGAAGCGCACCTACAAGGTCGATGCCAACATCGGCGCGCCGCAGGTTGCTTTCCGCGAGAAGATCACCAAGCCGGCTGAAGTTAAGTACACCCACAAGAAGCAGACCGGCGGCACGGGCCAGTTCGCTGAAGTGTCGCTCGTCGTCGAGCCGAATGAGCCGGGCGCCGGTTTCGTATTCGAATCGAAGATCGTCGGCGGCGCGGTGCCGAAGGAATACATTCCGGGCGTCGAAAAGGGCCTGAACAGCGTCATGAACTCGGGCGTGGTCGCCGGCTTCCCGGTGGTGGACGTCAAGGTCGCGCTGGTGGACGGCAAGTATCACGACGTCGACTCGTCGGCGCTGGCCTTCGAAATCGCTTCGCGCGCCGCTTTCCGCGAAGCGCTGCAGAAGGGCAAGTCGGTCCTCCTCGAGCCGATCATGAAGGTCGAGGTCGTGACCCCTGAAGACTACACCGGTTCGGTCATCGGCGATCTCAACTCCCGCCGTGGCCAGATCCAGGGCCAGGACATGCGCGGCAACGCCAACGTCATCAACGCGATGGTGCCGCTCATGAACATGTTCGGTTACGTGAACAACCTGCGCTCGATGAGCCAGGGCCGCGCGACCTTCACGATGCAGTTCGATCACTACGCTGAAGCGCCGGCCAACGTGTCGGCTGAAGTCCAGAAAAAGTTTGCTTGATTTCTTTGACGCGAGTCAAAGTTGAACGGAGAACGTCATGGCTAAAGAGAAATTCGAACGTAAGAAACCCCACTGCAACATCGGCACCATTGGTCACGTCGACCATGGCAAGACGTCGCTGACCGCGGCGATTACCAAGGTTCTGGCCGAAGCAGGCGGCGCTACGTTCACGGCTTACGACCAGATCGACAAGGCGCCGGAAGAGAAGGCGCGCGGCATCACCATTTCGACCGCTCACGTCGAATACGAGACGCCGAACCGTCACTACGCTCACGTCGACTGCCCCGGCCACGCCGACTACGTGAAGAACATGATCACCGGCGCAGCCCAGATGGACGGCGCGATCCTCGTCGTGTCGGCTGCTGACGGCCCGATGCCGCAGACCCGCGAGCACATCCTGCTCGCCCGCCAGGTCGGCGTGCCGGCGCTCGTCGTGTTCCTCAACAAGTGCGACATGGTCGACGATCCGGAGCTCCTCGAGCTCGTGGAAATGGAAGTCCGTGAACTGCTCTCGAAGTACAACTTCCCGGGCGACGACATTCCGATCGTTCGCGGTTCGGCTCTTGCCGCTCTCGAGAACAAGGATCCGAAGCTCGGCCACGACGCGATCCTCGAGCTGATGAAGAACGTCGACTCGTACATCCCGCAGCCGGAGCGTCCGGTTGACCAGCCGTTCCTGATGCCGGTCGAAGACGTGTTCTCGATCTCGGGCCGCGGCACCGTCGTCACCGGCCGCGTCGAGCGCGGCATCGTGAAGGTCGGCGAGGAAATCGAAATCGTCGGTCTGAAGGCCACCCAGAAGACCACGGTTACCGGCGTCGAAATGTTCCGCAAGCTGCTCGATCAGGGCCAGGCTGGCGACAACATCGGTGCGCTGCTCCGCGGCACCAAGCGCGAGGAAGTCGAGCGCGGCCAGGTTCTCTGCAAGCCGGGTTCGGTCAAGCCGCACACCAAGTTCAAGGCTGAGGCTTACATCCTCACCAAGGAAGAGGGCGGTCGTCACACCCCGTTCTTCACCAACTATCGTCCGCAGTTCTACTTCCGCACGACCGACGTGACGGGCGTTGTTCACCTGCCGGAAGGTACCGAAATGGTGATGCCGGGCGACAACATCGCCATGGAAGTGCACCTGATCGTGCCGATCGCGATGGAAGAGAAGCTCCGCTTCGCCATCCGTGAAGGCGGCCGCACCGTCGGTGCAGGCGTCGTCGCAAGCATCATCGAGTAAGAAGCGAATAGCGAATGGGGAGTGGCGAGTAGGGACTATTCGCTACTCGCTACTCACCACTCACTAGAGAAAGAAACGGCAATGAACGGCCAGAATATTCGCATTCGTCTCAAGGCGTTCGACCATCGGATTCTCGATACGTCGACCCGCGAGATCGTGAACACGGCAAAACGTACCGGTGCACAGGTTCGCGGACCCATTCCGCTGCCGACCCGCATCGAGAAGTTCACCGTCAACCGTTCGCCGCACGTCGACAAGAAGAGCCGCGAGCAGTTCGAGATGCGCACGCACAAGCGCCTCCTCGATATCGTCGATCCGACCCCGCAGACCGTGGACGCGCTGATGAAGCTCGACCTCGCCGCCGGTGTCGACGTCGAAATCAAGCTCTAAGAATTTTGGTTGAGTCCGCTGTTTGCGGACAGAAAGAACAGGAAGCACGCCGATGCGCTCCGGAGTGATCGCACAGAAGGTCGGGATGACGCGGGTCTTTACGGAGGCCGGTGAACATATCCCTGTGACCGTGCTGAAGCTGGGCAACTGTCAGGTTGTCGGCCATCGCACCAAGGACAAGAACGGCTACACTGCGCTGCAGCTCGGCTCGGGTTCGCGCAAGTCCGTTTACATGCCGAAGGCCGAGCGGGGACAGTTCGCTGTCGCCAAGGTCGAACCGAAGCGCAAGGTCGCTGAATTCCGCGTCTCCGACGATGCGGTGATTCCGGTCGGCGCCGAGATTCAGGCGGACCACTTCGTCGTCGGCCAGTTCGTCGACGTGACCGGCACTTCGACCGGTAAGGGTTTCGCGGGCGGTATGAAGCGCTGGAACTTCGGCGGTCTTCGCGCCACCCACGGCGTCTCGGTCTCGCACCGCTCGATCGGTTCGACCGGTGGCCGTCAGGACCCCGGCAAGACCTTCAAGAACAAGAAGATGCCCGGTCACATGGGCGTCGATCGCGTCACCACGCTGAACCTGCGCGTCGTCCAGACGGACGTCGAGCGCGGCCTGCTGCTCGTCGAAGGCGCCGTTCCCGGCACCAAGGGCGGCTGGATCACTGTGCGCGATGCCGTGAAGAAGCCGCTGCCGAAGGAAGCTGCGACGCCTGGCAAGTTCAAGCTGGCTGGCGCCGAAGCTGCTGCTCCTGAAGCTGCGCCTGCAGAGGAGGGCAAGTGATGGAATTGAAGGTCACCACCCTCGAAGGTAAGGCCGCGGGTTCGGTTCAGCTTTCGGACGAGATCTTCGGTCTCGAGCCGCGCAAGGACCTGATCCAGCGCGTCGTGAACTGGCAGCTCGCCAAGCGCCAGGCCGGCACGCACAAGGCCAAGGGCCGCGCTGAAGTCTGGCGCACCGGCAAGAAGATGTACAAGCAGAAGGGCACCGGCGGTGCTCGTCACGGTTCGGCCCGCGTGCCGCAGTTCCGCGGTGGTGGCCGTGCCTTCGGTCCGGTCGTGCGCAGCCATGCTCACGATCTGCCTAAGAAGGTCCGTGCGCTCGGTCTGAAGCATGCCCTGTCGGCGAAGGCCAAGGACGGCGGTCTGATCGTTATCGACAACGCCGACCTGAAGGACGCCAAGACCAAGGCGCTGATCGGTCACTTCGCGGGTCTGGAGATCGCCAACGCGCTGATCATTGACGGCGCCGAAGTGAACAACGGGTTCGCGCAGGCTGCGCGCAACATCCCGCACATCGACGTGCTGCCGATCCAGGGCATCAACGTCTATGACATCCTGCGCCGTCAGAAGCTGGTGCTGACGAAGGCTGCAGTTGACGCGTTGGAGGCGCGCTTCAAATGAGCACTCAGGACTCGCGTCATTACGACATCATCGTCGCCCCGGTGATCACCGAAAAGGCGACGACGGCCTCCGAGCACAACAAGGTTGTGTTCAAGGTTGCCGCGAAGGCGACCAAGCCGCAGATCAAGGAAGCGATTGAGAAGCTGTTCGACGTCAAGGTGAAGGGCGTCAACACGCTGGTGCGCAAGGGCAAGACCAAGGTCTTCCGCGGCCAGTTCGGTTCTCAGTCGGACACCAAGCGCGCTGTCGTGACCCTCGAAGAAGGTCACCGCATCGACGTGACCACCGGGCTGTAAGGCGAACGACGATGGCATTGAAAACATTCAACCCCACGACGCCGGGCCAGCGCCAGCTGGTGATGGTCGATCGTTCGGCGCTCTACAAGGGCAAGCCGGTCAAGACGCTGACCGAAGGCAAGAAGTCGTCCGGCGGACGCGGCAATACCGGCCGCATCACCGTGCGCTTCCGCGGCGGCGGCCACAAGCAGTCTTACCGTCTGGTCGATTTCAAGCGCACCAAGGTCGACGTTCCGGCGACCGTCGAGCGCCTGGAATACGATCCGAACCGCACCGCGTTCATCGCGCTGATTAAGTATGCCGACGGCGAGCAGGCCTATATCCTTGCTCCGCAGCGTCTGGCCGTTGGCGACACCGTCGTCGCCGGCGCTTACGTCGACGTGAAGCCGGGCAACGTCATGCCGCTGGGCAACATGCCGGTCGGCACGATCGTCCACAACGTTGAGCTGAAGATCGGGAAGGGCGGCCAGATCGCTCGCTCCGCGGGCACTTACGCGCAGATCGTCGGCCGCGACCATGACTTCGTGATCCTGCGTCTGAACTCGGGCGAGCAGCGCCTGGTTCATGGCCGCTGCACCGCGACCATCGGTGCGGTGTCGAACCCGGATCACATGAACATCTCGATCGGCAAGGCGGGCCGCAAGCGTTGGATGGGCCGTCGCCCGCACAACCGCGGCGTCGTCATGAACCCGGTCGACCATCCGCACGGCGGCGGTGAAGGCCGCACCTCGGGCGGCCGTCACCCGGTCACTCCGTGGGGCAAGCCGACCAAGGGCAAGAAGACCCGCACCAACAAGTCGACCAACAAGTTCATTCTCATCAGCCGCCACAAGCGGAAGAAGTAAGGATCGCCGGACATGGTTCGTTCAGTCTGGAAAGGCCCGTTCGTTGAAGGCTCTCTGCTCAAGAAGGCAGATGCCGCGCGCGCGTCCGGCCGTCACGACGTTATCAAGATCTGGAGCCGTCGTTCGACGATTCTCCCGCAGTTCGTCGGCCTGACGTTCGGCGTCTACAACGGTCAGAAGCACGTTCCGGTTGCCGTGAACGAGGAAATGGTCGGTCACAAGTTCGGCGAGTTCTCGCCGACCCGTACCTTCCACGGCCATGCGGGCGACAAGAAAGCCAAGAAGTAAGGGCTTGAGGACTTAGTCATGAGCAAACCAAAGCGCGAACGGGCTCTCCCGGACAATGAGGCGAAGGCGGTTGCCCGCATGCTTCGCGTCTCGCCGCAGAAGCTGAACCTTGTTGCGCAGCTGATCCGCGGCCGTAAGGCGTCGGCGGCGCTGGCCGACCTGCAGTTCTCGCGCAAGCGGATCGCCGGCGACGTGAAGAAGTGCCTGGAATCAGCTATCGCCAACGCTGAAAACAACCATGACCTCGATGTCGACGCGCTGGTCGTCGCCGAGGCGCATGTCGGCAACGGCATCGTGATGAAGCGTTTCGCACCGCGCGGCCGTGGCCGTTCGGGTCGTGTTTACAAGCCGTTCTCGCAGCTGACGATCGTCGTTCGTCAGGTCGAGGCGGAGGCGAGCGCTTAACGGCGCAGGAGAGAACGATGGGTCAAAAGATCAATCCAATCGGGCTGCGTCTGGGCATCAACCGGACCTGGGATTCCCGTTGGTTCGCCGGCAAGACCGAGTATGCGAAGCTCCTCCACGAGGACATCCGCATCCGTGAAATGCTGATGAAGGAACTGAAGCAGGCGGCGGTCGCGCGTATCGTGATCGAACGTCCGCACAAGAAGTGCCGCGTCTCGATCCACTCCGCCCGTCCGGGCGTGGTGATCGGCAAGAAGGGCGCCGACATCGACAAGCTGCGCAAGCAGGTGGCCGCGATCACCGACTCCGACGTCGTGATCAACATCATCGAAATCCGCAAGCCGGAGCTTGATGCGACCCTGGTCGCAGAGTCGATCGCTCAGCAGCTCGAGCGCCGCGTTGCGTTCCGCCGCGCCATGAAGCGCGCCGTTCAGTCGGCGATGCGTCTGGGCGCGGAAGGCATCCGCATCAACTGCTCGGGCCGTCTGGGCGGCGCGGAAATCGCGCGCATGGAGTGGTATCGTGAAGGTCGCGTGCCGCTGCACACGCTGCGCGCTGACGTCGACTACGGCACAGCGACCGCGTTCACCACGTTCGGCACCTGCGGCGTGAAGGTCTGGATCTTCAAGGGCGAAATCCTTGAGCACGATCCGATGGCGCAGGACAAGCGTATGGCTGAAGGCGATGGCGGCGGTCGTCCGCGTCGCGATGCGGCCTGATTGGAAATAGAGAAGGTTTGAGGGCGTAAAGCCATGATGCAACCCAAGAAGACGAAGTTCCGCAAGGCGCACAAGGGCCGTATCCACGGTGTCGCCTCGTCGGGCGCGACCTTGGCTTTCGGCCAGTTCGGCCTGAAGGCGATGGCGCCTGAGCGCATCACGGCGCGTCAGATCGAAGCCGCTCGCCGCGCGCTGACCCGCCACATGAAGCGCGCCGGCCGTGTCTGGATCCGCGTGTTCCCGGACGTGCCGGTGTCGAAGAAGCCTGCCGAAGTACGAATGGGCTCGGGCAAGGGCGCTCCGGAATTGTGGGTGGCGCGCGTGAAGCCGGGCCGCATCATGTTCGAGATCGACGGTGTGACCCATCAGACGGCGAAGGAAGCCCTGACGCTCGCCGCCGCCAAGCTTCCGATCAAGACGCGCTTCGTCGCGCGCATTGCGGAGTAAGGAGCTGATCATGGCCGATATGAAAGCCGAAGATATCCGCGCAATGAGCGCCGATCAGATGGAGGACGCGGTCCTCAATCTGAAGAAGGAGCGCTTCAACCTGCGTTTCCAGCGCGCCACCGGGCAGCTCGAGAACACCTCGCGCCTGCGTGAGGCCCGCCGCGACATCGCACGGATCAAGACCATCGCCGCGCAGAAGCGCGCCGGCGACTCGAAGAAGAAGTAAGGGGCGAAAGATGCCGAAGCGTACTCTCCAGGGCGTCGTCGTCAGCGACAAGCAGGACAAGACCGTTGTCGTGCGTGTCGACCGCCGCTTCACCCACCCGATCTACAAGAAGACCATTCGCCGGTCCAAGAACTACCACGCGCATGACGAGAACAACCAGTTCAAGGCAGGCGACACGGTTTGGATCGAAGAAAGCAAACCACTCTCGAAATTGAAGCGCTGGACCGTGGTCCAGAGCGACAAGAAAACAGCTTAAGCGCAACTTCGCGCATCAGAAAGAGGACGAGGTGCATCAATGATTCAGATGCAGACCAACCTCGACGTGGCCGATAATTCCGGCGCGCGCCGTGTCATGTGCATCAAGGTTCTTGGAGGCTCCAAGCGCCGCTATGCAACGGTGGGCGACATCATCGTCGTCTCGATCAAGGAAGCCATTCCGCGTGGAAAGGTGAAGAAGGGCGACGTCATGAAGGCTGTCGTCGTGCGCGTGAGCAAGGATATCCGCCGCGCCGACGGTTCCGTCATCCGTTTCGACCGCAACGCAGCCGTGCTGATCAACAATCAGTCCGAGCCGATCGGCACCCGTATCTTCGGACCGGTGCCGCGCGAACTGCGTGCCAAGAACCACATGAAGATCATCTCGCTTGCGCCGGAGGTGCTGTGATGGCTGCCAAGATCCGCAAGGGTGACAAGGTCATCGTGCTGAATGGCCGCGACAAGGGCCGCACCGGTGAGGTGTTCGAGGTTCGTCCGTCCGAGAGCAAGGCTCTCGTGCGCGGCGTCAATCTGGTGAAGCGTCACCAGAAGCAGACCCAGACGCAGGAAGGCGGCATCATCTCGAAGGAAGCGCCGATCCATCTGTCGAACATCGCGCTCGTCGGCAAGGACGGCAAGCCGACCCGCGTCGGCTTCAAGATTCAGAAGGATGGCACCAAGGTGCGCGTCGAGAAGCGCTCGGGAGCAGAGATCAATGGCTGAGACCGCATACGTTCCGCGTCTTCGCGCGGTTTACGACAAGGACATCCGCGGCAAGCTGGTCGAGCAGTTCGGTCTCACGAACGCGATGCAGGTGCCTGCGCTCGAGAAGGTCGTGCTCAACATGGGCATCGGCGAAGCCGTGAACGACCGCAAGAAGGTCGAACTCGCTGCGAACGATCTCGCGCTGATCGCCGGCCAGAAGCCGGTCGTCACGCACTCCCGCAAGGCGATCGCGACCTTCAAGCTGCGTGAAGGCCAAGCCATCGGCGCCAAGGTGACGCTGCGCAAGTCCAAGATGTACGATTTCATCGATCGTCTCGTGAACATCGCGCTGCCTCGAGTCCGCGACTTCCGCGGCCTCAACCCGAAGAGCTTCGACGGCATGGGCAACTACTCCCTCGGCCTCAAGGAGCACATCGTGTTCCCGGAAATCGACTACGACAAGTCGGGCGAGACCTGGGGCATGGACATTACGATCTGCACCACCGCGACTGACGATGAGCAGGCGCGTGCGTTGCTGACCGCATTCAATTTTCCGTTCCGGCAGTGAGCCGCTGAATTAGTCAGCGTCTCAAACGCGGAAAGGTATGGAGACTACTCTATGGCTAAGAAGAGTTCTGTCGAGAAGAACAACCGGCGCCAGCGGATGGTGAAGAACGCCGCCGCCAAGCGCGCGAAGCTGAAGGCGCTGATCGCCGACAAGACGAAGCCGATGGAAGAGCGCTTCGCGGCGACGATCAAGCTCGCCGAGATGCCGCGCAATTCGTCGGCAACGCGCATTCACAATCGTTGCGAAGTTTCGGGACGTCCTCACGCGGTCTATCGCAAGACCAAGATGAGCCGTATCGCGATCCGCGACTTCGGTTCCAAGGGCCTGATTCCGGGCCTCGTGAAGTCCAGCTGGTAAGGAGAGGTCGTCATGTCCACGCACGATCCGATCAGCGATCTCATCACCCGCATCCGCAACGCGCAGATGCGCAACAAGTCCAAGGTTTCGACCCCGGGCTCGAAGATGCGCGCCAACGTTCTCGAAGTGCTCAAGGCCGAGGGTTACATCCGCGGCTACGCAGCGGTCGAGCATGCCGGCGGCCACAACGAGCTTGAAATCGAACTGAAGTATTTCGACGGCGAGCCGGTCATCAAGGAGATCGAGCGCGTGTCGAAGCCGGGCCGCCGGGTTTACGCGTCGGTGAAGAACCTGCCGCGCGTCCGCAACGGTCTTGGCATTTCGGTGCTGTCGACTCCGAAGGGAATTATGGCTGACCACGATGCGCGCGACGCGAACGTGGGCGGCGAAGTTCTCTTCACGGTATTCTGAGGAAGGACGAACAATGTCACGCGTAGGCAAAAGGCCAGTCGCGATCGCCTCGGGCGTTACCGCGAATGTCGAAGGCCAGACCGTCAAGGTGAAGGGCCCGAAGGGCGCCATGCAGTTCACCGTGCACGACGACGTCTCCGTCGAGCTGAAGGACAACGTGATCCGCGTTGCGCCTCGCTTCGAGACCAAGCGTGCCCGCTCGCTGTACGGCACCGCGCGCGCCCAGATCGCCAACTTGGTCGAAGGCGTCACCAAGGGCTTCGAGAAGAAGCTGGAAATCACCGGCGTCGGTTACCGCGCCGCGCTGCAGGGCAAGAACCTTCAGCTCGCGCTCGGCTACAGCCATGACGTGATCTATCCGATCCCGGAAGGCATCACGATCACGGTGCCGAAACCAACGGAAATCACCGTTGCCGGCAACGACAGCCAGCGCGTCGGTCAGGTCGCCGCCGAAATCCGCAGCTATCGTCCGCCGGAGCCTTACAAGGGCAAGGGCGTGAAGTACGCCAACGAATTCATCTTCCGCAAGGAAGGCAAGAAGAAGTAACGGAGCCGGTCATGTCGAAACTCAAGGTCACGAACGCCCGGCGCAAGCAGCGCGTGCGTCTCGCGCTGCGCCGGACCGCAAACGGGCGTCCGCGCCTCTCGGTGTTCCGTTCGTCGAAGCACATCTACGCTCAGGTCATCGACGACCTGAAGGGCGAAACCCTCGCTTCCGCCTCGTCGCTGGAAAAGACGATGCGCGACACCGGCAAGACCGGTGCGAACATCGACGCGGCGAAGGCCGTCGGCAAGCTGCTGGCGGAGCGCGCTGTGAAGAACGGCGTCAAGGAAGTGATTTTCGACCGTGGCGGCTATCTCTACCACGGCCGCGTCAAGGCGCTGGCGGATGCCGCGCGCGAGAGCGGGCTGAGCTTCTAATTTTAGATTCAAGGGATAGAGGCTGCGGCCTCTCAAGGATTGGACAGAACAATGGCAGCTGAACGCGAACGCGGTAACCGCGAACGGGGCGGTCGGGATCGGGAAGAGCGCGACAGCGAGTTCGTGGACAAGCTCGTCCACATCAATCGCGTCGCCAAGGTGGTGAAGGGCGGCAAGCGCTTCGGCTTCGCTGCGCTCGTCGTCATCGGCGACCAGAAGGGCCGGGTCGGTTTCGGCCATGGCAAGGCGCGCGAAGTTCCGGAAGCGATCCGCAAGGCGACCGAGTCGGCGAAGCGCAACCTGACCCGCGTTGCTCTGCGCGACGGCCGTACGCTGCATCACGACATCGCCGGCCGTCATGGCGCCGGCCGCGTCTACCTGCGCGCTGCACCGGCCGGTACCGGCATCATCGCGGGCGGCCCGATGCGCGCCGTGTTCGAGACGCTCGGCATCCAGGACGTGGTGGCGAAGTCGATCGGCTCGTCGAACCCCTACAACATGGTTCGCGCGACCTTCGACGCGCTGAAGCATCAGGATTCGCCGCGTTCGGTTGCAAACCGCCGCAACATCAAGGTGTCCACGCTGCAGGCGCGCCGTATCGGCGGCGATGCGGAAGCGGTCGCGGAATAATTCACGCGCCTTTTTGGAGTTAGAACAATGGCCAAGGCCACGACAAAGACCATCAAGGTCGAGCAGACCGGCAGCGCGATCCGCCGCCACAGCTCGCAGCGCGAGACTCTGATCGGTCTGCGCCTCAACAAGATCGGCCGTGTTTCCGAGCTGCAGGATTCGCCTGCGGTTCGCGGCATGATCGCCAAGGTTCAGCACCTCGTCCGCATCGTCGACGAGAAGTAAGGAAACAAGCGATGAAGCTCAATGAAATCGCCGACAACGCCGGCTCGCGCAAGAAGCGCATTCGGGTCGGCCGCGGCATTGGCTCCGGCAAGGGCAAGCAGAGCGGCCGCGGTGGCAAGGGCCAGACCGCGCGTTCGGGCGTGCGCATCAAGGGTTTCGAAGGCGGCCAGATGCCATTGCATCGCCGTCTGCCGAAGCGCGGCTTCAACAACATCTTCCGCCTCGACCTGACGGAAGTGAACCTTGACCGCCTTCAGGAAGCCATCGATGCCAAGAAGCTCGACGCCAAGGCGACCGTCAACGCCGAAGCGCTGGTGAAGTCGGGACTGCTGCGCCGTTCGAAGGACGGCGTGCGTCTGCTCGGCCGCGGCGAACTCAAGGCCAAGATCAACGTCGAAGTCCATGGCGCGACCAAGTCGGCGATCGAGGCGGTCGAGAAGGCCGGCGGTACGGTGAAGATCCTGGCGCCCGCCAAGGATGCTGCCGCACAGAAGGCGGCTGCCAAGAAGCCGAACAGGAAGGCCTCGTAAAATTCCGTCACGCCCGGCCTTGCGCCGGGCACCTACGCCTTTACTTCTTTGAAGTCTCAAAGATAGGCGGGGAGGCCGGGAGCAAGCCCGGCCTGACGCGTTGAAGGAACCGGGATCGAAAATGGCCTCTGCAGCGGAACAACTTGCGGCAAACCTCAACTTCTCGGCATTTGCAAAAGCTGACGAGCTCAAGAAGCGCATCTGGTTCACACTGGGTGCGCTGCTTGTTTATCGGCTTGGCACCTACATTCCGTTGCCCGGCATCGATCCCAACATCTGGGATCAGGTGTTCAAGTCGCAGGCCGGCGGCATCCTCGGCATGTTCAACATGTTCGCCGGCGGCGGCATCCACCGCATGGCGATCTTCGCGCTGAACATCATGCCGTACATCTCGGCATCGATTATCCTTCAGCTTCTGACCTCGGTGTCGCCGCAACTCGAAGCTCTCAAGAAGGAGGGCGAATCGGGCCGCAAGATCATCAATCAGTACACGCGGTATCTGACCGTGGTGCTGGCGGTGTTTCAGGCTTACGGCATTTCCGTCGGCCTTGAAGGCGCGGGCAACGTCGTCTCCGATCCCGGCATGTTCTTCCGAATCTCCACGGTCATCACGCTGACCGGCGGCACCATGTTCCTGATGTGGCTCGGCGAGCAGATCACCTCGCGCGGCATCGGCAACGGCATCTCGCTCATCATCATGTCGGGCATTGTCGCGGAATTGCCGTCGGCCATCGCGGGCACGCTCGAACTCGGCCGCCAGGGCGCGCTGTCGACCTTCCTGATTCTGGCGATCATCATCATGGCCGTCGCGGTCATCATGCTGATCGTGTTCGTCGAGCGCGCGCAGCGCCGCCTGCTGATCCAGTATCCGAAGCGTCAGGTCGGCAACAAGATGTTCGAGGGCCAGTCCTCGCATCTGCCGCTGAAGCTCAACACCTCGGGCGTGATTCCGCCGATCTTCGCCTCGTCGCTGCTGCTGCTGCCGACGACCATCGCGCAATTCAACGCGGGCAAGGGACCGGAATGGTTTCAGTGGCTGACAACCCAGCTTGCGCACGGCCGTCCGCTGTTTCTTGCGCTGTATCTCGGGCTGATCGTGTTCTTCGCGTTCTTCTATACGGCGATCGTGTTCAACCCGACCGAGACCGCGGACAATCTCAAGAAGCATGGCGGCTTCATTCCCGGCATTCGTCCGGGTGAGCGCACCGCCGAATACATCGACTATGTGCTCTCGCGCATCACGGTGCTGGGTGCGATCTATCTCGCGGTTGTCTGTCTCATTCCCGAGATTCTGATTTCATACGCGTCTGTGCCGTTTTATCTTGGCGGCACGTCGCTGCTGATCGTCGTCAGTGTGACGATGGATACGGTCGCCCAGGTGCAGGGCTATCTGCTCGCGCATCAGTACGAAGGGCTGATCAGGAAGTCGAAATTGAGGGGCCGCCGTAAATGAGGTTGATTCTTCTCGGGCCGCCGGGGGCGGGCAAGGGAACGCAGGCGCAGCGACTGGTTCAAAAGCACGGCATCGTTCAGCTCTCCACGGGCGATATGCTGCGTGCCGCCGTCGCAGCCGAAACGCCGATCGGCCTCAAGGCGAAGGACATCATGGCCAGCGGCGCGCTGGTGCCTGATGAGGTGGTGGTGGGAATCATCGCCGACCGCATCGAAGAGCCCGACGCGACAAACGGTTTCATTCTCGATGGCTTCCCGCGCACCGTGCCGCAAGCCGAGGCGCTGGACGATCTCCTGAAGCAGAAGCGCCTCAAGCTGGACGCGGTGATTGAGCTGCGGGTCAACGAGAGCGCGCTGCTCGAGCGCGTCGAAACGCGGGTCGCGCAGATGCGCGAGCGCGGCGAGGCGGTTCGCGCCGACGATACGCCGGAGGTGCTGTCGAATCGTCTGGCCAGCTATCGCGCCCAGACCGAGCCGCTGGTTCACTACTACTCGGACAAGCGCAAGCTGATCACCATCGATGGCATGATGTCCATCGAGGAGGTGACCGAGGCGATCAACAAGGTGCTGGCGGCGCTTGCCGAGGCCGATTCGGCCAAGGAAGCTAAAAAGGACGCCAAGGCGTCAGCCAAGCGGGCTTCGGTTAGGAAAACCTCCGCGAAGGCCAAGAAGGCCCCGGCCAAGGCAGCGAAGGCGGCCAAGAAAACCGCCAGGAAAGCAGCCAAGGCAACCGCGAAGAAAGTCGCCAAGAAGGCCAAAAAGGCTGCGAAATCGGCCAAAAAGACCGTTAAAGCGGTCGCAAAAGGCCGAAAAAAGCTCGCTGCGAAGGCCAAAAGCCGGGCGGCGGCCCCCAAAAAGGGCAAGTCTGTCAGCAAGGGCCGGAAAGTGGCCAAAAAGGCCGCGAAAAAGCGGGTCAAAGCCGCCAAGCGGTTGACGAAACGCAGGTAAATACATTAATAAGCCCGCATCCAGTCGGATTGTTCAAACGATGCCGGGCCCCGAAAGAAACATGGGGAGGGCGTCGTGTTTGCGTTTGTGAACACTCGCCCGACGCCAGAGACCTAACAAGACAAGCTATCCAAGAGGGATGGCGACAGGAGCGAAGACCGTGGCCCGTATTGCAGGCGTCAACATCCCGACCAACAAGCGCGTTCTGATCGCGCTTCAGTACATTCATGGTATCGGCCAGAAGAATGCCGCCACCATTGTCGAGCAGCTCAAGATTCCGGCCGAGCGCCGCGTCTCGCAGCTCACCGACGCGGAAGTGCTGCAGATCCGCGAAATGATCGACCGCGACTATCTCGTCGAGGGCGACCTGCGCCGCGAAGTCGGCATGAACATCAAGCGCCTGATGGACCTCGGCTGCTATCGCGGCCTGCGTCACCGTCGTGGCCTTCCGGTGCGCGGTCAGCGGACCCACACCAATGCGCGCACCCGCAAGGGTCCGGCAAAGGCCATCGCCGGCAAGAAGAAGTAATTCGTTTTTTCCACCCGACCGATCCGGCTCGCTCCGAGTTTTCTTGGGCCGGATGATCACCTTATTCCCCAGCGTCTGGCATGACGGACGCGCTCGAAGGAAATGACTAATGGCTAAAGAAGCTACCCGCGTCCGCCGTCGTGAACGCAAGAACATCGCCTCTGGCATCGCGCACGTGAACTCGTCGTTCAACAACACGACCATCACCATCACCGACGCGCAGGGCAACACCATTGCCTGGTCCTCGGCTGGTACGATGGGCTTCAAGGGCTCGCGCAAGTCGACCCCTTATGCAGCACAGGTTGCCGCTGAAGACGTGTCGAAGAAGGCGCAGGAACACGGCATGCGCACGCTCGAAGTCGAAGTTGCCGGTCCCGGCTCGGGCCGTGAGTCGGCGCTCCGTGCGCTGCAGGCCGCGGGCTTCACTGTCACCTCGATCCGTGACGTGACCACGATCCCGCACAACGGCTGCCGTCCGCGCAAGCGCCGCCGCGTCTGATTGTTTGACTGCCGCGGGCATTTTGCCCGCGTCGTTTTTTACGATGCGATGACGCGGCGCTGGTCCGCGCCGCCCGAAACTCCAACGCCAAGTCTACGAGTGGCATGGGTGAACAAGTGACAATTCAGAAAAATTGGCAAGAACTCATTCGTCCGAACAAGCTCAACGTGACGCCTGGTTCGGATCCGACCCGTTTCGCAACCGTCGTTGCCGAGCCGCTCGAGCGTGGCTTCGGTCAGACCCTCGGTAACGCGCTGCGCCGCGTGCTGCTGTCGTCGCTGCAGGGCGCCGCCGTGCAGTCCGTCCACATCGACGGCGTGCTGCACGAGTTCTCCTCGATCGCCGGTGTGCGCGAGGACGTGACCGACATCGTGCTCAACGTGAAGGACATCTCGATCAAGATGCAGGGCGAAGGCCCGAAGCGCATGGTCGTGAAGAAGTCGGGTCCGGGCGTCGTCACCGCCGGTGACATTCAGACCGTCGGCGATGTCGTCGTGTTGAACCCCGAGCTTCAGATCTGCACCCTGGACGAGGGCGCTGAAATCCGCATGGAGTTCACCGTGAACTCCGGCAAGGGCTACGTCGCCGCCGAGCGCAACCGTCCGGAAGACGCGCCGATCGGCCTGATCCCGGTGGACAGCCTGTTCTCGCCGGTTCGCAAGGTGTCCTACAAGGTCGAGAACACCCGCGAAGGCCAGATCCTCGACTACGACAAGCTGACCCTGACCATCGAAACCAACGGCGCGATCTCGCCGGACGACGCGCTCGCTTACTCGGCGCGTATCCTGCAGGATCAGCTCAACGTGTTCGTGAACTTCGAGGAGCCCCGCAAGGAGGTTGCCGCCGAGATCATTCCGGATCTCGCCTTCAACCCTGCGTTCCTCAAGAAGGTGGACGAGCTTGAACTGTCGGTTCGTTCGGCAAACTGCCTGAAGAACGACAACATCGTCTACATTGGCGACCTCGTGCAGAAGTCGGAAGCGGAAATGCTTCGCACCCCGAACTTCGGCCGCAAGTCGCTGAACGAGATCAAGGAAGTGCTCGCCCAGATGGGTCTGCACCTCGGCATGGAAGTGCCCGGTTGGCCGCCGGAGAACATCGACGAGCTGGCCAAGCGCTTCGAGGATCACTACTGATCCGAACTTCGCGAGAGCCGGCAACACCGGCTCTCATCTTCGTTATCACCGGGCGAACGCAGGAAGCCCACCTGAGCAGCATGTCCGACACGCGGTCGCGACAGAATTGAGGATAGAGACATGAACCACGGCAAGACCCTCCGCAAACTCAACCGCACCGCTGAGCATCGCAAGGCGATGTTCGCCAACATGTCGGCCGCGCTGATCAAGCACGAGCAGATCGTCACCACGCTGCCGAAGGCCAAGGAACTGCGCCCGATCGTCGAAAAGCTCGTGACGCTGGGCAAGAAGGGCGGCCTCGACAAGCGCCGTCAGGCCATCAGCGAGATGCGCGATCGCGATCAGGTCAAGAAGCTGTTCGACGTTCTGGCACCGCGCTACAAGGACCGCCAGGGCGGCTACACCCGCATCATCAAGGCCGGCTTCCGCTACGGCGACAATGCGCCGATGGCCGTGATCGAGTTCGTTGACCGTGACGTCGATGCCAAGGGCCTGGATTCGGGCCCGGTGCAGGAGAAGGCCTCGGACGCCGAATAAGCGTCTTTCAGATCTGAGTTATTCAAAAGCGGCGCCTTCAGCGCCGCTTTTTTATTGGCGATTGTGCCTGGAGAGGCCACGATACCGTGAAGGACATGATTGGTCCTCTGGCTCGCCTGTGCAGGCCCTCCTATGTGAACGAAACAAGGAGCATCACCATGAAAATCGATCTTTCAGGAACAACTGCCGTCGTCACAGGCTCGACCGGCGGTATCGGTTTCGCCATCGCTAAAGGCCTCGCGAGTGCAGGCGCCAGTGTCGTGGTCAACGGTCGCGGTCAGGAAAAGGCGGATGCTGCGGCCGCGGCGATCATCAAAGCCGTACCGGGCGCCAGCGCGCGCGGCGTCGGCGCGGACGTCTCGACTGCGGATGGCTGCGCGAAGCTGGTCGCGACCGTCTCCAGCGCCGACATTCTCATCAACAATGCCGGCATCTTCGAGCCGAAGGCGTTCTTCGACATTCCCGATGCGGACTGGATGCGGTTCTTCGAGGTCAATGTGATGTCGGGCGTGCGGCTGTCGCGCGCCTATATGTCCGGGATGCTCAAGCGCAACTGGGGCCGGATCGTTTTCATATCTTCGGAATCCGCGCTGAACATTCCGAGCGAAATGATTCACTACGGCATGTCCAAGACGGCGCAACTTGCGGTTTCGCGCGGCCTCGCCGAATTGACCAAGGGCACGGGCGTGACGGTTAATTCGGTGCTGCCGGGACCGACCATGTCGGAAGGTGTCGAGGTTTTCGTGAAGGACCTGGCGAAACAGAACGGCCAATCGGTGGAAGAGGCTGCCTCGCAATTCGTCAAGCAGCATCGCGGCACCTCGCTAATCCAGCGGTTTGCCACCGTCGATGAGATCGCCAACATGGTGGTGTATGTCTCCTCGCGTGAGGCGGCCGTAACCAACGGCGCCGCGCTACGGGCCGAGGGTGGAATCATTCAGACGATTGCGTGACAAGGCCTGGTATTCGCTCAAAATTTGCACCGCAAACTGGCGCTTGTTGCGCCGCTTTGCGGTGCGAGCTTCGCGCGGCTCGGCAAGCCGCGGCCTGCCGCTGTCAGCTCTCTGCGGCGATGGTCAGCGCTGCGCTGGCAAGGCGATCCTTGATCGTCGAAAGTTTGACGTTCAGGTCATGAAACGTCCGGTCGGTAAAATCCGAAAACACCAGATTATCGGCAACAACCTGACGTGAATACAGGTTCGCCAGTTGCTTATAGGCCTTGTCGGTCAGCGACATCAGCACGACCCGCGCATCCTCTTTCGATGGCACGCGGCGCATGAAGCCATTCTTTTCCAGATGCTTCGTTTGAGTGGTCACAAACGACGGATCGACGTGAAGTTTTGTGGACACGTCACGGACCGAAATTCCCTTGCCCTGATCGAGGTCGTTGACAGCCATCAAGATCAGCCACTGAGGGCAGGTGATGTCGAGGACCCGCGCCCAGATCGCGCGAATTTCCTCAAGATGCGTGTTGATCGAAATCACATCCCAAATGAATTGCCGGACCAGGGCGTTATCCGGCCCGAGCGGGGTCACTTCGCGCCCGCTCGATTTGCGACGAATAGAAGATTTTTTCTTCGTGGCGGTCTTGGCGGCCATCTTCATTTTGAAAACCGTGAAGGGAAGGGAACGCTAGGTCAAATATGACAGTATTACAACTGCCGTATGCGGCAAAGATACGCGTGGCAGAAAAAACACATGAGTTAATCAAATAAATATATGACTATATCAGTCATTGAATTCGCCCGAGCAGTAAAGGCATTGTCGTTCCGACACCTGAAGAGATCGGGGGTCCCATCCGGCAGCGGCAGGAGGCTGCTAACGGATGGTGAGCGGGGGTTAAGGGCTGAGACTTGGAAGCGGCTTGTGCCGCAGGGCGAGACCTTTCCTCAATTGAACACTTTGGAGGTTTTATGAGCAAGATTAAGAGCCTTATCCTCGGATCGGCTGCCGTGATCGCAGCGTCCGCTGGAGCGCAGGCGGCTGATCTTCCGGTGAAGGCGAAAGCGGTCCAGTACGTGAAAATCTGCTCCCTGTACGGAGCTGGTTTCTATTACATCCCGGGCACTGACACCTGCATCAAGCTGGGTGGATACGCGCAGTTCGACGCGACGATCAACGGCACCGCGCACGGCCAGCCGTCGTGGAGCAGCACCGCCGGTCAGAACAACCGCAGCTCGGACGAGTTCGTGACCCGTTCGCGCGTGAACTTCAACATCGATACGCGCACCGCGAGCGAGTATGGCGTTGTCCGCACCTTCTGGTCGAGCAACTTCCAGCACACCTCCGGCGATGGCCCGTCGTCCGGTGTCCTGACCATGGACTTCGGCTTCATTCAGTTCGCCGGCTTCACCATCGGTAAGGCGATCTCGGGCTTTCAGACCCCCTGGGGCGGCAGCCCGGTCGGCCTGAACACCTCCAACCTGCTCGGCGGCTACGACGACTCGACCGGTATCACCCAGATTGCCTATACGTGGCAGTTCGGCAATGGCATCTCGGCTCAGATCGGCGTTGAAGACAACCGCGTCATCAACCGCGCCCCGATCTTCAACGGCACGGGCGTTGGTGCGTTCACTGCACCCAATTTCTTCTCGAGCAGTCTGACGACTAACTCGTCGGCCGGTAACGGGTCGCCAGACATTGTGGGCAACATTCGTGTCGATCAGGCAGCCTTCACTGCGCAGCTCTCCGGCGGCCTTCACAACGTCCGTGGCGCATACTACGGCGCCGACGAGACGACCGGTCATCCGAGCGACACCTGGGGCTTCGCCGTTCAGGGCGGTCTTCAGTTGAAGAATCTCCCGACGGGCGCGGGCGACAAGCTGTCGATCAGCGCGATCTACTCTGACGGCGCACCGAAATACGTGATCGGCGGCACCACTGGCAACAGCTTCAGCGCGTTCGGCGGTGGTGCGGATGCTGGCTATTACCAGAGCTTCGCTAACGGCATCCTGCTTGACGGCGTCTACTCTCCGGGCGGTTCGATCGAGAAGACCAAGGTCTGGGCCGTTCAGGGTGGTTACGAGCACAACTGGTCGCGGGAATGGCAGAGCAGCTTGTTCGGTGCGTACGTTCACGTCGACTACAACGACAACGCTTCTGCGATCCTTCGTGGCTCCCTGCCGGCTGGCTTCCTTTTGGCTGGCAGCACCTACGATCCGGATTTCAACATCTGGCAGATCGGTACCCGTACCGCCTGGACCCCGGTCAAGGGTCTGACGTTCTCCGGCGAACTGCTCTACACCACCCTGGATACGTACAGCACCGGTGGCGTCGTTGCCGCAGCGAAAGATGCCGGTACCTACAAGCCTGCTGGGAACTATCAGTTCAAGGACCAGGGAATGTTCTCCGGTCAGCTTCGCGTTCGCCGCACTTGGTAATAGCGAAAGCCTGATGGTTGAAACTTAATCAATGCGAACCCCGGCAGCAAAACTGCCGGGGTTCTTGTCTCCGGTCAGCGCAGCACGCAATCGTGAAATGCGATTGGCGACGATTAGTTGACTAAGTAAGATAATGTCAGCATGTTTGAGCATAAGGCGGCATTGATGCCGTTGCTTACCGCGTCAGTGAACGCGACAGGTTTTTCATAAAATCTCCAAGCCTCCGGCGATGCCCCGCCGGAGGCTTTTTCCTTTGCCGGCAACAAACCGGCTACCAGCCTTCCAGCACCAGCTTGCCGGTCGAGCGGCCGCCTTCGAGCAGCGCATGAGCCTGCTTGAGATTCGCGGCGTTGATTGTGCCGAGCACCTTGTCGAGCGTGGTGCGCAGCACGCCGTTGTCGATCAGGCTGGCGACGTCATCGAGCAGGTTGTGCTGCGCGATCATGTCGGGGGTCTGGAACGACGAACGTGTGAACATCGATTCCCAGTGCAGCGAGGCGGCCTTGCCCTTGAGCAGGTTAACGTTGAGCGAGGCGGGATCGTCGATCAGCCCGAGCTTGCCCTGCGGGGCGATGATGTCCGCCAGCGCCGCGAAGTGCTGATCGGTGTTGGTGAGCACGGCGATCAGTGCCACCGGCGGCACCTTGAGCGCCGCGATCTGCTCTTTCATCGGTTTGGAGTGATCGATGACGTGATGCGCGCCGAGTTCGAGGCACCATTTGGTCGATTCGGGGCGCGAGGCGGTAGCAACCACGGTGAGGCCGGTGAGACGGCGCGCAAGCTGGATCAGGATCGAGCCGACGCCGCCGGCGCCGCCGACGATTAGCAGCGTGCGCGGATCGACGCTCTTGCCGGGTGCGACGCCGAGGCGGTCGAACAGCAATTCCCATGCGGTGATGGAGGTGAGGGGGAGGGCGGCAGCCTGCGCAAACGAGAGCGTCTTGGGCTTGTGGCCGACGATGCGCTCGTCGACGAGATGGAATTCCGAGTTGGTGCCCTGACGCTGGATCGAACCCGCATACCAGACTTCATCGCCCGGCTTGAACAGCGAGACATCCGGCCCGACGGCATCGACCACGCCCGCCGCGTCGAAGCCGAGAATCTTGAGTTCGCCTTCCGGCGGCTCGGCACGCTTGCGCACCTTGTAGTCCACCGGATTGGCGGAGATGGCTTTCACCGCGACGCGAATATCGCGTCCCAGCGGTTCCGGCTTGGCGGTCTCAAAGTCGATCAGCGATTCCGCTGCGTCGATCGGCAGCGACTTCCTGTAACCCACGGCTTTCATGTCTTGCTCCATCAGCGACCGTTCCGGTCGTCCGTTCCTAGGTGTCCCGGTCGCTGCATATTTGCAAGTACTGTCATTTTGGGGATATAGTCACCGTTCGGATACTAATGGAATTTGTCTTATGAAACGGCAGAACTTCGGCTGTGCGCCCGGCTGCTCCGTCGAGGTGACCCTCGATCTGATTGACGGCAAATGGAAGGGCGTCATCCTCTACCACCTTCAGGAAGGGCGGCTGCGCTTCGGCGAACTGCGCAAGCGGCTCCCGAACGTGACGCAGCGGATGCTGACCAAGCAGCTTCGTGCGCTGGAGGAGGATGACCTCATCATCCGCAAGGTGTATGCCGAAGTCCCGCCGCGGGTGGATTACGAATTGTCCGAGACGGGACAGCGGCTGCGGCCGGTGATCGATGCGCTCAAGGCCTGGGGAGACGACAATCGCGCCCGGCTCGCCGCGTCAGCCCGGAACAAGACCGAGGCGGCGAAGGCTGGACCGCAAAGCGCCGCGCCGCGTTCGTCGCATCCGGCGTGACCGTCACATCTTTCGCCATATTGGCACGACTTTAATCTTAGGCTTCAGACTCAGGATTGTTTTCATGACCGTTACTCGTGCGCTCTCCGCCCTTCTTGTCTGCTCCTTTGTTGCCGCGCCTGCGCTGGCACAGGACCGCGTAGTCCCGTCCTCGCCGGCCCAGGTGAAACTGTCCTATGCCCCGATCGTTCAGCGCGTGCAGCCGGCTGTTGTGAACGTCTATGCCGCCAAGATCGTACAGAACCGCAATCCGCTGCTGGATGACCCGCTATTCCGCCGCTTCTTCGGCGTGCCAGGTGGTCCGCAGGAGCAGATGCAGCGCTCGCTCGGCTCCGGCGTGATGGTCGATGCGTCGGGTCTCGTCGTGACGAATAACCATGTCATCGAGGGCGCGGATCAGGTGAAGGTCTCGCTGTCCGACAAGCGCGAATTCGAGGCCGAGATCGTGCTGAAGGACAGCCGCACCGACCTCGCGGTACTGCGCCTGAAGGATGCGAAGGAAAAGTTTCCGACGCTCGAATTCTCCAACTCCGACGACGCGCAGGTCGGCGACGTCGTGCTTGCCATCGGCAATCCGTTCGGCGTCGGCCAGACCGTGACCCACGGTATCATTTCGGCGCTGGCGCGCACGCAGGTCGGCATCACCGACTATCAGTTCTTCATCCAGACCGATGCCGCGATCAATCCCGGCAACTCGGGCGGTGCGCTGGTGGACATGACCGGCAAGCTGGTCGGCGTTAACACCGCGATCTTCTCCCGCTCCGGAGGTTCGCAGGGCATTGGCTTCGCCATTCCTGCCAACATGGTGCGCGTCGTGGTCGCCTCCGCCAAGAGCGGCGGCAACGCGGTGAAGCGTCCATGGCTCGGTGCGCGGCTGCAGGGGGTGACGCCCGAGATCGCCGAGACGCTCGGCCTCAAGCGCCCCACCGGCGCGCTGGTGGCGAATGTGACGAACGGCAGTCCCGCTGCGAAGGCAGGCCTCAAGCTGTCCGATCTGATCGTGGCGATCGACGGGCAGGTGATCGACGATCCGAACGCATTCGACTATCGCTTTGCCACCCGTCCGCTCGGCGGCTCCGCTCAGGTGGACGTGATCCGCGGCGGCAAGCCGGTCAAGCTCACCATCGCACTTGAGACCGCGCCGGACACCGGACGCGACGAAATCGTCATCAAGGCGCGCTCGCCGTTCCAGGGCGCCAAGGTCGCTAACATTTCTCCGGCGCTGGCCGATGAATTGAAACTCGACACCAGCATCGAAGGCATTGTCGTGACCGATCTGTCTGACGATGCGGTGGCGGCGAATGTCGGCTTCAAGAAGGGCGACGTGATCGTTGCCGTGAATGGCGTGAAGATCGGCAAGACCGCTGAACTCGAAAAGCTCGCGCGCGAAGGCGCGCGTCTATGGCGCATTTCGGTGATCCGCGGTGGCCAGCAATTGAACGTCGTGCTCGGGGGATGAGTCCGAAACGACCGCAGCCTTCGGCCAATCTCTTCGCCGCCGCAGGGCTGGAGCAGGATGCGCCGCGTCCGTTGCCGGAGAAACTGCGTCCGCGCTCGCTCGGCGATGTGGTCGGGCAGGATCACATTCTCGGTCCGGACGGCGCGCTGACGCGCATGCTGGAAACGCGTACGCTAGGTTCTCTGATTTTCTGGGGACCGCCCGGCACCGGCAAGACCACGGTCGCGCGGCTGCTGGCCGATGCGACAGAGCTTGAATTTGAGCAGATTTCCGCGGTGTTCTCCGGCGTCGCTGACTTGAAGAAGGTGTTCGACGCCGCGCGCGCCCGCCGCGAAATGGGCAAGGGCACGCTGTTGTTCGTGGACGAGGTGCACCGCTTCAACCGCGCGCAGCAGGATTCCTTCCTGCCGGTGATGGAAGACGGCACGGTGGTGCTGGTCGGGGCGACCACGGAAAATCCATCGTTCGAACTCAACGCGGCGCTTCTGTCGCGTGCGCGCGTGCTGGTGTTTCAGTCGCTCGATCCGGCGGCGGTCGAAAAACTTTACGCCCGTGCGGAAGAGGTCGAGGGCCGCAAACTGCCGCTCGATGCCGAGGCCCGCGCCGTGCTGGTGCGGATGGCCGATGGAGATGGACGCGCCGCGCTGACGCTGGCGGAGGAGGTCTGGCGCGCCGCGCGCAAGGACGAGATTTTCAATGCCGCGCAGTTGCAGGAGATCCTGCAAAGGCGTGCGCCGATCTATGACAAGTCCGCCGACGGCCATTACAATCTGATCTCGGCGCTGCATAAGTCCGTGCGAGGCTCCGATCCGGATGCCGCGCTGTATTACTTTGCGCGGATGCTTGATGCGGGCGAGGACCCGCTGTTTCTGGCGCGTCGCGTGGTGCGGATGGCGGTAGAGGACATCGGCATGGCCGATCCGCAGGCGCTGGTGATCGCCAACGCGGCCAAGGACGCTTACGATTTCCTCGGCAGCCCGGAAGGCGAACTCGCCATCGCGCAGGCGGTGATCTATGTCGCCACCGCGCCGAAATCGAATGCCGCGTACAAGGCGTTCGGCGCGGCCAAGCGTCTGGCGAAGGAGGGCGGCTCGCTGCTGCCGCCCAAGCACATTCTCAATTCGCCGACCAAGCTGATGCAGTCCGAAGGCTACGGCGCGGGCTATCAGTACGACCACGACACGCCGGAAGCTTTTTCCGGGCAGGACTATTTCCCCGAAGCGCTCGGCCGCCAGACGTTCTACAATCCACCGGACCGTGGCTTTGAGCGCGAGATTCGCAAGCGGCTCGATTACTGGGCCAAGCTGAGAAAAGACAGATCATCATGAGCCGCCGTTTCAGAAAACCACTGGAAAAGAAGTCCGTGCGCGAGGACAAGCGCGGCACCGACAAGCACGCATCGGGCAAGGGCAAGCCGGCTTCCGGCAAGCCGTCGTTCGGACCGCGAACGTCGGAGAAGCGCGGCCCCGCATCCGCCGGAAAGTTTGCGTCGCGTCCGCCAGCACGTGAGCTGCGCCCAGAACCGGTGCGCGAAGAGAAGGCCGCGCCACCGCCGTTGCCGACCAAGGTTCAGACTGTCGTCGTCACCGCCGACGAGAACAACATGCGCGTGGATCGCTTCCTCGAGCATCGCTTTCCGGGCCTGTCGTTCTCCCACATTCAGCGTATCGTCCGCAAAGGCGAGCTGCGCATCAACGGCAAACGCGCGGACAGCAAGGATCGGCTCGAGGAGGGCCAGAGCGTGCGCATTCCGCCGCTGAAGCTCGATGCGCCGAAGGGCGGCGGCGAATTGTCGGAAGCTGCGACGCGCACGCTCGAAGACCTGCGCAAGATGATCCTGTTCGAAGATGCGGACGTGATGGTGCTGAACAAGCCCGCCGGTCTCGCCGTGCAGGGCGGTTCGGGCATGACCAAGCATGTCGATCAGATGCTCGAAGTGATGCGCGACGCCAAGGGGCAGAAGCCGCGTCTTGTCCATCGGCTGGACCGCGAAACGTCCGGCTGTCTACTGATCGCCAAGACGCGCTTTGCCGCGTCGGCTCTCACAGGTTCGTTCCGCCATCGTTCCGCGCGCAAGATCTACTGGGCGCTGGTAGCAGGCGTGCCGAAGCCGAAGCAAGGGCGCATTTCCACCTATCTGGCGAAAGAAGAGAGCGAGGAGGATTCGATCATGCGCGTCGCTGCGCACGGCGACGAGGGTGCGGCGCATGCGGTGACATATTACGCGGTGGTGGAAGCCTCCGCGCAGAAGCTGGCCTGGGTATCACTGAAGCCGGTCACCGGACGTACCCATCAGTTGCGCGCGCATATGGCGCATATCGATCATGCCATCGTGGGCGATCCGAAATACTTCAACAAGGAAAACTGGCAGTTGCCCGGCGGCCTGCAGAACCGGCTGCATCTTCTGGCCCGCCGCATCGTGATCCCGCATCCGCGCGGCGGCGTGATCGACGTCACCGCCCCGCTGCCGCCGCACATGCTGCAGTCATGGAACCTGCTCGGGCTGGAAGCGGACCGTTTCGACCCCATCGAGAACGCGCCGGAAGAGTGATCGCGCGAAGGCGATCCTCTTGCCGCCGGTGCGCAGGGTAACGATATGCATGTGATGTCCAGGACAACCTTTGCAATCGCTCTCGCATTGTCGGCGGCTCTGGCCGGTGGTGCCCATGCGCAGATCTATCCGCCGGGCGGCATCAACAACCAGCCGGTGATCCCGTTTCCGACAGCGCCGCCTGCGCCTCCGCCGCCGCGCATCGAGGTGCCGCACGTTCCGCAGATGAATTCGCCGCCGCCCTTCGCGCTGCAGAACAACAAGCCGGGATACGTGACGCAGGACACACCGCCCAAGCCGGTACTCAGGCGTGATCGCCGTCCGTCCTTCAGCGACCGCATTGCGCGCTGTCTCGATGATGGTGCGGCGTGGGGCATGAATCCCAATCAGCGCGCGGCCTATTCGCGCCAGTGTGCCAATCAGTAGGGCGTGCCCCGAAAGTGGGCGCCGGTTTTCGGATAAGGGTATGCCAATAAACAAAGGGGCATGCCCAAATAAATCAAAGGCTCAATTCGCATGCGTGAACTGTTCGATGAAGTTACCGGCAAGGCTGCGCCGCTCGATCCGGTCGATCCACGCGAGGCGTCGCGCAAATCGTCACGAACGCCGCTGCGCAAGCGTTTCTATACCGGCGCGGGTGTGACTGAGACGCCGGAAGGTTTTGCGGTCACGCTCGACGGCAAGACGGTCCGCACGCCCGGCCAGAATGCACTGGTCGCGCCGACGCGCGGACTTGCGGAGGCGATGGCGGGTGAGTGGAACGCGCAGCCGGAAATGATCGATCCGATGGCGATGCCGCTCACACGCCTCGCGAACAGTATCATCGACGGCGTGGCCGGAAACGTTCAGGCCGTGGCCGACGATGCCGCGAAATATCTCGAAACCGATCTGCTGTTCTATCGCGCCGGATTTCCGGTGGAACTGATTACCCGTCAGGCCCGGCATTGGGACCCTGTGTTGCGCTGGGCCGCCGACGATCTCGGCGCGCATTTCATTCTGGCCGAGGGCGTGATGCATGTCCGCCAGCCGGAAACGGCGGTGGCCGCGGCGCGTGCGGCGCTGCCCGATCAGGCGTGGCCGGCCGGCGCGCTGCATGTGGTCACGACGATTACCGGATCGGCGCTGCTTGCGCTGGCGCTGCGGCATCGCGTGCTGGACGAGGCAAAGGTCTGGGCCGCCGCGCATGTGGACGAGGACTGGAATGCCGAGAAGTGGGGGGCGGATGAAGAGGTTCAGGCCCGCCGCGCGCAGCGGCAGAAAGACTTCGAGGCCGCTGCACGGGTGCTGAGGGCATTCGCCTGACTCCTTTCGGTTAACAAGACGTTTACGCTGCTGCTCTAGCTTCCCCGCCCAAAGGAAGCTGTTCGCATGTCCGTCACCATCAATCCTGTTTTTCCGGTCGTTGCCGCCCAGCCGGTGGCGGCGGTCGCCTTGCAGCCGGGGACGGTGATCAATGCGCAGGTGCTGCAGCAACTCGACTCCAATCTCGTCCGCATTGCCATCGCCAATCTGACTCTTGAGGTTCTGACCGAAGTGCCGTTGCAATCCGGTCAGGCGCTACAGCTTGCAGTGTCGCAGACGCCGCAAGGCGTCCGGCTTCAGATCGTGTCGCAAAATGGCGTTGCGTCCGGGACTGTGGCGGCTGGCGGAGCGCCGGCCGATAGCGTCAGTATCCCGAAATCCGACGCGCCGGTGCAGGCCGCGGCGGTCGGGCGCGTCCTCACCAATCTCGAAGCGCTCGCGGTCTCGGCCGCGGTGCAGAGCGCAGCAGTCAAACAGGGCAGTCTCGCGCCGCTGTTTGCCAATCTCAATGTCGCGGCGTCCTCGCCAGCTTTGCCGCAGACGTTGCAGCAGGCGGCCGCGCAATTGCTGGCACAGCGAACGCCGCTCAACGAGAAACTCACCGGCGACACGCTGAAGACGGCGTTCCAGAATTCGGGCCTGTTTCTCGAGCAGAATCTCGCCAGCGGCTCGGGCGCGTCAGATCTCAAAGCGGCGTTGATCGTATTCCGTCAGACTGTGGCCTCGTGGCTCGGCACCATGCCGCCGTCTGCGGATGCAGCCTCGTTGCAGCCGGCAGTCGTGTCGCCCCCGGTGGCGCCATCGTTGTCGCCGGAGATCGAGGGCGATGTCCTGTTGCCGCAGACTTCGGTGCAGGCCGCAGACGACGCTGGCGGCGAAAAGGTCCACATCTACGCGCCGAACGAGCCGCTGCCGACAGCGGCGAGCCGCGCCGCACTGGCCAGCGCAGGGCTGACCGAGATGCAGGAAATCCTTCAGGCGTTCCCGAAAGGTGTGCGCGATGCGGTCGCGACGCTGCTCGATGCTGAAGGCAAGGGCAGCCGGGCGCATATCGTGGCGGGGGCTGAGGATGACGCCGTTGCACATACGAATGTGCCACCTCCGCCGTTCCGCGGATCGGGACCTTCGGCGCAACCGATGGCGTTGCCGTCCTTCGCGCCTGACGACGCGCCGGCAACCATCGCGCATCGGCTGATCGAGGACACGGACGCCGCGCTGGCGCGGCAGACCTTGCTGCAGGCTGCATCGCTGCCTGCGGACACGAACATGCAGCGGGCGGATGCAATGGCGCCGCGCTGGAATTTCGAGATTCCGTTTGCCATGCCGCAGGGCACCGCCGTGGCGCAGTTCGAGATTTCGCGGGATGGCGGCGGCAACAGCGAAGCCGAGGCGCTGCCGCGCATCTGGCGCGCGCGGTTCTCGCTGAACGTGGAGCCGAATGGACCTGTTCACGCGCTGGTCTCGCTGAGCCAGGGGCGCACTTCGGTTCGGATGTGGGCGGAGCGGCCCGCCACGGCGGCACAACTGCGCCTCAATGCGCCGCAGTTGTCGCATGCGCTGCGCGAAGCCGCGCTTGAGCCCGGCGATATCGTGATCGGTGAGGGATCGCCGCCGAAGCCTGAGCCACCGCCGCCTGCAGGGCATTTTCTGGATCGCGCGCTATGATCACCGAGACGAAGAATACGCTCGCGGTCGCGCTGCATTACGACAAGAAGGGTGCGCCGCGCGTCGTCGCCAAGGGCAAGGGTACCCTTGGCGAGAAGATCATTGAGATCGCGAAAGAGAACGACATTCCGATTCAGGAGAATGAGGTTCTCGCGGGCGCGCTCTCCAATGTCGAACTTGGCGACGAGATTCCGGCGGAGCTTTATAAAGGCGTTGCGGAAGTCCTCATCTTTGTCATGCGGCTCAGCGGACGGCTGCGCTGACGATTTCAACGTCATTCTTTCACCATGATGCAGCGTGCAACTTGGCCCTCTCCGGACAAGATGAGTGCGCCCTGATGATCAATCGCCGTCATTCCCTTGGGTTTATCGCCGCCGCTACTCTGGTGCCTTCGCGGGCCTTCTCGGAATCGACGCCGGTGCGCGAGTTGCGCGAAAATCTGCTGGGCTATTTCGCAGCGGAGGGGACGGCGGGCACTTTTGCCGCGCTACGGACCGGCGACGACCGCTTCATCGTCAGCGACGACATCCGCACCAAGGCGGCGATCCTGCCGGCCTCGACCTTCAAGATTCCGAATTCCATCATCGCGCTGGAAACCGGCGTGGTCGCCGATCCCGACAAGGATGTGTTCAAGTGGGATGGCGTGACGCGCGAGATCAAGGAGTGGAACTGCGATCACACGCTGCGAAGCGCCATCGCAGTCTCCGCCGTTCCGGTCTATCAGGAGATCGCGCGGCGGATCGGCGCCGAGCGGATGAAGACATATCTCGATGCGTTCGGTTACGGCAACGCCGACATCGGCGGCGGTATCGATCGCTTCTGGCTGACGGGCGATCTGCGTATCAGTCCGATGCAGCAGGTGCTGTTTCTGGAACGTCTGCGCCGCAATGCCTTGCCGGTGTCGAAGCGCGCGCAGGACCTGACGCGCGACATCCTCCCCGTGACGAAGGTGGGCGACAGCGTGATCCGCGCCAAGACCGGCCTGATCGGCATCGACGATCGCAATGCGTCGGTCAGCGGGGTCCGGAGTAGCATCGGCTGGCTGGTGGGCTTTGCCGAGAAGGGCAACGCGCGGACGGTGTTTGCGCTGAACCTCGATGTCCGCGAGCCGAAGCACAGCGCCAGCCGCATGTCGATCGCGCAGCGCTGCCTCGGGGACATTGGCGCGATCTGACGCCGCGGTGGATTCCTGCCCGGAAACGGCTACTCTCCCGCTCAACGAGAAACGCAGGGAGAGAAACCGAAATGTCGCTGCCAGCCTGGAAGGACCTTGCCACACGCTACAACGCCGCCTGGAACGCGCACGACGTTGCGGCGATCATGGCGTTTCATGCCGACGACACCAGCTATCAGCGCCATGGCAGCCCGAAGGTCTACACGGGCAGGGAGTCCGTGGCGGAGCAGTTCGGCAAGGACATTTCCGGATTGCCCGGGATCACATTCGAGCCGGTCGCGCTCTACGGCAGCGACGATCATTTCGTCTCGGAATCGATCCTGACGGCCACCAGGCCGGACGGCACGCCGGTGACGATGGAACTGGTGGACGTCATCACCCTGCGTGACGGCAAGGTGGTGCACAAGTCGAGCTATTTTGTCGCCAGCCGGCCGCCGAAGGCGTGATGACAAGCACAGTTGATTGTCATCACCGGGCTTGTCCCGGTGATCCCGATTCATTGGGTTCGGTGTTCGGCTGATCGGGATGGCCGGGACAAGCCCGGCCATGACGAACTCGCAATGTGAGGGGCTGGAGCGTTCCCTTCACACGGAGAGGCCGAGCGTCTGGCTTATCCTGCCGCTTTTCCGATCCGTCCCAGGTGCGTGAAGCCAAAGCCCGCGTCGTATTTCAGGCCGTAGCCGAGGGCGCGGTCGAGGCCGATATGCGCGCTCCAGATCAGGGCGAGGTGCATCGCCAGCGCCGAGGGCATGGCCATGCCGACAATGCCGAGCAGCATCGGCAGGATCGCGGCATGGGCGACGTTGTAAGTGGCGGCGCCCACGCGCGGGCCGCCGAGATAGCCGAGAAAGCTCATGTCGGGCGCCAGCAGCAGCAGGGCGAACATCGCCCACGAGCCCTCGAAATAGCTGTAGAAAACGGTGCAGGCGAGGGCGAGCGCCGCGCCCTCCAGCCGCAGCAGGGCGCGCACCCCGCCGGTCGCGGCCCCGGCCGCCGCCGTGTCTGTCGTCTCGCTCATGGACCGAATCCTCTTTGATAAGCGGAGTTTATCATGCCGCCGGGCCCCGGCTAATGGCGCCTGCCGGGCATTTTCCCTTGCCCAAACAGCGTGCTAGAAAGTTGCCCACCAGAGACTGGAAGGGCGGCGCCCGCCGCCGAAGTTGGGGCGAAATTCCATGAAGCATATCCTCGAAGCACTCGATGAACGCCGGGCCGGAGCCAAGAAGGGCGGCGGCGACAAGCGCATCGAGGCGCAGCATGCGCGCGGCAAGCTGACCGCCCGCGAGCGCATCGAACTGTTGCTCGATAAAGGCTCGTTCGAGGAATTCGACATGTTCGTCGAGCATCGCTCGGTCGAGTTCGGCATGGAGAAGACCAAGATCCCCGGCGATGGCGTGGTCACCGGCTGGGGCACGGTGAACGGCCGCAAGACGTTCGTGTTCGCGAAGGACTTCACGGTGTTTGGCGGCTCGCTGTCCGAGACCCACGCGCTCAAGATCACCAAGCTGCAGGACATGGCGCTGAAGGCACGCGCGCCGATCATCGGGCTTTACGACGCTGGCGGCGCGCGCATTCAGGAAGGCGTCGCCGCGCTCGCCGGTTACTCCTATGTGTTCCGCCGCAACGTGCAGGCCTCGGGTGTGATCCCGCAGATCAGCGTCATCATGGGCCCGTGCGCGGGCGGCGACGTCTATTCGCCAGCGATGACCGACTTCATCTTCATGGTGAAGAACACCAGCTATATGTTCGTCACCGGTCCGGACGTGGTGAAGACCGTGACCAACGAAGTGGTGACGGCGGAAGAACTCGGCGGCGCGAGCGTGCACGCGACGCGCTCCTCTATCGCCGACGGCGCATTCGACAACGATGTCGAGACGCTCTTGCAGATGCGCCGGCTGCTGGACTTCCTGCCCAGCAACAACACCGCGGGCGCGCCGGAATGGCCGAGCTTCGATGACATCGAGCGCACGGAAGACTCGCTCGACACGCTGGTGCCGGAAAATCCGAACCAGCCTTATGACATCAAGGAACTGATCCTGAAGGTGGTGGACGAGGGTGACTTCTTCGAACTCGCCGATACGTTCGCGAAGAACATCGTCACCGGTTTCGGCCGCATCGCGGGCAAGACGGTGGGCTTTGTCGCCAACCAGCCGATGGTGTTGGCGGGCGTGCTCGACTCTGACGCTTCGCGCAAGGCCGCGCGGTTCGTCCGTTTTTGTGATGCCTTCAACATTCCGATCGTCACCTTCGTGGACGTGCCGGGTTTCTTGCCGGGCACCGCGCAGGAATACGGCGGGCTGATCAAGCACGGCGCGAAGCTCTTGTTCGCCTACAGCCAGTGCACGGTGCCGCTGGTGACGGTGATCACGCGCAAGGCTTACGGCGGCGCGTTCGACGTGATGGCCTCGAAGGAAATCGGCGCGGACATGAACTATGCCTGGCCGACAGCGCAGATCGCGGTGATGGGCGCGAAGGGCGCGGTGGAGATCATCTTCCGGCAGGACATCGGCGATGCGGAAAAGATCGCCGCGCGCACCAAGGAATACGAAGACCGCTTCCTGTCACCGTTCATCGCCGCCGAGCGCGGCTATATCGACGACGTGATCATGCCGCACTCGACCCGCAAGCGCATCGCGCGTGCGCTCGCCATGCTCAAGGACAAGCATGTCGACGTGCCGATGAAGAAGCACGACAACATTCCGTTGTGAGATCCAAGATTCTCTTACAATTGCAAGGGAAAGTTGGAGTTATGCACGAGCTTTTCTGGTGATAGGTCAGGTATTCTCACCTTTTTCAGGTGAGCGGTAATTACCAAGTCTCTTCCGTTCAATTTGAAGGAGACTTGAAGCAATGCTGAGTCCCAAAGAGAAGCTCTTTCGTGGTGGTCGCATTCGCGAGAAGCACGTCCGGATTCCCGCTTTACGCGCGGCTGCTGCAAGGAAGGGCGGCTACATTTCGACGTCCGACCTTATCGATGAACTGTCAACTGAGTTCGCCCCCACTGGGGAAGATGCAGAAATTCTCGATGGTCGGAACGACACAAAGTTTAGTCAGATCGTTCGCAATCTGAAATCCCACAAAGGTACATCGACCAACATCTTTGCGCGGGGATTTGCCGAAGAAGTTGATGATGGCATCAGGATTACAGAGCGGGGCCGTCAATTTTTGGATGGCCTTTCCGAGTAACGCGCTTTGTAGCCTGGTTTCAGCCACTTCAACTCAGTTCTATTTGGTGCATCTTTGTCCCAAATAAACCATGCATAAGCTGTCGTCCCGGAGCCTTTCTGAATAGCTCCTTTTTGATAGAAAGTGATCCGCTCGCTGAAAACTAAGACTCTAGCGGGCGGTGTAACTTTGAAAATTGTGTTTGCTCGGTTGGCCCCTTCTAAGAACGCAAGTCGAAGAAGCAGCGCAAATTTCTTTCGAGATTTGGCGACCCCGGCCTGAACGAAAGCCTCGGCGCTGTTGTAGGGGGGGTTAGTTATAATGTTATCCGATGCGCGATCAGCCGATAGAAAATCTAACCCCGTCTCTCCGAAACCGCGATCATAAAGATCCGAGCTGAACACCGAATGATTGGCGCTTTGGAGTACACGGGTCATCGCACCATCGCCGCAGGCGCATTCCCATATTTCGCCGTCGAATGCTTCATTGTCGAGAAGGGCAAAGGTTGCCCACGCGGGTGTTGGAAAGAAGTCCGGCCCCTCAAGGTCGGCATTACGCTTGATGGTGGGTTTAAAGCCACCGTTTAGATGGTAAGTGCGATCTGTCATTTGCTCACTATAGACAATGCGCTTGATTCTGACGAGACAGAGACGGATATGCTGGATTCGTCTATCTACTGACTGACGCCAACTTCAGGTCTGCAATGCCCCACATCCTCGTCGTCCGCGCCACTGTCCCCGATGAATCGAAACGTGCCGCGTTCGATGCGTGGTATTCGCGCGAGCATCTGCCGGATGCGGTGAAATCATTTGGCGTTAAGCGCGCGTGGCGCTACTGGCTCGCCAACGATCCCGCCGTGCATCTGGCGATGTATGAATTCCCGGGCCGCGCGTCGCTGGATGCTGCGGTGGGCGGGGAGGAGATGAAGCGGCTGATCCGCGATTTCGACCGCGACTGGCCGGATGTGAAGCGCACGCGCGACATCATGGTGCAGGCGGAAAGCTGGCCCGCGTAGTTCACTTTGTCATGACCGGGCTTGTCCCGGCCAACCACGTTTTTCTCCTTCCAGCAAAGCAAGTCTGGATCCCCGCCTTCGCGGGGATGACCGGGAACGTAGAGCGGTAGGCGTTTCGCTGACCCCGCCCTGCGCTAATACCGGAACTATGCTACGCCTCCTTTATGGAGCCCGCAGAATCAGTTCTTTTCATCTTCGGATTGTTCGGCATGGTCGCTGAGGCAATGACGGCGGCGCTGGCTGCCGGGCGGCGCAAGATGGACTGGTTCGGCGTTGCGGTGCTCGGATGTGTCACCGCGCTTGGCGGCGGCTCGCTTCGCGATGTGCTGCTCGGGCACTATCCGCTGCTCTGGGTGAAGCATCCGATGCTGCTGTTTCTCACCGGCGGCGCGGCGCTGCTGACCATCGCGCTGGCCCGCGTGGTGCATCGCTTTCACATGCTCTTTCTGGTGCTCGACGCGATCGGGCTCGTCGTCTTTACGATCATCGGCTGCAGCGTCGCCATGGGCATGGGCCAGCCGCTCACCATTGTGGTGGTGGCGGGCATGATCACGGGATGCGCGGGCGGCGTGTTGCGCGATATTCTCTGCACTGAAGTGCCGCTGCTGTTTCGCAGCGAGCTTTATGCCAGTGTCTCGCTGGTCACCGGCACGATCTATGTCCTGGCCACACATTTCGGCACCGAGCATGTGGCGGTGGTGATCGGCTCGGTGGCGTTCGGCCTGACCTTTCGGTTGTTGGCCATCCGCTATAAGTGGGAAATGCCGAAATTCATTTACGAGCGCGACGGCCACTGACCGGCGTATTGCGCATTTTTCTGCGCAACCAAACGCCTGTTTGCGCGTTTTATACTCATGCCGGGGAAGACACCAACACCGCCTATGAACATGCAGCCGCCGGATCGGGGCAAGGACATCGCTATGCCGATGTCCTTGTGGATCAGCGCCACAAGCCTGAAATTGCCGTTGCAACATGACACGGCGACTTCCGCCTTGGCGCGGAAGCGGGCGCTCAGCCTGCAGCGAGAAGCACTGCGCGGGCGCAATCTCGTAAAGAAGTGAAGGCGTTGATGGTGTTGCGGTAAACGCCGCAAAGAAAAACCCCGCCGAAGCGGGGTTTTGATGCGCGGTGTTGAAGCTTACCACCAGGTGCGGCAGACGCGGCGGCCTGGACCCCAGTAGCGGCACTTGCGAACGTGAGGGGCGCGCCAGCCGGCGATACGGCGGCAAGCGCCGTGCGGGCCGCGCGCAAAGCCGGGGCCGCAGCCCTGAGCGACATGAATGATATCCGAACCGGCGGAAGAGGGAGCGACGGGCATCGCGCTGGCGGCGCTGAGGCCGACGGCCGAGACGGCAAGGAATGCGGCTGCGAACAAGGTTTTCATGATGATGTCCTTCCTAGAGTCGTCGTTGCTGTGTTTCGCGCTGTGGCCGAGTGGCCGCGAAGTATAATTCGCCGGCGAGAGCAGGCAATGGAGAATATTCGTTCGATTATTGACGCAAGATGAACCAAATATGGTCGCCATGCGGCCAGATCCGAGGCCATCGCGGTTGTTGTGCGTGTGCGCAGCCTTCGCGTTGAATCTTTTCCTCGCGATCGTCAGACTGCGGTGCAGTGCGAAAGTCAGAAGAAGCGCGACAATTTGTTCCGTGCTGGAACAAAGGAGTTCATGACGCGTTCATGGCCGGTGCGGGACACTTGTGCCGTTGAAAACCTCGCTCTCACACGGAGGATGAACTTCATGGAACGTCGTGAATTTCTGAGATTTGCGTTTGGCGTTGCCGCCGGCGCAAGCGCCATCGCTGCGGCATCGGCCGCGACAGCCGCTCCGATGCTCGTCCCGCAAAATGACCTGACCGGTCGCGCCGAGCCCGACATGGCCGCGCAGCCGGCGATGGCGGATCAGAATGATCTCGCGAACGCGAAGGTGGAGCAGGTTCGCTGGCACCGCCGCCGTGGCCATTGGCACCGTCGCCGCTATTGGCGCCGCCGCCGCTGGTAAGCAGCGGACGGAATGCAAAGCCCCGGCTTCCTGGAAGCCGGGGCTTTTTATTGATGAAACGCTATTCCTTGACGCACTTGCCGAGCAGGTTGCGCCGATAGCCCAACTGGCACTTGCGTGCGAACAGCCGCATCAGGCGCGGCCCTTTCGGCTGTGGACGGCAGACGCCGCTCGGCAGTCGATGAAAGCCGATGCCGCATCCGTCTTTCACCAGCACGACAGCATCAGGCGCATCGAGCAGGCGCGGGGTGAGGGGCGCTGCATGACCGGTTGACGACAACGCAATGGCAAGGACAAAAGCGGCGGCAGGCAATTTCATCATGGCGTGCTCAGAGTTTTGGTGCGTTACCCGTTGGCGTCTTGTTCAGCGTTTCGTTCTTCTCGGCGGCAAATGCTTCGGCATCGATTTTCTGCGCGCTGACGATCTGCTTAAAGTCGATCAGCGTGAACTCGGCCTTGCCGACGCGATCGGCCGCGGCGCCGGGAGAAATTTCGACAGTCATCAAGCCGTCGCAGTTGGCGGCCTTTGCTTCGCCGACGAGCTTGTCGAGGGTTTTCTCCAGCGGCTGAACGCGCTTCAGCTCCGCGACGCAGCTTCCGCGCCCGTTGGTGTCGTTGAGCGCGACGGCGGCCTTCGGATTGATCGGCGCATTGAGCGCTTCGAGGGCGGTTGCCGGCGTGTACTTCTGCTTCACCGACATCAGCTTGCCGCCCTTGTAGAAGTAATACATGCGGCCGTCGCCGATCGCGGTCGGCGCGCCGTACTTGGCGGTCACGCGCTCGATCATTTCGGCTTTCGAGGGCTGCTTGTCGGTGGAAAAGCCGAGCAGGCGGGAGATGTAGTAGGCGCGGTTGGCGCTCGCGGGGGAGGAGAATACCGCCAGCATCGATTCACCCGGGTGGGTGCTGGTGGCGCCAAGGGTGAATTTCATCGCGGTGACATAGGTTACATTGGTACCGCCGAACTTCTGCTGCGCCGTTTCCGGTTTCACGCCCGGCAAATCCTTCAGATAGGCTTCGAAGATCGGCGCGGCCTTGCTGCCCTCGGTGGCGCTGGACAGGCCGACAATGTCGGGCTGCAGCTTGCCGGAAAATGCGCTCTCGGGCGTCTTGGGCTTAAGCTCATAGGCCCAGCCCGTGGCTGGAAGCGCGACTGAAGACAGCGCGAGAAATGCCATCAGGCCGGAGCGGAGCATGGAACACCTGTCGAAAATGGGACAACAAAAAGCGTAAAAACGCGCCGGATTACGCCAATTTTTGCGCTGCGCTGTCAACACCGGATTGTTGCATTAATGCTGTTTCGGGCCGGACGGCGCTTGTTCTTTTCGCGCCCTCTCATTTGCTTTCGGGCCGCGTGAACGGCATCGTGCCTGCGGAAAACAGCAGCCTCACGGGAGGACATATGCCGGTCTCGACAGAACAGAAACGCGCGAATTTCCGCAAGCTGCATGAGAGCGGCTGTTTCGTGCTCCCCAATCCATGGGACGCGGGCAGTGCGCGCATTCTGGAAGGCATGGGGTTCAAGGCGCTTGCGTCTACCAGTTCCGGCTTTGCCTGGTCTACAGGTCATCGCGACAATAGCGTAAGTTGCGATGACGTCGTGGCTCATCTGAAATCGCTGTGCGAAGCGACGGACCTTCCGGTCAATGCGGATTTCGAGGCCGGCTTTGCCGATGATCCGGCAGGCGTGGCGGCGAATGTGACGCGCGGCGTGGATACCGGAGTGGCCGGATTGTCCATCGAGGATTCCACCGGCGATGCGTCCGTGCCGTTGTATGAGATGAAGCTTGCAGTGGAGCGCATGCGCGCGGCCCGTTCGGCCATCGATGCCAGGGGCGGTGGTGTCATGCTGGTCGGACGCTGTGAAGGCTTTCTGGTCGGCCAGCCGGACATCAAGGCCACTATTGCGCGTTTGATCGCTTATGCAGAAGCGGGTGCGGATTGTCTGTACGCGCCGGGAATCAAGACAAAAGAGCACATCGCCGCCGTCGTGAAAGAACTGGCGCCGAAGCCAATCAATGTGCTGTGGACCAGTCCGGATCTTACCGTGGCCGAACTGGCCGATCTTGGCGTGCGGCGCATCAGCGTCGGTGGAGCGTTGGCGCGCACGGCATGGGGCGCGTTCATAAGAGCGGCGCGCGAACTGGCCGACGCGGGCTCTTTTGCGGGCATGGCGCAGGCCATTCCCAATGGTGAAATGAACGCCCTGTTTTCCAAGCGCTGAAAAAACGGGCGCTCGATCGAGCGCCCGTTTCAGTTCAGGAGAGAAGCCGTTACTGGCTTGATGCGCCGCCCGACGGGGCGCTGTTGTTCTGAGGCGCAGCCGGCGCCGGAGTGTTATTGATGGCCGGCGGCTGAGCCGGCTGCGACGGTGTGGTGGCCGAACCGGTGGTCTGTCCCGGCGCTGGGCGCGGGACCTGGGCCGTATTGCTGTTCGGCGGAGCAGCCGGCGTGGTCTGTGCGGTTGGCGTCGTCTCAGGCGATGTGCTGGATGAGTTCAGTCCATAGAACACCACGCCGAGGATCGCCACCAGCGCGATTGCGAACAGAGCAATGCGTCCACCACTGGCCGGTCCTTCCGCCAGTTCCGGATCGGCCTGAAGCTCATAATCCATTTGCTCGGCCCTGCGGCGTGCGGCATCGTTGCTGACTGGATCTGCTGCGCCGTAGGGATCGTTGGGATTGCGTTCGATTGCCATGGTCGTTTCTCCAGTTGTACCTGAGATAACAATCACCAGCGGGACGAGACGTTCCGGTTCCAATGGACCGGATGTCCGAAAGGTGCCGGGGTATTAGCGGTCCGTGATCGTCTGTCCGGTCGTGACCTGTGAACTCGGCACGTCATGGGGCACGGGGTTCATGTGAGACAGAACCAAGGCGATAACCACCAGAATGGCGACGCCGATGACAGCCTTGAGCGGCTTACCCTGATTGTTCGGTCCGAAGTTCTCGCTGCGATCCGACGTATTTACGTCGCCACGATCCAGATCAGATAACCAGTTACTCTCAGGGATGCGGGTCATGTTGCAATTCCTCCGCTTGGTCTGCTGCCCGTTGAGATCGATTCAGCGTATCGGAGACAACGGTTTCGGCCATAATCCCGTTCCCTGATAGCCTTGCGCCGGATGGCGGGCAGGGATGCGCGAGCCGTTCGCTGGCGCAGTACCGCAATGTCGTTTCGGCAGCGGGGCGGCAAGCGACATAACAAGTCGCTGTCATGGGGTCGATAAGCTGAAAATTGCTTTCAGAAACAAAGGTCTGATGTTTGCGATTTATGATGCAAGGAGGGCGAAAAGCGACATAGACTGGTTCTAATCAGACTCGTTCACGACAGAACAAGAGCCCGGCAAAGAGGCAGAGAATTATGGGAATCAACCAAGGGCCGATCAGTCTCGACCAGAAGTACACGCAGGCATCGGGACATGTCTTTCTGACCGGTATTCAGGCGCTGGTCCGCCTTCCGATGGCGCAGGTGCGCCGCGACCGGGCAGCCGGTCTGAACACGGCGGGATTCATCACCGGCTATCGCGGATCGCCGCTTGGCGGCTACGACCAGCAGCTTCACGCCGCGCGCAAGCATCTCGAACAGTACAACGTCAAATTTCAGCCGGGCGTGAACGAGGATCTTGCCGCGACCGCGATCTGGGGTTCGCAGCAGCTCAATCTGTCGCCCGGCGCGAAGTACGACGGCATCACCGGCATCTGGTATGGCAAGGGACCGGGCGTCGATCGCTGCGGTGACGTTTTCCGTCACGGCAACGCAGCGGGGTCGGCCAAGAACGGCGGCGTCCTGTGCCTTGCAGGCGACGACCACGGGGCGAAATCCTCCACCGTGCCGCACCAGTCGGACCATGCCTTTATCTCCGCGCTGATGCCGTATCTCTATCCCTCGAGCATCCACGAGATGATCGAGATGGGTCTGCTCGGCATCGCGATGTCACGCTATTCCGGCTGCTGGGTCGGGATGAAGGTCATCACCGAAACGGTGGAGACCACAGCGGAAATCGATCTCACCGACGAGATGACGCCGTTCGTCATTCCGACCGATTTTGAGATGCCGCCGGGCGGGCTCAATCTGCGCTGGCCCGACGACCGCTATGCGCAGGACCGCCGCCTGCAGGACTACAAGGGTTTCGCGGCGGTGGCGTTTGCGCGCGCCAACCGGATCAACCGCGTCACCATGGATTCGCCGAATGCGCGCTTTGGCATCATGGCCTCCGGCAAGAGCTACGAGGACATCCGGCAGGCGCTGCGCGAACTCGGCATCACGCCGGAGGTTGCTGCCAAGATCGGTCTGCGTCTTTACAAGATCGGCATGCCGTGGCCGCTGGAGCCGGAAGGCGTGCGGCAGTTCGCCGTCGGTCTTGAGGAAATCTTCATCGTCGAAGAGCGCCGTGAGATCGTTGAGAACCAGGTCAAGCAGGAGCTGTTCAACTGGCGCGATGATGTACGGCCGCGCATCGTCGGCAAGATGGATCATCACGACAAACGCTTCCTGCCGTTTGCGGAAGAATTGAGTGTTGCATCGCTCGCGACCTCGCTGACCGAGCGATTGCTGCAGCTCGATCTCAATCCCGAGATCGTGGCGATGCTGCGCGCCAAGGCGGACTGGTTCAATGGCCGTCAGGCGACGCAGGTGCAGGCCATCGCGCCGGTGACGCGCACGCCGTATTTCTGCTCGGGCTGTCCGCACAACACCTCGACCAAGGTGCCGGAGGGCAGCCGCGCCATGGCGGGCATCGGCTGTCACTTCATGTCGCTATGGATGGACCGCAACACCGAGACTTTTACGCACATGGGCGGCGAGGGCGTGCCGTGGGTCGGCATCGCGCCATTCACCAACGAAAAACATATCTTCGCCAATCTCGGCGACGGCACTTACTTCCATTCCGGAAGCCTCGCGATCCGTCAGGCGATCGCCTCGAAGGCGAACATCACCTACAAGATTCTCTACAACGACGCCGTCGCGATGACCGGCGGTCAGAAGCATGACGGCGAGCTCTCGCCGCAACAGATCACCTTCCAGCTTCACAGCGAAGGCATCCGCGAAATCTGGCTGGTCTCGGAAGATCCCGATGCCTATCCGGCGGGCACCATCGCGCCGGGCGTCAAGCTCGCGCACCGCGACGAACTCGACAAGGTGATGAAGACGGTCCGCGAGGTGCCGGGCTGCTCCGCCATCGTGTTCGTGCAGACCTGCGCGGCCGAAAAGCGCCGCCGCCGCAAGCGCGGCCTGATGGAAGATCCTAACAAGCGCCTGTTTATCAACTCCGCGGTCTGCGAAGGGTGCGGCGACTGCTCGGTGCAGTCGAACTGCATCTCGGTGGAGCCGCTGGAGACCGAACTCGGCCGCAAGCGCACCATCAATCAGTCGAGCTGCAACAAGGACTATTCCTGCGTGAAGGGATTCTGTCCGTCCTTCGTCACGATTGAAGGCGGCACCTTGCGCAAGCGCGCGCCGGTCGCGCTTGACGATCTCGGCGATCTTCCGCCACCGCCCACCATGGCGTCGCTGGACCGGCCCTACAACATCGCTGTCGGCGGTGTCGGCGGCACCGGCGTGCTGACTATCGGCGCGCTGCTCGGCATGGCCGCGCATATCGAGGGCAAGGCCAGCATGATCCTCGACATGTCCGGTCTCGCGCAGAAGGGTGGCGCGGTGCTCAGCCATGTGCGTCTGTCGAAGAACACGGCGGATGTGACATGCTCGCGCATCGTCACCGGTACGGCGGACCTTTTGATCGCTGCCGACGAAGTGGTGGCCGTCGCCAAGGAAACGATTTCGCTGGCGGAATCCTCGCGCACCCACGGCATCATCAATACGCATCTGATCCCGATCGCGGATTTCATCATGAACCGCGACTTCGATTTCAAGCGCGGCAAGGTCAACCTCGTGCTGGAAAATGCATTGAGGAAGGATTCGTCGTTCCTCGATTTCACCAAGCCCGCTGAAACGCTGCTCGGAGACTCGATCGCCACCAACATGATGATGATGGGCTTTGCCTATCAGAGAGGCCTGCTGCCGGTCGGTGCCGAAGCCATCGAGCAGGCGATCGAACTCAACGGCGTGTCGATCAAGATGAACACGCAGGCCTTCCGGCTTGGCCGCCTTGCGGCTCATGATCCGGCGCGGCTGGCGTCGATGATGAAGGGCGACGAGCATGAAGCGCCAAAGACGCTTGACCAGATGTCGCTGGACGAAGTCATCGCCCATCGCTCGCAACTGCTGACCGATTATCAGAACGCAGCCTATGGCGCGCGCTATCGCAACCTGGTGGATCAGGTGCGCAAGATCGCGTTCGACGGCGGCTATGGTGAAGCGCTGCCGCGCGCGGTGGCGATCAACTACGCCAAGCTGCTGGCATACAAGGACGAGTATGAAGTGGCGCGGCTTTATACCGATGGCCGCTTTGCCGAGAATCTCGCGAAGCAGTTCGACGGCGATTTCAAGATCAGCTTTAACCTTGCGCCGCCGATCCTGCAGAGCGGTGTCGATGCGTTGGGCCGTCCGAAGAAGCGGGTGTTCGGCGCGTGGATGCTGCCGGTGTTCCGCACCATGGCGAAATTCCGCTTCCTGCGTGGAACGCTGTTCGACCCGTTCAGCTACAGCGAGGACCGCAAGCTCGAGCGCAACCTGATCAAGGGCTATGAGCAGGATGTGGTCACGGCGGTGAAACTGCTGTCGCCCAAGACCCACGATATCGCCGTGGAGCTGCTGTCGTTGCCCGACCAGATTCGCGGTTACGGTCCGGTCAAGGATGCCTCGGTCGCGAAGGCCAAGGCTCGATACGAGCAACTGGCCAAGGATCTGGTCGATCCGCCGCCGCTGGTCGCCCCGCAGATCGCGGCGGAATAGCTGCGTCATTCAAAAACTGAACGCCTGTGCAATTCGTTGCGCGGCGTCAATCGGTTCGGTGCGCGACACAGGTATTCGCAGATGGCGGCTCGTTCGCCCTGCGAAACTCAAGGCGCTTGCCAAGTCCGCGCGGGCAGGTGAGATATTCCGCAGGAGACTTCCAGCGGAGACATCTTTTGACAATCAAGAACAAGGCTTACATCGCCGGGATTTACGAGCATCCGACCCGGCACGCGCCCGATAAATCGACGGCGCAGCTTCATGCCGAGGTCGCCAAGGGCGCGCTCGAAGACGCCGGTCTGACCCACGCGGATGTGGACGGTTATTTCTGCGCAGGCGATGCGCCGGGCGGCATCTGGCAGATGTCCGACTATCTCGGCCTCAACAAGCTGCGTCATCTGGACTCCACCGAAACGGGTGGTTGTTCTTACATTATCGCGCTCGGCCATGCGGCCGAGGCGATCGCCGCGGGCAAATGCTCGGTCGCTTTGATCACGCTGGCCGGCAAGCCGCGTACCGGGCCAATGCCGCCGCGCGCCTACGGCCCAGAAATTGATTTTGAAATGGCCTATGGACCGACGACGCACAATGCCTACGGCATGTGCGCCATGCGGCACATGCACGATTTCGGCACCACCAGCGAACAACTCGCGTGGGTCAAGGTCGCGGCCTCGCATCATGCGCAATACAATCCGCATGCGATGCTGCGCGATGTGGTGACGGTGGAAGACGTCGTCAATTCGCCGATCATTTCCGATCCGCTGCATCGCCTCGACTGCTGCGTCGTCTCGGACGGTGGCGGTGCGGTGATCGTCACGACGCCGGAGATTGCGAAGTCCCTGAAGCGACCGCTGGTGCGCCTGACAGGTCACGGCGAAGCGCAGAAGGGGCCGAACGGCGGCCGCAAGCTCGACCTGACTTATTCCGCCGGGGTGTGGAGCGGACCGGCAGCCTTCGCGGAAGCCGGCATCACGCCGAAGGACATCAAGTACGCCTCGATCTACGACAGCTTCACCATCACCGTGGTGATCCAGCTCGAAGACCTCGGCTTCTGCAAGAAGGGCGAGGGCGGAAAGTTTGTTTCCGACGGCAACCTGATTTCCGGCGTCGGCAAGCTGCCGTGGAACACCGACGGCGGCGGATTGTGTAACAACCATCCGATCAACCGCGGCGGCATCACCAAGATCATCGAGGCGGTGCGTCAGTTGCGCGGCGAAGCCCATCCGAAGGTTCAGGTCCCGAACTGCGATCTCGCCGTCGTGCACGGTACGGGTGGCCTGCTGGGAATTCGACATGCGGCATCGACCGCGATTCTGGAGCGCGTGTGATGACCGACAAGCCGAAATATCCCGCACCGGTGACCAATCCGGAAACCGCGCAGTTCTGGGACTCTGCCAAGCAGGGCAAGTTTCTCATCAAGCGCTGCAAGGCGTGCGGCGAACCGCATTATTTCCCGCGCTCGATCTGTCCGTTCTGTTTCTCCGACAAGACCGAATGGGAGGAGAGCAAGGGCGAGGGCGTGATCTACAGCTACAGTGTGATGCGCAAGTCGCCGACCGGACCCTACGCGACCGCTTATGTCACGCTGAACGAAGGTCCCACACTGTTCACTAACATCGTGGACTGTGATCTCGCCAGCCTGAAGATCGGTCAGCGCGTCAAGGTGGTGTTCAAGCCGACGGACGGCGCGCCGCTGCCGTTCTTTACGCCGGCGTAAGTGCCTGCGAACATCCCTCATGGTGAGGAAGCGCGCTTGCGCCGTCTCGAACCATGAGGGACAACAGCCTCATCCTTCGAAACTCCACAAGAATGCGCTCCTCGAGATGAGGAATCGAAAACGAGGAAACAAATGCCGATCAACTACGATGAAGTGATGGCGCTCAAGAATATCGGCCAGAAATATTCATGGACCGATCGCGAAGTGATGCTTTACGCCTACGGCATCGGCATGGGCGCTGATCCGATGGATCAGAATGAACTGTCCTTCGTCAACGAGGGCTATTACACGCCGCGTGAACTCAAGGTGGTGCCGACCTACGCATCCGTAGCTGCCTGGGGCGCGAGCGCAGGGCATATCGACGTCAACCGCGTGATGGTGGTCGATGGTGAACGCGATATCACCTTCCACAAGCCGCTGCCGGTGAAGGCGAACATCACGGCCGATTCCAGCATTCTCGGCGTGTTCGACAAGGGCAAAGACAAGGGCGCGGTGATTCTGCGCGAGACGGTGCTGCGGGACGAGCAGGGGGATGCGCTGGCGACGCTGGTCGCATCGCAGTTCGCCCGCGGCGACGGAGGTTTCGGCGGCCCGTCGGAAGGTCAGCCAGAGCCGCATCCGATTCCGAAGCGCGCGCCGGACATGACCGTCGATATCTCGACGCGTCCGGATCAGGCACTGATCTACCGGCTTTGCGGCGACCGCAATCCGCTGCACAGCGATCCCGAATTCGCGAAGAAGGCCGGTTTTGACCGCCCGATCCTGCATGGCATGTGCACCTACGGCCTGAGTTGCCGCGCTGTGCTGCAGACCTACGCGGATTACGATCCGCTGGCGTTCCGGCAACACGCGGTGCGCTTCTCCGCGCCGGTATTTCCGGGCGAAACGGTCTCGTTCGATCTGTGGAAGGATGGCAACGTGATTTCCATCGAAGGGCGCGTCAAAAGCCGCGGCGTGACGGTGATCAGGAACGGCAAAACGGTTCTTTCCTGATGGCCCAGACCGGGGGAGATTTTCTCTCCAAGGCCGGTTATAAAGCCATCCGCATAACCCCCGCCGACGAGAGATACCCCGGACATGAAGCTGACCCCTGATGCGAGCGGCACTTTTGCCATTGCCCCGACCCCGTTCCACGACGATGGCCGTATCGATTTCGATTCGATCGACCGGCTGAGCGATTTTTACGGCGAGGTTGGCTGCAACGGCGTCACCGTGCTCGGCATTCTTGGCGAAGCGCCGAAAATGGAAGCCGATGAATCGCTCGCGGTCGCAACGCGCTTCATCAAGAGGGCGAAGGACAAGCAGATCATTGTCGGCGTTTCGGCGCCGGGCTTCGCGCAGATGCGCACGCTGGCGCGTGCGTCGATGGATGCAGGGGCTGCCGCCGTCATGATCGCGCCGCCGCCGCATCTGCGGACTGACGACCAGATCACCGGCTATTTCAGGCAGGCCACTGAGGCTATCGGCACGGATATTCCATGGGTGCTGCAGGACTATCCGTTGACGCTGACGGTTGTCATGACACCGGCGGTCATCCGCAAGATCATCATGGACAGTCCATCTTGCGTGATGCTCAAGCATGAAGACTGGCCGGGGCTGGAAAAGATTTCGACGCTGCGTGGTTTCCAGAAGGATGGATCGCTCAAGCCGATCTCGATCCTTGTCGGCAATGGCGGCCTGTTCCTCGACTTCGAGATGGAACGCGGTGTGGACGGCGCGATGACCGGCTACGCATTCCCGGACATGCTGGTGGATGTGGTCAATCTGTCGAAGGCCGGCAAGCGCGATGCGGCTCATGATCTGTTCGACGCGCATCTGCCGTTGATCCGTTACGAGCAGCAGCCGGGCGTTGGCCTCGCTGTGCGCAAATACGTTCTGAAGAAGCGCGGCAAGATCGCATCCGACGCGCAGCGCAAGCCGGGATCGAGCATGAGCGCGCTGGCGTGCAGCGAGGTTGAATACCTGCTGTCGCGCGTTGCGCGTTTCGACAAGAGGGCGAATCTGGGATGACCAAGCCTCCCGTCGATCCGACAAAGGCGCTGCGCACCGCCGCCACCGTCCTGCTGCTGCGGGAAGGCGGCAGCGGCATGGAAATCTTCATGGTGCAGCGTAACCGCGAGATTGAGTTTTCATCCGGCGCGCTGGTGTTTCCGGGTGGCAGTCTCGATCCCGGCGATACGGAGATCGCTGGGGACACGGCGCTCGTTCCGCGGCGGGGTGAACTCGATGTGGATGCGGCGGCGATCCGGATCGGCGGAATCCGCGAGACGTTCGAGGAAAGCGGCATCGTGCTGGCGCGTCCGCACGGTTCGGATGTGCTCGCTCCAGCGGCGCAACTGGCTGCCCTTGAATCGCAGCGCAAGGCGCTTGATGCGGGTGAAGTGAGCTTCGCGGACATTCTGCGCCAGCATGGGCTGCTGCCGGCGATCGACTTGCTGGTGCCGTTCGCGCACTGGATCACGCCGGTGAACCTGCCGAAGCGTTTCGACACGCATTTCCTGCTGGCGATGGCGCCGGCCGATCAGATTGGCAGGCATGACGGCAACGAGTCGGTGGATTCGGTCTGGCTGTCGCCGAAGGAAGCGCTTGCGGCTGCTGAGTCGGGCCGGTTCAATCTGCCGTTTCCGACCGTCCGCAATCTGATCAAGCTCGACAAGCTTGGCACGGCGCAGGCTGCAATCGATTTCGCGCGCAGGACGCCAGTGGTCACCGTCGTGCCGGAAATGAGCCGGACCGAGAGCGGTGCGACCCGTCTGCGGATTCCCATCGAAGCAGGCTATGACGGCGACGTCTTCGAGATGATGCGGCCGTAAGGCAAGAGCGGTTTCACTATCGTCAGGCGGCCGAGGCGGATTCGACCCGAGATATTCGTCATGAGCTTTCCTCCGCGCCGGATCGTGTGTCTTACGGAGGAAACCGTGGAGACGCTGTACCTGCTTGGCGAGCAGGACCGCATCGTCGGCGTTTCGGGTTATGCCGTGCGGCCACCGCAGGTCCGGCGCGAGAAGCCGCGCGTTTCTGCTTTCATTTCCGCCGACATTCCCAAAGTGCTCGCGCTCGAGCCTGATCTCGTCTTGGCATTTTCCGATCTGCAGGCGGAGATTGTCGCCGATCTGGTACGGGCAGGTGTCGCGGTACACGTTTTCAATCAGCGAGATATTGCGGGCGTTCTTGCGATGATCCGCACGCTCGGCGGCCTGATCGGTGAGGCGGCGAAGGCGGACGCGCTGGCGGCGCGGTTTGAACACCGGCTGGCGGAGGTCGCGGCGCGAACGCGACCATCGCGTCCGAAGGTCTATTTCGAGGAATGGGACGATCCGCTCATCAGCGGCATCGGCTGGGTTTCGGAACTGATTTCGATTGCCGGTGGCGACGACATCTTCTCGCGTCTTGCCAAACAGAAGGCCGCGAAGGATCGGATCGTTACGCCTGAAGCCGTGATTGCGGTCGACCCGGACATCATCCTGGCGTCATGGTGCGGCAAGAAGGTCGTGCCGGATAAAATCCGTCAGCGGCCGGGATGGACTACGATCGCGGCGGTGCGGAACAAGCGGATCGTCGAGATCAAGTCCCCGCTGATCCTGCAGCCGGGCCCGGCCGCGCTGACCGATGGCCTTGACGCCATTGTCGCTGCGCTTTGGGGCGGGGAACGATAGGTAGGAGCGGCCCGGCCGCGTGGGTCCTTTTCAATCAGGCCAGATCGTATTAATGACGATTGTCCGATAAGAAAAGTTGATCGATATGGTCTCGCTCAAGCAGCTCCGTTATTTCGATGCCGTGGCCAAGGCTGGCCATTTCGGCAAGGCGGCGGAACGTTGCTCGGTCACGCAACCCGCGCTTTCCATGCAGATCCAGGAGCTTGAGAAATCGCTCGGCATCCAGCTTCTGGAGCGCAGCCGCGGGGGCGTGCTGCTGACCGAGGGCGGCAGGGAGATCGCCCAGCGCGTTGCGCGGGTGCTGGGCGACGTGCGGGACATTGTCGATTTCGCGCGGCGGCAGAGCGGCGTGTTGTCAGGCCCGCTGGGGTTCGGCGTCATTCCCTCGGTGGCCCCTTACATCCTGCCGCGTCTCTTGCCGATGGTCCGCGATGCATTTCCGGATCTCGATCTGCATATTCGCGAGAGCCAGACCCAGTCCCTGATCAGCGAACTGATCGAGGGGCAGCTTGACGTGTTGATGCTCGCGCTGCCGCTTGAGCATCCGGACATCGAAACTCTTCGCCTCTTTGACGACCGCTTTCTGCTGGCGATGGCGAAATCGCATCGCATGTCCAGCCGCGTGCGCGCGACACCGGATATTCTCGAAGGAGAACGGTTGCTACTCTTGGAAGAGGGACACTGCCTGCGCGATCAGGCGCTGACGTTCTGCAGTCTGCAGCGCATCGACAATATCAACACGCTCGGAGCATCCAGCCTGTCCACGCTGGTGCAGGTGGTGGCGAACGGGCTCGGCATGACGTTGCTGCCGGAAATCGCAGTGCCGCTGGAAACCCGGCACGGTGACATTCATCTGGTGCGTTTCGCGGATCCGGAGCCGCAGCGTGTCATCGGACTGGCGTGGCGCAAGAGTTCGCCGCGCAAGCGGCAATTCGCCGAACTCGGGGAGTTGATCGCAGCAGCGGCAAAGACCGGCTTGCAGCAGTAACGACATCCGCGTTGTTGCAGTTTACCTGCCGCCGTCATTCCACGCGATCAGCGGCGTGCCGAAGGCTCTGCTCCACACGGTCAGGAAGCGCGGAAACCACGAATGCGCGATGGCGCCGCGATAGGCCCATGTACGGTATTGCAGGCCGTTTTCGGACAGCAGTTCCTGATATCCGCCATGCGTTTCCGTGGCGTGGTGGATATGGTGCAGGATTTCGCGGGCATAAGGCCTGTACGTCTCGACCCCGGAGAGTTCATCGTAGTCGAGCATGCGGTCAGCGAATTCGACATTGAATGTCGGCCATGCCGAGCGGCCCTGATACGATGGCGTGGCGATCCGATGGATCAGCTTCTTGCGCGGATTGTCCGCTGACACGAAGAAGTGGAAGGTATCCGGAATCCGAAAGCGTGGCTCGGCGAGGATGAAGTCGGTGGTCGCGCTGAACAGCGCGCGTTCGGCCTCGTTTCTGAAATCCCAGAATCCGTGCTGCACATTGACGAAATCGAGCGCGATCGAGAAAGCGGGCGCTTCCGTCTTGCAGTCGAGGCTATGGGTGATGTAGCCATCGCGGCCGAACAGGTGAAGCAGTTCGGTTTTGTATTGCGCGAGACTGCGCCCGAGAATCGTCACCAGCTCGCTTTCATCGATGATGCCGAGCCGGATGCTCTGCTGGAACGTCGCATAGACGCTGGCATTGGTGACGAAACGCAGTCGCTCCGCGCGGGTGTCCGTCGCGGCCGAACGGGGCGCGCGGACGTCGCAGAGCAGGGTCTGGATGCCGCTGTCCTCGTAAGGTTCGAGACTGCTTGCAAGATCGAGTACCGATCGCTTCAAGTCTGCACGATAGTCGGCCAGCAATGCGTGGCCGGTCTCGGCCGCCACCGCGAGGTCCGCATAAGGTGAGGGGCGCTCACCCGCGCGCACGATCTGCTCTAGTCCCCCTTGGATGCCGAGAAGCGTGTCTGACGGCAGCGCGAAATAGTTGGCGCCGATATAGCGATTACGCTTCACGGGAATAAGCGTCGTGGTGATGATGCCGGAACGCACCGCGCCCAGCATCAGGCGCACGCTCTTTTCCAGCAGTCTGACCCGGCGTGCCGCATCGTCTGAATCGATGATGGTCTGCGGATCGAGAACGTCGGGATAGAACCAGGCGAAGTCTCGCGGATAATAGGCCGACGCATGCGGCGCACCCGTTACCAGAAACGCTTCCCGCGCGGAAAAGGCGCTGTTCATCGAGTTGCGGTAAAGCTCTTCGATCTTCGCAGGCGCATAATAGGCCCGGCGCAGGAAACGGTCGGAAAGAAAGTTGGTGGCCTGCAGGCAGTTGGCGATGCAGGTGGCGACAAGGCCCTGATAAAACCTGTGCTCGGAGATTGAGGGCAGAAGCCCTTCATTGCCGCTCACCGTCGTCTCCCTCGCCGTTGAAAGTAGGGCCTGAATAGCTTGCCGGTGCGATTCGGCCGAAGCGCCATATCGGCGCAGGCACCGCAGCCGAGCAAAGTTCGGCAAGCCATGCCCAAAGATGCCTCCGTTGGCAATTTAAAACGGCGACATTCGACTGTCATAATTCGCACATTGCCGTGCGATGGGCTTTTGGCGCGGGCCGGGGACAATCGAATCCGGGGCATTTTCGGGGTGGATTTCACGGCATCCTTGGTTATGGTGCGCCGATAAGCGCTCCTAGCTCAGCTGGATAGAGCATCGGATTTCGATTCCGAGGGTCGGGAGTTCGAATCTCTCGGAGCGCGCCATTTTCCCGTCAGCCGATTTTGGATTTCCGCCTTGCGGTGGCGGCGATGTGCCATGGCGTTTCGCTGGCACACAACATTCCAATTCACTTTACACGCTGTGCACTGCAAGACGCGTGGCGTTCGCTGCAACGCGCAACATGGTTTCGTTGACGGCTTTTAGATCAGGTCTAACATTCATGCAGGCCCCTGAGAGGCCATCGGAGGAATGCATGAATTGTCTTGCAACCAAGGCTGCCCGCCGGCACGACCCTGCCGATGTCACAACAACCCAACGCTCGCCGTTGGGTTTTTTGATTCTTGCGTCCGCGTTTGCGGCGTTTTCCTTTTCGACGGCGTTCGCGCAATCGCCGCCGAAAGGATCACCTGAACATATCAAGGCGGTGACGTCGAAGGTGGATGAGGCTGCGATCAAGGCCAACGCGGCAACGTCGAACGACTGGCTGAATTACGGTCTCGACTATGGCGAGACGCGTTACAGCAAGCTCAATCAGGTCAACGACGGCAACGTCAAGAATCTCGGCCTGAAGTGGTCCTACAATCTCGAGTCCATCCGCGGCGTTGAATCGACCCCGCTGGTGGTTGACGGCATCATGTACGTCACCGCGTCATGGAGCGTGGTGCATGCGGTGGATGTCCGCACCGGCAAGCGCATCTGGACATTCGATCCCGGCGTCGATCGGTCCAAGGGCTATAAAGGCTGCTGCGACGTCGTGAACCGCGGCGTCGCCCTGTACAAGGGCAAGGTCTATGTCGGCGCCTATGACGGGCGGCTTGTCGCCATCGATGCGGCGACCGGCAACAAGGTCTGGGAAAAGGACACCATCGTCGATCACAGCCGGTCTTACACCATCACCGGCGCGCCGCGCGTGGTGAAGGGCAAGGTGATCATCGGCAATGGCGGCGCTGAATACGGCGTGCGCGGTTACATCAACGCCTATGATGCAGAAACGGGCGAACTGGCGTGGCGCTGGTACACCGTGCCGGGCGATCCGTCGAAGCCTTACGAAGATGAATCGATGGAGAAGGCCGCGAAGACATGGGATCCGGCGGGCAAGTACTGGGTCAGCGGCGGTGGCGGTACCCCGTGGGACACCATCACCTACGATCCCGATCTCAATCTGCTTTACATCGGCACCGGCAACGGCTCGCCGTGGAATCGCAAGCATCGCAGTCCGGCGGGCGGCGACAATCTTTACCTCGCATCGATCGTCGCGCTGAATCCCGACACCGGAAAATACGTCTGGCACTATCAGGAAACGCCCGGCGACAACTGGGACTATACCTCGACCCAGCCGATGATCCTCGCGGACATCAATATCGACGGCGCGCCGCGCAAGGTGATCCTGCACGCGCCGAAGAACGGCTTCTTCTTCGTCATTGACAGGACCAACGGCAAGTTCATCTCGGCGAAAAACTTCGTCGAAGTGACCTGGGCCACCGGTTACGACAAGGACGGGCGGCCGATGGAAGTTGCCGAGGCGCGGGGCGATGCGCCGTTCGATGCCGTTCCTGGACCGTACGGTGCGCACAACTGGCACCCGATGTCCTTCAATCCGCAGACCGGCCTCGTCTATCTGCCGGCGCAGCACGTGCCGATCAACCTGACCTCCGAGAAGGAGTTCAAGTTCAACGAGGTTGCGCCGGGCAAAGCGCAGAGCGGCACCGGCTGGAATCTCGGCTTCTCCGTCAATGCGGTGCCGCCCAAGAGCAAGCCGTTCGGCCGCCTCATTGCGTGGGATCCGGTGAAGCAGCAGGTGGCTTGGGCGCACGACTTCGCCTCGCCGTGGAATGGCGGCACGCTGACGACGGCGGGCAATCTTGTGTTCCAGGGCACGGCGGACGGACGCTTCGTCGCTTATAACGCGAAGACCGGTGAGCAGCTCTGGGAGGCGCCGGTGGGGACCGGCGTGGTCGCGGGACCTGCGACCTATACGGTCGATGGCGTGCAATATGTGTCCATCGCCGTGGGGTGGGGCGGCGTCTACGGCGAGGCCGCGCGCGCGACCGATGTCGAGATGCCGGGCACTGTCTTCACCTTTGCCATCGGCGGCAACGCCAAGCCCCCGGTCTTCGCAAAGATGGCGCCGCTGAAACTCGTGGAAGGCGTGGCCTACAAGCCCGAGGACGTCGGCCCCGGCACGCTGCTCTATGTGTCGCACTGTGCGTTCTGTCACGCGGTTCCCGGCGTGGACAAGGGCGGCAACATCAAGAACCTCGGCTACTCCAGTCCGGAAACCATCGGGAACCTGAAGAACATCGTCTTCAAGGGGCCGTTCATGGACAAGGGCATGCCGGACTTCACCGGCAAGCTCTCCGACGATGAGGTGACCAAGATCGCGGCGTTCATTCAGGGCACGGCGGACGCCATCCGCCCGAAGAAGTAGCGCCGCCGCGATCCTGAGCCATCCGGGCATCCGCTACGGCGGATGCCCGTTCCATGCTGCGGCTCGGTTGGCCGGAGTGTACCTGACATCGATGAAATTTGAATAAAGTCAGTAATTTAGCTGATCTGTCTGCGTGGAATCGTCCGCGGGACCATCATGCTTAACGGTTTTCCAACACAGTCCCGCCAGAGTCTTGGTGTTGGTGAGAGTCGCTTGCGCCGACGTCCGCCACGATCCGCTGAAAACCGAATGCGAAGTGCCGTTTTCCTGTCTGTCCTGTTGTCGCTGGTGGCGTCGCTTCCGGCACGCGCCGACCTGCGCATCACGCGCGATCACGGCGGTTATGTCGAGGAATACAAGGCGAAGTACCAGCGCATTCGTGCGCGCGGAGAGCGCGTCATCATCGATGGCATCTGCAATTCGGCCTGCACGCTGGTGTTCGGCATCGTGCCGCTGAACAAGATCTGCGTGACCCCGCGCGCCAGCCTTGGCTTCCATCAGGCCTATTACGACAAGGCCTGGACGTTCGGCATCAAGGTCACCAGCGCAGAGGGGACATCGGACCTGATGTCGTATTACCCGGCGCCGGTGAAGGCGTGGATCGCGCGGAACGGCGGCCTGACCACCGATATGAAGAAGATCAAGAACGGCAGGGATCTCTGGCAGATCGTCGATCCGTGTCCTGAAGAGTTCTTCTAAGAGACGACCGGTTACATACACCGCTTTCCAGTCGTCCCTGCGAAAACGGGGACCCGTTTCTTTTCACGCAGCTATGTCGTCATCCTGAGGTGTGCGCGGGCTCGTACCTCAGGATGACGGCGCTCCGCTTTTCACGGCGACGACATTGTGAGTGCTGTGCCCCGGGCGCGATGCAGCGTGTAACGCTGCTTCGCAGAACCGGGACCGTAACATAAACCGCATTCGTAACGGCCCCGGTTCGGCAACGCACCGCTTCGCGCTACGTCCGGGGTACGCGGCAGATTCTCCGATTCAATTGTCAAACAGCCACGTCGATTTGCGCATGTCATTCACGCATGCATCATCGTCCCCGCACTGTGCGAGTTTTCTCTTCCTCACTGCGCCCCAAGTGAGGGGCATGGAGCGCCGCAAGGCGCAAAGGATATTGGTTCGCTTCCTCTGCGAAAAGGAAGCGCGTCGCCTCGCGGCGCTCCACATGCGGCGATTTTGGGCGAGGGGAGCGTTCTTCCGGGACAGGACGGGCGTTTCCGCCTCCGATCCAGCGACTTTCGCCGCCTTCATCCTGTCCGCGTCCAGCCACTGAAGGCAGAGCCACGTAGTTGGCCCGGTCGCTGACCCCAGCCTCCAGAAAGCGCCCCTCGCGAACAGGACACGGCGAACTTAAGCGCGATTCAGAACGCGGGGATCGCGATCCCCATCACGAAATGTTGCAGCGGCTGCTCGCTGGTGACGGTATTCGTCGTTGCGAGCGAAGCGAAGCAATCCGGATGGGATGTCGACAAGCGAAGATGGATTGCTTCGTCGCCATAGCGCGTCGAAGACGCGCTATGGCTCCTCGCAATGACGATCGCGATCGGGCTTGCTCCGCCTGCGGGCGAAGCCTCTGCGCCCGGCAAAGGCCCGGTGATCCCGATGAACTGGGCATCACGCTTCGAATATCGGGATGGCCGGGACAAGCCCGGCCATGACAGTGGAGACATCGCGCGATCTCTCTGCGGTCGTTCCCGCACAATCTCTCTCCGGTCATCCCCGCGCAAGCGGGGATCCAGACTCCCCAAAAGATGTCGCGCTTCCCGAGATATCGCGTCATCCTGAGGTGCGAGCCGCGTTTGCGGCGAGCCTCGAAGGATGCGCGGCGGCGATATGGACCTCGCCCTCATCCTTCGAGGCGCAAAAGTGCGCACATCAGGATGACCGCGTTCTGCTTCTCGCAAGTGTAGCGGTCATGGTCCCGGCTTTCGCGGGTACGACATTGCAGCGCGAACCACATCGTCGCGCGCCATCGTGGGGATGGCGACCACGCATGCATCAACATTCGCTGCTGGCGCAAGTGGCCTAGAACGTCACCACGCCGCGGATCGACTCGCCACGCTTCATCAGATCAAACGCGATGTTGATGTCGTTGAGTGGCATCACGTGGGTGATCATCGGGTCGATCTGAATCTTGCCCTGCATGTACCAGTCGACGATCTTCGGCACGTCAGTGCGGCCGCGCGCGCCGCCGAACGCCGTGCCCTTCCAGACGCGGCCGGTGACAAGCTGGAACGGACGCGTGGCGATTTCCGCGCCGGACGGCGCGACGCCGATCACGATCGACTGGCCCCAGCCGCGATGGCACGCCTCCAGCGCCTGACGCATCACGGTGACGTTGCCAGTGCAGTCGAAGGTGTAGTCCGCGCCGCCGATCTGGTCCGCGCCGGATTTCGTCATGTCGACGAGATAGGGGACGAGGTCCTTGCCGACCTCCTTCGGGTTGACGAAATGCGTCATGCCGAAGCGTTCGCCCCATGCCTTGCGGTCGTTGTTGATATCGACGCCGATGATCATGTCGGCGCCCGCCAGCCGCAGGCCCTGCAGCACGTTGAGGCCGATGCCGCCGAGACCGAACACGATGGCCTTGGCGCCTTGTTCAACCTTTGCGGTGTTGATGACAGCGCCGATGCCGGTGGTGACGCCGCAGCCGATGTAGCAGACCTTGTCGAACGGCGCATCTTCGCGGATTTTCGCGACTGCGATCTCAGGCAGCACGGTGTAGTTCGCGAAGGTCGACGTGCCCATGTAGTGATGGATCGGCTTGCCGCCCATCGAGAAGCGCGAGGTGCCGTCCGGCATCAAGCCCTGGCCCTGTGTGGCGCGGATCGCGGTGCAGAGATTGGTCTTGCGCGACAGGCACGACGGGCACTGGCGGCATTCCGGCGTGTAGAGCGGAATGACGTGGTCGCCCTTTTTCACGCTGGTCACGCCTTTGCCGATGTCGACCACGATGCCTGCGCCCTCGTGGCCGAGAATGGCGGGGAAGAGTCCTTCAGGGTCCGCCCCGGACAGCGTGAATTCATCGGTGTGACACACGCCCGTCGCCTTGATCTCGACCAGCACCTCGCCCTCGCGCGGGCCTTCGAGCTGAACCGTGGTGACTTCAAGCGGCTTTCCAGCGGCGATGGCGACAGCGGCGCGAACGTCCATGATGTATCCTTACGAAGTTGAAGCGAGTGCGGTCTGCGTTTCCGGGCAGGGTGTCCGGCGGTTTTGATGATTGCCCGACACCATAAGATCGGGCAAGCAGTTGCGCAAATGAACTCGCAGTCCTCGTCCTCTTCGACATTTGAATCGGTTGCCGCGCGCGCAGCGCCGGCGATCTTTGTCGTGTTGTGGAGCTCCGGATTCGTCGGCACGAAATACGTGCTCGCAAGCGCCGAGCCGCTGACCTATCTCACGGTCCGTATGATCATCGCCGCCGTGCTGATGGGGCTGATTGCCCTGATCTGGCGTGCGAAGTGGCCGGGCTGGATGGATGCGATGCACAGCGCCGTCGCCGGGTTGCTGGTGCACGGATTTTACCTCGGCGGTACTTCTGTCGCGATCTACCATTCCGTCCCTGCCGGCTTGTCGGCCCTGATTCCGGGATTGCAGCCCATTCTGATATCCACTCTCGCGAACCGATGGCTCGGCGAGCGTGTCACGCCGCTGCAATGGACGGGATTGGCCATGGGGCTTGCGGGGACATTGAGCGTCCTGCACGGCCGGGACATGTCAGGCGATGCAGGATGGGGCTGGCTCGGAACCTGCGTCGCGCTGATCAGCATCACGCTCGGGACGCTGTATCAAAAACGATATTGCAGCCGGATCGACTGGCGCTCGGGAAACTGCGTTCAGTTTTTCGCGGCTGCCGCACTGTTCGCTGTCGGCGCATTTTTGTTCGAGACACGGGTGATCCACTGGACCGGGGAGTTCATCTTCGGTCTGATTTGGCTCGTGCTCGTGCTGTCGATCGGTTCGATCGGACTGCTGTACTGGCTGATCCGCCATTCGGCGGCGACGCGCGTTGCCAGCTTTTTCTATCTGGTGCCGGGAACGACGGCGCTCATGGCGTATCTGCTGTTCGATGAGCGGCTCGATCTGATCTCGGTCGCCGGCATGGTGGTCTGCGCGGCCGCCGTACTGCTGGTGAACAGAGTTTCAGTGCCTGTGCGTTGAGACTCATCGTCCAAAGCGGCTCAGAGACGGCGTGTTCATCCGCGAGCGATGTTGCGATTTCCTGAGGATGCGGGTCAGGAAAAATAGATATTAAGTCGGTTCAGAGTATCTTTGGCAGCCTTGCTGGGATTGATCTTGATTTGCTTCTCAAGATATTCCCGCATTCCCATGATTTCCTTGCGCCAATAATCCTCCACTTGGTTCTTGGTATCCATGATCGAAACGAACGTGGCGATGCGCGCCTTCGCCTCAACGCGCGCTGAATCCCAATCCTCCGGATTTTCTTCTGCAGACGATTTGCCGAGAACGACGTCGCGGGCATTTTTCGCAACAAAGATGGCGGTGATCGTCGACTCAGAATCTCTCCTCTCGGAGAAGATGAAGTCCGACAGCTTGGCATCGTCTCGCAGGATGTGGCCATCCACAACGCGGTCATCGACAGTCCAATGCCGATACGATGTGACATCGGAGAAATATCTTTGCAGCTTGGCCTGCCACGCAGAGCTGCACAAATTCGTTATGTGAAACATATTTTGGGCATTGATGTAGAGTGAGCCCACGCCGTCCACGGGTGGAACAGCAAGAATCAGAAGTCCATATTTTTTAAGAACGCGTCTGCACTCATCCAGAATGGCGTCCACGCCGATGATATGCTCGAAGACGTTCGATGAAAAAACAACATCGAATGTTTCATTTGAAAATGGCAAAATACCATTTTCGAGATCGCAGGATAAGAAAGTGGCGTCTTTAATGTCGGCAGATAATTTTCTTACCAGATCTTCATCTCGTTCCAATGCGCTTACGGTGCTGGCGCCGCTGTCGAGCATGCGTTTCACGCCATAACCCGTGCCGCATCCTATATCGAGGACGGCTTTTCCTTTTAAGAACTGGCCTGCAAAATCATATATCGAAAGATGGGCAAAATAGCCCCAATCAAATTTATCGTCGGATTGTCTTTCGCCGTGATTGTCAAAGTTGGACATGCATTCCGACTGGTCAAAGATGAGATGATGCGACGCAAATTAAATAATCCAGACGCATTCTACAAGCCCGGTGCCGTCGGGCAATTTCCGCAATCTGCTGCTTGTCGGTGCAGTATAACCAGCAGTCAGCGGAGCGTGAGATCCTTGGCGATCAACTGCGGAAAATCGATGGTCTACAGCAGCGCAGTTAATCCGCTCTCGTTCGTGCATAGGCCGCCAGCGCGCGCTCGCGCGCGGCTTTATGATCGACAATGGGCTCCGGATAAGTTTCGCCGAGGGTGATGCTGGCAGCGGCAAGCTCCATGGGCGTCGCGGTCCACGGCTGATGGATCAGTTTTGCGGGAAGACGTGCCAGTTCGGGCACCCACTTCGACACATAGGCGCCGTCCGGATCGAACTTCTCTCCCTGCAGGACCGGGTTGAAGATACGGAAGTAGGGCGCAGCATCCGCGCCGGACCCGGCCACCCACTGCCAGCTTGCCGGATTGCTGCCCGGATCGGCGTCGACAAGCGTATCCCAGAACCAGGCTTCGCCGTCGCGCCAGTCGATCAAGAGATGTTTGACGAGAAACGACGCCACAACCATGCGCACGCGGTTGTGCATGACGCCGGTGTGCCAGAGCTCGCGCATGCCCGCATCGACGATGGGATAGCCGGTCTGTCCGCGCTGCCATGCGCACAGCGCCTTGGCATCGCGTCGCCATGGAAATGAGTCGAACGACGGTTGAAGATTTTTCCGCGCAAGATCCGGATGATCGAACAGCAGATGACGCGAGAATTCGCGCCAGCCAAGTTCGCTCAGGAATTTTGCAACATCGCTGGCGATGGCAGGCTTCTGTGCCAACGCGAAATTCGCCGCGTGCCAGACTTGTCTGGGGCTGATCTCGCCGAAGCGCAGGTGCGGCGAAAGCCTCGAGGTGCCGTCGCGGTCGGGACGGTCGCGCAGCGTTGCATAACCTGCGATGCTGTTTTCGAGAAAACCAGTCAGGCGTGCCTGCGCACCGGATTCGCCCGGCGTCCATGTTTCGCGCAATCCGGCCGCCCAATCGGGATGGGCTGGTTCCAGGCTCCATGATGCGAGATCGTCGGTTTCGATGGGCGGGCCGGGCTTCAGCACTTTCGGCGCAGGCAGGGGGCGCGGTGGATCGCCGAGGCTTAGCACGCGTTTCCAGAATGGCGTGAAGACGCGCAGGCCACGGCCTTCCTTGTTGCGCAGGCTCGCAGGTCTGACCAGCAGGTCGCTCGGAAAGCTCCGAGCTGTCGCGCCGATGTCTCCCAGCGCCCGCGCGACGTCGCGCTCGGCGGCGGCAGGGCCTGCGATGTCGCTTTCGATCCAGTGAACGGCGGACGCGTTGGCTTGCCGCGCGATTTCGGCGATGACGGACGCGGTGTCGCCCCGGCGCAGCACGAGCGATGTGCCGAGTGCCTTGAGGCTTTGATCGAGGCTGCGCAGCGATTGGGCCAGCCACCAGCGCGACGCGCTGCCAATGGGACGCCCGCGCGGTGGACGCAATGGCGCGCTGTCTTCATCCAGCACATAGAGGCAGATGACGGGCTGGCCGCTTTGCGCGGCGGCATGCAGAGCCGGATGATCGGACAGCCGCAAATCATTGCGGAACCAGACAATGATTGGCTTCGGGGAGGGCGGGGGCATCGAAAGCTACCATCCTTGAAACCGCAGGCTTTCGCAATCGCATCGGCCGGCGCGTCCGGTCCGTGCACATGAAAAAGGGGACGCTTTCGCGTCCCCTTCGGTCGTTCGGTGATGCCGCGATTACTTCGGCTGCGGCACGATCCGGAAATATGGCTTCGGCGATTTCCAGCCCTGCGGAAACTTCTTCTTGGCTTCTTCCTCCGGAACCGCGGTGGGGAAGAACACGTCGTCGCCCTGTTTCCAGTCCGACGGCGTCGAAACGCCATGCTTGGCGGTCAACTGCAGCGAATCGACGATGCGTAGCACTTCCTGCCAGTTGCGGCCGGTGCTCATCGGATAGATCAGGACCGTTTTGATGATCTTGTCCGGACCGATCACGAAAATGTTGCGGACGGTCTGGTTATCCGCCGGGGTGCGCTTGCTGACGTCGCCCGAGGTGCTTTCCGGCAGCATGCCGTAAAGCTTGGCGACCTTGAAATCGACGTCGGCGATCAACGGATAGTTCGGAGCGACGCCTTGCGTCTCTTCGATGTCCTTGGCCCAGAGGTGATGCTTGTCGGTCGGGTCGACGCTGATGCCGATCAGCTTGACGCCGCGCTTGTCGAACTCCGGTTTGAGGCGGGCGACGGCACCCAGCTCCGTGGTGCAGACCGGCGTGAAATCCTTCGGGTGGGAGAAGAACAGGCCCCAACTATCGCCGAGCCATTTGTGGAAGCTGATGTGGCCTTCGGTGCTGTCCGCCTCGAAGTCGGGAGCTTTGGCACCAATCGACAGGGTCATCGTCATGTCCTCGTATTTGGGGTTCCTGAAAGACCCGTTTGATATAGGCCCATCGCACCGCAAACGAAATGCCGTGGTGAAAAGGACAATATCGTTTCCGTCGAGGGACGGGGTTTGGAAAGCCGTTCTGCTTTTGGGCGTGTTGCGGAAACAACAGGCTGCGGTGATTCAATCCTGTGGCGGCGCATGATCGAGGAATGCCCCGAATTTGACGTGGACGCGCCGTACGTCCGCCGGGTCCCATTGTCATCTCCTTTGAACCGAAACGACGCCTGACGAGACCAACGCGTAACCATAGAGAAAAGAAGTGACCCGCGAATCGTTTCCTTAAGGCTTCGTTTACGCGCTCGTGGAATTGCTGCAGTACACAAAAGAGAAAAGTAACATGACGTCCGCCTCGATGATCTCGACCGAACCGCTGTCCGAACTGATCCGCCAGATCGAAACCGGCTCCGCTGCCGACCGGACCATTTCCGCCAATGCGCTGGCCTTTGTGCGCGATGGCGTCATCACAGGCGAGGGGCCGACCACCGCCGGCCGTGTTCATTTCTCCCGGGCTCTGGATACCGACGACGCCGCCTGGTGCGCGCGTATCCTGACCGCTGCCGCCGTATCCGATCAGCCGGTCAGCCGCGCGGAGGCCGAAGCCCTGTTCGCGATCAACGAGGCCGCCTCCGAGCGCAGCGATAACGGGCGTTTCGACGATCTGTTCGCCAAGGCGATCGTTCATCACGCGGCGTCCGCATCGGGCCTGCCGGTGCCGTCGCGCAAGGTCGCTCTCTCGCCCGAAACCGCCATTGAGAGTTGGGCGCCGACCACCGCCGTTGGCGTGAACGTCGAGGTTCTCGAGTGGATCGCCGGCCAGATGCGCGGCAAGCGCCGCAGCAACCGCGCGCTCAATGCGCTGGCGGCGAGCCTGATCGGCGCTGCCACGCTGCCGCTGGTTCAGGCGCTTCCGAACGCGTTCGACCTCGCGGCCTGATCGCAAACGGTAAATTCAATTCACTCTGACAAAACGGCGGGCGCCGATCGGCACCCGCCGTTTTTGCGTGTTACTTGAGGCCGACCGTGCGACCGGGGAAGCCCGCCACGTCGAAATAGCGCTGGTCCAGCACGCGCTGGAATTGCAGTACGGTCTTCAGCCCGTTCGCGGCTGGCTTGCCGGTGATCGTGCCGGTGAAGCCCTTCGGCGTCGCGCCGTTCGGCATCGCTTCCGTCATCACGCGGCCGATCAGGTCGCCGTTGGCCTTGCGCTTGAGGCCGAGCAGGTGGGCAGCGGTGATGCCGACATCGGCGTTGCTCACTGGCAGTTCATTGACAAAGCCCGCTTTGAAGTCGGGGCCGATCGCCGCCATGAAATTCATGGTGTCGCCGCGGCTGAAACTGCCGTGCATGCCCTGGCCCTGACGCAGGATGGTGTCGGCGATCTCCACCGAGCAGAGCGTCGGCTCGTCGCAGCCCTTGGAATAGGAGCGGAAGTTCACCACGATCGCCGGATGCGGTGTCACAGCCTTGCCTTTCAGGTTGAGCAGCGAGAGCGGCAGGGTGCCGGGGAAGCGGCCGAGCCGGTTGTCGACGAAGATGCCGCTGACATAGTCCTGTTCCAGCAGCGCCTTCACCGCACGACCCGCCAGCTTGCGGTCGCCTTTCGGCAGGTAAAGCAGATCGGAGCCGCCATTGGTGGCGACGACGACGTCCGGCTTCAGCGGGTCCTTGCCGAGCAGTGCATTACCCGCCTTAGGATAGGTGTTGGCTGCCACCGCCGCATTCTTGTTATTCGGATCGAACATCGGCAGCCCGAGCGACTTCGACAGGTCGATAGCGAGGAAGCCGAGCGGCAGGAAACCGTCCGGTGTACCGGGGTAGGAGGTCTTCACCGTCGAACTGGTCTTGCTCTCCTTCGAGATGGTCGAGAAGCCGTGGTCGGCGGACACGATGATGTTGGTCGTGGCGGAGAGGCCGAGATCGTCCAGCGCCTTGCGCAATTGCGCGAGGTTGTTGTCGGCGTTCTTGATGGCCGCCAGCGAGGACGGACCGTTGATGCCGGGCGTCACGCTGTTGAGGCTGTCGCCCTGATTGTGCTGCGTGCCGTCCGGATCGCGCGACCAGAACACCAGCACGAACGGTTTGTTGCGGGCCTTGAACATCGGCAGCACGACCTTGCTGGCGACGTCGGCGAAATATTCCTGCTGCTTGACGTTGGCGGTGGTGGTGCCGGGCGTCTTGGCGTCGCCGGTCTTGCCGTTGTCGCCGCGTCCGGGCGTTGCGGCGGGAAGGTTGGCGGCGCTCAGCGCAGCCTTCATCTCATCGGAAAGCGGAATGCCGATCAGCTTGCCGTCCTTTTCCACCGCGCCGGTCTGGTCGTCGATGGTGATGGTCTTGGTGCCGGTCCGCTCAGTGTGGTCGAACAGGAAGGTCGGGCCGACCTTGCCGATGGCGGCGGTCGAGAATCCGGCGTCGCGCGCGGCCTTGAGCAGGGTTTCCTCGTTGAGATAGTCGCCGTTGAAGTGCTCGTCCACTTCGCCCAGAATCTGGTCGTGCTCGATGAAGGGCACCACCGTGCCGGCCTGGCTCGCCACCGTCTTCACCGGATGGCCGGTGTAAATCGAATTGCTGAAGGTGCCGGTGTCGCCGAGATAGTGTCCCGTGGACATGCCGGACGCATTGGCCATGGTGAAGGTCGGGAACAGGGAATGGGGGTTCTTGAAGTTCACGCCCTTGTCCCGCAGCGCGGCCATCGCCGGAGCGGTCTCCGGTGTGACCTTGAGCGCCCGCAAGCCATCTGGCACAAACAGGATCAGGTTACGCGGCTGGCTGGTCTCGGCAAAAGCCGCTGGCGAAAACCCGGCTGGCAGGACAACAAGGCCGGCGACAAGAACGGCGAGGGAACGGCGCATGGACATGATCGCTTTCTTATGGCTGTCGATAAGATGATCGGATCGATTGCTCCCACGGTGTAATAATGCCTCACGACAGAATTGTTACAAACGTCGGCTCGTGCCAAATTGCCGGCATCCTTCCCAACCGGGCACTTCCCCGACAGTCCAAGCAAGTCAGCGCATGTTCAAAAAAATACTGATCGCCAACCGCGGCGAAATCGCCTGCCGGGTCATCAAGACCGCTCGCCGCATGGGCATCAAGACTGTCGCCGTTTACTCGGAGGCAGATCGCGACGCGCTCCATGTGGAAATGGCCGACGAGGCCGTCTTCATCGGACCGCCGCAGGCCGCCGAAAGCTATCTCGTAATGGATAAGATCGTCGAGGCCTGCCGTCAGACCGGCGCGGAAGCCGTGCATCCCGGTTACGGCTTCCTGTCGGAGCGCGAAGCCTTTCCGCGCGCGTTGCAGGCGGCGGGCATCGTGTTCATCGGCCCCAATCCCGGCGCGATCGCCGCCATGGGCGACAAGATCGAATCCAAGAAAGCGGCTGCTGCGGCGAAGGTGTCGACCGTGCCCGGTCATCTCGGCGTGATCGAGGACGACAAGCACGCGGTCAAGATCGCCGATGAGATCGGCTATCCGGTGATGATCAAGGCGTCGGCGGGCGGCGGCGGCAAGGGCATGCGCATCGCTCATTCAAAGGCCGAAGTCGCGGAAGGCTTCAACCTCGCCAAGGCCGAAGCGAAGTCGTCTTTCGGTGACGACCGCGTGTTCATCGAGAAGTTCATCGTCGATCCGCGCCACATCGAAATTCAGGTGCTCGGCGACAAGCATGGCAACGTGATCTATCTCGGCGAACGTGAATGCTCGATCCAGCGCCGCAATCAGAAGGTAATCGAGGAAGCGCCGTCGCCGCTGCTCGATGAAGCCACCCGCCGCAAGATGGGCGAGCAGGCCGTCGCGCTTGCGAAGGCCGTGAACTACGATTCCGCAGGCACTGTCGAATTCGTCGCCGGGCAGGACAAGAGCTTCTACTTCCTCGAAATGAATACGCGCCTGCAGGTCGAACATCCGGTGACCGAACTCATCACCGGAATCGATCTGGTCGAGCAGATGATCCGCGTTGCCGCAGGCGAGAAACTTGCGATTGAGCAGAAGGACGTGACGCTCACCGGCTGGGCCGTCGAGTCCCGCGTCTATGCGGAAGATCCATTCCGCAACTTCCTGCCGTCCATCGGCCGCCTGGTGAAGTACCGTCCGCCCGCGGAGAGCAAGACTGGCGAGATCACCGTGCGCAACGACACCGGCGTGCAGGAGGGCGGCGAGATTTCGATCTACTACGATCCGATGATCGCCAAGCTGGTGACGCACGCGCCGTCGCGCGCCGCCGCCATCGAAGCGCAGTCGAACGCGCTTGACGCGTTCTATGTCGATGGCATCCGCCACAACATTCCGTTCCTGTCGGCGCTGATGAATCATCCACGCTGGCGCGAGGGCAACCTCTCCACCGGCTTCATCGCGGAGGAATTCCCGAAAGGATTCGGCCCGCGCACGCCGGAAGGCGAGACCGCGCACCGGATCGCGGCCGTCGCCGCCGCCATCGATCATGTCCTCGGCGCGCGCAAGCGGCAGATTTCCGGTCAGTTGAATGGCCGTGCCGTGCTGCGCGAAGGCCGCCGCGCCGTCTGGCTCGACCGCAGCGAAGTGCTGCTCGATGTGGCGCGCGAGGGTGACGGCATTGTCGTGCGTCTGGCCGGGCCTGATGGCAAGCCAGGTCAGCCGGTGACGCTGCTGTCGCACTGGAAGCCCGGCGATCCGGTCTGGCAGGGCACCATCGGGGGTCATCCGGTATCCGTACAGGTGCGCCCGATTCCGAACGGCTTCCGGTTGGCCTATCAGGGCTTTGAGTTGCCGGTGCAGGTGTTCACCGAAACCGAAGCTGCCGCTGCGCGGCTGATGCCGGTGGTCTCGGCCGCCGATACCGGCAAGAAGGTGCTGTGCCCGATGCCGGGTCTTGTCGTTTCCATCGCGGTGACGGAAGGCCAGGAGGTCAAGGCCGGCGAGACGCTCGCGGTAATCGAGGCGATGAAGATGCAGAACGTGCTGCGCGCCGAACGCGACGGTACGGTGAAGAAGATCGCCGCTGCGCCGGGCGCGACACTGGCGGTGGATGCCCTGATCCTCGAATTTGCGTGAGGCTGCGATGCTGCCGCAGGAGAAGCGCGAGGCGTTTCGGGCGATCCTGTCGGGCCGCGAGGTCATCAGGCCGGGGTCGGTCTATGATCCGATCTCCGCGCGCATCGCCGAGGACGTCGGGTTCGAACTCGGCCTGCTCGGCGGCTCTGCGGCATCGCTGACCATTCTCGGCGATCCTGATCTGCTGCTGATCACGCTGTCGGAACTGACCGAGCAGGTGCGGCGCATCTGCCGTGCCGGGAAGATTCCGGTGCTGGTCGATGCCGATCACGGCTATGGCAACGCGCTCAATGTCCGCCGCACCGTGCAGGAGATCGAGGCGGCGGGCGCGGCCGGTCTCACTATCGAGGACACGCTGCTGCCACAGGCCTATGGGCAGGCGAAGCCGCAGGTGATTTCGATCGAGGAAGGCGTCGGCAAGATGAAGGCTGCACGCGATGGCCGTTCCGACCTGTCGCTGGTGATCGTCGGCCGCACCGGCGCGGCGCCGATTACGGGTATCGATGACACGGTCGCCCGCGCCAAGGCCTACGAGGCCGCCGGAGTTGATGCGCTGTTTTTCACCGGATTGAAAACACGCGGCGAACTGCAGGCCATTTCATCGGCAACGAAGCTGCCGATCATCATGGGCAGCGCCGACGGCGAGCTTGCCGATATGGCGTTTCTTGCGAGCCAGCGCGTGCGCGTCGCCAATCAGGGCCATCAGCCGATCGCCGCTGCGATTCAAGCTGTCTATGAAACGCAGCGGGCGCTACGCGACGGCGTCGCGCCGAAGGACCTCAAGGGCCTGCCGTCGGCGGACCTGACCGGCCGCGTGACGCGTGACGCTGACATGAAAACGCGCATCGCGGATTTTCTGGGACCGAAAAAGTAAGGCATGATCCCGAAAAGTGGGCACCGGTTTTCGGATGAGATCATACCCGACAAAGTAGGCAGCCCGATGAGCGACGTCATCCGCCACATCATCGTCCGGGGGAAAGTGCAGGGCGTCGGCTATCGCGCCTGGATCGCAGGCGAGGCGATGGCGCGTCATCTCGCCGGTTGGGCGCGCAACCGCAAGGACGGTACGGTGGAAGCGGTGCTGTCCGGTCCGCATGACACTGTTGCCGCGCTGATCGAGACATGCCGGCATGGTCCCGGCATGGCGCGGGTGAGTGCCGTCGATGACGAACCTGCCGATGCGGACATGCTGAACCTGCGCGCACGCGGCGAACGGTTTTCGGTGCTGCCGACGATCTAGAATCCGGTCAGACGGCGGCCCTGCTGGCTAGCATATCGACGCCGCCGAACACTCCCTCGAAAGATCGCTTCAGGGCGACATCGACGTCGGGCAGGGTGACCGGCAGGCCGAGGTCGACCAGGCTGGTGACGCCATAGCGCGGGTCTTCGATGCCGCAGGGCACGATCCCCGAGAAGTGGGTGAGGTCCGGCTCGACATTGATGGAGATGCCGTGCAGCGACACCCAGCGCTTCAGCCGCACCCCGATCGCGCCGATCTTGTCCTCCCGGCCGGGGCCTTTCTCCGGCCGCGCGACCCAGACCCCGACGCGGTCTTCCCGCCGCTCGCCGCGCACGTTGAAGGCGGCCAGGGTGTCGATGGTGAGCTGTTCGAGGCTGGCGACATAGGCCCGGACATCCTGCCGCCGCCGCTTGAGGTCCAGCATCAGGTAGACCACCCGCTGGCCGGGGCCGTGATAGGTGAATTGCCCGCCGCGGCCGGTGGCGAACACCGGAAACCGGGCGTTGATCAGGTCGCCTGCCTTGGCGCTGGTGCCCGAGGTGTAGAGCGGAGGGTGTTCCAGCAGCCAGACCAGTTCTGGCGCATGCCCGGCGGCCACGTCTGCTGCCCGCGCTTCCATGGTCTCCACCGCCGCCTCGTAGGGAATCGGCGAATCCGTCACTCGCCACTCGGGGGGCGGCCCCGAGCGGAGAAAAAACGACGATAATGCAAGGTCTTCGCGGCGTTCCGGCAGCATATTAACCATTAGGTAACCATATTCGTGGTGATCTGGAACCCTGATCATGTGGGAATCCGGAAGCCAACGTGCCAACCCTCGATAATGTCTCTGTCGATCTGATGGTGGTCCTCGGGACCACCTCCATGCCGGTGCATCAGGTGATGCGGCTCAGCCGCGGCGCCATCATCGAACTCGACGCGACCGAGCAGGACGAGGTCAAGGTGCTGGCCAACAATCTGCCGGTGGCCAGCGGGGTCGTGGTCGTCAACCGCAACCGTATTGCGGTCGAAGTCAAGCAGATGTTGCCCCGGACGCCTGACCACAGGTAGTTGCGCAGGGGCCGCGCCAGGGCCTTGTACCCCCAATCCCGATTTGTTACATGGGCGCCATCCAATCGGGGCCCGAACCAATCGGGCCGATGATCCAGCGCTCGTGGCGGAATTGGTAGACGCGCTGCCTTGAGGTGGCAGTGAGTAAAATCGTGGGGGTTCGAGTCCCTCCGAGCGCACCACCTCAGAATCAAAATCTTAAAGCCGACGCTGCTCGCACGCCGTGATTTGTTCCGGCGCACCTGCGCGCGCCTCTCGCTGGTTCCTCAGGAACAACGTCATCTTTCTTCGGTTGCCCACCCGGCAGGGCGCAACAGGAGGATCGTATGAAGAAGGTACTTTTGGCCGGCGCTTGCGTGCTGGCACTGTCGGCAAGCGGTGCGATGGCCCAGAACGCGGAAGGTCACGGCGGTCAGCCGAGCATGAAGTCCGGAGGCGTCAAGCCGGGTGCTGACATGAAGCATGGTGGCGGTGCAATGCATCGCAACGAGTCGTCGACGACCGGCATGTCGCGTCAGGACAAGGCAACCGTGCCGGGCTCCACCAATGCGGGTGGTACGTCACCGAGTTCGCCGAATACCGTGCAGCCCGGTTCAAGCAGCATGGGCAAGTAAGCGCGACAGCGCTGACTGCTCCTGAACTTCAAAACCGCCCGGCATTTGGCCGGGCGGTTTGTCGTATCCGTCAGCGGAGGTGAGAGCCTGCCGGCGCGTCGGTCCGGCTTCCGGTTCTGATCGGAGCCGGAAGGCTCCGGAGCGTTGCGTTTTCAGGCCGGGCGGATCTGTCAGGCATGCGCAGCAGGCTTCGCGGCCTGTTCACGGCGGAGATATCCACGCGCATCGATTTTGCCTTGAAGCGAAATGTCTGCGGGGACTGCAACAGAACATGCGCGCCAGCGGCCGGACGATTCCGCGCCATTAAAACGGCACGCTCCGATCGTGGCGCGCGGCGCAGCGTCGGTGTTTCCGTTCCAAACACAAAGCCGGGAGAGGCCTTGGCCGCGATTGCCGGCCCCTTGATCCAGTGCGGCACCCATTGTGCCGGATCGGTAGGCGTCTTTGGCTGCTGCGGTGTCGCCGGCACCACATGGACGATGCGATAGCCGCGCGCTTTCAGCTCACGAAGAATGACCGGCAGGGCGGCCTGCGTGCGCGCCTGAATGTCGTGCAGCAACAGTACGCCTTTGCCTTTGGCTTCGAGACGCGTGAGCGCGTAATTGATCACCTGCTTGGAGGAAATGTGCCGCCAGTCGTCAGCCGGGAAATCTGCGCTCCATGTCATCAGGCCGCGTTTGCTGAGTTCGGCTTCCAGAAGATCGCCCCGGCGCAGACCGGGAATCCGGAAGAACGGCGCAAGCTGCGACGGATCGCCGAGCGCGGCGGAAACGTGGGCGATGCCGTCATCGATTTCGGCGGCCATGCGCTCCTGCGGCAGTTTGCCGAAAAATGTCGGATGGTTCTCGCTGTGAGTGCCGATGGTGTGACCCGCGTCGCGCACGCGCCGAACATCCTGCGGATATTCCTTGGCCATGCGGCCAACCATGAAGAATGTCGCCTTCACGCATTGGGAGGCGAGAGTCTCGAGGACAGGATTGGTATGGGCGGGCAGCGGCCCGTCGTCGAAGGTCAGCACCACCTCGTGATCTTCGAGCGGCAGGGTCTCGCCATATTGCATCGTCCCGATGCGCGGATGTTCCTGCGGGTCCACGACGATCGTGCGGGAGGTGCCGAGCGCGTCGGGATTGCCCGGGCAGTCGGCGGCGCGTGCGGGCGGTCCAGCGAACGTCGTGAGGATGGCAAGCCCGAGGGCGGTCAGGAGCGCGGGGCGATGAGGGGAAGCGGTTCGGCGCATGGCTGCTCCATCGGAATGACGAACCATGTCTATCGTCGGCGCTGTGAATGAGGGCTTAATCCAGAGGAAAAGCCGGAACCTATCGGTCATGGGACGAATTCTGAGCTGTTTGTGATGCCACGAGATGCACGACCTTGTAGCCGTTGCGTTTCAGATATTGCAGGAAAGCGGGCAGCATTCGCGCCGTCTGCGCCTTGGGGTCGTGCAGCAGGATGATGCCCTTGCCTTGCCCTTCAAGGCGCGCAGTCAGGAGCTGCAATTGCTGGTCTGGCGTCATCGGATTCCAGTCGCTGGCCCACAGGTCCGTTCCGAACACGGCGATGCCGCGCGACTGTAGGGTGTCGAGCAGGGCCGGAGTCGAGGCAAATCCCGGGAAGCGGAAGAACGGTGTCGAGGGGACGCGGGTTTCGGTGCCGCGAAGGGCCGCTTCATCGGCGGCGATGCCGCGGTCGATTTCCTCCAGCGCCCGCGTCTGGCCGATCCTGTCGAGCGGCTGATGCGACCATGTGTGGTGGCCGATGCTGTGGCCCTCGGCTGCGATCTTCTTCACCATCGCCGGATTGGCCGCGGCGTTCCGGCCGATCAGGAAGAACGTCGCTTTCACGCATTCGCTGGCGAGGGCCGCAAGGACTTTGCTTGTGGTGGCCGGAAAGGGGCCGTCGTCGAAGGTCAGCACAACCTCCTTGTCCGCCAGCGGCAGGGTTTGTGGGAAACTCTTGAGGCCGACGCGGGGATAGGCTTTCGGGTCCACGGTCAAGACGCGGGAGGTGCCCAGGGCGTCCTTGCGGGGACAATCGGCGGCGTGGGCGGCAGTGACCGTTGCGGTGGCGAGCGCCACCAGCACGGCTTTGAACGGGGTCATCGGGGGTGTCCGGGAACGGTCAAGCAGTCGCGCACATTTATCATTGCGTTGTGTCGTGTCGATTGGGTAATGGCTGAAACGCACACCAAATCAGCAAAATCTCCATCAAACCCGCGAGGCACGGCATGGCCGACGATCAAGACCTTGCGGAGGCGGTCGCAGGTCACGTTTCCGTGCATGGCGATCCGATGCGGGATGAGGACGGCCACATCCGCCCCGGGTTTGTCGAAGCGATCGCTGACGCGGTTCAACGGGGCGATTCCGCCTTCCTGTCCGGGATTGTCGCCGAACTCCACGAGGCCGACCTCGGCGATCTGATCGGCGCGCTGGAGCCGGACCTGCGGCCGCGGCTGGTCGAATTGGCGGGGACGGCCTTCGACTTCTCGGCGCTGAACGAGGTCGACGGGACCGTCCGCGAGGAAATCCTCGAAGAGCTTGAGCCGGAGACGGTCGCGGAGGGCGTTCGCGAACTGGATTCTGACGACGCCGTCGAACTGCTTCAGGATCTCGACGCCGAAGACAAGGAAGAAATTCTCGACAGGCTGCCACCGTCCGAGCGCATCGCGCTGGAGCGCAGCCTCGACTATCCGGAAGACTCCGCAGGTCGCCGGATGCAGACGGAATGCATCGCGGTGCCGGACGAGTGGAGCGCGCTGCAGGTCATCGAGTATCTGCGCGATACCCCGGAACTGCCGGATCGCTTCTATGAAATCTATGTGGTCGACCGGGAGAGGCGGCTGAAGGGCGCGGTGCCGCTCGATGCGCTGCTGCGTGCGCGGCGTCCGGGACCGATCATGGACCTGATCGACGAGGACCGCCGCCGGGTGTCCGATCACGAGGACATCGCGGACGTGGCGCGGATGTTCGGCAAGTACAATCTTGTCGCCGCACCCGTGACCGATGCGGACAATCATCTGCTCGGCGTCATCACCATCGACGACGTCGTGGACGTGATCGAGGAGGGCGCCGACGAAGAGATCAAGGCGCTGGGCGGCGTCGCGCGCGACGAAGAACTGTCGGACTCGGTGTGGACCATCGCCAAGGGACGGTTCAACTGGCTGCTGGTGAATCTCGCCACCGCATTTCTTGCATCCTCGGTGCTCGGACTGTTCGAGGACGAATTGCAGAAGATGGTGGCGCTGGCCGTGCTCGCGCCGATCGTCGCCAGTCAGGGCGGCAATGCCGCGACGCAGACGATGACGGTCGCGGTGCGCGCGCTCGCCACGCGCGAACTCAATTCGAGCAATGCATGGCGCATCGTGATGCGCGAAGGTCTTGTCGGCTTCGTCAATGGACTTGCATTTGCCGCCATCACCGGCGCCGCCGCTGCGGCTTGGTTTCAGACGCCGGGCCTCGGTGTCGTGATCGCTCTTGCGATGATCTGCAATCTCGTTGCCGGTGCGCTCGGCGGCATTCTGATTCCGATGATGCTCGACCGTCTGCGTGTGGACCCCGCGGTTTCGTCCGGGACGTTCGTCACGACCGTGACGGATATTGTCGGGTTTTTTGCGTTTCTCGGAATTGCGACGATGTGGTTCGGATTGAAAGGTTAATGCTGCCCGCTACGGCATAGCTTCCTTGCGCGCACAGGCCCTCACGTTCAACTGCATGCCTCATTTTCGCCATTCGCCGATCTGAAACCGCCTGATCGCTGGCCGCGCCGCATGATGTCCGCGCGGCTTCTTTGCACGTTCGACGACCGTGACGTTGGTCCATTTGACCGTCATCGGCGTCTGATTTTAAGCCGGAGCCCTACATTTTGATCCGAACCATGACCGCTGTGGCGGCGCTTTGTGCGTTGTCATCGCTGGCCGAAGCGCGCGTTCGCACGCCAGCGTTTTCGACCGAATGCAACATCACCATGCCGTGCATCGGTGTGAACAATCCATCCTATGGTCGTTCGCGCAAACAACGCGAACAGGTGCAGCCGTTCGCTGCATTTGAACCGGCGCAGCGCACGGTGCGTGTGCGTCGCGCCGCTGTTGGGACGGCTCATGCATCGGAGGGATATTCCGCTGGCCTCGTCGGCCCGCTGCAGGCCAAGCTCGCTTCCATTCAGGCCGCGTGCCCCGGCACGCATGCCATTTCGGGCGTGCGTCACACGCGCATTGCCGGCACGCGCCGGATGTCGCTTCACGCGCAGGGCAAGGCGGTGGACGTGCGCGGGCCTTACGGCTGCATCTATGCGCAGCTCAAGGGCTGGAACGGCGGCTATTCGACCGATGCGGGCCGCGTGCAGCATATCCACATCTCTTATGACGCCGCGGGCGGGCGCGAGATGGGTCTTCGCTTCGCCCATGGCGGCGGCCGCCGTCATTCGTGGCGCAGCGCCTACGCGCGGATGCGATAAGACGAACAGTGCAGCCGTCCGGATCGAAACATTCCGGACGGCTGCACGTCTTTGTTAACTCGCGATTAACCATCCCGGCGCGACCCTCACGGCATCGGAGGAGCGCGCATGCAGCGGCTACGGCTCAAGGCGGATGGTCGGATTGTCGAACTGCTGGACGGGCGGGAAATCCCGCTGGCTCCCGGCATGCCTGCTGCGACGTTACACAAGCCCGCCAGCGAAGCGCCGGTGGTGCGCGATCTGCGGCTGCGCACGAAACTCACGCAGGCGGAATTCGCCTCCCGTCTCGGCGTTCCCATCGAAACCATCCGGAACTGGGAGCAGGGCAAGCGCTCGCCGCGCGGACCTGCACGCGCATTGCTGACGGTCATCGCGCATGATCCGGAGATGGTGTTTGCCGCGCTTGCACGGCGATAACTGAGAGGTCCATGATCTCTGCATCATCGTCCGGAGCGGACGATGGAGAGAGGCAGACCATGCTGACGGTTGAAGCGAACGGCGCGGCCATTCCGGCGATTGGTCTTGGAACGTGGGAACTGCGCGAGCGCACCTGTGCGCGTGTGGTCGAGCAGGCGCTGCGGCTCGGCTATCGCCACATCGACACCGCGCAGATGTACGACAACGAGCGCGAGGTGGGCGAGGGCGTGCGCGCTTCGGGCGTCAGGCGCTCCGATGTTTTCATCACCACGAAAATCTGGACCACGCATTTCGCGCCGAACGATCTTCTGCGCTCCGCGAAGGAGAGCCTGGTGCGTCTGCGGATGACGGAAGTCGATCTGCTGCTTCTCCATTGGCCTAATTCGCACGTCCCCCTGGACGAGACGCTGGGCGGTCTCGCGCAGGCGAAGGAGCTTGGGCTGACGCGGCATGTCGGCGTGTCGAACTTCACCGTAGCTCTGATCAAGGAGGCCGTCGCCAAATCGCCGGTGCCGCTGGCCTGCAATCAGGTCGAGTATCATCCCTATCTCGATCAGACCAAGGTGCTCACGGCCTGCCGCGAGAATGGTCTTGCGCTGGTGGCTTACAGTCCCGTCGCCAAGGGACGCGTCAAGAAGGCAGAGGCGCTGAACCGGATCGGTGCGCGCCATGGCAAGACGGCGGCGCAGGTCTGCCTGCGCTGGCTGATGCAGCAGAACGTCGCGGCGATCCCGCGAACATCGAAGCTCGAACGCCTGTCGGAAAATATCGAGATTTTCGATTTCGAACTGGACGATGCGGAGATGAACGAAATCTTCGCCATGGGCACCCAAGACGGCCGCCTCACGGATTTCAGCCTCGCGCCGAAATGGGATTGAGCGGGGGATTGATCTTGCCGCGATGATCGCTCATTCAGGGCGATCATGTTTTTCTACCTGTCCAAGATCGCCGGATTCTTCGCCATCCCGTCGAACGCGATGGTGATGCTGTGCGTGCTCGGCCTTCTGCTGCTGACGTCGCGCTATCGCGAAGCCGGGGCGCGGATGATTGCGGCCGGTGTCGCGCTGCTGCTGATTTTCGGACTGTCGCCTGCCAGTAATCTGTTGCTGCTGCCGCTCAGCGAGCGCTTTCCGGCATGGAGCGCGGCAGGCCGTCCGCCGGACGGCATCATTGTGCTCGGCGGCGCGATCGATCCCGAAAGCAGTCAGGCGCGCGGCTCGCCGGAACTCGACTCGTCGGGTGAGCGCATGATCGCGATGCTGCAGCTTGCACGCCGTTATCCGAACGCGCGCATTGTGTTCAGCGGCGGCAGCGCCGCGCTGGTCGGGGAGGCTGTCTCCGAAGCCCCGATCGTCGGCGATCTGCTGGAAGATTTCGGAACCGCCCGTGCGCGGATCGTGCTTGAAGGCGACTCTCGCACCACGGCGGAGAACGCAACCTTCACGCGCCAACTGGTGTCGCCCAAACCGGGCGAGCGCTGGCTTCTGGTGACGTCGGCCTTCCATATGCCGCGGTCGGTGGGCGCGTTCAGGAAAGCGGGCTTCGAGGTCGAGGCCTATCCGGTGGACTGGCGCTCGCGCGGCTGGAGCGATGCTCTTTCGCCATTCGGCGCCGTCAGTCTCGGGCTCGCCCGTACCGACACAGCCATCCATGAATGGATCGGGCTGATTGCTTACTGGGCGACCGGACGCAGCAGCGAACTGTTTCCGGGGCCGCGCAAGGCCAGTTAGCTAGTGTCCTGTATCCGACGTTCGTTTTATTTTGCTGCACGCACGGTACGAACGTCGGATACAGAGGGACACTAGCCAATTATAATTCTAGTGATCCTTTGGTTCTGACATTCGTAAAATGCCCGCGAAGAATATGATACGAATGTCAGAACCGGATCACTAGTCATGCCGGGGCAGACCGAGCCGGTACACGCCGCGGAAATCGTTTGGATCGGCGGGCTTGCCCTTGCGGTAGATCACGAGCCGTCCGGCCTGAGCCAGAGACACGGCTGCGCGGCGGATCGGCACCAGCAGTCCGTGCCAGCTTTCGTCGTCGGCGATCGCATGCGCGATCTCCGGCGCACTGAGTGTCTTTTCGCCGGCGCGTGCCAGCACGGCCAGAATGGCGTCATCCAGCGACTTGACGCGGGGTGTTTTCGAATCGGAATTGTTCATGACCATGCCATGACGCATCGCCGCGTGGACGGCAAGCAAGCGCCGCCGATTATTTCGTCATGGCGCGATAGGCGTCGGAGTCGAACTGCCTCCGCCAGATCACGACCAGAACCGCCAGCGTCGAGGCGATCAGCACCCATGGACTGATGAACCAGCCAAGATAGCCGAGAGCGAACAGGAAGGCGCGCTGGCCGCGGTTGAAATGCCGGCCCGCCGACTGAAACAGCCGGGTGGTCCGCATCACATGCGATTGTGCTTCCGGCGTGTCGCGCTTTTCCGCGAATGGCATCGCGCCGAGCAGGATGGCGACGTAGTTGAACAGGCGATAAGCCCAGGAGAACTTGAAGAACGCATAGACAAAGATCACCACGAGGCCGACGCACTTGATCTCCCACAACACCGGAGAGGTTCGTATGCCGAACGGCAGCGTCGCCAGCACCGACATCGCTTCTTCGGTGGACCGCAGCAGCGTCAACCCGCCGCCGATCGCCAGCAGCGTGGTGGACGCGAAGAACGCTGTGCCGTTCTGCAGCGACGCCATGACTTGCATGTCGACCATCCGCGCCTCGCGGTCGAGAATGCGCCGGATCCAGACTTCACGATAGATGCTCATGCGCGCGCTCAGGCTGTTGCGGCCATGCGAACTGCGCTCGAGCGTGATGGCGTAGACCGCCCATGAGAGAACGAAGAACGAGATGGCGACGATATCGGCTGTTCCAAACAGACCCACGGTGCAATGCCTTCCAGATGCTGGCCATCACAATAGTGCATCGGATCGGGCAGCGCGACGCGGTTTTGACCGAATTCGGGGGACATGTTGCCTGCCGCGCGAGGGCCGTGGCAAAGTCGCGGTCAGGGAGATTCAACGATGGCTTTGACGCTCGCGATCGGCAACAAAAACTATTCCTCGTGGTCGATGCGGCCGTGGGTGGCGTTGAAAGCCACCGGGATTGCCTTCGATGAAGTCGTGATCCCGCTCTATACGGGCGCGGCCGACAAGCAGCGCATTCTCAATGTCACCAAATCGGGCAAGGTGCCTGCGCTGATCGACGGAGATATCACCGTCTGGGACTCGCTGGCGATCATCGAATATGCCGCCGAGCGGTTTCCGGAGGCGGGGCTCTGGCCGCGGGACACGGCCAGCCGCGCCCACGCGCGTTCGGTTTCGGCCGAGATGCATTCCGGCTTCATGCCGCTGCGCAACGAGTGCGGCATGAACATTCATCGGCCGGTCCGCGCCAAGCCGCTGTCCGATGACGCGAAGGCCAACATCGCCCGCATTCAGGAAATCTGGACCGACTGCCGCGCGCGCTATGGCGGGCAGGGGCCATACCTGTTCGGCGCCTTCAGCGGCGCGGACGCGATGTTCGCGCCGGTCGTTCACCGTTTCCGCACCTATGACATCGCGGTTACCGGACCCGCTCGCGCCTATATGGAGACCATGCAGACAAATGCGGCGTTTGAGGAATGGACGAGAGGTGCGCTGGCTGAAACCCTGATCATCGACAGATTCGAGATCGACTGACCGCTCGGTCGCCGCTCGCGAAAATGTGCCTGTGTGTCGTCTTGACGCGTAAGCCGCGACGGCGCTTGGCTGATCCGCCGTTTTTATTCGAGGATTGATCCATGGGTATTCTGGATATGCTGACCAGCGTGCTGGCGTCGAAGGGTGCGAGCGAACTGGAAACCGCCGTTATCCCGGTCGTGCTGAACGAGGTGCTCGGCGACGGCAATCAGGGCGGGCTTTCGGCCATCGTCGCGAAACTGGAGCAGGCCGGTTTGGGCGGTCAGGTGAAGTCCTGGATCGGCACCGGTCAGAACCTCCCCATCAGCGCGCAGCAGCTTCAGGAGGTCCTTGGCAGCGACGTGGTCAAGCAGCTGGCCACGCGTTTCGGTATCCCGGTAGACCAGCTTTCGACGGTGCTGGCCCAGGTCCTGCCGACCGCTGTCGATCAGGCGAGCCCAAAAGGTACGCTCCCTCACACCGCTTAAGCAGCCCGGGCTAAACGTCTGATCTTGCCTGCAATTTCTAAAAAATCGCGGCTATCGGGCCCGATTGCGGCATTGCACATAGCCGGACCCTGCATTGAGGTGCGCGCAACGCCGAAAATCATCATTATGTAATTGATATATAAAGATAATTTATGCGTTACCCTTATATTGGTTTATCTGGCCAAATAAAGGCTCTCTGTGCTATACCGTTGCCGGGCGTCAAACGGATGCTTGCCGCTTTGGACGGCAGGCCGGCCAATTCGTGTTTCGCGTAATGGAGCAGGGTGTTGAAGAACAAATTTACTGTCGGAGAGACCGTCTATTTCACCGCCAGCAACGTGGCGCGTCCCGCAGCCACCGGAACCTATGAAGTTATCCGCGTGCTGCCGACGGACGGCGACGAGCGTCAGTATCGCATCAAAAGCTCTACCGAAGCCTTTGAGCGCGTGGCGAAGGAAAGCCAGCTCGCGGTCGCCTGAGACCTTCTGACAAGTATGGCCTGACGGAATTTTGCCGCGGTTGCGGCGCTTGGTCTGGTTCGTCTCAAAGGGGGCCGCGAATGAACCGGGCGTGGGCAGCGTCGATCGAAAATCTCTGGCAATCACAAAGCCTGCCGATGTGGCTGACGATTGTTGCCGCCGGCTTCTTTGCCATCGTTCTGCTGGTGACGTTGTTTCGCGCCGAGCGTTCAGTCGCGAATGGCGCTTTGACCGTCATCACGCTGCTCGCCATCGGCATCGCCGTCACCAGCATGATGCGGGCCTCCGGCGTTGAGGGCCAATCCGGCGACCTCAAATCGCCGGGGCAGGCTGCCGCCTCGCTTCCCGCGCTGGCCTGTCTCGATGGCCTTGCTGGGGAAAGCGTCGAAACGGCCTGCGAGAAGGCGCTGTTCGCGTCGGCGGATTCCGTCGCGGCCGGTGTGTCCTACACGGCCGCGCAGATCACGCGCCTTGCCAGCTTCGGCAATGCCGCTGCCGCCAACAAGGTCATGACGCCGGAGCTTAGTGCGTTGCGCCGGACCATCGAGCGCGACCGTTATGGGCTGGTGGCTCACGTTCTGCAGACCCGCGAGGGATGCTCGCTGACGTCGAGCTGTCCATTTTTCCAGTCGCTGACCAACTCCGCGCAGATTTCGTCCAACATGAGCGAGAATCTGTATGACGGTTTCGTCGGCCGTTATGCGCCATCGTGGAATGCACCGGTGGCTGCCGTGGCTGCGGCCGTTCCCGGTGCAGCGCCGGTCGGCAACGTGCCGTCGGGAAAGCCGGTTTCGGGCGACTTCCCGAGTTCCGCGTCGATCCCGCCGATCAACATCATGACGCCTGAGCCGGCCGCTCAGGGCGCCCAGGCGGGGCAACGACCGGCGGAGCCGGGCGCTTCGCCCGCACCACGCAGCGCGCCACCTGCTCCTTCGCACAACAACGTCCCCGGTGCCGTGATCAATCCGCAGCCTGCGCCTCCGGCTGCGGCAAAAAGGGCCCCGGCGCCGCAGAAATCGCGTGCACAAGCTCCGGTGCAGCTTGCACCGCCCAAACAGAGCGATGATAACTGATCGCTCATTCTCCAGTTGAAGCGTGATGTTCCGGCGTCGCGCTGGCGATACCGATTATGCCGCTTCATCTCGTCAAACTCAGCGTCGGTGCGACCTCGGTCAAGGATCTGAAGGGCTGGATCGCCGAACGTGTCGCGCAGGCCAAGGCCAAAGGGCTGCCGCCGCGCCATATCCACATCACCCGGATGTCGCCGAAGCGTGTCGATGAAATTCTCGATGGCGGATCGATCTACTGGGTCATCAAGGGCGAGATCGCGGCGCGCGAAAAGATCGTCGCCATCGAACCGTTCCGCGACAAGGACGGCATCGGCCGCTGCCGTCTGGTGATGGAGCCCAAGCTGATTTCGGTCTCGCCGCGTCCGATGCGGCCGTTTCAGGGCTGGCGTTATCTTGATCCCAAAAGCGCGCCGCCCGATCTCGGCAGGGCCGCGGCGGCGGGCGTCGCGGCGATGCCGGAGCCGATGCGCAAGGAACTGCGCGAGCTGGGATTGCTGTAGAGTGCAGTCGTCATCCTGAGGTGCGAGCTCTTGCGAGCCTCGAAGGATGACTTAGCCGTCGCCCTTCGAGGCTTGGCGGCGTTGCCGCCGGCGCACCTCAGGGTGACGGTATCGTGTCCGCTGCCCGCTACGCCTTGATGTTGTCGATCAGGCGCGTGGTCCCAATCTTCGCGGCCACCAGCAGCCGGACGGGTCCCTCACTGAACGATGAAATCGGCGCGAGCGTTTCAGCATGCCGGGCCTCGAGATAGTCGAGTGCAAATCCGGCATCGGCGATGGCGCGTGCGCCTGCATCCAGTGCGGTCTTGAAGCTGTCGCCATCGCGCATGCGCTTCGCAGTGGCCTTCAGCGTCCTGTACAGCACCGGTGCTGTCCGTCGCTCGTCCGGTGAGAGATAGACGTTGCGCGACGACATCGCGAGGCCGTCGCGCTCGCGGATGATCGCGCCGCCGATCACCTTCACGCCGAGATCGAGATCGCGCGCCATGCGCGTGACGACCTTGAGTTGCTGGAAATCCTTCTCGCCGAAGAACGCCATGTCTGGGCGGACCTGCGTGAACAGCTTGGTCACGACAGTGGCGACGCCGCCGAAGAAGTGCGGGCGGAATTGATCTTCGAGTCCGGCGAGGGCGGGGCCTTCCGGTGCGATCCGGGTCGCGAAGCCATCCGGGTACATTGTCTTGACGTCCGGATTCCAGACCAGATCGACGCCTTCCGCCGTCAGGCGCGCGATGTCTTCCTTCCATGTCCGCGGATAGGAGCCGAGGTCCTCGTGCGCCGCGAACTGCGTCGGGTTTACGAAGATCGAGACGGCGACCTTCTTCGCCCGCTTTTTCGCGAGCCGGACCAGCGACACATGGCCGTCATGGAGCGCCCCCATGGTCGGGACAAGGGCCAGAGTCGCGTTGCGCTTGCCAAGTTCGTCGCGGGCGCGATGAAGCGAGGACAGCGTGCGGGCGATGATGGGGGAGCGGGTCATGTGTGCCGATGTCTGAAGCAGTTGATCGTCAGGTAGGCAGCACTCTTACACAAAGCCGGTGGCGCACGCCAACGACCTGACCGTTGAGACAGTTTCTCATTCCGCGATTCATGATGAAGATGCCCCCCGCTGCATTTCTCTTGATTCTTTGCGGACTTGGCTGATGATATCCACAGGGGATATTCCATGCTTTTGCAGGCGAGTCAGGGCCAGTCCGGATCGGCGCATGTCGTCGTGCTGGGGAATGAGAAGGGCGGGTCGGGCAAGTCCACCACCGCCCTTCACATCGCCGTTGCCCTGCTGAAGGCCGGTCAGCGGGTTGCCACTATCGACCTCGACTCCCGCCAGAAGAGCTTCACCCGCTACATCGACAATCGCCGGGCCTGGGCCCAGCGCAGCGGCCTGTCTCTCGAACTGCCGCATCATTGCTGCGTGGCGTTGGGCGCCAGCATGCAGATCGAAGACAACGAGATGTCGGAGTTCGAGCAGTTCTCCGGGGCGGTCAGCGCGGTGGAGCGGACCCACGATTTCATCGTGATCGATACGCCGGGGTCTGACAGCTACCTGATGCGGCTGGCGCACTCCATGGCGGACACGCTCGTGACACCGCTGAACGACAGCTTCCTCGACTTCGATGTACTCGGCGCGGTCGATCCAACCACCTATTCGGTGATCGGCGAGAGCCACTATTCGACCATGGTGAAAGCCGCGCGCAAGCAGCGGCGCGATCTGGACGGCGCGACCACCGACTGGATTGTCGTGCGCAATCGGCTGTCGATGCTGGGCTCCCGCAACAAGCAACTGATTGCCGAAGGGCTCGATCAGCTGTCGTTCCGGCTTGGTTTCCGTCCGATCGATGGCTTTGCGGAGCGCGTGGTCTACCGCGAATTCTTCCCGCGTGGCCTGACCGCGCTGGACGACCTCGACGAGGCGACCCTCGGCACCCGGCCGAACATGGCCCATGTCACGGCGCGCGAGGAGGTCACCAACCTGCTGCGCCATCTGAAGCTGCCGCTGGATGAACGGGGCCGCCGGCGGGCCGCGACCCGGGCCGAATGGTTCGCCCAGGTCGACCGGCCGCTGGAAAATCATGGCCTGACGGTCTGACCGGCCGTTGCCGAAACGGCTGCGCTGCCTAAATTCAAGTCGAAAGCACAGGGCACTGGCAGTTCCAGCGTGCGTAACGGTAGAATTTTACACGTTATCGGCTGAACTCCTTGAGGGTTCAGCATTTATCCCCTGAGCGGGATGACTTGGCCTGATTGATGCATTGCACAAGATCAGTGTCAATTATGAGGTGCGGTGCAGAGAATTCTATTGGCTTGTCATCCTCTTGTAATGATCCGGCTGGACAAGGCCAAAGGATTCCAAAACACTGTGACGAGAGGATCGGTCCGGACGGTTGGCCGGGCGGTCCGGTAGTTTCGAGGACGATATGAAGCGCGGAATTTGCATTCTGCTGGGTTTGTCTGTGGTGGCTGTGGCCGCCTATTTCACCGCGAGCAAATGGGCGATCCGTCACGAAACGCTTTCGTTTTACGATGCGGCGCGGGGCCGCCCGATCGAGGTGGCGATCGCGATCCGCCGCGACAAGGAAATGGCGGCAAATTCCGGCATCAACATTCTCCCCGTCGCCATCGTCAATCACGGCAACACGGTGAAGTTCACCGAATACTCGTTTCTGGCAAACGTGCTGGCGGCGCGCGGCTACATGGCGGTCAGCATCCAGCACGACCTTTCGACCGACGCTCCGCTGGTGACGAAAGTCGGCGAGCTTTATGTCGGGCGGCTGCCGGTCTATGAGCGCGGCGTCGCGAACATCGAATTCATCATCAACGAGATGAAGAAGATTCAGCCGAACGCCGACTACAATCATTTGACGATGGTCGGCCATTCCAACGGCGGCGACATCTCGATGTATTTTGCCAAGATGCATCCGGATCAGGTGAAGAAAGTGGTTACGCTCGATAATCTGCGCGTGCCGTTTTTGACCGATGGCAAATTCAAGATTCTTTCGTTCCGGTCCAAGGACCCTGTTTTCAAGGCCGATCCCGGCGTCGTGCCGGATAACGAGACGTGCGAGCAGTCGGGCATCACGGTGGTCAACACCGGCTTCCAGCACACCGATATGAGCGACCGCGGGCCGGAGAACGTGAAAACGTCGATTCAGGGCGTGCTCGACAAGTTTCTGGAAGACGACAGCAAGCTTGCGCCGGTCGATACCAACAAGGTCGTGGTGCCGAAGCCCGGGCCGGTGGCGCAGGTCGCGCCTTCCGGCAACTGATCCTTTCAGAAAACGGTCGTTGTCCGTCAGCGATCGGGCGCCGGGCCGGGCGCCATCACACGTGCGTGAATTCCCATTTGCTTTCGGTGCGCTACGTTGATCCGCCACATTCGATTGGTGGCATGACTTCTGCTTTTCTCTTCGCAGATCATCTGGAGGTGAGAGTCATGTCCATGACCAGTGTTTTCCGGCCGTCCGCGCTCGCTTCGTCTGCTGAGGAGTCCTTTGCCCCCTGGGTCAGCGACGACGAATGCCTGTCGCGCCTCGCGCGCGCGGTCGCAGAGCATGACGACAGCCGGCTCGGCGAAGTCGCCGAACTGATTGGCCGCCTCGCGGTGCCGATCGAATAGGTGGTCGCGCGCGGTCATTGACCGTTCCCCGGCCACGCGCCACATAGGACTCGTATCCATTGCGAGATCCGATGACGCGCGATCCGACATATCCAAAATCCGGCGTGCCGCCCGTTGCGGGCAATACGCGTACAGTCCCAGATGCCCCGTTGTCGGCATCCGGCGACATCGCCGCTTTTGTGGCCAAGGCGCGCGCCATGACGCCGGGTCATCCGGGCAGCGGCCGGCTGATCTTTGCGCTCGATGCCACCATGAGCCGGCAACCCACATGGGACATGGCCTGCGCGCTGCAGGCCGATATGTTTCGTGAAGCGGGCAGCATCGGCGGTCTGTCGGTTCGTCTCGTCTACTACCGCGGCCTGAACGAATGCCGCGCCAGTAACTGGGTGTCCGACACTGCGCATCTCGCCAGATTGATGAACAGGATCGATTGCCAGGGCGGCAAGACCCAGCTTGGCCGCGTGCTCTCGGATGCGCGCCGCGAAGCCGTTGCTTCCGGCGTGCGTGCGATCGTGTTCGTCGGCGATGCGATGGAGGAGAACGTGGATGCGCTGTGCGCCACCGCCGGCGAACTCGGCCTCTTGAAGGTGCCGTGCTTCATGTTCCAGGAAGGCGACGATTCCATCGCGGAAAGCGCGTTTCGCGAGATCGCGCGGTTGACGGGCGGCGCGTGGTGCCGCTTCGATATGGGGTCGGCGGCGCAGCTTCGTGAACTGCTGCGTGCCGCAGCGGCCTATGCGGCGGGCGGGCGCGACGCGCTGATGCGGCTGGCCAGAAACGCCACGGGCGCGGCGGCGCTGCTTGGACAGATGAAGTAGCTGGCGATTGCCGGACGACGCTGCGACGCTATTTCGCGATATCTCGGTTTAACAAATGCCGGTATCACCTTAAATCAGGATGTCGGCGTTTCGCCGCCCAATTGTAAGGATGATCGTTTCTCATGCCGACCCTGATCGCTGGCATCGTCGCCGTCGCACTGCTGTACGCGGCGCTCAACGTGATCAAGGGCGCCGATCCCAAATGGCTTGCAAAGATCATCCGCGGCGGCGGCGGCATCGTGACGCTTGCGGCGGCACTGTTTGTCGGCGCCAAGGGCGAACTTGCGGTCGCAATCCCGCTCGGCATTTTCGGCGCAGGCCTGCTCGGCTGGTCGCCATTCGGTGCGCAGCTTGGGTCCGCGTGGGGAAACTACGGACCGCAGTCCTGGAAATCACAGGGGCAGAAGTCCCAGGTACGGTCCCAGTTTATACAGATGACGCTCGACCACGACACCGGAGCGCTTCACGGGCTTATTACCGCCGGACCCGAAGCGGGGCGTGTACTCGACGACTTCACGCTCGACGAGATCATTGCTCTGGCACGGGGGTTCGACGCCGAGAGCTGGGCTCTTCTGGAAAGTTATCTGGACCGCCGGTTTCCGGCCTGGCGTGAGCACGCGCAGGGCGCAGGGACAGGCCGGGGTGGCGGCGAGGATCGCGGCGCGGCGCCTGGCGGAAAAATGACGGCGGAGGAGGCTTATCAGATCCTTGGCCTGAAGCCGGGAGCCAGCCGCGACGACATCGGCCGGGCTCATCGTGGCCTCATGAAGAAACTGCATCCCGACCAAGGGGGCTCGACGTACCTCGCTGCCCGTGTGAACGAGGCCAAGGATACTCTTCTTCGCAATCATCGCTGACTCCAGCACGCAACATCACGCCACTGCGAGTAGCTTTCCCCTCTGTCCATGCCCCTGCGGACGCCCGCCGTTGTCCGGCGTGATCAATCCCGCGGTTAATGTTTTAGAGACCAAACATTGAAAAATGGTTTTCACCGCGCGCGGCGGAAAAAATGCCGCACGAGTCTCGCATAAAAAAATCCCGCGGCGTGCCGCGGGATTTTTGAATGACTGCCTGAAGCGATGATCAGTTGCGGATCGCGATGCAGGAAATGTCCGAGCGCTTCAGTGTGCGGCAGGCGGCTTCGGCGGAATCCTGATTGAGGCCGGCGAAGCGGGCGCGATAGAGAGTCTTGCGGCCCTTCGAGACCGTCTCGGTGAACTGTTCGGCATCACCCAGCAGCTTGCTGGCGCTGCCGCGTGCCTCATTGAGACGCTGGCGCGCCTCGCTTTCGCTTTCAAGCGCACCCACCTGGATGATCCAGCCGGTCCGGGCGGTCGCCTTGATGGCGCCGTTCTGCTGGATCGTTTGCATGGGCTGTGGCTGCGCCATTGCGACTTGCTGGACAGGCTGCGGCGCGGGCGAAGCTTGGAGTGCGGCAGCTTGCGCGCCGAGGGTGGAGGGCGGCGCGCCGCGGTTGGGATCCGCATAGGCCAGCGTCTGTGCATGCGGCGCTGTCGAAGAAGACGGAGCGGGGACCGCGCCGATGATGCCCTGACCGATGCCGTTGCTGGTGTTCGGTTGGGCGGGAAGCGGGGCCGGGAAATCGTTGCGCGACTGGGTTGAGGCGACCGGCCAGGGCTCTGCGCGGCGTTCAGGCGCGGCTTCCGCCGCGGCGACGACGCTTTTCGATGTTTCCGCGACTTCCGCCTTGCGCGGCGCGGGAATGGCGGCGGTTGCGATCGGAGCAGGAGCGCCTGGCGCAGCCGATGCAACCTTGGTCTGGCCCATGCGGACCTGAACGGTTCTGACGCGCACGGGAGTCATCGGTTCGGCCGATCCGGGGATGATGGAAAGAGGCTGCGAGATCACGCCGCTGGTCAGCGGAGCCGGAGCGGGCTTGTCCTCTGTTTCGACCGCTGCCTTCGCGGCGACGCGCGGCGCGGGAAGCGGAATCGGCTCCGATACGGTCGATGCAACCTTGATCGCGCCCTGCGACTGCACCATCGGCTTTGGTTTCACATTGTCGGCGATATCGCCGTCGTCGTCCTTGTTCGCAACGGCTGCAACCCGGGCGTCGTTTCCGCGCTCGGTGATCGCCGCGACCGTGCGCCGGGTCGAAGCTTCGTCGAGATGCTCGGCAAGCAGGTTGCGCATGATGGCGTCGCGCGACCCGCCGCTGCGGCCCCCCATCACGACGCCGACCAGGAAGCGATTGCCGCGCTTCATCGAGGTGACGAGATTAAAGCCCGATGCGCGGGTGTAGCCGGTCTTGATGCCGTCGACGCCTTCGACCTGACCGATCAGCCGGTTGTGGTTGCGGATCACGCGGCCACGATAGTTGAAGGCCTCGGTGGAGAAGTAGCGGTAGTATTTCGGAAAACGATCCTGAATGGCGCGGCCGAGGGTGGCCTGATCGCGGGCCGTCGTCACCTGGGCATCGTCCGGAAGGCCGGACGCGTTCTTGTAAACCGTCTTGCTCATGCCGAGCGCGCGCGCCTTGCGGGTCATGAGCTTGGCGAAATCGTCTTCATCGCCGGCGATGGCTTCGGAAATCACCACGGCCGCGTCGTTGGCGGAACGGGTAACAAGACCTTTGATCGCATCCTCGACGCGGATGGTCTGGCCGGGCCGCAGTCCGAGCTTGGTCGGTGCCTGCACGGACGCGTGCTGCGACACGTTCATCTGCGTGTCGAGTTTCATCCTGCCGCTTTCGAGCTGTTCGAACAGCAGATAGAGCGTCATGATCTTGGTGAGCGAAGCAGGGTGACGCAGGCCGTCGGCGCTGGTGGCCTGCAGCGTGCTGCCCGAATTGGCATCGACGATGATCGAGGAGAAGGCGGGATTGTAGCTCGACACCGCCGCGTGGTGATGGCGGTGACGGGAGCGTCGGCGCGCATCGGCTGTATCGGTTGTGATGGCCACGGCCACGGAGATGGTGGCGACGCCAAGAAGGCAAAGACGAAGCGCGCGCGCTGACGCCGACGATTTGACTCCGAGCATGAAATTCCCCGTCCGATTCCCAGTTTATTCGCCTCGTTCTGAGGCCAAATTTGGTCCGGCATCGGCTGATCATGAGGCCGCGCCGTCCACGTGAAGCCGCTGCTCCGGCACGTCTGGCCGGATCTCCAGGTCATCCGGCTAAGGCTTTGGAACAACTTCGCTTTTCGGACGCGTCAGGAACGTGAAAAGCGCAGGGAATCAAAGTAGGTCGGGACGGTTTCGAAACGGTTAAGCAACCGTTGCCACGATGCGTGGGATTAGTCCCGGATTTAAGACAATTGTGCGACGCACCAGATTCTTGACATTTTTTGTGCAATGCAGTATATATGGGGCGTGGTTAGGGAGCCGGGGTAACCTTCCCGGCATGTGCAGGTTTTTAGTCTGGGAAAGGACTCTGTTAATGGCCCAAATCGAAGAAATTCAGAAGTACGGCAAAGAGCAGTTCGACGCCGCGATCTCGTCCGCCAATTCGTTCTCGAGCGGCCTGCAGGCCATCGCGACCGCTTACGGCGATTATGCCAAGAAGTCTTTCGAGGACACCAAGTCCTTCGTCGAAAAGCTTTCCGGCGTGAAGTCTGTCGAGAAGGCCATCGAAGTTCAGACCGAGTTCGCCAAGACCTCGTATGAGACCTTCGTTGCCGAGTCGCAGAAGATCGGCGAACTCTACAGCGATCTCGCCAAGCAGGCATTCAAGCCTTTCGAGACGTTCGTTGCCAAGGTTGCTCCGACCACTCACTAATTCGACTTTCCATTAAAGAAAAAGCCCGGCTCACGCCGGGCTTTTTTATTGATGCGGTATTTGCGACGGCGCTTACTTCGCGATGCGGAGTTTCGAGAGCGACGTGCCGATCGAACTGAACGCCGTGTTGATGCCGCTGGCGCTCGTGGTCGAGAAGTAGTTGCTGGTGCTGCTCGCGCAGTACGACATCACGCTGGAATTGGCCGAACCGTCGGTGTTCACCTGGATCGTATAGATTTGGATGCCGGCCGCCTTCGCATTGTCGCACAGCAGCTTCTGCCGGGCATCGATCGCCGAGACGGTGCTGCTGAAACGGTTCTGCGTGTTGTCGCCGTCGGACAGCAAAATCACGACCTTCGAATATTTGAAGTTCGAGTCCTCGGCCGGAGCATTGAGCGGCGACTGCTGCAGCAGCGACAGCCAGCCCCATGCCATGCCGATCGCCTGGTTGGTGTTACCCGACGGGCTCATCGCATCCACCTTGGCCTTCAAAGCCGTCCAGTCGTAGCTCAGCGGCATGATCTGAACCGGGCAGGCCGATGCCTGGTCGGCGGGGAACAGAGTTGCGTTCACAGTGGTCGTGGGCGCGGTCGCCAGCGTGTCGTAGTTCTGATCGCGGTCAGAGACACAGCCGTTCCAGTTGTTGTGGTTGGAAGCGGTCCATGTGCCGCCCTTGTTCTGGCAGCTCGACTTTGTCGAGGGAGTCGATCGGCCGGAATAGCCGCTGCAGGACCCGTTTTCCTCTTCCCATGTGTCGGATTGCCCGCTCCACTTCAGCCATGTCGCGGTCTTGTTGGTCGTGCCGACATTGACGTCCACAGCGAACGGAATGATGGAAACATAGACGTCCCCATCGACCTTTGCCGCTGTCTTCAAGGTATCGAGCAAATTCTTGGCGGCGGTTTTCAGGGCATCCATCTTGCCTGAACTTGCCATCGAGCCGGTGTTGTCGAGTGCCAGCGCGACGCGGAGTTTGGTCGTCCCCCAGACCGTCGTCGAACTCGCGCCGAAGGTCAGGCTGGGATAGCCCACCACCTGCAGGAAGTCGGTCGGCATGGTGCCGGAGCCCGTAATGACGATCTGCGAGCCTTTGCTGGTGCTGTTGGTATAGGTCGCGTTCACCGTGATGCTCTTCACTTCGGAGTGCTTGTAGAGCGCGTTGAAGTAATCCTGCGCCTTTTGATTGATCTGGGACGCCGTCATCGTGCTCGTCGCGTCCTTGGAAACCATCAAGGCCGCGGTATCGAGCGCCGCCTGCATGGCGGTCCGGGCGTTGTTGATGCGGGCATAGTCGATCGCGCCGCCGACCGCGCCCATAATGGGGATCAGGGCGATTGCGAACATCGCGGCGACGTTGCCGGCCTCGGCGCGGCGGAAACGCGTTGCTAAAGTACGGGCCTGATTGAAAAACGATGCAGCAGTCATGGCATCACCAAAAGAATGAGGTTCCGGGGTGGGCGTAAGGCCGCAGGGATGAAGAGGTAGTAAAATGCTGCGATGAATCCCGGGTACACCGGATGAGAAGGTGCCCGCTGCGCCCTGTGTCCCGTCATCGTTGTGAAGATCGGGTTGCCCGTTTCGATCAAATTTTATCGAATCGCCTGATGGGCTGGGATTTAAAGACCGGAAACGTTCGAAAATCGATGTCATGGTCATGGCGGCCACCGAAAACAGGTTGAGCCATGTGGTAGGGCCGGGTCCATGAAAACGCGGTAAAAGTTGCCGCCAATCTACGTAAAATGTCCCATAAAACGTCCGCCAGCGCCCCATTTCGGCGCTTATCGCCAATAAGGACGTAACGCGTTCCGATCCATTCGAGACAATTCCGGGGGATCGGCATTAACTACGGTCCGCCCCAAAGGAAGAGCGGAGCGACGTTTTTGCACTGGATTTGCTGCAGGCACGGCCTGCTTGCGGGCGAAGCCATAGCGACCCATATTGTTAATGTCGTCGGCGGGCGTTCGGCCATCAGCGCGGCGTCGTTTATGGGGATTTCGAACTCTCAGTCATGCTGCAAGTGCCTACAAATCCGGAATCGATCGCATCGCCAGTCATGGCGGGTGGGCGAGCGAGCGACGTCAGTCCGCGCATGAGCAAGGATGACAACACTGGCGGCGGGCCCGGTGCCCCGGGGACCTCGGTCATCACCAAGGTCAAGCCGAAAGCCAAGCGGCCGAATCTGTATCGCGTCCTGATCCTGAACGACGATTACACTCCGATGGAGTTCGTGGTTCATGTTCTGGAGAAATTCTTCAACAAGGACGTTGAAGCCGCGACCACGATCATGTTGCATGTACATCATCACGGCATCGGCGAATGCGGCGTTTTTACATACGAGGTCGCTGAAACCAAGGTGACGCAGGTGATGGACTTTGCGCGAAAACACCAGCATCCTCTGCAATGCGTGATGGAAAAGAAGTAGCCTCTGGATACGCTCCGGCAGCTGGGAACCGGATCGAACCGACAACGCCTAAAGGTTGCAGGAACTGATCAAGCCGGACCGGACGACAAACGATCGAAGAGTGGCGGGGGCCATAAGGGACGCGAATGCCGACTTTCTCTCAGAGCCTTGAACAATCCCTGCACCGCGCGCTGGCAATCGCCAACGAGCGTCATCATCAATATGCGACGCTTGAGCATCTCCTGCTGTCGCTGATCGACGATTCCGACGCTGCGGCCGTGATGCGCGCCTGCAGCGTCGATCTCGACAAGCTGCGCGGCAGCCTGGTCAACTATCTCGAAACCGAATTCGAGAATCTGGTCGCGGAAGGCGCGGACGACGCCAAACCGACGGCCGGATTCCAGCGCGTCGTGCAGCGCGCGGTGATCCATGTTCAGTCCTCCGGACGCGAGGAAGTGACCGGCGCGAACGTGCTGATCGCGATCTTCGCCGAACGCGAGAGCCATGCCGCGTACTTCCTGCAGGAGCAGGACATGACGCGCTATGACGCGGTGAACTATATCAGCCACGGCATTGCCAAGCGTCCCGGCGTTTCCGAGGCGCGGCCGGTGCGCGGCGTCGACGAGGAAGCCGATACCAAGGGCAACGAAGACACCAAGAAGAAGGGGGAGGCGCTCGAGACTTATTGCGTCAACCTCAACAAGAAGGCGCGCGACGGCAAGATCGATCCGGTGATCGGCCGCAACGCCGAGATCAATCGCGCGATCCAGGTGCTGTGCCGCCGCCAGAAGAACAATCCGCTGTTCGTCGGCGAAGCCGGCGTCGGCAAGACAGCGATTGCCGAAGGCCTCGCCAAGCGTATCGTCGACAGCGAAGTGCCGGAGGTTCTGTCCGCCGCGACCGTGTTCTCGCTGGACATGGGCACGCTGCTCGCGGGCACGCGCTATCGCGGCGATTTCGAAGAGCGTCTGAAGCAGGTCATCAAGGAACTGGAAGCGCATCCCAATGCGATCCTGTTCATCGACGAGATCCATACGGTGATCGGCGCGGGCGCAACCTCTGGCGGCGCGATGGATGCGTCGAATTTGCTGAAGCCGGCGCTGGCCTCGGGTTCCCTGCGCTGCATGGGCTCGACCACCTACAAGGAATATCGCCAGCACTTCGAGAAGGACCGCGCGCTGGTGCGCCGGTTCCAGAAGATCGATGTCAACGAGCCGACGGTCGAGGATGCGACCGCGATTCTCAAGGGCCTCAAGCCGTACTTCGAGGACTATCACAAGCTGAAGTACACCAACGAGGCCATCGAGGCCGCGGTGAATCTCTCGGCGCGCTACATCCATGACCGCAAGCTCCCGGACAAGGCGATCGACGTGATCGACGAGTCGGGCGCGGCGCAGATGCTGGTGCCGGAGAACAAGCGCAAGAAGACCATCGGCATCAAGGAAATCGAGACCACCATCGCGACCATGGCGCGGATTCCGCCGAAGAGTGTGTCGAAGGACGACGCCGAAGTGCTCAAGGCGCTGGAGGCGACGCTCAAGCGCACCGTGTTCGGTCAAGACAAGGCGATCGAGTCGCTGGCGGCATCGATCAAGCTGTCACGCGCGGGCCTGCGCGAACCGGAGAAGCCGATCGGCTCCTACCTGTTCTCCGGCCCGACCGGCGTCGGCAAGACGGAGGTGGCCAAGCAACTGGCTTCGACGCTCGGTGTCGAGCTGATCCGCTTCGATATGTCCGAGTACATGGAGCGGCATACGGTGTCGCGTCTGATTGGCGCGCCTCCGGGCTATGTCGGCTTCGATCAGGGCGGGCTGCTCACCGATGGCGTCGACCAGCATCCGCATTGCGTGGTGCTGCTGGACGAAATCGAAAAGGCGCATCCGGATCTCTATAACGTGCTTCTGCAGATCATGGATCACGGCAAGCTGACCGACCATAACGGCAAGCAGGTCAACTTCCGCAACGTCATTCTGATCATGACGACCAATGCGGGCGCGGCGGACATGGCCAAGGCGGCGTTCGGTTTCACGCGCAGCAAGCGGGAAGGCGAGGATCACGAGGCGATCAACCGCCAGTTCGCGCCGGAATTCCGCAACCGTCTGGATGCGATCGTGTCCTTCGCGCATCTCGACACCGATGTGATCGGCATGGTGGTCGAAAAGTTCGTGATGCAACTCGAAGCGCAACTCGCCGACCGCGATGTCACGATCGAACTGTCCGAGCCCGCCAAGGCGTGGCTGGTCAAGGAGGGCTACGACGAGCAGATGGGTGCGCGGCCGATGGCCCGCGTCATCCAGGAGTACATCAAGAAGCCGTTGGCGGACGAAGTTCTGTTCGGCAAGCTCAAGAGCGGCGGCCACGTGCGCGTCATTCTGGCGAAGGACGAGCAGGGCCTCGACAAGATCGGTTTCGAGTTTGTCGAAGGTCCGGTGACGCCGAAGCCCGAGAAGCTGCCAAGCGGCCGCAAGCGCAACGCGTCGCGCAAGCCGCCAAAGGGCAATGACGGGCCCGCCAAGCCTCTGGTGAAAGCCTGAACGGCGAACGCGGTTTCTAACGATGAAAAGACAAAAGCCCGGCTATGATCGCCGGGCTTTTGCTTTGTGCCTGGCGTGCGGGTTCAGAACCGTTTCAGGGCCTGCGTGATCGCTGACAGTTTCGCATCGATGGCCTGCGACGCCTGCTGCGCGATCGTCAACGCAGCGAGTCCGATCAGAAGGGTGACGATGACATATTGCGCCGTGGCCATGGCCATCAGGCGTTTCAGGATAAGGGACGAACGGCGAGGCCGCCGCGCTGTGGTTGTTCCGAAACCGCTCGCGTCGTCCACATAGACCGCAGGCGCAACGTCGTCATCCAGCGCGGTGGCCGGCTCGGAACCATTGGTATTGTCGGTCGCGGTCTCGACGTGCATTCCGCCAAACTAAGCGACCCCGGCTGGCGTCGCCATCGCCCACGCCGGTCGGGTCGCATTAGGGTAAATATCCACAAGGCTTAACGGCACGACGTTGATCGATCCGCTTTTCGACATGCTTGTCTGGGAGGCTTGTGAAATGGAACGACGGTTTCCGAGGCTGTGTCTGGCGGGGCTGGTTGCCGGCGCGGTGCTGGTCACGGATGCCGCGCGGGCGGATGATCCCACTCCGTCCGCACCGGCTGTATCGTCAGTTCCATCGGAACCGAAGTCCGACGAGAAGCTGCAAGGACCGGATGCTCCTTCGGCCGCAAGGCCCGCTCCCGAACCGAACGGACAATCCGACACCAAATCTTCGCCCGAACTGCCGCCGACCGCAAAGGAAACCGATGCGCGCGAGGCGATGTGTCTGATGATCGAATCCGCGGCTTCGGCCAACGGCCTGCCGCTGGAATTCTTCGCGCGCGTGATCTGGCAGGAGAGCCGGTTTCAGCCGGATGCGGTAGGGCCGGTGACGCGCAACGGCCAGCGCGCGCAGGGCGTCGCGCAGTTCATGCCCGGCACCGCCAGCGAACGGCGGCTGCTCGATCCGTTCGATCCGGTGCAGGCGCTGCCGAAATCAGCCGAGTTTCTGCGCGAGTTGCGCGACCAGTTCGGCAATCTCGGCCTTGCGGCGGCGGCTTACAATGCCGGGCCGCGTCGCGTGCAGGAATGGCTGGCGGGCTCGGGCTACATGCCGTCGGAGACGCGCAACTATGTCTCTGCGATCACCGGCACCTCGGTCGATGATTGGGCCGCGGCGGGAAAGAACGGCACGATCAAGGAGCAGCAGAAGCCGGCCGGCTGTCGCGAACTGATGGCGCTGCTGAAGCGCGCGCCGAATCCGTTCGTTGCGGAGCTTGAGCAGCGGGTGAAGCTTGGCGCGGATGCGCCATGGGGCGTTCAACTGGCGGCAGGCTTCTCGCGCGACAAGGCGCTGGCGATGTATGCCCGCTCCATGAAGCGCCTGAGTGCCGTGATCGGCGAACACGATCCCAGCCTGCTGAGTTCGGTGTTCCGAAGCCGGGGGACACGGACGTTTTATCAGGTGCGCGTCGGTGCCGACACGCGTGACGCTGCGAATGACATGTGCGGCAAGATCAAAAAGGCGGGGCAGGCGTGCATCGTTCTGAAAAACACACAGCGACACGGCTGAGCTTGGCGGCAGAGAAAAATGCGCAGCTGAAATGAATCGCGCGCGAAGGTTAACGCGTGCGAGTTCTTCGGCAAGATCAAAAGATCAATGGAATCAGGGGTAATTCTGATTCCTTGTGCGCGGCGTTATGATCAATGAAATGCTAACGCGATCGCGACGTTTTTCTCTTAATTTTTGCGAAACCGTTTTCCAATCATCTGGTCGGCATTGCGGGGAGCTTTTCAATGTCTGGCTCCAGGAGGTTGCTGTGTTTGCATTCGCCATGATCGGTTTGATCTTCGTTTGCTTGTGCGTGCTGAGCACGCTGTCTTCGTCGGTGCGAGAGCCATCGATCTGATCGAAGCACGCAGCACGCATGATTGTTTTGCACGCGGGTCTGCATAAATTGGTAGCTGCGGTCCCTTGACGGCGATCTGATTCACCCGCGTGATGAATCGTAACGATTCATCACGGTTTTTTCCATTGGCGCTTCCGGCTCTCGATTCCCCGAAATGGCAAAGCACGTCCACGGCTTTCGGGCTGGGCGTGAAATCTGCGCTGTCGTCGATCCTGGCGCTGGTGCTGTTCGGCACGTTCATCGGCGTGGGGGCCTTCGCTCATGACACCGGCTTCACGCTCGGCTGGGCTGTGGCGAGCACGATGCTGGTCTGGGCCGGTCCCGCGCAAATCATCCTGATTTCCACGTCGCATGCGGGCGCGACGCTGCTCGAATCCGCGTTGGCCGTCACCATCAGCGCGATCCGCCTGTTGCCAATGGTGGTCGCGGTCCTGCCAATGATGCGCACGCCGCAGACAAAGATGCGCCAGCTTGCGCTGCCGGCGCATCTGACGGCGGTCACGGTCTGGGTGGAAAGCTTCCGGCTGTTGCCGCATGTGCCGCGCGAGCGGCGGATCGTCTTCGTGAACGGGCTGGGCCTCGCGCTGGTGAGCCTGAGCTGTATCGCCGTGACGATCGGCTATCTGCTCGCGGCCAATCTGCCGCCGCTGCTGTCCGCCGGGGTTTTGGCGTTAACGCCGATGACATTCCTGTTGTCCACGGCGCGCAATGCGCAGCGTCTCGTGGACAAGCTGGCGCTCGCCCTCGGATTGGTACTGTTCCCGCTGGTCCAGCTTCTGCATACCGGCGTCGATATCATGATCAGCGGATTGACCGCGGGCACCGTCGCATACGGCGTCCATCGCTGGCGGAAGCGGGCATGAGCGCAATTCTGGGAGACGGGCACGCGATTGCGCTGCTGCTGTTCGCGGGCTTTCTCTCGAACGAGGTCTGGCGCGTGATCGGCCTTGTGGTCGGCGGCGGGATCGATGAAGCGTCTGAATTTCTGGTCTGGGTGAGGGCGGTGGCCGCTGCGATTCTCGCCGGCGTGATCGCGCAGATCCTGATTTCGCCGCCGGGCGCGCTGGCGACGGTGCCTGATGTTGTCCGCTACAGCGCTGCCGTGATCGCCTTTGCGGTTTATCTTGTCGCGCGCAGATCGGTTTTTATCGGCGTGGTGACCGGCGAACTTGTCGTTCTTCTCGGCAAATGGTGGATGGGCTAACAGGCCTGCGAAAAGCTTTCAGGCCTTCAGCGCCGCGATCAGCCGGGTGGCGTGGGCTTCCAGCACCTCCGGCTTTTCCTTGTTGGTCATCGCGGGCAGCAGGGCGACGCCTGCGGTGCGCGGCATGATGTGGACGTGCAGATGGAACACCGCCTGTCCGCCAGCCTGTTCGCTGAACTGCTGCAATGTGATGCCATCTGCATTGAACGCCTTCTTGGCCGCGATCGCCATTTTCTTGGCGGTGCGCGCGACATGCGCCAGGTCTTCGGGATCGATATCCAGAATGTTGCGGGCCGGTGCTTTCGGGATCACCAGCGTATGACCGGGCGAGCGCGGCATAATGTCGAGAAACGAGAACGTCTTCTCGTCTTCATAAATTTTGTGACAGGGAATCTCGCCGCGCAGGATTTTCGCGAAGATATTCTGGGGATCGTAAGCGGTCATGTGCGGTCTCTGAATGAACTGGCGGCACCATCGCCGCCGGATAACGCGAGGTCAAGTGGAGGCATGTCAGGGCGTCGCGGTCCGTTCGGGGATTCCGGTCGCGATCTCGTCAATTCTGTCGGCGAGATCGGTCAGGTCGCGATGAAGATTGTCCAGTGTAAACGCGAGGCCGAAGGTGCGGCCGACGGCATTGAAATCCAGCGCCCGCATTTCACCGGACTGGCGCAGGCCGCTGAATGTCTGCGTGAAGGCGAGATGGGCTCCGGCCACGTCGTTGCGTGAAACCGCGGTGCCGGCGTTCAGTGCGCTGGCGCACCGGCTGGTCAATTCGGCTTGCGCGCGGAGAAGGCCCGCGGCGGCCGGTGCGAGTGATGTGGCGATCGGCGAGGGCAGCGGTTCGCGCAACGTGCCGCCGATGGCGACGAGATCGTTCCGCACGCGCCACAGCGTCCGCGGCACCGAAGGCGGAATTCGGTGGTCGGCAAGACGCGAGGCGCGTTCCCGCTCGGCGTCTTTCATCGCCTGTTCCACGGCCATCAAGGCCTGCCGCAGCGCCGGATGCTCGTTCGACGGGACTAGTGCTTCACCATGTTCGAGGGCATCCGCTTCCGCGATCAGCAATCGCTGGATTCGCGTGAGCACGGCGACTGAGCGTGACACCACGACGCCGTGTGAACGGGCGGGAAAAATCAGCATCGTCGCCAGCACGCCGATCAGTCCGCCGAGGCCGATCTCGATAATCCGGTCGATCACAAATTGCAGGACAGGCGCTCCGACGGGCTCCGTCAGAAGCATGATGGCCGCTGTGACCGGCGCGACACGCAACTGCGGCCGGATCGCCGCGCTCAGGATGGCGACAAAGGTGATGAGCACCAGCGCGACGCCGATGCCCGTCGGCGTATTGGAATGAAGCGCCGCGGCAAGGCCGCCGATCACTGCACCCGCAAGCGTGCCGATCATCCGCTCCGTCGCCGCACCGAGCGTGCCGCCGATCGATCCCTGCATCACGATCAGCACGGTGAAGACCGCCCAGTAGCCTTGCTGCAGGTCAAGCAGCCGGAAGGCCGCGTAAGCTATGCCGGTCGCGATTGTGACGCGCAGGGTCTGGCGCAGTTCCGGGCCGCGCCGTTTCAGGAAGTCACTGATGATCTCAATGGTTGAGCTCAAGGCGCGCTCACGGCGTGGAGATGGAAGAGAGCTTTCAAGCGTAAGCTGCCAGCGGAGCCGCGACAACGCCTAGTCTGCATCGGATTTCCTGAATGGACCGGCCTCGGTCAGTTCGCGGACCGCCTCCTGCACATAACTTCGTTCCTGCTTCAGGTAATCGCGGATCGCCCGGCGCAGAGCGGGATCGGCAATGTAGTGCGCCGAGTAAGTGGTCTGCGGCAGGTAACCACGCGCGATCTTGTGCTCGCCCTGTGCGCCGGCCTCGACGCGCTTCAGGCCACGACGGATAGCGAAATCGATGGCCTGATAGTAGCAGACCTCAAAATGCAGGAAGGGATGATGCTCGATGGCACCCCAGTGGCGGCCATAGAGCGTGTCCGATCCGATGAAGTTGATCGCGCCAGCGATCCAGCGGTCCTCGCGTTTCGCCATCACCAGCAGCACGTCCTTCGCCATGGTCGCGCCGATCTGATCATAAAACGAGCGTGTGAGATAGGGCCGGCCCCATTTGCGCGAGCCGGTCTCCATGTAGAATTCAAAGAACGCGTCCCATGCATCGGGCGTGATGTCGTCACCGGTGAGAGGGTGAATAGTGATGCCGTTAGCGAGGGCGTCACGGCGCTCGCGGCGGATCGCCTTGCGGTGACGCGAGGCCAGCGTGGCGAGAAAATCCTCGAAGGTGCCATAGCCTTCGTTGTGCCAGTGAAATTGCTGATCGGTGCGCTGCAGGAATCCCTGGCTCGCGAGAAAAGCCCATTCGTCCTCTTGGGCGAAGGTGACATGCACGGACGATGCATGGGTAATGCCGCACAGCGCGATCAGTCCGCCTGCGAGGGCTTCGCGAACGCGCGCCGCATCGTCACCGGCGCGGACCAGCAGGCGCGGGCCGGTGGCCGGCGTGAATGGCACGGATGCCTGAAGCTTCGGATAGTAGCTGCCGCCCGCGCGAGCATAGGCATCGGCCCAGCCGTGATCGAAGACGTATTCGCCCTGCGAATGATTTTTCAGATAGCAGGGCACGATGCCGACGACCTTGTCCGCCATGCGTGCGATCAGATGTCGGGACGCCCATCCGGTGCGCGGAACGGCCGAGCCCGAATTCTCAAGGGCCGCGAAGAATGCGTGTGTGACAAACGGATTATAGCTGTCGCCGGAGTGGGCGCATGCGTCCCATTCCTCGGCCGCGATCTTGCCGACGGAGGAAACTGCTTCCAGGGTGATGTCGCGGGAATCCGTCAAAATGGCGAGGCACCGTGGCCGTGACAAAATCGAAACCGTTCAGCACTATAGATCGGCCTTCGCGTGTATGACTTCAAGTGTTCGGGAGGCTCTTTCCGGCTCACAGCTTCGGAATGAACCCTTCGAACGTCATCTGATCGGCATAACGGAAGGTGCGGGCCTGCTGCTCCGGGGTCCGCACGGTCCAGGTGATCAGCGCGCAGCCAAAGATATTCCGCGCGATCCATGGTGCGGGGGCGGGCAGGTCATCCACCTTGTAACTGACGAAATGAGGCCGGGTGCGGAAGGCATGGCGCAGGCCTGTCATCTCCCGCCGCTTCTCGAGCGGCAGTTGCAGCCATTCGCCGTCGTCATAGTGCCGTTCCGCGACGATCCCGCGCGGCAAATCCGGCATCAGTTCGCGGAGCGCCAGAACCTGATCGGGATCGAATGACATCGCGGCGACGGGGCCGCTGTAGGAAGCGAGGACCTCGGCCATGCGCTTCACCACCGTGCAGCTGCCGTCGAAACGGCTCTTGATCTCGAGCACGATCGGCACACGTCCTGCAACGCGCGCGCAGAAATCGCCGAGCGTCATCATGTGCTCGGCGGTATGCTTGAACCCCACCTGCTTGAGCTGTGCGGCGGTCAGCGACAGCAGTTCGTCGCTGCCCTGGGTCAGTCGGCCAAGCATGTAGTCATGATGCACCATAGCCTCGTGATCGGCGGAGGGCTGCAGATCGACCTCGATGGCGAAATTCCCCGCGACCGCCGCGTCGATCGCGGACGGCATGTTTTCGATAACGCCGTTGGCGCGATCATGCAGGCCCCGATGCGCGATCGGTCGTGCGGTCAGCCAGTCGGGCGCGCGGGAGAACATCGGATCAGGCAACCTCGAAGATGCCTTCGACCTCGACAGCAGCGTCGGAAGGCAGGGCTGCGACGCCGACGGTGGTGCGCGCGTGGCGGCCTTTGTCGCCGAACGCCGCGACCATCAGGTCGGAAGCGCCGTTCAGCACTTTCGGTCCGTCGAGAAAATCAGGCATCGCATTGATGAAGCCGCCGAGGCGGACCACACGCGCGACCTTGTCGAGATCGCCGAGCGCCATCTTGACCTGGGCCAGCAGGTTGATCGCGCAGCCGCGTGCGGCAGCCGTGCCTTGTTCGATGGTCACGCTGGCGCCGAGCTTGCCCTTTGCAATCAGCTTGCCTTCCGGCGTGTTGCAGACCTGTCCGGATACGAACAGCAGATTGCCGGTGCGCACGAAGCCGACATAATTCGCTATCGGCGGATTGGGCTCATGCAACACAATGCCCAGCGCGCTCAACTTCTGCTCGACCGTTCCCGCCATGTCCGTCCCCAATGTTTCCCGTATGAATTGCCCGATGGATTCCGGCGCATAGATTTAGGCATACACGCCGGATTGTTCAGGCATGCCATATTTCGCCCATCGTGATGGCACATGCAAGCAGGCCTGAAACTGCCGCTTTCACCGTTAAATTCAGGCGGCTTCATCGATTTGCCCCCGTTGCGGCGCAATGCGGCGGCAATTATTCTTTTGATTCTCGCTTTCAAGGAGACGTCATGCGTCGTTTGCCTCGGGTGTCAGGTTCTGCAGCGCTCACTTTGTCGATGGCGCTGACGCTCGCGTGTCTGGCGCCTGGCTCCGGCGCACGGGCGGCTCCGGGCGTGTCGTTTCTGGCGCATCAGGCAGTGTACGATCTCAGCCTGAAGTCGGCGCGCGGCAACGCCAGCGTCAGCAACGCGCGGGGGCGCATTCTCTACAACTTCGCCGGCAGCGCCTGCGAGGGCTACACCACGGAATTCCGTCAGGTGTCGCAGTTGCAGACCGGCGAAGACAAGACGACGATGAGCGATCTGCGCTCCACAAGCTGGGAAGACGCGGCAGGCAAGAGCTATCGCTTCAAGATCGAAACCCGCATGAACGAAGCGGAGCCCACGGCGGTCGACGGTGTGGCGGAGCGCAGCGGAAACACCATCACGGTCAAACTGAAGAAGCCGGCGGCGAAGACTTTCACCATTCAGGATGCGGTATTTCCCACCGAGCAGGTGAAGCGGATCATCGAGGCCGCGCGGGAAGGCAAGTCGCTGCTCGAACTCGTGGTCTATGACGGATCGGACAATGGTGAGAAGGTCTACAACACGCTGACCGTAATCGGGCAACCGATTCCGGGCACCAAGGCATCCAAGGGGCCGGATGCCGCTTCCGACAACGCGGCGTTCAAATCCCAGACGCGTTGGCCGGTCACCGTGAGCTATTACGACCGCGCGGCGAAGACCGACAGCGGTGAACAGACGCCGGTCTATGCGATGTCGTTTGAACTGTACGAGGATGGCGTCTCGCGCGCGCTGGTTCTGGACTACAACGATTTCGTCATCGCGGGCGCGATGGACAAGATCGACATTAAGGACACCAAGCCCTGCAAGTAACGGCTCACTCCGTCTTCGGCGGCCCTTCATAAGAGATGCCGCGCATGACGGCGGCATTGCCGAACTTCTTGCGCACGTCGTCCATCGCGCGTTCGGCATGGGCTGAACGGCGGTCCAGCAGGTCCTGATCGTCGGCTTCGGCGCCGGGCTTGAGCGCGCTCACGCCGGCCCCGATCAGCCGGAATGCGGTGCCATCGATCTCGCGATTGAGCATCTCGCGGACGGTGCCGAAAATCCGTGTCGCAAGCTGCGTCGGCACGGCGATGGATTGCGAGCGAGTGCGCTGGCGGAAATCAGCGGTCTTGAGCTTCAATGTGATGGTCGAGCCTGACAGGTCGCTGCTCTTGAGCCGCGCCGATACGCGCTCGCACAGCCGCCACAGGATTTTCTCCAGCGCGGCGAAATCCCGGACGTCCGTCTCAAGAGTGGTCTCGTTGGAAATCGTCTTGGCGCCGCGGTCCGCTACCACCTTGCGATCGTCGATGCCCTGCGCCAGCCGCCAGAGCCGCCGGCCTTCGGCGCCGAACTGCTTCATCAGGTCGGTTTCATCGGCGCGCTGCAGATCCTTGATCAGCCGGTAACCGCGCTGGGACAGTTTCTCCTGCGAGGCAGGGCCGACGCCATAAATGAAGCCGACCGGCCTGTCGGCCAGCATCGTGCGGGCCTCGTCCTGATCGAGCACGACGAAGCCGCGCGGCTTGTCGAGGTCCGAGGCGATCTTGGCAAGAAACTTGTTCGCGGACAGGCCGACGGACACGGTGATCCCGATGTCGCGTTCGACCATCGCCGCGAACCGGGCCAGCGCCTTGGCGGGGATCATGCCGTGCACCAGCGTCGTGCCGCTGAGATCGAGGAACGCTTCGTCGATGGACAGCGGCTCGACCAGCGGTGTCAGCGCCATCATGGCATGACGGACTTCGCGGCTGACTCGGACATATTTTGCCATGTCGGGCCGCACCACGACAGCGGAGGGGCAGAGATCGAGCGCCTTGAACATCGGCATGGCGGAGCGCACGCCATAGGTCCGCGCGATGTAGCAGGCCGCCGACACCACGCCGCGCTTGCCGCCCCCAATGATCACCGGTTTGTCGGCGATATCCGGATTGTCCCGCTTTTCGACGGTGGCATAGAAGGCGTCGCAATCGATGTGAGCGAGGCTGAGCGATGCGAGCGATCGATGCCGCACGAGGCGTGGCGAGCCGCACGCCGCACAGCGCTTCACCGCGGGCCTGCTATCCGCCAGGCAATCGCGGCAAAACCCGTCCAGGTGGATCGGCGAACGGTCGCTCAACGGACGTTACTCCCAGCGCGGGTCCAGGATTTCGCGTGCATTCATGACGGCTTCAGGCGTGAGTTGTGTGGAGTCAGCAAAGGCTTTCACAGTTGCGTCATCGCGAACGATGAAATCGAGCACCCCGGCGAGAAATTTGGGGTCCGTGGCGGCCGTGCGCAGGGTCTGTGGACCGATACCGCTCTCGGTCAGGAACAACCCTAGCCGCTCGGGGTCCGACGCCAGGAATGAAAGCGCCTGAATCGCAACGAATTCAGCCACTTCCTGAGGGTTGGTAGGGCCTTTTGTCATTGATCGTGTTTGCCTTTCCGTAACTTATCGTCTCTATTTTCACGCATCATGCCCGAGTCATCACGGCGTGGCGACTTCAATGGTTTCAGCACGTCCGGGCATTGTTTGGGAATTGGAGGGGCAGGGTGGCCAAAACCGTCCTGATCGTGGAAGACAACGAGCTCAACATGAAGCTCTTCCGCGATCTGTTGGAGGCCCATGGATATCAGACCGTCGGTACGCGCAATGGGGTTGAGGCACTCGATCTCGCGCGTACATACCGGCCCGATCTCATCCTCATGGACATTCAGCTTCCCGAAGTTTCCGGCCTCGATGTTACGCGCTGGATCAAGGCGGATGCCGAACTGCGGACGATTCCCGTCGTCGCGGTCACCGCATTCGCCATGAAAGGCGATGAAGAGCGCATCCGGGAAGGTGGATGCGAAGCGTATTTGTCCAAGCCGATCTCGGTTGGGAAGTTTATTGAGACGGTTCGACGGTTTGTCGGCTAGGAAAGTTTGGAGACTTCGATGTCCGCGCGCGTTCTGGTCGTTGACGATGTTCTCGCCAACGTAAAATTGCTTGAGGCGCGCCTGTCGGCGGAATACTTCGACGTGGTGACGGCGAACTGCGGAACGCAGGCGCTGGAAATCTGCGAGCGGGCCGAATGCGATATCGTCCTGCTTGACGTCATGATGCCGGACATCGACGGTTTTGAAGTCTGCCGCCGCCTGAAATCGAATCCCAAGACCCATTTCATTCCAGTCATTATGGTGACGGCGCTCGACAGCCCGTCCGACCGTGTGCGCGGCCTCGACGCCGGCGCCGACGATTTCCTCACCAAGCCGGTGTCGGACGTGGTGATGATCGCCCGCGTGCGGTCGCTGACGCGGCTGAAGATGATGACCGATGAATTGCGCATGCGCGCAATCACGTCGCTGGAGATCGGCGTCAATGCGCCCGAGCGCACCGCTGTGGCGGACGACGGGAAGGGCGGCCGCATCCTTCTTGTGGACGACCGGCCGTCATCCTATGAGCGGCTGGCTCCGGTGCTGGCCACCGAACACCATGTCGATGTTGAGCCAAATCCGGCGGAGGCCGTGTTTCATGCCGCCGAGGGCGATTACGATCTGTTGATCGTCTCGCTGGGCCTGGAGAATTTCGATGGGCTGCGGCTGTGCAGCCAGGCCCGCTCGCTGGAGCGGACCCGTAGCGTACCGATCCTCGCTATCGCAGATGCTGAGAACAATAACAGCGCGCGGTTGCTGCGCGGGCTGGAAATCGGCGTGAACGATTATCTGCTGCGCCCGGTGGACAAGAACGAACTGCTGGCGCGTGCGCGCACCCAGATCCGCAAGCGCCGCTATACCGATCATCTGCGCGACAATGTGCAGAACTCGATTGAAATGGCGATCACCGATCCGCTGACGGGATTGCACAACCGCCGCTATATGGAAAGCCATCTCGCGACGCTGGCCGAGCAGGCGTCGCTGCGCGCCAAGCCGCTGGCGCTGATGCTGCTGGACATCGACTACTTCAAGTCCATCAACGACACCTATGGTCACGACGCCGGCGACGACGTGCTGCGCGAATTTGCGATGCGCATTCGCAAGTCCATTCGCGGCATCGACCTCGCGTGCCGCTACGGCGGCGAGGAATTCGTTGTCGTGATGCCGGAGACCGATCTGCACGTGGCAGGCATGGTGGCCGAGCGTCTTCGCCGGTCCATCGCCGGCGAACCATTCGCCGTCGAGAAAGGCGCCAAGCGCATCGATGTCACGATCTCGATCGGAATCTCGACCCTTGAGACAAAGGGCGAGGCCATCGGCGATGTGCTCAAGCGGGCCGACCAGGCGCTGTATCGCGCCAAGAACGACGGCCGCAACCGGGTTGTGGCCGCCGCCGCGTAAGCTAACTTGCCTTCTTGGAGTCTTCTTCCGACTCCATGTAAATGCCCGACATCGGATCGACCCAGCACAGGTGATCGTGGACCTGCTTGACGCCGCTGGTGTTCTCGGCGGACACCACCATGGCTTGCCGCACGCGATCGTCGGTGATGACACCGCACAGATCGACCACCCCGTCACGCACGAAGACTTCGACGCCGATCGGGGTCCATTGATTTCGTTCGATCTCCGCGAGGATGCGCTTGCGGATATGCTCGTCATCCGCGGTGGGATCGGGGACTTCGCGCGCAAGGCCCGCGACGGCGCGCACGAAATTCTGCCGGCTGATGATGCCCGTCAGCTTTCCGCCATTCGTGACGGGGACGCGCTTGATCCGGTATTTTTCCATCAGCGAAACCACGTCCGGCAGCGGCGTGTCTTCCGTCACGGTCCGAACGTCGGCGGTCATGATTTCGCGGACACGGCGGCCCGCAGTCTGAACGTATTCCGCCGCCTGCCGTCCGGGGCCGAGGATGAATTCGAGCCAGCGCGGCCGCTTGCGTTGCGTGCCCGTTTCAGTCCGCCGCAGCAGGTCGCGCTCGGTAACCATGCCGACCAGTTGGCCTTTCAGATCGACGACAGGAAGGCCGCTGATGCGATTGTCCAGCATCAGCCTTGCCGCATCCACGATCGATGCGTCGGGCGCGATGGTGATGACTTTACGGGTCATGATGTGATGCGCTCTCATCGGGTCGCCTCGCTCTTGGGGTTGAATGATGCCGGTCTCACTTTCCCCTGTCTGGCGACGGGTGACGTTGATGCACGTCAATCCGCCGGGAAAGCGGTTGCCTCGTCCCTTGAGCCAGATCAAGGTCGTTCCTGTTGATTTCGCTAGGGTCAGTCGAGGGAGATCATCATGGCCATCAGGGATTTCTTGCTTCCGCTTGTCAGCTATCCGAAGCCGATCACTTCAGCGGCGATTGAAGCCGTACTCACACTCGGCGAAAGTCTGTCTCACTCCGAGAAACCAACCGGAGACGGTCCAGCGACGAAGACCAGAATTTCTGCGCTGGTGTATGAAATCGAGGTCCAGCCCGGGCTGTATTTCGAGGGCGCTCAGGTCGGCGAATTCCTTGAGGGTGAGGCCCGCAAGAGCGCCACCAATGCCCAGCAACTCGTTCGGACGTTCGAAGACGCCGCGGCCCGTCATTCCGTGCTGCACCGTTGCCGCCTCGAACGCAGGACGTCTTACGAGATGAGCCGGCAGGTACTGGAAGCGGCGCGGCTGCATCACGTGACGGTTCAGCCGCTGCGCAAGGACGCGGAAGACCAGCTCGATATGACGGAGGAACTGGTCTTCGACTCCGGCAGGCCCGTGCTGGTGTTTCCGGAAACGCCGGTTCGCAAGCTGGCGGCGGCATTCCGGAATGTCGCGATCGCGTGGGATGGCAGCCGTCCGGCCACGCGCGCGGTTGCGGATGCCATTCCGTTCCTGCGGCATGCAGCGAGTGTACGTGTCTTTACCGCGACCGACGACAAGCCGATGGCGGCGGGGCAGGGACAGCAGTTCATCGACCATCTCGCCAGTCTCGGAATCGAAGCGATCCATGAAGATGTGAAGAAGACCGATCAGCATTCCATCGGCAGCTTCATGGAATCGTATGTCGCCTCGCGCGACATCGATCTTTTGGTGATGGGCGCCTATGGTCATTCGCGGCTGCGCGAATTCGTTCTCGGCGGCGCCACGCGCTCGATCCTGACCAATCCGCCATGCTGGGTACTGCTATCTCACTGAGAGGATGTCGGGCGGTGGCCAGAACAGGTCCGGTCATGACCCAAACGCAAAAACGCCGCCCGGAATTGGGCGGCGTTTTGAGTCCGTGTCAGTGTAGAGGCTGACGGATCAATTCTTATAACTGGGGTCGATCCTGTCAAGCTTGCGCAGCAACGGCGGCCAGACCAGCATGGTGGAGCGCTTGTCTGAGCGATCCGCGTTGCTGACGAGTTGCTCGTTCTTCTCGATCACCAGCTTCTCCACCGGATAGGCGGTGGGTCCCAGCATGCGGGTGCGGACCTGCATCGTGCAGGCGCGCTCCAGATGATACATGCGCTCGAACGCCGAGGCGACCGAACGGCCGACGGTCAGCGTGCCGTGATTGCGCAGCAGCAGGTGGTTCTTGGTGCCGAGGTCGCGCTGGATGCGCGGGCGTTCGTCATGGTCGAGCGCGATACCTTCATAGTCGTGATAGGCGAGGTCGCCGGTGACGAGTTGCGCCGTCTGGTTCAGCGGCAGCAGGCCTTCCATGCAGCTTGCCACCGCCGTGCCGTCTGCGGTGTGGAGGTGCAGTACGCAGCCGGCATCCTCACGCACCTCGTGAATGGCGGAATGAATGGTGAAGCCCGCCGGATTGATGCTGTATTCGCTCTCGGTGAGCTGGTTGCCGTCGAGGTCGACCTTGACCAGGCTCGACGCGGTGATTTCGTCGAACATCAGTCCGTAGGGATTGATCAGGAAGTGATGCTCGCCGCCGGGCACGCGCGCGGAGATGTGCGTATCGACGAGATCGTCCCAGCCGTAAAGCGCCACCAGGCGATAGCAGGCGGCGAGATTGACGCGCTGCTCCCATTCTCAGGGAACCATGGTGGACTGAACTTCCTTGAGGCGTGCTTCGGCCGGCGACATGCGTTTGCTCCCAGAATTTTGTTGTCTGGAGCGAGCCTAGTCCCGCGCCGGACATGCCGCAACCTGCGGTCCTCGCAAGGGCGCCATGTGGCCGGCAAGGCCGCGGCAGGTCAGGGGGCCGGAATAGCGAGCAGGCTGGCGATGCTCTTGCCACGGATATCGTAGACGCGCGCGAACACCACATCGTCGCGCTTGATCTCCACCACCACCGGGGCGTTGAGGCCCTTGCAATAGAATTCGCCGAGCGTCATGGCGAAATCGGCGGCATGGCTGTCCCATCCGATGGCGAAGCCCGGGCCGAGCGCCACCTGCGCCGGACGCTGCGGGCCGCATACGGCGACACGCCATTTGCGATTGGGCGGCGCGTGCTCCTGCTTTTCTTCCAGATCCTGCCGCAAGCCTTCGGACGCCTGCTTCAGGGCCAGGCCCCAATAGTCGAGCATGTAGCGGTCGTCGGCCCCGCGGACCGTTCCGGCGATGTGGTTGAAATGCGTGTACTGATAGGGATGCAGCCGGATCATTTCATTGAACGGCAACATCAGGCCGAACAGGAACAGCGCGGCGAACACGGCCTGCGCGGCGCGGCTGTGCTGTTTCAGCCATCCGATGATCGCGGCGAAAGCAACGCCCGCGATGATCGCCATTGGCGGTACGACGAAGATGAAATGCCGGATGCCGTTATACAGCGCCGGCCGCTTCACCATGGCGATGGCGAGCGGAAGCATCGCGGCCAGCGTCAGCATCAGCAGGACGGTCTTGCGCCTGGTGTCGACATTCGCGCGCAGCAGCGCAACGGCGGTGCCTGCGATGCCCGCGCCGAGCAGGACCAGCATCACTTCGGGCAGTTGCAGCGCGAACAGCGTAGGAAGATACGACCACGGCATGTCCGGCACCGAGACGATCGCGCCGTCGAACAGCTCTTTCCACGGCTTCTCGAAGAAATGCGAGAAGTAGGTCAGGGCGCGAAACGGATTGGCGACGTCGATGATCGCCCACGGCCAGATCAGGCCCATCACGAGATAGCCGAGCAGCAGGCCGGGCAGCAGCACGTAGGCGACATGCGCGAAACGGTGCGCCGCTTCGCGCACGCCGTGCTGGCGAATGTCGGCGATCCAGATCGGCAGGAAGCCGATTGCGGCATAGAGCAGTGCGAGGCCGCCGAGAATACGCGAGCCGACCGACAGGCCTGCGCCAAGGCCGACGATCAAAATCGTATGCGGGGAAGGAGAGGGATATTCCTGCGCCAGCCGGACAAGGCCGAGCATCAGGATGACCATCGCGACGGCGAAGGGCGCATCCTTCGGGTTCATGAACATGTGCCCGTAAAAGGTCGGGCACAGCGCCAGCAGGGCGAGGGCCGCAAGCCCGGCGACCGGTCCGCCGACGCGGCGCGCCAGCCGCCATGTCACGCCGAGGCCGATCAGGCCGACGATCGCGCCCAGCAGCCGCCGTGTCTCGAACAGTTCGAGCGGGACGATCTTGTGCAACAGCGCCGCGGCCATGTCGAAGCCGCCGCCGTACATGTAGAGGTTGGCGAATGAGAGGGCGCTGGTGTCGGTGAATCCGCTGCCGTACATCTTGAGCAGCAGGTCGGCATATTCGGCGTGGGTGTAGTCGTCCCAGCCCAGGCCGTAATCGCGGAAGGTGAACCCAGCGACGACCGTGACAACCGCCAGCAGGGCGAGCGCAAGGTCGTCGCACGTCTGCTCGAGCGAACGCCCGGCCGGCGTTTCGAGGGCCGATGTTGTGATGGATGACATCTTGGTCAGTGAATCCAGCGTCCCGGGCCCGCGCTCATTTTGCAGGCTTTCCCAAGGAACCTTGTATCCCGGTTTGGTATCCAAGTAATTGCCAATTGTGGCGCAATTTCCCCGATTGCATTGCAATATAAGGGCATCCCGCGGAACGATCCGCCTTCGCCCGGGTCAATCAGCAGCCCGTTCGTCCGGTTCAGCTTCATGCCGGGGAGCCGTGAAGATGTCCGCTCTCGAATGGTTACAATTGGTAATGGGGCCGTTATGAACGTAACATGAAGTCTCGCGCGAATCTGCGGACGCGCATTTGGAGCCTGCGATGATTGCCATGCTGATCGGCGGAACGGTCGTGCTGTGTATCGGCCTGCTGACGGTTGTTTTTGGAATTCCGATCAAGGAGTTCAGCTTCGGCAATACGATGATTATGACCGGAGCGATCGTGTCCTGCACCGGACTGATCCTGATCGGGCTGTATTTCATCGGCAGGGAATTGAAAAATCTGACGCGCAGGCTGGAGGCCGGCGTGCCGCTGCCGGCTCCGGTCGTGCCCGCGCGCGAGGTCCCTGTGGTTGCTCCTCCCGCGCCGCAGCCGCCCCGCGAAGACCGGCTGTTCGTTCGCGATGAACTTCCGGAACGAAGCGAGCCTGTCACTCGCCGCGATCGCGATCAGGACCGCGCGGCTCCTGAAACGGCTCCGGAAGTGGCCGACACCTGGCCTGATCATCCGGTCTCCCGAGCCCGCAATCCCATGCCGGCTGAATCCGTCGATGCGCCGGCCGAGCCGCCTGCGGAGCGTCCGGCTCCGGTACGGCGTAACATTATGTTCGCGTCGCATCGGCGCGACAGCAAGGATCGCGAACCTTCGCCGCGCCCGGAGGCCACGCCGGACGAGGGGGACCGTCCTTCTCTCGCGGATAGTTTTCGCCAGACGACGGCTTCGGCCGCCGATCCTTTCGAGAGCGCATGGCCTCAGCCGACCCGGTCGCGGCCTGACTCATCGGCGCCGCCGCGCGGCGACCGCTTTGCACCTGCCGAGGAAGGCGAGACCGCCGAGCCTGCCCGCGAGCGATTCCAGCCGCCGCGCCGCTCCGACGCATCGTCGGTCACGATCGTGAAATCCGGCGTGGTCGATTCGATGGCCTATTCGCTGTATTCAGACGGTTCGATCGAGGCTCAGATGCCTGAAGGCATGGTGAGATTTGCCTCGATCGACGAATTGCGCGCCCATCTGGACGAGCGCAACTGATCCAGCGGTAACGGACTGCACACGGCCCCGCGGCGGGCTCAGTTTATCTTGTCGACCGACGGAACTTCTTTCATACTTGCAAGTATAGATGGCGCCAAAACCTGCGTTTGGCGGATGTCTGCTTTGGCAGATCGGTTTTTGACTGTAATCCCCTTCGCCCTTTGAAAGATGATTGCGATGAGCGAGAGCACCCCCAAGGGATTCGTTGATCTGACCGCATCGATCGTGTCGGCCTATGTGAGCAACAATGCGACCACGGCATCGGAGATTCCGGCGCTGATCAGCCAGATTCATGCGGCGCTGGTGCGGGTGTCCGGCGGCAGTCCGGAAACGCCTGCCGAGCCGGCCAAGCCCGCCGTTTCGGTCAAGAAGTCGATGACGTCGGACTATCTCGTCTGTCTGGAAGACGGAAAGCGATTCAAGTCGCTGAAGCGACATCTACGCACGCAATACAATATGAGCCCGGAGCAATATCGCGAGAAGTGGGGCCTTCCGGCCGACTATCCGATGGTTGCGCCGAACTACGCCGTCGCCCGTTCGCAGCTCGCCAAGAAAATGGGCCTCGGACAGCAGCGTCGCCGCAGGAAATAGCGGCTGCGGGCCTGCTGACTTTGGAAAATAATCTCGTTGTTTCAGCGGCTTGATCGTCGTGTCACAGGACCTGAAAAATGTACGGGGATCGCGATCCCCGTAGTTGGCATCTGCTCTAGGATATGGGTATATATTCCTAGAGAGGTCCTGATGCTTGAAACCAGATTGCCCGTCGTATGTGTACCGCCGCCCGATCCTGAGACAATCGATGCGCGCCCGCAAGATGTTTGCCGCCTGGTCACGGCCTGCGTCGCATTCGACTTCGGTCTCGACGCCGACATTCTCCGGACAACGCTGCGCGGCTCCCGGCGCATTGCCCATGCGCGCCAGATCGCGATGTATCTCGCTCATGTCGGTTTTGGCCTGAGCTTCGAGACCGTCGGGCAGGCGTTCGGGCGTGACCGCACCACGGCGGCCCATGCCTGCCGTGCGATAGAGGATTGCCGCGATGACATCTGGTTCGACTGCCGGGTCGCGACGCTTGAACGTGTTTGCGCGGCAGCCCTCGGGAGGGCCGCCCAATGAAACCCCGCAAAACGCGTCGTATCAAATCGACATCGTCTGCCGTGAGCGCGTCATCGGCAACGCCTGCCGTCAATGAGGAGATCGGCGCGTTTCGCGCGCGGCATCTCGATCTGTCGACGCGGGATTTGATGACGGAAAGCGGCATTGCGCAGGTCCTCGTCAACGACAGCGAGAGTCCGCTCGCATGGCTGGCGCGGCGCAAGGGCCGCGACGGCCGCACCATGATCGGGCCGGATCAATTCATCGCCGGAGAGCGGCTGCGCGCCGATTTTACCCGTGCGCATCTGACGCCGCGGGTGACGTCGAGCTGGTCTGGCATCGGCCGAACGCGCGGATCGGGCGGAAGCGGCAGTGATATGACGGATCTGATCGTTGCGTCACGCCAGCGCGTGCGGCTTGCATTGGAGGCCTGCGGCCCGGAATTTTCCGGATTGTTGCTGGATGTGTGCTGCTTCCTGCGCGGCCTTGAGGATGTCGAGCGCGCGCGGGGCTGGCCGCCGCGTTCGGCCAAGGTGGTGCTGCAACTCGCACTCGACCGGCTGGCGCGGCATTATGGCTTGCGGACAGAAGGCCATGACGGACCTGCTGCGATCCGAACCTGGCTCGCCGACGATGCGGCGTTCACGCCGTAAGAATCAGGAGGCCGAGGCCAATGTTTCGCGGGCATCGTTCCTGATCCGCTCCACCATCGCGCGCAGGCCGTTGGAGCGCTGCGGGGTCAGGTGCTCGCGAAACCCGAGCTCGTCGAAAATGGCGATGGGATCGGTGTCCAGAATATTCCGGGCCGTCCGGCCGGACTGGATGGTCAGCAGGATCGCGATCAGCCCGCGCACGATATGGGCGTCGCTGTCGCCCTTGAAATTCAGCACGGGTTCGCTGCCGCTGCGGTCGATCTCGCGCGAGAGCCAGACCTGGCTGGCGCAGCCCTGAACCTTGTTCGCGGCGGAGTGTTCCGCGTCAGTCATCGCGGGCAGCGTGCGGCCAAGTTCGATGACATAGCGGTAGCGGTCATCCCACTCGTCCAGCAGTTCGAAATTGTCCCGGATATCGTCGATCGTCATGGCTGTCCGCAAACTCGTATCAGGTGTTCGACACGAGCCATATATGAGTTCGCGAGGCGTCGATAGCCATACATTTCGGGCCTTGAGAGGCCCGAAAAATGCTGTTCCGAAAACCTATTGAACCGGCAGCGGTGCCGTCGGCGCCTGCCACTCGATATCCATGTCCTCCTGCGTGAGGGTCTGGTGGGTGGTTGCCAGGCTTTGCGGATCGGTTGGATAGGCATCATAAGGCGTGCCGATCGAGCCGGTATGGTCGGGTGCCTTCTTGGCGGATTTTTCGATGGCTTCAGGCGTCTTGGTTTCGTTCTTCTCGGCCTTGTCGGTGATGAATTGATAGACCTTCTTCGCGCCGGATTGCGCGCGCGCACCGATCACTGTGGCGGCCTGTCCGCCCACGGTGCACGCTGCCGGCTGGCGGGTGCAGAACTGGCTCATGTCGGACATCGCGGCGGTCGCAGCCGAAATCGCGTCGGCAGCGCCGATCTGCGGACTCTTGTCTGAGTCCGGCGTCTTGTCGGTCGGCAGCAGCACGAGCACCAGCCCGAGCCAGAACGCCATGCGAAGCAGGAAGAACATCTCACACCCCGTTAGTCCATTCACCGGAACGGCTTCATCCCGCCGAAGCGCTCCGTCTGTTTGCGATTTGAATCTCGCAAGCATCACGTCTTCTACCAGCCGTGATTAAATCTCCGGTTTGAGCGGTGTTTAAAATTTGACTGGTTTGATTTGGCGTAAATTTTCGATTGATCGGCAGATCATTGTTGTGCATGCCGCGCGCCGCCCGGCTTTCCGGCATGCACAATTCCGAAACCATAACGGATCGTTACGGAAAGGTTGCGTTCACCATTCTGGGTGAATGAAACCGCGGAATGCAGGCAAAACCGCGCATCCGGTGGTGCGATCGGCGTCCGTGGCTGATGCCTTAGCGTTCGCTTAAGTTCGCTCTGACACGATCCGCCAAACGAAAAACGGGGGCGCGGGGCAGTCGATGCGACGACCGCCGGCCGAGTGGTGAGTACAACGTGAGACTGTCTGTCATCATACGCGATCATCTGGATTCGCTGCTGCATCCGTCCGCGCGGCACGATCCGATGACAAGCGCGCGTCACCGTGCCTTCATCGGTCCGCGGCTGCTGGGCGGCCTGGCCGCACTCGCCACTTTGCCGATCTATCTTGCGCTGCGCGGAGCGCCGCAGGAAATCGAGGTGATGGTCTTTGCGTGGCTGATCGCGCCGATCCTTCTTTCTTATTATCTTTCGCGCACCGGCAACTATGAGCGCGCGCACATTCTCTCGTCGACCGCGCTCGCGGCCGTAGTGACGGCTGTATGTGCTTACACAGGCGGCATCTCGTCGTTCGCGGCGATCTGGCTGGTGGCCGTGCCGCTCGATGCCGCATTGTCCACCTCGCGCCGTGCCGTGGCGGTTGCTGTTGTTCTGGCGCTAGGCTGCGCGCTCGGCCTTGTGATGATCGAAGCGTTCGGCCTGCTGCCAGTGACACGCATTCCTGCCCAGTATGGTTCGCTGTTCGAGGCGCTCGGCATTGCGACAGCGACAATGTACGCCTCCGCGCTTGCATTCAGCGCGGAAGCCCTGTCCCGGACCAGCCGAAAGCTGCTGGTGGTGGAGGAGGCGCGTTATCGGCTGCTGGCGCATAACATCAGCGACGTGATCTCGCGGCATAGCCGCAACGGCGCGATCCAGTTCATTTCGCCTGCGGCTGAAGGTCTGCTGGGAACGCCCGCGGCGCTCCTGCTGGAACATGGCCTGTTCGACCGCGTCCACGTCGCGGACCGGCCAGCTTATCTTACCGCGCTGTCGGAAGCGGCCCGCAGCGGCGAAGAGCGCAGTGTCGAGTTCCGTATCCGGCGCGACGTGATCCGTGGACACGACCAGCGCGGATCGTCCGAATTCATCTGGATCGAGATGCGATGCCGATCCATCGAAACTTCAGCATCGGATTCCTCCGGCACCGAGGTCGTGGCGGTGATGCGTGATGTGACCGAGCGCAAGACCCAGGAGCGGGCGCTTGAGCTTGCGCATATGGAAGCCGAACGTGCAGGCGCGTCCAAGTCGCGTTTCCTCGCTACCATGAGTCATGAACTCCGCACGCCGTTGAATGCCATCATCGGCTTCTCGGAAATGATTGTGCACGAGAAGGACATGATGATCGATGCGGCGCGGCGTCAGGAATACGCCAAGCTGATCAACGAATCCGGGCTGCACCTGTTGTCGGTGGTGAATGGCATCCTCGACATGTCGAAGATGGAGAGCGGCAATTTCGAGATTTCGCCGGAACCGTTCATGCCCCGCGAATCGCTGGTGAGCTGTTGCAATCTCATGGTGCTGAAGGCGCGCGAGAACGGCATCGAGGTCGTGACGCGTGCTCCGCAGGATCTGCCGCAGATCACGGGCGATCCGCGCGCGTTCAAGCAGATGATCCTCAATCTCCTGTCCAATGCGATCAAGTTCTCGGAGCAGGGCGGCAAGGTGGTCGTCGCCGCGTCTGTCGAAGGGCCGCGTCTCGTGGTGCGCGTCACCGACAGCGGCATCGGCATCGGCGCGGAAGACCTGAAGCGCATCGGCGATCCATTTTTCCAGGCCGGCAAGACCTATCAGCGCCGCCACGAGGGCACCGGCCTCGGCCTGTCCATCGTCAAGAGTCTGGTGGCCATGCATGGCGGCGAAATGCTAGTCGAGAGCCGGATCGGCGAGGGCACGACGGTGACCGTCGCGCTGCCGATGGTGTTCACGCCTCCGCTGAAGGATGCATCCGACAATGTTGCGCCGCTCGTGCGTTCGCGCGGCGAATCCCAAGATTATCAGGTGAAGAAAATTGCCTAAGCAGATCGACATGGACGATGAAAAGCCCCGCCGCCGCAAGCGTGCCGCCGCCGCCGCTGCGGTCGAAGCAGAGCCGGAACGCGGTCTGATCATGCGCGTGCTGCTCCACAGCCCGAAGGACACGCTGGCGGCCACGGCGGCGCTGGCGGCCGTCGTCGCCATCGTGACCAATGCGATGTTCCTGCAGGCCGGCCGGCATCCCTATCCGATGTTCGGTACGGCCTCCGTTTCCGTTTCCCAGATGCCGGCGACAACTTCCGTGCCGGTTCCGGCGCCGCTGCCGCGCGTCCGCCCGGCGGAGGCCGAGGCCCGTGTTATCGAAAAGCCTGTTGAAGCGCCTGTCGCTCCGAAACCGAGCGCTGCGCCGCTGCGTCCACCCGCCGCCATCGTGGCCAAGAGCGATCCGGTCGGTGACCTGATCGTGTCCACCCGGCGCATTGCTGCCGTTCAGCGCGCGCTCACGGAATATGGCTATGGCCAGCTCAAGACCACCGGCGTGATCGGAACCGATACTCAGGCGGCGATTCAGAAGTTCGAGCGCGACCGCAGGTTGCCGGTCACCGGCCAGCTCTCCGACCGGCTGATCCACGACCTGAGTGTCCTGACTGGCCGCCCGATCGAGTAAACCGGCTTAGTCGCGCGGCCCATACCACCAGTGAATGCTCCGGCTCGGGCGATGTCCTTCCTTGTGCGGAGGGAGCGTCAGCCCGCGCCAGAATCCTCTCAGCAAGAAGAGGCAGAGCGCGCCGCTGAGGACATAGAGCAGGCATTGGACGATAGCTGCGAACATTGAGGCGCTCGATTATGATAACACCTCTTTGTCTCCTTATCCGTGCGACCGGTTCAGCCTGATGTCCCGCCTGAAATCATCCATATGGGTTGCCGGTTATCTGCGGCGTTGCCAAAGCGCGGGCGTGTTCGGCGCTGTCCGCCGTCGCGGCGCGGAGGAGGCGGGGGCCGTCTTCGTCAAGGTCGCGCTGATGGACGGCAAGGCCATGCTGTTCGTGCCCGCGCCGCAGACCGTCTATGACGAAAGCCGCCCGGTCGAGCGCGTATTCACGCAGTCGCCGCCGCAGGCGGTGGACGAGCCGGTCATCGAGGCGCGGCTGGCGAAGGAAATCAGCTTCGATCCCGATGTCTGGATCGTCGAGATCGAGGACAGAGAGGGCCGCCACTTCCTCGATCTGGCCAAATCCTGAAGATCGTAAAAGTCTGCGTGTTGATTATCCGCGTGACGTATTGCGCGGAACGGCCTGCGTATCTGACGGAGTGGCTGGACGTGGCTGTGCCGCAGCAGGTCGGGCGCGGTGACGTTCGTCATCATAGAGCGCGGGGCGGTACTTCGCGCGGGTCGTGGCCATCGCGTTGCCGCGCCACGCGGCCAGCATGATCAGCGCGGTGCGCGGTTCGATGGTCTCGTAGAGCCGCGCCAGCCGGTAGACCTTCGTCACCGACTCGCCAAGCGCAGGATTCAGGAACAGCAGCACGCGCTGATAGGATTCGCCCGGCATGTCGAGCGCCTTGAGCGCGCAGGCCAGCGGCTCGCCGCCAGGTTCGTTGACGATCTGCTCCGCGACGCGCGACGTCAAAATCAGCGCATCCGCCAGCTCTGCGATGAAGGCTGCTGAATCCGCCGTTACGGCGATTTGTTCCAAAGCCGCGATCGCGCGGGTAGCGCGACGTGGATCGACGGGCGTGGAGGGTTTGAGCGGCGCGTCCAGCAGGCCGCGCAGGATCTGCGCGCGATGGCTGCTGTCGGCCGCCAGAAACATATCAATGAGCTTCGCTGCATCGTCCGGCTGCATGGACATGACTGGCGCGGGCGGCGCGATCCCGGGCGCGAGGGTCGGCTCCGGGTCTGAAACGATCTCGATGTCCGAGGCGGGGTCCAGTTCGAGAGCGGGCTCGGGGCGGCGATAGGAGGACGCCGGCGGACGCTGGCGGCTGAGTTGCAGTTTCCACGCGATCTCGCGCGGCGTGTCGGGATAGATCGCGAGCCGCGAACGCACCGCCGCGAGCGTCGCGTCATCGACTTCATCGATCAGGCGCGAAGCCAGTTCGGTGAACTGACGTTCCTCGTCGCGGCTATGGTTGCGGGTCTGGACGTAGAGGTCGGTCAGGACGCGCAGCAAGGTGGGACGAATATCGACGCCCTCGCGCCGGGAGAGTGTCATCAGTCCGTCGAAACCGTGAAACATCGGAAGTGTGGTCATGCCGGGCGCGCAGGTTGAATTCTGGCCTGACGTTAGCGCGGGCTCTTTAATAAGCCGTTAACCATGATTGTCCTTAATCCGTCCCAGAGGAGCACTGGGCCGTCAGCGCATGAAGCGTGATTCGGCGGCCAGGAGAGAGCGAAATGGGCATTGTGGTTGAGTTTCCGGCGGATCTCGCGGCGCGCCGCGTCGCTCCGGATGTGAACGCGGCCTCCCGCGGAAGAACGGCGACGATCGTAATTCTTCCGGCTATCCGGATCGAACGCTACACGGAAGAATCCAGTGGCGGGGCGGGGCCGGAAAAGGGGACTGCGTCGGGTCGCCGCCGCAAGCGACGGGCGCGTTCCTGAAAATCCATCCGGCGTTTTGCGCCGGACTGCAACGCTGACACCGGATCGCGATGTGTAATCCGCTTTATCTTTTGCCGTTTGTCGCAAGCCTCGCCTGTCCGAGCGACGACTTCGGCCGCACCCGCGCATCGTTCTATCACGAAGACATGCATAGCTGGGTCGGCCGCGAGGCCAATGAGAGCCTCGGCAAACGGGCGTCGGACTTCCAGCTCACCGATGAAGAGCGAAACCTGCGTGACATCGCCTATTATTTCATCGAGCCGCCGCATTCGCATCCGGCCTGGAAAGCGGTGTTCGGCGACTACGAGAGAATTCCCGCGCCCTGGCGAAGGAAGGTGGTGTTCGATCATACGCTGTACGGGCGGCGGATGATCGACGAGCCGCACCGCTCGCAGACCTCGGCCTATACCGGCCTGATCGAGGACGTCCGCAACGACGGCACCATGCTCGATCAGTTCATTCCCGTCGCGATGCGGATCAATGATCTCGACATCAAGCGCAACAAGGCGCTCGGCATCGTCACGGAGATTTCCCAGCGCGAGTACGGCGACGCGCAGGCGCGCATGTGCGAGAACGTGCTCGTGGTTCAATGGGTGCAGCAGGCCGTTCACCAGCGCGTCGCGTCCTATCGCTGGGCGCTCGAGCGTCTCGTGATTCAGGCTCCGGACATGATGGCAGCCGACGCGGACCGGCTGATCGCGCAGCTCTCGCATCGCGCCTCCGAGGCATGGACCGGCGCGCCGCCGGTTGTCTGCCGCGCGCTGCGCGTCGGCGGTTAAATCAAGATTCTCTGCGACGTTCCGACACGCGGCTGAAGGTCACGTTGTCTCGGTGCATGCCCGGTTGTTTTCTACGGGTGTGGCGCAATCGGCGTATCTCAAATGAAGGGGAAGGACATGATGAGTTCCCCACTCGTGCAGAGGCTCCTTGCGGCGCGTTCTTCCGGAGCATTGCTGGTGCTGAGCCTTGCTCTGGCCGCACCGGCGCTGTTCCTGGTTTACGCGCTTGAGCCGCATCTGGTGCTGCCCGCGCTGAGTATGTTGTTTTTTGCAGCAGCCGCGCTGGCCGCATTCACGGCTCTGTCGGTCAGGACCCGGAAAAACACGGAGAAGGTGAATCTCTGGGATGTCGCCGGAGGCCTTGTCATCACCGGTTGTGCCGCCTCGGTGATGGGTGAACCCGAACAGGCGGCGCAACTGTTCGAGCATCTGTTTGAAGCGCGCAACGAAAGGAGAGATTGAGACTTAAGCCTAAACCAGAAAACCAGGCCGGGCCCCTCTGGCAGCCGCGAGGCTGTGATGTCGGACTGGACGTCAATTCGAGTGGCCCTTCGATTTTCGGCGCACCGTGCGCATCTCAGGTACTTCGGCCCTGAAAGCTTCGGCTTTGGTGGGTTGCCGTACCGATACGTGTCGTGACGTGTCCGCACCGCCTGCAACCGGAGGCCGCTCTTCCACATCAAGGGAAGCCCGGCTCATGTTTGATCTCATTACTCCAGAAGCTCTGACTGCACTCGCTCAGGTCATCCTGATCGATCTCGTTCTCGCTGGCGACAACGCCATTGTCATCGGCCTTGCCGCTGCGGGCCTGCCGAAAGAGCAGCGTAACAAGGCGATCCTGATCGGCGTCGGCGCGGCGACATTGCTGCGCATCGTGTTCGCGGCTCTTACAACACAGCTCCTTGCAATCGTCGGCCTGCTGCTCGCAGGCGGCATCCTGCTATTGTGGGTCTGCTGGAAGATGTGGCGGGAGCTGAGCGCGCCTGCCCATGAAGAGCAGGCCGCACTCGCCCAAAACCGCGGCGCGGATGCTGTCCCGACCAAAACGCTTGCTCAGGCAACCTGGCAGATCGTTATCGCGGACGTGTCGATGTCCCTCGATAACGTTCTCGCAGTCGCCGGTGCCGCGCGCGAGCACCCGATGGTGCTGATCTTCGGTCTTGCTCTGTCGATTGCGCTGATGGGTCTGGCCGCCTCGTTCATTGCGAAGCTGCTGCAGAAGCACCGCTGGATCGCCTATGTCGGCCTCGCGGTCATTCTCTACGTGGCGGGCGAGATGATCTATCGCGGCGCGCTGGAGGTCTGGCCGCATCTAAGATGATGCGGTGGGCTTCCTCCGTCAGCGTGCGGCGGCCTGCGCGGGCTGGATTCCGCAGGTCGCCGCGGCAAGCGAAGCCTCGGCCTGTCGCATCAGGCCGGGCTCCGCCGCCAGCGCCTTGAGCACGATGAGACCCGTCGTCGTCGGTGAATCGATAATCAGCCGGTCGGCGGCGGTGACGTCTTCTTCTTCCGGCAGGTCCGCATGTTGATCTGAGGTCATCAGGTCGAGTTCGATCACGCGGCGGCCCGCCGAGCGATCGTTGATCGCGTAGTAGGCCGTGTCGTTGCGGGTATAGAACGACACCGACGTATAGGCCTGGCTGACCGGCACCTTGAGCTTGAGCGGCCCCTTGGAGAGGTCGTAGCGGCAGACGGCGCTCGCGAAGGCCGGGTCCATATACGGCATCGGCGCCGAGCCCGGCCCGGCCGCGGGCAGAGGCGTCACCGCGTTCAGCTTGGTGAGCGGCGCAAGCCGCGAATACGCATCGAGCGTCGCCACGCGCGGCAGCACCAGCACGCTGACGAGATGAACCACGCCGCCGAGCAGCACGCCGCCGATGATCGCGAACAGCCAGCGAATCATGGGCAGCTCACCGTTGTGATGGCGGGCATCGGCGCATCTTTCTGCGTGCGCGTGGCGACGCCGACGGGCGTATCGTACAACCGCAGCACCAGCATGTAGCGGTCGAGCCCGCCGGTGGGGAGCCAGTTTCCGGCTCGCGCGCGCGACGTGATCCGCACCTCGAAGCTGCCGTCCGATCCGCGCACGATTTCCTGGCTGGTGAAGCCGTAGCGCTGCAGCGAGTTGGCGACGAGCTGACCTTTGTTATCGTAAATCGTCAGCGTCCAGAAACGCGCGGCGGGCGTCACGCCCTTCACAGCCACGTCGCATTGCCCGTTCAGCAGCTTTCCTGAATCGTCCTTGGCGGCGCTGAAAGTCACGCCGTCGCCGGTGCCGACCGGCAGTTCGCCGCTGCGTGCGACCGAGGCGCGGGAGTAGGGGTCGATATCGCTCGTTCCGGTCTTCGGGCGCGCTGTCCACGCGCCGATAGTGATGGTGCCGACATTGACGCCGCGCGTGGCCGTCATCCACGTCGCACCGAGGCCGACAGCGGTTGCGATGATCAGTGTAATGAGGATGAGAAAAATCAGCCGCACGGGAAAAGCGCACTCATGACGCGGTCAATTCTTGCGCGGCGGCGTCGATGCCGCCGATGGATCTGAACTAACCGACGCGAAGCTGTCCGGAAAGGCGACGGTGGACGGCGAGGCCGGTTTGCTTCCGTCGTTCGACGACGTCTTGCCGGGAACGGTGATGGTCTTGGCCGCGTCGTCGAACAGCTTCTCGACGCGAACGAGAATGCTCGCGCCGCGCCGGGTCAGGATCGGCGGCGGGCCGGGATTGATCTCGGGCGCTTTCGCATTCGCCGCGGCAAGCGCATCCGATGGCAGCTTTTTTCCGGCGCCGACGCCAGGGAGGTCACGAATTTCGACGCCCTGATGCGCGACTTCCATGATGTCGTGCCACGTCTGAGCGGGAAGCGAGCCGCCCGTCATGCGGTTGGTCGAGGAATAGTCGTCGTTGCCGTACCAGACCGCCATGGTGAAGTTGCCGGTGTAGCCGACGAACCACGCGTCGCGGAATGCGTTGGTGGTGCCGGTCTTGCCGGCGGCCGGGATGCCGTCGAGGCGCGCGCGGCGCGCGGTACCTTCATCGACCACGTGGCTCATCATTTCGGCCATCTCGGCTGCGACGTTGGCAGGAATGGCCTGCACGGGTTTCTTTCCGTCACGGTCCCAGCGCCAGACCAGATCGCCTGCGCCGCTGCGCACTTCAAGCACCGCATGCGGCTTCACCGCGCGGCCTCTGTTGGGGAAGGTGGCGTAGGCCACCGCGTGTTCGACAACGCTGACTTCCGTCGAGCCGATCGGCAGCGACGGCGTATCGATCAGCGGCGCGGTGATGCCCATCTTGCGCGCGGTTTCGACGATCTTGGCGCGGCCTGCCTTCGGGCCTGCCTTGCCGCCCATCGCAATCGAAAGCTTGACCGGAACGACGTTGATCGAGCGGGTGATCGCCTGCGTCAGCGTCACCGCGCCGGAATAGGAGCGGCCATAGTTCTGCGGACACCAGTTGCCGATGCAGACCGGGCCATCCACCACGATGGATTTCGGCGTGAAGCCGTTCATCAGCGCGGTGGCATAAACATACGGTTTGAAGGATGAGCCCGGCTGGCGCATGGCGTCGACAGCGCGGTTGAACTGGCTGGCGCCGTAGTCGCGGCCGCCGACCATGGCGCGCACGCCGCCGTCGAGATCGGCCAGCACGACAGCGGCTTGTGTCGCATGATAGTCGCGGCCGAACTGGCGTAATTGGTTCTCGACGGTGTCCTCGGCCGCACGCTGCACCTTCATGTCGATGGCGGTGCGGACCACGAAGACGCGCTCGGTGTAGGATTTCGGCAGCGTCTGGACGAGTTTGCGCATCTCGTCGAAAGCATAGTCGAGATAGTAGTTCGGCGAATTCTCGTCGCGGCGATCGACCACGCTCGCCGGATTGCGGCGGGCGCCGAACACCTGACCTTCGGTCATGAAGCCTGCGTCCACCAGATTGTCGAGCACGACGTTGGCGCGCGCGCGGGCAGCGGGCAGGTTGATATGCGGCGCGTATTTGGTCGGCGCCTTGAACAGGCCCGCGAGCATCGCGGCTTCGGCGAGGTTCACGTCGCGCGCGGACTTGTTGAAGTAGAAATGCGCTGCGCCATCGACGCCGAAGGTGCCGCCGCCCATATAGGCGCGGTCGAGATAGAGCTTCAGGATTTCGTTCTTGGTCAGGCGCGTTTCCAGCCAGATGGCGAGGAACGCTTCCTTCACCTTGCGCTCGATGGTGCGCTCGTTGTTGAGGAACAGGTTCTTGGCGAGCTGCTGGGTGATCGATGAGCCGCCCTGACGGACGCCGCCGGCCTGCGCGTTGGTGACAAGCGCGCGCGCCGTGCCCGCGACGTCGATGCCGAAGTGGTCGTAGAAGCGGCGGTCTTCAGTGGCCAGCGTCGCCTTGATCAGGTTGTCGGGAAAATCTTCCAGCGGAATCGAGTCGTTATGCTTGATGCCGCGGCTGCCGATCGGATTGCCGTAACGGTCGAGGAAGGTCACCGCGAGGTCGGATTTTTTCAGCCAGTCGTCATCGGAGGTTTCGCGGAAGGCCGGGACCGCCAGCGCCAGCATCAGCACCATGCCTGCGAGACCGATAGTGGCGGCTTCCGACAGGGGCTCGATAAAGACCCACCGTTTCCAGCGGCCGACATAGAACCGGTCCATGAAGGTCGAGTAGCGCTCGAACAATTCGCGCAGGCCGACAGCGGAATTGAACAGCGAGGAATCGATCCGCGCGTCGAGGTCCAGCAGGAAATGCCGGAACCGCTTTTTCCATTCGCTGGGTACGATCTGGCGCACCGGAACCCTGATCCAAATAGCCTGACGACCGAGTCGCCGATTGAAAAGCGCTGGTTAGACGATGCTCGACAATTTACGGCATCCCCAAGGCGGCATGGCCAATTTCGGCCCCGGAGAATCCGCCATCTTCTAGCCGACCGGGAACCATAAACCAATGGCTGCGCTGGTTTTTCGGTGGCAAGGGTGAATGCTGCCCACGCTTTTCCGCCACCGGAACATCAGCCGCGGTGTTGCCGCTTGCGCTGGTGCCATCAAGGCTCATAAAGCTTGGGTGATGAGGCAGATATGCCTCCCGATTCCGGCAGGTTCAAGCGATGCCAGCTCCGCCCCGGCGGTCTTCCGCCCAGAGCGAATTGTTCTGGAAAACCAAGACGTTGGAGGAGATGTCCGCCAGCGAATGGGAAAGCCTGTGCGACGGCTGCGCCCGCTGCTGCTTGGAAAAGCTGGAAGACGAGGATACGGGGAAGATCTACTTCACCCATATCGCGTGCACCCTGCTCGATGCCGGGCTGTGCGCCTGCAAGGACTATCCGAACCGGTCGGACAAGGTGCCGGACTGCGTGCGGCTGACGCCGGAGAATGTGCGGACCCTGAACTGGCTGCCCGCGAGTTGCGGCTACAAGCTGGTGGCGGAGGGGCGTGACCTCTACTGGTGGCACCCGCTGATTTCCGGAGATCCCAACACGGTCCATGAGGCCGGCGTTTCGGTGCGGGGCAGGGTGTGGGGCAGTGAGGACGACGTCGATGACGCCGATCTCGAGGACCACATCGTGCGTTGGCCGGGGACTCTTCCGAAGCGTGCGAGACTGAAGAAGCGACCGGCGCGTTAACGGCGCATCGCGATAACGCTCACGTGATGTTCAGTCGGCGCGGTCCACCCATGCGCCTGCGGTGCTTATGAGGCCGCATCAAATGGGATAGATTCCCTGTTATTCCGGATATGCCGAGTCAGGCCGTCTGCGGCCGGATCATTTTCCAGAAAACTCTTTTCCCCTTTCGCGTCCCAAATATCCATCAAGGACTCATGAGCGAGACACATCGACAGCGTGGCGACGCGACCGACGAAGCGCAGGCCATGGACGCACCCGACGACATCGCCAACCTCGCCACTGAAGTCATCGATCTCGTCGATGCACCGTCCATCGCGCCGACGCCTCCGCTGACCAAAACCGAAGTGCGGACCATCCTGCTGAGCCTGATGCTCACGATGTTCCTCACCGCGCTCGACCAGACCATTGTCGCGACCGCGCTGCCGACCATCGGCCGCCAGTTCAACGACGTCACCAATCTGTCGTGGGTCATCACCGCCTATCTGCTGTCGTCCACCGCGGTTGCGCCCGTCTATGGCACGCTGAGCGATATCTACGGCCGCCGCGCGATGATCATCGTGTCGATGGCACTGTTTCTCATCGGCTCGGTGCTGTGCGCGATCTCGCCGAACATCCTGACGTTGATCCTTGCGCGCGCGCTGCAGGGCATCGGCGGCGGCGGCATCCTGCCGCTGGTGCAGACAGTGATCTCCGACGTGGTGACGCCGCGCGAGCGCGGCCAGTATCAAGCCTATTTCTCTTCGGTGTGGGTCACGGCGGGAATCTGCGGACCGGTGCTCGGCGGCCTGTTCGCCGAACATCTGCATTGGTCGGTGATCTTCTGGATCAACCTTCCGCTCGGCGCGTTGTCGCTCGCGCTGTTGCTGCCGCGCATGGGAAAAATTCCGGTCTTCCATCGCAAGCGCAAGGTCGACTGGCTCGGCGGCATTCTGCTGATGGCCTCCGCCGTGATCGTGATGCTGGTGCTGACATGGGGCGGCAATCGCTTCGCGTGGGCATCGCCTGAAATCGTCGCGATGATCGGCTCCGCGCTCGCGCTCGGCGTCGCCTTCGTCTGGCACGCGCGCCGCGCCAGCGAACCGTTCCTGCCGATCCCGCTGCTGTCCGGATCGGTGGTGCCGTATGCGATGGCGGCGGGCGGCTGCGCCATCGGCGCGATGATCGGCCTCACGGTTCACATGCCGCTCTATTACGAAGTGGTGTACGGCCTCACCGCGAGCGAAGCCGGGCTCGCGCTGATTCCGCTCGTTGCCGTGTCGGTGCTCGGCGCATGGATCGCGGGCCGAACCATGATGTTCACCAAGCACTACAAGCGCGCGGCGATTGGCGGCGTGGCGGTCTCGACCTGCAGCGCGCTTGCGCTGGCGCTGCTGACGCCGATGCCGCTGTGGCAGATGCTCGCGGTCCTCTCGCTATTGGCTGTCGGCCTCGGCACGGTGTTTCCCGTGAGCGTGGTGTCGATCCAGAATGCGGTGCCGCGTGCGCAGGTCGGCACGGCGACTGGCGCGATGAACTTCTTCCGCTCGCTGATGGCGTCGTTCACGGTGGCGGCGTTCACCGCGATTCTGCTGATGGTGCTTGGCCGCCATCTCTCCATCGGCGCGGAGCATCACATCGACGCGCAGCACGGCATCGCCGCCGGCGACATGATCGCGGCCTTCCGTTATGTGTTCGGCGCGGCTGCGGTCCTGCTCGGCTCGGCCGCGATGCTGATGCTGTTGATGGAAGAGCGTCCGCTGGCGGGGCCGCCGCAGGCTGCCGCCTCGGAAATGGCCGAATAATCCCAAAAGGCCAAACGGTGACAAACTTCGCCGCATAAGGCGGGATTGTGATCGCACGGTCCGGTCACATTGGCGGTTGCATACGCCGCCGCAGGATGCTGTCCTCCCGCAACGGAGGAGATCGTGCTGCAGGCGGGATGGTTGATCGTGCATCTGATCGCCGGTGTGCTAGCCATGCCGGAAGCGGCTGTCCAGCCGTCGGGCATCAGCTGCACCTATCAGGCCTGCATGCTGAAGTGCTGCAAGCTGAATGGTCCGATCTGCAACAGCTATTGCGAGGCGAAGGTGGCGCAGCGGGTAGCCGCGCGGATATGTCCGCCGGTGAAAGCCTCTGACCGCGACTCGAATTCCCGGATATTGAAACCGGACTCACCGAGTCCATACCAGGCCGCCGGATATTAGTTCGCCGATGACCGCTTCCAGTTCGACTGCATTCCAGATCCACTGGTCACTTGTCCCTCTCGAAGACGCCGGTGCGCTGGCTTCGCCGGGCTGCCGCGTGCTGGCGATCTGGCCTGCGCCCGTGAACCACGATGCCTGTTTCACGGAGGCCGGGTTCACGCTGTTCGGAGACAATAACGAAGCGTGGGATCAGGCTGCGGAAGAGATCCTGCGGCGGGTCATTGAAAACCTGTCCCGGTTCGGCGCGGCGAAGCAAATCGGCAAGCCGCTCCGGGACAATCCGCCGTGGTATCTGCGGCTGTTTCGCACCGGGCATGAGTTGCCGTTACAGCAACAGGCCTTGTGGCCGATGCACTGGGACTCGCTGCCGGCGTTTCATGCCCGGTTCGGCGAGAGTGGTGCGGCGCTGCGGACCGGCAACGGGCACTTCCTGCTGTGGGTCAGCCTGCCGGAAGCCGGGCTGGGTGCATCGGAGTTCGTCCGGGACATCGCAGGGCCGTGGCCGGTTGTTGAAACGAAGCTGCGTTGGGCCGCCTTGCTCCCGGGTTGAAGCGTGATGGGCGCGGCTTCACACCGCCGAGTTCAGGGAATTCGCGTCAATTCACTGCCTGCTTCAGGCGGCACTGGAAATAGGCCTTCGATCCGGGCTCGGTCCCTTGCGCTTTACAGGTGGCATCATGCCGTTCGTTGATCATGCGCGAGGTGCATCCGCCCGTTGAGGCGATCAGCAATACCGCAACCAACAGGCGTGTCATGACAAAGACTCCAGACGTGATACATGCGCGGTGACGATGCGCCGGGCTTCGCCCCACGCCATCTGACTGTCGAAAAATGTTGGACGCAGCACCACGATTGTCGCGTCTCGCGTTTTCAGGACGATCAGATCGGGGTCCATACGGGCCGTTACAAAATGCGCCCACGTCATGCGGGTTTCGGCAGTGTCGGTGCGCAACTGCAATCCGCCTTCGTCAATCGCAAAGGTCTGCGATGTCTGCAGAGCGGCCTGCTGCGCGGGTGACAGCTTCGCGGACAATTTCCATGCGCCGGCGCTGACGAGCAGGATAGCGCCGCATACCGCGCCCCATGCCGTGTATTCGGACAACACAGGCAGAACCTGCTCCAGCAGTCTGGACAGCAGCGTGGCGGCGCCAAGCCCGATCACTGCGCCCAGACAAGCCATCGCAAATGCGCCTTTCCATAAGGCGAGAGGCGGGGCCGGTGAGAACGCGGTGTGGGACAGCGCGAAATCCTGTTCGGTGTAGTGGATCGTTCCCGACACCATCAAGCGTTTGCCTTCATCACATCAAACAAAAAATAAAACGTGCGCGCGAGGAGCGCGTCATTCCCAAAGTCCGGCGCGCGCAGCCCGGGCGCGGGCCTCAATCTCCTGATAATCGCCAAGCGCTTTGGCGAGACCTTCCTTGACCAGCAGCGCGCCGATGTCGAGACCGGCGATGCGGCAGAGTTCAAAGCCCGGCGCTTTCGGCTGGCAGATCACTTCATCCTCCTGCACGGCAGCGCGAAGCTGGTCGCGCACACGCTTGCCGCACGGCCAGGAGCGTCCGGCGGTGGTGGTGCAGACCTGCTCTGCAGACGGGGCCTCGATCCCCCAAAGCCGGACCGTGCGCCCGGCCACGACAAGGGTGGCTCCGTCGATCACCTGAACATCCGCGGCAGCAGCCGGGCTCACGACAAGAAGCTGGCCGGACACAAGCAGACCGGCGAACAGTGCGCCAAGCGGCGCTGAATGATATCGGATCACGACAGGACGCCCTCGACGAATCCCCAATCGGGATTCCAGCGCAGACTAAAACTATTTTCGCGTCCGGGACGACGCTAATTTTTTAACCGCCTGTTCTCTTGCCGCGATCAGGCGTGCTTGAGCAACCGCTCATACGTCTCTTGCGTGGCGCGGACCATCGCGGGAATTCCGAGGTGGCGTCTCACCCAGTCCTGACCGGCGGCCCCGAGACGCCGCCGCAAGGGCTCATCATCCGCCAGCAGGGCCAGCGCCTTGGCCACCTCCTGCGGCTGATCCGTCCCGAGGCACCACGCGGTCTGATCGTGGCGGGTATGCTGCCGGGGCCGGCTGTCCCGGCTGACCGTGAGAACCGGCGTCCCCATCGCCATCGCCTCGTATATCACCGAGCCGCCCGCGAGCGTGACCAGCAGGTCGAGGTTCGCCAGTTGTCCGGGCATCTGCGCGGCCGGGATACCGCCCGGGAATCTGACAAGGCCGCGCAGCCGCAACCTGTCGAGATCGGATTCGATCTCTCGCTGGTAGTCCAGGTCGGTTGCGCCGATGATCGTCATGTCGAGCCGCTGCACAATCTCCTGCGGCAACAGGGCGACGGCTTCCAGCAGTTCGCGGACGCGCTTTTCCCGGGAAATGCGCCCGACCATGCCGATGCGGACGATCCCGTCGGCACGCGCAGGGCGCGGGTATTTTTCGGCGGAGAACAGATCGAAGTCGACCGCATCGTCGATCAGTGTGATGCGTTCGGCAGGAATACCCGCGGCGATCAGGTCGTCGACATAACGCCGCCCGATGGCGATGATCGCATCGGCCCGAATGAGCCGATGCTTGACGATATCGCGCCGGTCGAGCGGCCCGCGAATATGCACGACTGACGGAATTCCAAGCCGCTCGGCGATGAAATAGGCATATTCGGCCTTCCACACATCCTGTGCGTGGACGATCCGGCAACCGTTCTCGCGCGCAAGCTTCACCAGACGTCTGGCGTCCAGATGCCGCGACACCAGATAGGGGAAGGAGCGCCACGGCGACATCGGCCGGAAGACGCATCCCACATTGGTGCGGATCAACTCGTCTTTCAGCGGGCCCGGTTCATCCACCGCGACGATCAGTGGAAAACGCTGCCGGTCGATGTGATTGGTGAAATAGAGCAGTTGGCGCGCCAGTCCGTAGATCGGACCGCATCGGCTCAGGTGCAGAACCGGATACGCATTTTCACCATGCATGGACACTTACAAAATTCCGGGCATTCGCAGATCGGCGGCATTGGCAAATTGATGGTGGTCAGGCGAAAAATTCGTTTTCGATGCCGTCGCCATGGCAGGTTCGAGGTCTAGCCTGCTCATCAGGACCGGATCAAGTTGCGAAGGCGTGATGCGTCGCGCGGTGTGCATAACATTGCGGATGCATGGCCGTCCGCCGGACAGGAAAATTTTGGCCGATAGGGAGAATGGTGCCCCGGGCTTGCGCAGAAAATAGGAAATTAGTCCTTGACAGCGATACGCTCCCGCAGTAGGGTCCGGCCATGCTCCAGAATTGCGTTTCGGCGGCGTCGCGGCCGCGACATCTTTTCCGGGGAACATCGCAAAAACGCATGCGTTGATCGCTTAGGGAAACTGAAGCGAGGTCATCATGGCGAAAGTCGAGCATGTGCAGGGCGAGCGGCGCGTGGTGGAAACCCCGACCGAGGCGCGGCAGGCCGAACCGGGGCCGTCGATTCTGGCGCTATTGACCATCAGCACCATCGCGGCGGCCTTCGTCCTTGCGATTGTCTGGTTCGTGTTCTTCAGGACGTAGCTGAAGGTGATCGTGTCCCGGGCGCGATGCAGTGCGAAGCGCTGCTTCGCAGAACCGGGACCGCAACAAATTAATACCTCTGTCACGGCCCCGGCTCTGCGGAGCGGCATAAGAATGCCGCACCGCGTCCGGGGCACATTTTTTCCGAACCACTGTTTAGGACTCGCGGACAATGGCCAAAAAACCTTCGTCCACGCCGGTGAAAAAGCGGGCAGGGGCGAAGGGAGCGAAGAAGACCGTCAGGAAAACCGGCTCCGGGAAAATTTCATCCAAGACAAATGCGCCGAAGACAGTCGCGCCGAAAAAGCCCGCCGGGAAGACATCTGAATCCGAAAAACGCCCGCGGGCGAAAGTCCTTAAGGAGCCTCCGAGCCATCTCGTTGTCGACGACAGCGATCATGCCGCTGTCGCACTGGTCTCCGCCGCCGCGCAATCGGCCGGACCCCATCGCATCCGCAACCGGCGCTCGGCGGTCGACCGCCTAAATGATCCTCCGCCCGGGCAGGAGCCCGCGGTGTCGCTGGTGCAGCGGGTGGGCGACGCCATCGAGCGCGAACTGGAAAAGATCGAACGCCTGATCGGCGACAGCCACATTCCGCCGCTTGCCCGCGCGGACGCCGAAAGCCGTGCGCGCGTGCTGGCGTCGCTGGCGCGCACCCTGAAGGAAGTGATGCGGCTGCGCGAGCAGGAGCGCGGTGCCGATGAGGACAAAGCGAAAGCCGCCGATGACGACGCCGCTCCCCGCGATCTCGACGAATTCCGCCGCGAACTTTCGCGACGCCTGGAAGGCATGGTCGGTGCCGCAGCGCCGCTTCCTGCTGGAAAGCATGAGCCGGGCTGAACTCGAACTGCTGGCCGCGCGATGGGATGTGTTCGCGCACGATCATCAGGTGCCGCCTGCGTTCGCGCCGAACGGCCAGCCGTGGCTGACATGGCTGCTGATCGGTGGACGCGGCGCGGGCAAGACGCGCGCGGGCGCGGAATGGGTGAGGGCGCAGGCGCTGGGCCTGCCGCCGCTGGCGGATGGGCCGGTGACGAATATCGCGCTGGTTGGCGAAACAGAACACGATGTGCGCGAGGTCATGGTGGAGGGCGTTTCGGGGCTGCTTGCGATTCATCCTCGTAGCGAGCGGCCTGCATGGCTTCCCTCGCGCAAGCGGCTGGAATGGAACAATGGCGCGGTGGCTTATGCCTTCTCCGCGGAAGATCCGGAGAGTCTGCGCGGGCCGCAATTCGGCTGCGCGTGGTCTGACGAGATGGCGAAGTGGCGCTATGCGCAGGCGACGTTCGACATGCTGCAGTTCGGCCTGCGGCTCGGTAGCCAGCCACGCCAGCTCATTACAACGACACCGCGCCCGACCGCGCTGATCAAGCGGCTGATGCTGGAGCCGACCAGCGTGGTGACGCGCGCGGGCACGCAGGCCAATGCGTATCATCTTGCGCCGACATTCCTGAAAGGCGTGCTGGCGCGATATAAAGACACGCGGCTCGGCCGTCAGGAACTGGACGGCGAGATCATCGAGGATCGGCCCGACGCGCTGTGGTCGCGCGCGCTGATCGAGTCGTGCCGCGTGCGGGATCTGCCGCCGCTGGCGCGTATCGTGGTTGCGGTCGATCCACCCGCCTCAAGCGGCAAGCGCGCCGATGCCTGCGGCATCGTGGCGGCGGGCATCACGGACGATGGCGCGATTTACGTGATCGCGGACGAGACGGTATCGAATGCCACGCCCACGGTATGGGCTTCAAAGGCCATCGCGTTGTGGCGAAGGCTTGAAGCGGATGCGCTGGTGGCGGAAGTCAATCAGGGCGGCGAGATGGTGCGCACGGTGATCAACGAGGTGGACGCAAGCGTGCCGGTGGTTTCGGTGCGCGCGCATCGCGGAAAGTATCTGCGCGCCGAGCCCGTCGCGACATTGTACGCGCAGGGGCGGGTGAAACATGTGGAGATGTTTTCCGCGCTGGAAGACGAGATGTGCGACTTCGGTCCCGGCGGCCTGTCGTCCGGCCGCTCGCCGGACCGGCTCGACGCGCTGGTGTGGGCCATCGCATCGCTGACGTTCACATCGCGGGCGCAGCCGCGGGTGCGGGGGCTGTGAGGAGATGGATTTGCATGTGTCCCGGGCGCGATGCAACGCGCAGCGTTGCTTCGCAGAACCGGGACCGTAACGAACACCGCTTGTGTAGCGGTCCCGGCTCTGCGGAGCGGCATTTCATGCCGCACCGCGTCCGGGACACGCATTCGGAGTTCATAAGATGTTATCTGACAGATCGCGCCAGTCCGGATTGTTCTTCTCGATCAACTCGAATTTCCATGATCTGCGCCATCGTTTAAGCGAGTGCTCGCGTGATCTGGCTTCAAGGATCGAATTGTAGGTTTCGACATGCACCAGACTTGTCACACCGTAAGTTGAAGTGAAGCCTGGAATGAGTTTTGCGCGATGCTCTGTAAGCCTGCGCGACAGGTCGTTCGTGATACCAACGTAAAGCACGCCGCGCGGTGTATTCGCGAGAATGTAGACAAAGAATCTCCGATCCATCGGATGTGTCCCGGGCGCGACGCAGCGTATAACGCTGCTTCGCAGAACCGGGACCGTCAAGGGTCGTGTTTGTAACGGCCCCGGCTCTGCGGAGCGGCATGAAGGATGCCGCGCCGCGTCCGGGGCACACAAGCCAGAAAGCCCACATGCTCAATTTCAAAACTCTCTTCCGTGCGCCCGAATCCAAGGCCTCGCGCACCGCGCAGGTGCTGGCGTTCGAGAGCTGCGGGCGGGCGCGGTGGACGCCGCGCGATTATGCGGCGCTGGCGCGCGAGGGTTATCTCGCCAACGCCATCGTGCATCGCGCGGTGCGGCTGATCGCGGAGAACGCGGCGGCATGCAGCTTCCTGATCTACGAGGGCGCGCAGGAGCGGGAGGCGCATCCGCTGTCGCGGCTGCTGACGCGGCCCAACGCGCGGCAGGACGGCGCGACATTCTTCGAGGCGCTATACGCGCACATGCTGCTGGCGGGAAACGCCTATGTCGAGGCGGTCGCGCTCGGTGACGAGGTGCGCGAGCTTTACGCGCTGCGGCCGGACCGCATGAAGGTGGTGCCGGGTTCTGACGGATGGCCGGAGGCCTATGACTACAGCGTCGCGGGGCGCGGCGTGCGGTTCGATCAGCTTGCGTTGCCCGTGCCGCCGATCCTGCATCTGACCTTCTTTCATCCGCTCGACGATCACTACGGCCTCGCGCCGGTGGAAGCGGCGGCGGTGGCGGTGGATACGCACAACAGCGCGGCGAAGTGGAACAAGGCGCTGCTCGACAATGCGGCGCGGCCGTCCGGCGCGCTGGTCTATTCGGGACCGGAAGGTGCGGTGCTGTCCGACCAGCAGTTCGACCGGCTGAAACGCGAACTCACCGACACCTATCAGGGCGCGGTGAATGCGGGGCGGCCTCTCTTGCTCGAAGGTGGGCTCGAGTGGAAGGCGATGTCGCTGACGCCGAAGGACATGGACTTTCTCGACGCGAAGAATTCCGCCGCGCGCGAAATCGCGCTGGCGTTCGGCGTGCCGCCGATGCTGCTTGGCATTCCCGGCGACAACACCTATGCGAATTTCCAGGAAGCCACCCGCGCACTGTGGCGGCAGACCATCCTGCCGCTGGCGGCGCGCGTCGGCGCGTCGTTCGCGCACTGGCTGTCGCCGCAGTTCGGCGAGAGCCTACGCCTTGTGGTGGACGCCGATCGCATCGATGCGCTGGCGGGCGACCGCGCCGCGCTGTGGGACCGCATCGCGGGCGCGCCCTTCCTGACGCTGAACGAAAAACGCGAAGCCATCGGCTACGCGCCCGTGGAGGGCGGGGATCGGCTGGAGTGAGTTTCAAGGCCGTCATCCTGAGGTGCGAGCGCTTGCGAGCCTCGAAGGATGACAGGCCGTCGCCCTTCGAGGCCGCGCAAGAGGCGCGGCGCCTCAGGGTGACGGAAAGAAGAGAGCCATGTCCGACTTGATCCGCATTTTCAGCGAGCGTGGCGATCTCGCGCACCTCGCGCTGTTTCTCTGGGCGGTGGCGGCCAGTGCTGCATTCCTGATCACGCTGCGCGAACTGGCGGCCGCGACGCGGCGGTTCGACGAGTTCGTCCGCCAGCTCTCGCGCTTCAACCGCAAGGCCAAGGGCCAGCGGCATTTCAACCAAGAGGATTGATTGATGGATACGCTGCACACGGTGCTGCGGGCAATTGCGCCCGAGAAGAAATCGTCGCCGGATCATCTGACGGTGTTCCGCGAATTCCTGGCGCATCTCGACCGCATTCAGCACAAGGCGCCGGTGAGATCCGCTTCCGCGAAGCCACCGCGCAAGCCGTCGCGACGGAAGATGCCGAAGCGCGGGAAGTAGGCGCGTTCGCGATTATTTTCGGCGTCGTCCCGGCGCAGGCCGGGACCCAGACACCCTGCGTTATCGATACTGCGATGGATGGTCCTGTCCTTCCGTCGTCAACATGATGTCCGGTGGTTATGGGTCCCGGCCTGCGCCGGGACGACCTCGAATGTAAATTTCGCCTCGCGCGAAACAACAGCACCGACATTCAATGCCTTTTCACCCCCGCAACCTTCGCGAGGAATGCCCATGCATGCGCCGCTGTCAGCGACCACACGCGTTTCGCTCGCCGGCGACGGCACCGTGGAAGGCTATGCCAGCCTGTTCGGCGAGATCGACCAGGCGCGCGACATGGTGATGCCCGGCGCGTTCACGCAGACGCTGCAGAGCAGGGGCTTGCGCCGCATTCCGATGCTGTTCCAGCACGACCCGTCGGAGCTTGTCGGCATCTGGCTCGATCTGCATGAGGACTTCCGCGGGTTGTGGGCGCGTGGGCGCCTGATCCCGGATGTGGCGCGGGGCCGCGAACTGCTGGCGCTGGTGCGCGAGGGCGCCATCGACGGACTCTCCATCGGCTATCGCACCGTGCGCGCGAAGATCGATCCGAAGACGCGCGTTCGCAAGCTCTACCAGGTCGATCTCTGGGAAGTCTCCATCGTCACCTTTCCCTTGCTCAACGGCGCACGGGTGAGGGCGGTGAAGGGCGCGCGTCCCCGCGGCACTCGCATCAAATCGTCTTTCGTCCATCACGCATGACTTCAATCCATCACACAGGAGCTTTGACATGACTATCGACATTCAGGACCACGCGCCGGAGCACAAGTCCGGCATTTCTTCCGCCGCGCGCGGCGAGCATGACGCCATCATGGCGATGTTCGAGGAGTTCAAGGCCGCGAACGACCAGCGTCTCGATGCGGTTGGCCGCCGCGCCGACGTGCTGCTCGACCAGAAGGTCGATCGCATCAACGATGCGCTGGACGCACAGATGAAGCGCATCGACGATCTCGCGCTGAAGTCCGCGCGACCTTTGCTTGAAGGAGGCCGGCTGGAAGGCACGCGCGCGCATCTCTCCGATGCGTCGGCGCGCGAGCACAAGAGCGCCTTCGACGCCTATGTGCGCCAGGGCGAGAGCGCGGGCCTGCGCGCGATGGAGACCAAGGCGATGTCTGCCGGCTCCAATGCCGACGGCGGTTACCTCGTGCCGGCCGAACTTGAACACGAGATCGGCGCGCGGCTGAAGGCGATCTCGCCGATCCGCTCCATCGCGTCGGTGCGGGAGATTTCCGGCGGCGTCTACAAGAAGCCGTTCATGACCGCGGGTCCCGCCGCCGGCTGGGTCGGCGAGACGGATTCGCGCACACAGACCACGTCGCCGACGCTCGATGCGTTGAGCTTCCCGGCGATGGAGCTTTACGCCATGCCGGCGGCGACCGCGACGCTGCTCGACGACTCGGCGGTGAACATCGACGAGTGGATCGCCTCCGAGGTCGAACTGACCTTCGCGCTGCAGGAGGGCACGGCCTTCGTTACCGGCGACGGCAGCAACAAGCCGAAGGGTTTCCTCAGCTACGACACCGTGGCGAACGGCTCCTGGGTGTGGGGCAAGCTCGGCCATGTCGCCACCGGCGCCTCGGCGGCCTTTCCGGAGGACGATCCGTCCGACGTGCTGGTCGATCTGATCTACGCGCTAAAGGCGGGCTACCGGCAGAACGGCAGCTTCGTGATGAACCGCAAGACGCAGGCCGCGATCCGCAAGTTCAAGGACACCGGCGGCGCATATCTGTGGCAGCCGCCGGCGCAGGCCGGCGGCCGCGCCTCGCTGATGACGTTCCCGCTGGTGGAGGCGGAGGACATGCCGGACATCGCGGCGAACTCGCTCTCCATCGCGTTCGGCGATTTCAAGCGCGGCTACCTGATCGTGGACCGGCTCGGCGTGCGCGTGCTGCGCGATCCGTATTCCGCCAAGCCCTATGTGTTGTTCTACACCACCAAGCGCGTCGGCGGCGGCGTGCAGGACTTCGACGCCATCAAGGTGCTGAAGTTCGCGGCGAGCTGAACACTTGTCCCGGGCGCGAAGCAGCGCAATGCGCTGCTTCGCAGAACCGGGACCGCCACGGAGACTCGTGTCCGTAACGGCCCCGGCTCTGCGGAGCGCATTTCACGCCGCGCCGCGTCCGGGGCGCGGATGCGCCCCTGAAGTTTCGTTTTCAGACGCGACGGGCCTCTTTTCTCGACCGATTTCTTTCAGGAAACGCTTCGCATGTCCGCACGCGATGATGCTTACGCACGCCATCAGCAAGCGCGGTGGATGCGGTCGGACGCGCACCGATGGATCAGGCCGGACAGGATATGACGACCACCATATCGTCGAACAAACATGGGCCGAATATTTCGGGTTTTCGAGAAGCCAGATTGATGATCCGTCAAATCTGGTTAGTATTCCGCGATTGAAGCATTACCAGATCACGGGGTGGTATGGGGCGCCCAACCCGGACTATGGCTGGTTGTCTCCCAGGGAGTATTTGTCGGATAAAAGTTGGGATGAACGCATGAAGGTCGGACGCGATGCACTGATATTGTTCGGGGCCCTCAAGCCATGAAGAAAGTTGATCTTTCGAAAATGAGCGACGGCGATCTGGTTCAACTTTTTGCCGAAAATACGCGCGAGCAGGACAAGGCGCTTCTTGTCGGTCAGAGCGCGAAATACAATCGGCTTTTCGTGCGCATGAAAGAGATCCATGACGAGTTGAAGGCTCGCCCCGGGGACCAGCGTCGGCTACTTGTCCAGCTCTTCAAATTTCCCAATATGCATGTGCGTCTCCAGGCCGCCAAACTCACATTGGCAGTTGCTCCGCTGGAGGCTCGAAATCAACTTCAGGCAATCGTTGATTCAAAGTGGTTTCCACAGGCTGGAGACGCTGGAATGTGCCTGCATAATCTCGATACTGGGTTTTACAAACCGACCTAAAATAGTGCGGCTCGGTTCGAGAATGATTGATCGTAAGGACTGATCACACGATGGTTCCGCAAGGATTTACCGATCTAACAAGCCGCTTCTATCAGGGAGGTCTTCGCGGGGCCGTGAACTGCAAAGAGGGAGTCGCATGAAACGTCATGTCAGGATCGCCGCCGGTCTGCTGGCGGTCGGGATCGGTGCCTGTGGCACTACATCCGCCTTTGCCCGCGGCGCTGCGCCGAGCGTGATGAGCTCGCCCGGCTATCAGCGCGCGCTGGAGGACTCCCGCAAACGATATAAGGACTCGTATTCGCAGCCCTATACGAAGCCGCCGGCGGTCTATCCGCATAAGAAGTGGCGCAAGCGCGGCAAGCGCTGACGCAGTTTACCGGCCCGCACCCACACCGACATCGACGCCGCCGCCGATACGGAGGCAGGTGTCCGAGCCCGGTGCGCGGACGAAGCCCGCGCCGAATTCCGAACACGACGACGGCTGGCGCGGGCGAACGGCCTGAACAGGCTTCTGCGCCGCAGTGCTCTGCGACTTGAGGCGGCGGGATTTATCCGTTGCCGGTTGCGCGAAAGCGCTGGTCCAGGCCGCCACGGAAATAACAATAGCGATGACGATGCGCGTCGCGATGCGGGCATGTGTCATGTCATGACTCCTGCGCTTGCGGTTCACAGCGGAGCGCCCCAGCTGCGTGCCGTCTTCAGGATCCAGTCTCTATATAATGTGAGCGGGGTCACGCCGGTGAGGCCGCCGCAGCCCGCGGCATTGTTCGCCGCCGTGGACCAGCTCACCACGCCGACAACGACGCTGACGCCATTGCGATCCTCAAAGGCCGGCGCGCCGGAATCGCCGGTGCAGGCCCCCATGCCCGCGCTGCGGTTCTGGGTCTGCGGGTCCATCAGGCGAATCTGCAGCGTGCCGGGCTGGCCCGTCACCATCAGCGGCGCGGCGCGCACGGTGCCGACACCGGCGTCGCTGCCCGCCACGGTGGAGCCGATGCCCGCGACAGTCAGGCGCGAGGCGGGCGTCAGCGGCACGCTCGGTGTGCCGAGCGGCGCGAAAGTTTTTCCCGCCAGCGGCGCGGGCAGGCGCAGCAGCGAGACATCCGCCGTGGCGCGATGCGCGGAAATGGATTGCGTATTGTATTGCGGATGGGTGGCGACGCGCTGCGGCGTGACGAGCTGCGGCGGCTTCGTGGAATAGTCGATGACGCGATTGGCGGAGCCCGGCGCGATGCAGTGCGCGGCGGTCAGTACGATGGTCGGCGTGATCAGTGTGCCGGTGCAGACGCCGCCGCCCGCGGCGACCACGGTGACGATGGCGCGCGCGATGGTCTCGCTCGGCGCGGTGCGGCTGCCGGTGACGGCATGCGACGGCTGCGCGAGCGCGAGGATCAAGGTTGCAGTGGCGATGGAACAGCGAAGCGAACGGATCATCGCTCACGATGAGCCTTGATGTGCGCGTTTTGTCAACCGCGTGATCATGCAATTTGCCGTCATTGCGAGGAGCCATTCGCGCGTTCTTCGACGCGCTATGGCGACGAAGCAATCCATCTTTGAAGAAACCGCAGGTGGATTGCTTCGCTTCGCTCGCAATGACGGTTGTTTGAACTACAGGAAACAACCATGCCCGCATTTCTTCTCACTCCGCCCGCGCTTGAGCCGCTGTCGCTTCTTGAGGCGAAAAATTTTCTGCGCGTGGAACATGACGCCGACGACGTGCTGATCGCGTCGCTGGTGTCGGCCGCGCGCAATCATGTCGAGGCCATGGCGCGCAGCGCGCTGATCGCACAGACCTGGCGGCTGGTGCTCGACCGCTGGCCCGATGACGGACGCATTGCGCCGCGCATCGGGCCGCTGCGGGCGCTGTCCGCCGCGCGTGTGTTCGATGCGGTGGGCGAGGGACGCGAGCTTGATCCGGATATGTTCGTGGTGGATCGCGCTGCAAACGTGATCGCCGCGCCGGGCTGGTCGCTGCCCGTGCCGGGGCGCAGCGTTGCGGGAATCGAACTCGATATCGAGGCCGGTTTCGGTGAGGCCGCGTCCGATGTTCCGCCGCGGCTGTTGCAGGCGCTGCGCATGCTGGTGGCGCACTGGTATGAAAATCGCGGCCTGATCGCCATCGGCCAGACCGTGGCGATGATGCCCGCCACCGTCAACGCGCTGATCGCTTCGCATCGGGTGCTCTCGCTATGATTGATCCGGGACAACTCAAGACGCGCCTTGTGGTGCAGCAGCCGGTGGAGACGCCGGACGGCCAGGGCGGCGTGACGCGCACATGGACCACGTTCGCGACCGTGTGGGCGCAGGTGACGCCACTTGCGGCGCGCCGCGAGATGCAGGCCGATGCGGACGGTGCGACGCAAGCCTATCGCATCGTCCTGCGCAGCAATCTCTCGCTGACGTTGCAGCATCGCTTCAGCGACGGCGCGCGGGTCTACCGCATTGTTGCGATCCGCGACCGCGATGACCGGCGCTTTATCGAGATCGATGCGGAAGTCCGCGTCTCTTAACTTCGGGACAGCATCATGACTTCATCCAGCGTGGCGCTGCGCGCCGCGATCCATGGCGCGTTGCGCAGTGACAGCGCGCTCTCCGCCGCGCTCGGCGGCGCGCATGTCTATGACGAGCCGCCGAAGAACGCGGCGTTTCCCTATGTCACGCTCGGCGAGGCGCGGCTGATCGATGCGTCGTCAGATGACGGACCAACGCAGGAACATCAATTGACGCTGCATGCCTGGTCGCGCGAAGGCGGCCATCGCGAGGCCCATGTCATCGCCGGCGCGCTGCTGCAGGCGCTCGACGATACGCCGCTGTCGCCCGACGGGCACCGCCTGGTGAATTTGCGATTCACGATCGCCGACATCCGCCGCGAATCCGACGGGCGCACCTATCACGCGCTGGTGCGCTTCCGCGCCGTCACCGAACCTTGGTCTTAAGGAGAAACATCATGGCCGCCCAGAAAGGCAAGGACCTGCTCTTGAAGATGAGCGACGGCGCAAGTTTCGTCACCGTCGCCGGATTGCGCAGCCGCCGGATCGCATTCAACGCCGAAACGGTGGACGTCACCCATGCGGAGTCCGTCGACCGCTGGCGTGAATTGCTGGCGGGTGCGGGCGTCAAGCGCGCGGCGGTGTCGGGCAGGGGGCTATTCAAGGATTCATCATCGGATGCGATGGTGCGTCAGGCGTTCTTCGACGGCGCGTTGACATCCTGTCAGGTCGTGGTGCCGGACTTCGGCACCATCGAGGGCCTGTTCCAGATTTCAAGCCTTGAATTCGCCGGCGAGCACAACGGCGAAGTGACCTTCGACCTGTCGCTGGAATCGGCCGGCGCGCTGACGTTTACGGCGACCTAGCGTCATTGCGAGGAGCACTTGCGACGAAGCAATCCATTCTTCGCAAGCCAAGGATGGATTGCTTCGCTTCGCTCGCAATGACGGGAACGGAGGAAACCTCATGCCCAACATCTATCGCGGAGAGATCGCCGCCGATCTCGGTGGCAGGCGCCGCACGCTGGTGCTGACGCTCGGCGCGCTGGCCGAACTGGAAGCTGCCTTCGGTGCGGGCGACCTGATGGCGCTGGCGGAGCGCTTCGGCTCGGGCCGGCTGTCGGCGCGCGATCTGGTGCGCATCATCGCGGCAGGCCTGCGCGGCGCGGGCGAGGCAATCACAGACGATGAGGTTGCCGCGCTCACCGCCGATGGCGGCGCGACGGCTTATGTGCGCATCGCTGCCGACCTGATCGCGGCGACTTTCGATGGCGAGATGCGATGAATCCGTTCCCCTGGAGCGACGCCATCGGATTCGGCCTCGGCGTGCTGCGACTGCCGCCGGAACAGTTCTGGCGGATGACGCCGCGTGAGCTGGCTTATGCGGTGCGTGCTGTTCGCGGGCCGTCGGGTGAACCGATGGATCGCGCGGCTCTCGGCCGGCTCATGAGCCTGTTTCCGGATAAAGCTTAAGGGAGAATCCCATGACGGACTCATCCGGCGACGATCTGTCGCTGACGCTGAACACACTCGGATTGCGGACGCGCGATCTTGCGCTCGGCGCCGGCGCGTTTTCGCGGGCGATGACCAGCGCGTTCTCTGCGTCGGTGGTCGGCGGCAAGCAGTTCGACGATGTGCTCAAATCGCTGACGCTGCGGCTGTCGGACCTTGCGGTGCGGATGGCGTTCAAGCCGCTGGAGAGCAGCCTTTCCAGCGGACTGAGCAGCTTATTGTCAGGCCTTACAGGAGCCACCGCCGCGTCATCCACTGTTAAACTTGCGGCCGCATCCGGCGCGGTGAAGCCGTTCGCCAGCGGCGGCGTCATCGGCACGCCGACCTATTTTCCGATGATGCAGGGCGGCATCGGCCTTGCGGGCGAGGCCGGACCGGAAGCGATCATGCCATTGGCACGCGGATCCGACGGCAAGCTCGGTGTCGCCGGGCGCGGCGGCGGCAACAGCGTGACCATCCAGATCGCGACGCCGGACCTCGACAGCTTCCGCCGTTCGGAAAGTTACATCACCGGCCAGATCGCCCGCGCCGTCTCGCGCGGACAGCGGAGTTTGTAGAGACGCTTTCTTGCCCCGGACGCGGGGCGGCATGAAATGCCGCGCCGCTGAGCCGGGGCCGTTCGAGGTACAGAGCGCGTAACGGTCCCGGTTCTGCGAAGCAATGCTGCGCATCGCATCGCGCCCGGGACGCAGATTCTCAATGACCGAGGCAACCATGCCCGTATTCCATGAGATCCTGTTCCCGCTCGACATCGCGCTGAAGAGCGCGGGCGGGCCGGAGCGGCGGACCGACATCGTCACCTTCGGATCGGGACGCGAGGAGCGCAATGCGCGCTGGGCGCATTCGCGCCGCCGCTTCGATGCGGGTTATGGCGTCAAGACGCTGGATGCGTTGCAGGAGGTGGTCGCGTTCTTCGAGGAGCGGCGCGGGCAACTCTATGGTTTTCGCTGGCGCGACCGGCTCGATCATTCCTCCGCATCGCCTGGCGCGAGCGTGACACCGCTCGATCAGGCGCTCGGCGCGGGCGACGGCACGCGCGCCGCGTTTCAATTGCTCAAGACCTATGGCAGCACTTACGCGCCTTATACGCGCGCCATCGCCAAGCCGGTGCCGGGAAGCGTGCGTGTCGCGGTCGCGGGACACGAAGTCGAATCCGGCAGCGCGTTCACCTGCGACGCCACCACAGGCATCGTCACCTTTTTGCCGGAGCATATTCCCGCCGGGGGCAAGGCGGTTACTGCCGGGTTCCTGTTCGACGTGCCCGTGCGGTTCGACACCGATTATCTCGAGGTTGATCTGTCCGCCTTCGCGGCGGGCGCGATTCCGAAAATTCCGCTGGTGGAGATCCGGCCGTGAGAGACATTCCATCCGCGCTACAGACCAAACTGGATTCCGGCGTCACCACGCTGTGTCATTGCTGGAAGCTGACGCGGCGCGATGGCGTGGTGCAGGGCTTCACCGATCATGACGACGATCTCATCATCGATGGCTTGACGTACAAGGCGGGCACCGGTTTCACGTCGTCGGAAGCGACCAGCCGCTTCGACCTGTCGGTGGACGGCACGGAAATCGTGGGCGCGCTGTCGGACGATGCGTTGCTCGAAAGCGATCTTGCGGCGGGGCGCTACGATGCAGCCGCTGTGGAGACCTGGCTGGTGGACTGGAGCGATGTATCGCTAAAGGTGCTGACCGCGCGTTCGACGCTCGGTGAGGTGAAGCGCGAAGGGCAGGCGTTCAGCGCCGAACTGCGCGGGCTGGCGGACACGCTGGCGCAGGAGAGCGGGCGGCTGTTCACCGCGCGATGTAGCGCCGATCTCGGCGATGCGCGATGCCGGTTTGATCTGGTTGCGGCTGAACTCGAAGGCGATGGCGGCGTGGAGTCGATCGAAGCCACCTCGGCGCTTGTCGCAACCGGACTCGATGGGCTTGCCGAAGGCATCTTCACCGGCGGCAAGCTCACCTGGACCTCCGGCGCGAACAGCGGCCTGTCGGTCGAGATCAAGGAGCATCGCGTTGCGTCCGGCCACGCGCGGCTGTCGTTGTGGCAGGCCATGCCGGAAGCAATCGCAACTGGCGATACATTCACGATCAGCGCGGGATGCGACAAGCGTTTCGTCACCTGCCGCGACCGTTTTCATAACGTCGTCAATTTCCGTGGTTTCCCGCACATTCCGGGCAACGATTTCGTCATCGCCTCGGCGGAAGCCGGCGCGGGCAACGACGGCGGATCAATGGCGGGGTGAGAGATGAAACATTTCCATTGTCATCACCGGGCTTGTCCCGGTGATCCCGATGGATTGAGCATAGTGCTTTCGTGATCGGGATGGCCGGGACAAGCCCGGCCATGACGGCAGAACAGTTCCGGGCCTTATTAATGACTCCCTCTCTCACCCGCGTCGCCATCGTCACCGAGGCGCGCGAATGGATCGGCACGCGCTATCGCCATCAGGCATCGGTGAAAGGCGTCGGCTGCGATTGCCTCGGCCTCGTGCGCGGCGTCTGGCGCACCTGCGTCGGCGCGGAGCCGGAACTGCCGCCGCCTTACGCGCCGGACTGGGCGGAAGCCTCCGGCATCGAGACGCTGGCGCAGGCCGCCACGCGCCATCTGGTGCCGGTGGAGCGCGACGATCTTCGCGGCGGCGATGTGCTGCTGTTTCGCTGGCGCGCCGGATATGTCGCCAAGCACGCCGCGATTGCGACCGGCGAGGGCACGATGATCCACGCGCACGATGGCGCGGCGGTGTGCGAGGTCGCGCTGTCGCCATGGTGGCAGCGGCGGCTGGCCTTCGTGTTCCGGTTTCCGGGGGTGTTGGACTGATCAGGCATTCCTCCGCTCATTCCCGCGCAAGCGGGAATCCAGTGTGTTTTCCGTCTGGGTCTCCGCTTTCGCGGGGACGAGCGGAAATAGCAACGAGCGGCCTCTTGTCCCGGACGCGGTGCGGCACGCAGTGCCGCTCCGCAGAGCCGGGACCGTTACGGGCGCTTTATCCTCTTGCGGTCCCGGATCAGCAGCGCACCGCTGTCGCGCTGCGCAGCATCCGGGACACCAGCATCTATTACGGACTTCTCATGGCAGCCCTTGTTCTTTCCATTGCCGGCGGCGCGGCGGGCGCGGTGTTCGGTCCCGCGGGTGCGATTGCGGGGCGCATCGCGGGCGCGCTCGCGGGAAATTTCATCGACCGCGCGCTGCTAACGCCGGACCGCAGCGTCCAGGGGCCGCGCCTTGCCGATCTCGACGTCATGGCCTCCACCGAAGGCGCGCCGATCCCGCGCGTCTACGGGCGCGCACGCCTGTCGGGTCAGGTGATCTGGGCCACACGGCTTGAGGAAGTGGTGTCCACCCGCACCGAGAGCGCCAGCGGCGGCAAGGGCGGCGTCGGCGGCGGCAGCGTCACCACAACCACATACTCTTATTATGCCAACTTCGCGGTGGCGCTGTGCGAAGGCGAGATCGGCCATGTCGGCCGCATCTGGGCCGACGGCAAGCCGCTCGACACGTCGACGCTTAACATCCGCATTCATCGCGGCAGCGACGACCAGCCCGCAGACGATCTGATCGTTGCGAAGGAGGGCGCGGACAATGCGCCAGCCTATCGCGGACTGGCCTACGCGGTGTTCGAGCGTCTTCCGCTGGCGGATTTCGGCAATCGCATTCCGCAACTGTCGTTCGAGATCGTGCGGCCGGTGGGCCGGCTGGAACGGATGATGCGCGCGGTGACGCTGATCCCCGGCGCGACCGAATTCGGCTACGAGACATCGCCCGTGGTGCGCGTGCTTGGACCCGGCCAGTCCGCACCGGAAAACCGTCACGTCACCAACGCGGCCTCGGACGTCATCGCCTCGCTCGACGATCTGCAGGCGACCTGTCCCAATCTCGAACGCGTCGCGATTGTCGTCGCGTGGTTCGGCAGCGATCTGAGCGCGGGCAATTGCCTAGTGCGGCCGGGCGTGGACAACGCCATCAAGGTCACCTCCGGCGGCACATGGTCTGTCGCGGGCGTGAGCAGGCCGGGCGCTTATGTCGTGTCTTCTGTCGATGGGCGTCCGTCCTACGGCGGCACGCCGTCGGACAGCAGCCTGCGCCATCTGATCACCGAGTTGAAAGCACGCGGACTGAAAGTCACGCTCTATCCGTTTTTGATGATGGACATTCCGCCCGGCAACACGCTGCCCGATCCGTGGAGCGGCGCGGCGTCGCAGCCAGCATTTCCCTGGCGCGGGCGGATCACCTGCGATCCCGCGCCCGGCGTTGCGGGCTCGCCCGACGGCACGGCGACGGCGGCGACGCAGATCGCGTCCTTCTTTTCCGGTGGCGGCACAAGCGGCTGGAATTATCGCCGCATGATTTTGCATTACGCCAATCTCGCCAAGACGAGCGGCGGCGTCGACGCGTTCCTGATCGGATCGGAACTGAAAGCATTGACTCGCGTTCGCTCGTCATCGGGCGCGTATCCGGCAGTGACTGCGCTGACGACCCTGGCCTCGGATGTAAAGGCCATCGTCGGCGCGGACACTGTCGTGACCTATGCGGCAGACTGGACGGAATACGGCTCGCACGTGATCGGCGACGAGGTGCGTTTCCCGCTCGATCCGCTGTGGGCGTCACCGGCCGTCGATGCGGTGGGTATCGATTACTACGCGCCGCTGTCGGACTGGCGCGACGATGCGGGACATCAGGATGCATCGATCGCATCGTCTATTTACGATCGCGACTATCTCGCCGGAAATCTGAACGGCGGCGAAGCTTATGACTGGTATTACGCCGACGATGGCGGGCGTACCGCGCAGGAGCGGCTGCCGATCACCGACGGTCTCGGCAAGCCGTGGATCTATCGCGCCAAGGATTTATGGAACTGGTGGGCGAATGCGCATGTCGAGCGCGTCGATGGTGCGGAACTGGAGAGCGCGACCGCGTGGACCGCACGCAGCAAGCCGATCTGGCTGACGGAGCTTGGCTGTCCGGCGGTCGATAAAGGCGCGAACCAGCCGAGCGTGTTTCCCGATTCGAAATCCGCCGAGGGCAGCGTTCCTTACTTTTCCAACGGCCAGCGCGACGACCTGATCCAGCGCCGTTACATCGAAACGGTCATCACCGCTTTCGATTCCGAATTCGGCGGCGCTTTGAATCCCGTCTCGCCTGTCTATGGCGGCCGCATGATCGACGTGTCCGGCCTGCATCTGTGGACCTGGGAGGCGCGGCCCTATCCGGTGTTTCCCGCCGCGGTGGATGTGTGGAGCGACGGGCCGAACTGGCAGACGGGACACTGGCTGACGGGGCGACTGGGCGCAGCGCCGCTCGATGCGCTGGTCGGCGCGATCCTCGATGACGCGGATGTCGATGGCGCACGCACGGAAAACCTGCGCGAAAGCTGCGACGGCTATGTCATCGACAGGCCGATGTCGCCGCGCGCGGCGATCGATCCGCTGGCGATGGCCTATGGTTTCGATGCGACGGTGGCAGGCGGCGAACTGACGTTCGTGCAGCGCGGCGCAGCGCCCGTTGCGGAGATGTCCGAAGACGATCTGGTCGATCCCGAGAAGGGCGCGCTGGCGCGGCTGGTCCGCGGACAAGAGACGGAATTACCGCGCGAAGTCAGTTTCGGATTCACCGATGGTGCTGCGGATTATCGTCGTTCCGCCGTCACCTCGCGGCGGCTGGTCGGCGGGTCGAACCGCGCGCTGCACTCGGACTTCGCGGTGGTGACGGACGACGCGGCAGCCACACGCCGCGCCGACATCTGGCTTCAGGACCTATGGGCGGGGCGCGAGAGCGCGGAGTTCGCGCTCGGCATGAAGGCGCTGACGCTGACGCCGGGCGATGTGATCGGCGTGACCATTAACGCGCGCCGCCGTCTGTTCGAAGTCGGCGAACTGGTCGACACCACCTCGCGGCAGCTGAAGGCGCGCAGCATCGACCCGGAAGTGTTTTCGGTGCCGCTGTTCGCGCCGCGCGTGAAGCCGCCGGCGATTCCGCCCGCGCTCGGACCGGTACAGGCATTGGTGCTCGATCTGCCGAGTCTCGACGCAACGGAGCCGCCGGTGCTGACGCGCCTTGCGGTGTTCGCCGATCCGTGGCCGGGCTCGGTGGCGGTGTGGCGCTCGACCGACGGGCTGAGTTTCACGCGCATGGCCAGCGTGCTTGCGCCGTCGATCATCGGCGAGACGCTCGATCCGCTGCCTGCGGGCCCGACAAGTCGGTGGGATCGTGCAAACGAGGTGCGCGTGCAGCTTTATGGCGGCGCGCTGGCCTCCGCAGGCGATGCGCGCGTGCTGGACGGCGCGAGCGCCGCCGCCGTGCTCAACGCCGACGGCGAATGGGAAGTGCTGCAGTTCGCGAATGCCGAACTGATTGGCGACAAAATCTACCGGCTGTCGCGGTTGCTGCGCGGGCAGGCCGGAAGCGAATACGCCATCGCCGCGCCGCTTGCGGTAGGTGCGCCGTTCGTATTGCTGGACGATCATCTCGTCACGCTCGCCAGCGGCCTCGGCGCGCTGGATCGCGCCATCGATCTGCGCATTGTCGCCACGGGCCGCAGCCATGACGATCCGTCCGCACTGGCGCTGACGGTGACGCCGAAAGCCACGGCCTTGATGCCGTTGTCGCCGGTCCATGTCAGTGCAAGGCGCGGCGGCGACGGAATTCATGTCTCGTGGATTCGCCGGACCCGGCGCGATGGCGACAACTGGGGCGTCGAAGTGCCGCTCGGCGAAGACGTCGAGGGCTATACGCTGGAGATTCTGTCCGGCGCATCGGTGGTCCGAAGCATCGTCTGCACCACGTCTTCCGCAATCTATGCCAATGCCGACGAACTCGCGGACTTCGGCGCGCCGCAGTCAAGTCTGCACGGCCGTGTCGTGCAGATGTCGAGCACCGTAGGGCGGGGCCGTCCCGCCGAATTCACTCTCACGCTCTGAGCGATCATGACAGACACAATCCATCTCGGGATGCCTTTCATCGAAGGCAGCCAGGCGCAGAAGCATGTCACGCATAATGAAGCATTGCGGATATTGGACGCCGTCATCCAGATCGGCGTGCATGATATTGACCGGACCGCGCCGCCTTCGACCCCGGTTGAAGGCGACCGGCATATCGTGGCGGGCGGCGCGACGGATGCGTGGGCGGAGCAGGCGAACGCTGTCGCCGTTTATGAGGATGGCGCGTGGCGCTTTCTGAGCCCGAAGCTCGGCTGGTGTGCATGGTCCGAGGCCGACGCGGCGCTGCTGGTTTACGACGGCTCGGCCTGGACCGATGTCGCGAGTGGCGGCGGCGAAGGCGGTTCGGGAAGCCTTGCACGCCTCGGCATCAATGACACTGCGAGCGATCCGAACCTGCTGACGGTGAAATCCAACGACGTGCTGTTGAACGCCATCGACACCGGCGACGGCGGAACGGGCGATATGCGCCTGCAGATTTCCAAGGAAGCGGCCGGCGCGACGGCATCGGTAGTGTTCTCCGAAGCGTTTTCCGGCCGCGCCGAATTCGGCCTGGTGGGTTCGAATGCGTTCAAACTGAAAGTTTCGGACGACGGCACGACTTTTGTCGAAGCGCTGGTGATCGATCAGACATCGGGCAGCATCGCGCTGCCCCGTGGGCTTGCGCTCACCGGGGTGATTGCGCCGTCGCAGATCACGTCGAACCAGAACGATTACAATCCGGCGGGAATCGTCTCGGCTTCGGTGCTGAACCTGTCGTCCGACGCGCTGCGGAGCGTCACCGGTCTTGCAGGCGGCAGCGAAGGGACGGTTATCGCCGTCGTCAACACCGGCGGTCAGATCATCAAGCTGCTGAACGAAAGCGCGTCGTCGACGGCCGCAAATCGTTTCGCCATCGGCAGCGATCTTTCCATCGCCGGAAAGCAGGCCGCGCTGTTGCGTTATGACGGCACCGCTTCGCGCTGGTATGCGCTGGTGCGGCCTGGCGGCCGCGAGGTGCTGACCGCGAACCGGACCTACTATGTCCGCACGGACGGCAACGACGCCAACGATGGATTGTCGAACGCCTCCGGCGGCGCGTTTGCGACGATACAGCGGGCTTACGACATCATCACCACGCTCGATCTCGGCGGCTTTACCGTCACGATCCAGATCGCGGATGGCACATATACCGCCGGGCTGAATCAGACGGTCTCGCCGGTCGGTGGAAATGTCTCGATCGTGGGAAATGTCGCCACGCCGGCGAACGTGATTATTTCGACCTCATCGGCGCCGGCTCTCGGATTCATCTCGCCCGTCAACGCCACCTTGTCCGGGCTGACTCTGCAGACGTCAGGAAGCACCAACAACCGTTGCATCAGCGCGGCCGGCGCGGGAGTCAATATCTTCATCGGTCCTTCGATGGTGTTCGGAAGCTGCAGCGGCTCCCATATTTTCTCCAACAGAAACGCGCTTGTGTCGCTCGACAACGATTACGCAATATCCGGAAGCGGCACCCGGCACTATGTCGCGGGACAGGGCGGAATCATCAGCGGGTCTGGAAAAACGGTCACATTGAGCGGCACGCCCGCGTTCTCGACCGCATTCGCTGACGCCTCCTTGTCCGGCATCATTCAGGCGCCGAACATGACTTATTCAGGGTCTGCCACCGGGTCACGTTATTCCGCCGCGTCAGGGGGCGTCATCAATACCGGCTCCGGCGGCAACACATCCTATTTCCCCGGCAATGCCGCGGGGGCGGGAACAAACGCGGGATCATCACCTTACGGCCTGTATTTCTGATGCAATTTGCTGCTGGTTGGAATTCTTAGTTGTCGGAACGGTTTGTCTGATCAATTTCTGAAATGGCCTCTCGATAAGCCGATAGGTGATCGTCGAAACAATCGCGGTCCCGATTATCGTAAGAACAAGAACTGCAAACGGTTGCGAGCCGAACCCAGCGGCTTTTACGGCATCTATTACGGGGCGATGCAGCAGGTACATCGAATAGGAGGCAGTTCCGAGATAAACAGCGGTGCGATTTGCCAGCATCGCCGTCGCCAAAGGGGCCATTGTTGCTGTCGCAAGCAACCATACGACTGCGATTTGCGGAATGGGGTCGGACCACATCCCAAAGAACGGTCCGTAGTTAAATGAGCGGTCGATACCGATCAGGCCAGACACTCTCGGGAAAGCAAGCGCGTACAACGCAATGCCAACCACGAAAGCGAAAGACCATGCGCGCGGTGAGATCGGGACACGCCGCAAATCGTAACGACTGAGCAAGACGCCAAAGAGGAATACCGGAAGGCACCTGACAACGGCAAACTGTTGAACTGCATTCAGGTGCAGGATGTACGACAGCGCAATATAGGCCGCGCAAACCGCGACGAACGCCGCCGCGCTCTTGTCTCTGATCGCCCAAAGAACGACAAAGAAGGCGTAAAACTGCATCTCTGCAGGAATAGTCCAAAGCAATCGCCCGGCGCGCGCGAAGAACAAATGCTCTACAATGTTTGAGGTATTCACCGCATACAGGACGCCTGCGGGCAGGACAAAAGAGGCGATTACAACGACGTAGTAGAGCGGCACCACCCGTCCAATTCGGTGCCTAGCGTATGTTCCGACCGTTTGAAAATTGAATGGCTGATCCAGGTAGATCGATCCGAGCAAATATCCGCTCAGCGCGAAGAAAAGCATAACGCCAAGCTGTCCACCGCCCCCTCCCAGTAGTCCACCCCATAGCTTCGTATCGCTGGTGACATGCGCGACGACAACGGTCAGCGCTGCCAAGCCTCGCAGGCCATCTAATTCCGGTTTTCTCTGCATTCGCCCCAAGCCGCTCCGCCATTCGCGTTGCCAGCCTATCACATAAAATTCCGACCACCACCGCCCCCTCGCTGGCCGCATATCCATGGAGTACTGACATGCTCAACGCCGCATTCGTGGCGCGCGTGATTGCGCCTGCTGAATGGATGGTCAAGCAGATCGCGGCGCGGCCAAAAACGGCGCTGGTCGTATGGATTCTGTCGCTCGCGCTTGTCGCGTGGGTGTTCTGACATGGCGGCGGAGTCCTATGAGCAATCGCTCACACGTCTGCTGCGGAATGAGGGCGGGTATACCGATCATCCCGCCGATCCCGGCGGCCCGACCAACTTCGGCATCACGCTCAGTGATGCGCGGCGCTACTGGAAGGGCAACGCCACCGCCGCCGACATGCGCGGCATGCCGCAAAGCATCGCGCGCAGGATTTACCGCGAGCATTACTGGAACGCGTTGTGCTGCGACGAACTTCCGTCCGGCGTCGATTATGCCGTGTTCGACTATGGCGTGAATTCGGGCGTCGGCCGCGCCGGCAAGGTGCTCCGGCGTCTGCTCAAGCTGTCGGATCGCAGCAGCACCGTCAGTAACGAGGTGATCGCGGCCGCGAACGCATCTGCGCCGGGCGATCTTGTCATGGCCATTTGTGCCGAGCGGCTCGCATTTCTCAGGTCGCTGAAAACCTTCTCCGTGTTCGGGCGCGGATGGACCGCGCGCGTCGATGGCGTGCGCGTCGCGGCGCTGGCGATGGCGCAACGCCGCGCGCCTGCGCCGACGCCAGATAAGCGTAGTGACGCGTCATCCGCGAAGGCCATCGTGCCTGCGACCGTTCCGGCGGGCACGGCGTCCGCCGGTGCGGTGATCGCTGCCGGAGCGGCGAGCGCCGCGGCAACATCGCGTTGGGAGATCGCGGTGCTGGTGGCCATCGCCGCCGCGCTCGCGGCCGTCGCGGTTTTTTTGATCTGGCGCTGGCGCCGCCGCGCGCATCAGGAAGCGGCTGTCACGTCGCTCGCGGAAGGAGCATCCCATGGACTGGGCTAATGTGGCCAAACAGGTGATCGGTCTCGGCGCGCCGATCCTCGGCACCGCACTCGGCGGTCCGCTCGGTGGCGCAGCGGCGCGTGTGCTGGCCGAGGCGCTCGGTGCGGATGCCACGCCCGAGGCTGTCGGCAAGGCGCTGGAAACATCAAGTGCTGATCGAATCGCGCAGGCGGAAAATACATGGGCCGAGGCGATCCGCGCCGAAGCGGAGGCCGTGCGCGGATCGGTCGCCGAGACGCAGGCCACCATCCGTGCGGAGATTGGTAGCGAGAGTTTTCTGCTCAGGTTGTGGAGGCCGTTTTACGCACTGGAGCTCATGGCGGAATGCGGCAGCCTCTGGGCCGTCCTGATCTATGGATTCTGGATCGGCGACATGAAGACGATCAACGCCCTGATCGGCGCGACGGGCCTGCTGGTCAGCTATTGGGGCTTCCGGTTCGGCGTGCTCGGCGTCTATGTCAGCGGGCGAACCCGTGAAAAGGTCTGCGTCGCCACCGGACAGGACACTCCTGGTGTTCTGGATACCTTGGTTAAAGCGCTGACCGGGAAGGGGGCCAAACCGGTAACCGTGACGAAAAAGTAATTTTGGAGGTTCCCTAAGTTGAACTTCGTTCATCGGGCATTCAGCGCGGAACCATTCATGTTAGGCTATCGCAAGGCTAACACTGGAGACGACGTTGCGCCTTCTTGTTGTTGAAGACGACCCGGACTTGAACCGCCAGCTCACCACCGCTCTGTCGGATGCTGGTTATGTCGTGGACCGCGCGTTCGATGGCGAGGAGGGGCATTTCCTTGGCGACAGCGAGCCTTACGATGCTGTCGTGCTCGACATCGGCCTGCCCAAGATGGACGGCATCTCGGTGCTGGAAGCCTGGCGGCGCAACAAGCGCACCATGCCGGTGCTGATCCTCACCGCGCGCGATCGCTGGAGCGACAAGGTGCAGGGCTTCGATGCCGGTGCCGACGACTATGTCGCCAAGCCTTTCCACCTCGAAGAGGTGCTGGCGCGCATCCGCGCGCTGCTGCGCCGAAGCGCGGGCCACGCGCAATCCGAACTGACCTGCGGGCCGGTGATGCTGGACACGCGCACCAACCGCGTCAGCGTCAATGGCAATCCCATCAAGATGACGTCGCACGAATACCGGCTGCTGGCCTACCTGATGCATCACGCCGGGCGGGTGGTGTCGCGCACCGAGCTGGTCGAGCATCTGTACGATCAGGATTTCGACCGCGACTCCAATACGATTGAGGTGTTCGTCGGGCGCATCCGCAAGAAACTCGAGGTCGATATCATCCAGACCGTGCGCGGTCTCGGCTATCTGCTGGCTCCGCCGCCTGTCACGGATGTGCCATCGCCGACGGCGACGAGCGCGCGCTGAGAACCGGACGCTGCACCGCCCGTCACAACCTGACGCGGCGGTGTTCCCGGCACGATCTTCGCTGTACAATCCGGCCTGATCCGGCGCTCGCCGGATTCGCGCACATGGATGAATGGCGGCCGCGCGGCGTATCCGGACCACGGCTTGCAGAGATGCACGAGGAGAAGTTTTGAAGCTTCGCAGCAATTCCCTCGCGACGCGCCTTTTCTTGTCCGCGACGGCGTGGGTGGTGGCGATCCTGCTCATCACCGGCATCGTGCTGTCGTCGGTCTACAAGCGGTCGGTCGAGCGCGCGTTCGATCGCCGCCTCAACTTCTATCTGCGCACGCTGATCGCCGAAGCGGCGCAGCCGGAAGATCCGAACGACAAGGGCGACAAGTCTTCGGATCGCTCGGTGCAGTCGCTGGGCGAGCCGTTGTTCGATCTGCCGCTGTCCGGCTGGTACTGGCGCATGGCGCGGATCGATGGCGACAAACCGGAAGTGCGCGCCTCGCGCTCGTTGTGGGACGCCACCTTGCCGAAGCTCGAGGACATGGGCATCGAACTGGATCAGTCCGGCGTCCGCCTTGCCTATGTCAACGGTCCGGATGATCAGCGCCTGCGCATGGTGGAGCGTCCGGTCGATCTCGGCACCGAGGGAAAATATCTCGCCTCGGTTGCGGGCGATGCGTCCGAGATCGATGACGAGACCTGGGCGTTCAATACTTATTTGGCCGCGACCTTCGCCGCGCTCAGTATCGGGCTGTTGCTGACCACGATTTTTCAGGTCCGGTTCGGCCTCGCGCCGCTCAAGCGCATTTCGAGCGGGCTGGCGGCGATCCGTTCCGGCGATGCCGAGCGGCTGGAAGGCAATTTCCCGGAGGAAATCGCGCCGCTCGCGCGCGAAACCAACGCGCTGCTCGATGCCAACCGTGCCATTGTCGAGCGTTCGCGCACCCATGTCGGCAATCTGGCGCATGCGATCAAGACGCCGCTGTCCGTCATCGTCAACGAGGCGGGCACCCACGGGAGCGATCCCTTCGCGCTGAAGATTCTTGAACAGGCGGACATCATGCGCGATCAGGTCGCGCATCATCTGGAGCGGGCGCGCATCGCCGCGCGGGCCCAGACCATCGGCACCGTCACGCTGGTCGGGCCGGTGATCGAAGCGCTGGGCCGGACCATGGAGAAGATCCACCGCGACCGCGACATTCTGATCGATGTCGAGGCCGCCGCCGGCGCGAAATTCCGCGGCGAGCGGCAGGACCTTGAGGAGATGACCGGCAATCTGGTCGACAACGCCTGCAAATGGGCGGAGCAGAGAGTCTTCATCGAGGTTCTGCTGGAACTAACGCCCGGCGGCGCGCTCGATCCGACCCTGCGGATTATCGTGGACGACGATGGGCCGGGCCTGTCGCCCGAGCAGCGCAGCCAGGTCGCCATCCGCGGCCAGCGGCTGGACGAGACCAAGCCCGGTTCGGGTCTTGGCCTGTCGATCGTGACCGACCTTGCGGCGCTCTATGGCGGCAGCCTCAGGCTGGGCGCGGCGCCCATCGGGGGCCTGCGGGCGGAACTGATCCTGCCGGGGGTGTGAGAAACGCCTATCCGCTCCAATATGTTAGGATCGGGCGATCCAAGCTCCGATGATTGATGCCTAACCAAAGCTTAATGCGTTGTCCGGCATGCTGGCAGGCGCACTTGTGTGAGCACGACAGGACTGCTTTGATGGCCGCCATTCCTTCCGGAGACAGATTGAAAATGGGACATCTCATCGTCGTTCGAGCGACCTGGGATAGCGAGGCGGAGGTCTGGACTGCCGAAAGCACCGATCTGCCCGGTCTTGTGACTGAAGCCGCAAGCCTCGACGAACTGGATGCGAAGTTGCCCGATCTGATCCGCGACCTGCTCGATCGCGATGACATGGAAGGCGGGTTCGACGTGCCGGTCGAAGTCATTGCGAGCTTCTCCAAAACGATCCGGATCGGCGCCAAGGCTGCATGAAGAGCTTCACTCCAGAGCTAAAGAAGCTTCTGGAGGCTGCGAACTGTTTTTTTGTCCGCCAAGGCCGGGGCGACCACGAAATCTGGGAAAGTCCGCTCACCGGTATTCGATTTACTGTCGATAACAACATCAAGTCGCGGCATACCGCTAACGCGGTGCTGAAGCAGGCCGGACTTCCCAAGCATTTCTAAGCACGGTGGAAAAGGGACGGTGCTCTCAGCTTGTGAGAAACGCCTATCTCAACCCCAAATTAACGACGTTCCGGCTACAAACCCGGTGTGGACGCCTCTGCGGCGGCCAGGGTGAGTGTTTGGGCGTATGAGCCAATCGTCGATCGAGCGGTTGAGGGAGTATCTGGGGCAACTGCCGCCGAAGGCGCAGGCCCTGCTGATGCGCGAGTTCGAACGGGCCATCGAGCGCGGCGAGGACGTCGCCGTGGCCAATTTCGTGCTGGAGCAATTACGCGGCATCGTCCGCGCGCCCAGCGAGGACATCACGGCCCGCACCGAAGACCCGATGCGGCATCTGTTCCGTCCGCTCGATCCGTTTCTGGTCGACAATCCTCCCAGCATCCGGCCCGGCCAGATCCGCCGCTCGTCCCTCGGTCCGGTCTGGCTCTGGCTCGGCCGCGAGGGCTGCCCGGACGCCATCAAGGCTTTCGAGGCGACCGTGGCGGGGGGAGCGCCGGACATTAAAAGCGCGGTCCGCGCCGCCCAGCTTGCCGCCGCGGACGCCATCGCCAACGTGACCGGTGCACTCACGGGCGGCGAGCGCCAGCGCACATTGGGCCGCCTCGGCGCCACCAGCGTAGTCGAGGACATCGGCTCCATCGGCGCTGTCCTCGGCGCGACCGAACAGCTCGACAAGCTCAATCAGAAGCTGCCCGGCCATATCCGGAACTTCACCGAATCCCACATCCGCTCCGTCATGGATGCGCTCAACCTGCCGTCGTTGCAGACTCCGCATGTGCTGCCGTTCTCCGTCTCTCTGGTGATGAGCCGGCTTGCCTCGCCCTGGCAGATCGTCCGCCTTGGAATCATGGTCGCGGGGTCGGACGACGAAATCCGGGTCGCGGGCACGCCCTTCGGCGTCACCGTGACCATGGCGATTCAGGAGCTGTCGCGCATCGCCTCGGACCTGCGCAGCGACATCAAGCGCGGCCAGTTCCAGGAAACCTCCAACCATCTCAAGTCGCTGCACGACGGCGTGCGCGGCTTGCGCACCGAACTCGACATCCGCTCGGATTCGGCGTGGGGCAAGCAGCTTGCGGCGATCCGTGCCGAGATTTCCAATTCCCTGCAATCCGAGATCGACAGCGTGCCCGGGCGCGTGCGGCGTCTGCTGCGGCAGGGGCCGGACAAGGATGTCACCTCCGCCAGCCGGATCGATTCGGTCGAGGTGGAGGAGACGGCGGCGTTGATCGATTTCGTCGCGGTCTGCCGTACCTATGCCAGCGAGCTTGCAATCAACGAGGTCTCGCTGCGCGCTTACACGGAACTCCAGCACTACGTCGAAAAGGCCACCGAGACGCTGGTGGAATCGCTGCGCACGCCGGACCAGCGGGTGCGTGCATTCCGCCAGATGCAGATCAAGGCGGCGATCCGCTTTTGTGATGTGCTGTTCGGCCCCGACTACGCCTCGCTGATGAGCAAGGCCGCCGAGATGGCGCGGCCGGTCGAGCCGAAGGAGGCAGACGGCGCCAAAGCTGGGGCCAAACCCGCAGCCAAGCCCGCCACTGAGCGCAAGTCCTCGCGCGCAGGTTGATCCAGCGCAACGTTGAGGCTGCCCCCGAGGGCTATAAAGCCCGCATGGCTTCCCGTGTCGAAAGGCCGCAAGCGGGCCTCGAATCCCATTGAATTCCTGCCGGAAATGTCAATTGCACACCCCCGCCAGCCGTGGTGTAACCCGGCACGGAAAAGCTGTTTACAACGCTTCTAGGTTGGCCGGGAACTTGGTGGAATGACGCTCTGGTTCGTGTTCGCGCTGATGACTGCCGCGGCGGTGTTTGCCGTGCTGTGGCCGCTCGGGCGTGGCACGGGGTCCGCGCGCGAAGGCAGCGAGGCGGTGGTCTACAAGGATCAGCTCGCCGAGGTTCAGCGCGATGCCGACAGCGGCATGATCGGCGCAGGCGAGGCGGAAGCCGCGCGCGTCGAGATCAGCCGCCGTCTTTTGGCCGCGTCCGATGCGGAGGCGGCAACGCCGCCGTCCGCGAGCCTGTCGTTCCGCCGCGCGGTCGCGGTGGTTGCGCTGGTCGCATTGCCGCTGGTGTCGGTCGTGGTCTATGCGAAATATGGATCGCCCTGGCTCGCTGACTTTCCGCTCGCGGAGCGCGCGCGCGCGCCGCTGGCGACAGCTTCGATGGACAAGCTGGTGGCGCAGGTCGAAAGCCATCTTGAGAAAAATCCGACTGACGGCCGGGGCTGGGATGTGCTCGCGCCGGTGCTTTTGAAAATCGGCCGTTTCGACGATGCGGTGCGCGCCTATCGCAACGCCATCACCTATAGCGGCGATACCGCCGCGCGCCGCGCCGATCTCGGCGAAGCAATCGCAGCGGCGGGCGGGGGCGTTGTCACGGCTGACGCGAAGGCGGAGTTCGACCACGCTGTCGCGCTCGATCCGAATGACGCGAAGGCGCGCTATTTCATCGGTCTCGCCGCCGAGCAGGACGGGCGCAAGGATGATGCGGCGACGATCTGGCGCGCGATGCTGGAGACCGCGCCGGCGGATGCGCCGTGGCGGCCGCTGGTTCAGGACTCGCTGACGCGCATCGGTGTCGCCGCGCCGAAGCTGTCGGATGAAGATGTCGCCGCCGCCAAGAGCATGAACGAAGGCGACCGCAACGCAATGATCCGCGGCATGGTGGATCGTCTTGCCACGCGGCTGAAGGACAACGGCAACGACGTCGACGGTTGGTTGCGGCTGGTGCGCGCCTATATGGTTCTCGGCGAGCGCGACAAGGCGCAAGCGGCGCGTGGCGATGCGCGGCAGGCGGTGGGCGGCGATGCGGCGCGGCTGCAGCAATTGAACGACGGGCTCAAGAGCCTCGGACTGGACGGGTAATGACGGGCATGACGCCGAAAAGTGTGAAGCGGTTTTCGGATAACGTCATGACCGAAAGGGAAAAAGCATGACACGCAAACAGCGGCGGCTGACGTTGATCGGATGTGCGCTCATAGTGCTGGCGATCGCTGCCGGACTCGTGCTCAACGCGCTGCGCGACTCCATTCTGTTCTTTTCGACGCCGAGCATGGCGGCCGAGAAACACATCCAGCCCGGCCAGCGTTTCCGGCTCGGCGGCATGGTGCGCGAGGGATCGCTGGTGCGCGGCGACCAGTTGAAAGTGAAGTTCGACGTCACCGACGGAAACGCAACGCTTCCGGTGACGTATCAGGGCATCCTGCCGGACCTGTTCCGCGAGGGGCAGGGCATCATCTCCGAAGGCGCGCTGGACGCCCATGGCGTGTTCAAGGCCGACACCGTGCTGGCCAAGCATGACGAGACCTACATGCCGAAGGCCGTCGCGGATGAGCTGAAGAAGACCGGCCACTGGAAGGACGACTACGGCCGCAAGGCCGATGCGCAGGGGACTGCGAAGTGATCGCCGAGGCGGGACATTTCGCGCTCGTTCTGGCGCTGGCTCTGGCGCTGATCCAGTCGGTGGTGCCGGTGATCGGCGCGCGGCTGCGCGATCCGGCCCTGATGAATGTCGCCCGCTCGACGGCGCTGGTGCAATTCGTTTTTACGGCGTTCTCGTTCGCGGCGCTGACCTGGCTGCATGTCACGTCGGACTTTTCCGTCGTCAACGTTTACGAGAATTCCCATTCGCTCAAGCCGATGCTCTACAAGATCACCGGCGTGTGGGGAAACCACGAAGGCTCGATGCTGCTGTGGGTGCTGATCCTCGCGCTGTTCGGCGCGATGGTGGCGGCCTTCGGCAACAACCTGCCACGCTCATTGCGCGCGCATGTGCTGGCGGCGCAGGCGTGGGTCGGCACGGCGTTCTATCTTTTCATTCTTGCCACCTCGAATCCGTTCCTGCGCATTGCCAATCCGCCGATCGAAGGTCGTGACCTCAATCCGATCCTGCAGGACATCGGTCTCGCGATCCATCCGCCGATGCTCTATCTCGGCTATGTCGGCTTCTCGATTTCATTCTCGTTCGCCGTCGCCGCGCTGATCGAAGGCCGCATCGATGCGGCATGGGCGCGCTGGGTGCGGCCGTGGACGCTGATGGCGTGGATATTCCTCACCCTCGGCATCGCGATGGGCTCGTACTGGGCCTATTACGAGCTGGGCTGGGGCGGCTGGTGGTTCTGGGACCCGGTGGAAAACGCCTCGCTGATGCCGTGGCTTGCGGGCACCGCATTGCTGCACTCGGCAGTGGTGATGGAGAAGCGCGAAGCGCTGAAGGTCTGGACCATTCTTCTGGCAATCCTGACATTCTCGCTGTCGCTTCTCGGCACCTTCCTCGTGCGCTCGGGCGTGCTGACCTCGGTCCATACCTTCGCCAGCGATCCCACGCGCGGCGTGTTCATCCTGCTGATCCTGTGCCTGTTCATCGGCGGCAGCCTCAGCCTCTATGCATGGCGGGCCACGGCGCTGAAGCAGGGCGGGCTGTTCGCGCCGATCTCGCGCGAGGGCGCGCTGGTGCTGAACAACCTGCTGCTGACCACGGCCTGCGCCACAGTGTTCGTCGGCACGCTGTATCCGCTGGCGCTGGAAGTTCTCACCGGCGAGAAGATTTCCGTCGGCGCTCCGTTCTTCAATCTCACCTTCGCGCCGCTGTTCCTGCCGCTGCTGATCGCTGTTCCTTTCGGTACGCAACTCGCATGGAAGCGCGGCGATTTGCTCGGCGCGGCCCAGCGCCTGACGGCCGCGGGCATCGTGTCGCTGGTGACGATTGCCGTGCTGTGGGCGCTCGTGCATGGCGGCGGCACCTTCGCGCCGCTGATGATCGGCGTCGCGGCCTTCGTCATTCTCGGCGCGCTAACCGATCTCATCGACCGCGCGCAACTGTTCCGCGCGCCGCTCGCGACCTCCTACAGCCGCGCACGGGGCCTGCCGCGCTCGATCTGGGGCGCGGCCTTCGCCCATGCCGGGCTCGGCATCGCGCTGATCGGCATCGTCTGCGAGACCACGTGGAATTCGGAGAACATCTCGACGATGCGCCCGAAGGATGTCGTCACTGTCGGCGGCTATCAGGTGCGGCTCGATGACGTGACGCAGCAGCAGGGTCCGAACTACCGCGAGGCGGTGACGCACTTCACCGTGATGCTGGACGGCAAGACCATCGGCGCGATGGCACCCTCCAAACGCAGCTTCTCGACGCGCGGCATGTCCACCTCGGAGGCAGCGCTGCTAACCCGCGGCGTCAGCCAGCTTTACATTTCGCTGGGCGACAGCAGTGCCGATGGATCGGTCGCCGTGCGCATCTATCACAAGCCGATGGTGCTGTTGATCTGGCTCGGACCGGTGCTGATGGCGCTTGGCGGTTTTCTGTCGTTGACGGACCGGCGGTTGCGCGTCGGCGCGCCCAAGCCCGCGAAGGCCGCCAAGACCTCCGGCGCATTGCAGGCGGCGGAGTAGGGCGATGAGGCGCCTGCTTGCCGTATTATTCGCGATGACTTTGGCGCTGATGCCGTCGGTGACGCACGCCGTGCAGCCCGACGAGATCATGGCCGATCCGGCACAGGAGGCGCGGGCGCGCAACCTGTCGCGCGAACTGCGCTGCATGGTCTGTCAGAATCAATCTATCGACGATTCCGATGCGCCGCTGGCGCGCGACCTGCGCCTGCTGGTGCGCGAGCGCATCGCTGCCGGTCTGACCGACCAGCAGGTGATGGATTTTCTTGTCGCGCGCTATGGCGAATTCGTGCTGCTCAAGCCGCGTGTCGAAGGGCAGACATTGATGCTGTGGCTGATCCCGCCGCTGGTGCTGTTCGGCGGCGGAATCGCGCTCTGGCTCGGCAATCGCCGCCGCCGCGAGCGCGTCGCCGGCGGAGAGGTTACGGCGCTCACGCTGACCCCTGAGGAAGAAGCCCGGATCGAGAAGCTGATCGCCGCCGAGGAACCTCAGAAAAAGCCGGTCTGACAGCGACTTACGTTGCATTCCATAGGCCGCTTCGAGCAGCCTTTTTATTACAAAACATTAATTCCCCCGTCAGAGCGCCGTAAGGCCGCGTCCCCCATCTTCAAGAGCACAGGTGCACGTCTCCATTCGGAAGATTCGGCACCGCGAGATTTCCGTTCCTCGTTTCGTCCTCTTGGAGATTCTTCATGACCGACCGCCCCACCGACTTTTCCAAACTCCCGTCCTATACCGCGCCTCGCCGCTCCATCTTCTCCGCGCGCAAGTTCGCGCTGATGGCATCGGTGGTCGCCGGTCTTGGCGTCGCCGCCTACGGCCTCAGCCCCTCGAACAACTTCGACCTGCTGACCACGACCGCGCACGCGCAGGTCAACAAGGAAGTTCGTCAGGTTCAGCAGCCGATCGGCTTCGCGGACATCGTCGAGCGCGTGAAGCCGTCGGTGATTTCGGTCCGCGTCAAGATCAACGAGAAGTCGAACGACAGCGCCGACAACGGCGACAATCCGTTCCCGCCGGGCTCGCCCATGGAGCGCTTCTTCCGCCGCTTCGGCGGTCCGGATGGATTCCCCGGCGGACGCGGCCGTGGCGGTCGCGGCGGCCAGATGGTGACCGGGCAGGGCTCCGGCTTCTTCATCTCGGCTGACGGCTATGCCGTGACCAACAATCACGTCGTCGATAGCGCGGACAAGGTCGAGGTCACGACCGATGATGGCAAGACACACACCGCGAAGGTGATCGGCACCGATCCGCGCACCGATCTTGCGCTGATCAAGGTCGATGGCATCAGCAACTTCCCGTATGCGAAGCTCTCCGACGGTACGCCGCGCATCGGCGACTGGGTGCTGGCGGTCGGCAATCCGTTCGGCCTCGGCGGCACTGTGACCGCGGGTATCGTTTCGGCCCGTGGCCGCGACATCGGCAACGGCCCGTATGACGACTTCCTGCAGATCGACGCGCCCGTGAACAAGGGCAACTCGGGCGGCCCGACCTTCAACACCGAAGGCGACGTTGTCGGCGTCAACACCGCGATCTATTCGCCGTCGGGTGGCAGCGTCGGCATCGCCTTCGCGATTCCCGCATCCACGGTGAAGAGCGTGGTCCAGCAGCTCAAGGACAAGGGCACCGTCAGCCGCGGCTGGATCGGCGTCCAGATCCAGCAGGTGACGCCGGAAATCGCCGACAGCCTCGGCCTGAAGAAGACCGAAGGCGCGCTGGTCGCTGAGCCGCAGCCGGGTGGCCCGGCCGCGAAGGCCGGTGTTGAATCCGGCGACGTCATCACCCGCGTCAACGATCAGCCCGTGAAGGATGCGCGCGAACTCGCCCGCACCATCGGCGGCATGGCGCCCGGCCAGACCGTGAAGCTCGTCGTGCTTCACAAGGGCCAGGACAAGATCCTCAGCATGACGCTGGGCGAATTGCCGAACAGCAAGCAGGCGAAGGCCGACAATGATCGCGATGACGACAATGGCGGAGCGCGCGGCAGCGTGACGGTGCCGAATCTCGGCCTGTCGCTGGCTCCGGCCGCGAGCGTTGCGGGCGCGGGCAAGGAAGGCGTGGTGGTCACCAACGTCGATCCGAACAGCCCGTCGGCGGAGCGCGGCCTGAAGGAAGGCGATGTGATCTTCGAGGTCGGCGGCAAGCAGGTTGCGACGCCGGGTGAGGTGCGCGAAGCCATCAAGGCTGCGCGCGCCGACAACAAGAACAGTGTGCTGGTCCGCGTGAAGTCCGGCGACTCGTCGCGCTTCGTCGCGATGCCAGTCGGCAAGGGCTAGTCACGCTTACGAGATGGGGAGTTGTCGCCGGCTCGTTCGCCCCCGCCGACGGCTCCTTCCCGGGAGCGGGCCTCAAGGCCCGCTCCTTGAAACCAGGGCATGACGTCGCACGTATCTGAGGCGTGATGCTTGAATTGCTCTCGATGGGAAACGCCCCCCTCCGTCGAGTGCAGGCGCGATCGCGCTCCAGTCGGTCGTGCACGGCGGGCGGTGAGGTCTCCCCAGCTTCACCGCCCGTTTTTTCCCGGTGCAACCGCAAGGCGATTGGCCGCCTTGCATGAGGACGGTCATCGCGCCATGGTGTTGGAAAGCCCCGCTACTCAGAGCCAGACCGAATCACACATGCGACTGCTCATCGTTGAAGACGACCGCGAGTCGGCGGACTATCTCGTGAAAGCATTTCGCGAGGTGGGGCATGTGGCCGATCTTGCCAGCGACGGCGAGGAAGGTTTGGCGCTGGCGGAATCGGGCGAATACGACGTGCTGGTGATCGACCGCATGCTGCCGAAGCGCGACGGCCTGTCGATCATCGGCACGCTGCGCGCCAAGGGCAATCATACCCCGGCGCTGATCCTCTCCGCGCTCGGTCAGGTGGACGATCGCATCAAGGGCCTGCGCGCGGGCGGCGACGACTATCTGCCGAAGCCTTATTCATTCGCGGAACTGCTGGCGCGCGTCGAAGTGCTGTCGCGCCGTCACGGCGGTCCCTCCGAGGAGACGACCTATCGTGTCGGCGATCTCGAACTTGACCGGCTGTCGCATCAGGTCAAGCGCGGCAGCACCGAGATTACATTGCAGCCGCGCGAATTCCGCCTGCTCGAATATCTGATGAAGCATGCGGGGCAGGTGGTGACGCGCACCATGCTGCTCGAGAACGTATGGGATTATCACTTCGATCCGCAGACCAATGTGATCGACGTCCACATCTCGCGCCTGCGCTCCAAGATCGACAAGGGGCAGGAGCGGCCGTTGCTGCACACCATTCGCGGCGCGGGTTACATGATCAGGGACGGCATCAGGTGATGCATCCGTGACGGCGTTCGGCAAGCTGATCCGCACGACGGCGTTCCGGCTGACGCTGGTCTATCTGTTCCTGTTCGCGCTGTTCGCGGCATCGCTGCTGGGCTACTTCGCCTGGAACACGCGGCGCATGATCACCGAGCAGATCGCCGACACCGTTAATTCCGAACTGAGCGAACTCAACGAGCAGTATACGCGCGGAGGTCTGCGCGGCCTTGTGACCGCGGTGGAAGGCCGGGCATTGCGGCCGGGCGCCAATCTTTATCTCGTCACCACACCGCAGGGGCAGGGCGTTGCGGGAAATGTCGCCTCGCTCGCGCCGGGCGTGATGGATCGTCCCGGCTGGGCCGAGACGTTCTACAAGCGGCTGGAGGAAAACGACGCCACGACCCGGAACCATTTCGCGCTGGTGAAGGTGGCGCAGCTTTCCGGCGGCTTCCGGATTCTGGTGGGCCGCGATCTGGAGGAACGGCGCAGGCTGTTCGGCATCGTCGCGCGCGCCGCGCAATGGTCCGTTCTGATCGTGATCGTGCTCGGCCTCGGCGGCGGCGTGTTCGTGGCAAGGCGTGTCCTGCGCCGGATCGACGCCATCACCGGCACCACGCAGCGGATTATGGCGGGGGATCTCAGCGAACGCCTGCCGGTCGGCCGCAGCGGCGACGAACTCGATCGTCTCGCGGAAAATCTCAACATGATGCTTGAGCGCATCGAAGCGCTGATGGTGGGCCTCAAGGAAGTTTCCGACAATATCGCGCATGACCTGCGCACCCCGCTCACGCGCCTGCGCAATCGCGCCGAGGAGGCGCTGGCGCAATCCGGCAGCGAAACCGAGTACCGCGCGGCGCTGGAACGCACCATCGATGAATCCGACGGGCTAATCCGTACCTTCAACGCGCTTCTGATGATCGCGCGCGCCGAGTCCGGGCAGGCCCGCGACAACATGACCGACTTCGATGCCGCCGATGTCGCTCAGGGCATTCAGGAACTGTACGAACCGCTCGCGGAGGACAAGGGCCTGACGCTGGCCGTCGCCGCCGAGTCCGCGAAGATTCACGGCAACCGCGAGCTTGTCAGCCAGGCGCTTGCCAATCTGGTGGAGAACGCCATCAAGTATGGCCAGCCGGTTGCCACGCCGCTCGAAATGGCAGCGGACGGACCGGTCAACGCGGCGAAGCCGCCAGATATTCTGATCGAGGCGCGGCGGGAGGGCAGCGATGTTCTGCTCAGCGTCACGGATCATGGACCGGGCATTCCCGAACCGGACCGGCAGCGTGCGGTCGAGCGGTTTGTCCGTCTGGAGGCGAGCCGGACCCAGCCGGGTTCAGGGCTCGGTTTGAGTCTGGCCTCGGCCGTCGCGACGTTGCATGGTGGCGACCTGCGACTCGCGGACAGCCAGCCGGGGCTGCGCGTGACGCTTGTCATTCCGAGCCGGGGCGTGGAATAACCCAGCGTATGACTTCACTGACGAGAAGCGATGCTGGCCGTCCCATCCTGGCGGCCCGTTTCGTGGCTGGACCGAAATTGTACTCGGCCGCGGAGGCCGAAAGGCGTCTGGCGGACTGGCTGGGCGATTGCCCGCCGGACGTGGCTGACGCGATCCGTGACATTGCAGGGCTGCACCCGCAAGCGAAGGCGATCCTCGAAGGCATCGCAGAAGCCTCTCCTTATCTGTTCGACCTGATGCGGGCAGACCCGGCGCGCGTCGTGCGCGTGCTGGAATGCGATCCCGACGACCATATTTCCGCGCTGCTCGCCAAAGTGGTGGCCGACACCGGTGCTGCTGCAGACGAAGCCGAGGTCATGACCCTGCTGCGGCGGATGAAGTCCGAAGCCGCCCTGATGATCGCGCTGTGCGACATCGGCGGCGTGTGGCCCGTGATGCGGGTGACGCGGGCGCTGACCGACATCGCGATCACATCGGTCCAGTGCGCGATCCGCTTCCTGCTAAAGCAGGAGGCCGCGCGTGGACGCCTGATCCCCGCCGACGCCGAACATCCCGAGGACGGCAGCGGCCTCATCGTTCTCGCCATGGGCAAGATGGGTGCGGGCGAACTGAACTATTCCAGCGATATCGACCTGATTGTTTTTTACGAGCGGGAGATGTCGAACCTGGCGGAGGGGATCGAGCCGTCGCCGTTCTTCGTCAAGGTTGCGCAGGGTCTGTCGCGGCTGCTGCAGCAGCGCACCGCCGACGGCTATGTGTTCCGTGTCGATCTGCGGCTGCGGCCCGATCCGGCCTCGACGCCGGTTGCGATCTCCACGGACGCGGCGCTGCATTACTATGAGCGCGAGGGGCGCACCTGGGAGCGCGCGGCGATGATCAAGGCGCTGCCGTGCGCGGGCGACATTCCGGCAGGCAATGCGCTGATGGCGGAAATCGCGCCGTTCGTCTGGCGCAAGCATCTGGATTTCGCGGCGCTCGCCGACGTTCACGACATGAAACGCCAGATGCAGACGTTTCGCGGCCAGAACGAGATCTCCGTCGAAGGTCATAACGTCAAGGTCGGGCGCGGCGGCATCCGCGAGATCGAGTTCTTTGCCCAGACCCAGCAACTGATCGCGGGCGGCCGGCATGCCGAACTGCGCGTGCGGCCGACGCTGGAAGCACTCAACATTCTCGCCGCAAGCAACTGGATCACGGCGCAGGCGCGCGACGAACTGACATTGGCCTACGACTTCCTGCGCCGGGTCGAGCATCGGCTGCAGATGATCGCCGACGAGCAGACCCATGCTTTGCCCGAAGATGTCGAAGCGGTCGAACGCTTTGCGCGATTCTTCGGTTACGACGACCGCGTGTCCTTCGCCACCGATCTGCTGGCGCATCTCAACTGCGTGCAGAACCACTACAGCCGTCTGTTCGAAGGCGATCCGACCGGCACGGCGAAACTGCCGGACATCAATTACGGCGCGGGCCCGGACGACAAGAAGCTGCTGGAGCATCTTCTCAATATCGGCTTCAAGCAGCCGCGCATGGTCGCGGACACCGTGCAGCGCTGGCTGGGCGGCGAGTATCGCGTGTTCAAGGTGGATGCGACGCGGCAGGCTTTTGAGGAGTTCGTTCCCGACCTGATTCGCGGCTTGTCCCGCGCCGAAGAGCCGGACAACGGTGTTGTGGCGTTCGACCGCTTTCTGCAGGCGCTGCAGCGGGGCGGGCGGCTGATCTCGCTGCTGAGCCAGAACAAGGATCTGGTCGCGCTGGTTGCGCTGGTGCTCGGCGCCGCGCCGCGCCTGAGCGACATGCTGGCGCGTCAGCCGCAGATCATGGACGGCCTGATCGATCCGCGCTTTTTCGGCGCGATGCCGGATCAGAAGGAACTGTCGGAACGTCTTGCGGCCACGCTTGCGGATGCCAATTCCTACGAAGAGTTTCTCGACCGGTTGCGGTTGTTCGGACAGGAGAGCCTATTCCTGATCGGCACGCGCATCCTGTCCGGCACGGTGACGGCGCAGCAAGCTGGCGTCGCCTTCGCCGATGTGGCCGAGGGCATCGCGCACACCGTCGACGGGCTGGTGCTCAACCAGTTCGCGGAGCAGCACGGCCGGATCACGGATCAGCAGACCGCGGTGGTCGCCATGGGCAAGCTCGGCAGCCGCGAGATGACGGCGTCGTCCGATCTCGACCTGATCCTGATCTATGACTTCGATCACGAGGCGCCGGATTCGGATGGCCCGCGGCCGTTGCAGGGCTCGCAGTATTTCGCGCGGCTGACGCAGCGGCTGATCAGCGCGTTTACGACACGGACGAATTACGGCGTGCTGTACGAAGTGGATATGCGGTTGCGGCCCTCCGGCCGCGCCGGGCCGCTGGCGTCGCGGATTGATGCGTTTGCCGAATATCAGGAGCATGAGGCGTGGACATGGGAGCACATGGCGCTGACCCGCGCGCGTGTCATCTCCGGGCCGCCCGCGTTCCGCACCAGGATCGAGGCCGTGATCCGCGATGTGCTGACGCGCAGGCGCGAAACCGGCATCATCGCGAACGACGTCCTGGAAATGCGCCGGGCCATCGCGGAAGAGCGGGGCGAGGACGATATCTGGGACCTGAAGAATGCCGCCGGCGGCATGGTCGATATCGAATTCATCGCTCAATATCTGCAGCTCATCCATGCGGCGGACAAGCCGGACATTCTCAATGTCAGCACGGTGCAGGTGCTGGACAACGCGGCGCGGCTCGGGCTGTTGCCGCAGTCGGACGCGGATACGCTGCGGACGGCGTCACGCCTCTATCACGACCTGACGCAAATCCTGCGTCTGTGCGTGATCGGGAAGTTCAAGCCGGAAACAGCCGGGGAGGATCTTCTGCGCGTGCTGACGCGGGCTGGAGACGCGCCGGACTTTTCTTCGCTCGAGGCGCGCGTGCGGGAGACCCAGAGCGGCGTGCGCGAGGTCTTTCTGGCGTTGCTTGAGGGAGCGCCTCGGCAACAAGGCTAGGGGCGGACGGCTCGCCGCAGGGAAGCATCACGCATACGATGGTGCCGGTGCCGAGCTTCGAGCGCAGCTTCATCGATCCGCCGTGCAGATTGGCCAGCGACTTGGCGATGGCGAGGCCGAGGCCCGATCCGTGATAGGTCTTGGTCAACTGGCTTTCGACCTGCTCGAACGGTTGCCCGAGCTTGGCCAGCGACTGCGGCGCGATGCCGATCCCGGTGTCGGCGATGGTGAGCATCACCGAGTCGTTTCGCATCCGGGCGCGGACCGTCACCTTGCCGCCGTCGGGCGTGAACTTCACCGCGTTTGACAGCAGGTTGACGGCGATCTGCTTCATCGCGCGGCGATCCGCCATGATCGGGATGGCACCGCGAATGTCCGCGCTCACGGTGAGGTTCTTGTTGTCGGCGCGGCCGGACACGACACGCAGGGATTCGGTCAGCGTCTGCGCGAGATCGAGCCGCTCGTAATCGAGTTTCATGCGTCCGGCTTCGATCTTCGACATGTCGAGGATGTCGTTGATGACGTCCAGCAGATAGTTTCCGCTGGTCATGATGTCGTGGCAGTACTCCTGGTACTTCTCCGAGCCGAGTGCGCCGAACATGCCGCTGCCCATTACTTCCGAGAAGCCGATGATGGCATTGAGCGGGGTGCGCAGTTCGTGGCTCATGTTGGCCAGGAATTTCGACTTGGTCTGATTGGCCTCCTCGGCGCGGGTCTTTTCCTCGGCATATTTCTGCGCGAGTTCGGCGAGCAACTGGGCCTGCCGTTCAAGCTCGGCCTGCGAGCGTTTGAGGTCGATCACGTTGGCTGTGAGGCGGAGGTCGTTATCGACCAGCTTCTGCTCATGCAACTTGATCTGCGTGATGTCGGTGCCGACCGACACGTAGCCGCCGTCCTTGGTGCGGCGCTCGCTGATATGCAGCCAGCTTCCATTCGATAGCTGCGCCTCGAAAGTGCGCGCGTCGGGCGCCACTGAGTTCGGCTGCCGCGAGCGGATTTCCGGCATGCTGCCGATCTTGGACACGGTCTCATAGGACGTGCCTTCCTTCACCGCAGCGTCGGGGAGCTTGTGCAGACGCTGGAAATGCGAATTGCACAGCACGAGGCGGTTATCCGCATCCCAGAGCACGAATGCCTCGGGAATGGTCTCGATGGCGTCGCGCAGCCGCGCGTCAGCTTCCACGGTCTTCTCGGCGAGATTCTTCTGCTCGGTCATGTCCACGGCGATGCCGATCAGGTGGCTGCCGCTGTCGTTGGAGCCCTGGCTGAGTTCGCAGCGCACGCGCAGCCAGATCCAGTGACCGCTGGCGTGGCGCATGCGGAACGTCTGATCGATGTGCTTGATTTCGCCGGAGACAAGCTGGTCCGCAATCTGGAAAAGGTCGATGTCATCGGACATCACCAGCGCGTTGACCTCGCCGAAGGTGAGGAGGTCGGTGCGCCCTTCCAGCCCCAAGAGTTCGAACATCGACTGCGACCAGAAAATCCGCCCCCGTGACAGATCCCAGTCCCACAGTCCGCAGCGTCCCCGGTTCAGCGCGGTATCGATGCGTGCGCGGACGGCATCATTGATGAGGTCGCCTTCGCGGGCGCGGGTGGACTGCCAGTGAAACGCGAAGCCGAGAATCAGCACCACGAAACCGGTGGTGGCCGACAGGGTGATCTGCAATGCGGCGTCCGAGCGCCATGGCGACTCGACCTGCTCCTGAAGAACGATGACCTGCGCCGCATGCGCAGGGACAGTGCGCTCGGCTGCGAGACCGTGCGGCCCGCCGGGCACATCGATGTCGACGGCGGAGGCGTGCGTTCCACGCAGGGTGAGGAGCTGCGCGGCACTGACTGCGCCGAGCATGCGGGTGTCAACGCTGCCCGCGTCACTCGGAAATCGCGCGATGATCTGTTCGCCGCGCGCCACGATGATGTGGCGGCCGCCGGCAAATCCCCACGATGGCATCAGATCGGGCAGCAGAGCCTGAAGCTTGTCGGCCGACGCCGCGCGGTCTTCGCGGGTGAGGACTGTATGATTGAGACGGTCGGACAGCACGTCGGCCAATGCCGACAACTCGCGTTTGAGGGATTCACGTTTCTGCCGGGTCTGGTCGAGGACCTGAACGAATGCGCCGATGCAGATCGTGATCAGGAAGGCGATGATCAGGGTGGGAACGGCGCGCCGCAACAGCGGTTCTGCGATCAGACGCCGGTTGTAAGCCGGCTTCGCGATCGACTGCGCCATTCCTTTGATCGAATCGGATTGGACACACGTCGTCGCTGCGTGCGAACGCGCCATTCCTCGCCCCTTAGTACTTTGCTGACTGCACCCCGTTCGGAGAGGTTTTCCCCAACCTTCCGAATCGTTGTCGATTTGAATCCACTTTTCGCGTGCTGTCGAGAGTCAACGAATCGTTAATGCGAAATAAATGTTGTCCCAAGGAAATTTATTGGAAATTCGGACTCGTTTTCACACGCGAAGTGAGTCCGAAACGGGAACGACGCTTTGCAAGCCGTCATTGCGAGCGAAGCGAAGCAATCCATCTTGGCGCAGATACATAAAAGCTGGATTGCTTCGTCGCCATAACGCGCCGAAGACGCGCGATGGCTCCTCGCAATGACGAGACTGCTAAAGCTCGGGCTCGGCGTGGCTGATGACGCGCTTCACTGTCGGATAAGCGCGGCGCAGGGCGCGTTCGATCGCATCGACGTTCTGGTGAACGGCGATGACGCTCATCGACGACACCGCGCGGCAATGGAAATTGACGATCTCGCCTGCATCGGTGTCGCGGACCCGCACGTTATGCACGTCGTGGATCGCACCGGTGTCGGCCGCGAAGCGCACCAGCGCCTGCTGGATTTCCGCCACGCGGCTGGCGGCGGAGTCCGTGCCGAGCGGAAGCTCGGGCTCCAGCGGCTCGATATGGGTATCGACCTCGACATCGGTGCCGAAGTCCTCGCGGATCGATGCTTCCAGCCGGTGGGCAATGTCGTGCGCCCTGTCGAGCGGCATCTCGCCGTCGACTTCCAGATCGATGCTGACCGTCAGCTTCTCGCCAAGGTCGTGCACCGTGACATGATGGATCGCGAGGCCGGAGTTGCGCGCGATCACCATGACGCGATCGCGCACGCTTTCGTTGTTGCGGGCGACCGGGACCGCGGTGAACGTCAGGTCGGCATCGTGCAGGGCGGCGGTGACGGCGTCCTGCGCCCTGTGCTTGATGGCGTCGATCCGGTCGATCGGGTAGGTGCGCGGAACTTGCACGGTCGCGTCCACGAAATGCCGGGGGCCGACCATGCGCACGCGCAGCCGCTCCACACCCACGACGCCGGGAATGGCGCGGATCGCGGCCTCCGCCTTTTCCGATGCGCCGTCGGGGGCGCGGTCCAGCAGGGTTTCGATGGTGGATTTGCCAAGCCGCAGGCCCAGCACCGAGATCAGGACTGCAACAGCGATCGCCGCGGCGGAATCGCCCCAGTCGAAACCGAAAGCCGCAAGACCGAGGCCGATGATGACGGCGAACGAGCCGAGCACGTCCGAGGCGAAGTGCAGCGCATCGGCCTCCAGCGCCTGGCTCTTGGTATCCATGGCCGTCTTGTGAAGCGCCCGCGCGCGCCAGAAGTTGACGGCGATGTCGATCACCAGCACGACGAACGGCAGCGCGCTCAGTACGGGCGGAGGCGCGCCTTCGCGCAGCCGTCCATAGGCTTCGACCACGATGCCGCCGGCCAGAATGTAGAGCAGGGCGATCACGCCGAGCGCCGAGAGGCTTTCGAGCTTGCCGTGGCCGTAATGATGTTCGGCGTCGGCGGGCTTGTCCGAAATCTTCACCACGATCCATGTGATGATGGTGGCGATCAGGTCCACGGACGAGTGCAGCGCCTCGGAGATCAGCGCGATACTGCCGATGGCGACGCCCACAACGAATTTCACCGCCGCCATGCTTGCGCTGGCGATGATGGAAATTGCGGCGACCTGTTGCTTGGCTGCGCTCATGAGACCCTCGACGCGCGGGTCTTGTCACGATCCTGCGGCAAGCGTCAATGACGCAGTTCGCGACTTAAAATGAATGTCATTCGCAGGAAGCGCTGGCGTGTCAGAGCTTCAGCACGATCTTGCCGAAATGCTGGTTGGCGGACATGTAATCCACCGCCTGCGCGATGTCGTCGAACGGGAACACGCGGTCGATGGGCAGAGCCAGCTTGCCGGCTTCGACGGCAGGCCAAATGTCCTGCTTCACTGCGGTGAAGATGTCGCGGATTTCCTGAATCGAACGCGTGCGGAACGTGACGCCGATATAGCTGATGCGCCGCGCGGCGTGGAGATCGTAGTCGAAATCGCCGTGCGTGCCGCCGAGCCGCCCGACATTGACGATGCGGCCGAGCACCTTGGTGGCGGCGAGGTTCTGGTTGACGAGCTTGCCGGAGACCTGATCGATGATCACATCGACGCCCGCACCATCGGTCGCCTTCAGCACCTGATCGACCCATCCGGCGTCGTTTGAATCGATCGCGCGGTCCGCGCCGTGGCTTGTGAGCTGCGCGCGGCGCTTCGGATCGGTGGACGATCCGATCACCAGCTTCGCCCCCTTCAGCTTGGCGATTTGCTGTGCCATCAACCCGACGCCGGAGCTTGCGCCCTGAACCAGCAGGCTCTGGCCCGGCTGCAGCCCGCCGACGGTCACCACGGCGTTGTGCATGGTGGTCAGCGCCAATGTCAGCGAGGCGGCCTGTTCGTAGTCCATCGGGGCCGGAATCGGAAACGCACGGCCGTGATCGGTGACGGCATATTCCGCATAACCGCCGCCGCCTGAGCCCATCACGCGGTCCCCGACGCTCCAGCCTTTCGCATCCGGTCCGAGTTCGACGACTTCACCGGCCCATTCCATGCCGAGCACGGTGCCGGCCCCGCCAGCCGATCCATGGACATGCCCCTTGATCATACCGAGATCGGCCCGGTTCATGCCGCAGGCGTGGACCTTCACCAGAATCTGCGTGCCGGTGGGCGAGGGCTTCGGCACGTCGGAGATCGCGGCGCCGTTCGCGCCATAGACATAGGCTTTCATGGGATCGTTCTTTCGTCCTGCATGCCCGGAATGATGGTCCAGCTATAGCAGCCCTGACCACCGTCACAAGGCGGCGACCCTGCGGGCGGCAAACGGTGGCGGCGGCGACTTTGGCCATGCAGACAGAATCTGTCACAAACACGTTATCGGATTCACGGTGTGAAAGAGATCATGATCCTGCGGATCGTCTGTCTGCTGCTCATATGGCTGTCGGTTGCGTCGTCTGCGCAAGCACAGGCGCAGAAGGCTCCGCCGTCTGCCAAGCGCGACCTCATCGTCGGGGTCAAGGACTCCCCGCCGTTTGCGTTCAAGGGCGCGGACGGCGCATGGTCCGGCCTCAGCATCGAACTGTGGCGGCAGGTGGCGAAAGCGACGAACAACACGTTCCGCTTTGTCGAAGCCGAAGACATGCCCGACCTGATCCATCAGACAGCGAGCGGGGATTTCGACGTCGGGATCGGCGCTGTCACCATCACGGGCGAGCGCGAACAGATTCTCGATTTTACGCAGTCCTATTATTCGACCGGCACCGGCGTCGCGGTCCCGATCGTCAGCGCGATGAACTGGGCCACATTGCGCCGCGCGCTGACGTCGTTCAATTTTTTGCAGGCGATTGCCGCGCTGATCGGTTTGACGCTGTCTGCCGGAATCCTGGTCTGGCTTCTGGAGCGCAAGCATAACGAATACTTCGGCGGCGGCGCCGTGAAGGGCATTAGTTCGAGCGTCTGGTGGTCCACGCTGGCGATGACGCAGCGTTCGTCGGCGGAGAAGGGACCGCAGACCATTCTTGGGCGCTGCATCGCTGTGGTCTGGCTGGTCAGTTCCGTCATCATGATCGCGGTCTTCACCGCAGGCGTGACGTCGGTGCTGACCACGTCGCAGATCCAGGGTACGATTTCCAGTGTTAGCGATCTCGCTTCCGTTCGGATCGGCACGGTCAAGAGCACGTCGTCCGAAGGCGATCTGCTCCGGCGCAAGCTCAAGTTCCGCCCTTACGACACGCTGACAGATGGACTGCGCGCCCTGCGCGCAGGGCGCATCGATGCATTTGTCTATGACAAGCCGTTGCTCGCCTGGGCGATCCGTCAAGGCTACGCATCGCGGCTCAAGCTGCTCGATATGTCCATCGAGACGCAGAACTACGCCTTTGCGCTGCCGCCGGACAGCAAGCTGCGCAAGCCGCTGTCGATTGCGATCCTCGACGCCATCGGGAAAGAGGCGTGGAGCGAAGCGCGCATGCGCTATCTCGGCGAGGACTCGATGGGGTCTCCCTAGCCGGCCGGAAGGGAGCGCTGCGCATACGCAGCATGCAGCAAGGGCAGTGCAGGGCGCGCCACTTCCCGTTTATATCAGCGGTACGATTTTCCGGCTTCGTTTTCAGGATGCGCCACCCGATGGACGCTACGTCTTCGACCTCTGCGCCCATCACCGATGGTCTTCCGCCCGAGCGCAGGCGGTGGGCAGTTCTTGCGATCTTCACGGCGCTGGCCATGTCGGCGCTCGATGTCGCCATCGCGAATATCGCGCTTCCGGCCATTGCAGTCGATCTGCACACAACCCCCGCCGATGTCATCTGGGTGGTGAACGTCTACCAGATCGCCATGGTGGCGACGATTTTGCCTCTGGCCGCCCTCGGCGAGATCGTCGGCCATCAGCGCGTCTATCTGTGGGGTCTGTTGCTGTTCACGGTGGCCTCGCTCGCCTGTGCGCTGGCGTGGTCGCTGCCGTCTCTGCTGGTCGCGCGCGGACTGCAGGGATTGGGCGCCGCTGGCCTGATGAGCGTTAACACCGCGCTGGTGCGGTTTGTCTATCCGTCACGGATGCATGGACGCGGGTTCGGCAACAACGCGCTCGTTGTTGCCACCGCTTTCACGCTTGGTCCTGCGCTCGCATCGGGCATTCTGTCGGTCGCAACATGGCCATGGCTGTTCGCGATCAACATTCCGTTCGGTCTCGCCGCGCTGCTGATCGGTATGAGGACCCTGCCACAGACACCGCGCGCCACCCATACCTTCGATATTCCCGGCGCATTGTTGACCGCTATCAGCCTCTGCCTTTTCATCCTCGGAATCGGCAGCGCCGCGCACGGCACCACAGCCCGTGTCGTAATTGCGGAACTGGTTGGTGCTGTGATCTTCGGCGCACTGCTGCTGCGCCGTCAGGCCGGTCACCCCGCGCCGATGCTGCCGATCGATCTGTTTCGCAGGCCGATCTTCTCGCTGTCTGTCGCCACCGCGGTCTGTTCGTTCGCGGTGCAGGGATTGGCCTTCGTGTCGCTGCCGTTCTACTTCGAGGACGTGCTTCATCGCACCCAGGTTGAGACCGGGATCTTCATGACGCCATGGTCCGTGGTGGTCGCCATCATGGCGCCGATCGCGGGTCGGTTGTCGGACCGTCATCCGGCGGGCCTGCTCGGTGGCCTCGGGCTTCTCATTCTCAGCGCCGGCATGGCCCTGCTGGCGACGCTGCCCGCATCGCCAGGCGTTGCCGACATTGTCTGGCGGATGGCGATCTGCGGCTGCGGGTTCGGTTTCTTCCAGACGCCCAACATGAAAGCGATCATGACCAGCGCACCGGCAGGGCGCAGTGGCGGCGCCAGCGGCATTGTCGCGACCGCGCGGCTGACGGGCCAGACGTTAGGGGCGGCACTGGCGGCTCTCTGCTTCGGTCTTGCCGGGCACGAAGGCGCGACATGGGCACTGGCGCTCGGCGCGGGTTTCGCCGCGCTCGGCTGCGTCATGAGTTTCCTGCGGCTGGCGGTGCGTTGACGCTTCCAGATTTCCGCCTTACCGATTGATCAAACAAAATCGGGAGGCGTTCAGTGTCAGATCAGCCGGTTCTTCTGAAAGTCGATGGGCCTATCGCGCGCATCGTGTTCAACCGTCCCAAGGTTCTCAATGCGCTGAGCGTTGAGGCCGCGAATGCGTTTCTCGCCGCCTGCAAGAGCGTGGCCGCGGATGCATCGAACCGCGTCATTGTCATCGCGGGTGAGGGACGGGCTTTCATGGCCGGTGGAGATATCTCCGCGTTCCAGGGACCGGCGGACGAAGTCCGCAAGCGCGTGCCGCCCATCATGGAGCCGCTGCACGAAGGCCTCGAAATTCTGGCCGGGCTGGCGCAGCCGGTCATCGCCAGCCTGCATGGCGCCGTTGCGGGCGCGGGCATGAGCATCGCGCTGTCCACCGATCTGGCCATCGCCGCCGATAACGCGATCTTCACGCTGGCCTATGCCAAGCTCGGCACCAGCCCGGATGGATCGGGATCGTGGTCGCTGCCGCGTTTGGTCGGCCTGCGCAAGGCGATGGAGATCGCGCTGCTGTCGGACGTCTACGATGCGCCGGAAGCGCTGCGGCTCGGCCTCGTCAATCGCGTCGTGCCCGCCGCGGACCTCGTGGCGGAAACCGACAAACTCGCGCGGCGCCTTGCCGAGGGACCGACCTTCGCGTTTGGCAGGGCCAAGGCGCTGCTGCGCGGCTCGCTGGACAATTCTCTGCACGACCAGCTTGCAGCCGAAGCCGCGAGTTTTGATGCGTGCATCGGGACGAAGGATTTTGCGGAAGGGGTGAGCGCGTTTCTCGCCAAGCGCGCCGCGACGTTCACCGGCAAGTAGTTGATCGCTAGGCTGCAGGCGATGCCGCCGCCGCGGTCTTCTGCGGCGGGCCGATGAACAGTTTGGTCAGCCAGCGGCGCGCCGGATTCTCCACGGCGGCGTAAGATATCCGCCCGATTGCGAAGATCACCAGATAGACCGCGGCGACCAACGCAAGCTGCGGTCCAAGGCCGATGGTCTTCGAAATCTGCGAGATCAGGATCATGCCCACGGCATAGTGGTAGAGATAGATCGAGTAGCTGCATTCGCCGATCCAGACCAGCGGACGGATTTCGAAAATCCGCATCGATGCCGGCTTCGTCGCCAGAAACCAGAACAGGATCAGGAACAGCAGCGCGAAGCCGCTGGATACGAAAGGATCGCGGCCGATCACGGTGTAGTTGATGCTGATCCGCGCGATCATGGCATAGCTGATTGCAAGCATGACCAATGCCGCGCTCCTTGTCAGGCGCTCCTTGTACAGTTCGTAGAACACCGCGCCCGCAGCGAACCACGGCATGTAATCCGGCACGAAGAAGCCGTCATAGACACCGTTGTAGCCCGGCAGCCAGCGTCGGAGCAGCGCGCGAACGATATAGGTCAGTACGGTGAAGATCACGAGATTGCGCGCGAAGTTCTGCCGCGCGAACATCCAGTAAAGGATGAGCGCGATCATGTAGAACCGGATCTCGACCACGAGCGACCAGTACACGCCGGTGACGAAATCCACTTTGGGAAACAGTCCGGACCACATCGCGACCGGCGTCAGGGTCAGTGACGGAATGAAGTTCGGCCAGAACTGGCGGCGGGTGAGGGCGAACGGCGCGTCGGACCAGTTCAGCAGAAAGAACGTGAGAACCGCGGAAACAATCAGTGCGGGCCAGATGCGCACAAAGCGGCGGATCGCGAAATCGATCAGCGATTTCGAGGACTCCAGTGTCATTGCGATGACAAAGCCGGAGATGATGAAGAACAGCTCGACGCCCAGATATCCGTATTTGAAAATGACGGTGTTGCTGAACGTCTCGCCATACGGATAGAGCGTCGATTTGTAATAAAACGATTCAAGATGATAGAAATAATGAAACCCCATCACCAGCAGGATGGCGACGCCGCGCAGGCCGTCCAGGGCACTCAGGCGTTGATGGGGCATTGGCGATCCGTCTGCCTGATCAGTGGGCAATATGCGGCAAATTGAGCGTTCCAATTGTCCTGACGATGACCGCTTTGTCAATTTGGTGACGGTCGCCTACGGGTCCGATCTCGTTCGCAGACACAAAATCGTGTGCCGCCTCACTTGGTCGCAGTGAGTGGTGGGATGGACATGGCAAAATGCGGGAACTCAGCTTGAAGGATTCTCGATGCCTCATGACACGCCTCTGATTGCGACGATTGTTGCTGGCCTTGGACTGGCCTTTCTGTTTGGCGCCATCGCCCAGCGCTTTCGCCTTCCGCCACTGGTCGGCTACCTGCTGGCAGGCGTGGCGGCGGGGCCGTTCACGCCCGGTTATGTCGCGGATCAGGGGCTGGCGACCGAACTCGCGGAAATCGGCGTCATCCTGCTGATGTTCGGCGTGGGACTTCACTTCTCGCTCAAGGATCTGTTGTCGGTGCGTGCGATCGCGCTGCCGGGCGCGGTGGTCCAGATCACGGTCGCGACCCTGATGGGGCTTGGCCTTGCGCTGCTGATGGGATGGAGCGTCGGCGCGGGGCTCGTATTCGGGCTTGCGCTGTCGGTGGCCAGCACCGTGGTCTTGCTCCGCGCGATGCAGGAGCGCCGGCTGATGGAGACGGAGCGGGGACGCATCGCGGTCGGCTGGCTGATCGTCGAGGATTTGGCCTGTGTGCTTGCGCTCGTGCTGCTTCCCGCGCTGGCGAGCGTTCTCGGCACCAGCGACGGCACGATGATGTCGGATCCGCTGGCTGCGCGGTTCGGGCTCGGGCTTGGCGGCGTGCTGGCGCTGACGGTGGTGAAGGTCGGCCTGTTCGTCGGTCTCATGCTAGTCGTCGGCCGCCGCGTCATTCCCTGGATGCTGCACTACATCGCGCATACCGGCTCGCGTGAGCTGTTCCGGCTCGGCGTGCTGACGATTGCGCTGGTGGTGGCCTATGGCGCGGCCAAGCTGTTCGGCGTGTCGCTGGCGCTGGGCGCTTTCTTCGCCGGCATGATCCTCAGTGAAAGCCAGCTCAGCCAGCGCGCGGCGCAGGAGTCGCTGCCGCTGCGCGATGCTTTCGCTGTGCTGTTTTTCGTCTCGGTAGGCATGCTGTTCGATCCGACCAGTCTGGTTCGCGAGCCTTGGCCGTTGCTAGCCACGCTGTTCATCATCATCGTCGGAAAATCGGTGGCAGCGTTCCTGATCGTGCGGGCGTTCGGCCATCCGTCGGGCACCGCGCTGACGATTTCAGCGAGCCTTGCGCAGATCGGCGAATTCTCCTTCATTCTGGCCGAACTCGGCGTGAAACTGAATCTGCTGCCGACGGCGGGGCGCGACCTGATCCTCGGCGGCGCGATCCTCTCGATCATGCTCAATCCGCTGACCTTCGCGGCTGTCGACTGGCTGGCTCCGCGACTTTTCCCGCCGAAGCCCGGCAAGGATATGACACCGGAGTCCGATGAGCCCGATATGAAGACGGCGGCGAAGGCCGAGCCGCCCTCGAAGCCGGAGCCGACCCAACTGACCGGGCATACGATCCTGATCGGTTATGGCCGTGTCGGCAGCATCATCGCCGATGCGCTGGCCGCGAGCGCTCAGCCATTTCTTGTCGTCGAGGACGCCGAAGCCCTGCTGGCGAAGCTTCGCGAACGGGACGTTGAAGTCGTCGCGGGCAATGCCGCGCGCGCGGATGTCCTGAAGGCTGCCAATCCCGCGGGTGCGCGTTTTCTGCTCATTGCCATCCCTGAAGCTTTCGAGGCCGGACAGATCGTACAGCAGGCCCGCGCCGCCAATCCGGCCATTCGCATCATCGCGCGCGCGCATTCCGACGCGGAGGTCGATCACCTGAAAAGTCTCGGCGCCGATCTTGTCATCATGGGCGAGCGTGAAATTGCGCTCGGCATTATCCAGAACCTGCGTGAATGGCAGACGCAAACATGAAGAGTTCCATCGACAGCGCGGATCGTGCGTCGATATGGCCCGCGACCCGCTGCCGATACGATGATTGAATTGGGTGCCGATCTTTTGAATCGGACCGGATTGATTGGGCAAGGAGAGAGTCCAATGATGCCGATGAAAGCACCCCGGCCATCCCGCGCTGTTCGGACGTTCGATCTCATCACGCCCGAAGGACGGCTTCACCGGTTTCCAACGCCGACCTGGCTGCAGCGCGTTGCGATGATGGCGCGTTCATATGTGGAGCCCGCAATCCTGCTCGCGGTGGTGCTGATCCTTGCTTATTCCGCCGGCGTGCTGGCCGACGCGATGCCGCCGCTGGCGGCCGACGCGTGCCCTGACCAGTTGCGTCTGCAGCGGGACGCATAATGCATCCGTCCCGGGCGGTTGAAAAGAAAGGAAAATGCTTTAGGTGTACCGTCCGGATCGCGGGCGGCTTGGCGCTGTCTGCCCGGCGAAGTGCAGCAAAATCAGCATGTTAATTCATAGATTCTCCGTGGCCCCGATGATGGAAATTGCAGACTGGAAAAAAGCGCGTGAGGTATCAAAGGCTTGCGAGTGGCTTTGACACGCGAGTTGTATCGAAAGCTGCACTTAAACGGCTGGAGATAGGGATAGCGAGCGAGGGGACGCTTGTGACTTTAGATGATCTGAGGAGAACGTTAGAGAAGCTACCGTCTGGGAAGATGCCCGGCATCCATCATGATGTTTATGCCGAATTGCTTCCGCCTGGTGAACCAGACGAGCGAGCCCGAGAGGCTTGCTACAATTTCGCGAAGACTTTGGGCTGCCGCATCGAGAATAAGCTGCAAGAGAAGACTGTCTGGTTCGTGAAAGACACCTAACCGCACGAGGCGCCAAGATGGGGCTATTTGATTTTCTTCGCCGAAAGCCACGTTCGGTGCTGGGGGTGTTACAGTCCTCACCAGCGTTTCAACAGCAGAAAGAACTCTTCGACGCAATGAGCGCCATGTGCGAGGCTGGCGTCGATGCAGACGAGATGCCAAACAGCACAGGTGACTACGGCCTGACGGCCACCAACCCGATTCCATGCAGGACAGTTTTCGGAAGCACCGCTTATCTTGGTCGCTTGAGAGCCGCTGACGGGTCGAAGGTCGCTTATGAGCGCCTCGGCTCGACGCAATCATCCATCTCGCCGCACCCCATCGACATATATGAGGTGAAGCACCCGAACGACGGAAGCCTGGCCACGTTGTTTATTTCCCCATATCAGAAGCGTATTTCAGCGAAGGCGCCGCGCGGCTTCATTCTGGCTGAAAATTCATTCGCGCATGCTTCCTCACAGTGCATTCGCCTTGAAAGCATTAGGCTGCTTTTCGAAAGTATTTTTCCCATCGTCTCTGAATCAGGGGATGCGATGCTCGATCTCCACGAAATGATATTCGGTGCGCCAAATTGGGATGAAGACGCTCTTATGCTCACACTGCGTTTGATCAAATTCGATGTAGATGGTCAGACGGAGGAGCGGCGCCTGAAGGATATTCTGGAGCAAGACATCATCATTGGGACCGTCCCACTTCCCCGCGGGCCTTCTGTGCTCAGCAGAAGCTATCGCGAGGCGGTGATCAATCTACGCCATGTGGTGCAACATAGATTTAATTTGCTGGACCTTAACGATGTAACGCCAGCAGATTTGTGCTTTTTGGATGCGTCGAAGATATCCCGTATATGGGAGTTGGCCGATCAGTAGTTTTGGGCTGCTATCTTGCAAAGGCCAAGCGGCGGATTCGAGGACGCCTGCGGGAATGACCTAGGAGATGCCTTCCTTGGAAGCGTATGAGGCGAGTTCGGGCTCAACTGTTTAACTGATCACATTCTCTCTTGGCCGCTTTTACACGCGCGTCGAGGTAGTCCGCCAAATCTTGAAGGTGGATGCCTTTAGCACTCCTTTGACTGCTCTCAATTCGGACTAGTGGAATTGCAATTTCTCCTGCGCTTATTTTCCTCAGCATGAATGTCGGTGTGAGATGGAGAAATAATGCCGGCACACGTCCGCGAGCGGGATGATAATGACCTTCCCATTATATTGGGCCATAAGCAGGAAGGCGGTGTTGAGCGTCATCAGATCTCTTACGGAAATTGACGCAAATCGGGGAGGCCGCTCGAAAAGTCCGGGAATTTCAAGTACATAAAAATCGGAAATCTCAGTCGGTCCAATCCCGTAGGTGTCTAAAATCGGTGAATAAGTGATTGATATCAATATGAAATTCTCTATTGCCCCGATGATGGATTGGACAAACTGGCACCGGAAATAGAAATAAAAACAGGTCGGTAGCCGAAAGCGCGTGGACCAAGGACCAAAAAATTTTGCGTGGATTTTTTTCCGATTTCGTTCGGGCCGACTGACACTCCGTCATGCGGTTCACGGCTGTACGGAGCTAGAGAACCCATGCTCGTGGAGGAGCATGACAGGTGTCAAAGACAGCGAGGTGCCATCACGTCCAAGACCGCGAAGATTGTCAGCATTGGCCGCTGGCAGAGCATCATGCTCCCGGCGGAGTTTCACTTTGAGGGAAGCGAGGTGTTCGTGCGCCGTGATCCCAAAACCGGCGACGTCATCCTCTCGCCCAAACCGGATTCCTGGGAAGGTCTCTTCCAGCTCTACGACAGAGATCAGGTGGCGGACGACTTCATGGGCTCAGCCGATCGAAGCCGACCATCACGAGGTCGCGACCCCTTCGCCGGCTGGAAGGAATGAGCGTTGGATGCCCCGGCGCTGATATTGCTGGTCATGTCGTCAATGGCGACCAGGCACCGACACAACCGCTGGGGTCGGAAGGATGTAACGATCAGTCGCGTCCACCGCGGCCTTGGAGCTGCTGGCACTCCTTTTGCGCCGCCGCCCGCCGCTCGTCGAGAAAAGCTGCAAGGTCGTGGATGTGGACGCCCTTGGCGCATTTCTGTGATGTTTCCATGCGGACAAGGGGCAGAGCAATAACGCCCGCTGACACCTTGCGCATGAATTTATCCGTCGTCAGGCCAAAGAAGTCCTTTGCGACATCATCGGCGGAAATGATGGGGCGACCTGCATACATCGCCATCAACATGAACGCTGTATTCACGATTCCACACTGACCCTCGTTCCGAACGAGCGGCAGAATCGAGCGGAAATCGGCCGAAGTGAATGCGAAATCGCGCGGAGATCACGGGGCGGTGGCGTAGAAGATCGCCTGGCGTCGTATTTCAGCGATCGCGATTGCTGTTTGTGCGGGAGGGCATTGCGGCTCCTTCGTAAAATTACTTGCCCTTCGCGGCCCGTCAATCTTCAGCGAAACCACTGCGCACGAGATCCTTGATCCTGACAATCATGCTTCGCCGCGGATCGTGGGGTAAGTCCTCGAAACCGAACTCCTGATAAAAGCGGCGCACATCATCGTCGAGCGGATGCGTCAACACGCCGTAGCAGCCAATTTCCCTCGCCACGCCGACGGCGGTTTTCAGCGCATAGAACATGAGCGACCGTCCGATCCCCATGCCCTGAAACCGCGTGTCGACCGCAAGCTGGCCGAGCAGGAAAATCGGAATGTTCTCTGGCCGATTCCGTTGCGATGCCTTCGGCAGATACTCGCGCTCGATATGTCCCACGCTGAGGGTGACATAGCCGGCGATCCTGCCGGTTTCAGCATCACAGATCACCGTGCTTCGCGACACGTCGATCTGCTGGTTGCGCCAGGCGTGCCGACGAAACCATTGATTCATCGCCTCGCGGCCGCAATCGAAAGTCGCGCAGTCGTCGCTTTCCTCAAGCTGGCGCGGTGGCGTCAGTCCTGCCATACCGGGCGGCTCTTCGAGAGCTTCTTCAGTGCCGGAATCTCCTTGGCCGGGCTGTTTACCCACGCCTCGAATTGCTTCCACTTTGCGGCCGGAATGGTCACGCGATTCTGCTGAAGAAGCTCGATCTCGGCCGCTTCCACCGCCTTGCGGCGGATGAAGTCACTCAGATTGGTGCGGGATTGATCCGCGGCGGCCTCAAGCAGCTCACGCTCTTTCTGGGATACCCGCACACTCACAGGGGCGAGATTGGACATGATGGCTCTCTTTCGTGTTCGTATGACAATAGCATACGGACGCTCCGAGAGCGAGCATTATTTCAACGGCCCTCGGCGTCCCGCACCATCCCCAGTGAGGCAGAAATTACGGAGAGCTGCGCTCGCTTTGTCGTGATCGGCTGCGGCTGACGCCTTGCCGATCGTAGCCGGGGAGAGATGGTCTCGGCCATCTCTCCCCCGCGACTACCGCCTGCGCAATGGCAGGGCCGCGCACGCGCAAGGCGGCGCATCATGTCATTCTACCGATCCTTCCAATCCACCTCGCTTGTCGCGCAGCCCGGCCACGCTCGCCGATAGCTGCCCCCCTCTCTGCCGAGCGCTCACGCGCCCCCGGGAGGCATGGCGGGGGCCATGCCTCCGGCATGAACAGAGAAAGGATTGGAACAATGGCTAGGACATCGAAAAAGACGAAGGCCGTCCCGGTTGCGACGGTTGTGGAAGCGGCGGACGTGGACGTTCGCAGCGTCGGAGAAGCGGGAACGGTTGCGGCGGTTGAGACCGGCGCGGAAACCGCGTCGGTCGCAGCAAGCGGCGAGACGGTTTTCATTCCGCTCAACAAACTCAAGAAGCATCCGAAGAATGCGCGAAAGACCCCGCATAGCGAGGCGTCTATCGAGGGGAAGGCGGCAAGCATCGCCGCGAAGGGCATCCTGCAAAACCTTGTGGTGGAGCCGGAGCGCGACGCGGAAGGACAGCCGACCGGCTTCTATCTCGTGGCCGTTGGCGAAGGCCGCAGGTTGGCGCAGTTGCTCCGCGTGAAGCGCAAGGAGATCAGGAAGACCGAACCGATCCGCTGCCTCATCGACACGGTGAACGACGCGGCCGAAATCAGCCTTGACGAGAACGTAACGCGCGAGAACCTTCATCCCGCCGACGAGTATGAGCGCTTCCGCGAGCTTGCCGAAAATCGCGGATGGGGAGCCGAGGAAATCGCGGCCCGCTTCGGCGTCACCGCGCATGTGGTGAAGCAGCGGCTTCGGCTTGGCGCTGTCAGCTCCAAGCTGATGCAGGTCTATCGTGACGGCGGTTTGACGCTGGACCAGTTGATGGCTTTCGCGATCACCGAGGACCATGCACGGCAGGAGCAGGTTTTTGCGAACCTGTCCTTTAACCGCGATCCCGCGCAAATTCGGCGCGATCTGACCAAGGCGAACGTCCCGGCGACGGATCGGCGCGCGATCTTCATCGGTGCGGAAGCCTATATCGAGGCGGGCGGCAATATCATCCGCGATCTGTTCACGGAGGATCGCGGCGGGTTCTATGAAGATGCCGCATTGCTCGACCGGCTTGTCATGGAGAAGCTGGAAGGCATTGCGTTCCGCGTCCGGGGAGACGAGGGATGGAAGTGGTGGGAAGCGCATATCGACTTCCCCCATGCGCACGGCATGCGCCGTGTCTATCCGCATCCGGTGGAGTTGTCTGCCGAGGATGCAGCCGACTACGCCGCCGCACAGGAGGAATATGACCGCCTGTCGTCGGAGTATGAGGGCGCGGACGAGCTTCCCGACGATGTGGATCAGCGTTTCGGGGAGCTTGAAGCCGAGATCGAGCACATCGACGCCAAGCGCCATGCCTACGACCTCGACGACATCACGCGCAGCGGCGTGTTTGTCGTGCTGGACCATGACGGCGGCGCACGCATCGAGCGCGGGTTTGTCCGCCCCGAGGACGAGAAGCCGGAAGCGGAGGAAGCCAGCGATGGCGAAACCGTCATCGACGGCGTGCGCGTCAATGCCGATGGCGAGGTTGTCGAGGACGGCGACGATGTTGCCGAGCCAGACGCAGAGGACGAGGACACGGAGGAAGACGGCAAGCCGCTGTCGGACATCCTTGTCCGCGACCTGACCGCGCATCGCACCCTTGGCCTGCGGCTCGCTCTTGGCGAGCAGCCGGACATGGCGTTGATCGCTGTCACCCATGCGCTCGCCGCGCAGACCTTCTATCGCGGCGTTGATGCCCATTGCCTTGAAATCCGTCCTATCAGCGCCAGCCTTGGCGGGCATGCGGACGGCATCGAGGACACGGCGGCGGCGAAGGCGCTGGCGGATCGTCACGCCGGATGGGCTACGGACATGCCGCGTGACGTGGCGCACCTGTGGGGCTTCATTGCCGGGCTGGACCATGCGAGCGTCATGGCGCTGTTCGCGCATTGCGCCTCGCAGACCGTCAACGCGGTGAAACTGCCTTGGGAGCGCAAGCCGCGCGTTCTTGAGACGGCGGACAAGCTGGCGAGCGCGCTCACGCTCGACATGACCGCGCACTGGACGCCCACGGTGCGGACCTATCTTGGCCGCGTCACCAAGGCGCTCATTCTCGACGCCGTGCGGGAGGCCGTCAGCGACGAGGCGGCGGATCGTCTCGCCTCCATGAAGAAGCAGCCGATGGCGGAAGCCGCCGAGCAGCTTCTTGCCGGGACCGGATGGCTTCCGCCGCTGATGCGCACCACGCCGGTTGCGGAAACGGAGAGCGGCCCTGTCGAGGACATCGCCGCGCCCGAGGGAGGCGAAGGCTTCCCCGAAGCCGCCGAGTGAGCCGCCACGGCCGGGGCCGCCTCGCGCGGCTCCGGCCAATTTCCCGACACCGCCCGAGGATTTTCCGGCCGCGCCTGATTGGCGCGGCCGGAGACCTCGACCGCACGACAGCAGGACACAGGACCATGAAGACCTTTGTAGATCAGCGGGCGATGCTGGCCCGTATGGAGGCGGCGCACGCCGAGACGGCGCGCCACCTTGCCGTCATCGAACGGCAGATTGAAGCGCGCGCCGAGCGCATGACGACGAGCAGCCGCGTCAAGGCTCGCCAGTTCGGCCGGACCTCCGCCACCTGGAGCCGCGCCGACGAACGGGACTTTCAGGCCAACGTTGCGGCGCTGCGCTTTGAGCGGCGCGGCGAGATCGAGGCGCTGTCCCGCAAGCTGGCGCGGCAGGCCGGAGCCATCGCCGCCTTCCGGGTGCGTCACCGGAGCAGCGAACCCGAAAGGGAGAGCGTGTCATGACACCGCGCTTTCCCCGTACAGAAGCCCTGATCCCGGACGACGTTCTGGCCAAGCTGGTCGAGAACGGCCGCACCAGCGAGGAACGCGACGGCTTCGATCCCTTCCCGGTCGTGAAGCTGTTCACGCCCGACGCAGGAGCGACGTGGCTCATCACCGAAGCCTATCCCGAAGGCGATGACGTTCGCCTGTTCGGGCTGTGTGACCTTGGCATGGGCTGTCCCGAACTTGGCTATGCGATGCTGTCCGAGATCGAGGACGTGCGCGGCAAGCTCGGCCTGCCCGTGGAACGCGACCTCCATTTCAAGGCAGAACACCGGCTCAGCACCTACGCCGCGAACGCTCGCCGCGCCGGGATGATCGTCGCCTGAAACTGCGATCCGGCGCGTCGTCGCGCGCCGGATCGCCATCATCGAGCAGGGAGGCGCGCATGATCGCACTGATCGTCGTCACCATCATGCTGATCGGCATGATGTGCGTCCTCGCCTACACGTTGGCGATTTACGCGCTGCCGTTCATGTTGTTATGTGGCCGGCCACGTAAGACCATTTATGTGGCGAGCGGGGATATGTGGCGCACCGGGGATATAGAGGGCCTTTAGCGCGCATCGGCGGGCTTTCCACGCCACATATTTTGTACGGTCGATCGGTCCAATCATCGTGATGGAGATCGATCATGTACGAAGAACTTTTCCAGTCGCCTGATGTCATCGCCCGCTATCGAACAGGCCCCTACGCGGTATCGCGCGAGCAACATCTCAAGAAGGCCAATGCAGACGGCTATTCGCCGGCGACGATGCAGCGCATTGCGTGGGCATTGCTGATCGTTGCGGAGATCATTGACCGCAACGGAGGGCGGGTGACGCTTGAGCAACTGAGAGATGAACTGAGGCGGATCATCCCGTCGAAGCCCGCAGGATGCGCACCGTCGCCGCATACCATCAAGCTCATCATCGAGGGTGCAAAGCCCTGGCTGCGCAGCATGGGTGCGTTGGTGGAGGCGTCGAAGCAGCCAACACGGTTCGCTACGGAACTGGCCGCCTACAAAGAGTACATGCGTGACGAACAGGGTCTGTCGTCGGTAACGATCACGTCCGCTGACGAGTCGATGCGATGGTTCTTTGCGTCATTACCATTTGAGATGCGGTCGCTCCGGGCGGTCACCATCGCGCATATTGATGCGTTTCTGGAGGGGCAGGCTCGTCGCGGGTGGCGCCGACAATCCCTATATAGACTCGGCTGTAGGCTGCGCGGCTTTCTTCGCTACGCAGCGCATCAAGGATGGTGCCGATCCGATCTGCCGCACGGCGTTGGTCTGCCGTTCCTGTATGCCCTTGAAGACGTTCCCCGCGCGCCGAGCGTCGAGGAGGTCAACCGGCTTCTCGAAGACACGACCGCCGACGACCCGGTCAGCATCAGGGATCATGCGATCCTGTTGCTGCTGATCCACTACGGCCTGCGCCGTGGGGAAGTTGCGCGGCTAACCCTGGACGATCTGGACTGGGCAACCGAGACGATCCACGTCTCTCGGCCGAAGATGCGCCGCGCTCAAAGCTATCCGATGTCCGTGCCGGCTGGTGAAGCAATCCTGTGCTATCTTCGTCGGGCACGGCCAGCAAGCCAGCACCGCGCCTTGTTCCTGACGATCCAGGCTCCAATCCGACCGCTGTCAGGTCACAGCGTCACCGCGATGGTGAGAACGCGATTGACCAGGCTGGGCGTGCAACTTGACAGGCGCGGCGCGCATTGCCTGAGGCACGCCTGTGCAGGCCAACTGCTGGATGCCGGATTCACGCTGAAGCAGATCGCCGACCATCTCGGCCACCGCAGCATGGATACCACGCGCATCTACACCAAGATCGATTTGCGCGGACTGCGCCAGGTGGCTGAGTTCGACCTGGGGGCGCTGCTATGAGCTTGGAAGCGGTCATCTCCAACTACATCGCGCACCAACGTTCGCTCGGCAAGCGCTACCGGCACGAGGCAACCACCCTGGCTGCATTTGGAAGATCGATCGGGGACATAGCGATCCAGGACGTTCGACCCGAGATGATCCTGCGCTTCGTGGACCGGGACGGAACGGGCTACGAGACGAGAAGCAAGAAGTATCGTGCGTTGTCTTATCTGTTTCTTTTTGCTGTCACCCGCCATTACCTGCGCACGTCTCCGATGCCGAAGCGCCCGCGCAAGCGGGTTTACTCGGCCTACGTCCCCTACATCTATTCGGAATCGGAGCTTAAGCGGCTTCTCGCGGCGATCCCGGCCGCGACTGCAAATCCACAATCTGGAATCGACGCCGATACGCTGCGCACATTCCTGTTGCTGCTGTACGGAGCCGGGTTGCGGCGCGGAGAAGCGATGCGTCTCAAAATCGCGGATGTCGATCTGCCGCAATCGCTGATACACGTTCGGGGAACGAAGTTCTTCAAGAGCCGCATCGTTCCCCTCAGCGTCAGCCTGACGGGTATAATACGGACGTTCATGGCGAGGTCTGGCAACCATTATTCCGCCGGCCGCGACAGCAGGCTCTTTTCCACCCGCAGCGGAACGGCGCTGAGCGACACCGGCCTCGGAGTTGCTTTCCGTCGCTCATGCGCGATCGCAGGCATTCATAGAGACGGTGGTAGCCGCAACCAGCCTCGAATGCACGATCTCAGGCATTCCGCGGCGGTCCACCGAGTGACCGCATGGTATCGCAGCGATGTCGACCTGAACGATCTTCTGCCCAAGCTGGCGACCTACCTCGGCCATGTGGGGCTCTCCGGGACACAGCGCTACCTGACGATGACGCAGGACCTGCTGGCCGAAGCCGGTGCCCGCTTCGAGGCGTTCGCGGGAGGGCATCGTCATGGTTGACCAGATCTCGGCGGGATACTGGATACGCCGTTTCCTCATGGACTACGCCACATCGGAACGGAACCTGTCGCCCAACACCTGCGCGAGCTATCGCGATATGCTCGTTTTGCTCCTGCCTTACGCGGCGACGCGCAAAGGCGTGGCGACCGACGCCCTGTCAGTGACAGACCTGTCGGCCGAACTCGTGCGTAGCTTTCTCGTCCACCTGGAGAACGGACGGAAGTGCTGCACATCCACGCGGAATCAACGGCTCGCATCGATCCATGCGCTGGCGCGATTCATCGGCGAACACAGCCCGCAGCATATCGAATGGTGCAGCCAGGTTCGGATGATACCGATGAAGAAGGGCACCACGGCCAGCCTGACCTATCTTGAGAAGTCGGAGATGGATGGCCTGCTTGCCGCGCCGGATCAATCATTGAGGCAGGGCCAGCGCGACCATGCCATGTTGTTGTTCCTCTACAACTCCGGCGCTCGTGCAAGCGAGGCGGCCTCCCTCCAAATCGCCGACATAGACTGGCACTCCAGGTCGGTGCGGATAACGGGCAAGGGCTCCAAGCAGCGCCGGTGTCCACTCTGGGCAACGACGCTGAGGCATCTCCGGCATCTTGCCGGCGAACGCCCGGCGGAGACCAACCTGTTCCTGAACTGTCGCGGGGAGCCCCTGACCCGCTATGGCATCCACACGCTCGTCGAGCGTTATGTGACGAAGTTGTGCGCCTCGATGCCATCGCTAGAAGGCAAGCGGATCAGTCCGCATGTCATTCGTCACACGACTGCCACCCATCTTCTTCAGGCGGGCGTCGACATCAACACGATCCGCGCATGGCTCGGGCATGTCTCCCTCAACACCACGAACATCTATGCCGAAACCGATCTCGCCACGAAGAAGCGGGCATTGGAAACGCTGGCGGGAGGAAAAGCGCGCCGATCAACCGGAGGCTGGTCGCGCCAGGCAGATTTGATGGCCTTCCTGCGATCTCTATAGGCGATCAATATGTGGCGCGCTTCGCGCAAGTCGTGCTCGTAAACGGCATCAATCCGCCCGTGCGCCACATATCCCCGCTCGCCACATAAATGCTGGCGCTTGCCGCCGCACGCTTTGCCTATGGCACCGGCGCGGGATGGATCGGCGCCGGAATCGTCGGCCTTGTCGCTGGCGCGGCGTCGTTCGGCATTCTGACGGTTCTGTTTGCGACATTGCGCGCGCCGATCCTGCGGATCGCATTGGCGCTCATTTTCGCCGCGCCGGCCGCCGTGGCGGGCTACGCGCTCGTGCATGGCGTCACCGCCGAGGCGGTGCCGTCGCCCGTCTGGCGGCAAATCTTCTGTCTCGCAGGCGGCGCGCTGGTTGGCGCTGCCGCCGCGATGCGGCTGGCGGCGTCGGCCGCCTCGCAAAGCTGACCCGCATTTCTGACCGGCACGGCTACCGGCGCACCGAATATTCCGTGCCGCTCTTGAGCGGGATCAGCATGGAATCGAAATCGTTGGCGCGATCGCGCATATAGGCGAGATAGTCTTTGAAGTTGCCTCGCAAGCCGCCGACATCGTCGGTCAACACCACGCCGCCCGGACGAATGCGCGGCGTCAGCAGCTTCACAACGTCGAGTGCCCGCATCGGAAAGCCATCGTTAAGCACAAGGTCGATATCGGCCGGATCGGTCGCAAGGCTTGCCAGTGCATCGCCCTCGCGCACGTCGATCAGATCGGCAAGACCCGCTTCCTCGAAATTCCGCCGCGCGATGCGTGCCTTGTCGGGCACGATCTCCGTCGTCACGACACGACCGCCGCCATTGGCGCGCACGGCCGCAGCGAGCCACAGCGTCGACAGTCCGAAGGACGTGCCGAACTCGACCACCGTGCGCGCGCGGAGCGCTCGCGCCGTCAGATAAGCAAACGCGCCCTGGGCTTCGATGATGGCAATGTATTTGTCGGCATAGAATCCGGCCATTTCGCTTTCCGCGAAGGGGATGAAGCGCCGACGCACATAAGACAGAACGTGCGGCAGGAAGTGGCGAATGATCGAGAGATGCTGACGGTTGGCCTCACCGTGGAGTCGTCGCAGCACCGTTGCGATGCGCGCGTCCTCGAGGACGGCGAACGGATCATCACGGATGGGAGTCGTCATCTGCAGATCCTACATCGTAAGCGGTTCGATGAACGCCGTTGCTCCGAGTCATCATAACGGCGAGGGATCGTCATTTCTTCCTCTGTAGTTCAGAACGTCTCTTGAGAGGGTTTGGGCGTCGCCCCTTCGGGCCGGGCTCTACGCGCCGCCTGCGGCGGCTTCCGAAGCCCCTTGCGGGTCTTCGCCTTCGGTGACGATCCCCTGACGCGAAGAACGGCGGCGGCGGACCTTTCGCCAACGCCCCGGTTTGCGGGTGCTTCGCTTGCGCCGGTGTCAGTCGGCGCGAATTTGTCGGATGCAGATGAAGCGATCTCGCGGCTCTGGTTCTCGGCCACGCCCGCATGGTGCAATCGAGGCCGGGAACGACGGGTCGTCGCAAATCGCTTGTTTGAGCGACCATCGCGCAGGCCATGCTGCGGTCTCACGGCGCTGAACACGGTGGGACGGCGAGCGAAGGGCGGAGGATCTGGGACGCCTTCCGGGTTGTCGCAGACGGAGACGTTCAGGACTTCAACCGGCGTTGAGGTTCGGCTCTCTGTTTGATCGAGCGCGAAGTGTCAGTCGGTGCGAGGCGGTGAAAGCGTTTCTCCGATCGCCGCCGCCATATCGCAGTTTCCTCTGTCTGTCTGTTGCACGCCGCGACCCAAGGGCGTCCTCGATTCGTTTGGTCTGACCGAAGACCGGCGACGAAGCGCGTCGCCTCGATCTTTATCCCGCAACGTTCGTCGCCAGCTTTTTTCCGCCGCCTTCGGCTTTGCATCGCGAAGCAAAAAAGCCGTCGCCGGCCGCCCTCCACGTTGTTCCGGCCCCAAGGGGTGCGGGCCGATCGTCCCCGGTCGGTCGACCACCATCGAGGCCGCGATGGTCGCGGCCCGATCAGCAGAAGGAAACTACGACATGGCTACGATCGGCTCTTTCACCCGCACCGACGACGGCTTCGCTGGCTCGGTCAAGACCCTCACGCTCAACGTCAAGTCGGTGAAGTTCGTCCCCGTCGAGAGCGACAATGAGAAGGGTCCCACCTTCCGCATCCTCGCCGGAGCCACCGAGTTCGGGGCGGCGTGGAAGAGGACCTCGCGCGACCTGCGCGACTATCACTCGGTTAAGCTCGACGATCCGTCGTTCCCGGCCCCGATCTATGCGAGCCTGGTCGCGACCGACACCGAGGGCGAGTTCGCACTCATCTGGTCGCGACGCGCTGCCGACTGACACCAGCCAAAGCGAAGCCCCGCACAAGCGGGGCTTCGTTGTGCTCATGTCCGCCGCCACCAACAAGAGAATAAGGTGAGCTGCGCTCGCATTGTTCTGATCGGCTGCGGCGAGAGCCTTGCCGATCCGATGGGGAGCCAAGGGGTCTTACCCCTTGCTCCCCGCAAATGCCGCCTGTTGCGGAGCAGGGCCGCGGTCTCGCAAAGCGGCCGATCACCACGACCACATCACCATCGTCATCCGCTCCGCTCGCCTCGCAGCCCGGCCCCGCGCGCCGGCATGTGCCCCCTCCATCCCCGCGCGCTCACGCGCCCCCGGAAGGCATGTCGGGGGACATGCCTTCGGCATTAACAGGAAAGGACACAGCCATGAACGTCATCAGCAGCAGCCAGAACCTACAGCAGGCCGTGAACGGCGGTTTCCGCGTGGACATCTCGCGCGGGCAGCGTATCGGCCGCGTATCGTCGGAATGGTTTTCGCGTCCCGATGATGAGCGTTATTTGTCGCTCACCGAGCTTTACGACGCCGTGAAGACGCGAGCGGATCGCGCGAAGGCCCGCACCGTGGAGAGCCGCGCCGTGCGGGTGGAAGCGAGCCGGGAAAATTCGGAGCGGCTTGCGTTGATCGTACCGGGACAGGACCAGCCCGTTGCGCCCACGTATTGGAGTTTCGGGCAGTTGTGCAGCCTTGTCGGCGCGCCCGCGACCTATATGCGGCAGCTTCCCGCGCCGCTGGCAGGCATCAACCTACAGCATGGCTTGCTGTCACATCGCGCCGAGCTTGTGAAAACCTTGGAAGCGGAGGACGGTCGCATTGAATTGCGCGCCGTGACCGGGCCGGACTATGGCCGCATTTGGGATCACGAGCTTGTCGCCGCTGTCATGCGCATTGCTGGCAACGGCACGGGTGACACCATGTGGAAGGTGCCCGGCATGCTGGATTGGGCGACCATGACGCACAATCCTTTCGTGGACATCACGAAGGACACCACCACGCTTTACGCTTCGGACAGGGACGTTTTTCTTTTCCTTGTCGACGATACGCATCCCATCGAAGCGGGACGCCTGCCGAACGGAGAGCCGGATTTGTATTTCCGGGGCTTCTATTGCTGGAATAGCGAAGTCGGATCGAAGACACTTGGCATCGCGTCATTCTATCTTCGCGCGGTTTGTATGAACCGCAATCTGTGGGGCGTGGAAGGATTCGAGGAAATCAGCATCCGACACAGCAAGTTTGCCGCGCAGCGTTTTGCCCATGAGGCGGCGCCCGCGTTGACGAGCTTCGCCAATTCCTCGCCCGCACCGTTTGTGGCCGGCATCAAGGCGGCGCGCGAGCGGATCGTTGCCCGCACCGATGACGACCGCGAAACCTTCCTGCGCAAGCGCGGGTTCAGCAAGGCCGAGACCGGCAAGATCATCGAGACGGTTTTGCAGGAGGAAGGCCGCCCGCCGGAAAGCATCTTTGATTTCGTGCAGGGCATGACGGCGCATGCGCGCAGCAAGGCGCATCAGGATACGCGCCTTGAACTGGAGGGGAAAGCAAAGACCTTGCTGGAAAAGGCCGCCTGAAACCAAATGACCGCGCGGAGGATCACCCTTCGCGCGATCACTCAGGGACCGAATACGTGCGGTTTTCTACTAGAACAACGTAGCCGATTGTCCGCCGATCCGTAAGTCCGGATCGGCGGCGCGGCCGCGCCTGGACGGCACGGCCGCCGCTCGCCGGGCTGCGCCCGGCTCGCGATTCCACACACGAACTCTCCAATTGTCCGATCAGAAATCACGCGCTTGCGCGGGGTCTCGGCTTGGCGATGGTCAGCGCTTCTGCGCCCGGATCAGGTCACAGGGATCGACGCCAAGCGCCTCCGCGACTTTGCCCAGAACGCTGACGCTCGCCGAGACCGCGCCGCGCTCGATCGAGCCGATATAGCGCATGCTCAAGCCTGAGCGCTCCGCCAGCTCTTCCTGCGTCAGTTTCTTGTCATAGCGCAGCCGACGCATGTTGATCGCCATGACCTCCTTAAGGTCCATGACGCATCGGAGCCAGAATCGGAACGATCGTTCTAGGAATGATCGTTCCTATTCGGTATGGTCCGGGGATGGCACTCGCCGCAGATTCGTCGCGGCGGACGATGTGCTCGTGCCTCCGCGGCATGACGTCATTCCGTCTTCGCGACGGGACTACTGTCGCAATTCTATTGCGGGCCGGGCGGATAACCTATTTGTGAGGATGGGGAACGGGTTCGGGGACACGCCGATGAATAAGTCCGCCTTCAAGGACAGCCCACCGCTGACCGACCGGGTGAATGCCTACGATGAAGCCCATCTCGCCACCTATCTCCGGCTGCTCGACGCGGCCGACGAAGGCGCCGATTGGCGCGAGGTGGTCAAGATCGTCTTCGGCCTCGATGCCGAGGCCGATCCGGAGCGCGCGAAGCAGATGCACGACAGTCATTTGGCCCGTGCGCGCTGGATGACGGAGCATGGCTATCGGCATCTTCTCCAGCCGCGGATGCAGTGAGCCCCGCGCTGGATAGCCACCCGGTATGCAACCCAGGATTGTTCGTCCGGCGGACGCCTCACATTCCGATTATCTGCCTTCCAGCCCTTCTTTCGGCCCCGATACTCGAATCATTCCCAAGAAACCGGGCTGGGAGGAAACAACATGGAGCCGCTTCAAGACTGGCGATCGCCGCAATTTGAGACCGAACTGGGCCACCTCGATCGTGGCGGCGTGAGTTTCGAGTTTCTCCGCCGCAACAGCCAATACCGGCAGGACTACGCAACCGCGCTGACGGAGATCGCCGCCGGCGGCACGACGAGGACGGAAGCCATCGCCCGACTCTCGCGCCGCTGGGGGTTGGCGTTTCCCAGCCGACCCTTCTGCATCGGCCGTGACGGCGCATCCTGTGTGGCAGGCGCAATGCTTCCCTGCCACGCTGATTGTCACTGCTGCCCCGGACGGCTTCGCGGCTACTTCGCTGCCTGATCGGCGCGCGCTGCCCATCCTCGGCGAACTGACTGCCGATGGCTTCCACGCCATCGCCGCCGACGACGAGGGCGATCACCAGCTCTGGTTCAACATCGGTACGGAGCCGGTTCATGCGGCGATCGTCCTTCCGATCGATCCGCATTTTTGGTGGCGACATCGCAATGCCGGTCGCCTGGTGCGGCGGCTGGAGGGAAGGCACGCCGGCCGCTGGCCGCAAGAGCAACGCCTGTCCCGATTCCAGCTCCATCGCGCCGCGTTGATGCTGCGCGCATGGGACGGCGTCGAGTCCGGCGCGTCGCGCCGTATCGTCGCCGGGCTCCTCCTCAACAGCAATGTCGAAACGCTGCGCGCGATCGACTGGAAGAACGCGCCCGAGCGACGCCAGCTCGCGCGCATCCTGAAAGCCTCCCGCGACATGATCGAGGGCGGCTATCTGCGCTGGCTCGTCAGTGCTGGGCGAAGTGCAAATAGTGTGGACCCCGGCGTTTGAAGCGCCGGGGTCCACTGGAATACCCGGTGCGGATCATGAATCTGGCCAGATCACAGCTTTGTCGCGGAATCCGCTATTCGGAAGCTCGGCCCCACTTCAGCCACCAGCGGAAGGCAAGCCCGTTGCGGATTGGCTTGAGCCCTCATTGTGAAAGGAATGCTGCTTGCGAAAAGTTTGGCGCTATCTGGTCCTCGCGTTGATCGCGCTTGCTGCCTTCATCTTTCTCAACAACACGAACCTATTTGCACCTGCCTTGACCGGGGAGCCGATTCTTCTTGCCCATCGCGGCATTGCGCAACGCTTTGATCCGGTCGGCGTCACCAATGATACCTGCACGGCGTCCCGCATGTTGCCACCGACGCACGACTATTTGGAGAACACGATCGCTTCAATGCAGGCGAGCTTTGAGGCCGGCTCCGACATTGTGGAACTCGACATTCATCCGACAACGGATGGACAGTTCGCGGTTTTTCACGATTGGACTCTCGACTGCCGCACCAATGGTCGGGGCGTCACGCGCGAGCACTCTATGGCCGATCTGAAGAAGCTCGACATAGGCTATGGCTACACCGCTGACGGCGGTAAAACATTTCCTTTCCGAGGCAAGGGCGTCGGGCTGATGCCATCACTCGCCGAGGTGCTGGAGACTTTTCCCGTCCGGCGCTTCCTTATCAATGTGAAAAGTAACGATCCGGAAGAAGGGTTGAAGCTAGCGGCGTTCCTGAATGTGCTTCCACCGGAGCGCCGAGCGACTCTGATGGCGTATGGCGGCGACCGTCCGATAGCTGCCCTGCGCTCAGCAGTTTCCGGCGTGAAAACGATGTCCCGTCGTTCCTTGAAAGCATGCGCTCTGCGCTACATCGCGTATGGATGGACGGGCGCAATGCCGGATGAATGCCGCTCGACGCTCGTATATGTCCCGATCAACGCGGCGCCGTGGATGTGGGGTTGGCCCAACCGCTTTCTGAAGCGAATGCGTTCGGCCGGCACCGCTGTATTCGTGATCGGCCCTTATCATGGCGGTGGTCATTCGACTGGGATGGATTCCGCCGAAGACCTCTCCCGTCTGCCCGACAATTATAATGGTGGCGTGCTCACCGACGAGATCGAAAAAGTTGCTCCCTGGTTTCAATCGCGAAAGTGACGTGGCGCGGGGTCGTCGGTTTTTTCGACGCCCTTTGGAGGCGCGACTGAACGGGGCCGGAATTTCCGGCGTTTTTCGTCTGTTCCGGCTTAGACGGAAACTTTGAATCTCAGCCAGGGATCGGTTCAGGTTACGCCGTCGACCTCATTCCTTGCTCCGGGAGGGGGGACATTTCCTTAGAGACCCCTGATTTTTGTCACTCCGCCGGACCGCGGATTCTTCGCCATCGTCGCAACCGACTCGCCGCCGTAACGGCGGTTGCGACGGAGCCCCGCAATGCCGGAGAAGACTGAGAAAACTTGGCCGCGTTTCGTGCGCACACCCGAAGCCGCGCGTCTTCTCGGTTTGTCGCCACGCACGCTTGAGAAGCATCGCTGCGACGGCACCGGCCCGGTCTATCACAAGCTCGGCGGACGCGTGGTCTACACCATCGCCGACCTTGAGGCATGGATCGACGCCTGCGCGCGCCAGTCCACGGCTGAATCGGCCGCCGGCCATCTGGCCGGCGCAGCGCGCTGACCGCCGCCATGTCGGCGCGCCGCCCATACGACGATCAACAGCTCGAACTGTTCCGGGCGCGCGCCGGCGAAATCGCCGCGCGCGACGCGCAGGACCTCATGTCCTGGCCGTTCTTCTCGCTCGCCAAAGTCCGCCGTGTGACGCCGATCGACTTCCGCATGGGCGACGTGTCGATCCGCGTCGAGGCGACCGTGGAGCACGGCATGGCGACGATTTGGGACGCCGACGTTCTCATTTGGGCCGCCAGCCAGATTGTCGATGCGCGCGATCGCGGCCTGCGCACGTCGCGCCTGATGGCCGCGACGCCCTATGAGATCCTCACCTTTGTCGGCCGCAGCGATTCCGGCCTGAGCTATGACCGTCTGAAGGCGGCGCTCGACCGGCTGCAATCCACCACCGTCGTCACCTCGATCCGCAAGCCGTCGGAGCGACGGCGGCACCGTTTCTCCTGGATCAACGAGTGGAAAGAGCGGCTCGACGCGACCGGCCGACCGCTCGGCATCGAACTGATCCTGCCCGACTGGTTCTATGCCGGCGTCCTCGACGACGCGCTGATCCTCACGATTGACCGTGCCTATTTCGATCTGACGGGCGGGCTCGAGCGCTGGCTATATCGCCTCGTGCGCAAGCATGGTGGCAGGCAGACGCACGGCTGGAGCTTCGACCTGCCGCATCTGCATCTGAAGTCCGGCAGCCTGTCGCCGCTGCGGCGTTTCCGGTTCGAGTTGCGCGCCATCGTCCAACGCCAGCCGTTGCCCGGCTACCACCTGGCGCTGATCGACGATCCGGATGGACGCCAGCGCCTGATCTTCCGACCCGCCGGTTCCGATTGCGCCAACACGGCGCGCCGGCAGCGCGGAGGCGTGCGATGAGCACACCCCGCGCCGGTGCAAAAGGTGTGGACGGACCCGTACTATTGGGAACGCCGACACCCGTACTATTAGGAACGCGAGTCCCGTACTATTGGGAACGCGCACAGGCCGTAACTGTTTGGCGCGGCAAGCCGGAATCGGTCCCCTCTAACGTCCCTAACTCAGAGTCCTTCGGACTCTTGCTAACGCGACTGGTCGGTTCGCGAATTTGTGGACATTCGCGCTGCCGCCACTCGCGCGGTGCAGCGCGTGTTTTCCCGACAGCGGGGAACGCATCATGACGTTCCTCGATCATCGCGTGATCGCCGGCGATTGTCGCGTCCTGATGCCGGCGCAGGGACCGTTCGACCTGATCCTGGCCGATCCGCCTTACGGCGATACGTCGCTCGCCTGGGATCGCCGCGTCGACGGCTGGCTGCGGCTCGCATGCGCCGCGCTGAAGCCGTCGGGTTCGCTCTGGGTGTTCGGCTCGCTTCGCAGCTTCATGGCGACCGCCGGACAGTTCACCGACGCCGGGCTGCGCTACGCGCAGGAGATCGTGTGGGAGAAGCAGAACGGCTCGAGCTTCCACGCCGATCGCTTCAAGCGTGTGCATGAGTTGGTCGCGCAGTTCTATCGCGCCGACATGCCGTGGAGCGCCGTTTACAACGACGTGCAGACGACTCCCGATGCGACGGCGCGCACCGTGCGACGCAAGATGCGACCGCCGCATACCGGCCGCATCGACGCCGGCCACTATGTCAGCGAGGACGGCGGACCGCGGCTGATGCGCTCCGTGATCTACGCGCGCAATTGCCACGGCACGGCGATCCATCCGACCGAAAAACCCTCCGGGCTGATCGAAATCCTGATCCGCACGAGCTCCCCGCAAGGCGGCCTGGTCGGCGACTGGTTCGCCGGATCGGGCGCCGCCGGCGAAGCTTGCCGGCTCGCCGGGCGCCGCTATCTCGGCTGCGAGATCGACGCCGACATGGCCGAGCTTGCGCGGGGGCGCATCGCATCGGTCCTGCCGTTCACTGAGGGAGCGCAGCCATGACGGCAGGGCTGCGCGCGATCGGTCAGCCGGGCGACCTCACGCTTGTCGAACTGACGTGGCGCGAGAAGCGCATCGAGCACCGTATCCGCTTCGGCCGGATCGTCGAAGAACATCGTCTCGACCGCCACCGGCGCATCGTCAGCTTCGCGCCCGGCAGCGTGTTTGCTTTCGTGCGCTGGGCGGCCAACGAATACGGCACCATCATCTCGCGGATCGATATCGTGCGGTCTGTCGAAGGTGGTGAGCCTTTTCAGACGTTGCCCTTCGTCCGCCCTGGCGGCGACATCCTGTTGCGGATCAGCGGTTGGCCGAAGGTGCAGCGCGTGCTGGCCGCGATCGACGCGATCGAAGCGCTCGACATTGATCCTGCCGACGTTGCACCGGAACACTGGCGGCATCTCAACCATCGCATCGGCGTCAACGAGCCGTTCCGCATCTACAGCCATGAGCAGCACCACGCCTGGCTGTTGCGGCGGGAGGTGTCGCGATGACCGCGCGCCGGGCAACGCTGCTGTCGATGCTCGCCGGCGCGGCGCTGATCGTCGCGCCGGCCTGGAGCCGACCGGACATCCGCTTCATCTGGAACGCATCCGCCAGTGTGCCGGTCGGTCTCTATCGCATCGTGCCCGGCAATCATGTCGACGTCACCGATCTCGCCGTCGTCATGCCCCCCGCCGAGCTGGCGGCATTCCTCGACGAGCGCGGCTACCTGCCGCGTGGACTGCCGCTCATCAAGCGCGTGCTGGCGCTCGGCGGCACGCGAGTCTGCCGGCGCGACAGCGCCATCATCGCCTATGACGGCATCTACGGGCAGGCGCTCGCGCGCGATACGCGCGGCCGACCGCTGCCCGACTGGCAAGGCTGCCGCATGCTCCATGACGGCGAAGCCTTCTTCATGAATTGGGACAGCCCCGACAGCTTCGACAGCCGTTACTTCGGGCCGCTTCCCATCAGCACCATCGTCGGCCGAGCGATCCCCGTCTGGACAACCGACGACACCGATCCGGCCACGGAATCCCTCCGTGCGCCGGTCTCCGACGAGCCGTGACGGCTCGCTTCTCCAACCAGATGAGGATCATCGCCATGACGCAGATCGGCACGTTCACGAAGACAAAGACCGGCTTCAGCGGCCGCGTTCGCACGCTCACGCTCGACGCCGAGCTGACCATCCGCCCGGCGGAAAAATCCGACACCGAGAACGCGCCGGACTATCGCATCTTCGCCGCCGACGACCTCGAAGTCGGCGCCGCCTGGAGCCGCAGCGGCGAGAGGGCCGGCGACTATCTGTTGACCAGCATCGACGATCCGACCTTCACGCAGCCGCTGCGCGCGGCGCTGTTCCAGTCCGAGGCCGATGCCAAGGTCTGGAACCTGATGTGGAGCCGGCCGTCCAAGCGCGACGACAAGGGCTGAGACCACGCCTGTCCGGCTTTCATCCAAACGGAGACTGACATCATGGACCAGCAGCTTGTCGCGCGCATCAAACGACGCAGCAAATACTGGGGCCAGACCGCGCCTCATCGATGGTTCGATGTGCGCGTCGTCGAGGACGCCGGCTATCGCCTCCGCGGCAACAACAACAACTACCGATTGGACGACGTGGTGCTCGGCGTGCGTCTCGCCAGCGGCTTCATCGTCGATCTCGCCAACGGCAAGACCAGCCGCGGCGGGAAGCCGGACAGGCACGGTTGAGACGATGCGCGCGTCCCTCCGACTCTCATCTGTCGTCATCCCTCTGATCGATCGGATCGCGGATCATCCCTCCGACCCGATCGCCCGTCAGGTGGCCGTCGCGCGCAGCGCAGGTCAAGGGCGGCCGCTCGGCCGGCGCAGCCTTGCCCTTGACCGAAGCGAGCACGGTGGCAGGCTGATGGCGTTTCGGAATGGCGGGCCATGCACGGGCCTGTCATCGATCATCGCGACGTTAATCGTGTGCGGTGTGATCGTTGTGGCCGCCCCCTTTGCGTCGGCCGATCCGCCGCCAACACATCGCGGTTCGACCGTTGCACCATCCGATCCGTGGGCGGCGCATATCGCCGAAGCGGCGAAGCGCTTCGCCATTCCCGAGCGCTGGATACGCGCGGTCATGGCCGTCGAGAGCCACGGCGATCGGACCGCGCGATCGCCCAAGGGCGCGATCGGTCTGATGCAGATCATGCCGAAGACATGGGACGAGTTGCGCGCGCGTCACGCACTCGGAAGTGACCCTTGGCAACCGCGCGCCAACATCCTGGCCGGCGCGGCGTATCTGCGCGAGATGCACGATCGTTACCGCTCGATCGCCGCGATGCTCGCCGCCTATAATGCAGGGCCGGCCCGCTATGACGCACACCTTGCGAACGGTCGCGCGCTGCCGGCCGAGACTGTCGAATACGTCGCGAAGATCGAGCCGATGATCGGCGGCAAGGTGCCTGTCATGCGGATGGCCGGCATCGCCTCGCGTCGATCTTGGTCGCGCGGACCGATCTTCGTCGGGCGATCCGCCGTTCATCCCGACGACGGTTCGACGACGTCCAATCTTCCTTCCATCCGACCATCGAACGCGCCCGCGATCGTCGATCTGTCGGCGCTCGTGCCGCCCTCCGATGGCCTCTTCGTGCGAAGGCCGCGCTCAGATGGAGAACAGCGATGAACATCGTGTTTCCACGCTTCGCGGCGTTGGCAATCGTAGATATGGCAAAAGGCAGCGGGGCAGACCAGACAACAACCGCAGGAAGGCAAGATAAAAAGCCGCACATCGCGGCTTGGACGGTCGGTTGTTTTGGTTCTGCTTTTTCCGATTCCTTGCACATCGCGGCTCACCGCCGCGATGTGCGTGTCTTCCATTTCGCAAATGATTTCAGCGAATATCGCACATCGCGGGTTCAGCCATGACACGCGACGACGATTTCCGTGTCCGCCCAGGCCGCATCCGCTCATCGCGAGCGCAGCGCGCCTTGCCCTTCGTCGCGCAGGCGCTCGCCGCCGCGCAGAAGGCCGGGGGCCGCATCTCGCGCTCCGGCAAGATCACCTCGGGCCGCGGGCCGCATTTCGCCCGCGGCCGCGTCGCGAGTATCCGTGCCAATCGCCTCATCACCAGCCGCACGCGCTTCTGCACCGTCAAGGCGCTCGTGGTTCGCAACAAGGGTCAACGCGGTCCGCTCGCCCGCCACCTCAACTACCTTCGTCGCGACGGCGTCACCCGTGACGGCGCGCGCGCGAAGATGTTCGGCGCCGAGACCGACGACGCCAACGTCAAGGAGTTCACCGAGCGCTGCAAGGATGACCGCCACCACTTCCGCTTTATCGTGTCCCCCGAGGACGCGGGCGACATGGAAGATCTGAAGCGGTTCACCCGCGAGCTGATGACGCAGATGGAAAAGGACCTCGGCACGAAACTGGAGTGGGTCGCCGTCGATCATTGGAACACGGATAACCCCCATGCCCATGTCATCGTGCGCGGCCGTGCCGACGATGGCCGCGACCTCGTGATCGACCGCGACTACATCAAGAGCGGGATGCGCGATCGTGCGCAGGATCTCATCACCCAGGAACTCGGCCCGCGCACCGATCTCGACATCAGCCGTGCGTTGAACCGTCAGGTCGAGGCCGAGCGCTGGACCCAGCTCGACCGGCAGCTTGTCCGCGACGCCAACGAGCAGGGCGTCATCGACGTGGCGCCGTCACCGGATCGGCAGCCCGACGCATACCTGACGCAGAAGGTCGGGCGCCTGCGCCACCTCGAACACCTTGGCCTGGCGGAGACCATCGGTCCCGGCCAGTGGGTCATGGCCAAGGAGGCGGAATCGACGCTGCGCGAACTTGGGGCACGCAACGACATCATCAAGCGGATGCACCGCGCGCTCGACGAGCAGGGCATCGCGCGCGGCGCGGCCGACTATGTCCTGGCCGGCGAGGCGCACGGCTCCCCGGTCATCGGCCGGCTGGTTGAACGCGGCCTCGACAACGAGTTGGTTGGGACGGCCTATGCCGTGGTGGATGGCGTCGACGGCCGCACGCACCACATCAAGCTGCCGGACATCGAGTCGGCCGGCGACAGCGCGCCGGGCTCGATCGTGGAATTACGATCCTTCGAGGACGCGAAGGGCGATCGGCGCGTGGCGCTGGCGACGCGCTCCGATCTGTCGATCGAAGCCCAGACCACGGCGAACGGTGCAACCTGGCTCGACCGTCAGCTTGTCGCGCGCGATCCCGTCGATCTCGGCGGCGGCTTCGGTTTGGAGGTGAAGCAGGCGATGGAGGCCCGCGCCGGACACCTAGTGCAGGAGGGGATGGCGCGGCGGGAGGGCGAACGCATCCTGTTCAATCGGAACCTCATCGGCACGCTCCGGCAACGCGAGCTGGATGCATTGAGCGACAGGCTCGCGGCCGAGACCGGGGAGCCGTTTCAGAAATCCGCTGACGGCGAATTTGTCGCCGGCACCTACAGCCGACGCTTCGCGCTGGCCTCCGGCCGCTTCGCCATGATCGACGACGGGCTCGGGTTCAAGCTCGTGCCCTGGACGCCCTCGATCGAGAAGCACATCGGCCAGCACATTTCCGGGGTGGCTCGTGCCGACGGCGGTGTGGATTGGTCTTTCGGCCGTAAACGGGGGCTGGGGCTGTGAGTGCCGGGGTGTGCGGACTCGTGGCGGATGGCGTGGTCGCCCCGAAGGGGCCTGATCTTGAATTCTAGGTCGGCTTGGCATATGTAGGTACTTGCCTACATGGAGATGCGCCGTGACCATTACCACTCTTTCCAGCCGTGAGCTGAACCATGACGTCAGCAGCGCCAAGAAGGCCGCACAAGACGGCCCGGTCGTCATCACCGACCGGGGCAAGCCCTCCCATGTGCTGATGACCTATGACGAGTTCTGCCGCCTCAGCGGCAAGCGCCGCCGTTTGACGCAAGCGCTCGCCATGCCGGGCCTGTCGGACATCGAGTTTGATCCCGCGCGTGTCGAAATCACGCCGCGCGGGGTCGACCTGTCTTGAGTTATCTGCTCGACACCAACGTCGTCTCTGAACTGCGCAAGATCGGCGACGGGAAGGCCGATGCCAGAGTCGTCGCATGGGTCGACGCAGAGGACGCCGAGAGCTTCTTCGTCTCGGCAATCACCATCCTTGAACTGGAACGCGGTGTGCTCGGCATCCAACGTCGCGACGCCGCGCAGGGCGCGCGGCTGCGCGCCTGGCTGGACAATCATGTCCGACCCGAATTTGCCGGGCGCATCCTGGCCCCTGAACATTAAAGGGGCACAGATATACGGCAGGCGGATCATGGGTTGAACGGGATGGCTCGGAACCCGTTTTTGTCGAGAGCCGGCTTTTCTTCCCAGAGGTAATCGCCGGTCAGGTTCACATGCTCCCATGTGAGAGGCGACAGGCTGGACAGCAGATGATCCGGGATAGCCTGTCCTGCACTGCGCAGGGCATCGATGACGCGGCCGATATAGATTGTGTTCCAGTGAATGATGGCGGTGACAACCAGATTGAGAGCGGATGCCCGGATCGACAGGTTTTCCTGACTGCGATCGCGGAAACGGCCGAGACGATGAAGATTGACTGCCCGAACAAGGCTGTTCCGGCTTTCGCCCTTGTTCAATTCAGCGGTAGTTGTCTTTCGCAATTGCTCGTCGTTGATCCAGTCGAGGGTGAAGAGGGTTCGTTCAATCCGTCCCATCTGGCGCAACGCCTGGGCAAGACCGCTTTGCCTCGTTGTCGCCGACAATCGCTTCAGCATGAGCGAGGCGCTGACGGTGCGCGTGCGTAGCGAGGTCATCAGGCGCAAGATATCATCCCAATGCGTCCGGATCAGATCGGCGTCAATCCGGTCACCCATGACATTCTGAAGAATTCCGTATTGTTTGGCCAGTCCGAAGGCGTAGAGGCATCGCCCGTCGAGATCGGGGATGCGCGGCACGAATGCGAAGCCGAGCGCATGACAGAGGGCGAATACAAGATCGCTGACGCCGCCGCCATCGACGTGGTGTCGGACAATATTAAGGCCAGCGTCGGTTTCCAGCAATGCGTCAAGCACGTGAACGGCTTCACTTGCCGTTGCGGCGATGATTTTGGTATGAAAGGGCGCGTAGCGACCAGAGATTGCGGTGTAGAGCTTGATAATCGGGTTGTTTCCATACCTGCCATTGACGCCGCCTGCGACTTCGCCGCCGTCGCCAAGATGGATATGTTGTCCGTCCGACGAGGAAACAGCGTGCGAGCCGAACACTGTTGAGAACGGGGCAGAGTGTTGAGCCTCAACCAGTTTGGCGAGCGCCAGAGCGAATGTCTCCTCGCGAAAATGCCAGATTGCCATCTGCTGTAGCTGGCGGCGCGTGATGCCGGGACAGGCATGCGCCATCTTCGAGAAGCCGAGATTTGTGGCTTCGGCGATCAGCGCCGCATAGAACACCCGCAGATCGGAAGGTGACCGACCGGTCTGGAGGTGCTCGAATAACGAACTGAAGCCGGTCATCCGGTCGATATCGGCCACAAGGTCCGTCAACCGGATTGGCGGCATGGCTGTCGCCACCCGCCTTGCGAACGCGATTGCGGCTTCGGTTTCCGTGCTTCTGACCGCTGGGACCCGCAATCCTTTTGCGCCGATGCGGGTATCGCCTCGACTAGTTTCCAGGCGACGTGTCGCCTCACGCAGCTTTTGATCCAGAGCGTCGGCCTTCTGGGCGAGATAGGTCTCGACATCGATCGGAATCGCGACCGGAATGCGGGCCTCGGCTTTGATGACGGCAAACGTCTGGTGCGAGATCATGTACTCGTCGAGTGCGCGGTAGGCGCGGGAACCCCTGATCCATATGTCGCCGGCGGCAATCCTGTTTTTCAGCTCGACGATGAGAAAGAGTTCCAGCATCTTCCGGTCGATCACGTCATCAGCGCCGACGATTTCCTTGCGCCATCGCGCATTCGCCAGCAGCAACGCCTTGCGGATCCAGGGCCGATCGTTTGATCTGGCCCCTTTCCTCCAGGCAGTTTCCATCTGCACAATAGCTTCAATGATATGTACGTTTCGGCGGTTTCCTTCAAAGGTGAACGAGGCCAGAAATGCAGCCGCGAACCGCCGGATGCGAGCATATTGAGCCGGCAGGTAGGTGATCAAATCATCCTCGCTGCGAGGCCTTCTCACTGCCTTCGCCGAAGCTGTTGCCTGAATGAGCTCTTCCCAGCTCGCGACAGTGGTCACCGCCTCATCAAGAGAAAGCCCAGCTTCGCGTTGGGCGGTTATGGCTTCGCCAAAATTGACGAAGAAATCGAGTGCGGATGTCGCCGACGATGCGGTTTCGAGGAGTTGCTTGTCACGGGCTGCCTCTGCCTGCCGAAAACTCTTGCCAATCAACGTCTCGAACATGCTGATCGCCGCGTCGGTGAGTGCTATTTCCATTTCCAGAAAAAACGCGGCCAATGTCGCGTGACGGCGGCCTGGCCGCATCTGCTCAAAATTCTGGGCAGTCAGACGACGACCTTCCTGTGCCATCCGACGAACACGGTGAGCCGGGATCGCTTGAAGCACATCATTGGGGACACCGACATGACGCACGGCCTCCAGTCGATCTATCAATCCCCGCATGGCCGTTGCCCCGGCTTTACCGGGAGGTTCTCGCAACCAGGATATGCCGCTCTGTTTTGCGCGTCGTCCCGCGCCGAGCAATGTTTCCATCCGAAGAACAAGGTCCGGCGTCAATCTTCCGGCGACATCGGTATACAGCGCCTCCTCGGCTTCAGTGCAAGCCTGCCCCGCCAACCGTTCGAGCACGGTAATGCCGGGAATAATGATGCGCCTCCGCCGCATCTCGTCAGCCAGTGTTGCAACGACAAATTTGTCTTTCGTCGAAGCGATCGCAATGCCGCGTGCAAATGCAAGCAGATCGGCGCGCAACGGGTGTGACAGTTCAGTGAAGCCATAGTGCTGGCGCAGGATGGCGAGCTGCTCATAGCGGGTTGGTGCTCTCCGTGCAAAAGTGGAAAGTGCCTCTGGCTCGATCCCGAGTTGTTCGGCCAGAAACGACAGCGCCACAGAAGGGATGACTTCCCCCCGCTGAATCAGGCGGCCGGGATAACGAAGAGCAGAGAGCTGAAGCGCTAATCCCAACCGAGTGTCATCATGGCGTCGAGTTTCGATAAGATGGCGATCATCGTCATCGAGGCACCAATGCCGGATCAGAGTGTCGTCATCAATGGGAAGAGCAAGGAAATTCTGCCGTTCGGCATCCGTCAAAATCATCCGGCGGGGCATGGGTACTCCGTTCGTCACAAAAAGATCGGAGATAACCGTTCATGGAGCTTACATTGCAAGACGGGTTATGTGACAATCTACAGACTTTGGCGCGACCAAATGAAGAATGTCACACAAACGGACGTATAAATGACATTGTTGATCGGATACGCACGGGTCTCGAAAGCTGATGGCAGTCAAGCCCACGACCTGCAGCGCGACGCCCTGATCAGGGCCGGCGTTCTGCCTGACCATATCTATGAGGATGCAGCCTCGGGCCGCCGCGACGACCGACCCGGTCTTGAGGCATGCCTGAAGGCGCTGCGTGTTGGCGACACACTCGTGGTTTGGAAACTGGATCGGCTCGGCCGTGATCTACGTCATCTGGTCAACCTGGTCGGCGATCTAACCAAACGCGCCATTGGTCTGAAGATATTGGCTGGCGAAGGCGCATCGATCGACACCACCACTACCAACGGCCGACTGGTATTCGCCATCTTCGCCGGGCTGGCTGAGTTCGAACGTGAGTTGATCGTCGAACGGACTAAGGCAGGCCTGGCGTCAGCCCGCGCCCGAGGGCGCAACGGCGGCCGCCCCTTCAAGATGACGCCAGCCAAGCTGCGGCTTGCCGCCGCATCCATGGGACAACCGGCAACCAAGGTGCGCGATCTCTGTGCCGAACTCGGAATTACCCGGCAGACGCTCTACCGGTTTGTCGGGCCAGAAGGCGAGTTGAGAGCCGATGGTGAAAAGCTGCTCAGTCGTCGCAAGCGCGAAACCTGAAGTATGCGAGGGGGACAGCTTCGTGCCTTCTCCGGCCGCTCCCGGACCCCTTTCGGACCTTGGTTCGAGAAAGTTGTACGGCAAGCCATGAGCCACTGCGGCCTTTTCCGGCAGAGGGCAGGAACGTCGCGGTGGAGTGGAATTCTGCGCTTTCGATTGGTTGCCGAGGGCGGCTTGGTTGCCACTTTGCGGACATTCGCCACAGGAGAAGCTAGCCAGATCGACTAAGAAACACGAACCCATGACATGGGTTGATGGAGCTGGGCCGCCTTCAGCTGACCGCAGAGCGCATGCGAAAACAGATCGCCTGTACCCACGCTCTTTGACGTCGCATTTAAGCTCCTCACTCAATCATCGAACCGGTTGAGCGACCGCTTAGACCGTGCGAAATACGCGTTCATGACCAACAAAACGCGCATGTAGCCGATTCGAGAGGCGCTGACGTCAGCGAGCGGATACCGTCTCATTGCAGTGAGCGTTCAATAGATGCTGGGCGAAGGCCGGTATAGGCATGCCCGAAATGCCGGTGCGCCAAGCGACAAACAGGTCCTTTCGTAGCGGCGGGTCAGGGAAGGGTAAGGCACGCAGGCTTCCGGCCCGCACCTCGTCCGATACGGCTGACGCCAGAACTAGAGAGATGCCAACTCCAGCCTTTACCGCCTGCTTGACAGCCTCGGTGCTACCCAACTGTAGGGAAACCCGCGGCATTTGAGCGTGATCGCCGAAATATTTCGCAAGCATCCGCCCGGTCCCGGTGCCAGGTTCGCCGCCGAGAAGCTCAAATGCGGATAACTGAACCGGATCAATGTGGTCTTGAGACGCCAATGGATGATCGGGCGGAACGATGACGACGACGGGCTCGCTTCTCCAGCGCTCGACTTGGCAGCCGTCGCGGTTGTCCCACCATTCCAACACGGCCACATCTATTTCGACATTCTCCAGTTTCTCGACGATGGACGGATTGCGGTCAATCACCATATCAAAAGCCGCTGGATCGCGGCCTTCCAGATATGACCGGACATAGGGCTGCAGCAGATAGATTCCGATATTGGAACTGGCACCGATCCGCGTGCGCTCCCCAGAGACCGCGGCGAGTGCACGCTCGTTAACCCTAAGGATGCTCTGGGCATAAGGCAGAAAGTTCATCGCTTCCCGCGTCGGCTCGCACCCCGTTCGGGAGCGATGGAATAGCAGGACACCCAGCTGCTCCTCAAGCTTCTGGATATGTGATGAGGCCGTCGGCTGAGCGATCCGAAGATATTCTGCGGACGCTTGAAAGCTCTTATGCTTCGCCAGGGCCAGAAATGTCCGCACCCATACTAGATTCAGCATTGCCGATCTAAGCCACTTGTCTCGGATTGTTGACGGCATCCATTGGCGGCTTACCCGAAAGGGCCTGCAGGATATTTTCTGCAGCGCGCAGTTCGATTGCCAAGCGAACTTTCTTAACAGCAGAGCCAATATGCGGGCTGAACATCGTGTTTGGGTGACCCAGCAAGCCCGGAGCGATCTCCCGCGGTCTGTCTTCGCGAGCCCAATCCTCCAGCTCGAACACGTCGGCGGCATACCCGCCGAGCTGACCGCTGGTGAGCGCAGTTAGAACAGCAGCTTCGCTCACGACAGAGCCGCGGCATGGATTCACGAGGTATGCGCCTGGTTTCATCAGGGCGAGCGTCCTGTCGTTGATCAGATGGATGGTGTCTGGGGCCAGCGCCAGGGCCAGGATGACGATATCGGATTCGGATAATACCTCCTCCAGGCTGCGCCGAGCAACACTAGGTCGAGCTTCGCCGCCGGGTGCTGGGATCGGCACCCGGTCGTTGTATAGCAGCGTTGCGCCCCAGCCATTCAGCCGTTCGGCGATGGCTTGCCCAATCGCCCCCATTCCGAGAATACCAATGGCGGACCCCGCGATGCCCAGGCCGAAAAACTCCGGCCGCCAACCGGCGAATTTGCCGCAGCGGACCCTGGCATCGGCCTGGATCATCTTGCGGGTGAGGCCGATGGTAAGGCCGATGGCCAACTCAGCCGTCGGCACGGTCAGGAGGTCAGGCACGATGCTCAGCCAGATGCCCCGGGCCGTACAGGCCGCGACATCGAAGTTATCGTAGCCCTTCAAGGCCGCGCCGATGACCTTCATCTGCGGGCAAGCTGCCAGGAAATCGGCGTCGACCCAGTCCGGCATGAAGGCCATCATTGCATCCGCCGTGCCGACACGGCGGCGAATCTCTTCGCGGGGCAGGGTTTCCATAGTTTGATTGGGAGTGACTTCACAATGGTCACAGAGGAGATCCAAGGTTTCCTGATGCACTTTGTGGGTGATGACGACGCGCGGTTTCACGATGGCCGGTCCTTACTTGAATTTCTTCCGCAAATAGCCGCTCAGGCCATCGACGATTGTCACCATTATCAGGATGACGAGTAAAATGGCGCTGACTTCTTGATACAACATGATTCGAAGCGATCCCATCAGCTCAAACCCAATACCGCCTGCGCCAACCATTCCCATTATCGTGGATGCGCGGAAGTTATATTCCCAGCGATAGACGGATACGTCTGCGAACTGCGATGACACTTGTGGCAGGACGGCGTGGAACAACACTTGAACCGGAGTTGCACCTGCGGCGCGCGCAGCCTCTATGGGGGCCTCATCGACATGCTCAATTGCTTCCGCAAAAAACTTGCCGACCATACCGACCGAATGCAGGCCTAATGCCAGAACGCCGGGTAAAGCACCAAAGCCTACGGCAGCAACGAAAATGATGCCCATAATCAGCTCCGGGACCGAGCGAAGAGCGTTTAGCAGGGTACGGGCGACATGAAATACGATCGTGTGCGGCGACGTGTTCCGGGCAGCAAGAAAAGCCAGCGGAAATGACAGAAGCACCGCTATTGCCGTTCCGGCAATACTCATTGCCAAGGTGTCCACCAGCGGCTTGAGCCACGCGCGCGCATTGGTGAAATCCGGCGGCATCGCCTCGCGGGCCAGCGTTAAGATGGCCGGAACCCCGTTTGCCAGGGTCCCGAAATCCAGAAGACCAACATACCAGAATGCAACCAGCACAATAGCGAGTACCGCAGCAACCTGGGCAGACTGCCGGATCCACGCCCGACTGTACTGATCGAGATAATGGTTTGTTGTGTTGATTGTGGTTGCGCCGAGCGTCGTCATCACGTCCTCACATCGCTCCGAAGTCGATTCCAAGCAACTTTCCCATATCGCGGATCACGTCGTAATCATTGTCCGTGATCGGGGCGAAACCGTCCGCCTTGAAGTTCTTCAGAACTGCGGGGTCCTTCAGGTTCACGAAAGTGGTGCGGATCTTGTCCTTCAGCTCCGGCTTCAGGTCGGAGCGCATCGTCCACGGGTATTGGGGATATTCCTTGCTGTAGGCGATGACCTTGACCTTGCCTGCGTCGACGAGCTTTCTCTCAAGAAGAGTTTTCCAGATCACCTCGGAAAGGCCCCCGACTTCCGCATTGCCGTTGGCGACATTCACCGCAACCGCATCGTGGCTGCCGACGAAGTGCTGCTGGTAATCGCGATCATTCACGACACCGGCTTCCGCCATCAACGTCTTCGGAATCAGATGGCTGGAGGTGGAAGCGCGATCGCCGAAAGCGACCTTCTTGCCCTTGATGTCGCTGAGCGAATTCACATTGGCATTCGCGTTGGCAATGACGACAGAGCGGTAAGTCGGCTTGCCGTCGCTGACCATTGCCGCAAACGGCTCGATATCGGCTTTGCCCTTGGCAAGCACGTACGAGAGCGGACCGAAATAGGCTATGTCGATCCGGCCGAAACGCATTGCCTCGATCATCGACGAGTAGTCTGTTGTCACAACCAGATCGACCTTCTTGCCCAGTTCCTTCTCGAGGTAGTCCTTGAGCGGTTGATTGCGCTTGATCAACTCGGACGCATTCTCATCCGGTAACAGTGCGACCTTTAAAGTCTCTGGATTCGGATTGGCGGCGTGGGCTGGCGCTGCCAGCCCCATGGCAAGGGCGGCAGCAATGGCAAATTTCAGCAGGCGGTTCATAGGGACATCTCCATCTCAGGCGTAAACGGTGGCTGGGCGTAGGCGGGGTTACTCGTCCGGCTGGGTGCGATTGGCTCACGGCGGTGCCCGGCGTATATCGCGGCGAAATTGTCGTCATTGAGCTCATCAGGAGCGCCGTCAAACACAACATGTGCACCGGCAAGGCCAATGATCCGGTCTGCAAAGCGCTGCGCGTATTCCAGCTGGTGCAGCGACACGATGGCGGTGATGCCGTCTTCTTTGCACACCTGGCGAAGCAGTTCGAGGATCTTCTCCGAGGTGGCGGGATCGAGGCTGGCGACAGGCTCGTCGGCCAGAATGATGTTGGGCTGCTGCGCCAGCGCGCGGGCAATCCCGACACGCTGCTTCTGGCCGCCAGAGAGCTGATCGACACGCGTCATGGATTTGTCGGCCAGACCGACGCGCTCGAGGCAGTGGAGAGCCAGTTCCAGGTCCGCGCGGGGCAGCGGGAAGAAACTGCGCAAGGTATTGTGATAGCCGAGTCGGCCGGTGAGGACGTTGGCGAGGGCCGTATGTCGCTCGATCAGCTGATGGTGCTGGAAAATGAGTGCCGTTCGGCGCCGGTGCTGGCGGAGTGCGCCGGTCGGGCCAAGGACACCGAAATCCGATGAGACAATCTCGCCGGAGGTAGGTTTAACAAGGAGGTTCAGGGAGCGCAAAAGTGTCGATTTCCCCGCACCCGACAGGCCGAGTAAAACGGAGAACTCGCGCTGGAAGAAATCGAGGGTGGTCGATCTGAGCGCCACCACTCCGCCTGAATAGGTCACACCGACATTTCTGAGCCGCAACACGTATTTGCGGTCGGTCTCGGCATCGCTGGGCTTCATGGATCACCATCTGTAATGTGAATGACGCAGAGATTGCGTTTCGCAATACAGTAGGGCTCGTGGATGACACTTCGATGTCAAGGTCGCGAAGGTTTTGTGACTCTATCCGTCAGTGAAGTGACCCTTCGCCGCGTGCAAGGCGGACGATGCTGCATTGCGGCAAGGTTGTTACATCCGCAAATGTCTCATTTCCGCGTTCAAACCTAGGTGCTTGTGTTGTGAATGGCGTCTCGTTCCGATGGGCGAGACGAACGGCAAAGTTCCACCCTTCTACGACCTTCGACTGTGGCGCGGAAGCCCGTCGCTGTTCGTGATCTGAACTTTCTACCGTATATCTGTGCCCCTTTAATGTTCAGGGGCCATCCTGCCGGTCGACGACCAGATCGCGACGCGTTGCGCGCATCTGCATATTCCCGATCGGCGCAACGAGGTCGACGCGCTGATCGCCGCGACAGCGCTTGTCCACGGCTTGACCGTGGCAACACGCAACGTTCTGGACTTCGAGGGCACCGGCGTTGTCGTGGTCAACCCTTGGGAGGGTTGACCCGGTCTCACACGCCGATGATGCGGCCAGCACGTTAGTCGGCCAGGCCCCGAGGACTTTTTCCTGCGGGCGGTTGAGCTGGAGCGCGCCTTCTTCGACGCAGCTTACGGAAACGAGGGTTGAGTGACGGATATCTTCGATCGACTGAAGGCTGCGGCCGTTGCCGACTGGCAGAGCTATGTTCACCATGACTTCGTCCGCCAGATGGGAGCGGGCACGCTGCCGCAGGCGGCGTTCCGCACCTATCTCGTGCAGGACTACTTGTTCCTGATCCAGTTCGCCCGCGCCTATGCGCTCGCGACCTACAAGAGCCGCGCGCTGGCGGACATGAGATCCGCGCAGGCGGGGCTGGCGGCCATCCTCGACGAAATGGACCTTCATGTTCGGCTGTGCGGACGATGGGGGCTATCGCCGGGTCACATCGAAGCCACGCCCGAGCATCAGGCCACGGTCGCCTATACGCGCTTCGTGCTGGATTGCGGCGCGGCCGGTGACCTGCTCGACCTGCATGTCGCGCTCGCCCCGTGCGTCATCGGTTATGCCGAGATCGGCCGTAACCTGGCGCCGGATGGAATCGATGCGCTCGGCGACCATCCCTATCGTGAATGGATCGCCGAATATGCGGGCGATTCCTATCAGGCTGTTGCGGCGAGTGCGCGACGCCATCTCGATGACCTTGCAGCGCGCGCGATGACCGAGCGTCGCTTCAACGAACTCGCTACGTCCTTCGGCAAGGCGTCGCGACTCGAAGCCGATTTTTGGCAGATGGGACTCGACGCCGCGCGCTGATCTTTAAGTCGGATGCGGACGATTTTCTTTCCGAATGCCGCAAGTATTTTTTCGATCACCTACGCTGTTCTACGACGACTTACAAAGTCGCAGTTGAAACCTCCGCATTCCTTGCTCTTCTTCGGAGCATTGCAATGCGCAGGGAGGTTTGCGCGCCGTGTCCGCCAGCCGCGTTGTCTGGGGCCAGATCGTTGTCGTGTTCGCGATCGTGCTGCTCGCGGTCTGGATCGCGACGCAGTGGGTCGCATGGCGGCTCGGCTTTCAGCCGCAGCTCGGTGCGCCCTGGTTTTCCGTGGCCGCCTTGCCAATCTATCCACCGCCCGCATTCTTTGCTTGGTGGTTCTTCTACGATGCCTATGCGCCGCACATTTTTCTGGAGGGCGCTGGCATTGCCGCCTCGGGCGGACTGGTCGCGATTGCCGTCGCCATCCTCATGTCGATCTATCGGGCGCGCGAGGCGAAGGACGTGCGCACCTTCGGCTCCGCCCGCTGGGCCGAGCCGCATGAGATCAAATCCGCGGGGCTCCTCGGCGACGATGGCATTGTTCTCGGCCGCCTCGACCGGACCTATCTGCGACATGATGGCGCCGAGCATGTCCTGTGCTTCGCCCCGACACGGTCCGGCAAGGGCGTCGGCTTGGTCGTGCCAACGCTGCTCACCTGGCCCGGCGCGTCGATCGTTCATGACATTAAGGGAGAGAACTGGGAGCTGACCGCGGGGTTTCGCGCGCGCTTCGGCCGCGTGTTGTTGTTCGATCCCACCAACGCGAGCTCGGCCGCCTACAACCCGCTGCTCGAGGTGCGCAAAGGTGAGTGGGAGGTGCGCGATGTTCAGAACGTCGCCGACGTGCTGGTCGATCCCGAAGGCTCGCTGGAGAAGCGCAATCATTGGGAGAAGACATCCCATTCGCTTCTGGTCGGCGCGATCCTCCATGTCCTCTATGCGGAGACCGATAAGACGCTCGCCGGGGTGGCAGCGTTCCTGTCCGATCCGCGCCGGCCGATCGAGTCGACATTGTCCGCAATGATGACGACGCCGCATCTCGGCGAGAAGGGACCACATCCCGTCGTCGCCAGCGCGGCGCGCGAGCTGCTCAACAAGTCCGATAACGAAAGGTCGGGCGTTTTGAGCACCGCCATGTCGTTTCTCGGCCTCTATCGCGATCCTGTCGTGGCCGCCGTCACGGCGCGCTGTGACTGGCGCATCGCCGACCTCGTGTCGGGCGAGAAGCCCACGACGCTGTATCTCGTGGTGCCACCCTCCGACATTAGCCGGACGAAACCGCTCGTGCGTCTCGTGCTCAATCAGATCGGCCGACGCCTGACCGAGGACCTCCATGCAAAAGGCCGCCGCCATCGCCTGCTGCTGATGCTCGACGAGTTTCCAGCGCTCGGTCGGCTCGACTTCTTTGAGAGCGCGTTGGCCTTCATGGCCGGTTATCAGATCAAGGCGTTTCTCATTTCGCAATCTTTGAACCAGATTGAAAAGGCCTACGGTCAGAACAACTCCATCCTCGACAATTGCCACGTTAGAGTCAGTTTCGCGACCAATGACGAGAGGACGGCGAAAAGAGTCAGCGACGCGCTCGGCACCGCGACCGAGATGCGCGCCATGCAGAACTATGCCGGCCATCGTCTCGCGCCCTGGCTCGGCCATCTGATGATTTCGCGCTCGGAGACGGCGCGGCCGCTACTCACCGCCGGCGAGGTGATGCAGCTCCCGCCTGACGATGAGATCGTCATGGTCGCCGGCGTTCCGCCAGTGCGTGCCAAGAAGGCGCGCTATTACGAGGATGCCCGCCTGAAAGAGCGGTTGTTGCCCGTGCCACAAAACCCGAAGGCCGGTCTCGCGCCGAAGCCTGACGACTGGTCGGTCTTGAAGCCCATTGCTGCGCCGACCCCGGCCGGCAAGGGCGCGGCCGGATCGCAAGCCGCGCGAGCGGCAAATGATGCAGGCAAGCCCGATGACGATCCCGCCAATGCGGGCCTGCGCCGCGAGCCCGGCCTTGAACCGCACAAGGACATCGCGCCGGAGCCGGCGAAGACTCCCACCAACGAGTTCGATCCCGATGCCGAGGAGCCCGAGCGTGAGGTTGTCGCCAACCGTGCGCTGGCGCGCGACATGCGATTGATGGTGCGGCGGATCGCACTGGACCCCGGCGACGGCATGGAGCTGTAAGTCATGTCGCAGCGCCGCGACGCATCCGTCCGGTCCGAAAAGAAAAGGCGGCTCTCGATCTATCTTGAACCGGGCTTGTCGGATCGCTTGGCTGACCACGCCGGCCGGCGTGAGCAATCGCGCTCCACGATCGCCGAAGCGGCCATCGCCTCGTTTCTGTCGCCAGACGCCGACGAGCGACGAGAGGCCGCCTTGGCCAAGCGTCTCGATCGCATCGACCGCAACCTCCAACGGCTGGAGCGCGATATTGGCATCGCCAATGAAGCCTTCGCAATCTTCATCCGTTCGTGGCTAACCTCGACCGCCTCCTTGTCGGAGGCCGCTCAGGCCGCCGCCCACGCCAAGGGGGGAGAGCGCTATGACAGGTTTCTGGAAGCGCTCGGCCGGCGTCTCGCCAAGGGACCGCGGCTCAGACAAGAAGTGCCGGAGGATGCTTCTCAATGAGCGAACTGCTTTCCTATGCGATAGCATCTGTTACGGGTTCATGCTACGGGTGTTCGGCGGTTCGTCACCTGAATTGGTCGATTATAGCCAAGGTTCTGTCCTGAGCCGTTTGCCCGAACTCTGCACATTACATCCCCTCGTCTGCAGGGAATTTGCCGTGAAAGCCAACAATTGCGTCAGCCGGCGGCGCTCGTAAATCGGACTAGGCTGATCGTCGAATCTTGCGTTAAATTTGCTTAAAGTGGCTCACGCTCCGTGGGTAAAATATCCACCCGCTTCTTTGGATCGGCAAGAAGCCAGGGCAGACATATTCGACTACATCGAGCGGTTCTACAACACCGTGCGCAGGCACTCGACGATCGGCTACGTGCCCAGTTGAGTTCGAAAGGAAGGTGGAAATAGCTTAACTGCCTGTCCACGAAACCGGCAGCAGGTCAAACCGGTTACCCAGGGCTCCAAAGGGTCAAGTTTTATCTCACCAGTTCAATATTCGTCACGCTATCGTTAATTACCGCGATGTACGCGAAGGAAAATTATCATGATGAGGAAACTTTCGCTGCTCGCTGCGCAAATCGGATTTGCGCTTGCCATCTCTGCCCCGGCGTTCGCCGCATCCGCCATCTCTCACTCGGCCCCGGAAAACGTTTACGGCTGGTGCGCCGGATATGCGCCAGGACGGGCGGATCGTTGCGCGCAGCAGCGTTGTCAAAAGCAGGGCGGAACCGCATGTCAGATTGTCGTTGGATGCGTCGGTCCGGGCGCCACGGCGTTTGCCGAACGGCCGGCACGGGGATTTGGCGCCGCGTGTCTCGGCGATGAACGGTCGGCAAGAATGGCTGCCTTGATCGGCTGCATATCGGCGGCCAATTCTCTGTGCTGGACAAACGTCACGTTCGCATCCAACGGCCGCGCATCGGATAACGCCGCCAATCTCCGTTTCGATCAAGTTTGGATCGCTCAGATCGCCTTGCAGTCACTCAAATTTTTCAAGGAAGCCGCGGATGGCTCCCTCAGCGAGGCCACACGAACTGCAATAGGCGCGTTTCAATCTGAAATTGGTCGTCCCCCTACGGGCACGATCAATGACGAGTTATTGCGCAGAATGCTTGACGCGGTGGGAGGTCCGCGACAGCTTGCGGGGATCATCAAACGCGAGCAACTATCTTCCCTTGAGCAGCAACTGGTCGGGGCTAAACCCACCCGTCTGTTTTACACGGCGCTGAATGCGTTGCCGCCAGAAAAGCCGCAGCAATATTTCAAGAGTCTAAGGGAAGAAGAATTGAGGGTGGCACTGACAACTTACATTATGTCTCGCGGCGCAGCCTGTACGACACCATCGCCTTCCGTGAGCACCGTTTCCGAGAGCATTTGGATTGTCGTCTGCAATGACGTGACTTATAACGTCGTCTTCAATGAAGGCGGATACAGCATGATTACAGGCGGCGGACTCACGATCATTAAATAGCACAGTCGAGGTTTGCCGCACGATAGGGCCTGTGCGGTCCCGTCAAAGAGCCGACGCTGTTCATTTGGCCCGCTCCGAGGGGCACGAAATGAAGGCCGCGCTGATGTGGCCGCGCTCCGTGAGAAACCAGACTCCGGATCGGTCTGCTCTATTCCCGCTTGGACGTTCGGCGATACGGCTATGTCGGTTGTCGGTTTGCGACGTTGAGCTCTTCAGTGGCGATTGCGTCGTCAGGAGGCCGCCCAGGCGGCCCGTGCATCGCATCCGGCTCAAATCTTTCACAAGGGCAACTCGCGCTGTCATATCCCGCGACCGGACAAGTGGTCAGTCGATTCGGCTCGCGGGACGAGGGATCTATTCTGCCGATGAAATCGGCTCGGCGGCGCGCAGCGAAACCTGCCGCACCAGCGGCAGATAGGCCGGCGCGCGGCGCTCGCACAGGCGAACCATCATGTCCACATATCTTCTGTGTGCGGCGCCATTCAAACCGCATGCCGCAAGCACGGCGCAGGGAAGGATGTGCGTGAAATAGAGACGCAGCAGGTCGCGCTTGCGCGGCTCGGGCCCAAGCGCGCGGAGAAGAACCGGCGCCAACGCATAATAGAGTTCAATCTCGGCGGCGCCGCCCGGCCTTCGGGCAAGCACGCGGTCGCGGTAGCGCCGGAGGGCGGTCAGTTCGAAGCAATCATCCGCCAGCCCCACCTCCACGCAGCAGGCAGTGGTCAAAAAGCAATTTTTCTTGCCTCGCCCGGCGGCGGGATTGCCCGAAGACAGCGACGCGAGGCCGTCCAGCTCCGCGACTTCGCGTATCGCCGCGCTGATGTGACCGGCCGGGTCGGAAATCCGTGCCTTGAGGAGTGTCGCGGTCTTGCCGTCGGAAAAGAGGGTGACTTCCAGCTCGCGGACAGCGGCCATCCGCTTGCCGTCCGATCCGAAGGCCGGACCGAGCTCGAAGGTTTGTATCGGCCCTGTCGGCGTGAACCGGGCGACGTCTAGTCCGTCAGCTCGGATGCGGATTTGCTGCTTCGCCAAATCGGAACGGAAGAATTCGCACACCAGAACGGGGCGGACACCAGCCGACTCGGTATAGGTGATATCGAGCTCGCAAACAGCGCCGGCCTCGTTTCCGCTTTTGATCGTTTTGCCGAGTCCGGAAACGAGCGCTTTGTCGCTCAGGAACACGTGGCCCTTGCTCGCCGGCGTGCCATCGTGGGCAAAGCCCGTGCATATGATCCAGTCGCCAGTTCCACCCCAGCTCGACACGCTGGCCTCGCACGCGTGGGCGAACAGCCACCGCTGGCGGTCCTTTGACATATCGAGTGGCAGCTTCTCGGGCGCTTGCTGGGGAGCGGGGAATTTCTTGCTGCTGTCATAGTCCCCTCTGCCCTGCGTATAGCCGGGCGAAATGGCCGTCGCGGAGGATAAGAGCAGGGAGACGAGTGCCGCGAGGCGGCGGGGTTTTTGGATCATGCGACTTTACCAATTGAATTCCGATCGGCGCGGGAGCCTACAAATCGCCAGCTCACCGAGCATCGTCCGGGCTAAAGGTTTATCGTAGAAAAGGGCATTGATCTCCTGCCTTGCCTTCATCGAGGAAACCCGCCGGCGCTTCGCTTTCGCAAGTCATAAGTCCGCTCGGCCTTGAGATAGGCGAGCGCTTTCTTGGTATCTTCGAGCGCTATTTCGCTCAGGATCACGGTCTCTTTGTCAACGGCGATCTTGAATTGAACCGCCTTCGCATTGATGAAAAGTTTCTCGAATTCCGCAGGTTTCATCGTCCCATACCCGAGTCTTTCCAGGTATTTATTGGCGACTACGGAGTGAAAGCTCCACCGTCGCCGCGCTCCATCCTTGTCCAAATAACCGCGCGCTCCAGTCGGGTCCACATACTTGCGCGCGTCCACGCGCTTCGCCGTTTCAAGCCCTTCCAGCATCAACGGGTCAGGCAGCGCCGCCACCTGCTCGCCGTCCCACATCATTCTCACGATGCTGCCCGGATGCTCCTTGATCACCTTGCGTCGGTTGGCTTGCAAAAACCTATCCTCGTCAGGGCGCGCGATCCGCGTGATGTCCTGCGAGTAGGCGACATCCCAGATCGTCTCTTCCTTTTGCGGGTCATAGCGCAGCGACAGCGCCGCCGAGCCCGTAACCGTCCACGGCCCGGCCTTCGTCTCATCCAGCTTGCGCAGATATTTGGAAGCCCGGAGCGCATAGGCAATGCCGCTTCCGTCGCGCTCGATCTCCCAACTGCCAATGGACTTGAGTTCGGCTCCCTGCGGACGCTTCGCTTCGAGCTCTTGACGCGGTTTCTGGTAAGCCTGTTTGGTCTCGGGCGACGCTTGAGTAGCAAAGAACTGAAACAAAGGGTTCTTCTCAACGTCACCGGCGCGAGAAGCGGCGGCGACGCGGTCTTTGAACACCACGATGCGGGGCACGTCGGTGACCTGATACGTCTGGGCCAGCGTCCGCTCCGCGTCGATGTTGACCGTATAGAATTTGACCCTGCCAGCAAACGCGGCAAACGCCATTTGCGGCGCCTCGATGGTCATCCTGTTGCACGGCGCGCAGGCGTCACTGCGGAACATGACCACGACCGGCTGATTTGCGGACTCAGCGATGACCTTCTGCTCGAAATCGCCTCCCGCTACATCGTACATGGCGAGACCCTGGGCGAGGGCTCCCAGCAGACCCGAGACGTAGAACAGAGCTACAAGGAACGATCGATTCATGATCGGAACACCTCGTCAGCTACGTAGCCCATAGTATGCTTCGCAAGCATGAAAGTGCAAGGCATTGGCCACGTGGCATTCATCGAAGGCATATCGCTTCTCCGCAGTTCGCGAGCAGTCAGGCCAGCGCGCCCGGTGGATGCATGGCGCTCTGTTCAGGATGTCTTGAGAGCGAGGTTCTGAGAGCGAAACCTCAAGTGAACCTTGGCATCCTTGTCGGGCGTGCCAAAGCATTCGCTGATGACCGCGAACGGCCACTGCAGGAGACCGCCCGATGCCGATGCGGCGCGACCGGTTCTGATTAGTTCCGCGTCTTCTTCAACCAGCCAAAGCTCCCCTTTGGCGTCGGCGGGAAGGGGCGGATTTGCATTCGGCAGCATCTTGGCGAGATGGCTGCCGCCGGATTCGATCGCCCCGCCCGGGAAGGTCGTGCTGCGCTTGCTGACGACTTTCGCGCCGTTGGGCAATTCAGCCCCTTTGGCAATCCAGTATCGAAGGCTCATCGGTGCCCGCGATATTCTGCTGTTGCCGGATCTGCCTGCGAGCGTATCGAAATCTGACTTTCTGATCCTCTCCCAGCAGGACTTCTCAATCCACTTTTCGCCCACCGACCATCGCCCATCAATCGATCCGGCTGCTTCGCCGGGGCCGGCTTTGCTCCCGACCCTGAAAGTTCCGTTGTCGCTGATGACCAGCGTTATCGTCTCACCGGCGGCCAGAGCAGGACGGCCCACCGACGTCCAGGTGGCGGCGGGATTGGGCTTCTCAAGCTTGTCCGGCATATCGCAGCCAGACAGGCCGATGGCGGTGACAACCACAGCCAGAGCAAGGATTTTTGTCATCGCGCGGTCTCCAATGGGTTCGTTGCCGATGACTTAGCCGCAGCGGACGCGCTCCGCCATTGGCGTGGATTACCGGGCATTGGCGCACCCTTGGTTCGAGGGATCTGGTCAGGCTTCGACATTGAGATCCCTGGCGACCCGGAAACCAATCCAACTTGCCGCAAAGCTTACCGGGCGGCTCGACCGGGCGGCGCTGCGCACGTCGGACGCACTGCTGGTCCAGTTGCCGCCCCGCACAACCTTGACAGGCGCGCCCTCCACGTCTGAGTTCACCCAAGGCGAGCCGTCGGCCGGCGCCCCTGCATAGGTGTCGTGCCAGTCGTCTTCGACCCATTCGCCGACATTGCCGTGCATGTTGTAGAACCCCCAGGCGTTGGCATCGAAATGTCCCGCGGGGCAGGTGCCGCGACGAGCTTGATAGCGCCACGCGGTTGGATGGCGGCGGCGAAGTTCGGGATTGTCGTCGAAGTTGGCGCGCGCTCTGGTGATAACCTGTCCCCAGGCGTAGCGATGGGCCGAGCCGGCACGCGCAGCATATTCCCATTCTGCTTCAGACGGCAGGCGGTAGGGCCGCCTCGTACTTGCGGAGAGCCAAGTGACGTAAGCGGTCGCATCCGCCCAGCTCACGCCCACAACAGGGTGATCGTCGTTCTGAGCAAAGCCGGGCCGGCGCCAATTTCGCCGGTTCTTTCGCGTAACGATGAGATCGCCGATGGCAAGAAACTGACCGGAAAGGGAATAGATCGGCTGGGCGGTTGCGTGCCCTGTCGCTTCGACGAAACTCCTGTACTCACCGACCGTTACGCAGCAACGCCCAATTGCAAACGGGTGTGCGATCGTGACGAGATGAGCAGGTCCTTCGCATTCAGCCGATGCTCCGTCTTCATCCTCGCCCATTTTGAATGTGCCGGCTGGCACGACGATCATCTCCGGGCCGAATTCGCTGTCCTTGAAGGACTCGTAGACGCCGTTGCCGGTCAGGAAAGCGCGCCTGCCGCTGACCGCGGCACTGCCATCGCCGACATCGAAGCTGACATATTGGCGAGCGGATGACTCGCGCTGACTGCTGGCCACGGGCGTCTCTTTCGCTTCGGTTTGCGCGTTGGCCGAAATGGGCCGCAGCACAATCCTAGGCGGAGCTCCCTGCATGAACATTGCCGGGCTTTGTCTGCCATTGGTCAGGCTCTCGACCTCCGCGTTGACCTCACCGAAAATATCGAGGATCCACCGGCCGGGCAGCGTCAGCTTGCCCGCGAGGGTAGCGGCATAGGGACTGTTCGTGCCGTCGCCGTCGAATGCGACGGCGCCTGCGGACGTCGAGAAGGCAACCAGCGTGCGACGCGGCACGTTATGAATGCCGGCCAGGCCTTGTGTGACATCACGCGTCGAACTGTAGGCCTCGGGAATTGGATTGTCGCGACAGGCGTCGAGCACGACGATGTTGGCCGCAGTGTTCTTGCGCGCCAACTCGTCGACCACCGCATCGACCTTCACCGCACCGCTTTTCAAATAGCGCGTGGCCGGGACCTCTGCGTCGATCGGCAACAGATAGTTGCTGCCCTGGTACTGGACGCCATGGCCGGCGTAATAAAAGAACGACGCCTCGGGCAGTTCCGCCTGCTCGATGCGCTCGCCGAAGCGCACGATCGCAGTCTCGAGCTGTGCCTTGGTGGCGTCGATCACGACCTCCACGTCGAAGTCCAGGAGACGCATGGTGCGCTCAATCAGGCGCACGTCATTGATGGGATTGGCGAGCCTGCAGCCGGGATAGGTCGCATTGCCGACCAGAAGCGCGATCTTCTGTCCACGCGGCGGAAGCGAAGTTTGCTGCGGGCCGGAGCGTGAGGCAGAACCAGACATGCTATCCCCCCATGCGCGCCAGCGCCATCAAGCGGTCACCGAGTATTCGGCACTGCCGGCCGTCACGGCACCGGCCCATTTCCTTTGCTTGTCGTCAAGAACGCGGCGCAAGTTCGTCAGAAAGCGGGTGGTTTCCTCCTCATCGAGTGCGGCAGCCGGTGGTCTCGCGCCGCGCGGGTCGAGCTTGGCGATCACCTTCTCGTCCCAGACAAGGACGGACGTGACGATGAAGCGACCGGGAAGCGGCGAGGCAGGTTGCGGCTCCGGCATCAGCAATGCGCGGCCATCGCTCCATGTCGGCAGGAACGGGGATGGCAGCCAGAGGACCGTCTCGGCCCAATCCGCTTCCCAGAGCCGCTGGCCATATCCCGCAGGATCGCGCGTCAGCATCGCATAGCCTGCTACCGGTGCTCTGGACACGCCGGTGAAAGCGATCTGGCCTTTGTCGCCGGGCTTGAACTCGATGCGGCGGCCCGATGGGAGAAACGGCGCGAACGAGCGCGTTCCCTGATAGTGTTCGACCACAAGCTTGGGCTCAGCCTGGTTCGGGGACGGAACGATCGCGAGTTCTTCAAGCAGCCCAACATGACCGCGCTCAAGCCGATCCTCATCGATCGTGCCTGCCGCCGCGATCAGTCTGCTGGTAAACCAATAAACCGGCAGCGCCAGGTCGCTGCCCTTGAAAGTCTGCGACGGCAGCGCGGGGAGCGACCGGGCAGCGCGAAAGCCTGCGAGCCGCTTGTTGATCAGGTTCGTGATTTCGTCGGCGATCCACGGCGCGCAGCCTACATCACCGTGGAGCACCTTGGTGAATCGGACCGGACCGTCGTCGGCGCCAAAAATCTCGCGTGCCAGTTCAGCATCGGATTTGGGATGACCGATGATGTCGCGGAAAGCGCGCCATTTAACGTACAGGCTATGAATTTTCGACATCGTGCCACTCGCCGAGGGTATCGCAGGGAAGCGGGTGTCACGACCTTCCCAAAGGTAGTCGCGTCGCCGCCCAGTTGATTGCCAGCGCGCCGACACCGAGAACGAGCGTATCCCAGAGGGCCGCAAGCGTCGATTGTACGCCCTGGAACAGAAGCGCGAGGAAGAAAAATACTCCTGGCAACTTTGGTTCTCCGACCGTGTAGGTCTCCTGCAACAACGCTCCGCGCACCACGGCGCCGGATTTCCACCCGGGGAAAAGGTCAAAGCCGAATAGGTTGACAACCGGAATGTTTGGCAGGGCGATGAATGAGGTCAAGCCCCAATCTGCCAGATGGTAGATAATCGGCAGAAAGATCACCACGGCCAATATACCGGCGAGCGCACCGACAACGATTGCCCTTGGCTTCAAAGGCTTCCAGGATCCGAGCAGCAGGCGGACGGCGCCGATGCCGAGAGGAACGCCCAACAGGGCCGTACCCGCAAGCATCGCATAGTAACCAATATTGCCCGCTGCCTCCGGAGACATCGTCAGACATCCCAGGGTCAGGACGCCTGCGGTCGCGATGGCGAAGTATGTGCTCGGCCGGTTTATGTCCTGCCCTTGATTGGCTACGGCCAGCGAGAGTCCCACCATGCCGCCAATACCGGCGATCCAAATCAAATACCACAGGATCACCGACCCGAAACTCAAGAGCAAGAACGCTAAGGCGACGTAAAGGAACAAACAGAGAAATAGCGCTGACAAGATTTCGCTGGCATAAAATTTCAAGGCCCTGCTCCCGTTCTCCTCAGCCGCGCCGTTATCTACCCTCGCTTGGCACAGTCGAAGCCGCCACGGCTTTGCGGAATATCCGAAGATCGGCGAATTCCGGACCTTCGACCGCAGCCATCATTTGCAGCGTCGCAGATTTTTCGCGATTGAACGTCACGGCGAACTTCGGATCATATTCGGCGATCGTGCTGGAATTGTCCATGATATCAGCGCATTTGATTACTTTGGCGGGCATTGGCGCGCGCGATAGACGCCAGCACGACTGGAGTACTCGTGTGGCTCGATTGCCCTTCTCGAGATCCGAGAGCCAGTAGACGAGCTCGGCCACACTTTCACCGAACATCAGGATGAGTTCCTGGATTGTCGTTTGCGTATCCTCGACGACGTCGTGCAGATAAGCCGCCGCGAGCGTCGTTGGATCGTTAATATCGTGATCTCGAAGGATCGCGACGACGGCTTCTAGATGCGTGACATACGGCAGGTCAGTGTATTTACGACGCTGTTGCGCGTGACGCGCCGTCGCAAACTGCAAGGCACGTGTCATGATGTCGGTGCTCATATGGACCTCAGTCAGGTATTGCGGACCAAACCAGGCGCCGTTTCCGGTCACAGGGCGGCCAACGAGGATCGCGAATGTATCAGATGCATCACCGCACTGCGCGGCGCCAGCACGCGCTGCCCTATGCATCCGCTTTCACGGATGCATAGGGCGCCGGTTGGCATTCGAGCTCGGACCGTGAGCTGCAAAGTCAAGGCAGTGACTCGACGCCGAGGCGCTTCAGCGCTGCTCGGCTTCTCAGGTGGTTGGGGGCAAAGCCGAGAGCCGTGCGGTAGTCGAGGATTGCGTAAGTGCCCTGCTCGAGGCGTTCCCTCACCATACCCCGTCCGAAATATGCGTCTGCGTAATCGGGCTTGAGCGACACGGCCTCGGAGAAATCGGCAAGAGACCTTTGCAGGGCGTTCTTACCGAGCCAGGCCCAGGCTCTCCAGTTGCGCGCCTCGGGTTGCCCCGTGTCGCCCGAGACCTCTATGACCTTCGTGAGGTCGGCGATGGCTTGATCAAAGTTGCCGGTAACGAGTTCGACCTTTCCGCGACTGAGATACGACATCAGGTAGTTAGGATTGGCGCGGATCGCCTTGTTGAGATCGGCCCGGGCCCGAGCCCAGTCCCGTATCTCCATCAAGGCCGTTCCTCGTGTTTCATACAGGATGCCGAGAGCCGGCATGAATTTCTTGTCGATGGCAGCGACGACCGCGAGACCCTCGCCCAATCCTTCAAATATCTCGATAGAGGCGGAGCAGATGGCTATTCGCTGCTCCGCAGGTCCGGTGGCCTTGAGACAATCCGCCGGCTGAATCGTAGTGGCCGCCTCGGCCCGGCCATATCCCATCATAAGGACCAAGCACAACATCATCATCTGATAGCGCATTCTGGCATCCCTCCTTGATCTCGCTTGGCCACCATCTAAAGCGCTCGTTCCGAGGTCGCCATTGCCGTTCGTTGACAAGCATTGGATGGTGTCGCGGGCATAGTCTCCCGCGCCATCGTCGACCGTCATCGCCTGCGAGCGGTGCGGTAACCGTCTGCAATGCCGACTAAGGCCATCAGTTTGCTGGGCAAGGGCGAGCAATCAGCGACAATGGCAATCGGCGGAATTGAATGATTGGGTCACTACGGCCGCACCATCCATCATGGAATGAACAATGCACGAGAGCTGGATCAGGGGATTGGCGCTCATTGCGCTGGCATGCACCGCAGCAATCGGCCCACTGGGAGCCAATGCCGCAAACTGCCCAGACTTCGAGGCAGACCCCGTATCCACAGCGCTACGGAGACCGGTGACGGGCGGCGATACGGAACCCAGCGCGGGCTTCGGGATGCGCACGCACCCAATACTCGGTGCTACTCGCTTACATACCGGCGTCGATTGGACCGCGCCGATGGGAACCGCAGTCGTTGCCGCCGTCCGTGGTCGCGTTACAGCAGCAGGAACCGAGGGGCCTTACGGCAAGCGGGTGATTGTCGATCACGGAGCGTCCTACCAGACCATGTATGCTCAGCTCGGAACAATCACCGTGGCTGTCGGAGATTGTGTTGCGGCGGGCGACCTCATCGGTACGGTCGGCATATCGGGCCTCACGATACACCCTCACCTCCATTTTGAAGTGCGGCACGAGGGCCAACCCATCGATCCCATGTCTCTGAGTTGGGTCAGGCCTTGAATTGGATGGCGTGTCACGGAGGTCGTGCATGAAACGGCTACTGATTTTTGGCCTTGTCGGGCCGACCATAGGCTTCCTGCTAGCCGTGCTCACGGCAGCCGCCCTGGGCTTTTGGCCTTCGGGCGGGCCGGCGCTTGCTGACCTGTTCGCCGATGCGTTTGCCGCCGGTGTCGTTCCCGCTGTTCTAACCGGTTGCGTGGACGGTCATCTGGCATCGAGAACCGGTCTCGGTCGCCGGATCTTACTTACCCCAGCGGCAGGCTATTTCATATGTGTCGTGGTCGGCTTGGTATTTCTCAATTACAAGCTACCAATTGTAGCGATCATGATATTCGCGCTCTATGGCATGATTGCTGCGGCGGCTTGTTCTGCGATTGCGAGCAGAGCGGTCGGTAAGGACATGAAATGAGCATGATCGTTCCATCGGACAACCGGATACTCTACTTCGGTCGCGATCGGGAAGGGTTCCGCTTCCTCTCGCATTTCCACGCCAGTCCGATCGTCATGAATGGCGAAAGCTGGCCGACTGTGGAGCACTATTATCAGTCACAGAAGTCAGCCAACCCAGAATACAAAGCCGCGATCCGGGAAGCCATTCATCCCGGTCTCGCTAAGCGTCTCGCCGCGCCCCCGTCTGCACCGCGCCGCATCTCGCAAAACTCATGGTTTCGCAAGAATGGCGAGCAGCCGCGCGCCGACTGGCATGATGTGAAGCTCGACATCATGCGTCGAGCGGACCACGCCAAATTTACGCAGAACGCAGACCTGGCGCTTCTGCTATTGGCGACCAATGATGCGGAATTGATCGAGGACTCGCCAGGCGAGCCCTTCTGGGGCACGGGCCCCGACGGCGCGGGCCTCAACTGGGCGGGCAGGGTCATTATGGAGGTTCGCGACGCGTTGCGCAGCAAGGGTTTACAAAAATGAGCACAATGTCGTCATCGCCAGGCTCGGCGCGTGGCAGTCGCGCATCGGCGGGCAAATCTGGAACTGGTGCGCAACCACGCGAGATCTCGGGGACCGTACCGGTGATCGTCAATGCGTCTGCCGCTCGGCATACGCTGCTCAGAATTGTCACCCGGCCGAACCTCATTCATGTCGTTGCGCTGGTGTGGAGTGTCGGACTTCTCGGCAGTCCGGCGCGGGCTGATCCTCCACCATTGTCCAAACCTCGGTCACGAGTGGAAGCGTTCGGTGGCGCTCTTGCGTCCGCTTGGACGTTTTGGGAGGCACCGATGGCGGGTGGATCGGCGCTGGTACCCCGGGTGCAATATGTCGGGCCGATCAATCGCGGTTTCAGGATCTCCGCGGAGTGCCGTGGCAGCGGTCCGTCAATCTACATCTCGATCGACAGTCCGAATTCACATTTACAGAGGCTCCGCTTCGACGTGCTGATCCCGGTGGTCTTTCGAACAGAAAGCAAAAGCTCGCTTACCATTGACAGTGTACGAGTGACCGCAAGGCTCACCGGAGGTTACACGGCAAATACCAATCGTATCACCATCGGCATGGCCCTCGCTGATGCCGCGCGTGCGATCAGCCTCATCGATGGCAATGCCGAAACCTCCGCACCCCTTCTCGTCGTCGAAGTCGCGGGAGCGGCGGGGACTTTCAACCTGACCGGCGCACGCGACACTTTCGCGCTCCTCAAACGTGCCTGTAAGTCAAGGAAGCTGTAGCGTGATAGTAAGGTCATCGCCCATGCTGTGGTGGTGAGCGTCAACAAGTCAACACGCCAAAAAAATGCTCTAGCAGTCCCGAGCTAATTAGGAGTCCTTGGCAGTCATGACACTCGGTCATTCTTTAGACATCTGCTTCCTCTTTTCCGGCCCAGATCGCGCGGACGTGCTCGCCTTGGAAGTCACCTCAATAGTACGCTCGGCGCTGTGTTTTAATCTGCCGCGGGGATCGCTCGGCGCGTCGAGTTGACTGCGTGCCAATGCTGCCACGGCCGAATTGTTGCTGGAGTAGACGCTCAACTTGGTAGTTCGCGCGCTGTGGAAAGCTGCACGGCAATATCAACGCTATGATGGGGGAAAGCGAGTGGACTTGCGCCACTTACATTATATTGTTGCCAGCGCTCGTAACGGCAGCTTCAGCGCCGCTGCGCACGAATTCAATGTCCGGCAACCGATCGTCAGCAAGCGCATCAAGGAGGTTGAAGAAGAGCTTGAGGTCAAGCTGTTCGTTCGATCGACCGCAGGCGCGCGTCTCACACCTGCCGGTGAGGCGCTCGTCGTCGACGCGCGCCGCATCCTTGAGGACTTTGACCGCCTGACCGAGCGTGCGAGAGCGAGCGGCGCCGGCACGCTAGGACGAATTGTCGTCGGCTTGTACAAATCTCTTTCGCAGGGCACGCTGCGCACGTTCATCGACGATTTCCGCGAACGCTATCCCGACATCGACCTCGATCTGCTCGAAGTGCCGTTCACCGAAATTATCGCGGGCCTCCATTCCGGACGAGTCGACGCAGGGCTCATCCTGGGCGATCCCGGCAAATGCGAAATCTTCGAGTCCCTTGCGCTCTGGTCGGAGCATCTCATGGTGGCATTGCCGAACGGCCATCGCCTTGCGGAAAAGTCCGTCATCTATTGGCCCGAGCTGAAGGGCGAGCGCTTTCTCATCAGCCATAACGATCCTGGCCCCGATATTCGGAACATCCTGCTCCGCCATCTGGCAGCGCCGTCCGATCATCCCCAGATCGACACGCTTCATCTCAATCGCGATAATATCCTCAGCGAAGTCGGCAGCGGTAAGGGTATCAGCCTGCAATGCGAATCCGCAGCGGGCCTGACCGGGCTCGGCGTCGTCTTTCGTCCTCTACACGATGGAAATGGCGCTACGCGGCTCGGCTATATCGTTTGCTGGAAGCCGGACAACATCAATCCCGTGCTGAATACGCTGCGCGATGCTTTCAAGGAGGCCATGTTGATTCGGCCGTGACCTGTTTCACGCGGCATCAGACGCCGTCTGTGGCACCGAATACTTCTAGTATTTTTTCGATCGCCTACGATGGGCTACGCCGGAACGCGACAGTTCAAATAAATCCTGTTGCCGGCACGCGATTACTGCCTTTCTTGATTGTCCCCGTCGCCATCCGACTGTCTCGCGGATGGCAGGAGCGGGGGCACGATGGCTGGTCATCATCACAGCAATGAAGGGGTGTCGCGCGGCGCGCGCATGCTGCGCACGGCGCTCGGCCCGGCGATCGCGCGCTATCTCGAAGACCCCGCCGTCGTCGAAGTGATGTTGAATCCCGATGGCCGGCTCTGGGTCGACCGGCTGCGCGAAGGTCTTGTCGCGACCGACGACGTGCTGATCCCGGCCGATGGCGAGCGCATCGTGCGCCTGGTTGCGCATCACGTCGGCGCGGAGGTGCATCCCGGCAGCCCGCGCGTCTCGGCCGAGCTGCCTGAGACCGGCGAGCGGTTTGAAGGGCTCTTGCCTCCTGTGGTGATGGCGCCCACTTTCGCCATCCGCAAGCCGGCGGTCGCGGTGTTCACGCTCGCCGATTACGTCGCCGCAGGCATCATGACGGCCGCGCAAGCCGACGTGCTCCGGCTCGCGGTCGAGCGGCGCAAGAACATTCTTGTCGCCGGCGGCACCTCCACCGGCAAGACGACCCTGACGAACGCTTTGCTGGCGGAAGTCGCCAAGACGTCCGACCGCGTGGTGCTGATCGAGGACACCCGCGAGCTGCAATGCGCAGCGCCGAACCTTGTCGCGCTGCGCACCAAGGATGGCGTCGCTTCGCTCTCCGATCTCGTGAAGTCGTCGCTGCGGCTGCGTCCCGATCGCATTCCAGTCGGCGAGGTGAGGGGCAGCGAAGCCCTGGACCTGCTCAAGGCCTGGGGGACCGGCCATCCCGGCGGGGTCGGCACGATCCACGCCAATACCGCGCTCGGTGCGCTGCGTCGCCTGGAGCAGCTTGTGCAGGAGGCCGTCGTGACGGTGCCTCGCGCTCTCATCGCCGAGACCATCGACATCGTTGCCGTTCTCTCGGGCCGCGGCGCCGAAAGGCGCCTCGCTGAGATCGCCCATGTCGACGGGCTCGATCCAGCGACGGGCGATTACCGCACGCTCAATGCGCTGCTCCCATCCTCACACGCCGCAAAAGGAGACTCCGAATGATCCGACTTTCCCTGTCCCGTGTGCGCCACCGTCTTGCCGAGGCGACAGCGCTTGCCACCATCACGCTGCTGATGGCGGCACCCGCCCATGCCTCCGGCTCTTCCATGCCGTGGGAAGAGCCCCTTCAGAAGATCCTCGAAAGCATCGAGGGGCCGGTCGCCAAGATCGTCGCGGTCATCATCATCATCACCACGGGATTGACGCTCGCCTTCGGCGACACGGCGGGCGGCTTCCGGCGGCTGGTGCAGATCGTGTTCGGCCTGTCGATCGCGTTCGCGGCCAGCTCCTTCTTTCTCAGCTTCTTCAGCTTTGGCGGCGGAGCGCTGGTCTGATGGAGGAAGACGTCCGCGGCTTCTTCGCGCCGGTGCATCGCGCGCTCACCGAACCGATCCTGCTCGGTGGCGCCCCACGCACGGTCGCCATCGCCAACGGCACGCTCGCCGGCGCGGTCGGTCTCGGCCTGCGTCTGTGGATCGCGGGTCTTGTCATCTGGGCGATCGGGCATTTCGCGGCCGTCTGGGCCGCGAAGCGCGACGCGCAGTTCGTCGACGTCGGCCGCCGGCACCTGCGCTACCCCGCGCACATGGACGTGTGAGGTGCGCCCATGCTGAACCTCGCCGAATACCGGAAAAAGAGTGCGCAGCTTGCCGACTTCCTGCCCTGGGCTGCTCTGGTCGCGCCCGGCGTCGTGCTCAACAAGGATGGCAGCTTTCAGAGAACGGCGCGCTTTCGCGGTCCCGATCTCGACAGCGCCACCCCGGCCGAGCTGGTCGGCACGACGGCGCGTCTCAACAACGCCTTGCGCCGGCTCGGCTCCGGCTGGGCGATCTTCGTCGAGGCGCAGCGTCATCCCGCCACCGACTACCCGGAAAGCCTGTTTCCGGAACCTGCGCCCGCGCTGCTCGACATCGAGCGCCGCGAGCAGTTCGAGGACTCGGGCGTCCTGTTCGAGTCGAGCTACTTCCTGACTTTCGTCTGGCTGCCACCGGCCGAGGAAGCCTCGCGCATGGAAGCCTGGCTCTACGAGGGTCGCGAGCGCGGCGGCGTCGATCCGTGGGAGCTGCTGAAAGGTTTCGTCGACCGCACCGACCGCGTCCTCAATCTCGTTGAAGGCTTCGTGCCGGAAGCGGACTGGCTCGATGATCCGGAGACGCTGACCTACCTGCATTCGACCATCTCGACGAAGCGGCATCGCGTGCGCGTGCCCGAGACGCCGATGCACCTCGATGCGCTCCTGGCCGATCAGCCGCTCGCCGGCGGGCTGGAGCCGCGGCTTGGCGACTTCCATGTCCGCACGCTCACCGTCATCGGATTCCCGACCACGACATTCCCTGGAATCCTCGACGACTTGAATCGACTCGCGTTCGTGTACCGCTGGTCGACGCGCGCCATCATGCTCGACAAGACCGACGCCACGCGGCTGGTGACAAAGATCAGGCGGCAGTGGTTCGCCAAGCGCAAATCGATCGCGGCCATCGTGAAGGAGGTGATGACCAACGAGGCGTCGGTGTTGATGGACACCGACGCCGCCAACAAAGCGGCCGACGCCGATGCGGCCTTGCAGGACCTCGGCTCCGACCACGTCGGCGAAGTCTATGTCACCGCGACCGTCACCGTATGGAGCGCCGATCGCACTGTCGCCGACGAGCGGCTGCGGCTGGTCGAGAAAGTCATCCAGTCCCGCGACTTCACCTGCATCGTCGAAGGCGTCAACGCCATCGAAGCCTGGCTCGGTTCGATCCCCGGACAGACCTACGCCAATGTCCGCCAGCCGCCGATCTCGACACTGAATCTCGCGCATATGATGCCGCTGTCGGCGGTCTGGGCCGGGCCGGCGCGGGACGAGCATCTCGGCGCGCCGCCCTTATTCTACGCCAAGACCGAGGGTGCCACCCCGTTCCGCTTCGCGCTCCATGTTGGCGACGTCGGTCACACCATGATCGTCGGGCCGACAGGGGCGGGGAAGTCGGTCCTGCTGGCGCTGATGGCGCTCCAGTTCCGCCGTTATCGCAATTCACAGGTCTTCGTCTTCGATTTCGGCGGCAGCATCCGCGCCGCAACCTTGGCGATGGGCGGCGACTGGCAGGACCTCGGCGGTTCGCTCACCGACGACGCGGAACCCACATCCGTTCAACTCCAGCCGCTGGCGCTCATCCATCACGTTCCGGAACGGGCCTGGGCCGCCGACTGGATCGTCGACATCCTCCTGCGCGAGGGCGTCACCATCACGCCGGACGTGAAGGAATACATCTGGGCCGCGCTGACCTCGCTCGCCTCGGCGCCGGTCGAGGAACGCACGATCACCGGCCTGACTGTGCTGTTGCAATCCGCGGCGCTGAAGCAGGCGCTGCGGCCATACTGCATCGGCGGCGCGCATGGCCGATTGCTCGACGCCGAGCACGAATATCTCGGCACGGCAAACGTCCAAGCGTTCGAGACCGAAGGGCTTGTCGGCACCAAGGCGGCACCGGCAGTCCTCTCATATCTCTTTCACCGCATCGAAGCCCGCTTCGAGGGACGACCGAGCCTCCTCATCATCGACGAGGGCTGGCGCGCACTCGATGACGGCGGCTTCGCCGACAAGATCAAGGAATGGCTGAAAACGTTGCGCAAAAAGAATGTGAGCGTCGTCTTCTCCTCGCAGTCGCTCGCGGACATTGAAGCGTCACCGATTGCGCCGGTTCTGGTCGAGAGCTGCCCGACGCGCATCTTCCTTGCCAACGAGCGCGCGATCGAACCCCAGATCACAGCCGTCTATGAGCGGTTCGGGCTCAATGCCCGCCAGATCGAGATCATCGCGCGGGCGACTCCGAAGCGCGATTACTACTGTCAGTCGCGGCGCGGCAACCGGCTCTTCGAGCTTGGCCTTGGATCGGTCGCGCTGGCGCTGTGCGCATCATCCGACAAGGCCGCGCACGCGCTGATCGACGAGCTGCTCCGCGATGGCGCCCGGCCGTATTTCCTCGAAGCATGGCTCTATGCCAACGACCTCGCCTGGGCCGCCGACCTCGTTCCCAACCTCACCAATGTCATCGACTCGTCCGCAACGGCGGACCGGCCGGTTTCCATCGAACCTAAAGAACAGGAGGCCCCGTCATGATCCTATCAGTATCCCGCTCGCGCTATCTCAGCTCGATTGCCGCAGGTGCGTTGGCGATCGGCATTGCGTTGAGCAACGCCCCGGCCTCAGCGCAGATCGTGTTCGACCCGTCGAACTATGCGCAGAACGTCCTGACCGCCGCGCGCGCCTTGCAGCAGATCAACAACCAGATCACCTCGCTCGCCAATCAGGCGCAGATGCTGATGAACCAGGCGAAGCAACTCGCCAGCCTTCCGACCTCGGTTCTCTCACAGATCGAGGGCAACTTCACGGAGATGAAGCGGCTGATGGGCGAGGCCGAGCGGCTTGCCTACAATGTCAGCAATATCGAATCGCAGTTCTCGTCGACCTTCCAGAATTTCGCGGTCGGCAAATCCGACGCCCAGCTCATCGCCTCCGCACGCGAGCGATGGCAGCAATCGCTTTCGGCTTACGAGCACTCGCTGAAGGCGGGCGCGACCGCCGTGCAGAATCTCGACAGCACGCGCACGCAGACCAGCACGTTGGTCAACACCAGCCAATCGGCGGTCGGCGTCCTTCAGGCGACGCAGGCCGGCAATCAGCTTCTCGGCGTCCAGACCAGCCAGCTCGCCGATCTCACCTCGATGTTGGCGGCGCAGGGACGGGCCAACGCTCTGGAAAAGTCGCGACAGGCCGCCGCGCAGGAGCAGGCGCGCGAGCAATTCGGCCGCTTCCTGACGGGCAGCAGCTACACGCCCACCACCGTCCGCATGTTCCACGACTGAGAGCGCGAACATGGATTGGAAGCTCGCCGCCAGGGTCGTTGCCGTTCTTGCCGTCGCCGTCGTCATGGTGGCGTGCGCCATTGCATTGCGTCCTGATGCGGCCGACGAACCTCCGCCTCCGCCTGTTCAGTCGCAGAGCGGTGAGCCCGCATCAAGCGAATTGCTCCGTTGCCGCGAGATCGGCGCCGCCGCGCTCGACGACGCCGGTTGCAAGAAAGCATGGGCCGACAGCCGCCGTCATTTCCTTGAAGGCAGCGCGGAGCGGTCGCGGCCATGAACACGGGCGTCATCGACCGCTTTCTGGAGACCTTTACCCGCTACATCGACAGCGGGTTCGGCCTGCTCGGCGGCGAGATCGGATTCCTCACATCGACGCTGATCGTGATCGACATCACGTTGGCGGGCCTGTTCTGGGCCTGGGGCGCTGATGAAGACGTGATTGCGCGTCTCATCAAGAAGACGCTTTACATCGGCGTCTTCGTCTTCATCATCGGCAATTTCAACAATCTCGCCGGCATCGTTTTCCAGTCCTTCAGCGGTCTCGGGCTGAAGGCCGGCGGATCGTCGCTCACAGCCGAGACCTTGCTTCAGCCCGGTCGCGTTGCGCAGGTCGGCATCGACGCCGGCAATCCCATCCTCAAGGCCGCCGGCGACCTGATGGGCTACATCTCCTTCTTCGAAAACTTCGTACAGATTATGGTGCTGATGATCGCCTGGGCGATCGTGCTCATCGCCTTCTTCATTCTCGCGGTCCAGATCTTCGTCACGCTGATCGAGTTCAAGCTGACCACGCTCGCGGGCTTCGTGCTGATCCCGTTCGCGCTGTTCAACAAGACTGCGTTCCTCGCCGAAAAGGTGCTCGGCAACATCGTCGCCTCCGGCGTCAAGATTCTTGTGCTCGCGGTCATTGTCGGCATCGGCTCCGGCCTGTTCAGCGAGTTCACCTCCGGATTCTCGGGCACGCCGACGATCACCGACGCGCTGGCGCTCGTGCTCGGCGCGCTCTCGCTGATGGGACTGTCGATCTTCGGCCCCGGCATCGCCACCGGCCTGGTCTCCGGCGCGCCACAACTCGGCGCGGGCGCCGCCGTTGGCACCGGACTAGCCGCCGCGGGCATCGGCGCGGCCGGTGTCATGGGAGCTGGCGCGGCCTTGGGTGGAGGCGCCGCCGCAGTCGGAGCTAGCGGACGTATGACGGCCGCAGCGGCGCGCGGCGGCGCGCATCTCGCCGGCGCCACATCCGGCGCGTATAGCGGCGGCGCATCAGGCCATGCCGGCATGGGCGCCGTGGCTGGCGGTCTCGGCGGTGTCGCCAAGGCCGGCGCTTCCGCTGCGATCCAGCCGGTGCGCCAGGCCGCGTCGCGTGCGGCAGCTTCCCTCAAATCCAGCTACGCCGCCGGCCGCGCTGCGACCACGGGCGGACAATCTTCGCCGGCAGCGGCCGCGGGCGCTTCGACCACTCAATCGCCGTCGGCATCTGGCGCGCCGCCGGCCTGGGCCGCGCGCATGAAGCGCAGCCAGACCATGAGCCACGGCGCAACCGCCGCTGCCCATGCCGTGCGCTCCGGCGATCACGGCGGCGGATCGATGTCCGTTTCCCTTCATCAGGATGACCACAAATGAATCTCTTTCGCCGACCTTCGGTGCGCTACGCGCGCACGCCCGAACCCGAAACCCCGTATCTCAAAGCCGCGCAAGTCTGGGACGAGCGCATTGGTTCTGCGCGCGTGCAGGCCAAGAACTGGCGCTTGATGGCTTTCGGCTCGCTGGCGCTCGCCGGCAGCTTCGCGGCTGCGTTGGTCTGGCAATCGACGCAAGGCACCGTCGTTCCCTGGGTGGTGCAGGTCGACAAGTTCGGCGAAGCGCAGGCGGTGGCGTCTGCCGTTTCCGACTATAGGCCGACCGATCCGCAGATCGCGTGGCATCTGGCGCGCTTCATCGAGCAGGTGCGCAGCATTCCGGCCGATCCGGTCATCGTGCGCCAAAATTGGCTCCGCGCCTACGACTACACGACCGATCGCGGCGCGATCGCACTCAACGACTACGCACGCGGCAATGATCCGTTCACGAAGGTCAGCAAGCAGCAAGTCTCCGTCGAGATATCGAGCGTCATCCGCGCCTCGCCGGAGAGCTTTCGCATCGCCTGGCTGGAACGTCGTTACGAGAACGGCCAGCTCTCCGGCACTGAACGCTGGACCGCCATCCTGACCGTCGTGATCCAGGCGCCGCGCAGCGCCGACAAGCTGCGCGCCAATCCGCTCGGTGTGTTCGTCAACGCAATCAACTGGTCGAAGGAGATGGGGTGATGGGGGACAAGAGAAAGAATGCTGCGCCGGCGCTGCTCGCCGTCATGCTGGCGACGACAGCGCTCGCTGGCTGCGCCAACAAGTTCATTCCGCCGGACATCGACTATGACGATGCCGCGCCCGCCGTGCTCAGCGCCGATCCGGTCGGGCCGGTGAAGGTGGTCGAATTGCCGAAGCCGCTGCCGTTGCCGGGTCAGTTGAAACCCGTCAATGCCGCGAAGACCAAGCCCGAGCCCGCCGATCCCAAGAAGCGCGTCGCGCAGGCCAATGAAGCGGCGCGCATGCAGCCGGTGCGCAACGGATTCATCAACGCCGTGCAGGTCTATCCCTTCGTCGTCGGCGCACTCTATCAGGTCTATGCCGCCCCCGGTCAGGTCACGGACATCGCGCTTCAGCCGGGCGAACAGCTTGTCGGCGCCGGCCCCGTCGCCGCCGGCGACACCGTGCGCTGGATCGTCGGCGATACGCTCAGCGGCTCCGGCCAGACCGCGCAGGTCCACATTCTCGTCAAGCCGACGCGGCCAGACCTTCAGACCAACCTCGTCATCAACACCAACCTGCGCACCTATCACATGGAGCTGCGCTCGACCGAAAAGACCTACATGGCCTCGGTGTCGTGGCAGTATCCGCAGGACCAGTTGATTGCGCTGCGCCGGAAGAACCAACAGGCCGCGCTCATGCAGCCCGTCGCCAGCGGCGTCGACATCTCAAAGCTGAACTTCCGCTATCAGGTGGAGGGCGACGATGCGCCGTGGCGACCACTGCGCGCCTTCGACGACGGCAACAAGGTCTATATCGAGTTTCCGTCCGGGATCGGGCAGGGCGAGATGCCGCCGCTGTTCGTCATCGGGCCGTCCGGCAATTCCGAACTGGTCAACTACCGCGCCCGCCAGAACTACTACGTCGTCGATCGCCTCTTCGCCGCCGCCGAACTCAGGCTGGGCGACAAGGACAGCGAGAAGCGCGTGCGTATCGTGCGCACCGACGGCCGGCCAGGGCGGTTTAGCCCGAGGTTGTTCTGATGACCGACGCACAGAATCCGCCTCCCGGCGACGTCCGCGCCGAACTGCGCTTGCGGCCTGAGCAGCCGCGCGTCACGCGACTGTCGCGCAAGGTGCTCATCACCCTCGGCGGCGTCAGCGCCGTCGCCATCATGGCCGCGCTGTTCTGGGCGCTTGATGCCAACCGGCGCGCCAGTCAGTCGCCCAACGAACTCTACAACACCGAGAACCGCACGCCGGCGGACGGACTCGCCGGCTTGCCGAAGGATTACACCGGCGTTCCCAAGCTCGGCCCCGCGTTGCCGGGCGACCTGGGGCGTCCAATCCTGAGTGCGCAGGATGAAGGCAAGCCCGTCATCGCGCCGGATATAAGAACGCCGCGTGCCGATCCGGCTGAACAGCGCCGTCTTGCCGAAATCGAAGCCGCGCGCGTCGCCAAGGTGTTCACCGACAGCCGCGGCGTGCAAGCATCGGTCACACCAACGGCCGCTGCCGTCGGCCGTATCGATCCGACGACGGGCCTCACGTTGCCGACCGAAACGCCGCCGCTCGATCCCGGCGCTGCGCAGAACATACAGGATCGCAAGCTCGCCTTCGTCAATGCCGCCGTCGATCGCCGCACCGTCACGCCTGACCGCGTGCAGGAGAAGGCTTCGCCCTACGTCGTGCAGGCCGGCACTGTCATTCCCGCCGCGCTGATTACCGGCATCAAGTCCGATCTGCCCGGAACGATCACCGCGCAGGTGACGGAGCAGGTTTACGACACCCCGACCGGCAAGCAGCTTCTCATTCCGCAGGGCGCGCGGCTGATCGGCCAGTACGACAGCCAGGTCGCGTTCGGGCAGTCGCGCGTGTTGCTGGTCTGGAATCGCATCATCATGCCCAACGGCACGTCAATCGTGCTGGAGCGGCAGCCGGGCGCGGACGCCCAAGGCTATTCCGGGCTCGAGGATGACGTCGACTATCATTGGGGCCAGCTCTTCAGGGCCGCGATCCTGTCGACCTTGCTCGGCGTCGGCACCGAGATCGGCGCCAGCAACAATGAGAACGAGATCGCGCGCGCGATCCGTCAGAGCAGCCAGGACACCGCGTCCGATGTCGGCCGCCAGATCATCCGCCGCCAGCTCAACATTCAGCCGACGCTCACCATCCGGCCGGGCTTCCCCGTCCGCGTGATCGTCAATCGCGACTTGATATTGCAGCCCTACGGGGCGGCGAAGGAGCCGTCATGACCAAGCTCAGACTCTCGCCCCTTCCCGACGACAAGCCGGTCAAGATCACGGTCGAACTGCCGGCGGCCGTCCACCGTGATCTTGTTGCTTATGCCGAAATTCTGGCGAAGACCAATGCTGAAGCCACCGCGCCCGATCCGATCAAACTCATTGCGCCCATGCTGCAGCGCTTCATGGCGACAGATAAGGCATTCCGAAAGGCGAGGACGCAGCTTCGGCAGACCGAGGCATAGCCGGTGTGAGGCAACGACATCGATCGGCAGCTTGACTCTAGACGTTACTTCAATGAAGCGGCCGGCCAGCCGCAGAACGCGCCACGCCTATGCTCTCCTTGCAGATCCTCTCACAAGCTATACGTCAGGGTGCGACGATCGCTCTCACAGGGGAAACTCTTTATCGGATGAGATGCCATCACTTCGAAGGCCAAACGCATGAGCAGAGCTTTTATCCGCGAGCAAGACGTCGAAACCTTCGAGCCGCTGCCTGACAGGCCCGTCTCGGAGCAGCCGAATGATGTCACCTCGGGGGCATGGCGCAGATCGAGGCGAAAATTCAGGTAGAGCAGGAAGCGTTCGCCAAGGCGCAAGCGAGCGCTGACCGCGCAGCGATGGCCGCCGCGTCGCGTGAGTTGCGCTATTGGAATAGCCGCCGCGCCACGGCCCGCGTCGTCGCCGTTTGCCAGATTGGCGATGAGGTCCGGTTTGGAAGCACGGTCACAATCATCCGTGATGACGGTCGGCAACAGACCTTCCGCATCGTTGGAGGAGACGAAGCGGACCCGTCAAACGGGACGATTTCGCATGTCTCACCACTTGCGCGCGCGCTCTTCGGCAAATAGGTTGGAGATGTGGGACAACTGGCGGGTCGGGACATCGAGGTTGTTGCCGTGACGGCGGGCTGACTTCGCGCCATTGGTCGTGTCTGGTCACCCCGCGTATTGGCGCCTCGCGCAAGCCCTCCGCTGACGACTCTACCATTAACTCGTCAGATATGACTATAAAATAAAACTTATTCATCAAATGTGATGGCTACAAGGCCAGGGCGATATCCGTTTGATCGTTTACAAAGGCGGCCTCGTAGTCGCGAATCTGAGCCCCGGTGAGACCGACCTGCTTGAGCGCCTCACGCCAACCGTTGGATATACGCTGAGCAGCGTTTCGAATGATGGCCCGCGCATCGCCGTCAGTGATTTCGAAGAAATCGCAGGCCTCCAGTGCCAACTTGATTGAACGGTCGTGGCTACCGCCTTCCATAATCGCTGTCTCCAAATGCGGATTGCGGTCCGGAGCTGGGTTCACGTCAAACGCCGGTGACAGGCGCCACTGGCCAGAACCGACATAGAGAAAGCCATGATTCTTTAGATGATCGTCTTTGTTCGAGATCAGGATGGTGAACACCAGGCGTCGATAGAGTTCTTGAAAATCCGCTTTCGGATCGGAGGCGAATGCCCGCATGAAATCGACGATCTCAGTGTACGAGCCTAGCTCTGTCCCGGTCTTCCCGAGCGCTGTGCGGGCTGAGATGTAGGGAATGCGCGCGCTGCCGCGGCGGTCGAAGCGCTGGATAAGCGCGACAGGAAACGGCGTGTCGCCCAGCTCCAACCTGACTTCAGGCGTGCGAATGCCGCACGACCTTGCGAGGCTCAGCGTCGCGACTTCAACTTGCTCGATCGGTTGCTGATCGTGAACAGAGGTGAATTTGGCGAGCCACAGTGTGTCTTTGTCGCGCACGTTGGCCTTGGGCCGGGCGCCGCCCGAACCGCCAGCGCCTGCGAGGGCCTGCATGTCCTGTGCCGAGATTTCCTTCCCCTGTTCATAGGCGCGGGCGACCGCCGTGATCGCTTCCAGATCGAGCAGGCGAGGCACCGCCTCGGCGGCATTGCCGGTAATGACTTTTCCCTGATCGTCGAGGAAACGCAAGGCGCCCTGTCGGCAGGTATCGTCGGACAGTGTCAGGTATTCGAACTCGGATAGGCCTTTGCCGTAGGCACGTTCGAGCAGCCTTCGTCCCCAACTGTCCGGAGTTGCGTCAGCGAAGGCACCGGCGAGGGCGTCGCGCGGATTGCCCTGCTGCGCCGACGCGTGAAAGGGGCCACCTTCGAATGGCATGTCCGGCTGCAAGATGAAGGCGCGGGGATCCTTCGCCCATCCCGGATCGTAAGCGAAGGTGGAAAACTGGCGCGGGCCGGTCTGCGTGAAACGCAATTGACCAACGGGCGTCAGGCTCTCACCAAGAACGACGTGGGCGGAAAATTCGGTCATCAGAAGGCCACGCCGTCCGGATCAACAGTGCCCGGCTCGTCTCGCTGAGGCTTGTCCTCTTGTCGTTCCTGCTTGCGCAATTTGGCCGCGAAAGAGCGGCCGCGTTGCGGCAGGCGCTCCGAGGTCAGCGCCAGACCCAGATCGTCCTTTCGGATATCGACCAGATCGGCCAACCTGTCGATGAGGCCAAGAGCGACAAGCACATCTGCGAGCGTGCCGATGCCAACGCCGGGATCGCCCTTTTCCAGGCGCGCGACTGTGCTGGCTGAGGTACCTGCACGTATCGCCAGATCGGCCACGGCGACACCACGGGTGAGCCGCGCTTTTCTCAGGTCCTCTCCAAGCCGTTCAAGGGCCGTCTTTGACTTTGGCGAGCTCATTTTAATTATCCAGATATGATTTGTATCGACATATAATCAGTCATATATGAATAATTCGTGAATTTGGCAAGCATTGGAGAGGTTGGCAGGTCGGGCTCCTTGAGGGAGGCGCCAAACCTCATTGAACTCACACGCGCCGTGGCCGAAACTGCTCAGGGCGCTCGCCCACACGCGTTGATGAACAAAATAAGAACATTGTTTCAAAGACTTATAGAAAATTCTCCTTAGATCCTTGCGTAATCGCATCTGTTTCACCAGATGTAGTGGTTGAGGGCGGGGCGACACCCCAATGCGGCTATGCTTGCACCAACGGTGGTGGAAGCGTTGATTTGCACGTTGGCGGCTTCCCCTTCGGCCCGAGAACATTGCGGACATGGTGAAGGGAGCGCTGACAGATGGACACGACTGAATTTAAGCCTGGCGATCTCGTCCAGGTGAAGTCCGGCGGGCCGATCATGACGGTCGAGCAGGTCGGGAAGACCGCCATGCTGGAAGAGGATGCCGTGTGGTGTGTTTGGTTCGAAAAGGTCGGCACCAGGCAGGTTGCGCAGAACAAGACCTTTGCGCCGATCGTGCTTGAGAAGGTCGAAAAGCCGCGGACAGCATACTCGGCCGCTGTCGTTCGAGCCTGACGCGGTGTCTCATGCCGTTTCGCGGTCTGTTCATCGGCATTGACCGGTACGCCTCGACGGGTATTGATGAACTGACATGTGCCCGGCGCGACGCGACGGCACTAGAAGCGCTGTTTTTTGACACGCTTGGCGGTACGACCGTCTTACTGACAGATGCGGATGCCACGCGGCAGCAGATCGAGGCCGCGTTTGCGGAACTAGCTCACTGCGATCTCGACGATACAGTGGTGATCGCGTTTTCCGGCCACGGGTCGGACACCCACGAGTTCGTCACGCATGATGCAGATTTGAGCAATCTTGCTGGCTCTGCGATTCCACTCGAGTTGTTGCAGGAATGGTTCTCGAGAATACCAGCGAAGCGACTGATCCTGTTTCTCGACTGCTGCTTTTCGGGAGGCATCGGCGCGAAGGTTCTGCGCGTCGATGCGAAGCCGCGCAGCATTTTGTCGGCCGAAGCCCGATTGGCTCAGCTTGCTGGCGCGGGCCGGATCATCTTCACTGCATCCGCGGCGACCGAACCCGCCTATGAACATCGCCGGTTCGGGCACGGCTTCCTGACCCATTATTTACTGGAGGCGCTGCGCGGCGCTGAAGAAGTCGTAGGCGCTGGGAAGCTCTCACTGTATCGCCTCCTTGACCATGTCACGAGCCGCGTGAAGGCAGCCGCCTTACAGGGCGGCAAAAAGCAAAACCCCACCATGCGCGGGAGCATCGATGGCGATGTCGAGTGGCCCGTGTTCGTGCCGGGTGCGAAATATCACGCTGCCTTCCCGGCGCGCTTGCCCGTCAAAGTGACTTCCGATCTCTCCAGCCTTGCGTCCACCGGCTTCCCGGATGCGCTCATTGCCGCGTGGGCCGACGCGATTCCGTCCTTAAATGCCCTTCAGATCGTTGCCATCAACGACTTTGGTGTGTTGGATGGCGAGAACCTCGTGGTATCGGCCCCAACATCCTCAGGTAAGACGATGGTGGGTGAGTTGGCGGCGCTCCGGAACGTGCTAGATCGCAAACGGGCACTGTTTTTGTTGCCACTCAAGGCTCTGGTAGCCGACAAGCGGCGACACTTCGAAAATGTCTATGGCGCTTTCGGCGTTCGCACAGTCGAAGCGACGGGAGAGACTGACGACATCACGCCGTTGCTGCGGGGCCAATACGATGTTGGATTGCTGACGTATGAGAAGTTTGCAGCGATCGCGCTGACTTTCCCACACGTGCTCGCGCAGGTGGGCGTAATCGTAGTCGACGAAGCGCAGATGATCGCCGACCGCGGACGCGGCGCAAATCTGGAGTTCGTTCTGACGCTGATCCGGATGCGCCGTCGTGAGGGGATAGAGCCGCAACTTATCGCACTTTCAGCGGTGATCGGAGATACGAATGGCCTCGAGCAATGGCTCGGTGCGCGTCTCCTGCGGCGCGCGGAGCGGCCCGTGCCCTTGGACGAAGGCTTGCTGCTTGGCACTGGGCATTTCTGCTTCCTTGATCCGGAGACACGCAATGAGAGGGTTGAAGGGCCGCTCGTTCGTCCTCTCGTCAGCGGAAAAGGGTCGAGCCAGGACTGGATCATCCCACTGGTACGCAAGCTTGTTACGGAAGGCCAGCAGGTGATTGTGTTTCGCGAAACCAAGGGTGAAGCCCGTGGTTGCGCCAATTATCTCGCAGCGGCGCTGGGGCTTCCTCCGGCGGCTGAAGCGCTCGCCCAGATGCCCGGAGCTGACCCATCGCAGGCTAGTGCCGATTTACGGAACGCGCTCGCGCGCGGCGTCGCGTTTCATAATGCCGATCTCGAACGTGAAGAACGGCGCGTGATCGAGGACGAATTCCGCCGTACCGGCTCCGGCCTCAGAGTTATTGCGGCCACGACAACGCTGGCGATGGGAATAAACACGCCCGCGTCATCGGTCATCATCGCCGGTTTGAATCATCCCGGTGACGAACCGTATTCGGTTGCGGAATACAAGAATCTCGTGGGCCGTGCGGGCAGGCTGGGTTTTGCAGAGAAGGGGGCGTCGTACTTGCTTGCGCTCGATCCGCGCGCCGAGCACGATCTCTGGTCACGATACGTGACTGCAGAGCCCGAAGACTTGGTCTCTCGCTTTCTCGACGACAAGACCGATCCACGCTCCCTTATTATCCGGGTCCTGGTCGCAGCACGACGTGCGGCCGGCGAAGGCGTGGCCAGCGACGAGATTGTCGAGTTTCTGGAATCGAGCTTCGGCGCATTCCAAGCGCGGCGCGCCCACAGCGCGTGGCAATGGAGTCGGCCGGACCTGCTTTCGGCCTTGGCGGATTTGGAGCGCCACGGCCTTATACAGAAGAATGCGGCAGACGCATATGAGCTTACCAGGCTCGGACGCCTTGCGGGTGAGAGTGCAGCAGAGGTGGGGTCCATCGTCGCGCTCGTAGATTGCCTCAGTTCGCTTCAGCCCCCGGAGATCAGCGATCCCGTCCTGATCGCCGCGGCGCAGACCACCCTCGAAGTCGATCAACTTCTCTTCCCGATAAATAGGAAAAGCACGCAGAAAGAACCCCAGCTCTGGCCGAACGAGCTGCAGAGGCAAGGTGTACCGTGGCAGGTCCTGAACGCGCTTCAGCGGGGAACGACCGAAGATCATCAGGGAACGCTCCGCGCCAAGAAAGCGGTTGCGTGCCTTCTGTTTGTCTCCGGTCGCGCCATGAACGAGATTGAGCGCGTTCTGACGCAGTTCGGCGGAGCGTTTGGCGGTGCCGCCGGCCCGATCCGGGCCGTCGCCGCCCGGACGTGCGACCTGATGCCGGTCGCGGCTCGCGTCGCGGAAATCCTGCATCCAACGCTGGATCTTGGTGACCGTGTTCGGCGTCTGGCGATCCGTCTGACGTATGGCATTCCAAGCGCCGCCGTAGACCTCGCGCAGTTCGCTGGTGCCGATTTGCTGCGGGGTGACTACTGTAGCTTGGCGGCCGCGCAACTCTGCGAACCCGGTCAGATCGACGCTGCGTCCGATGATCAGATTCTGTCATGCGTCGACAAGGACAAGCGGAAACTCGAGCTTGTGCGCGATATAACGAAACGTATTGCTAAACGACGCGCAGAAGCCGCAGCACCTTCGATTCCGATCCTTGAACCATACCTGGCGTGACTCTCGTGCGTAACAAGTTGGGCCCCCTGTCAAACGTGCAGAATGCACTTTCAGCCAGGCGCGTGCAGTGAAATCGAAGTTCTTTGGGAGATGGGTACAATTCTAGGACAACGTCATGGCTACCATTCACGAAGCGATTGTCGAAAAACTCGTTGCAGAACTGTCTGACAAGAAAACGCTCAGCGCGTTAAAAATCGAAGCGCTGCACAATCTATTGAAAGCAGATGCGAAATTGCGCCCGGATTACCTGATCCAAATATTCACCGACGATGACGGTGAAGTCGCATGATCAAGATCATTGCGGCGCACATCGAGGAAGTTCGCGGCATCCGCAAGCTAGATATCCAGTTCGATCAGGCAACATTCGCGATTTCAGGGCCGAACGGCTCGGGCAAAAGCGGTGTTATCGACGCAATTGAATTTGCCTTGACCGGCCAAATTGGCCGCTTGACAGGCCCCGGCACCAAGGACCTGTCCGTCGGGGAGCACGGGCCGCACGTCGACAGAGCAAAGTTTCCAGACGCGGCTTTCGTCACGCTGGAAGTGTATTTCCCCGATCTCAAGAAGGCTGCGACAATCACCCGCAAAGTCTCGGCGCCGAAAAAGCCTTCGATTACGCCAAAGGATTCCTCCATCAAGGCGGCTTTTGACGAGATTGCTTCGCATCCCGAAATCACGCTGTCTCGCCGTGAGATCTTGCGCTTAATTCTTGTGGAGCCCACAAAGCGTTCGGAAGAAATCCAGACCATCCTCAAGCTTGACGCGGTAGGACAAACCCGCGGCGCTCTCAATACAGCACATAATCGGCTTCAGACGGCCTTGAAGGGAGCCGAAGGTCAGGCAGCGTCAAGCCGTGATACGCTCGCCCGGCATCTCAATATTTCGGAGTTCAGGCCCGAGGAGATACTCGCCTCGATCAATCTGCGACGAAAAACGCTGAACCTGCCCGAAATCACAAAACTTGCGGCGGACACAAAGCTTGACCAGGGATTGTCAGAGCCGGGTAAGGCGGCGGAGTTCAACAAGCAGTCCGTGCTTCGAGATCTAACGGCACTTTCCGAGGCGGTTTCGGACCTCGTTACGACAGGAAAGTCGGCCGTCGATTCCATTCTGACAGGTCTGTCCGAGCTGGAATCCGATCCTTCGCTGCTGAATGCGCTTCATCATCGCGCGCTGGTCGAGCGCGGTCTCGATCTTGTCGATGGCCCGCTTTGCCCGCTGTGCGACCATGCATGGCCGGATGAAGAGCATTTGCGAGCGCACCTTGCCGCCAAGCTGGCGAAATCGGAGGAAGCGGCCAAGTTACAGACCGCGATGCTCGCCGCAGGGGCTGATCTCGCGCGAGAATGCGGGAAGCTCCGAGAACTGCTCGTCGCGGGTTATCGCATCGCCAGCACTCAAAATCACACACTCTCACGGTCGGCAATCGAGACGTGGGGAAAAGACCTCGAAGCCCTGCGGTCTGACCTCGCGAAGATGGACGGTCTTTTGGGTCTGAAACCCCGCCTGTCGTCCGGTTGGGCAGCCGTTCCCAAGGACTTTGTCGAGAAACTCGCGTTGCTCGTTGCCGTCGTGGAAGCCAAGCCAGATCAAACCGCCACGCTTGACGCGCAGACGTTTCTCTCAACCGCACAGCTTCGCCTCGACGACTATCGCGACGCGATGCGTCGCAAACAGCGCGCTGATAGTGCAAGCCAGGCCGCCAAGGCGACCTATGATGCCTATTGCAAAGTCATGGAGGCCGAGCTCGACGCGCTCTATGCGGAAGTGCAGGAAGATTTCAGCACGTTCTATCGTTTGATCAACGAAGGGGATGAAGAGAAGTTCACGGCGAAGCTATCGCCGAGCGCCGGTAAGTTGGACTTTGCGGTTAATTTCTATGAGCGCGGGCTGTTTCCGCCAGCAGCGTTTCACAGCGAAGGCCATCAGGACGGGATGGGCGTCTGCCTGTACCTTGCCTTGATGAAACGGCTTTCGGGTGATGCATTCACGCTTGCGCTGCTGGACGATGTCGTCATGTCTGTCGATTCCGGTCATCGCTATCAGTTCTGCAAGCTTCTGAAGACGCATTTTCCGAACACACAGTTCATCATCACGACCCATGATCGCCTTTGGGCGGAGCAGATGCGGTCAGCAGGGCTCGTCACGACCAAGACTTCACTCTCTTTTCATGGTTGGACCGTCGAAACTGGTCCACTGGTGGAGTCGAACGCAGAAATCTGGGACGATATCGCAGCGTCATTGGCAAAGAACAAAGTGCCCGAGGCCGCAGGCAGCCTTCGGCGGCACCTCGAATATGCCGCACGGCGCCTCGCGGATAACCTCGGCGCCAGTCCGATTTTCAAGTCGGATGGCAACTATGAATTGGGTGAATTACTCCCGAGTGTTCTCGTACGCCTGCGGGAGTTGTGCGGCAAAGCGGCCGATACCGCACAGTCCTGGGGAAATGCTGCAGAGAAGGACGCAGCGCTCGCCCGCAAGAAAACGCTCTCAACATGTAACGGTGCGGTAAATGTGGAGCAATGGGCCGTCAATAGGGCGGTGCATTACAATGAGTGGGCGAACTTCGGACGCAAAGACTTCGAGCCGGTGGTCGCGGCATTCCGTGAATTGATCGATTGCTTTCGGTGTGATGCATGCGAGTCCTGGCTTTATATCAGCCCGCGTGGAACGCCGGACGTTGTGCGCTGCTCATGCAGCCGTGTCAGCCTGAACCTCAAATCAAAACCTAAGTGACGGCAAGTGGGGTGCCGGTATTGCGCTCTCGCCAATGAAGAACGGTTTAGTCCTGACGATAGAAATTAGGATATTGAATATGGGCGAGATTAATATTCCCCGCGATCAGCAAATTGTCATCGCGGCGATCGACGACAGCGAGTTGGACCGTCTCATCGATCAGGCGGTCGGGGAGGAACGGTCGGGAGAGTTGCACCGTCTCGCTCTTACGAACTGTGGCTCCTACATCGCAACAAAGCTCCATGCCTTCGACCGAGCTTTAACGAGACATCGCGAAGCGAAGGCAACCCGAAAGCGGGCGGAGACGGAGGAGGCCCTTCGACGCGCAGGATACGATTTGTCCTTCGCTGTCGGGGTTATGAAGAAGCGAGTGGAAGCGGAATTGAAAGAAGCACAGCTCTTCTTCGTCGATGATCAGATCATGCCGCCGCATCGCTTCAGCAAACATCTGAGTGTGAGGGTTAGCTATCGGTGGCGCCGGACGGTCGATGATGAGTGGACGTTCGGCAACATAACGTTCGTCCACGATGTCGAGCCCAGTCCGGACTACACGACGCGCACCGCTAAGCGAAAGCCGAGCGCTGCTAAGCGGGAGCAGGACGTGCAAAACAGGCTCTCTCAAACCTGGGAGCACTTAATGAGAGGCGCGCTCTATTCGGTCAGGGACTATTTCAGGGAAGGCGGCGATGGAGACAAGATCCCCGACACTTTCCAGGCGACGGTCGATTCCTATTCCCGTGGGCTTAACAATTACAGCACGCAGTTTTGGCGCCAGCCTTGAACTCTTTTGCCGATCAGGATGCGCGAAGGTGAAGATCGCGGCGCATGCGCGCTGCCGAGCTTCCACATAAAATCTGGTGGGCGACGGTGCATGGGCAGACCACTAGCGGAAGAATTGGTGCCTAAGGTGCAGGTGCCGATGCGCGCGGGGATTTGTGTTATTACGAACTCCTATGCTTTGTTCACAGTCTCAGAACGGCATACAAAACGCGGCAGATGCGAACCCGCCTGGAAATACCTTGATCTTATATCCCAAAACGAGGATATTTGGGATTGTGCGCAAGACGTTTAATTTGGTGGCTCTTATAGGAAGAGCTTACTTGCTTTTTCTAGAGACTATGAAGCGCGCTATCATGGCCAATCGAAATGGCGAAGCGGTCGCCGCCGGCGACAGGATCATTCGCAGCGACGGGAATGCCTTGCTTGATTCAGACTGTGTGGGTGCTGATGAGCGGCAGACAAAGCTGCGCCTGGCGCACGCGATCAACGCCCTGATCGCGCGTCGGCAGTTGACCCAGGTGACGGCTGCCGATCGGCTCGGCATTGGCCAGCCCAAGGTGTCGGCGCTTGCCAATTTGAAGCTTGACGGTTTTTCGGTCGAGCGGTTGATGGTGCTCCTTACCGTGCTCGACCAAGATGTGGAGATTGTGATCCGCAACAAGCCGCGCTCGCGTTCGAGCGGTCGTATTTCGGTTGTTGCCACTGCAGAAGGACGCTGAGGATGAGCGGCTCGCTCTTTGGGTTGGGACTGCGCATCGAGGCAGCAGTCAGGCGCAAAGTTTTCGTCAGTTACCATCACGGCGGCGACCAAGCCTATTACAATACGTTCTCTCAAGCATTTCACGACGCGTATGACGTGATTACCGACAACTCGCTCGAGCGGGCTGTTGATAGCGGTGACGTTGAATATGTGATGCGACGCATCCGCGAGGACTGTGTTCGGAGCAGCTCATGTACGATAGTGCTTGTCGGGCGAGAGACGCACCTACGGAAGTATATCGATTGGGAAATCAAGGCCACACTTGATATGGAGCATAGCCTTATCGGGGTTCAGCTTCCGAGCCTGCCTATCAATTCTCAAGGCCGCGTCTCCGTTCCGGCCAGACTGAGCGATAATATTAACACTGGCTACGCACTCTGGCTGTCATGGGCGGACATCACCGCGAACGCGCATGTCTGCCAGCGTTACATCGAGGTCGCGAATTCCAAGGACAAGCGGCTGATTGACAATTCGCGCGCGCGCCGCCTTCACAACGGGTAATCCATGGCGCTTCCAACTCGCCCGTTCCTCGTTGTCTACATCGTCTGGCATCCTAGCTTTGCGACTGGCCCAGCCGTCGCCAAGGCACTTTACGATCATTTCCGCCGTCAGCTTTTTGAGAACGTCGCTGGTGGGACCGGTTTAAGCGTGATCTATCGATCAACGCCGCCGGAAGGCGCTGCGGCGCCGCTCTCGATCGACTTCGACGAAGGCGAGACTGCGGCGGTCGTCGTGCTGTTTGACAACGCTTTCGCCGGCGATGAGTCTTACATGGCTTGGCTAACAGAGACTGCCGGGCGTGCGGAGGCCAAAGGCTTGGGCGTTCGTGTCTTTCCGGTTGCCATGGACGCGGGTTTGGCTAGCTCTGGCTTGGCCGAACAGGCGATTCGCTGGGACAAATGGGTAGAGATCGAAGAAGGAGCGCGCACCCGTCGTCTCGTGTCGAGCCTGAGCTACCAGTTCGCGCGCATGCTGCGGTCCTACCTGGAGCGGCTCAGGCATCCGACCGATGAGGAGGAGGCGCTCGAACGCTACCTGAAAAAGGTTCAAGTCTTTCTGAGCCATTCAAAGTGGGACAGCGACGGTACGCGGATTGCCAAGGAGATCCGCCGAGCCTTGTTCGATGGCAACGAAGGGCTCTCAAGCTTTTTCGACGTCCACGATATAGCGCCAGGGCTGCGCTTCGACAAAGTGATCCTGAACCAAGTGCGCGTGAGTGCCGTCGTTGCCATTCACACGGACAGCTTCTCATCGCGCGAATGGTGCCGACGCGAGATCATCGAGGCCAAACGGGCGAGCGTGCCGCTTGTTGTCGCAAACTGCCTTGCCGACCTAGACGAACGCGGCTTTCCCTATATGGGCAATGTGCCCGTCGTGCGCATGGACCCGGCGCACGCCGACCGGATCGAATATGTGATCGGCCGCCTCCTAGATGAGATACTGAAGGATTTTCTTTGGCGCTGCCGTGTTAAACTTGTGCGCGCTGACGCGGGGGAACAGGTCCGTTTCCTGCCCCGTCCGCCGGAGCTTATCTCGCTTGCTGGGTTAGATCGGTCGAGCCAAGGTCAGACGATCCTTGTTTATCCAGATCCGCCGCTTGGCACAGAGGAACAGCGTTTGTTCGAGGAGATTGCGCCTGATGTCCGGCTTCGTAGTCTCACAGAATGGGTCGCTGAAACGGAGGCTGCAACATGACTTACCAAGAACCATTGAGTCAGAAGGCGGTCGCGATCGCGGTTTCCGAGAGTGCGGATATGGCGGGGCTTGGACTTGCGCCCGAGCATCTTCGTGACGCGATGGCGGAGATCGCCCGCCACTTACTCGCGATGGGTGCGCGGTTGGTTTATGGAGGTGACCTGCGCGCCAATGGCTTCACGCAGCTTCTCTTCGAACTGGTGGCGCGCTATCGCCGGGATGCCGATGTTGGCGACACCCGTCCTGCCGTGATCAACTATCTCGCTTGGCCCGTCGTCATGTCAAAGCCTAGAGCAGAGCTGCACAAATTGATGGACGAACTTGCAGGGTTAGCGGAATTTCACTTCCTCGACCGGCAGGGCGCTGATCTGGCGCCTAGCGCGCTCGAAGACCCGGTCCGGCCGACGCTGACCGATGCGGATTGGGCGGACGCACTGACCGCGATGCGCGGCGTCTTGACCCGAGTAAGCGACGCGCGCGTGGTCGTTGGTGGACGTACCGAGGGATACAAAGGCCGGATGCCCGGTATAGCTGAGGAGGCGCTAACAGCGCTCGAAGCGGCCCAGCCTCTGTTCTTGCTTGGTGGCTTCGGAGGATGTGCGCGCGACATCGCGATTACGCTCAAACTCTTACCAGAGCCGGTCAGCTTTGTAGCTTGGAACGGGCAGGATGAGTTTCGACGTTTCGATAGCGGTGCGCTACGCAATGGTCTTACCGTGGATGAGAACGCTACCTTGGTGAGGACGGTCCACGTGGACGAGGCGGTGGCGTTCATCCTGCGAGGCTTGCTTCGCTTGGCGAAACAGCCAGCTGGACCCTTTTGATGGCGCTGCTTACCGAAACTGAGGTGCGCGCTCGCGCGAGACAGATGACTACGCTGCGCAAGAGCGCGGCGCGAGAAATCCTCACCGAGACGGCATCGGCAGGGGCTCGGTTCGACGTTTTCCTCAGCCACTCGTCGAGCGAACCTGAGGAGATCCTGCTCGGGATCAAAGGCTATCTCGAAGACGCTGGGTTGAGCCTATATGTGGACAGATATACCGATCCGCATCTGTCCCCTGAAAAAGTGACGCAGGAAACAGCAAAGATCCTGCGCGGCAGGCTGCGAGCATCGCAATCACTCCTCTATGTATATAGCGATCATTCTGAGCTGCTGCCGGTTTGATGGACACCGAGATTGGGTGTTTCATGAAGCCGGAGGTTGCCATGCAGAGACGGAAGTTCGGTCGGGAGTTCAAGCTTGAGGCGGTGAAGCTGGTCAGAGCGCGCGGGGTCTCGGTGGCGCAAGCTGCACGTGATCTGGACGTGCACGAGAACGTGCTTCGCAAATGGGTGCGGGAGTTCGGCGCCGATCCGATGCAGGCCTTTCCAGGCCACGGACAAATGAAGCCCGAACAGCTGGAGATCGAGCGTTTGCGGCGCGAGGTCACCAAGCTGAAGGCCGAGAGGGATATCCTAAAAAAGGCCGCAGCCTTCTTCGCGAAGGAAGCGACATGAAGTTCGTCTTCATTGCGAAGCACCGGAGCGTCTGGCCGGTGGCATGGCTATGCAACGCACTGGGCGTCTCCCGGTCAGGCTTCCATGCCTGGCTGAACCGCTCGCCCAGCGCCAGATCCCGCAGCGACGAAGCAATTGGCGAGCGTATCAGGGCGAGCTTCACCAGTAGCGATCGGACCTATGGGGCACGACGTGTCTGGCGCGACCTGCTGGCCGAGGGCATCGATTGCGGCCTGCACCGGGTCGAGCGCCTGATGCGCCTGCAAGCCCTGCGGGCCAGGCCGCGACGACGGCGTCTGCCGCAGGACAATGGCAACCGGCAGATCGCGGTTCTCCCGTCGAACTTGCTGGACCGGCAGTTCGTGGCCGAGCGGCCGAACCAGAAGTGGATTGCCGACTTTACCTACATCTGGACGGCGGAGGGCTGGCTCTATGTGTCGGCGGTGATCGATCTGTTCTCGCGACGTGTGGTCGGCTGGTCGATGAGTGCTGGAATGACGGCTCAACTCGTCGCGGATGCGCTGCTGATGGCGGTGTGGCGCCGGGGAAAACCGAATGCTCTGATGCATCACTCCGATCGTGGCAGCCAATACAGCAGCGAGCAGTTCCAGCGGCTGATGGCCGACAGCGGCATCGTGTGCAGCATGAGCCGATCCGGCAACGTCTGGGACAATGCGGCGATGGAGAGCTTCTTCTCCTCGCTCAAGATCGAACGCACGGCGCGCAAGAACTATCGAACGAGGAACGAGGCCAAGGCAGATGTGTTCGACTATATCGAGCGGTTCTACAATATGACCCGACGCCATTCGACAATCGGATACGTCAGCCCGGTTGAGTTCGAACGAAAGCTGGGTTTAGCTTAACTGCCTGTCCACTAAACCGGCAGCAACTCATTCCCAGCTGTCGCGCTGGATGCCGTGGGAGCTTGGTTTTATGGACGGCGCAAACCGTAAAATAGGAGTTGCCCCGGTTGTTAAAACCGCGCGCAACACATTCGATGGCGAGCAGTATCTCGGTCTATATCCATATCTTGACCGCGCGAAGATTAGCGAAGGGACGACTTGGGCGCTCTGGATCAATCGAGGTGAGCGCGAATATACCGAATACCCTGAGTGGGTACGTGGCAGAAAGGAGATCGCTAAGCATTCAGTTTGACTGATGCGTTTATTTCTAATCCAGCTAGTTTGGCTTGCGCTTTACGTGTGTTTCATCCGCCGTCATTGCGACTTATTTGGATACGCATCGAGCGGCTTCGAAAGAAATGATGCATGTTATGGGTCGAGCATATTTTTCGCGAGTTGCGCAAACCATTCACGCACGGTGGCAGGACGTGGATTTTCGGTCAGTAGCGCGTCGGTAAACACTCCCTGTGCGACATGAACGCCCAGCTGCCGATAAGCTTCGAATTGTTCTTCGTCGTAAAATTGGTTCAACGTCGACTGATGCGGGAAATCAGGATTCAAATGCCGATACCGCTTGAGAAGTTCGGTCTCGTCACCGGTCAATGAAAGCTTGAGATAAAGCAAGAGGCCGGTCGCCGCAGGCCTTCCGTCGGCAGCCATCGGGTATTTAATACGGAATAGTTGGGCGTGAGCTCTGCTAGTTCGCGAAGTGGGGTCGGGACGAATGTCGTCCAGGCGTGGCTCGATTTGAATGCCGAGATCGATCTGTGCCTGCCTGATCAAGGTCAGTTGACCGTGAAATGTGCTGTCAGGATCAGCCTCGCCATCGACACATACGATGAATTTGCACCGTCGGCGCAGCAGCTCGTACAGCCCCATATTCTCGATGTGGCCACCATCGGAAAGATTGAGCCAACGTGCCTTTTCGGTCATACCCGCTCCTGTCATCTCTCGGAGAATGCAGGAAAAACCCGGCGATGTGAGCCACTTCGGGCGCTTTGGATTCACGATCCAATACCCAAGCCGTATGTTCAGTAAGGTCATAAGAGCTGACAAGCTGGGGACAGAACCTAAACCCATTTGAGGAGAGGCGGCAGCGCCCGAGATGGCAATTGCGGTGGCAAGATCCATTGGACTTCCGTTAGCTCGCCAAGAGTCTGTCGCTGAATAGCCCACTGCTCGCGAGCCGATCCAGTTCCTGGAAAACAGGAAAAAGTCACCCTTTCTGTCTCGCAGCACGGGGCTCGTACTCGCGGGCAGGTTAACTGTCGCGTTAATTAAATGGTATGGTCCCCGATTTTGCGGATCGACTTTCGCCAGCTCGACGTCAGGTGCGTCGGGCGGCCAGACAAAGGTCCGCGCAAGCTGGTCGCGGTAAAGCTTGTGAGGTCCTGTCAGATTGATATTCATGAGGAACGCGGCGACCGCGGCGCTCCCGCCGATAATAACCAAGAGGGCGGCGTTGCCGCTCATATAGTGAAGCGGATTCCACCATGGTGATGTCGGACTCAGCTCGCTGCGTCCAAGGTCCCGGAGCAAATAGAATACAAGCACTGCCAAGAGAGGGACTAAGAGGCCGGCGGCATAGAGTGAGATTTCGAAGAGCAATCTTCGATACTTCTCACTAGAAGTGAAACGTAAGAACCGCACGAGCACGGGGGTGACAATCGCTGCGATTGAAAGCGAAGCAAAGATCGTCAGTGCATGCGGGGAGTGAAATTGGCTGTAGCCCCATTCAATTAGGGCCAGCGCGCCGCAAAAAAGTGCGGCCACGACACAAACAGCGACCAAAACTGTCGTCGAAGCCGCGGACCAAAACCGCAACGTGACGCCATGCAAAATTATCGAGGCCAGTGTGACAAGGACAAAGGCAATGCAGGCGGAAATCCAGAAATGTGCGTCCACAGCGATGTATGACGCGAGGAACGCTAGCGCGGAAAGGACTGCTAAGGGTGCCGTCCAATTCAAAATCAAGCCGGACAAGGTGCCGGAGATCATCATCCAACGCCGCTTTAGATTGACAGCGCTAAGATATTTGGCGTTTTGCCTGACATATTGGATAGGGTTACTATCAGGACCAGATGGATTTGCGATTTGATCGAAGGTCGCGCCGCTCCCAATAAGTGATGAAACGAAGCCTCCTACGAAGCCACCGCCGGAAACGGTGGAGAGATAATCAATGTCCTTCATCAAGCCTCGGTCAGCAAGGACCTGTGTCACGCCCAAACAGAAGGTGGCAGATCGAATGCCGCCTCCCGACAACGAGAGGCCGGTAGCATCAAAGCCTGACTCTGTAGCAATGCCGTGCAGCGCCCGTCTTGCATTGATGTCTTTGGATTCACTGGAATTGATCGCTTTCCAAATTTCGTCAGTCTCGTCGATCCCGAACCGTAGGGGCGAGAGGCATTTCGCCAATTCGTCGTCTTTGACAACGGCGGGCGTTAAGTCGTCAGGCCGAGCTTCTCCGTAGGCCAGCTTCTGAAGCTCTTCCGCGAACGCCGCGAGGCACGGTCGCACCGCCGCGAAGTCCGCACGAAAATCATTGGCGCCATCGCGCGATTCTAAGATGCCTGCTTTGTACGCGCGATGCCACTTCGCCGTGATTGGCCGCAAATTTACATTCAGCATCGTGGTCGTAATGCGCGCAAAATGCGCGCATCCCGGATGGTTCTTCATCGCCTGTCGGGCAAACTGAAATATCTCAAAGAGACTTTCGAGGGCACGTGCTTCAACACCGTGTTGATAGCGCAAGGGTTGGGTCGCAATGCGCGTGCGTAACTCGCAAAGCAGTTCATGAGCAGCGCGCTGATCAGGATTGAGATCTGCCGGCTCGGAAGCATCGGAAATGTTGGGCTGGGACATAGCGAGCACCCTCAGAACTGGTCCAACGCCCCGCTAAGGTGTGGGACGGAAAAGCGCCATGAGCTTAGAAGGGGACGATAGACGGGCTTTCCCAGTCCACTTATGGCTCGACTCGTTGTTCGTGATATGTTCTTATAAAGGTAAGTGGGGACGTCCTCCACTCGGTACGATAGAATACTGTATTATTGCAACCGCTTGTGCTGATTCGCTTGATCGGTCGCCAAAGGGGCTGGACGGGATCGGCGGCGGACTTTGCAAGTAAAGGTGGATGAACAAGCGCCCAGGGATGTGGCATCGGCAACCGTTTTCGAATTTCTGCGAGATCGCATGTCTAAACTGAAAAACGTCTTTATCAGCCATCATCACGCAGACGATGATCATGTCACACGGCTGACCGATATGCTCAACCGCAACGGATTTCAGCTGCGCAACTCATCGATCCGAGCGAAGCCCGCTAACCAAGAACGGTTGAACAAGGGGCTTATCAAGGATGCTGTTCTCAAGCGCCTCCTGCGAATGAAAATGTCTTGGGCCTCCACGGTTCTCGTTGTCGTCGGCAAAGAGACCCACCAACGGCCTTGGGTAGACTGGGAGATCAAGCAAGCCAACATGCTCGGGAAGCGTATTGTGGGCGTATACGTTCGAGGCGGAACGGAGGCCGACGTTCCGCCGGCCTTGAACGACTATGGAACCGCCTTGGTTAATTGGAACTCTGACAGCATCATTGATGCGATCGAGGGCAAGGATCGTCCTTTTGAAAAACCGGGCAGCAGCGACCAGCGAGAACCGGTTCATGCCGGCGCGACATCGAGTTGTTAGCCCGTCGTGCCGACCGTCTACATGTACGTGGTGCGGTATGACTTCGGATTTGCCCCAAATCCATTCGACGGTGTTTGCACGCTCGCGTGCTGCATGCCGGTGATCCGTAGAAAAGCTAAAATCGGTGACTGGATCATTGGCATGGGCGGTAGCGAACTGAAGGCTACGGGGCGGTGTATTTACGCGATGAAGGTGACGCGCGATCTGAGTTTTGATCAATATTGGAATGCGGCGGAGTTTCTTTGTAAACGACCGGTCCGACATGGCACCCGGCGGACTATGGTAGGTGACAACGTTTATCGGCGAGACCCTCAAACGAAGAAATGGTTACAGGAAAATTGCGTCCATAGTCAGCCTAGCGGCGAGCAAGACATGCCGAACACCAACCATGATACCCAGACAGATCGTGTCCTGATCTCGGATGAGTTTTACTATTTTGGCGGTGACGCGCCTCTTGTCCCTTCGAAGATCCTTCGTAAGATTGGGTACAGAAATGGACGAGGGCATCGAGTTTTCTCACAGAACGATTGTCAAGCTTTGCTTAGTTGGATCAAAGCCGAAGCCAAAGAGAGTAACTGCGTGCTAGCTGATCCATTTCAATTCCGAATGAGCGGCAAGCGTTTCTCCAAGACGCGCAACAGACTTATTTCATAAGAACGTCGATGGCGAGATGTTGAAGAACTTCGGCCTTGGCGAATCCAATAATGGATTGGGAGGAATGGGAATGAAGGCGTTCGATATCCGGCGTCGTTGATCAGATGCCAACCTACCGAAACATCAGCTTCGCAACGGTCGACAGCGTCTCCGACGTGCTTCAGAGCGGCGTCGAGATTCGTGTTCGCAGCAAACTAACGCGCGAGCTCCTCGGAAGGGTGACATGCCTTGACCGGCCGTTTGAGCGTTATCTCTTTGTGCCAAAGCGTCATAATGACGTGTTTGCGCAATTTGCCGAAACAATGTGGATGCTGGCCGGGCGGGACGATGTTGCTTGGCTGACAAGATATCTGCCGCGCGCCCCGGATTTTTCGGACGATGGCAAAATCTGGCAAGGTGCCTACGGCCCGCGCCTCCGACACTGGGGTAGTTCTATCGACCAGTTGAACGAAGTTCGCCAGTTGCTCACAAAGGATTTGTCCTCTCGACGCGCGGTAATGGCGCTCTTCGATCCAGCGCGCGACTATATCGACTCAAAGGATATTCCCTGCAATAACTGGCTCAGCTGGATTGCTCGAGACGGTAAGCTCCACCTAAACGTCGCCATTCGTAGCAATGACGCGATGTGGGGGTTCTCCGGCGTGAATGCATTCGAATGGAGCGTGATGCAGGAGCTGATGTCGTTTTGGCTCGGCGTGGAGATGGGTCCGGCTAATTATTTCGCGACGTCCTTTCATCTTTACGACATTCATTTTGATCGGGCGCGCCAGATGAACAAGTCGTTCCATGGGCTCTCGCCGTACGACTTTGGCATCGGTTGCGCGCCGTTCCGCACGTTATGGGACGAGTTCGAGAGCAAGCTTGAGAAATGGTTCTCCATTGAGGAAATGATCCGAGCCGATCCGACGGTGCCTCTATTTCACCATGGCCGTGTCGGGGACCCACTTCTGGATAGCGGCCTCGCACTTGTCCAGGTGTTTTGGGCTCATCAGCAATGGGGCGGCGAGCGTCTCGCCAAGGAACTTGGCCAATTGCCCGCGGAAGACTACGTCGTTGCCATGTATGATCAGCTTCGCCGAAGTTACCCCGAACTTCCGAACAACATTGCGCAACCCGACATCAGGCGCTTCTTTGAGGCGTGCCGCGATAGTTCGCTGCATGCTGCGGATGAATTCAAGCACGCCATAAAAAAGCTGCATGCGGAAAAAGACAAAGCTTACGGTGGTGCATGGAAGCGGCGCGGCGAGCTTGTTAGCATCCTGCCCAATATTGCGCGCAAGGCAGACCGGCTGGAAAACCTGATGCAAACGAGCACGACAATGCGTGGCGAAGCGCTGCTCGACACAGTTATCGATCTATACGTCTATGCTGAGAAGTACCGCCTGTTCTTAGCCGAAGGCCTAGAAGACGGCGGTCTGGTACCTAACAATGCTCCCAAGCCATATAGTGACCATGACGCCAACTTCGACATTCTTGTCGATCGGCTTGATCTGGAGCCGCCGTCTCAAAGTACCAGGGAGTTGATTAGCGATGTTGTGATTCGATTCGACGCATGCTGGCACAATGCGGAAGCTGGCGCTGGCACCGCCGAACGATTTGAGTTAGCCAGCCTCCTGGCAGAGGCCACAGGAGCGCTAATTGCACGGGTCGTAGCCGACGATACTGTATCTCTAGCGCGATTCGTTCGCTCTGAGGTGCGGCATGCAGGATGAGGATTTATCCAAGCTTAAATTGAAGCTTCGGGAGGAAATCGCGGCCCGCTTGATGCATGTGAAGGTAGCGATAGTAGGATGGACGCCAACAGCGCTTGATCTCGCGGCCGATCCAGCGTTCACGACCGGCAGTGCCTCACTCTGCGGCATATATGCAGAGAGGGTGGGCGAAGGCACAGCTACGCGGAATCTGGATGCACTCGAGGCCGACTGTCCGGATATCGTTGTCATTGCCGAGGATAAAGGCAAAGAGAAGTTGCTAGAAGCAGTCGCCAAATATGTGCCTCCGACGACGAAACTGCTCATCGGCGGATTCGGCCATTTTGATTTTCAAGATGACGTCTTCGATCGCATCCGGCAGGAATCATTTATCCCGTCGTTTGCGAATGGCTATCCAAACTCGCTCGTGCATATCTATCAGTGCCTGCGAAGTGCGCATCGCTTAGATCTCAAGGGCGTCGTGGCCGAGTTCGGCATGTTCAAGGGTGGGACGACTATGCTCATCTCGCGGTTCATCGAGGAGATGGGAGCGAACTGGAAAGTATTCGGCTTCGATACTTTCGGTGGGTTTCCCCCTAAGCGTAGCGCCTTGGATATGTACGCCCATCCGGACTGCGTTTTCCGCGACGCGGCGCTGGTAAAATCTATGTTTTCCGGTCGAAATGTTGAGATTATTGAGGGCGATATTGTTGCGACAGTTGGATGCCTCCGCGACCAGAATTTGGTTGTGTCTTTCGTGGATACTGACAACTTTACCTCTGCTAGCGCAATCGTAGATGTCGTAAAAGATCGTACGGTCCAAGGCGGCGCGATCGTGTTTGATCATTGGACTGGTTCCAACAGGCATCTCGACACGATTGGTGAAAGAATAGCCGCCAAAACGCTAGCTTCGGATGATAGGTACTTAAACCTGCACGGAACAGGTGTATTTTTGAGGGTACAATGACAAAGTCGACCTACGGTTTTGTCCGCCGTTCTGCACCTGAGCCACGCACAGGTGTTTACGAGCTGTACTGGACTTTCGCTTCACGTCGGCAGGCTGCGTTTGAGGCCCGCCTTTCAGGGCAACAGTGGCCTTGGTCGGATGATCGTATCTTGCAGATTTATAAGTTCTGCAATGTTTATCGCGCGGCGGATCGCGTATCACAATACATGATACGGGACGTAGCTTACAAAGAGGATTCGCGAGTCACAGCCAGTGACCGGCTATTCCAAATTGTAGCATTCCGAACCTTCAGCCGGATAGAGACCTGGGAGGCACTGACGCAGCAATTGGGGCGTGCGCCGTGTCTCGAACACCTCAAGAGTGGAGAGTTCGAGAGCGCTCTCAACCTCGCAAAAGTAAAGCACGGTGGACTTTACACAGGTGCCTTTATTCTCTGCGCGAATAAAGCCTTTGGTTTTGATGAGAAGCATCGCAACCATGTTGCTCTTTTTAAGCACATGTTCTTGGTGGATGCCTGCGCCGACAAGCTGCTGAACGCATTATCGCTTCAGGCGATCGTCAAAACGCTGGAGACCTACCCACTTATAGGTCCCTTCATGGCCTACCAGATCGCCATTGATCTCAATTATTCAAACCTAATCTCATTCAACGAGAACGACTACACTCAAGCTGGTCCTGGCGCCTTACGTGGATTGAAAAAGGCATTTGTTTCACTGGGCGATTTTTCACCGGCAGACGCGATACTGTGGATGGTGGACCGGCAAGAAGAAGAGTTTCGACGTCTTGAATTGCCATTCAATGGACTCTTCGGTCGCAGACTGCATGGAATCGATTGCCAAGGGCTGTTCTGTGAACTTGACAAGTATTGCCGCGAGGCCGTGCCGGAGCTAACTAGTGCGCGCAGTCGCATTAAAGCGAAGTACGCTTCCGGGGGCGGCGAGATTTCGCTCTTCTTTCCTCCTAAATGGAATCTGCCGGCTAACAAGGTGATGAAAGCCGTACACACTTTCGGAGCGCGGGACTTTGGCCTTCACGGCCATGCCGTATCCAACCTGAGATCGGCGAAGCATACGAATTTGGCTATCAGGGATTTGTTTAGCTAACGCGTCCATTGTGGCGAATCAGATATCCAGAGTGTGTCTAATCCTCGTCTCTCTCGCGAGATGGCGGAGGGTGTCGCAAGTGCCAAGCGTTGCGACTTGGTGCTGACATTCGCTGGCCAGCGTGGTCTCATCTCTAAACGGTCGGGCGCAGGCCGACACGCGTGTTGGGTGACACGACATCTTAAGCGCCTTACACTGCCTCTCGTTAGGGATATGACGTATACCATCTGCATGAGAAGCTGATCGGCGTAAGAGGGCCGACATGCAGGAATGCAACACTGAGACCTCACGTGGCGCTTGCTAGCCCACGTCGATATAGATGCCTTGTGATATGGGTGTCGACGGTCTTTTTTATCTACCGGCGGAGTATCCTACTGTCCGCCGTACGTCGGTCTTAGGCGTTTCGCTTCTTCGAAGATTCACTCGATCGTTGGCGAAAGAAGCCGAAGTATGCCTCGAAAGCAACCCGCTATCTTCTGCTGTAAAATCAGTAGCAACGCGTTTTGACGGATTGCCTTTCGGATTCTGGCGCTGCCCCAGGGAAAATTGCGCATGGAGTTCAACGCGTTGCCCTGACAAAAGATCATCGAGTGGGTCCTGGAATGAGTGCTGTGTCCGGGGCTGAAAGTGGCCCAATCGAAGCCGACTGGCACCCTCACACGCTGCCGACCTCTCGAGAGCGTTTTTCATGGATTGAGCGCTAACGGAGAAAGTTTTCAGGCTCCGTGAATGCTTTTCATAGTCAGAGGGGCGCCTTAGGGTTCAACTTCCGCCGGCTTTACTGCGCCAAATGATCCCATGCGTGCTTTCCGCCATCCTGCGATCGCGTCCTTGCTCTGCCAGATGTTCCGGAGCCACCGCGCCCCGCGGGGGCGATAGCTCCGTAGAGACTGTCTCAATGCTCTTTAATCGGTCGGGTCTTGCGTAATCGAACGTCTGGCGATGGCGCCTTCTTGATCCGCCCGGCATCGCTGTCCTTGCGGCGCTGCCTAAGCCAAGCCTCGACCTCACCAAGGTCCCACACCACGCATCGCGATGTGAGATAGTAGCGGCGCGGGAATTCGCCTCTGATCTCCATCTCGTAGATGGTGGTATCGGCAAGCGGAACGATCATATGCAATTCGTGCCGGCGGATCGTCCTCGGTAGCCCAGACAAGATCGTGGCCGGGCCGGCATGCTTAGGCGGCTCGGCTGGTTTGCCAATCTCGGATGAGCCTAAAAGCATATGAATGCGATCTGGATTGCTGGTCATGTCTATTCTCCCTTTTTCGCAGCGAAGAAGACATGACAGTTGAGCCGCAGACTCTCGTCGATCTAAAGACAAAAGGGAGTGCAAATTACGAACACCACAAGATTGTTCCGCCTCGTGTTCACGGCTCGCATGTGCGGCGTCAATTCTCAAACCGCGCCGATCGCTGTTTGCAGGCCAGCCCAGTTGGCGTATTTGTCACCTGTTTCTCGAATGTGGGTATAGCGCTTGAGGCTGACCCAGGATCGGTGTCCGCTGACCGCCGCAACATGCGGAATATTCAAACCCATTTCAAACAGGCGCGAAATCCCCTCATGGCGCAGATCGTGAAAATGCAAATCCTCGATGCCAAGCAGCTTGCAGGCCCGCGTGAAGTTGGCCGTGATGGCGTCGGTGGAATAGGGGAATATCTCTGGCTTCTTCTTGGGCATGCTATCGATGACTTGAATGGCCTCCGCCGGAACGTCGACCCAGGTATCATTGCCGAGCTTCTCACCGGGATGCTTCATGTCGCGCACCAGCACGCGCTTGTGCTCCTTCTGAAAATCCTTCCAAGCGATGCGCGTGATTTCCTCTTGGCGGCGCGTTGAAAAGAGAGCGAACACGACGACTTTGTGCATCGGCATGGCTTGAGGAGCACGCTTGCGACGTTCAATGAAGTGCCCGAGCAACTTATCCAGCTCCTCAAGCGTCGGTCTGCGATCACGTTGAAGGGAGCGCGATATGATGCCCATGCGTCGCGCGACCGTAATTGCGTCCTTCATTTCCCGATCGTCGAGCCGATAGTCCCACATAGGTCGCGCGATAGCGAAAATCGCAGCCAGATGGCTGGCGTAGTTCCCAACAGTCTGTGGCTGACTGGTCAGCGATTGCAGAAACTCGATAATGTCTTTCGACTTGATCGTCGAACATGCCATATCGGCGATTGGAAACTTTTTGATCGCTTTCAGCACCTGCGCCTTGGTGCGGCCGATCTCCTTGATCGACTCTTCAGTGTAGCGATCGATCGCCTTGGCCAAAGTCGGATCGGCAGACTTGACGCTGTCGATCACGCCGGGTTTCGCAAGCTCGCGCTCGCGCTGTTTCATCCAAGCCGTTGCGGGAGGTCGCCTGTCAAAGGTCTCCGTCTCGTGGTACGTCTGTCCATCCCGCATCACCCGGACGCGCGCCCGATAGCCGACGCTCCCATCTTTCCGCTTGCGTGCTGTGATGGTGCCCATGTACCGCTTCCCGACTTGGTCCACGGGATTATAGTTGGTCCACGGGACCAAATCTAGTGCTTAAACCGCCGTTTTTGGTCCAAAACTAGCGCGAACGAGTCGTAAATCTGATGACGCAAAGCATTGAGAAAAAAGAAAAATATAGATATTTCAAGCCTCCGATCTTCGCCGTTGCGCCGATGATGGACTGGACTGACCGGCATTGCCGCGTCTTCCATCGCCTGCTGTCGCGCCGCGCACTGCTCTATACCGAGATGGTGACCACCGGCGCGATCATCCACGGTGATCGCCAGCGGCTGCTCGGTTTCGATGCGAGCGAGCATCCCGTCGCACTTCAGCTTGGCGGATCGAACCCGCGCGATCTCGCGGAGAGCGCGAAAATCGGCGAAGACTTCGGCTACGACGAAATCAACATGAATGTCGGCTGTCCGTCCGATCGCGTGAAGGGTGGAAACTTCGGCGCCTGCCTGATGGCCGAGCCGAAGTTGGTTGCGGAGTGTGTCGCGGCGATGAAGCAAGCCGTCAAGATTCCGGTCACAGTGAAATGCCGCATCGGCATTGACGATCAGGACCCTGAAATCGCACTTGATGTGCTGAGCCGGGCCGTCATTGCGGCTGGCGCGGATGTGTTGATTGTTCATGCGCGCAAGGCCTGGCTCAATGGACTGTCGCCAAAAGAAAACCGCGACATCCCGCCGCTCGACTATGACCGGGTCTATCGGCTCAAGGCGGCGTTGCCGGATGTGCCGATCTCGATCAACGGCGGCATCGTCACCATCGCCGCTGCGAAGGCGCATCTCGATCATGTCGATGGTGCGATGCTTGGCCGCGCGGCTTATCAGGAGCCGTGGCGGCTGCTCAGCGTCGATCCGGAACTGTTCGGCGAGCCTGCGCCATATGCGACCATGCACGACGCGATCGAAGCCCTGATGCCTTACATCGAGCGCGAACTGGCGGGCGGCACACGCCTGCATTCGATCACGCGGCATCTGGTCGGCGCGTTTCATGGCGTGCCCGGCGCGCGGGCTTTCCGCCGTTACCTTGCAGAGGTTTGCACCAGGCCGGGAGCGGGGACCGAAACGCTGCGAGAGGCGCTGCGAACGGTCGAGCCGCGTCCTGCCGCCGCAATGGCCGCCTGAGTTTCAGGGATATCCGCGCAGCATCAGCTTGTCGGGACGCACTTCCCAGCTTTCCAGCCGGTTGAGGAAGCTCATTCCGAGCAGGTTGGATTTCATCTGACCGCGCGGGACGATCAGTGCGGGCACCGAGCGCTCCACCAGTTTGCCGACGGACAGACGATCCAGCGTCAGCCGCGCAGCGCGGACACGGCCGCCGGCGGTTTCCACGTCCACATTGTAATTCAGCAATTCCAGCGGCAGGCCCGCGGCCTTCGCCGTTTCATAGGTCAGCACGACGGACGTCGCGCCGGTGTCGATCACCATCGGTGTGCTGACGCCGTTGATCTTGGCGCGGAGCGAGAACTCGCCATTGTCGCTGCGCGCGACCTCGACCGCGCGGGTGGATCTGGTTTTCAGCGTGCGGTCGGTGACGCGGATCAGCGCGCCTTTCACGTTTGCGAACGCGACGGGGTTTGACAGCGACAGCAGAAAGCCGACGGCCGTGACGACCAATGCGAGGATGACGATTTTTCGGATCATGCAGCACCTGCCGCGATCAGGAGCGGGCCTGACGCTCCTTGGGCGTGGCCGGAATCGGTAAGCCCGCGTCCTGCATGCGCTGATGCAGCGTCGCCATCACGGCCAGCCGCTCCGCATTGTCCATCGCGTGCCAGCGCGCGATCTCGGGCAGGGTGCGCCCGCAGCCCAGACAAAGCTTCGATTTCGGATCGATGAAGCAGACGGCAATGCAAGGCGTCGCCTGTTTGGGCGTCGGTTCCTGTGTCATGCGTCGTACTGATGGACATTTTCATCGCTCGCGCAAGATGGCTAAAGGCCGGTGCCCGCATTCATGATCGGCTTGTGGCGCGGCCGGCTCTTGTCGCCGGTTGTTCCTTCCGGCTGCAGCGGCGGCGCGTCTTCGCGCATTGGCGCCAGCGCGGTCATCACGCGCTCCGGCGGATAGGTGACGATGACCTCTGTGCCGACCCGCAGCGTGGATTTCAGCGTGAACGTGCCGCCATGCATGTCGATCAGGCTCTTGGCGATCGGCAGGCCGAGGCCCGCGCCCTGTTCGGCGGATTTGATCGAGTTCGATCCTTGGCCGAACGATGCCAGCACCACCGGGATTTCATCCTCGGCGATGCCCGATCCGGTATCCTTGACGCTGAGATATTGCCCGCCCGATGCCGTCCAGCCGACCTTGAGCCAGATTTCGCCGCTGGGCGGCGTGAACTTGATCGAGTTGGACAGCAGGTTGAGCACGACTTGCCGCGTCGCGCGCTCGTCGCCCCACAGCTTCGGCAGGTCCTGCTCGAAGACTTCGTGAATGGTGATGCCGCGATTGGACGCGCGCAGTTTCAGCAGGTGGTGACAGTCCGCGACGATATGGACCAGCGAGATCGGTTCTTCGTTGAGTTCGTAGCGTCCGGCCTCGATGCGCGAGAGGTCGAGGATTTCGTTGATGAGATTGAGCAGGTGCACGCCGGAATTATGGATGTCGGCGGAATAGTCCTTGTAGACCGGAACGGTGTGGGGGCCAAAAATTTCGCTCTTCATCACTTCAGAGAAGCCGAGAATGGCATTGAGCGGAGTGCGCAACTCGTGGCTCATTTGCGCGAGGAAGCGCGACTTCGACACGTTGGCGGATTCGGCACGGTGGCGGGCTTCGTCCGAGATCGCCTTGGCCTGCTCGAGTTCGCCGATCAGGGCGTCCTTTTCGGCGCGGGCTTCCAGCGTCGCCAGCGTGGTCGAATGCAGGCGATGTGCGAGCAGGGCGAAGTAGCCTTCCGCGGTGACGGCCAACGCCGCGAGCATGTAATCATCGAATGTGCCACGCAGCAGGAAGTTCACGGAGATGGCGGCCGCGACCGGAATGGTCGCCGCGAAGGCCGCGATCGGCAGGCTGGCCGCCAGCATGCTGGAGACGGCGATCACCAGCAGCATCACAAACAGCATCAGGGTATTGGAAACAACGTCGATCCCTGATGGATGGATCAGCACCACGGTCCAGGCTAATCCGTAGACCAAGTCGAGCGCGACGAAGCGGATGCGCCATGAGCGGGTAACGGCGGGCGCCGATGACGTGACGGTGAGAAACTTCGCGCAGAAGCGGATGACGATCCCGTGAATCGCCAGGATTCCCGCGGTCCAGACCACGGCCGCGAACGGCGGAATCCAGAAGCTGCACAGTACGCCGGCGGCAACCACGAGCAGCACCACGACGAGCGATGCGGAGATGCGTGTCTGGGCGTATTGCCGGAGCAGTTCGTGATCGAAGGCCGGCCGCGTGCCGCTGGTCGAGGTCAGCCGGTCGCGGGCCTCGCGCACGCGCTGGGATGCCGCCCGCCGGTTCCTCGCCGGCGTTTCCGCAGGAGGCGCGGACAGCTCGTTGGTGTCGGCGGACATACTCATGGGCTACGCGACAAATTCCCGAACACGCGCGAACGATGGCCAAAATCGCACGCGCAAACAGCGACGATCTATTACTGGCGTCAAATCATTAAGAGGTGGCTTAAAGATCGATTTAATCGCGTTAAGAAAGTGTAAATTTCACTGTTTGGAGCCCGTCAGCGGTACGCTGATCCTTGCCCAGTTCGCTGAACGCGAAAGGCTTTAAAAAATAAAAGCGGCGCGGGATTCCGCGCCGCTTCCAGAGCAAAGACCGGAGCGATATTCAGCGCTGCAAACGCGCCAGCAGGCTCGACGTATCCCAGCGTTTGCCACCCATCTTCTCGACTTCGGCATAGAAGTTATCGACCAAGGCCGTTACCGGCAGGCTGGCGCCGTTACGGCGGGCTTCGGAGAGGCAGATCGACAGATCCTTGCGCATCCATTCCACCGCGAAACCGAAATCGTAAGCGTTGTCGTTCATGGTCTTGTAGCGGTTCTCCATCTGCCACGACTGCGCTGCGCCCTTGGAGATGGTGTCGATCACCGCAGGAACGTCCAGACCGGCCTTCTTGGCGAAATGAATGCCTTCCGAGAGCCCCTGAACCAGACCGGCGATGCAGATCTGGTTGACCATCTTGGTGAGCTGGCCGGACCCGGCGGGGCCGAGCAGCTTGCACATGCGGGCATAGGCCGCGATCACCGGTTCGGCCTTTTTGTAGATGGCCTCGTTGCCGCCGCACATGACGGTCAGCACGCCGTTCTCGGCACCGGCCTGGCCGCCGGACACCGGCGCATCGATGAAGTGGAAGCCGCGCCTGGTGGCCTCCGCATCGAGTTGGCGGGCGACCTCCGCTGAGGCGGTGGTGTGATCCACGAATACCGCGCCGGACGGCATGCCCGCGAATGCGCCGTCCGCGCCGATGGTGACCGCGCGCAGGTCGTCGTCGTTGCCCACGCAGGCCATCACGAAGTCCTGGCCTTCGGCGGCAGCCTTCGGGGTTGCGGCGGAACGGCCACCAAATTTCTCGGCCCATGCCTGCGATTTGGCGGCGGTGCGGTTGTACACCGTCACCTCGTGACCGCCCTTGACGGCGAGGTGTCCCGCCATCGGAAATCCCATGACGCCAAGACCGAGAAATGCAACTTTTGCCATGCGTGCGCTCTTTGAATTGCTGAGGTTTTAACCGGATCTGACGATCCGGAGCAGGGCAACAGCTATGCGATTGAAGGGGCTGGAAGCAAGGGCGTTGACAGCCCGGTTGACGGTCGATGTGACGCGCGTATGAAGGCGAGCTAGTGTCCTGAATCCGAAGCTCGCTTTATCTTGCGGCGCACTCCATAGCGAGCTTCGGATTCAAAAGGACACTAGAAACCTATAATTCTAGTGTGGTTTTGGTTCGCAAGTCCGCAAAAGAACTCGCCGCGAAATGTTGCGGACTTGCGAACCACCACACTAGCGGCGGCATGACGTGCCCCGCGCTGGGAGATGTGTTTTGGCTGTCGATAAGGATCAGGTTCTTGCGGCCCTGCGCGCCGTACCATCGCCGCGCGGCGTTTCGCTTGCAGACGCGCGGGTGCTGTCGGAGATCACCGCTTCGGATGGCAAGGTGTTCTTCTCGATCAATGTCGATGCCAACGAGGCACGGGCATGGGAAGAGGTGCGTGCCAAGGCTGAAGCCGCGGTGCGCGCGATCCCCGGTGTGACGACGGCACTTGTTGCCCTGACCGCGGAGCGCAGGCCGGGCAGCGCGCCGCCGCATCAACATCAGCATTCCCACCAGCATTCGCATGGCGTGAAGCCCGTCGCGCAGCATCGCCCGCAAGGCGCGCCCGCGGATTCGCCGATGGGGAAACAGGTCGCCATTCCCGGCATCGGGTCCATTATCGCGGTGGCGTCGGGCAAGGGCGGTGTCGGCAAATCGACCACGGCGCTGAACCTCGCGCTGGGGTTGCGCGATCTCGGTCTGCGCGTCGGTCTGCTCGACGCGGATATCTATGGTCCCTCGGTACCGCGCCTGACGGGCGTGCGCGACAAGCCCACGGTCAATGCCGACAAGAAGATGATTCCGCTCCAGCGGTTCGGCTTGCCGCTGATGTCGATCGGTTTTCTGGTGGCTGAAGATACCGCCATGGTGTGGCGCGGGCCGATGGTCATGTCCGCGCTCCGCCAGATGCTGTGGGACGTAGCGTGGGGCGAACTCGACGTACTGGTGGTGGACATGCCGCCCGGCACCGGCGACGCGCAGTTGACGCTGGCCCAGCAGGTGCCGCTGCGGGGGGCGGTGATCGTTTCGACGCCGCAGGACCTCGCCCTGATCGACGCCCGGCGCGGGATTGCCATGTTCGAGAAGGTTAATGTGCCGACCCTCGGCATCATCGAGAACATGAGCTATTTCCAGTGCCCGGAATGCGGCACGCGCTCGGATATTTTCGGGCATGGCGGGGCGCGGCATGAGGCCGAGCGGCTGAAGGTACCGTTCCTCGGCGAAATTCCGCTCCACATGGACATCCGGTCGGCCTCCGACGCGGGGCAGCCGGTGGTCAGCAGCGAGCCGGGCGGGCCTCATGCAGCGATCTACCGGGAGATCGCGGCCCAGATCAAAGCGCAGATTTCAGGCACTGCCGTCTCGCATCCAGGCCACTGAAACGGCCCGGATCAGGATGTTTACGATATCATTCGACTTTCGTTTAATTCCGCAAAAGGCTGACCTTCCAGCATTTTCGTAAAACCACCTTCCGTGTTACAGACCGCCCCGAGGGATTTCAAAAAGAAACACCCCCCACAAGGAGATGCCTGATGAAGCGTCGTGATTTTTTGAAAGTATCTGCTGCCGGAGCCGCCGCGACCGCGGTTGCGTCGCCGGCCATTGCCCAGTCGTCGCCTGAAGTTAAGTGGCGCCTGACGTCGAGCTTCCCGAAGTCGCTGGATACCATTTACGGCGGTGCCGAGCAGCTCTCGAAGTACGTCGCCGAAATGACGGACAACAAGTTCCAGATTCAGGTCTTTGCCGCAGGTGAAGTCGTCCCGGGCCTCCAGGCGCTCGACGCAACCTCCAATGGCACCGTCGAAATGTGCCATACCGTTTCATATTACTACGTCGGCAAGGACCCGACCTTCGCAATCTACGCGTCGGTCCCGTTCGGCCTCAACGCGCGCATGCAGAATTCCTGGTGGTATCAGGGCGGCGGCGAACAGCTCGGCAACGACTTCTTCAAGAAGTACGGCGTGGTTGCACATCCGTGCGGCAATACCGGCACCCAGATGGGTGGCTGGTTCCGCAAGGAGATCAAGGCGGTCTCCGACCTGCAGGGCCTGAAGATGCGCATCGGCGGCATCGCCGGTCAGGTGCTCGCCAAGGTCGGCGTCGTGCCGCAGCAGCTCGCCGGCGGTGACATCTATCCGTCGCTCGAAAAGGGCACCATCGATGCGGCCGAGTGGGTCGGTCCGTATGACGACGAGAAGCTCGGCTTCCAGAAGGTTGCGAAGTACTACTACTATCCGGGCTTCTGGGAAGGCGGGCCAACGGTTCACGCCTTCACCAACCTCGAGAAGTTCAACGCGCTGCCGAAGAACTATCAGGCGATCCTCGCCAACGCGGCGGCTCACACCAACTCGTGGATGGCCGCCCGCTACGACATGCAGAACCCGCAGGCCCTGAAGCGCCTCGTCGCCGGCGGCACACAGCTGCGTCCGTTCAGCAACGATATCCTCGATGCGTGCCTCAAGGCCACCAACGAGCTGTGGGCTGAAATCTCCGGCAAGAACGCCGACTTCAAGAAGTCGATCGACGCCATGCAGGCCTATCGCTCCGACCAGTATCTGTGGTGGCAGGTCGCCGAGTACACCAACGACAGCTTCATGATCCGCTCGCGCACCCGCGGCTGATCCTCAGCTATCGGAAGCAAAAAGAGCCCGGCCTCCGCAAGGAGGCCGGGCTTTTCTTTTGCGGTGCGGTCTCGAAAATCGGCGTGGATATTGGTCGAGGCTTGTTCCATGCTCGGCGCAAGCCTCAACAAGAAACTCCAACAACAACCATCAACAACAAAGGCGGTGCCACCACACATCACATCCAGGGAGTTTGTCCATGAAACGTCGCGAATTTATCAAGGTCGCAGGCATTGGCGCGGCCAGCGCCGCGGTTACATCGCCCGCCGTCGCGCAGTCCATGCCGGAAATCAAATGGCGGCTGACGTCCAGTTTCCCGAAATCGCTCGATACCATTTATGGCGCGGCCGAAGTGTTTTCGAAGGCTGTTGCCGAAGCCACCGACAACAGATTCCAGATCCAGGTCTTTGCAGCCGGTGAAATCGTGCCCGGCCTGCAAGCGCTCGATGCCGCGTCGAACGGCACCGTCGAGATGGCACATACCGCCGCCTACTACTATGTGGGCAAGGATCCGACCTTTGCACTCGGGACCGCCGTGCCATTTGGTCTGAATAGCCGTATGCAGACATCGTGGCTTCAGGTCGGTGGCGGAGCCGAACTGCTCAACGACTTCTTCAAGGGCTACAACATCATCGGCTTTGCAGCAGGCAATACCGGTTGTCAGATGGGCGGCTGGTTCCGCAAGGAGATCAAGGAGCCTTCGGATTTCAGCGGTTTGAAGATGCGTATCGGTGGCTTTGCCGGAAAGGTGCTGACCAAGCTTGGTCTCGTGCCGCAGCAGGTCGCCGCGGGCGATATTTATCCCTCGTTGGAAAAGGGCACCATCGACGCCGCCGAGTGGGTCGGTCCCTACGACGATGAAAAGCTCGGTTTTCAGAAGGTTGCGAAATACTACTATTATCCGGGCTGGTGGGAAGGCGGCCCAACGCTGCACAATCTCGTGAATCTGGCGAAATGGGAGTCACTGCCTGCAAACTACAAGTCGCTGCTCAAGACGGCATCGTCGCTCGCCAATGAGACCATGATGGCGCGCTACGATGCCTACAACCCGCCGGCACTGAAACGGCTGGTGGCGGGCGGCACGCAGCTGCGGCCGTTCTCGGCATCGATCATGGATGCGTCGCTCAAGGCCGCAAATGAAGTGTACGCGGAGACATCGGCGACCAATCCGAACTTCAAGAAGATCTATGACGCGATGGCTGCCTATCGCAATGACCAGTACACGTGGTGGCAGGTCGCCGAATACGGATTCGACAGCTTCCAGATTCGTTCGCGCACGCGGACCTGATAACCGCGCCCTTGGCTGCTGAAAAAGAAACCCGGCCTTCCTGAGAAGGCCGGGTTTGCATTAAGCGAAACTGCGAATTATTTCGCGCCGCCGGGCGGTCCGAAATCCAGCTGCGGCATTTCCATCTGGGGAATTTCGATCTTCACCTTGTTCGGATCGACGGTCGACAGCGCGCCCTTGTAATGCATCACCATCGCGGGGAATGCGATGACGAGGCCGACCATGATGACCTGGATGATGACGAACGGCACCGAGCCCCAATAAATCTGGCCGGTCGTCACCGGCGCGATGCGTTTGCCGCTGACCCGATCGGTGTAGGCCTCTTTCGGAGCGACCGAGCGCAGATAGAACAGCGCGAAGCCGAACGGCGGATGCATGAACGAAGTCTGCATGTTCACGCCGAGGATGACGCCGAACCAAATCAAGTCGATTCCAAGCTTCTCGGCCGCCGGGCCGAGCAGTGGAATGACGATGAAGGCAAGCTCGAAGAAGTCGAGAAAGAAGGCGAGAACGAAAACGAAGAGGTTGACGAAGATCAGGAACCCGGTCTGACCTCCCGGGAGCGATACAAGCAGTTCTTCGACCCAGCGATGTCCGTCCACTCCGTAGAAGGTGAGGGAGAAGACGCGGGCGCCGACCAGAATGAAAATCACGAAGGCAGAAAGTTTGGCGGTGGACTCGGCGGCCTGTCGCGTCAAATCGAAGTTCAGGCGTTTCTTCATCATCGCGAGGATCATGGCGCCTGCCGCGCCCATCGCGCCGCCTTCTGTGGGCGTTGCAACGCCGATGAAGATCGTGCCGAGCACAAGGAAAATCAGACCGAGCGGGGGCACCATCACGAACACGACCTGTTCGGCGAGTTTCGACAGCAGTTTGAGGCCGAGCAGCTTGTTGATCACGGCGAGCACGAAGGACATCGTCACCACGATCGACATTGTCAGCACGACGTAGTCCGCGCCGCCTTTCACATCGGTCAGCTTCATGAGTTCCAGCGCGATGACCGTTGCGCCGACAATCACGAGGAACAATGACAGCGTCATCGTCCGGATGATGCCGATGAAAGGGCGGGTGAACAGGCCGGTGAGGATCACGAACCAGAATCCGTGCAGCACCAGCGGGTTCGTCGAAATCTTGTCGAAAACGGGCGAGGTCCAGTCGAACAGGCCAAGCTTGACCACGAGAAGATATGCCGTACCGGCGGCCGAGAGGGCTGCAAGCGGCAGGATCGCCGGGTGCTTGGCGGTTTCGGGTTCGCGCAGCGTCTGCGCTTCCAGGGGCAGGCCGGGCGCGGCACTCGGAAAGAACGTCGCTACGATGAAGATGTAGACGGCATACAGGATCGACAGAACGATTCCGGGAATAAAGGCACCCTCGTACATGTCTCCGACGGAGCGGCCGAGCTGGTCGGCCATCACGATCAGCACGAGAGAGGGGGGGATGATCTGTGCCAGCGTGCCCGATGCCGCAATCACGCCGGTGGCCACGCGGCGATCGTAGCCATAACGCAGCATGATCGGCAGCGAGATGAGGCCCATGGAGATCACGGACGCGGCAACGACGCCGGTGGTTGCGGCGAGCAGTGCGCCGACGAACACGACCGCATAGGCGATGCCGCCACGAATGCTGCCGAATAGCTGGCCGATGGTTTCGAGAAGATCTTCCGCCATGCCTGATCGTTCGAGGATCAGGCCCATGAAGGTGAAGAACGGAATTGCGAGCAGCGTCTCGTTGTTCATGACGCCGTAGACGCGTTCAGGCAGCGCCTGCAGGAAGTCCGGGTGGAACAGGCCGAGCTCGATACCGATCAGCGCGAAGAGCAGGCCGTTCGCCGCTAGCGAAAAAGCGACCGGATAACCCAGCAACAGGAAGATCACCAGCGACGCGAACATGATCGGCGCCATGTAGTGAATGAACATAGCGACCATCAGAAGTCTCTCTCGTTGGAGGCTGTATGACTGCGGTCAGTCATGGTTTGTCGGTGGTGATGGCTTGCGCCAGTCTAACGGCCTCAAGCTCGGCCATTTCATGCGCGCTGAGGGCTTCGGCGTTCGGATCGGGCAGGAGGCCCTGCATGATGGCGGCGCGCTTGATGATTTCCGAAATCGCCTGGATCAGCAGCAGCGCGAGGCCGATCATGATCAGCCCTTTCGCCGGCCACTGCGGCAGGCCCCCGGCGCTGAAGGACTGTTCGTTCTGGTGATAGGAAACGAGAAAGAACGGGATCGAAGTCCAGATCAGGATGACGCAGAACGGCACAAGAAAAAATACGTGACCGATCATATCGATCCAGCCGCGGACGCGGAGCGGGAACAAGTGATTGATGATGTCAATCCTGATATGCTCGCCCTTCAGAAGCGTCCAGGGCGCGCACAGCAGAAATACGACGCTGAAAAGAACCCACTGCAGTTCAAGAAAGGAGTTCGACGACACGTCGAAGACTTTCCGGACGACGGCGTTTACGGCCGAGATGATGACTGCGACCACGATCAGCCATGATATCCAGCGACCGACGAACGTGCTGAACGCGTCGATTGCGCGGCTTACTTTCAGTAGCGATTGCAAACCCCACCCTCCCTGAATCACGCCACCGTGCCTTTTTGGTACTGCCTGGCTGCGTTTCATGCAGGGGGCAGTGCGGGCCTTTTCCGGCCGGTGGCACGTAAAGTGGTGCGACAAAACCAGCGAGTCGCGCCGCCGTCAATCAGCAGTTTGTTGATTATGTGACGAAAGCAGGCCCGGTACGGGCGGCTTTGAAATCCCTATGGGGTCGGCGGGGTGTCTCGCGCAACAATCGTAATTTCAGCCGCCGGTCACGCTCATATGACGGCTGACGCTCGGCCGATTGTGGCGGCGATCGATGATGAAATCGTGGCCCTTGGGCTTGAGGCCGATGGCGCGGTCGATCGTTGCGCTCAACAGGTCGTTATCGGCGGAGGCGCGCAGCGGCTTGCGCAAATCAGAGGCATCCTCCTGGCCGAGGCAGGTGTGAAGCGTCCCGGTGCAGGTGATGCGGACCCGGTTGCAGGACTCGCAGAAGTTATGGGTCATCGGCGTGATGAAGCCGAGCCGGCCGCCGGTTTCCGACACGTGGGCATAGCGCGCAGGGCCGCCCGTGCTGTCGGGAAGGTCGGTGAGGGTGTAGCGGGACGCGAGGCGGGCGCGGACCAGCGACAGCGGCAGATACTGATCGATCCGGCCCGCGCCGATGTCGCCCATCGGCATGACCTCGATCAGGGTGAGATCCATGCCCTTGCCGTGTGCCCATTCCATGAGCGAGGGGATTTCGTCCTCGTTTAGATTCTTGAGCGCGACGGCGTTGATCTTGACCTTGAGACCCGCTGCCTGCGCGGCCTCGATGCCGCGCAGCACCTTGTCGATATCGCCCCAGCGCGTGATGTCGCGAAACTTCACGGCCTCAAGGGTATCGAGGGAAACATTGATGCGGCGGACCCCGGCGTCTTTCAGTTCGCCCGCGTATTTTTCGAGCAGCGATCCGTTGGTGGTGAGCGTGAGTTCATCCAGCGCGCCGGTCTGAAGATGCCGCGACAGGGAGCGGACCAGCGACATCACGTTGCGCCGGACCAGCGGCTCGCCGCCGGTGAGACGAAGCTTGCGGACGCCCTTGGCGATGAAGGTCGAGCAGAGCCGGTCCAGTTCCTCAAGGGTGAGCAGGTCGGACTTCGGCAGGAAGGTCATGTCCTCGGACATGCAATAGAAGCAGCGCAGGTCGCAGCGGTCGGTCACCGACACGCGCAGATAGGTGATCGATCGGCCGAACGGATCGGTCATCGTGGATATAGCCGGCTTGGCTTCAGAACCCTTCAGAGGTCCGCTCATGCAGCGTGCCTTGTTCGTACTCACCACGGCCGGTCGCGCAGGCCGTGGTATCCCAGAGCTAATCTAGGGACGATGAGGCTCTGTTACAATCGATCTGTCTGAAAGAACAACAGTTCAGCGGGCGCCCGGAGGCGGCGGGAACGGCGAAGATGCATCCGCCGGTGCTGGTGCTGGCGCCGCCGCGGCGGGTTTCCTGGCCTTCGGGGCCGCCCTCGGAGCTGCGCGCCGCGCTTTCGGAGGCGGTGCGGCAGGCTGCAGTTCGGCGTAGACCGGGTTCGGATCGATGCTCGGGAAGCCGGGGTTGGCCGGATCGCGGATGATTTGGACCGGAACTGTCTCCGACTGGTATTTCGGAAGCGCGAAAGTCACCGTAAAGTTGTTTTCGGCGGCGACCGAAACCGAGCAGGGGGTTTTGCAGGTCTGTCCCGTGGATGTGCTGGCTTCGGCACCGGGCGGCAGCGATTCGATCTGCACGGTCACCGCGGTCGGTGTCGGCTTGAACATTTCAGGCATCGAAACCGACGAGCAGCCCGCAAGGCCAAGGCCCGCTGCCACGACTACAAAAATACGCATGATGCATCCGCCAAATGATGCGGACATAGCCGCATAGCCCCCATGGTAACCTTAGAAGCGTCCCAAGGCGCGTGCAACCGCCCGGATTGCGCTCCTTACGAGAAGGTTAACGGCGCTAAAGAAAGTCGGAGGTTTCGGGAAAATCCTATATTTTTCAATTCGCTGTGAGGGCTGTGCTCACCTTGACAAGGCGCCGATCGCGCCCGGCAACTCACGCATATGATTGATGACAAAGTCGGGTTTTAGCTCCGCAATTGGCACTTCCGTGTAACCGAATGTCACCCCGATGACGGGAATCCCGGCGCGGCGGGCCACCCCGACATCAGGTCCGGCATCGCCGACCATGATCGCGTTGGGCATGGTGCCGCCGGCCCGCGCGACGGTCTGGCGGAGAATGGCGGGGTCCGGCTTGGAAACGCCGAACGTATCGGCTCCGCAGATGGCGGCGAACCGCTTTGTCATATCGAGCTTCTCAAGCAGGAGCAGCGACAGACCTTCAAGCTTGTTGGTGCACACGGCGAACCGGAATCCCTTGTTTTCCAGTTCGTCGAGCGCGGCAAACAATCCCTCGAACGGCTGCGAGGCGTCGGCGATGTGGTCGCGGTAGTAGGTGATGAAATCGCCAGTCAGCCGATCGATGTCCTGCGCGCTCATGGTGCGGCCATCCAGTTCCAGTCCCCGTTCGATCAGCCTGCGCGCGCCTGCGCCGATCATGGTGCGCGCTGACGCCATTGGAACCAGCGGGAGCCCCTCACGCTGAAGCACGTAGTTGAGCGCCGCGACCAGATCCGGTGCGGTATCGACGAGCGTGCCGTCGAGATCGAAGACGATAAGCGGCGAGGAGGTCGGGGATGTTATCATCCCGGATCGCTAGCTGGCCGGGGTGCATCATGCAAGCATCAAAGTCCGGTCCGATTTGGGGTGTTTTGAGGTCTTTCTGGCGCAAAAGCCGTATCCATGCCCGTGGAAACCGCGCTATATGCCTCGCGTTCCGAACTGCGGGCGGTAGAGGACTTTCATGTCGATGGACGATCTGAAGAGGCAGGCGGCGGCGCGCGCTCTCGAGCAGGTGCAGGACGGCATGAAGCTTGGTCTCGGCACGGGATCGACTGCGAAGCATTTCGTCGAACTGCTCGGCGAGCGTGTCCGGACCGGCCTGAAGATCATCGGTGTGCCGACATCGGAAGCGACACGCGCTGATGCGGAGCGTTGCGCTGTGCCGCTGACGACGCTCGACCAGATCGACCGGCTCGACCTCACGGTGGACGGCGCCGACGAAGTCGATCCGAATCTCAACCTCATCAAGGGCGGCGGCGGAGCCCTGCTGCGCGAGAAGATCGTCGCGGCAGCTTCCGACCGCATGATCGTGATCGCGGACGAGACCAAATGGGTGCAGACCCTCGGCCGTTTTCCGCTTCCGATTGAGGTCATCCCGTTCGGTCTCGGCGCGACGCGCCGCGCGATCGAGGCGGCTTTCTCGAAAAATAGCGTGTCCGGACAAATGGATATCCGCAAGGCCAAGGATGGCCATGCTTTTGTCACCGATGGTGGCCACTGGATCGTGGACGCCCGCCTTGGGCAAATTCCGGATTCGCCGGGACTGGCTGCGGCGTTGAGTTCGATTCCGGGTGTCGTGGAGCACGGCTTGTTTATCGGCCTGGCCAGCATGGCCGTGCTGGCAGGGTCACAGGGTATTCGCGTTGTCGAGCGGCCTTAAGCGCCGTCATGAAGGAGACTTGAGATGAAGAAGCTTTTGAACGTGCTGCTCGTGGCGGGTGCTGCGCTCGGCCTGATGCTGGGCAGCGCTATGGCGCAGACGGCGAAACCATCGGCTGCGGCTCTCGGCTATGCCAAGGAAATTCTCGCGGCCAAGAACGTGAGCATGATCTATCAGGGTGCCGTTCCGGGTCTCGTCCAGCGCACCAAGGACGTGCTGCTGCAGTCCAACCTGAACTATCAGAAGGATCTTGAGGAAGTCTCTGTCATTGTCGCGAAGGAATTTGCCGGCCGTGAAAAGGAAATCGGCGAGGAGATGGCCCGCATTTATGCAACCGCCTTCACCGAAGCAGAGCTGAAGGATCTCGCGACCTTCTACAAGTCGCCGCTCGGAGCGAAGGTCATCGCGCAGGAGCCGGTGGCATTCAATCGGGCGCGTCAATATATGGACCAGTGGGCGCAGAAGTTTGCCGAAGAAATCAACGGCAAATTCCGCGCCGAGATGAAGAAGCGCGGCAAAGAGATTTGATCGCCGCAGGGTAGTCAGATGGCCGATATTGACGTTGATCTGTTTGTGATTGGCGGAGGTTCGGGCGGCGTGCGCGCGGCCCGGATCGCCGCCGGTTATGGCGCCAACGTCATGGTCGCCGAGGAATACCGGATGGGCGGCACCTGCGTGATCCGCGGGTGCGTGCCCAAGAAACTAATGGTCTACGCATCCCATGTTCGTCGTGAACTGGACGATGCCGCCGGCTTTGGCTGGACCATTCCGGAAGCGACCTTCGATTGGGCGACGCTGATCGCCAACAAGGACAAGGAAATCGCCCGGCTCGAGGCGGCCTACACCTTCAATGTCGAGAAGTCCGGTGCGCGGATCGTCAAGACGCGCGCCGTATTCGAGGACGCGAACACACTGCGGCTCGGTACCGGCGAGCGCGTCAACGCAAAGCACGTGCTGATCGCGACCGGCGGCACGCCCAATCACGGCGATCCGTTTCCCGGCATCGAGCATGTGATTTCCTCGAACGAGGTCTTTCATCTTCGCGAACTGCCCAAGCGCATCGTCATTCAGGGCGGCGGCTATATCGCGCTCGAATTCGCCTGCATCTTCGCCGGTCTCGGCTCGGACGTGACCGTGATCTATCGCGGCGACAACATCCTGCGCGGCTTCGATGAAGACGTGCGGCGGCATGTGCGCAAGGAGATGGAGAAATCAGGCATCACCGTGCTGACCGGCTGCATCGTCACCAAGATCGACAAGCATGGCGAGACGTTCACCACGCATCTGTCGAGTGGGGCGAGCATCGCGTCGGATCAGGTGATGTTCGCCGTAGGGCGCCACCCCAACGTCAAGGGACTTGGACTTGAAAAGGCAGGCGTGGCGATCAATCCGGTGAACGGCGGCATCGCCGTCGACGGCTTTTCCCAGACCAACGTTCCGCACATCTATGCGGTGGGCGATATCACCCATCGCATCAACCTGACGCCCGTCGCCATTCGCGAGGGGCATGCCTTTGCGGACAGCGTGTTCGGCAAGCGTCCGACGCGCGTCGACCACGACGATATTCCGACGGCGGTGTTCACCCAGCCCGAGGTTGGTACGGTCGGTCTGACCGAGGCGCAGGCGCTGGCGCGATATACCCACGTCGATATCTACAAGACCGATTTCCGCTCGCTGAAGGCTACGGTGTCCGGCAGCGAGTCCCGGATCATGATGAAATTGGTGGTCGATGCCTCCACTGATCGCGTCCTCGGGTGCCATATCGTCGGACCGGAGGCGGGTGAGCTGATCCAGATCGTCGGCATTGCCGTGAAGATGAAGGCCACCAAGGCCGACTTCGATGCCACCATGGCCGTGCATCCGACCGGTGCCGAAGAGCTGGTGACCATGCGCGCGCCGACGGCGCGTCACGTCCGGCAGGCCGCGGAATAGGGCTGGCCTGCGTCGGAAGTCGCTTGCGGCGCTTATCCCACGATAAATGCTGGCCAGAACAGCTCCGGGGCCTTGGCCGGGCCGCGCAAGCCCCTGATCTGGCAGACCGATTTGCAACTGGCAAGATCGGGACCACCTGTGTATAACCCGGCGCATTCTATTTCCTGAGGAGTTTCAGTCATGTCCGAGCGGTGGACGCCCGACAGCTGGCGCAAGAAGCCAGTTCTGCAAGTGCCCGAATATCCCGATGCGAAAGCGTTGGCCGATGTCGAGGCGCAGCTTGCGACGTTTCCGCCGCTGGTTTTTGCAGGTGAGGCGCGGAACCTGAAGAAGCAGCTTGCGCGCGTTGCCGCAGGCGAGGCCTTCCTGCTTCAGGGTGGCGATTGTGCCGAGAGCTTCGCCGAGCATGGCGCCAACAACATCCGCGATTTCTTCCGCGTGCTGCTGCAGATGGCGGTGGTGCTGACCTATGCCGGCGCGCTGCCGGTGGTGAAGGTCGGCCGCATCGCGGGCCAGTTCGCCAAGCCGCGCTCCTCGCCGGTCGAGAAGGTCAACGGCGTCGAACTGCCGAGCTATCGCGGCGACATCGTCAACGACATCGCGTTCACCGCGGAAGCGCGCACGCCCGATCCGCAGCGCCAGATGATGGCCTATCGCCAGTCGGCGGCGACGCTCAACCTGTTGCGCGCATTCGCGACCGGCGGCTTCGCCAATCTCGGCAGCGTGCATCAGTGGATGCTCGGCTTCCTGAAGGATTCGCCGCAGTCGCGCCGTTACAAGGAACTGGCTGATCGCATTTCCGAAGCGCTCAACTTCATGCGTGCTTGCGGCCTTGATCTCGAGAGCCATCCGGAACTGCGGGCGACCGACTTCTACACCAGCCACGAGGCGCTGCTGCTCGGCTACGAGCAGGCGCTGACCCGCGTCGATTCCACGACGGGCGACTGGTACGCGACCTCCGGCCACATGATCTGGATCGGCGACCGCACCCGGCAGCTCGACCATGGCCATGTCGAATACTTCCGCGGCATCAAGAATCCGATCGGCCTGAAGTGCGGTCCGTCGCTAAAGCCGGACGAACTGATCAAACTGATCGACATTCTCAATCCGGACAACGAGCCTGGCCGTCTGACGCTGATCAATCGCTTCGGGGCGGACAAGGTCGGCGATCATCTGCCGGGCTTCATTCGCGCTGTGCAGCGTGAAGGCAAGGTCGTGGTCTGGTCGTGCGATCCGATGCACGGCAACACCATCACGTCCACGAGCGGCTACAAGACCCGGCCGTTCGACCGCGTGTTGTCAGAAGTGAAGTCGTTCTTCCAGGTTCATGCGGCGGAAGGCACCCACGCGGGCGGCGTCCATCTCGAGATGACCGGGCAGGACGTCACCGAGTGCATCGGGGGTGCACGTGCGATCACCGACGAGGACCTCAACGACCGCTATCACACGGTCTGCGACCCGCGTTTGAACGCCGAGCAGTCCATCGACATGGCTTTCCTGATCGCGGAACTGCTCAAGCAGGATCGCTCCGACAAGGTGAAACCGATCCCGGCAGTCGCGGGCTTCTGATGATCCGCAAAGTGCTGTCGCGCATGTGGAGCGCGACCATCAACAGTCGGAACGGATTGCTCTTTGCTTTCCGTTCCGAACAGGCCTTCCGTGAGGAGGTCGTGGCCCTTGTTCTGGCCGTGCCACTCGCTTTCCTGGTCGGGGTCTCGCCGGAGCGCAAGCTTCAACTGATCTTCACCGTGCTCTTGCTGATGGTAGTCGAGCTTCTGAACACTGCCATCGAGAAACTGGCCGACCGACTGACCACCGATCACGATCCGCAGATCGGGCGCGTCAAGGACATGGGGTCCGCCGCGGTCGGTATCACGCTTATCATCGCGGGGTTGACGTGGCTGTTTGCGATCGCCGAGCGCATGGGCCTCATCTGATTTGTCATCATTCTGAGCAATTGCGGGTGGCGCGCCTCACGCGCTAGAAATAGCCCATGGCCGACAGCAAACATCTCACGATCACCCTCGCGCAGCTCAATCCCGTTGTCGGCGATGTGGCCGGCAATGCCGCCAAGGCACGCGCGGCGCGGGCGCAGGCCAAGGCCGACGGCGCCGATCTCCTGGTGCTGTCCGAACTTTTCATTGCCGGCTATCCGCCTGAGGATCTCGTGCTCAAGCCGGCGTTTCAAGCCGCATGCCGTGCCGAGATCGAGGCGCTGGCGCGCGAAACCGCCGACGGCGGTCCTGCGGTTCTGATCGGCACGCCATGGGTGGACGAGGGCCGGCTTTACAACGCCTGTGCGCTGCTGGATGGCGGCCGCATCGCGGCGCTGCGCTTCAAGGTCAATCTTCCGAACTACGGCGTGTTCGATGAAAAGCGCGTATTCGCGCGCGGGCCGGTCTCCGGACCGATCACCATTCGCGGCGTGCGTGTCGGAATTCCCATCTGTGAAGATACATGGATAGAAGAATCCACCGAATACGAAAATGTCGTCGAATGTCTCGCCGAAACCGGCGCCGAAATCCTGATCGTGCCGAACGGCTCGCCTTATACGCGCGAGAAGAACGACATGCGTCTGTCGGTCTCGGTGGCGCGTGTCGCGGAAAGCGGCCTGCCGCTGATCTATCTCAATCAGGTCGGCGGGCAGGATGAACTGGTGTTTGACGGCTCGTCCTTTGCGCTGAATGCGGACCGCTCGCTGGCGCTTCAGTTGCCGGGCTTTGTCGAGAACATCACCACGGTGCGCTGGACCAAAGGCGAGGGCGGCTGGAGTTGCAAGGGCCCGGTCGCGCCGGTGCTCGACGGCGACAAGGGTAACTACGCCGCCTGCGTACTGGGCCTGCGCGACTACGTCGGCAAGACCGGATTTCCCGGCGTGCTGCTGGGCGTTTCTGGCGGTATCGACTCGGCGTTGTGCGCGGCGATTGCCGTCGATGCGCTCGGCGCCGACAAGGTGCGCGGCATCATGCTGCCGTTCCGCTTTACCGCGCAGGAGTCGCTCGACGATGCGGCCAAGCTGGCGAAGGCGCTTGGCATTCAGTACGACGTGCTGCCGATCGCGCAGGCCGTGCAGGGCTTCGAGGACATTCTCAAGCCGGTGTTCGCGGGGCGCGAGCGAGACGTCACCGAGGAAAACCTGCAGGCCCGCACGCGCGGCGTCCTGCTGATGGCGGTGTCCAACAAGTTCGGTTCGATGCTGGTGACGACCGGCAACAAGTCCGAAATGTCGGTTGGTTACGCCACGCTCTACGGCGACATGAATGGCGGTTTCAATCCGATCAAGGACATCTACAAGACCGAGGTGTTTCGGCTGTCGACCCTGCGCAATTCATGGAAGCCGGATGGCGCGCTTGGTCCGTCGGGCGAGGTCATTCCGCCGAACATCATCACGCGTCCGCCGACGGCGGAATTGCGCGAGAACCAGACCGATCAGGATTCGCTGCCGCCCTACGATGTGCTGGACGCGATCCTTGAGCGGCTGGTGGAGCGCGAGAATTCTGTCGCCTCCATCGTCTCTGAAGGTTTCGATTCCGACACCGTGGCGCGCATCGCACGCCTGCTCAACATCGCGGAGTACAAGCGCCGTCAGGCCGCGCCGGGTGTGAAGGTGACGCGCAAGAATTTCGGCCGCGATCGGCGCTATCCGATCGTCAACAAATTCCGGGACACCGGCAAGGCGCTGCCCGAGCCGGATCATGCGCTGGTGACGCGATCCGGCCGCGGCTCGGCGGAAGCTTTCGAGGGTTGAGTTTATCTCGCAGGAATGAACGTCGGCCCGACCGAGCGGATCGGCTTGTTGTCACCGGCCGCAGGCGCAGATCCAGCGGGAGGCGTCCCGGTTGGCAGCGGCTGGGCATTGGCGGGCGTCGCGACGCTGCCTGCTTTCTTTTGCGCCGGTGCAGGGCCCCGCGGCTGCGACATACGCTTGGAGCTTTCGTCGGTGACGATGATGTCACCCTGTTGTGCGGCAGCGGCCTTGTCGTCGATGTTCTTCAGTGCGTCGGACCAAGTTTGGCCGACGGCCTTGCAACTGCAGGTCTTGTCGAATGACTGGCGATACTTGAACGCGTTCGGCGACTGCGCGTAGGGCTGGCCGCTGATCGAGACAGCCTGATTCATGTCCTCGCCGGGATTGCGATAAGTGAACAAGGTCGCGTCGGCCGCAGGGCATAGCGCCTTGCAGGTCCGCTCATCGTCGGCGAAGCGGCTAGGCACGGTTGCGAACGAGATCGGGAAATAGTAGCCGTCGCAGCTTCGTGCGCAGACGGTGCGGTAGGTGCCCGAGGCCGCGCCGTTGTCCATCGGCACGCCGGGGTTATCGTTATTGCCGCCGCCGAACAGGTTTTCGAGGAAGCCGCCGCCGCTGTTGCGAAGCTGAGCGGCATATTGCGGGCCGCAATTGTTCTGGGCGAGGGCCATCAGTACCGAGCGACGCTGATTGTCGCGTTCCGGGCTTGCGCCCATGCCGCCGCGCAGCCGCTCCAGATTCGAGGAAATCTGGTCGAGGTTCTGACGCATCTGCTGGATCTGCGTATTGATCGGCCCGCACTGTGCGGATTGTCCGCTGAACAGCGAGAAAAATCCCGAGCTGTCGCAGCCTTGACGCCGGGCCTGACCCTGAAGGCGCTCCAGTTCGGCCTGCTGGCGGTTCTGGGCTTCCGCATAACGCCGAATCTGATCGGCCCGGGCAGGGTCGCCGCCGCCATTGTCGATCGCCGACAGTTGTCCGACCAGCCGCTGGCAGATCGGATTCGGCCCGCCGGGTGGAGGCGGGAAGCCTTGCTGCGCCATCGCGCCATTGCAGACGATTACCGCGCTCACGAGCGCAGCGCTGGCAACGATCCGTCGCAGATGAGAGAAATTCGGCAAACTGGCACGATCCGGGTGGCTGACCGCGGCGCGGCCGACGGACGCTGACATACTAGCTTCCGGCGGCAAGGTCACGTCGATTTACGGCCCGAGATAAGCCAGAGAATCGTGACCAAAAGAAGCCTGGCGGTCAGGTCGGAACCTGTGGAGGGGTCGTATCAGCGCTCGCAGGTAATGGCGATATATTCACCGTCGACGCGCGAAGCGGTCGAGACCGGGACTGCACCGGTCACCTCGTCCACGCGGAGACGGTGGTATCCGGTGGCCTGAGCGAAATCGCGTGACTGGCAATAGGCACGTGCGGCCGGAGCACCGCAGCTTTCACCCTTGGCAAGGCATTCGTCGACGCCATAGCCATCCGGCTGGTTGGCCACAATGAACACGCGGCTGTCGGCGCGGGTCTCGGCGGTGAGGGACGCAAGGACACACACAGACAACATGAACGCAAATCGCATGGATGCACCGGATCGGGAGGGGCCGCGCCCAGATCAATAAGCCCGAACGGTTAAGAATGATTAAGGACGGCGATTCCGTGGCAGGCGAGGCGTTAAGGCCGCACTGAAAATCGCCTGTGGATGATCTTGACGCGGTCCCCCCGGCTGGACCATTGTGCGCCCCATGAACGGTTCTCTCTCCATTTCCGGTATCTGCCGCGAGATTATTAGCTAGCGATTCGCTGGCTGGAGCCGTCTTTTCTCACATCGAGATCATTGGACGCCCGGCCGCAAGGCAAGGGATTGTATTTCCATGGAGCTCAAGCTCTACGACACGCTGACCAAGGAGAAGCAGCCGTTCCGGCCGCTCGATCCGAACAACGTGCGCATGTATGTGTGCGGACCGACGGTCTACGACTTCGCGCATATCGGCAACGCCCGCCCGGTCATTGTCTTCGACGTGCTGTTCCGCCTGCTGCGGCACGTCTATGGCGAAGGCCATGTCACCTATGTCCGCAACATCACCGACGTCGATGACAAGATCAACGATCGCGCGGCCCGCGACTATCCGAGCCTGTCGCTGAACGAGGCGATCCGCAAGGTCACCGAGCAGACTGAAAAGCAGTTTCACGAGGATGTCGACGCGTTGGGCTGCTTGCGGCCGACCGTCGAGCCGCGCGCGACCGAGCATATCGCGGAGATGCGGGCGATCATCGAAAAGCTGATCGCGGGCGGGAATGCCTATGTCGAGCAGGATCACGTCCTGTTCAAGGTGTCGTCCGATCCCAATTACGGCAAGCTGGCCCGCCGGTCGCTCGACGAAATGCTGGCGGGCGCTCGCGTCGATGTCGCGCCCTACAAGCATGACGCGATGGACTTCGTGCTGTGGAAACCATCGAAGCCGGGTGAGCCGTCATGGCCGTCGCCGGGCGGCATCACGGTGGAGGGACGTCCGGGCTGGCACATCGAATGCTCCGCGATGTCGTGGAAGCATCTCGGCGAACAGTTCGACATTCACGGCGGCGGCATCGATCTCGTATTTCCGCATCACGAGAACGAACTGGCGCAGTCCTGCTGTGCATTCCACAAAAATCGCATGGCGAATGTCTGGATGCACAACGGCTTCCTGCAGGTCGAAGGCGAGAAGATGTCGAAAAGCCTTGGCAACTTCGTCACGATCCGGGAGTTGCTGGTGGGCTGGCGGGGCCGTTCATGGCCGGGTGATGCGCTGCGCTTCGCGATGATGCAGACGCATTATCGCTCGCCCATCGATTGGTCGTTGGCCGCATGCGATGCGGCCCTCGCGACGCTGAAGGATTTCTTCAGTGTGGCCGCACCGACATCGGGGCCGCCGCCTGTGTCGATCGTGGAGGCATTGAGCGACGACCTCAACACGCCGAAGGTCATTGCCGAGCTTCATGCCCTGCGAAAGCAGGTTCAGAATATGGGCGACGAGGCATCGATGGCGCTGGGAAATGCACTGTCGTTCCTTGGACTCGATGCCACCCGTTTCGCCGCATGGATTTCACAGGCCAATGCCAATGCCGTTTCCAAGGCGGGCAATGTCGATGATCTGATCGTGGCGCGTGCGGAAGCACGTGCGCGCAAGGATTTCAAGGAATCCGACCGCATCCGCGATGAGCTTGCAGCGCGCGGCATCGTGCTCAAGGACGGCAAGGATGCGGATGGCAACCCGGTGACCACATGGGAGATCGCGCGATGACCAAGCCCGATACGCCGTTTCCAAAGCATCGCTATTACTACATCGCGCTCAAGTGGCTGCTGATCGTTGTCGCCGTCGTGTTGGCGCTGAAGCTGGTCAACGTGTGGTGAACAAGATGGCCCGATCTGTTTCCCAAGTCGGCTTGCGGCCGCTTCTGCCTGCGGACACGCCGGTGCTTGCGGCGATCTTTGTCGCCAGCGTCGATGAACTGGCCGAAGACGATTACTCCGAATCCCAGCGCGAGGCATGGGCGAGCACCGTCGAGGACGAAGACAAGTTCGGCAAGCGGCTCGCGGGCCAGCTCACGCTGGTGGCGACCATTGAAAGCTCGCCGGTGGGCTTTGCTTCGCTGAAAGGCAAGGATCATATCGATTTGCTCTATGTGCATCCAGGATTTGCGCGGCAGGGCGTCGCCACTGCGTTGTGCGAAGCGCTGGAAAAGCTTGCAGTTGCGCGGGGCGTGACCGCTTTGACGGTCGAAGCCAGCGATACGGCGGAGCCGTTTTTTGCTGCGCGAGGCTACGCGGCCCAGCAGCGCAATACTGTTTCGATTGGTGACGAATGGCTCACCAACACCACGATGAAGAAATCACTGGGCGGCGCAGTGCCGCAAGGCGGGATGCCGGGAAGACTGCCATGAGCCGGGAACGACTTTATCTGTTCGATACGACGCTGCGCGACGGCGCTCAGACCAACGGTGTCGATTTCACGCTGCACGACAAGCAGATCATCGCGGGCATGCTCGATGATCTTGGCATCGATTATGTCGAGGGCGGTTATCCGGGCGCGAATCCGTCCGATACGGAATTCTTTGCTGCCAAGCCGAAGTTCGATCATGCAAAGTTCACTGCCTTCGGCATGACGCGACGTGCAGGCCGCTCGGCGTCCAACGATCCGGGTGTCGCGGCGCTTCTCGAGGCAAAAGCAGATGCTATCTGCTTCGTGGCGAAGTCCTCCGAGTATCAGGTGCGTGTCGCGCTCGAGACCACCAACGAGGAAAATCTTGCCTCGATCCGCGACAGCGTCAGCACCGCGAAAGCTGCGGGCCGGGAAGTGATGCTCGACTGCGAGCATTTCTTCGACGGCTACAGGGAAAACCCGCAGTTTGCTTTGGCCTGCGCCAAGGCCGCTTATGACGGCGGTGCGCGCTGGGTCGTGCTGTGCGACACCAATGGCGGCACCATGCCGAACGAAATCGAAGCGATTGTCAGCGCGGTGGTGAAGCAGATTCCCGGGGACCATCTTGGTATCCATACCCATAACGACACCGAGCAGGCGGTGGCGAATTCTCTGGCCGCGGTGCGCGCGGGGGTGCGGCAGATCCAGGGCACACTGAACGGTCTTGGCGAGCGCTGCGGCAACGCCAACCTCTGCTCGCTGATCCCGACGCTGAAGCTGAAGAAGGAATTCGCCGACAGGTTCGAGATCGGCGTGTCGGACGACAAGCTGGCGACGCTGGTCCACGCCTCGCGCGCGCTCGACAACATTCTCAACCGCGCGCCGGATCGTCATGCGCCGTATGTCGGCGAAAGCGCCTTCGTGACCAAGACCGGTATTCATGCCTCTGCCGTCCTGAAAGATCCGCAGACCTACGAGCACATTGCGCCCGAGGCGGTCGGCAATCACCGGAAGGTGCTGGTCTCAGATCAGGCCGGACGCTCCAATGTCATCGCCGCGCTGGAGCGTGCAGGCCTTCCGTTCGACAAGAACGATGCCAAGCTGACGCGCCTTGTCGAGGAGATGAAGGAGCTGGAAGCGGCAGGCTATGCTTATGAGTCGGCGAACGCATCGTTCGACCTGCTGGCGCGGCGCACGCTCGGCAAGGTGCCGGATTTCTTCAAGGTTGTGCAGTTCGATGTGAATGTCGAGCAGCGTTACAACGCGCTGGCCCAGCGGGTCACAGTCGCGATGGCGGTGGTGAAGGTCGATGTCGCGGGCGAAATGCTGATCTCGGCGGCGGAAGGCAACGGCCCGGTGAACGCGCTCGACGTCGCGTTGCGCAAGGACCTCGGCAAGTATCAGAAGTATATCGATGGATTGAAGCTGGCCGACTACCGTGTGCGTATCCTCAACGGCGGTACGGAAGCGGTGACGCGTGTGTTGATCGAGAGTGAAGATGAAACGGGCGAGCGCTGGACCACCATCGGTGTGTCACCCAATATCATCGATGCGTCGTTCGAGGCGTTGATGGATTCGGTCATCTACAAGCTGGTGAAGTCGAACGCGCCGTCATAGCATTCGCCGACTGGGCCGGGAGTTCTTCGATGATCGACCATATCTCGGTGGGTGTTTCTGATATTGCGCGTTCGGCGGTCTTCTACGAGGCCGTCTTCGCGCCGCTTGGGATGGCGAAGCTGGTCGAGCGGCCAGCGACCGTCGGTTTCGGCAAGACTTATCCGGAGTTCTGGATCAATCTTCGTCCCGGCATGCCGCGCGTGGCGGCCGGAAGCGGCGTGCATATGTGCTTTCGTGCCAGAACCACTGAGGACGTCGCAGCGTTTTATGACGCCGCGCTGAAAGCGGGCGGCGCCGATGACGGCCCGCCCGGACTGCGTCCCCATGACCGGGTGAAGTACTTCGCCGCCTTCGTCACCGATCCGGACGGCAACCGTATCGAGGCGGTGACGTTTCTTAAGGAGGAATAGGCGCGTCTGGGCGCTTACAGGCGGCCGGCGACCTGATCGTCCATCAGCTTGGCGGCTTCGGGCATCTCTGCCGCCGCCTGTTGCAGCTTCGGCAGGATATCCTCGACGCGATCCGCAGTCAGAACATCGACCCACAGATTGGCGCGGATGAATTCCGTGCGCTTCATGTGATCGACCAGGACGAGCAGGGGGTCCCAGAAACCGGCGATATTGGCGAGCAGGATCGGCTTGCTGTGACGGCCGAGCTGCGACCATGTCATTTGCTCGACCAGTTCCTCCAGCGTGCCCACGCCGCCGGGAAATGCGACGAAGGCATCGGAATGTTCGAACATCAGCCGCTTGCGCTCGTGCATGTCCTTGGTGACGATGACTTCCTGCGCGTCTTTGAGGACATGTTCGCGCTTGGTCAGGAAGGTCGGGATGATACCGGTGACCTTGCCACCCTGACCGAGCGCGCCGGCTGCGACGGCGCCCATCAGGCCAACGGAGCCGCCGCCATAGACAAGGCCCACGCCATTCTGGGCGAGGACCGCGCCGAAGGTTGTGGCCGCGTTGACGAATTCAGGATTGGTGCCGGGGCCGGAACCGCAATAAACGCAAACGTTCTTGATTGTACCCATATCTGGCGATGTGGCATCGCAATACGACATCGTCAAGACACGGCTTGAGCCCTGCAAGTCTGATATTCCGCAGGACGGGCTTTCTAGAAAAAGAATCGCCGGAATAGGGTGCGAAAAACGCCCAAAGGTCCTATATGGCGGTCATGATTTTCCCAGCACAACGCGCCCGCCGCGCGGGGCCGTATGCAGCCTTCGAGGCGACTGACATTTAATGGCCCACCTTTATCCTGCCCAGCCCGAGGACGCGCTGGACGACACCAGTCTGCCGACACCCGCTGACCTGAAAGCCGAGCAGGCGACCCTGTTCGGGACGCTTTCGCATTTGTGGCCGTTTATCTGGCCGAGCGAGCGCTTCGATCTCAAGATGCGCGTGGTCTGGTCGATGGTGTTGCTGCTGATCGCCAAGGCAGCGACGCTGGTGGTGCCGTTCACTTTCAAATGGGCGGTAGATGCGCTGACCGGCGCAGACACCGCGCCCGTGCAGGCGTCGAATTGGACGCTGTGGCTGATCGCATCGCCGATTATCATGACGCTGAGCTATGGCGCCATGCGCATCATCATGATGGTGCTGACGCAATGGCGTGACGGCTTGTTCGCCAGCGTCGCGATGCATGCGGTCCGCCGTTTGGCCTATCTCACCTTCGTCCACATGCATGAGTTGTCGCTGCGCTTCCATCTGGAGCGCAAGACCGGCGGTTTGACCCGCGTGCTCGAGCGCGGTCGCACCGGAATCGAGACCATGGTGCGCATGGTCATCCTTCAGCTCGCGCCGACCATCGTCGAGCTGGTGCTGATGATGGGCGTGCTCCTGTGGCAGTTCGACTGGCGCTATGTGCTGGTGACGTTCGTGACCGTCGTCATCTACATGCTGTTCACGTATTATGCGACGGAATGGCGGATCGAAATCCGCCGCCGCATGAACGATTCCGACACGGAGGCGAACACTAAGGCGATCGACTCGCTGCTCAATTACGAGACGGTGAAGTATTTCAGCGCGGAGGAGCGCGAGGCGCGGCGTTACGACAAATCGATGGAGCGTTACGAGCGTGCCAGCGTCAGCACCTATACATCGCTGGCGCTGCTCAACACCGGGCAGGCCATCATCTTCACCATCGGCTTGAGCGCGACCATGCTGATGTGCGCCATCGGCGTGCGCAACGGCACGCAGACGGTGGGTGATTTCGTCATGATCAATGCCATGATGATCCAGCTCTATCAGCCGCTGAATTTCATGGGCATGGTCTATCGCGAGATCAAGCAGGCGATCATCGACATCGAGAAGATGTTCGGCGTGCTTTCCCGGCATCCCGAGGTAAAGGATATTCCGAGCGCGCAGCCGCTGCACGTCGCCGCCGGCACCGTGCGTTTCGACGATGTGCGCTTTGCCTACGATCCCGAGCGGCCCATTCTGAAGGGCTTGAGCTTCGAGGTGCCTGCGGGCAAGACCGTCGCCATTGTCGGCCCGTCGGGGGCGGGCAAGTCCACCATCTCGCGGCTGCTGTTCCGGCTTTACGATGTGAGCGGCGGCCGGATCACCATCGACGGCCAGAACATTCGCGACGTCACGCAGGCATCGCTCCGCGCGTCCATCGGTATGGTGCCGCAGGATACCGTGCTGTTCAACGACACCATCCGTTACAACATCCGCTATGGCCGCTGGAATGCAACCGACGCGGAGGTGGAAGCAGCGGCTGCGATGGCGCAGATCGACGGCTTCATTCGCCGCTCGCCCCATGGCTATGATACCGAGGTGGGCGAGCGCGGGCTGAAGCTCTCCGGCGGCGAGAAGCAACGTGTCGCCATCGCCCGCACAATTCTCAAAGCGCCGCCGATTCTCGTGCTGGACGAAGCGACCTCGGCGCTCGACAGCCACACCGAGCAGGAAATCCAGGACGAGTTGGACAAGGTGTCGCGCGGCCGCACGTCGCTGGTGATCGCGCATCGGTTGTCCACGATTGTCGGAGCCGACGAGATCATCGTGCTCGATCAGGGCCGTATTGCCGAACGTGGCACCCATTCGCAACTCCTAGCCGCAAACGGCCTTTACGCGAGCATGTGGAACAGGCAACGTGAGGCTCAGGAAGCGCGGGAAAAGCTGGCCACGATGGCCGACGAGAACATCGCGCCCAATCGTGTGCCGCCGCCAGTCGACGATTCGCTGGCAGCGCCGGAAGCCGCCGAATAATTTCATCCAAGTCTAACCGCAGGTTCGTGAATCCATGTCCGTCGTGAAGTCCATCCGCGATCAAATTCCGCCGATCCATCCGGAGGGCTATCCCTTTATCGGTGCATTCGCCTTCGCCAGCCTGATCCTGTTCTGGATCTGGACCCCGCTTGGCTGGATCGGTTCCGCGCTGACCGTCTGGTGCGCGCTGTTCTTCCGCGATCCCGTGCGTGTGACGCCGGTCCGGGAAGGCATCGTGGTGTCACCGGCGGACGGCCGGGTGTCGATGGTGGTGCAGTCCGTGCCGCCCGCCGAACTCGGGCTCGGCGACAAGCCGCTGCCGCGCATTTCGATCTTCATGAGCGTGTTCAACTGCCATGTGAACCGCAGTCCTGTCGCTGGCCGGATCGAGCGCATTGCCTATCGGCCCGGCAAGTTTCTCAACGCCGACCTCGACAAGGCGAGCGAGGACAATGAACGCAACTCGCTGGTGATTTCGACCCCGGCGGGCCGCATCGGCGTGATCCAGATCGCGGGTCTCGTGGCACGGCGCATCGTGTCCTTCGTCAAGGAGGGGCAGGTTCTCGGCGCGGGTGAGCGTTTCGGCCTGATCCGCTTCGGGTCGCGGCTCGACGTCTATCTGCCGGAAGGCGCCAAATCGCTGGTCTCGGAAGGCCAGACAGCCATTGCTGGCGAAACCGTGCTGGCGGATTTCAAGCTCGGCGACGGCGGCCGCAGCTACCGGGTCGATTAACCAGTCGTCCATCAGGCTTTTCGCCACAATGGTGAAGGAGAGTGGGGCCTGCTATACAAGGCCCCATGACCATGCTTCCCGATCCCAGTTCGTCCGACTTGCGCCGCCGCCGGTTTCGTCAAATTCCGGTCCGGACGCTCGTGCCCAACGTCATTACGTTGCTGGCGATCTGCGCCGGTCTGACGGCGATCCGGCTGTCGATCGAAGGCCGCAACGAACTGGCGCTCGGCGCCATCGTGTTCGCCGCGATCCTCGATGGGATCGACGGGCGCGTGGCGCGCATGATCAAGGGACAGTCCCGCTTCGGCGCCGAACTCGACAGCCTTGCGGACTTCGTCAATTTCGGTGTGGCGCCGGCGCTGATCCTGTATTTCTGGCAGCTCCATGACCTGAACAATGTCGGCTGGATCGCGGCGATGATCTTTGCGATCAGCGGCGGGCTGCGGCTGGCGCGTTTCAACGCCACCATGGACGATCCGAACAAGCCGGCATTCGCCGCGAATTACTTCACCGGCGTGCCTGCGCCGCTGGGTGCCATCTGCGTGCTGCTGCCGATGTATCTGGTGTTTATCGGCGGGCCGCAGTTGCCGACTCCGATCATTGCGATCTTCACGCTGGCGATTGCGTTCCTGATGGTATCGCGCCTGCCGGTGTTTTCCGGCAAGATGCTCGGCGGCAAGATCGCGCCGGACATGGTGCTGCCGGTGGTCGTGCTGGTGGTGCTGTTTATCGCGGTGCTGATCAGCTACCCGTGGCATCTGCTGACTTGCGGCTCGCTGATCTATCTCCTGAGCCTTCCGATCGGATGGAAGTCGTACCGGGATCATGAGCGCCGTGCACGTGCGGCCGAGGCGGCGGCGCAGCCGTCCACCAGCTTCGGCGGCGATGTGCCGGACTTTTCCACGCCTGCCGAGACGGCTTCGGATGATCGCCCTGCGCGGTTGAACTAGCGCTCCCACGCGTCTTAACCAGTCGTTCATACTTAAAATTACGTTTACGCGAATTTAATCGCCTCGACGCTAGGGTTCCGACGCGCGCTCAGAACGGGCTGCGCTGTCGCGTTGCGTCGGAGTGTTTCAATGGATATCGCCACCGGGGCGGGCCTGCTCATTGGAGTTATCGTTCTCACCATTCTGGTGCTGCTCGGCGGTGACTTCAGGATTTTCTACGATGTCCACGCCGTCATCATCATCTTCGGCGGCTCCTTCGCCGCGACCCTGATCCGTTTTCCTTTTGCCGCCATCATCCACGGCATGCCGATGGGCATGAAGTATGCGTTCACGATGCGCAACAAGACGTCGCGTGAACTGGTGGATGAATTGGCGCAACTCGCGGAAATCGCCCGCAAGCAGGGGCCTGTCGGCCTCGAAAAGGTCGAAACCGACGATGCCTTTCTCGCCAAGGGAATCCGCTATGTGGCGGACGGTTACGATCTGGATTTCATCCGCGACAATCTCGAGCGCGATCGCGACAACTTCCTCATGCACCTGAACGAGGGCGGCAAAATCTATCGCGCCATCGGCGACTGCGCCCCGGCGTTCGGAATGATCGGCACGCTGATCGGCATGGTTCAGATGTTCTCCAATATGTCCGACCCGTCCAAGCTCGGTCCGTTCATGGCGATTTCACTGCTGGCGACCTTGTACGGCGCGCTGGTTGCGAACCTGATCTGTTTGCCGATCGCCGACAAGCTGCACGTCAAGGTGACCGATGAAGACACCAATAGGACGCTGATTATCGACGGCATCCTGATGATCCGTGACGCGAAGTCTCCGACGCTCGTGCGTGAAATGCTGCTGGCGTATCTGCCCGAGAAGCATCGCCATGAAGAGGGCGAGCCGGTTCCGGCTTGACGTTCGCGCTTGATGTAGGACGGCAGGGAAGATGGCCAAGAAAAAGAAGGGCGACGAGCACGCGGGCGGTCACGGCTGGTTCGTGACCTTCGCTGACCTGATGGCGCTTCTCATGAGCTTCTTCGTGATGCTCGTGGCGTTCTCGACCCAGGACCAGCAGAAGTTGAAGATCGTCGCCGGCTCGATGCGCGATGCTTTCGGCGTCCAGAATCAGTCGCGCTTTTCCGGCCTGATCGAGTCCGACGGATTGCCGACGCGCCCCAAGATGCGCAACGTTGCCCATATTCCGCCCGAGGAAGCCTCCAACAATCCGACGCCGGATCAGGAAGACCGGAACAAGACGGCCGGCGCGCGGATGAAGACGGATCGTGAATTTGCGCTGGCGTCGGCGTCGCTGCGCCAGTCGCTGCAGGACCTGCCGGAAATCTCCGAACTGTCCAAGCACATCATGTTCGAGGAAACCAAGCAGGGGCTGAACCTCGAAATCGTCGATCAGGATGGCCGCGCCATGTTCGCCGACGGTTCCAAGCAGCCGCTGGAGCGGACCCGCCGCCTGATCCAGAAGCTTGCGGGACCGCTGAAGGCGACACCGCTGCCGATCTCGATCGTCGGCCACACCTCCGCCGACTATGTTCCCCTGAGGTCGGGTTATGGCGGGTTCGACCTGTCCGCGGACCGGGCCAATGTTGTTCGGCAGATCCTGGAGCAGGAGGGGCTGCCGATCTCGCATATCGCCTCCGTCGCGGGGAAGGCCGATACCCAGCCGCTGTTCCCGGACGATCCCTCGCTGGCTGCAAACCGGCGCGTGACCATCACCTTGATGCGTGAAGAGCCGCCGCTTCCCCCTAATCTCAAGCCCTAAGTCTTCCGTATTATAATACCTAACAACAGATATGTTTCTGCGGTTCCTTTGAGGCATCGCAGTAGACATCGCATGGCAGTGCTATAAGAACCGCCACTCCAAAGGCGATACCGGCCAGCCCGGGATCTCAAGAAACTGTCAGAGCGTTCCTCGATCATGGCTGCCAGCGACACTCCCGATACGCCCCAGGAGGTGCAAGTCAGCACCGGCTTCTGGGCTCTGACGCTCGGGAGCATCGGGGTGGTCTTCGGCGATATCGGCACGTCGCCGCTCTACGCTTTCAGAGAAGCCGTCCACAACGCCTCCGGCGGCGGCCCCGTTTCCCGCGAGATCGTGCTTGGCGTTCTTTCGCTGATCCTGTGGTCGCTGATCGTCGTCGTCACTCTCAAGTATGTGCTGATCCTGCTGCGCGCAGACAACAACGGCGAGGGCGGCACGCTGTCCCTGATGGCGCTCGGGCAGCGCGTCATGAAGCGGCGCAGCTGGTTTTTGCTGGCGCTTGGCGTCATCGGCGGATCGATGTTCCTCGGCGACGCGATGATCACACCTGCCATCTCCGTGCTGTCAGCCGTGGAAGGTCTGAAATTCGCGGCCCCGGCGCTGGAACACTATGTGGTGCCGCTGGCGATCCTCGTTCTGCTCTGTCTGTTCGCGGTGCAGAGCCGTGGAACGGCGCTGGTGGCCAGCGCTTTTGGTCCCGTCATGATCGTCTGGTTTCTGACGCTTGGCGTTATGGGGCTGATGCATATCAGTGACGACCCGGGCATCGTGCATGCGATGAATCCCATCTTCGCCGTCGAGTTTCTGCTGACTCATGGCGTGATCGGCCTGGTGATTCTGGGCGCGGTGTTTCTGTCTGTGACGGGTGGCGAGGCGCTCTATGCCGATCTCGGTCACTTCGGCCGCAAGCCGATCCAGACGGCATGGCTCTATTTCGTGCTGCCGTGCCTGCTGCTGAATTATTTCGGGCAGGGAGCCTTGGTGCTGTCGCATCCGGAAGCCATCGAGAATCCATTCTATCGCATGGTGCCGGAAAAGGTTCTTGTGCCGCTGATCTGCCTTGCGACGGCGGCGACAGTGATCGCCAGCCAGGCGGTTATTACCGGCGCATTCTCGCTGGTGCGGCAGGCGATTCAGCTCGGGCTGCTGCCGCGCTTCGAAGTTCGCTACACGTCCGAATCTCATGCTGGCCAGATCTATCTGCCACGCGTGAACATCATGCTGCTGATCGGCGTGCTTCTGCTTGTCGGTCTGTTCCGGACATCGAGCGGGCTGGCGTCGGCTTATGGCATCGCTGTGTCCACCACCATGGTATGCGACGGCATCATGTGCTTCGTCGTGATCTGGAAGCTATGGAACTGGCGTGCCGCCACGGCGGCTGCTCTGATGATTCCGCTGGTGGTGGTCGATCTGACCTTCCTGACCGCCAATCTGCTCAAGCTCCTGCAGGGCGCATGGGTCCCGGTGCTGTTCGGAATCCTGATGGCCGGGATGATCTGGACGTGGCGGCGCGGCGCGGCGATCCTCATCAACAAGACCCGGCGCACCGAAGTGCCGTTGGTCGATCTGATCAAGAGCCTCGAGAAGCGGCCACCTCATATCGTGAAAGGCACGGCCGTCTTTCTCACTAGCGATCCGGAATATGTGCCGACGGCATTGCTGCATAATCTCAAGCACAACAAGGTTCTCCACGAACACAATGTGATCCTGACCATCCGCACGGCGGAAACGCCGCGGGTCGATCTGATCGATCGTGTATGGATTGAAGCGATCAGCGATAAATTCACGGCTGTCCGGCTGAACTTCGGTTTCATGGAATCGCCGAACGTGCCGAAGGCTCTGGCAATCGCGCGCAAGCTCGGCTGGCAGTTCGACATCATGTCGACGTCGTTCTTTGTCTCGCGCCGTTCGCTCAAGCCTGCGGCGCAGTCCGGCATGCCGCGCTGGCAGGACCATCTTTTTATCGCCATGAGCCGGTCGGCGAACGACGCTACGGACTATTTCCAGATCCCCACCGGCCGCGTGGTGGAAGTCGGGACTCAGGTGACGATCTGACCGTTCATGCCATTTGCCATGTGGCAAAGGCATATCAGGAGAGCGAACTTCGCTTAGCCGGACGAAACGGGCGGGATTATAAGCCTGCGCCGCAGCTTATTGTTGCACACGCTTTCAAGGGGGCCGGTCACCGGTTCGCGTGAAGAAAGCGTCATTCGGCAGATATGAGAGCCATAGGTTCTGATTTTCGAGCCTTTTGACCCCAAGGCATATTTTCATGACAAGCGACATATCGACGTCCGCGGCGGGAACGCCGGCGGCAAACGGTCATGGCGAAGCTCATTCCACGGCATCTTTCAAGGCGCTGATGATTGGCAGCATCGGCGTCGTTTACGGCGACATCGGCACCAGCCCACTCTATGCATTTCGCGAAGCGGTGACGGCAGCCAGCGCAAATGCAGTCCCCGGCGGCGGGGCGGGGCCTGTGCTCGGCGTGTTGTCATTGATCCTGTGGGCACTCATCGTCGTCGTGACCTTGAAGTACGTAGTGATCCTGCTGCGCGCGGACAACAACGGCGAGGGCGGTACGCTTGCGCTGATGGCGCTGGCGCAACGCGCGCTGGGCACCAGCGGCGGAATCATCGTGCTGCTCGGCATCATCAGCGGCGCATTGTTCTATGGAGACGCGGTGATCACGCCGGCGCTGTCGGTCCTATCGGCGGTCGAGGGCATCAAGCTGGCGACATCCGCGCTCGATCACTACGTCGTTCCCATCACGGTGCTCATTCTCGTCGCGCTGTTCGCGGTTCAGTCGCGCGGCACGGCGCGTGTGGCGGCGTTTTTCGGCCCCATCATGGGTTTCTGGTTCGCGGTGATCGCCGTGGCCGCGCTTCCATTGATCGCGCAGCAGCCCGGGGTGTTGGCGGCATTCAATCCGGCCTATGCGGTCTCGTTCCTGCTTGGACATGGCTATATCGGTCTGGTGACCCTGGGTGCGGTCTTTCTCGCCGTCACAGGTGCGGAAGCGCTCTATGCCGATCTCGGCCATTTCGGTAAGCGTCCGATCCAGAGCGCGTGGCTGTTTCTCGTGCTCCCGTCGCTGGCGCTGAATTATCTCGGTCAGGCAGCATTGGTGATGAGTCGGCCGGACACGATCGAAAATCCGTTCTTCCTGATGTTCCCGGACTGGGCGCTGGTGCCGATGGTGGTCCTTGCAACCGTGGCAACCGTGATCGCGAGCCAGGCTGTCATCACCGGTGCTTATTCGCTGACGCGGCAGGCGATTCAGCTCGGCCTGATGCCGCGTTTTGAGATCAGGCACACGTCGGAAGCTCATTCGGGCCAGATCTACATTCCGCGCGTCAACATCCTCCTGCTGGTCATCGTTCTGATGCTGGTGATCCTGTTCCGCTCGTCGAGTGCGCTGGCGTCCGCCTACGGCATCTCGGTTACCGGCACGATGGTGGTGACGGGAATGATGGGCTTTGTGGTGATCTGGAAGGTCTGGAAATGGCATCCGCTGGCGGCTGCCGCGCTGATCGCGCCATTCCTGCTGCTGGACCTGACTTTTCTGTCGGCCAATCTGCTGAAGGTCTTCGAGGGCGGCTGGGTGCCGCTTGCGCTCGGCGGCATTGTCATGCTGCTGATGTACACATGGCGGCGCGGCAGCAAGTTACTCTACGAGAAATCGCACAAGCAGGAGATTCCGCTTCGCGATCTGATTACGATGCTGGAGAAGAAGCCGCCGCAGCGCGTGCCCGGCACCGCGGTGTTCTTCACCAGCAACCCGGATTTTGCTCCGACAGCGCTGATGCATAGTCTGAAGCACTACAAGGTGCTGCATCAGAAGAACGTCATTCTCACCATCGAGACGGCGCAGACGCCGCGGATCGATCCGGCGGAGCGCTTCCGGTTCGAGGAGATCACGGACGGGTTCGCGCGGGCGACGCTCAGGTTCGGGTTCATGGAATCCCCCAACGTGCCGAAGACGCTGGGGCTGGCCCGTAAATCCGGTTGGCAGTTCGACATCATGTCCACCTCGTTCTTCCTGTCGCGCCGTGCGCTCAAGCCCGCCGCGCATTCGGGGATGCCGCGCTGGCAGGATCATCTGTTCATCTCACTGAGCCGCTCGGCCAACGACGCGACGGACTACTTCCAGATTCCCACTGGCCGCGTGGTGGAGGTGGGGACCCAGATCACGATTTGACCTATCGCATTCCATGGCGGCGCTTGATTTTCTCCCTGTAAAAAGAGAGGTTGAGCGCCGTTCGCGCTTATTTTGGACGCGGTTTCCCGAACGCCAAGGCACATTTTCCGGGACCGCGCGAGTGGAGGTCGATGTGTCGAAAGTTCATGATTTGACGCCGCAGGAGGTTGCCGCCGGGATCGCGCAGGGGCGCTATCTGCTGGTGGACGTGCGCGAGCCGAACGAAGTGGAGGTCGAGGCTTATCCCGATGCGGTGACAGTGCCACTCTCGACCTTCGATCCTGCCGCGATTCCCGATCCGCAGGGCAAGACCGTGGTGTTCGCCTGTCGCTCCGGCAAACGCTCGGTGACGGCATCGCTCGCTGCGCAGGCTGCGGGCAAGCCTTACGACTCTCATCTGGCCGGCGGTATGCTGGCATGGAAGGCCGCGGGCCTGCCGTCCAAGACTGGCGGCTGATTTTCGCATGAACAGGATTTTTGCGGATCTGCCGAACACCATCTTCGACGTGATGTCGCAGGCGGCGCGGGACCTCAACGCGATCAATCTCGGGCAGGGCTTTCCCGACGATCCGGGGCCGCTCGATGTTCGTCAAAAGGCCGCCGACGCGGTTCTGAACGGCTACAATCAGTACCCGTCGATGATGGGCATTCCGGAATTGCGTCAGGCGATCGCAACGCATTACGCGCACTGGCACGGCCTGCAGCTCGACGCCATGAGCGAGGTGATGGTGACGTCCGGCGGCACGGAGGCGCTGACCGGATCGATCCTCGGTCTCGTCGAGCCCGGCGACGAAGTGCTGGTCTTTCAGCCGATGTACGATTCCTATGTGCCGATCATCCGGATGGCCGGGGGAATTCCGAAGTTCCTGCGCCTTGAGCCGCCGCACTGGCGTCTGCCTGAGGAGGCCATTCGCAAGGCGATCACGCCGAAGACGAAGTATGTGATCCTCAACAACCCTCTCAATCCGGCGGCGGTGGTCTATCCGCGCGAAGACCTCGAGATGCTGGGCCGCATCTGTCAGGAGTTCGACCTGATCGCGATTTGCGATGAGGTCTGGGAGCATATTGTTTTCGACGGCCGCAAGCACATTCCGCTGATCTCCATTCCTGGCATGCGTGACCGCACCGTGAAGATCGGGTCTGCCGGAAAGATTTTCGGACTGACGGGGTGGAAGATCGGTTTTGTCTGCGCCGCGCCGCATATTCTGCGTGTGCTCGCCAAGACCCACCAGTTCATCACCTTCACCACCGCGCCGAACCTGCAGGTGGCCGTGGCCTACGGCCTCGGCAAGCCGGACGAATACTTCTTCCAGATGCGCAAGGAACTGGCACGCAGCAGGGACAGGCTCAGCCAAGGCCTTTCAAATCTCGGCTTTCCCGTGCTCGATTCGCAGGGCACATACTTCCTCAATGTCGATCTCGCGCCGCTCGGACTGAACGAGACCGACGAAGCCTTCTGCAAGCGGATCGTCCACGAGCACAAGGTCGCTGCCATTCCGGTGTCGGCGTTCTATGAAGAAAATCACGTGACCTCCGTGGTGCGCTTCTGCTTCTCGAAGAAGGATGAAACGCTCGATACCGCGCTCGAGCGGCTCGCGAACGCCCTGCATCGCTGACATGAGGTTGCCCATGCGCATGCTTTTGAAGAGTGCCGTCCGCGTTGCCGTCGTCGCAGGCTCTCTGACGGCAGGGTTGCAGGCGCATGCGCAGCAGCGCGTCGTGAATTTCTACAACTGGTCGAACTATATGGCGCCCGGCGTCCTGGAACAGTTCACCAAGGAAACCGGCATCAAGGTCACGTACGATACGTTCGATGCCAACGAGACCCTGGAGACGCGCTTACTCGCGGGAAAGTCCGGCTACGACGTCGTGGTGCCGACGGCGTATTTCCTGCAGCGTCAGATCGCGGCGAAGGTATTTCAGAAGCTCGACAAGTCGAAGCTGCCGAACCTCGCCAATGCATGGCCGGAGGTGACCAAGCGTCTCGCAGTCTATGATCCGGGCAATGCGTTTGCCGCCAATTATATGTGGGGCACCACCGGCATCGGTTACAACATCAAGAAAGCGCAGGACGCTCTCGGCCTTGACGCGAAAATTGATGAGGTGATGAATTCCTGGGATGTCGTGTTCAAGCCGGAGAACCTTGCGAAGTTCAAGGACTGCGGCATTCACATGCTGGACTCCGCCGACGATATTCTCCCCGCGGCGCTGAACTATCTTGGCCTCGATCCGAATTCGACCAAGCAGGCCGATCTTGAAAAGGCGGCAGAGCTGGTCGGCAAGGTGCGGCCTGACGTGCGCAAGTTTCATTCGTCGGAATATCTGAGCGCGCTGGCGACCGGCGAAATCTGTCTGGTGGTTGGCTGGTCCGGCGACATCAAGCAGGCGCAGACCCGCGCGGCCGAGGCCAAGAACGGCATCGAGATCGGCTATGCGATTCCGAAAGAAGGCGCGCAGATGTTCTTCGACAATTTCGCCATTCCGGCGGATGCGCAGAACGTCACCGAGGCCCACGAGCTTATCAACTATCTCTATCGTACGGATGTCGCGGCGAAGAATTCGGATTTCCTGTCCTATGCGAACGGCAACCTGGCAAGCCAGAAGCTGATTGCGCCGAAGATCGTCAACGACAAGACAATCTATCCGGACGAGGCGACGATGAGCCACCTGTTCATCATCACGGCGCGCGATCCGGCAACGCAACGCATCATCAACCGGCTGTGGACGCGGGTGAAGATGGGGCGATAATCACCGCCAGCGGCGGTGCAGCCAGAGCCACTGTTCGGGGTGCTCGCGCACCCAGCCTTCGATCACCGATGTGATCGCCTGTGTGGTGCCCTGAATATCGATCTTGCCGTTTACATCGCGCACCGGCTTGATCTCGTCCGAAATCTCGCCGCGGAAACGGCGATTTGACAGGCGAACGACGCGGACGCCATAGATCGGCACATCGACCTGTCGCGCCAGACGCGCGAGCAGGGGATTGGCCTTCGTGGTCCGGCCGAAGAATGTCACGTCGACGCCGCGGTGGAAGTATTGATCGACCAGCATGCCGACATGGGTGCCGGCTTCGAGCGCGTGGGCGAGCTTGACCGGCGCATCATGCGTGGTCGGGATCAGCGTTCCCATATTGACCGCGCGGATCTGCTGGATCGCGCGATCGACGGCCGCGAGGTTCGGACGCCGAAACAGTGCGGCGGACTCCACGCCGAACACCGGCCCGGCGAGCGCGGGCAATTCCCAGTTGGCGAGATGGCTTGCGAAGATCAATGCGCCTTTGCCGTCGTCACGCAGCCGTTCGAATTTCTCTGTCGTGCCGGGCGCAACTTCGATGCGTCCGGATTCGGTATTGTCGGGATGCAGATCCCAAATGTGATCGAGGTGAGCGAATTCCGCCGCGACGCGGCCGAGATTGTCCCACACGCCCATGAGGATCCGGTCGATCTCCTCGGGCGTCTTCTCGGGAAACGCTGCGGTGAGATTGGCCCGGCCGATCTTATGCTCGCGCAGCAGCGGGCCGATTGTCTTGATGATCGATGCGAAAACGTCGGCAGTCTTGTCCGGATCGAAATAGCGTGTCGCCCGCAACACGCCGACCGCAGTCGCGCCGATGACGGCGTCACTCGCGGGCTTGATCGTGTCGCGGATCGCAGCCCTGGCGCGGAGGAACTGGCGGCGCATCAGAAGGTGACGATGATCTTGCCGAAGACCTGTCGGCTTTCCATGCGCGTGAGCGCCGAAGCGACATTGTCGATCGGAACTTCGGTATCGATGACGGGCTTCATGCCGGCAGCCATCTTGTCGAGGCTTTCGGCAATGTTCTTCATGGTCGCGCCGAACGATCCGAAGATGCGGTACTGCTGCTGGAAAAGCTGCATCAGGTTGATCGTCGTCGTCGGTCCGGAAGTCGAGCCGCAGGTCACAAGCCGTCCGCCGCGCTTCAGGCTGAGCAGCGAGCCGTTGAACGTGTCCGCGCCGACGTGTTCGAACACGACATCGACGCCTTTTTTCCTGGTGATCTTGCGCGTCTCGCCCTCGAAGCGGTCCTTGCGATAATTGATGACGTGATCCGCGCCGAGCTTCTTCACGCCCTCGATCTTGGAATCATCGCCGACGGTGGTGATGACTGTACAGCCGATGGCCTTGGCCATCATGATCGCAACGGTGCCGATGCCGGAGCCGCCGGCATGCACGAGTACGGACTCGCCGGGCTGCAGCTTGGCGTTGTCGAATAGCATGTGCTGAACGGTGGAGAATGCGATCGGTGCGCAGGCTGCATCGCGATCCGACACGCCGTCCGGCACCGGAATGACCAGCCGTTCGTTGAGGTTCATCAATTCGCGCGCGAAACCGTCGACATGGAAGCCGAGGATACCGGCCACGTTCTCACAGAGGTTGTCGCGGCCTTCCTGGCAGGCCTTGCAGGTGCCGCAGGTCAGCGCGCCGTACATCACGACCTTCTGGCCCGGCTTGAAGCGGGTTACCCCGCTGCCGAGCGATACGATCTCACCGGAGGCCTCGGCACCCACCACCAGCGGCAGCTTGCGCTTGGCGAAGGCCATGCCGCGATAACCCCAGACGTCGATGTGGTTGAGGGCGACGGCCTTGACGCGGATCTGCACTTCGCCAGCGCCGGGCGGCGAGGGCGGCGGAGCATCCGCAACCACGAGCTGGCGGTCGGCAACAAGGGTAAGCGCGCGCATGAAAGCGTCCTGAAAGGCTCAAATTGCTTATAGATTTGAACGTGGGTATCGCCGGTTCGGCCAGTGGCGTCAACCGTTAGTGAGTGTTCACTTTCCAGAATTCGCGAACCCTGTGCGGCCCGTTAAACGGGCTCGCGAGTCAGGATCAGGGACGCATTCTGGCCGCCGAACCCGAAGGAGTTCGACATCACCGCGGCGACGCGCGCGTCGCGGGCCTTATTGGGGACCACGTCGAACGGGATCGCCGGATCGGGAACATCATAGTTGATGGTTGGTGGAATGCGCTGATGCTCAAGCGTGAGCAGCGAGAACACGGCTTCCACGGCGCCCGCCGCTGACAGGGTATGCCCCACCATCGACTTGTTGGACGAGACCGGAATCTGCTGCGCACGCTCGCCGAACACCGACGAGATGCCGGTATATTCCATCTTGTCGTTCTCGGGTGTGCCGGTGCCGTGAGCGTTGATGTAATCGATCTGGTCGGTGCTCATGCCGGCATCGGACAGCGCGTTCTTCACGCAGCCGATGATAGGCTTGCCGTCGGGGCTCGAGCGGGTGCGGTGGAAGGAATCGGCGAGTTCACCGCAGCCTGCGACGACGCCGAGCACCTTCGCGCCGCGCGCGGTGGCGGATTCGAGACTTTCGAGAACCAGCGCTCCGGCGCCTTCCGCCATGACAAAGCCGTCGCGGTTCTTCGAGAACGGACGCACCGCCGCTTGCGGCGGATCGTTGTTGGTGGACAGCGCAGAGAGCAGGGAGAAGCGGATCAGCGCTTCGGCATTGACCGAACCGTCGGTCGCAACGCACAGCGCCGCATCGGTCTCGCCGCGGCGGATGGCTTCGACGCCGAGCTGGATCGCGGTCGCCCCGGAAGCGCACGCCGTCGAGAGCGAAATCGGAGAACCCTTGGTGCCGAAAGTCTCGGTGAGGTGATCGGCGACGGAGCCGAACAGAAAGCGGCGATGCAGGCCGGTAAAGTGGCCGCTGCCGCTGGCTTTCAGCAGCGCATCATAATCGATGCCGGATGTCAGCCCCGTGGCGCGGGCGAGTTCGTTGCGCGGCTCCCATTCGAGTTCGATGGGCGCAACTGCGAGAAACAACGGGCCGGGGAAGTCGCCCTTGCTGCCGATGCCTGACTGCGCAACGGCTTCCTCGACGGCGACGTCAGCCAGCCGTTCGGAGAGCACAGTCGACGAGAACGGTTCGACCGGAATGAAGTCGATGGTGCCCGCCATGGTCGTCTTGAGACCATCGGTCGGAAAGCGCGTGATGGTCCGGATGCCGGATTCGCCTGCGGTCAGCTTGGTCCAGTTGTCGGTCTTGCCTGCGCCGAGGGACGTCACGACACCCATGCCGGTGACAACGACGATCGGCCGTCCGAATTTGTCGCGAGTCGCTGTCATCGTGTTTTCCCCGCTTAAACCGCTTCGACCAACGCCATGCCTTCGCCGCGCCAGTGACCGGCCCCGACCACCACAATCTGGGATGGCGGTTTCGCCATTTCAATCTCGACGCCAGTTTTATCGTTCGGCGGGAAGAGGGCTCCGCGGGAAATCGACAGGGCTGCCAGCGCGAGGCCGAGCGGAAACTGCGCTTCCATGACATGGCCGAAGGGTGTGCCGCTCGCGCGCACGGGAAGATCGCGATGCTTCTCAATGAAAGCGCGTTCTTCGCCGGTGACGGGCGCTGCACCGGTTGTTCCGGTGATGATCGCTGCATTCGGGCCGACCGGTCCGAGCTTCGACCAGAGACCATCGAGAGACGTGGTCACGTCGCCCGCGGCCTTGCGCCGCGCATGGTCGGCCACGACCCTGGAAAGTTTCGCGTAAGGCTTCGCGCCGCGCGCCTGCGCATGCTCCTTGGATTCGATCACAAGAAACACGCCGCCCGCGCCGAGCGCAAAGCCGTTGTCACGCTCCCACACCGGTGCAAACTTGTTCTTCAGATTGAAATTGCCGAACTCATAGAGCATCAGCATTTCCTTGCGCTCGCTGTTCTGCGCGGCGCCGACCAGTGCGATGTCGCTTTGTCCGGCGGCAATGCGCGCCAGCGCGATGCGCGCGGCATCAACGCCCGCGGCTTCCTCGCCCATGAAGGTGCGGGATGAGCCGGTGACGCCATGCACGATCGACACATTGCCCGCGAGCAGATTGGAAAGCTGCGCCAGAAACAGGGTGGGGCGCAGATCGTTCATCAGCCGTTCGTTCAGCAGCGCAGGCGCGGCATTGCCCTGGATGCTGGCATTGATGACGGCCGAGTCGACGGCGAGATCGCGTTCGCCGCCACCTGCGGCAACGATCATGTCGGTGCGGGAGAGAATGTCGGAGTTGCCCTTGATGCCTGCGGAGTCGAGCGCGAGCCCCGCGGCATAGGTGCCGATGCGCTGCCAGGCTTCCATCTGGCGCTGGTCGCCCTTCTTTGGGATCTGCGCGTCGAAGGTCAGCTTGGTCATCGGATGAACGACGTGAGGCGCGAACGTCGTTTCATCGACGTTGACCGTCTTGCTGTTCAACGCATCCCAATGCGAATCGAGACCTTCGCCGAGCGAAGTGGCGAGGCCGATGCCGGTGATCCAGGCTTCGCGGCCGATCGAGGAAGGATGTTCAGCCGAGGTATCAGCCATGGGCAATCGCCTGTTGGGGGAAGCCGATGATTTTCGCCATCGCCTCCATGTGGCCGCGCAAGTCGGCGTTCGGAAACGGCGTGTGGCGGAAGGTCAGCGTTGCGTTGCACTTCAGCTTGCCGTCGACACGGACCTTGGCTTCGGTCACGGCGAAGCCGGAGCCGTCATGCACCACGCTTGCGTCGATGGTCAGCAATTCGCCCGGGGTGACGAAGTCGCGCATCTTGGCTTCCTTGACGCTTGCCAGAAACGGCATCCGCTCGAACTTGAGAAGCGCGATCAGAAGCCAGCCGGATGTCTGCGCCATGGCCTCGGTCAGCAGCACGCCCGGCATCAGCGGGTAGCCGGGAAAGTGCCCCTCGAAGATCGTACTGGTGAGGGGCACCTGTGCTTCGACCGCGATCGTCCGCTGGCCGACATCGAGGTCGGTAATACGGTCGATCATCTGGAAGTATTCGAGACGCATGGCCGGGCGTCAGGCGCCCTTGGCGGCGACCAGTTCGTCGATGCGCGCGCTGAGGTTCTTCAGAACAAAATACTGCTCGGTGGTCGCCTTGCCGTCGTTGACCTCCTGGGTCCACTTCTCCAGCGGCAGCTTGATGCCGAACGCCTTGTCGATGGCGAAGGCGATGTCGAGGAAGTCGAGGCTGTCGATCCCCAGATCGTCGATGGCGTGGCTTTCCGGGGTGATCGTGTCGCGGGGAATGTCGCAGGTTTCCGCAATGATCGTGGCGACCTGATCGAATGTAGTCGACATGCTAAGCCTTTGATATTTTTGAGGTAAGCGCCAATAAGGCACGGATGCGGGGTGGAACCGTGCCGCGACCCCTCAGGACAGGTTGGATTCCCGTATATCGGAGCGATGCCCTGAGTTCAATGGCGCAGCGGTCCGGCCTGTGAAGCCGCTTTTTGGCGCTAATTGTGGCGAATCGCGTCGGTTGTCTGCGCCGAAATATGCCCGCAGTCCCGGCCACCCATCAGGACGCAATCCTGGGTGTTCCGAAGGTCGGCGAGGGTCATCGCAAGCCAGATCCCGATGCCGGTCAAGGCGGCCGTGAAGGCGATTGCCGCGACGTTCGTAATCATCCGCTGGCGGTATTCATCGGGACTTTCGCCCCCGTGCTCAAATCGGGACAGGTCAGGCGCGAGTTTGCCGGGCCTGCCGATTGGAGGCCGGGTGTGCGTCCGCGGACGAAATTTAAGAACGCGGTGGTCGCCGTCGGTCATGAAAGGCAGTCCCCAATCACGGAGCGCATATTAGTCCCGTGGACGCATATGTCCCATCGAAAGACGATATTCCCGTGGTGCCGAAAAGCATAGGCGGAACCTTGTCCAGCCGAATCACCACGGAGCTGTGTGGCGCATAGGACCATCGCTTGATGTCTTGAAAGTGATGCGGGAGGCCTCATCGTGCGTCTGCGCCTTGGATTAAAGTGTCGGTATTGCCCACGGAGCTTTTGATAATGGCGAACAAACGTGAACCGGTTCTGACACCCGTTTCCATTCTTTCGCTGCGGCCGACGCAGATGACGGTCGGCATGAGGGAGGTCAAGGAAAAGCGCACCCGCTGGCGCGAACATAAGGACAAGAAGAAAGCGGAACTGCTCGGCAGGCACATGATCCCCGTCGTGGTCGGTCCCGACAGGAAAAACTATGTCATCGACCACCATCACCTCGCTCGCGCGCTGCATGAAGAGGGCGAGAAGAATGTGCTGGTGTCCGTCGTGGCGGACCTGACAATGGTGGACAAAAAGGCGTTCTGGGTCGTGCTCGACAACCATCGCTGGGTCTATCCTTACGACGCCAAGGGCGAGCGCCGCCATTACGATGAATTGCCGAAAGACGTGACCGGCCTCAAGGACGATCCGTTCCGTAGCCTGGCCGGAGAATTGCGCCGCGCCGGTGGCTTCGCCAAGGACACGACGCCGTTCAGCGAATTCCTGTGGGCGGATTTTCTGCGGCGGCGGATGTCGCGGAAGGTTGTCGAGAAGGACTTTGAAAGAGCGATCGAGCAGGCGCTATCACTCGGCAAAAGCAAGGACGCAATCTATTTGCCCGGCTGGTGCGGCCCGGCGGCCGACGATTAGTCCGGCTGTGCCTCGTCCGGCTTGCCGCCGAACAGGCGATGCAGCATCCGCTCGACCGGACCGCCGACCATCAGCAACAGGAGCGCAATCGCAAGTGCGATGCCGACCAGCCGCCAGTGGCCAAGGCCGCAGACAACGCCGACGCAGGCGGTGAACCATACGCAGGCGGCGCTGGTCAGGCCTTTGACCTTGTGCTGGTCGGCATGAACGATGACGCCAGCGCCGAGAAAGCCGATGCCGGTGAGAATACCCTGGACAACGCGGCTGCTTGCGTCCGACAACTGGCCGGCTTCAATCGCGGCGGGACTGGCGATCAGCACGACCAGCGAGGTGGCCAAGCCGACGAGACCGAGCGTGCGCAGGCCGATAGGCTTGCCGTGCAGATCACGGTTGAGGCCGATGGCGCCCGAGGCGAGCGTCGCTACGCCGAGCCGCAAGACGATGTCCCACCATTCGAGCAAGTCGCGATCTCCGCAGGGCTGGCGCGTTATGATTTCGGCACGCGTCCCATCATATAGAACTCATCGTTCGGGCGCATCTCGGTGAGGCTGGCCATCCGATTGGACAGCGCGAAGAACGCCGCGATCGCGGCGATGTCCCAGATGTCGTCGTCGCTGAAGCCATGACCGTGCAGGATCTCGAAGTCCTGTGCGGAGGTCTTTTGTGCTTCGAGGCCAACCTTGACCGCGAAATCGAGCATCGCGCGCTGCCGCGGCGTGATGTCGGCCTTGCGGTAGTTGTTGGCGATCTGGTCCGCAATCAGCGGATTTTTCGCACGGATGCGTAGCACCGCGCCATGCGACACGACGCAATAGTGGCACTGGTTGGCGGCGCTGGTCGCAACCACGATCATCTCGCGCTCGGCCTTGGTCAAGCCGCCGTCCTTTTCCATCACCGCGTCGTTGTAGGCAAAGAACGCGCGGAATTCGTCTGGCCGGTAGGCCAGGGCAAGAAACACGTTGGGCACGAAGCCGGATTTTTCCTGAACGGCGAGAATTCGCTCGCGAATGTCGTCCGGGAGGGAGTTCAGGGCGGGAACGGGAAAGCGGCTGATGGGGGCTGCGGTCATGCTCATGGTCCGGTGCGGAAAAGAATTCTCCGAACCATAGATGACGCCGCCGCCAGTGCAAGACGCGTTGGGAGTGCGCGCGATTTTACCGCGCGATCAGCGCAGCGGCTTTTTCAGCAGCGAGAACCGGTCGGGGTCGAGACCGAGGGAAGGTTGCAGCATTGGCGCTTCCGGCATGCGCGGCACAGGGCGATCGAGCGGGGTGCGATCGAAGACAGGATCGTTCGGCGTCTCGCGCTGGGACGTCGCGCCACGCCAGCGCTCCAGCACCGAACTGACGAAGTTCATGTCATGGCCGCCGAGCGTCGATGGCGTCGTTGCGATCGTCGCTTCGCTGCGCGGCAATTGATGCACCGGCACTTCCTTGAAGCGCAGCCGTGTCGGCAGCGCCACGCCTTCACCGAACGCGAGAACTTCGCGCGTGCCCAATGACGGCACGAACGACAGCAGGTTCGCGGCGGCGTCGGAGACCGCGGAGCGCAGCAGCATCTGGTCGCGCTCGTTGGCAAGACGCATCGCGAACAGCGTGTTGCACTGGGAAATGATCGTCGCATCGAGTTCGGCCGGACGCTGTGTCACCAGCGCCAGGTACACGCCATACTTGCGGCCTTCCTTGGCGATGCGCGACACTGCCTTGCGCGTCGGACCGAAGCCGACGCCACGGTCCGCGGAGGCGTAGCGGTGCGCTTCCTCGCAAACGAAAAGCATTGGGGACGCGCCGTCGCTCCACAGTCCGAAATCGAATGCCATGCGGCAGAGCACGGACACCACGGAGTCCACGACCTCGGCCGGAAAACCGGCGAGTTGCATCACCGTCATCGGCCGGCCATTCGCAGGCAGCCGGAACAGATGGCTGACAACCTCCGCCATGGTATCGCCGCCGACATTAGCGTTCTCGAACATGAAGGCGTAGCGCGGATCGTTTTTCACGGTCTCGATGCGCGTGATCAGCTTGTGATAGACGATACGCGAAGAGCGGTTTTCCAGCTTGCCCATGCGTTCGTCGATCAGGGAGATCAGATCGACCAGCCGGTAGGGGACCGGCGTGTCCGCCGTGTAGCCGACGGTTTTCACATCGATGCGCTTGAGGCCGACGCGATCCGTGTTCTGGTATTGCGTATAGGTCGCCTTGGCGATCGGAATGAGTTCGATCAGAACTTCCAGTTCTTCCGAGACACCCGGCCGGCCGCCGAAGATCACATCGACGAATTCCTCGAAATTGAAAAGCCAGAACGGCAACTTCAAATTGCGCGGATTGAGGACGAGCGCCTTGTCGCCGAAGCAGCGGCCATATTCGTTGTGAACGTCGAGCAGGAAGACGCGAAGATCGGGCCGCACGCGCAGGATTTCGTTGAGCAGCAGGGAGACGCCGCTCGATTTGCCGACGCCGGTGGAGCCCAGCACGGCGAAGTGCTTGCTCAGCATGTCTTCGACATCGACATAGGCGGTGACGGACGGGTCCTGCTGCAGCGTGCCGACATTGATCTGTTCGGCCTTGGACGGCGCATAGACCGTCCGCAGCTGCTGGTTGGTCAGAACGTCCACGACATCGCCGATGGTCGGATAACTGGTCACGCCGCGCTGGAAACGGCCGGTGGGGCCGAGTCCGATTTCACCCAGAAGATCGACCGATGCGACCGCGAAATAGCTATCGGTGGACTGCACGTTCTCGCGGGTAACTTCCGTGATCATCGCGACAATGATGGTCGTCGCCGTCCGAATGCCGAAGAACTGTCCGACAGTGGCCCGCACATTGGAGTCGTTGATCTGGCTCGTGGTCATAAGTCCGATGCGGGCTTGGGAGCCGCGAACCGAAATGACGCGTCCGAGCGCTGGCGGATTTGCAGTGATCATGTAGTCGGCAAGCCTTAAGCGACGTGAATTACTCGATTGTACAAGGGGTTGTTACCAGAACTGTAAACGCGCCGGGTTCGGCGAAGGCGGAGGGAAGGGCGCGGACCGGCCTGAGGGCGGCGCGAATGTGCTAAGACCCCGTTATAAAAGGGGTATTTTTGTATTGAGGAATTCCTGATTAAGTATTTGTTTACTCTATTGAAATCCGCTCGTTTCGAGCGGCGGGAGGGGGGCTCGCCAACCTTTTTATCCTCGGAAGCCTGACTTCATTCACAGCAGGGGTAGACCGCGACCAAACCTCGCTCTATATCCAGCGCACAAATCGATTTGCTGATTTGGATGACGATCCGCCCGATGCTACGCATTGCGCGTCAGATCACACCCGCGATCGATTGGGGAATGGTGTAACGGTAGCACAACAGACTCTGACTCTGTTTGTCTTGGTTCGAATCCAGGTTCCCCAGCCAACCAATCCGACTTTAGAGAATATTCCTCTTAGGCGTCAAAAAGCCCGCTAGATGCGGGCTTTCGATGCTGGCGGAGACTGAGGACAATCACTACGCGGCGGGTGAACCTGTCGAGGCGACTTTATTATGCGTCGCTCGCAGCAAGATCGGCCTTCAGCTTTGATTTCAGGATTTTGCCTGTCGGGCCGATCGGCAGTTCATTGGTCAGAATGATTTTCGCTGGCCGCTTGTAGGCCGTCAGATTCTCTTTGGCCCACGCCTCAAGCTTGGCGATGTCGAGCTGCCGGCCTGCAGTCGGCTGAACGTAGGCGATGACTTCCTCGTTGCCATCCACCGCGCGGCCGACCACGGCCACCAGCGCCACCCCCGGCACCTGCGAGAGCACTGCTTCCACTTCGACCGGATAGACGTTGAATCCGCTGCGGATGATGACATCCTTGGTGCGGCCCACCAGCGACAGGTTGCCTTCGTGGTCCATCGATCCAATGTCGCCAGTGGTGATGAAGCCGTCGGGCCGGCTGACGTCTTCGTTGGCGGAATCGTTCTTGTAATAGCCCAGCATGAGGTTGGGTCCCTTGACCCATATCTCGCCGGGTTCGCCGATCGCGGCGCTATGGCCGCCCTCGCGCATGATGCGGATCTTGATGCCTGGTTGGGGAACGCCGACGGTTCTGCCGACCGTTGCGCCCGGTGAACGTGTGATCGGGGAGATTTCCGTCATGCCGTAGGAGTTGCCGATCTCGAGTCCGAATGCGTTTTCGATCTGCGCCTTCAGCGTCAGATCGAGCGGCATTCCGCCGACGGCGATGAAGCGCAAACGATCCGAGCGAAGAGAGAGCCCGTTGGCCTCCGCATACTCGATCACCCGCGCGAAGATCGTCGGAACGCCCATTACGTAGCTGATGCGGTTTGCATGCAGCGCGGCCACGAAATTGTCCGGGCGGAATTGAGGGACGAGTTCGGTGGTGCCGCCGGCCCAGATCGCGGTGGTCAGCATGGCGCCGAGGCCGATGACGTGGCTGAGGGGAGCGATGTTGTAGAACATGTCGTCGGGCGTGATTTTGCGAAGCTCCGCCATGTTGCCGCCCATGTACATGATGGCCTGATGGCTGAGCCTGACGCCTTTCGGCGCGCCGGTGGTGCCCGAGGAGAACAACAGGATCGCCGTCTGGCGCTCCTTCTCCGGATAGACAGGTTCGGGGCGTGCGTTCTCGTTGGTCGGTGCAAGGGCGACCTTGCCGAAAATGGGATCGTCATGCGCGCTGGCCTGAGCCCGCGTCGCATGATCGGCGGCGGACGATGAGTCGCCAACCGTGTAGACGACAGTGCGGCATCCGCTAAAGACGCGGCATGCGTCGATTTCCCGCGCCGACATCCGCGCATTGATAGGGCTGGCCCATGCGTCGAGAGCGGTCGCTGCGAAAACGAACGTGACTGCCGCGATGGAATTCTCGTTCACGATCATGACGCGATCGCCGGGGACAACGCCTGCATCCTTCAATATCTGCTTGGCGCGGCCTATCGCCTGCCATAGCTCGGCGTAGGTGATTGTCTTGCTGCCCGAGATCAGCGCGCGCCGGTCGGGATTGGCGTTGGCTTGGCGTTCGACCAGCCCCGTCAGTCGGGACGGCATCGACGCCAGCAGCCGCTCGGCGCTGCCGCCGTCAAATACGTTCTGCGCGGGAGAATTCATCGGATTCGTCTTGATCTCTGGTTTCGCCAATTCACCGCGGCGTATGGCTCATGCGCCTTCGGTCGCGACATGAGCCCTGTTTTCCCAGAACACGACCTTGCGATGCAGGTATTGAAGCATTTCGTTTCCTGCCACACCGATGGCAGCGAGCACAATCACCACCGCGAACATGGTGGCGACATCCATGGTCATGGACGAGGCTTGCAGCAGATTTCCAAGGCCTGCCTTCGAGGCGATGAATTCGCCGACAACCGCGCCGATCAGCGCCATGGCGACACTGATCTGCAGACCGGCGAAGATCGACGAGGCGGCTGCGGGAAGCTTGACGTTCAGCAGGATATTCCATCGTGATGCGCTGAATGCGCGGTACAGGTTCACGATGTCGGGATTGACGGAGCGGATGCCGACCAGCGTGTTGATGAAAACCGGAAAGAAGCAGATCAGCGCGACCAGAACGATTTTGGACGACATGCCGAAGCCGAACCAGACGATGATGAGAGGTGCGAGCGCGACCTTAGGCATCGACTGGAGTGCGACGATATACGGCATCAGGGCACGCTCGATGAGCGGAATCTCGGCGAGGAGAGCGCCGATCACGACGGCGAGGAAGCAGCCGAGAAGATACCCGACGACCACAGCGTAAAGCGTCGCCGCGATGTGCGGATAAAAGGTGCCGTTCACCAGTCCATCGAAGAGCGCCGCGCCGACGGAAAGTGGCGCGGGAACGAGATAAGCGGGCACCTTGAAGAAGCGGACCGACAGGTCCCACAACAGGAGCGTCGCAATGAAGAAAGCAACAGAGATGCTGACTTCAACCCAGCGAAATCTCATCATGCGATCCTCGTGGATGGTGCGGTGTTTGATTTGAACAAGGCCCTGAGGTGCGTTGCGTATTCGCCGAACATCGATTGCCCCATGGTTTCGACATCCCGAACGCGGGGGAGGTCGATCTTGATATCGTCGATGACGCGGCCAGGGCGAGGCGAGAGCGTGAGAACGCGGTCCGAGAGATAGACAGCTTCGGGAATTGAATGGGTGATGAACAGGACGGATTTCCCGGTGGTCATCCAGATCTGCTGCAACTCATCCATCATGAATTCACGCGACATCGCGTCGAGCGCTGCGAACGGCTCGTCCATCAACAGCATCGCCGGATCGTGAATAAGGCCGCGTGCAATGCCGACACGTTGCTGCATTCCGCCCGACAGTTCGTAAGGGTAGTGATTGATAAAGTCGCCCAGGCCGACAAGCCGCAAAAGATCATGCGCGCGGTCCTTGTACTCGTGAACAGGCATGCGCATGGCGCGGATAGGGACGAGAACGTTCTCAAGTACCGTTTTCCATGGAAGGAGCGTCGGCTGCTGAAAGACGATGCCAATATCCGGTCGTGGCTCCTTGACCTCGACGTCAGCCAGAACCACGTTTCCGGATGTCGGGCGCAGCAGGCCGGACACGATTTTGAGCAAGGTCGATTTGCCGCATCCCGACGGTCCAAGGATGGAAACAAACTCGCCCTTCCGTATTGAAAATGTCAGGTCGCGAATGGCAGTGATCGGGCCGCGGGTCGAATTGTAGACCAGATTCATCTGGTTGATTGAGAGCACGGGATTCGGTGAATCTCCATGCGCTTGCTTTGCTTGATGAGGTTTCAGCATGCGGCTCGACCTTGGATGTCCCCCGAAATATCCACGGCCTCGCGCTCGTGGATCATGGTGTGTTTTCTGGTGCGGGTCTGTGCCCGATGCAGGTTGGTGTGCCGTTCGTCGGCGCGTCCGATCTCAGTATGCATAATTCGCACGACCGTGCAAATAAATTTACTGCGGCCTATTCTCCGCGAAGGGACGTTGCTATCGTTGCGGTTCGGCGCAGGACCGGATATTTAATTGGTGTATGTGAGAGGCGCTCAGAACTGGATTCCCGAAATATGAAAAGCAAATCGAAAGCCGTTGCCGGAAAACGGCCTGGCCGAGTTCAGAGGCGTAAGGACCTGTTGGGTACGGTTTACGAAGTCATTTCGGAATCCGGAATTGACGGCGCCAGCATGCGACAAATTGCCGACCGTGCGGAAGTCAGCACCGGCACAATCAATTACCATTTTGGAAACAAGCAAAAGCTCATCATGGCGGCGCTTCAGGCCGCTTATGAAACTCCGTCGGAAGAGGGGCCTAGCTCTTCGCCATTGGGGCAGCTCAAGGTTTTTGCCTTCAGCCACATTTTCCGATCATCGAACGATCGGTTCTGGCGCTTTTGGGTCAACTATGCCGCTGCCGGTACAAGAAGCACCGAGTTGCGAAAACATCAAAACAGGCGCTTCGAGAAGCAGCTTGGATTCTGGAAGAAACTTATCGACAGCGCGATCGATGCCGGCGAATTGCCGGCGGATATCGACGCGCAGCGTACCTCCGAGAACCTGCTGATTTTCGCGCATGGACTGGTCATGCGCCAGATTTTGCGTCCGGATGCGGAAAATCGCGATCACTGCGAAAGGCTTCTCGAGGAATACTTCGAGGCTCTGGAGCGGGGTAAGTCCAAAGTGAATGAAAAAACTTCGAGGCCGTCGATCCGGGAATTATCCGAAATTCACTGACGCGTCAGCAGCGCAATAATAAAGACCGTCGGCTCCGGGCCGGCGGTTTTTTTGTGTCTTAGATTATTTGCACGATCGTGCGAATTATGATAACCGGTCGGAGATTGCTCGCAACAAGATCAAAGAAAAGATAACCCGCATGTCCCTTGTCCTTCTCGAAAGACCATCTCCCCACGTCGCCGTCGTGCGCTTCAATCGTCCGGATGTGCGCAATGCGCTCAACACGGAAGTGCGCCGCCTTCTGCACGGATACTTCGCCCAACTGGCGGATGATCCTGAGGTCCGTTGCGTTGTTTTGACCGGTAGCGAACAGGCATTCGCCGCCGGGGCGGATATCCAGGAGCAGGCCGGGCGCGACGTCGTCGGCGCGATCGAGGCTTATACGACCCGCGCCGTCATGGATTTCCCGAAGCCGGTCATTGCCGCGGTCAACGGCTTTGCGCTCGGTGGCGGATGCGAATTCGCGATGCAGTGCGACATCATCATCGCAAATGACAAGGCAAAGTTCGGCCAGCCCGAAATCAAGTTGGGTCTGATCCCGGGCGCCGGTGGGACGCAGCGTCTGCCAAGGACGGTCGGAAAATACAACGCGATGTATTTGCTGCTGACCGGTGCGTTCATCAACGCAAACGATGCGCACCGCATGGGTCTGGTCAGCGAGGTAGTACCCGGCAACTGCGAGCCGCGCGCGCTTGAGATCGCGGCGCAGATCGCCACGCTCGCGCCGCTGGCTGCCCAGCAGATCAAGGAAGTCGTGAACGCGGGCCTCGATACGTCGCTTGATGCCGGACTCAAGCTGGAGCGCCGCGGTTACCAGTTGATGTTCGGTACGGCCGACATGCGGGAAGGCGTCAAGGCTTTCAGTGAGAAGCGTGCCGCCACCTTCGCGGGCAAGTAAACGATTGGGGAATTCCAAGGAGAGCAAATGAAAAATCGCGATATTGCAATTATCGGCTATTCCGAAACCAAGATCGAGTTTCGGTCGGGCCGCAGCGTCTACGATCTCGCAGGCGAAGCAATGGCGGGCGCGCTCGCGCACGCTGGAATCGAAAAGTCCGAAATCGACGGCATGGCCGTGTCTTCGAGTTTTGCCGACGCCGGTAACCCGTTTTACGGGCCAATCCTGTCCGGCTATCTCGGACTCGAACTCAACTGGTGTCAGGTCACGGATCTAGGTGGCGCATCTGCAACCGGCAACATTGCCCGCGCAGCAGCGGCCATCAAAGCCGGGCTTTGCGAAACGGTTGTCGTGATTGCTTCCGATCCGCAATCCAGCGAGAACAAGCAGAGCATCGGCGCGTTCCGCGGCGAATTCCAGTACCCGATGGGCATCATGGGCCCTCCGGGCTACTTCGCGCTGATCAGCCAGCGTTATGATCATCAGTACGGACTGGACTCCAGGGCGCTCGGAAAGCTCGCAGTCACGCAGCGCAACCACGCATTGATGAATGACCTTGCCTGCGAGAAGCTTCGCAAGCCCATCACGGTCGAGGACTATCTCGCTTCGCCGATGATTTCGGACCCGATCCGGATGCTCGATTGCGTCATGGTGTGCGACGGCGCCAGCGCCTTCATCGTCACGACCACCGAGCGCGCCAAGAAAATGGGTGCGAAGAAGATGGTTCACCCGATCGGATATGGCGAGCGGGTCAATTACCTGGAAACCAACCCGACGCCGGACATTACCGAAGGCGGCCATCGCGCCGCCGGCAAGCGCGCCTTTGAACGGGCGGGGATGAAGCCGTCGGACATCAAGATGTTCCAGCCCTATGACGACTTCCTCATCGCGATCGTCATGCAGCTCGAACATCTCGGCTTCTGCGAGACCGGGCGCGGCTGTCAGTTCGTTAACGAGCGCGACATGACCTATAAGGGCGATTTGCCGCTGAACACCGGCGGCGGACAAATCTCGGCAGGCCAGGCCGGGCTTGCCGGCGGTGCGCACAATCTTTCCGAAGCCTTGCGCCAGTTGTTTGGCGAAGCCGGCGCACGTCAGGTCAAGGATCATTCCAACGCTATCGTGACGGGCATCGGCTGGATCCCGTATGGACGCAACTGGGGCTCGAGCACCGCATTGATTTTGGAGGCCGCATAATGTCGATCGAATTCGATCCACTCGCAGGACAGCGTCCCGCGCCGATCCAGTTGAACTTCAGCAAGCCGTTCTGGGACGGAGCAAAGGACAAGAAGCTGATGCTTCAGTATTGTCCGAAGTCGGGCAAGTATCAGTTCTATCCGCGGCCCGTCAGTGTCTATTCGGGATCGCGTGATCTCGAATGGCGTGAGGCGAGCGGGAAGGGACGAATCTATTCGTTCTCCCTGTCATATAAGGCGCCGCCGCCTTTCAAGGATGTGAAGCCTTACGTCGTTGCGAGCGTCGAGCTTGAAGAGGGCGTGCGTATCCTGACCAACATCATCAATTGCGATCCGAAAGCGCTCAAGATCGATATGCCTGTTCGTCTTGCGTGGGTCCTTGCGGGGAATACGAACTACCCGGTGTTTGAACCGGCGTAAGCCATTTCCTCAAGGCTGATCGAACCAACAAAAATGCCGCCGACAATCTGTCGGCGGCATTATTGTTAGTGCTTCTGATATCGTTATTTGGTGGCGGCTTTGGCGCGCTTGATCACGTCGGCGCGATCGAACTTGTTGAAGTCGGCCACAAAGCGGTTCGTATAAAGCTTGTCCATCGGCAAATCGGTGACCGAAATCACGCCACCCAGCTTGAGAGATTTGATGACGCCCTGCCATTGGGCGTCGGTAAAGCTTCCCATTAGCGGCTTTTCTCCCGGTCCGAAATACATCAACTTCTTCATGCGGGCTGACAGGATCTTGTGTTCCTTTGCCATGGCCTCATTTTCAGGGCCTTGAGGCTTCTGCGCCGGATAGGCGCGCCAGAATGACTTAATGCATTCTTCCAGGTTGGCGTCGCAGGCGACGATGCTCTTCGCAATGGCGCGTCCAAAACGAGCCACGAATTCAGGCTTGTTCTTTATGAGGTCGTCTCTAACGGCGAATCCGTGGCTCGGATTTCCTTCGAACTCAGCGGGAGGTTTGATCTCGCGCAGTTTGAAGCCGGTGGCCTCAAGGGTCGCATGCATCGTGTCCCAAAGGTTCAGGGCATCGACTTGTCCGGTCGTCATCGCCCGGAATGCAGGACCTCCGCTTCCGACGGTGAAAAACGTGAATTGATTAGGCTGGATGCCGACGGCGCCGAGCGCGGCCTTGGTGACTGGCACGTTACCAAAGGTCGGCCCTGCGATGCCGATTGTCTTGCCTTTGAGATCGGCGAGAGTTTTGATCGGACTTGCTTCAGGAACGACGATTTCCCAGATCGATTGCCGCGTGTAATTGAAGACAAATTTCAGCGGGAGCGGCGTTGCGCCGGGCTGCAGCGCATTGACCACGGTTTCCACGCCAACATAACCGGTATCAAAGCCGCCGGACAGAATCTGCTGAATGACAGGGTAGGTGCCCTGCATCGATACAACCTCGTAATCGAGGTTCTCGTCTTTGAAGAGGCCAAGCTCCTTGCCGAAGGTGAGATGCGCCATGTTGGAGGCGAAGCCAGCCGGCCAGCCGATCTTCACAACGTCAAGGGGCTGAGCGATTGCCGCCGTAGCAGCCAGGCTGCTCGCAACCGCTACTGCGAATTTCAACAGAGTCGTTTTTTTTCGATCGGTAGACTGTGACAATTTTCGTCCTCCCCTGTAACAATTTATTTGCACGATCGTGCGATTAGGGGCGAGACAAGTCAAGTCTGTTCCGCTGTAATGTGGCGGTTCGCCGCGTATATTCTTGGGGCAAAACGTCGTGGGACTATCGGCGTTGGGGATCTGGATTCTCAACCTGTCGACTGCGAGCCGCAAATCTCAGGCATTAATGTACTGGTTGATTGCGTGAGCAATCTTGTCGTGTTGTGCGGCGCGAAGTTCTGTCGCGACCGATCACGTTACATGACGCGCACTATATTTCAGGCGGGCATCGGCCGGAGAGCATCTGCGTTCACGCGATCGCATCGGCGGTGATGATGAGCGCTGACGTGCAGAGTCTCTCGGACTGGCAGAGCACGGGGAGTTCCATTTGTCATCCAGAGGGTGAGACCACTCCGCGCTCTCTTGGATTGCTCGCCGCCAGGCCGATGTAGCGTCGCTTTCGTTCTATTTGCCCCGAATTCTCACCGATTACTTGCACCGCATCGCTGCGGCACAGCAATTTGCTGCGCGCGTGATACCGCCGACGTATCGCGCCTTATGAAACGGATTATTGCCGGTGCGCCCCAGTTTGGAATGAATACAAACTGAGGATGCCGCTTGGCATCGATACGGCGCATGGTCTCGGAGCCTCAGTGTGACCGGGCCGCTGACGGAGAGAATTCAATGCCGGAATACAATGCGGGGAAGGTGACGGATTACGCTGACGGCGATCGCAAGGTGATCGTTTGCGGTGACAAGGAGGTCGGCGTCTTCCGGCTCGGTGACGAATTCTATGCCTGGCACAATCGCTGCGCGCATCGCGCCGGACCGATCTGCCAGGGACGCATGATGAAGCGTGTGCTTGAGCCGGTAGCGGAAGATCACACGGTTCGCGCCATGGAATACGACGAAAGCGAAATCAATATCGTGTGCCCTTGGCACGGCTACGAATTCAGCATCAGGACCGGGGCGCATCAGGGTAATTCGCAAGTCCGGCTGCGTAAGGCCGATCTTACGATTCGCGATGGAGAAATCTATGTCGTCCTCCAATGACGAACGCCGCAACGATCAATATGGCTGGATCGATTCCATTGCGCCGAATCTGCTGCAGGCTTCGCGGGAGCTTGTTGAAAGCGGGCAGGCGAGTCGCGTTTCCGATGAGTCCGTCGCCAATATTCTGACCGCGGCGATCCGCCTCTACGTGGCGAAATCGGATGGCGAGGAACGGACGTTCAAGCCGATCGCGGGAGAGCGCGACAGCGAAATGACTCCGACCGAGCTGCTTTCCGCTGTCGCGGAGATGCTGCGTGCACTTCACCTCAGTCCGATGGAATTGGCGCTCTGGTATCGGCGCCGTCCCGACGAAGACACTTACGTTCAAGGATAATTACGATGAACAAGCGGGAAACATTCGGACCCGAATACGCGAAGACTCAGCAGATCGACGTCTATACCGACACGCGCGACGTGCTCGATCATGCGAGGAAGACTGCCATCCAGCGCGGCCTGGAAGACTGGTTCGTCGTCGACATCGACGCGCATCATGTTGAGACCGTGTCATGGAAGGAAGTGGTGACGTATATCGAGGATCCAGTGATCCGCGATAACGCGATGCGCTACCAGATGGAGCGCATCGGCGCCCCGCCTTACGGCCTCAATGGCGATCTCGGTCTTCGTTATCAGTCCGTCGGTGGCCGTATTCCGCATCAGGACGATCAGCGCGAGGCGGTGACGGAAACCGATGTTCACCGCGACGTGACGTTGACGCGCCGTGCGATGGATTCGCTTGGCGTCGACAACATGGTGGTGTTTCCGACGCCGATGCTGTTTCTCGGCATGCATCCCCAGACCGAAATGGAAGTCTGGCTGGGGCGGGCCTACAACCGCTGGATGGCCGACAGAATCCTGTCAGCCGAGGACCGCATCAAGACTCTCATTTATCTGCCCTTCAATACACCGAAGGAAGCGGAGCGGGCCGTTCAGGAATTCGGCGACCAGAAGGGCGTGATCGGATTCTGCGTCACGAGCACGCGTTACAAGCCGGTGCATCACAACGATTACATGCGTCTCTATTCGATGATCGAGGAAACAGGAAAGCCGATCGCTTTCCATGCCGGCTATCACTGGCAGGACCCGTCGCTGGCCACCGTGAACCGATTCCTTGGCATGCATGCGCTGGGCTTCGCCTGGTGCAACATGGTGCACATGACGAACTGGATTCTGAACGGCATTCCGGAGCGTTTTCCGAAGCTCAAGTCGATGTGGGTAGAGAGCGGTCTCGCGTGGGTGCCGTTCCTGATGCAGCGCCTTGACGATCAATACCTGATGCGTCCGTCGGAAGCGCCGCAGCTCAAGCGGATGCCGAGCGAATACATGAACACCAACTGCTGGTACACGACCCAGCCGATGGAAACGACGCATCCGAAGGCGCTTCAAACCACGTTCGAAATGATCAAGGCGGAGACGCAGCTCATGTTTGCATCCGACTGGCCGCATTTCGATTTCGATCTGCCTCAGGAAATCTGCGATCTGCCGTTTCTGACGGAGCAGGCCAAGCGGAACATTCTGGGGTTGAACGCCGCCCGTCTGTTCAATCTCGATCCGACGCCGGTGAAGAAGCTGCATCGGGCGCCATAGTCCGACGGCACAATCAAAACAAACAAAGAATCCAAGGGGGAAACAATGCGTATCGTTCTAACGGCCATCACGGCCATCATGCTCCTGGCTTCGGGCGATGCACGAAGCGCGGGGCCGGAGATTCCAGGCAACTCGATACGAATTATCGTACCATTCTCCGCCGGCGGTCCGACCGACGTGCTTGCGCGCGTGGTCGGAAAAATCCTCGGCGAAAAGCTGGGAGTCACGACGTATATCGAAAACAAGCCGGGTGCGTCCGGCATCATCGGCACGGAGCCGGTGGTGCACTCTCCGCCGGACGGGACAGTGCTGCTGCTGACGGCGACGCATCATGTGATTACGCCAAGCCTCTACAAGAGCATTCCTTACAACACAAAAAAGGATCTGTCGCCGATCGCGCTTGTCGCGCAGGCGCCTAACGCCATTCTGGTGAACAAGGATTTTCCTGCGAAGAACATCTCCGAGTTTATCGCGCTTCTGAAGAAAAATCCGGGAAAGTATTCGTTCGGCTCGGCCGGCACGGGCAGCTCCAATCATCTGTCCGGTGAGTTGTTCAAACAGATGGCGGGCGTCGATATCGTCCATATCCCTTACAAGGGCAATGGCCCGGCGATGAACGACCTGATCGGCGGACATATTCCGATGCTTTTCGATTCGCTGCCGACGGTCGTAAACGCTTCCAAGGGAGGCCTTGTACGAGTGATTGCTCTGACTGGGCTGAAACGCTCGCCCCAGCTTCCTGACGTTCCGACACTCGATGAATCCGGTGTGAAGGGCTTCAATGTGCAGGCGTGGTTCGGCGTCTACATGCCGCAGGCCCACAACTCGCCGATCTACAAGAAGCTGGTTGCGGCCATGAAGGAAGTGAATGAGTCTGATGAGGCCAAGCGCAAGTTTGCCGAGATGGGCGTCGAGCCCGGCGAGCTTTACGGCGATGAATTCCGCGCTTTTGTGGACAGCGAAATCGACCGTTGGGCTGTGGTTGTGAAAAAGGCGAACATTCCGCCGGAGTAAATCCGCGACAGTTCGGATGGCATGATAAAGGCCCGCATCTGGCGATGCGGGCCTTTCGTTTGGAGTGGACGCTTTGAATCTCGCGCTATGCAAAATGTCTCGCTCCGTATGAACCAAACAGAGGCATGGTGTATTGCGCAATCGGGCAGAAACAACCCATAGTCCGCCGCCATGCCGTAACCGAGAGATGGCAAACGTCTCCATCCGACTTCAGAAAGCTCATTCATGCTTGGGGCCATCTACGCAACGCTGGCGGCGCTGACATTTGCCATGAACAATGCCGCGATGCGACGTGGCGTCCTGACCGGGACGGCCGCGCAGGCGATTGCGCTGACGGTGCCGCTCGGCGGGCTGTGCTTTCTGGTGATGTCGATTGCGACCGGACAGATATGGTCGATTCCCTCGTTTCCGGTCGTCGTAGTCTGCTGGCTCGCTTGTCAGGGCATCCTGCATTTTGTGATCGGCCGTTACTTCAATTACGAGGCGAACAAACTCGTCGGCGTGAACATCTCCGCGCCCATCGTGCAGCTTCAGGTCATCGTGACGATGCTTCTGGCGGTGGTTCTTCTTAAAGAGGAGTTCACGGTCCTGCAGGCCATCGGGACAGTCCTGATGCTTGCGGGTTCGTTCGGTACCCAGTTGCACAAAGCCGCGAAGCCGGCGGCGCCAAGTCAAGGGCAGGCGGCCGTTTCGGATGCTGCGATAAATGCCAAACCGACCTTCAAGCCACGATACCTGCCCGGCATCCTGTGCAGCACGGGTGCGGCGATTGCCTACGGCGTGTCGCCGCTGCTGGTGCGGGCCGCGTTTGAAAGCATGCCAGTCAAGAACGTCATCGCGGGCGGCGTGATCGCCTATGCGGGCGCAACCACTGCGGTCCTCGTTCTTCTCACGGTATTGGGATCGTTCCGGCGGAGTTTGCGCGCCGTCAATCGGAACAGCACCACGTGGTTCGCGGCAGCCGCCGCGCTGGTCGCCATCTCTCAAGGCTTTGTCTATGCATCGCTGGCCGTCGCGCCCCTGATGGTGGTCACGCCGATCCTGCAATTGTCGCTGATCTTCAGGATATTTCTGTCGCAGCTGCTCAATCGGGACTACGAGGTCATGAACACGGCGGTGATTATGGGGTCCGTCGTTGCCGTCGTCGGCTCAATCATGGTTTCTATGACCACGGATTATCTGCTGAATATCTTGAATATCCCGCCGCTACTTGCTGACGTGCTGCGCATCCGGCTTGATGCAGGCAGTTGAGCCAACTTCAAGACGTCGTCAGCGTGGTTTGGTCTCTGGTTGCGGCAATGAACGCATCCAGAATGGGTGTTGATTGCGCATAGGCGACGGCCAGTTCGAACTCGACCGGTGCCCCGGGCCCGGTGAGTTCGCAGAATGCAACGCCCTTCCGGCCACCCGTCGCAAGGGCCCTCGAGACCAGGGCGACACCCATTCCGCCAGCCACGAGATTCGCGATCGTCTCCATCTGTGGCGCTTCCTGACCGATATTCGGAATGAAGCCCGCCCGAGCGCATGCATCGAGGATGATGCGGTGAAGGCCCGGTCCCTGACGTGCGGAAAATAGAATCCAGGGATCGTGGGCAAGATCCGACAACTTGATCTGCGCGTGGCGGGCGAGGGGGTGTCCTTCCGGAATCGCTGCGACAAGCCTGTAGCGGGCCACGACCTCACTGGTCAGTCCGTCAGCGTTCTGAAGCGGAGGAATGACAAAGCCAAGATCGGCTTGCTGCGCGTTCAACAGCTCGATCTGCTGCGCCGTCATTGCTTCGCGCAATTCGAGTTTCACGGCCGGATAGCGCTCGCGAAAGCGTCGCAATATGGATGGCAGCAATTCGCGTGCGCCGCTGGCAACGAAGGTCACGCGCAGGGAGCCGGTCAATCCTGCGCCGGCGCGCTGCGCGGCGAGAACAGCGTGATCGGCCTGATTGACGGTCTTTCGCGCCTCTTCGAGGAAAACGCGTCCTGCTTCCGTCAGGCAGGTGATCCGGTTCGTGCGCTCGATGAGAGTGGCGCCGATGGCATCTTCGAGGCGCTTGATTGTCGCGGTCAGCGGCGGCTGCGCCATGTTGAGTCGATCCGCGGCGCGGCGGAAACTCAGTTCTTCCGCAACGACAATGAACTGTCTGAATTGGCGTAGTTCAATCATTGTGACCGCCGACTCAAAACGTATTTAATGATCGCTTCAGATCCCTGTCGCTTGCTCTAGACAAACGACATTTCCTCGGCGGATTCGAGAATCCGTCGCAGCTCCACCAGCGCGCGCCTCAGTTCGTCATGGGTCTTCGGATGGCCGAGACAGATTCGGACGCCGAGCGTGCCGCGATCGACCTGTTGAAGGGCGCCTGGCGGAGCGAGCGTAATTCCGGCGCGCGCTGCCTGTGCGACCAGTGCGATCAACGTGCGTCCCGCGGGAATAGGCAGCCAGCGATGAAAGCCAGGTGTTTCGGAAATGACAGGCAGCCAGTTGCCGAGCACCTCGTCGGCAATCGCATTTCGACGTGTTGCTTCAGCACGCTTGAGATGGACCTGACGTATCAGGTCGCCGCCATGAATCAGCCGTGCGACGACCTCAGCCATCAGCGGCGATGCCATCCAGCCGGTCGCGCGGACCGCATTGTTCGCGCGATCCCGGAACTGGTCGGGGACCACCATGGCTGCAATACGCAGACCCGGAGCCAGGCATTTTGCAAAGCTTGTGATGTAAAAGCTACGCTCTGGCAGAAGCAGGGAAATCGGCTTGGGCGGCGTTTGGAACAGAAACGCGTAGGCGTCGTCTTCCAGCAGATAGCCGTCGTGCCGCCGGATGACGTCCGCAATTTCCTCCCGCCGTTCGTTGGGCATCGTTGTGCCGGTTGGCGTTTGCAACGTGGGCATGGAGAAGACCGTGCGGGCTTTTGTTTCTCCAAAGGCGCGATCGAGCGCATCGGGCAGCAGCCCGTGTTTGTCGCAATCCACACCGTGCAGCCGGTATCCGTTCTGCGCCGAGAGCGCGATCATACCGGAATAGGTGAAGCGCTCGGTCAGCACTATGCCGTTGGGGCTGGTCACCATGCCCATGGCAATCGAGAGACCATGCTGTCCGCCGTGGGTAATGAAGAGATGATCGGCATCGGTGGACATGCCGAGCTGCGCAAGCCATCCGACCATGCTGTCACGGTGATGAGGCAGACCTTGATGCGGCAGGTAGCCGAGCAGGGGCTGGAGCACGCCATCCGCAACGATGTCTTTGAGGACCGAGGTGATGAGCTCATCCTCGCCGGTATGTGGGGGTACGTTGAGCGCAAGGTTGAGCGTTGAAGCAGGACTTTCGCTGCTCACGGCCGGGCGCCTTCGCATCACGAATGTGCCGCGTCCAACTTCTCCCGAAATAAGTCCGCGGGATTCCGCTTCGTAATAGGCTTTGGAGATGGTGCCGACGCTCAACCCGAGCTGTGACGCCATGTCACGCTGGGGAAGAAGGCGTGTGCCAGGCTTCAAGGTGCCCGACTTGATGTCTCTCTCCAGCGATTGGACGAACGCGAGGTAACGTGGTCCCGGCGTCTCGGGAAGAGTTGGAATCCATTCAGTTGGAAGGTCTTGCGACACGGCGTTGCATCCTGAAAAGCAGACATATCGGATAGTACAATTCGAAAATTGTTTCAATCCTCGGACGTGAAGACCTGCTTTTCTAACTGATACCGCGTAAATTTCATATAGAATTCCGTTGTTGCGGTGCAAACAGAGGCGATTGTGGTAATTGAACTAGAATAAGTTTGACATTGCCCTCTCTTTTGATTTTATCGCCGCCAACCGCGCAAGCAGATGGAGATGGCGTTGATTTACGAAATTCGCGTTTATGAGGCTGTTGAGGGCAAGGCGCCGGCGATGAGGGCGCGCTTCAAGGAGCATGTGGCGCCTCGTCTGCCGCGGCACGGCATTGAACTGCTCGGTGTGTTTGAAGCGCCGGCGGAAGATGGCCGCCTGACTTATGTGACGCGCTTCAAGTCCGAGGACGACCGCACGAAGGCATGGGCTGCATTCGGCGCCGATGCCGAGTGGCGCGAGATCAAGGCCGCCTCCGAAGTGAATGGCCCGCTGCTGAAGAACCAGACCGTCTCGGTGTTGTCGCCGGCCCTTGCCGGGCTGCTGCTGGGATAGTCACCCCCGCGCATCGTGATGTCGTGTGAAAGACATCCAATGTGAAAGAAAGCCGATGAAGCCAGCTCCCTTTGAATATGTCAGGCCGGGATCTATTGCCGAAGCTTGCGAACTCCTTGCTTCGGATGAAGACGCGCGCGTCATCTCGGGCGGGCAAACCCTGATCCCGATGCTGGCGATGCGTCTCGCGCGTCCGGCCAGGCTTGTCGATATTTACCGTTTGCCGGAATTGAACGGTATTCGCGTCGATGGCGATGTCCTTGCCATCGGCGCGACGACGCGTCAGGTCCAGGTCGAGCGCAGCGTCGTGGCGCGGGATGCGCTGCCGCTGCTCGCGAAGGCGTTGCCGTGGGTCGGTCATCCGCCGACGCGAAACCGGGGGACTGTCGGCGGTTCGGTAGCTCACGCTGACCCGTCTGCGGAGATTCCACTGGTTGCCGTCACTTTGCAGGCGGAGATCGAGATCACCAATCCCGACGGCGTCTCCACGATGCCGGCTGACGACTTCTTTATCGGCCCGATGCTCACGGCGGTGATGCCCGGCGATTGCGTAACGGGCGTGCGTTTTCCGATCTGGCGCCAGGCGCGGATCGGCACGGGATTTTATGAGGTCAGCGCGCGTCAATCCGATTTCGCATTCGTGGCCGCCGCCGCGCAGGTGGCGATGGACGACAGCGGCAAGTGCGTCGATGCGGCGCTAGGGATCGGCGGTGTCGGCGACCGGGCCATGCGTCTCGATGTGTCAGGCCTGATCGGCGGTTCGTTCGACAAGGCATCGATCACGGACATGGTGCGCGAGGCCACGCATGTGCTCGAGCCGACCAGCGATCTGCATGCCTCAGCAGAGTATCGCCTGCGTGTCGCCGTAACGCTCGGCGTGCGGGCACTTGAGGATGCGATTAAGGACGCGCAGGTCGGGAGCGATCGCGCCGTTCACGGAGGAGCGCAATGAAGGTTTCTCTCACGGTCAATGGCCGCGTCCGGGAAGTGGACGTCGAGCCGCGGAAAACGCTGCTGGATACGCTTCGCGAAGATCTGGCTCTTGTCGGCAGCCACACCGGCTGCGAGCACGGCGTTTGCGGCGCCTGCACCATTCTTCTCGATGGCGCGCCGGTCCGTTCGTGCCTGATGTTTGCTGCTCAGGCCGACGGCTACGATATCACGACAATCGAAGGGCTCGCTCCGGCTCCGGGCGAATTGAGCGTTCTTCAGGATGCATTTTGTGAAACTCATGGCATGCAGTGCGGCTATTGCACGCCGGGCATGATTCTCGCGGCTCATTCGCTTCTTGAGCGCACGGTTGAGCCGACGCGCGAAGACATCGTGGATGCGATTTCCGGAAATATCTGCCGCTGCACAGGTTATGGCCAGATTATCGAAGCCATCGAACTCGCAGCCGAACGTCTGCGCAAGGCCAACAGCCCGCGTTCCACCGAGACAGATCAAGTCGAGGAGAAGGTGAAGGCCGTCGCGGCACAGGGAGGCCGCCGATGAGCGAGCATCCGACAACTCTGAAATTCGTATCGTCGAACCGCCGGGTTCGGGAAGACCGGCGCTTTGTTGTCGGCGGTGGGCATTACGTTGCCGATATCGTTCTCGACGAGATGCTGCACGTCGCCATCGTGCCGTCGCAATATCCGGCGGCGCGCATCGTATCGATCGATACGACCGAAGCGCTGAAAATGCCGGGCGTCGTTTATGCGCTGACGGGCGAAGAACTGGTCAAAGCTGTCGATCCGCTGATGAACGGTCTCGATACGCCAAAGGTGCGGCGCTATCCGCTGGCTGTCGGTCAGGTGCGGTATGCGGGTGAATGGGTCGTGGCCGTTGTGGCCGAGACCCGCGCCCAGGCCGAGGACGCGATTGAGAAGGTTCGTGTCGAATACGAGCCGTTGCCATACGTCATCGATGCCGAAGACGCGATCACGGACGCAAGTCCGAACGTCCATCCCGAGCACGGCACCAACGTGCTGCTCGACAAGACGTTCGTCTGGGGCGAGGTCGACAAGCATTTCGCGGAAAGCCCGCGGCATCTGTCCTTCCGGGTGAAGTGGGGCCGCAATTCCACCGTGCCGATCGAAACGTTCGGCGTGGTGGCGAGGTGGGACGCATGGCGCGACATGCTCGACGTCTGGGCTTCGATCCAGATGCCGAAGTATCCCGACCAGATTTCCCGCGCCTTGCGGATTCCGACCAACAATGTTCGCGTGCATCACGACGTTGACGTCGGCGGCAGCTATGGCGTCAAGCGCGGAATCAAGCACACCGTTCTCGTGTCTCATCTCTCGCGCATTCTGAACCGGCCGGTTCGCCTGATCGAGGACCGGCTTGAGAACATGCGGGCCGGTGACGCGCATGGTCCGGAGCGTCTGTTCGATGTCGATATCGCCTTTAATAATGACGGTATCGTCAAGTCGATGAAGATGCGCGCGCTCGACAATGTCGGCGCCTATGCGGGACGTTCGCCGTTCCAGCTCGGCAAGCCGATCGGCGCCATCGTCGGCCCCTACAAGATCGAAAGCGTTCAGTACCGCGCCATGGCGACCATGTCGAACAAGGCGGCGCAGGAAGCGGTCCGTGGCTTCGGTCAGGCACCGACGAATTACGCCATTGAGACGGCGATCGACAAGGTCGCAGCGGCCGTGGGATTGGATCCCATCGAGGTGCGCCGCCGCAACTTCATCCGCAGCGACGAATTTCCTTATCTGATCCCGAGCGGAACGCACTACGACAGCGGCGACTATCACACGGTCGTCGAAAAGGTGCTGACCAACGCGAACTATGATGCGTTGCTGAAGGAGCGGGATGAACTCCGCGCCCAAGGCATGATGGCGGGCATCGGCGTTGCTGCATGTCTCGAGCCGAGCGGCGGAAATTCGTCGTTCGAGCCGCTGCTTAACGAGAAGAACACCACCACGACCTGGATGGATTCCTGCCGCATCAATGTGGACGGCGTGGGCTTTGTGACGGTGACCATTCACACCACGTCATCGGGGCAGGGGCATGAAACGCTCGCCGCCACCGTGGTCGGTGAAGTGCTGGAAATCGATCCGGACAAAATCCGCATCGTGCGGCCGGATTCGCTGGCGAGCCTGCCGTCGAACACGCCGGTCGGCAGCCGAATGGCCATCATGATGGGCGGCGCCTGCTATCACGCGGCACAAAAGCTGAAGGCCAAGCTGATCAAGATCGCCGCGCATCAGTTCGGAATTGCCGACGATGATGCCGATTATGCTCAAGGCAATGTGAGCGATCCGACGTCGGGCAAGACATTGTCATGGATGGAGCTTGTCAATCTCGGACACCGTCAATTTCACTCGCTGCCGGAAGGAATGGAGCCAGGTCTCGAAACCACGCATGTGATGCAGGTGCCGACCGGCAGCAAGTTGCCAGAGAACGGCCGCGTGCAGATGTATCCATGCCATTCGTTTGAATTCCATCTTGTTCTGGTGGCGTTCGATCCCGAAATCGCAAAGCCGCAAATCCGGCGTTACCTCATCGGCCATGACTGCGGCACGGTGATCAACCCGCACATCGTCAAGGGAATGACGCTTGGCGGCATCGCGCATGGTCTTGGCGCAACCCTGCTCGAGGAATTCGTCTACGACGATGAAGGCCAGATGCTGACCCAGTCCTTCATGGACTATCTGCTGCCGTCGTCACACGAAATGCCGGACGTCGAGATCGTGCATCACTGCACGCCGTCGCCGTTCACGGTGTTCGGACAGAAGGGCTCGGGCGAGAGCGGTTATCTTGGCTCTCCCGCTGCTATTTCCGGCGCCATCAACGATGCCGTTTCATCGCTCGGTATCTCGTTCTCCAGGCTCCCCATTCGTATTGCTGCTATCAGCGACGCCATCGCTGCGGCGGAAGCGACCAAGAAAGGATAAAAACGTGATCGTTGATTGCCACGCACATCTGGTGCCTCCGAGCCTGCTCGATGCAATCCGGGCCGACAAGGCGAAATTCCCGTCCGTTCGTCTGATCGAGGAAGGCGGCAGCCTCGGCTTCTCTTTCGCTGGCAACAAGCCGACCCGTCCGGTCTCGAAGCCGCTCAGCGATATTGCTGCGCGCCTGCAATGGATGGATACGCAGAAGATCGAGCGCCAGGTGGTTGGTGGCTGGCTCGACATGTTTGCCTATGAAATTCCGGCAGCAGAAGGCGAAGAGTGGTCGCGTCTGATCAACACGCATCTGGCGCAGGCCAGCAAGGAACAGCCGCGCTTTATCTCGCTGGCGACCGTGCCGCTGCAGGATGGCGCACGCGCCGCGCAGGTGCTGCGAGATGCTCACAAGGCCGGTTTCAAGGGCGCGATGATCGGTACCCAGCCGAAGGGCAAGGGCGGCGTTCTCGATGATCCGACGCTTGCTCCGTTCTGGGAAGCCGCGAACGAACTCGGCTCGATCATCTTCATTCACCCGGTGTTCGAGAGCGGCGACGACCGCGTGCATGACTACGGCATGGCGAACGCCGTCGGCCGCATCACCGACACGCTGATCGCAATGTCGCGCCTCATCTATGCGGGGCACGTCACGCGCTATTCGAACATGAAGGTGGTTGCGGGTATCGGTGGCGCTGCGCTGCCGTATGTCATCGGTCGTCTGCGCCGGAATTATTCGCTCGACAAGGACAAGCTCGGCGATCCGGATGCCGCGCTCGCCGCCATGTATTACGACACCATCGTTCAGGATACCCGCGCGCTGCGCTATCTCGCCGACGTCGTCGGTGCGGATCGCATCATGATGGGATCCGATATGCCGTTCCCGATCGGCGATCTTGCACCGCTCAATATCGTTCAGGATACGTCGTTCTCTGACAGCGAACGGGCGTCGATCAACGGTGGGCTGGCCCAGCGGTTGTTCGGTCTCTGAGGAGGGCAGCATGAAACTCGATATTAGCGGCAGCGAAACCATTCCGACCTCGGTTGAGGCGCTCTGGGTTGCCCTTAACGATCCGGTCGTTCTGACCCGTTGCATTCCGGGCTGCAAAAGCATGACGGAGACTGCGCCGGATTCCTACAAGGTTGAAATGCAGCTTCGCGTCGCCGCCGTAGGCGGCACGTTTGAAGGTGCGGTCAGCCTGTCCGACAAGGACGAGCCGAAGTCGTGCAACATTCAGGTTTCGGGCAGCGGCTCGATCGGCCATGGCACGGGAACGGCCCGGTTCGAGCTCGAGCCGGACGGTGACGGCACGAAGCTGATCTACAAGGGCGCCGGCGAGATCGGCGGTCTTGTCGCCGGCGTCGGGCAGCGCATTCTGTCAAGCGTCTCGAAACATCTGATCGGCCGCTTTTTTGTCGCACTCCGCAAGGAGTTCGAAGCTGCGAACAAAGCCTAGAGTAACGTCATGGTTACGTCGTCAAGCCGTATCGAGCGCATTGAAGTTGAGCCCGGAATCCGCCTTGCGGTGGAACGTCCTGCTGCTTTGGACAAGCCGATCGTCATGCTCAGCAACTCGATTGGCGCAAGCATGGGGATGTGGGACGAGGTTTGCGATCGGTTGTCCGATCGGATGAGCTTCGTGCGTTACGACACCCGCGGTCACGGCAAGTCGGATGTGCCGGCGGGGCCGTATACCGCCGAACGGCTAGGCTTGGACGCCGTCGCCATCCTCGACGCGTTGAACATCCGTCAGGCTGTTTTCTGCGGCCTGTCGCTGGGTGGTTTGACCGGCATGTGGCTCGGCGCTAACCGGGCCGAGCGGCTGAGCGGGCTGGTCTTGGCTAACACCGCAGCGAACTTCCCGCCGGCTTCGATGTGGCAGGATCGCGCCGCCGCGGTTCGCGCGAACGGAATGGGTTCGCTGGTGTCCGCGACGCTGGATCGCTGGTTCACGACGGCGTTTCGCGAGCGGGCTCCCAAACGCATCGAAGAACTGGCGGAGATGATTGGCGCGACGCCGTTGGAAGGCTATGCCGGATGCTGCGAGGTTCTTGCAGTTGCCGACCTCAAGCCGCGCCTGTCCGATATTTCCTGCCCGGTTCATGTGATCTGCGGCGCGCACGATCCATCGACGCCGCCCTCTCGCGGAGAGGAGATCGTGGCCGGAATCAAGGGAGCGAAAATGGCGACGATTGATGCCGCGCACATTTCCTCGGTCGAGGCTCCGGACGCGTTTGCGCGTGAACTCACGGAATTCATCTTTCGCGCCGTCAGCGCGACAACAGCATAACAGGAGGAGAAGATTATGAAAAAAGCTGCAATTGCTCTGGGATTGCTTTCCGCAGTGGCCTTTGCGTCACCGCTGGCTGCACAGGATCTTCCGAAGGTGTCCATCGTCGTGTTCGGTGCGCCGTCACTCGGTGCATTCCTGCCGCCGGTGATCAAGGCGCAGAAGCTCGACGAGAAGAATGGCCTTTCGATCAGCTTCGAGGAGCGGACGCCGGACGCCTACACCGCGCAGTTCAACTCCGGTGAATTCAAGGTCGGCGGCAGCGCTTCGCTGCTCACCGTCGGCCTGGCTGACGTGCGCGGCGTCAAGGTTACCTATCTCTTCAATCTCTTCGACTTCTGGGGCGCCGTCGTGACATCGCGCCCTGAGGTCAAGTCGCTGAAGGATCTTGAAGGCAAGGATCTCGCCGCGGCGAAGGGAACGACTAATTATGTGATGTTCGACTGGTTCGCCCGCCAGCTTGGCGTGGACACCAGCAAGCTGTCGGTCGTCAACACCGCAACCCCGGGACTGGTCGGCTATGCGCTCGCGGATCGCGCGACGGCAGTTCAGCTCTGGGAGCCCGCCTATACGACGCTGCATTCCAAGAAGCCAAGCATCCGGATGCTTGATCTGAAGATTCAGGAAAACTGGAAGAAAGCAACGGGCAGCACGAACATTCCGTATCTCGGTGTCGCCGCACATGTCGAGTGGGCCGAAAAGAACAAGAATCTGATTCCAAAGCTCTATAATGCTTACAAGCAGGCGGCTGCATGGGTCACTGCCAATCCGGACGATGCTGCGAAATTGATCGCGAGCAAAGGAACGGATGACGATCGCAAGGCGATCGCCGATCTGATCCGCGCCAATGACCGTCTTGGCATGAATCTGCGCCCGGCGGCTGAAGTGGGCAAGGAGATCAAGGCTGTGTACGACGCGGGCCGGTCGATCGCATTCCTTCCATCTGATCCATCTCCCGCAACGATCTATCAGGGACCGGTGAAATGACGGCTGCGCAGTATCAGGACTCGAGCGCGTCCAGACTGGGCATGGCGGCGCTTCGCGGAGCGGCATCGTATATCGTGCCGCTCGGCGTGATCGCGGTAATCTGGCAGATTGCCTCGCTCTTCTTCCCGCCATTCCTGTTTCCATCGCTGGTGGACGTCTTCTGGCGTTTCATCAGCATCGTGACGGACTGGTCTCAGTTCGTGGACGTTCTCGCGACTGTACTGCGTATTCTTGCCGGACTGGCCGGTGCGTTCCTGATCGGAGCGCTGCTGGCGGTCCTGATGGCCCGCTCGCGCCTCGCTCATGACTTTCTCTCGCCGGCCTTGACCCTGTTTCAGGGCATTCCGGCGCTGTCATGGGTCGTATTCGCGATCATCTGGTTTCATGGCATCGAGTCGCGCATCTTTTTCATCATGGTGATGACGACGCTTCCGGCGTTTTCGTTCCAGGTGCTGGGTGCGCTTCAGGGCATGTCGCGCGATCTGACGGAAATGGTCATGAGTTTCCGTCCGTCGCGCGCCAAGCTCTTCACTGCGATGATCATTCCGGCGATCCTTCCCGACATCCTGACAGCCTGGAAGGTCAACCTCGGCAACGCCTCGCGCGTCGTTGTCGTCGCCGAGCTTGTCGGCGCCACAGGCGGTGTCGGCTATCAGCTTCTTCAACAGCAGCAGGTCTTCGATATGGCCGGTGCTTTGGCATGGACGCTGCAACTCGTGGTCTTCGTCCTGGTTGTGCAGGCGATCCTGACCCTTATCGAGAAGATCGCATTTCGTTACCGTGCAGTTTCGGAGCGTGCGCTATGACGACGAACGATATCGAGAAGACCGCGATTTCTCTCGAGAAGGTCTCGAAGGTTTTCGGCAAAGCGGGTGCAGGCGCATTCACGGCGGTGGATACTCTGGATTTGCAAGTCGCGCAGGGGCAGATGCTTGCGCTGCTCGGAAAGACCGGCTGCGGCAAGTCCACGATCTTCAATATGATCGCCGGGTTGACCGAACCGACCAAGGGCAGCGTCACCGTCGACGGTCACGATCCTTTCCGCCAATTCGACGCGTTTCGCGGCAAGATGGCGATCGTCTTCCAGGGCGACCGGCTGCTGCCGTGGCGGACGGCGATCGAGAATGTCGAGCTTGGATTGGAGATTCTCGGCAAATCCAACGACGAACGCAGAGCCATCGCGGAACGCTGGCTGGAAACGCTTGGTCTGCGCGGTCACGAGAATGACTATCCGCATGCACTGTCCGGCGGCATGCGGCAGCGCGTGTCCATTGCGCGCGCATTCGCGACCAATGCCAACATCCTGCTTTGCGATGAGCCTTTCTCTGCACTCGATGAAATGACGGCTCGCAAGCTGCGTGCCGAATTCGTCAAGCTGGTGAAGGAGAACGGCAAGACCGCTGTCTTCATTACGCACTCCATTAACGAGGCATTGGAAATCGGCGACCGGATCGTGGTTCTGAAGCGCCCGGCGAATATCGCGATCGACGTTCTGCTCACGCCGGAAGCCAAGGCGGAGAAGCAGGAAGTCATTCGCGGGCAAATACAGAGCGTATTGGCTGCATAAACAAAAAAATATGGGAGGACGTCCGATGGCTGTGGTGAAGAATCGTAAGGGTAACAAGAAGGCTTCGCTGATCGCGTCTGCCGCGATCGCCGCGGCGATGACTTTCGTCGGCATCGAAAGCGGCCGAGCCGCCGATGACTGGCCTAGCCGTCCCATCACCATGATCAATCCCTTCGCGGCTGGCGGACCGAACGATGTCCCGGCGCGCATGTTTGCCCAGCGCATGGGCGAAGTTCTCGGCCAGCAGGTCATTGTTGAAAATGTCGGCGGGGCTGGCGGCATGATCGGCGCGCAGCGTGTCGCCAAGGCGGCGCCGGACGGTTACACGTTCCTGGTCGGCACGGTCGGAACGCAGGCGCAGAACCAGCTTCTTTATAAAAAGCCGGCTTACGATGCGACCAAGGACTTCACCAGTGTGGGCCTGTTTCTTGAAGCGCCGCTGGTGCTGGTCGCCCGCAAGGACTTTCCGGCGAGCAATCTGAAAGACTTCGTCGCTTACGCAAAGCAAAACGGCTCGAAGATGCAGTTTGCCTCGGCGGGTACCGGTTCGGCCATTCATCTCGGCTGCGCCCTGCTGAACTCGGTGACGGGCATCGACGTCGTTCACGTGCCTTATCGCGGTGCGAATCCGGCCATGCAGGATCTCGCCAGCGGGCGCGTGGATTATCTGTGCGATATCGTGACGACGGCGAAGCCTCAGATCGATGGCGGCGCGATCAAGCCGATCGCGATTCTCACGGATGCTCGGTCACCGGCGCTTCCGAACGTGCCGACCGCGGTCGAACAGGGCTTCGACGTCAAGGCCTATACGTGGAATGCGTATTTCCTGCCCAAGGGCACGCCGGAGGCGATCGTCACCAAGCTCAACAAGGCGATGCTTGCAGCGATGCACGATCCTGCGATCAAGCAGAAGCTCGAGAGTGCGGGCCTGAGAATTGTGCCGGATGATCGCGCGACGCCGCAGTATCTGGACGGCTTCGTTAAAAGCGAAATCGAAAAATGGTCGGGACCGATCAAGGCGATCGGCGTTCAGATCGATTGATCCATTGTTGATTGCGGATCTCGTTGCACGGCAACGGTGATCCGCAGATCATGGCGTAGTGCCCGATACCGGGGCGCAGCCATAGTCGCGCATGATGAGCCACGGTTATGGCGGCGTCCCGGCTTGCCTTGTCGATATAACCAATTGATACGACGAATGTATTCTTGTATTGCGGTTCGATTCCACGCGAACCTTGGGCATTTCTGCTGAAGCTTCCTTAGTCCGGGGCAACTGGCAGAGGAACGGGCTCGATCACCACGGCGCAGCCAGCCCGCCAACCAGCTTTCAGCTTTGAGGTTTTCCCCATTATGCTGGCCGGAAAGTTCTGGCGAACTTTTGGGCGATATTGATGTGGTGGACCGGAGAAGCGCTTCTTGATTGAAAAACTCGAACTGCTGCTTGCCCTCGCGAAGGAGCGCCATTTCGGCCGCGCAGCGGAGGCGTGCGGCGTAACGCAGCCGACCATGTCGACCAGCCTGAAGCAGCTCGAGGAAATCCTCGGGGTCATGCTGGTCGAGCGCGGCTCCCGTTTCGTCGGGTTTACGCCGGAGGGCGAGCGCACACTCGATTGGGCGCGGCGCATCGTCGGCGATGCCCGCGCCATGCGGCAGGAAATCAATTCGCTCAAGGACGGTCTGTCCGGCGAGCTTCGCATCGCTGCGATCCCGACCGTGCTTGGCATGGTCGCCTCGCTCACGACGCCGTTTCGCATGCGGCATCCGAACGTGCGTTTCCGCATCGTGTCGTGCACGTCGTCCGACGTGCTCGGCCTGCTGGAAAATCTCGAGGTCGATGCCGGCCTGACCTACATCGAGAACGAGCCCGTTGGAAAGGTGCGCGCCATTCCTCTCTATCGCGAAAGCTATCGCTTGCTGACCGCGCCGGACGGCATGTTTGGCGATCGCGATGAGGTGACATGGAAGGAAGTCGGGCAGGTGCCTTTATGTCTCCTGACGCCGGACATGCAGAATCGCCGGATCATCGACAAGGCGTTGAAGGATGCGGGGACGGAAGCCACCCCGATGCTGACGTCTAATTCGATCATCGTCCTCTATACGCATGTGAAGACGGGGCGCTGGTCCAGCGTGATGCCCGCGAAACTCGCCGAGACACTTGGCTTCTCCGATGCCGTGCGAAGCATTCCGATTGTGGACCCGCTTGTCACCTACAGCATCGGGCTTGTGACCCAGCCGCGCGACCCCATGACGTCGCTTCTTGAGGCGCTGGTTCAGGTAGCAAAGGAGGTTGCTCCGACACTCGAAAGCTGATCCCGGGACAGGCGGGCCGGGACCATCTCATTGCGGTGCAAGGTATCATTTGGCCGTCATTCTGGCGGCTAACCCATTCTTCTCATTTCTAAAATGAGTCATTTGATTTTCTTATCGATCTGATTTCCGTATCGCAGCATAGGATGGCTGCATTGATCTTTAGAGGGATTCTCATTCTCTTGAACGCATACGCGATGTGCGCGAACGAGAGTGTCTATGCCGTCAGCATACGAAGCCTGGAGTCCCGAAAGAGGTGCGGAGATCATTGCTGCTCACAGGCAGCTTGAGGGGCCCACCATTGTCATCCTACACGCCGTTCAGGACGCGTTCGGTTATGTGCCGGAGCCGGTGATCCCGATGATCGCCGAGGCGCTTAATCTCTCTCGCGCGGAAGTGCACGGCGTCTTCACATTCTATCACGACTTCCGCCACGAGCCTGCGGGCCGGCATGTGCTCAAGCTCTGCCGTGCTGAGGCTTGTCAGGCTGCGGGCGGTGATGCGCTGGCCGCTCATGCCGAGAAAAAGCTCGGTATTCCGCTCGGGAATACGACGGCGGATGGCCGCGTTACCCTTGAGCCGATCTATTGTCTGGGCCTCTGTGCGACCGCGCCATCGGCGATGCTGGATGGCAAACTGGTCGGGCGCCTCGATACCAAACGTATCGATGCTCTGGTTTCGGAGGCACAGCGATGACCCTGCGCCTTTACGTTCCACGCGATGCGGCTGCTGTTTCCGTCGGTGCAGACGAGGTTGCTGACGCGTTCGAAGCCGTTGCCGCGGAGCGCAACATTGCCGTCGAGATTATCCGCACCGGATCGCGCGGCCTGTTGTGGCTGGAGCCGATGATCGAGGTCGCGACCGCGGAAGGGCGAGTCGCGTTCGGTCCGGTCACCGAGGCCGACGTGGAATCCATTCTCGCTGCTGCTGCGTCGAACGGCGCGCATCCCCTGCGACTTGGTGTCACGGACGAGATTCCATGGCTCAAGCGCCAGACACGTTTGACCTTTGTGCGCTGCGGCGTGATCGATCCACGCTCGGTCGAAGACTATCGTGCGCATGACGGTTACAAGGGTCTTGAGCGGGCGGTGACGCTGGGCTCCGACGGCATTCTGGCCGATGTGAAGACCTCCGGTCTGCGCGGCCGTGGCGGCGCGGGTTTTCCGACTGCGATCAAGTGGACCACCGTTGCGCAGACCCAGGCCGATCAGAAGTACATCGTCTGCAACGCGGACGAGGGCGACAGCGGCACCTTCGCCGACCGCATGATCATGGAAGGCGATCCCTTTGTGGTGATCGAGGGCATGACCATCGCGGGCATCGCGGTGGGTGCGACCCGCGGTTACATCTATATCCGTTCCGAATATCCGCATGCCGTCGAGGCGATGAATGCCGCGATCGTGGCAGCACGCAAGGCCGGTTATCTCGGCAAGTCGGTCGCCGGATCGAAATTCGCATTCGATATGGAAGTTCGTGTCGGCGCAGGCGCGTATGTCTGTGGCGAGGAAACCTCGCTGCTGGAAAGCCTCGAAGGCCGCCGCGGCCTTGTGCGCGCCAAGCCGCCGCTGCCTGCTCACCATGGCTTGTTCGGCAAGCCGACCGTCATCAACAACGTGCTGTCGTTCGCCGCCATTCCGTTCATTCTCAACAACGGCGCGCAGGCCTACGCCGATTTCGGCATGGGACGGTCACGCGGCACCATGCCGATCCAGCTTGCGGGCAATATCAAATACGGCGGATTGTTCGAGGTTGCCTTCGGCATCACGCTCGGCGAACTAATCGATGATATCGGCGGTGGGACATTCACGGACCGCCCGGTCCGGGCCGTGCAAGTCGGTGGCCCGCTCGGTGCGTATTTCCCGCGCGCGTTGTTCGATACGCCGTTCGAATACGAATCCTTCGCGGCCAGGGATGGCCTGATCGGCCATGGCGGCATCGTCGTGTTCGACGACACCGTAGATATGTCGAAGCAGGCCCGCTTCGCGATGGAGTTCTGCGCCATCGAGTCCTGCGGGAAGTGCACGCCATGCCGCATCGGCTCGACCCGCGGCGTGGAAACCATCGACAAGATCAGGGCAGGCAACAAGACGGCGGCGAATATCGCCGTGCTGGAAGACCTTTGCCAGACCATGAAGTTCGGTTCGCTCTGTGCGCTCGGCGGCTTCACTCCGTACCCGGTGATGAGCGCTTTGAAGAATTTCCCGGACGATTTCGGCGCGGCGCCGCGCCTGCAAGCTGCTGAATAAGGACAGACACCATGTCGCTCGTTCACGAAACCGATTACGGAACGCCGCTTTCCAAATCCGAGAAGATGGTGACGCTGACCATCGACGGTCAGAGCGTGACGGTGCCCGAGGGTACATCGATCATGCGCGCAGCCACGGAAATGGGCACGCAGATCCCGAAGCTTTGCGCAACCGATATGGTCGATGCTTTCGGCTCCTGCCGCATGTGTCTTGTCGAAGTGGAGGGCCGTGCAGGCACGCCTGCGTCGTGCACCACGCCGGTGATGAATGGCCTTGTCGTCCACACCCAGACGGATCGCCTCAAGCAGCTCCGCAAGGGCGTAATGGAGCTTTATATCTCCGACCATCCGCTCGATTGCCTGACCTGTGCGGCGAACGGCGATTGCGAACTGCAGGATATGGCGGGCGCGGTCGGTTTGCGTGATGTGCGTTATGGCTATGAGGGCGAGAACCACGTCTTTGCGAAGAACGGCGCCAACGATCGCTGGATGCCGAAGGACGAATCCAACCCGTATTTCACCTACGATCCATCGAAGTGCATCGTCTGCTCGCGCTGCGTGCGCGCCTGCGAGGAAGTGCAGGGCACCTTCGCGCTGACGATTGCGGGCCGCGGCTTCGACAGCCGCGTATCGCCGGGCATGAGCGAAAGTTTCCTTGGTTCCGAATGCGTGTCCTGCGGCGCCTGTGTGCAGGCATGCCCGACGGCGACATTGACCGAAAAGTCGGTGATCGAGATCGGCCAGCCAGAACACTCGGTCGTGACCACCTGCGCCTATTGCGGCGTCGGCTGCGCCTTCAAGGCGGAAATGCGCGGCGAGGAAGTGGTGCGTATGGTGCCGTACAAGGACGGCAAGGCCAATCGCGGCCATTCCTGCGTCAAGGGCCGTTTCGCGTGGGGATACACCACCCACAAGGAGCGCATCCTCAATCCGATGATCCGAGAGAAGATCACCGATCCATGGCGCGAGGTGTCATGGGAGGAAGCGATCAACCATGCGGCCTCGGAATTCAAGCGTATTCAGGCCAAGTACGGCCGTGACTCCATCGGCGGCATCACGTCGTCCCGCTGCACGAATGAGGAGACCTATCTGGTCCAGAAGCTGATCCGCGCCGGATTCGGCAACAACAATGTCGATACCTGCGCGCGCGTCTGTCACTCGCCGACCGGCTACGGCCTGTCGCAGACCTTCGGCACATCCGCGGGCACGCAGGATTTCGACTCCGTCGAGCATACCGATGTTGCGATGATCATTGGCGCGAACCCGGCCGCGGCGCATCCTGTGTTCGCATCGCGCCTCAGAAAGCGCCTGCGCGAGGGCGCCAAGCTGATCGTGATCGATCCGCGCGTCACCGACATGGTGAACGGTGCGCCCCATGCGGCGGCGACCCATCACCTGCCGCTGATACCGGGCACCAATGTCGCGGTTCTTACCGCGATCGCCCATGTCATCGTTACGGAAGGACTCGCCAACGAAGCCTTCGTGCGCGAGCGCTGCGACTGGGCGGAATTCGAGGAGTGGGCCGCCTTCGTCGCGCTTGCGAAGAACAGCCCCGAAGCAACCGCGATGCAGACGGGCGTCGATCCGAAGATGCTGCGCGAGGCAGCGCGTCTCTACGCCACCGGGGGCAATGGCGCGATCTACTACGGCCTCGGCGTCACCGAGCACAGCCAGGGTTCGACCACGGTCATGGCGATCGCCAACCTTGCGATGGCGACCGGCAATATCGGCCGTCCGGGCGTCGGCGTGAACCCGCTGCGCGGGCAGAACAACGTGCAGGGCTCGTGCGACATGGGCTCGTTCCCGCACGAACTGCCGGGCTATCGCCATATCTCCGGCGATGCGGTGCGCGAGCAGTTCGAGAGCTTGTGGAACGTTAAGCTCAACAACGAGCCCGGCCTGCGTATCCCGAACATGTTCGATGCCGCGATCGAAGGCACGTTCATGGGCATGTACTGCCAGGGTGAGGACATCCTGCAGTCCGACCCGAACACCAAGCATGTAGTCGCGGCGCTGTCGTCGATGGAATGCGTCGTGGTCCACGACCTGTTCTTGAACGAGACCGCGAATTACGCCCACGTCTTCCTGCCGGGCTCGACCTTCCTTGAGAAGGACGGCACCTTCACCAACGCGGAGCGCCGCATCCAGCTTGTGCGCAAGGTGATGTCGCCACTTAACGGCTATGCGGACTGGGAAATCACCCTTATGCTATCCAAGGCGATGGGGTATAATATGGACTATGATCATCCATCCCAGATCATGGACGAGATCGCGGCATTGACTCCGACCTTTGCGGGGGTTTCGTTCCAGAAGATCGAGCAACTCGGCTCCGTGCAGTGGCCTTGCAACGAGAAGGCACCGGAGGGCACACCGGTCATGCACATCGATCACTTCGTGCGCGGCAAGGGCAAGTTCGTCATCACCGAATATGTGGCGACTGATGAACGTACCGGCCCGCGCTTCCCGCTGCTGCTCACCACGGGTCGCATCCTCAGCCAATACAATGTCGGCGCACAGACACGCCGCACCGAGAACGTGGTCTGGCATCCGGAAGACCGTCTCGAGATGCATCCGCACGACGCCGAACAGCGTGGCGTGCGCGACGGCGACTGGGTCCGCCTGGCGAGCCGTGCGGGCGAAACCACGTTGCGCGCGCTGATTACCGAGCGTGTCGCTCCGGGCGTCGTCTATACGACGTTCCATCATCCGGACACGCAGGCCAACGTCATCACCACGGATTTCTCGGACTGGGCGACCAACTGTCCGGAATACAAGGTCACAGCGGTGCAGATTTCGCCGTCGAACGGACCGAGCGAATGGCAGAAGGAGTATGATGAGCAGGCCCGCAATTCACGCCGAATTGCGCCACTTGAGGCGGCTGAATAATTGGCAAAACCTCCGGCCATAAGCGTTCAACGCTACGTCTGGCGCGACAGCGGCTTCACCGAAGGCCGCCGTGCGATTCCGGAAGAGACTGCGGTTGCGCTGACTTACAACGGCGGAACCTACGCCGTGATGATGGCGACCCCGCAGGACCTTGAGGACTTCGCGGTCGGCTTCAGCCTGAATGAAGGGATCGTGCGTTCGCCGCAGGATATCGAGTCGTTCGAGGAACTCGATCTGGACGACGGTATCGAGTTGCGCATGTGGCTCGAGACGTCGAATGCGGACCGGTTAAGCGAACGCCGCCGCCACATTGCGGGTCCGACGGGATGTGGCCTGTGCGGAATCGACTCCATTGTGGAGGCGACCCGTCCTGCGACCATCGTCGGGCTTGGCCGGAGCTTTTCACCGGCTCAGATTATGGACGCCATGCAGAGTATTCATCCACTGCAGAAACTGAACGTTGAAACCCGCGCGGTTCACGCGGCGGCATTGTGGGCCCCGGAGCAGGGCGTCATTGCACTGCGGGAGGATGTCGGTCGCCATAACGCGCTGGACAAGCTGGCCGGGTCGCTTGCGCGCAACAGTGTGAAGGCCGAAGATGGCATGGTGCTTCTCACGAGCCGTGTGTCGGTCGAAATGGTTCAGAAGACCGCAGCCATTGGCGCTTCGGTGATGGTGTCGGTTTCGGCGCCGACTGCGCTGGCCGTGAAGATGGCCGACAAGGCGAACATCACGCTGGCGGCGATTGCGCGTTCGGATGGTTTCGAGGTTTTCACGCATCCGGATCGTATCCTACCCGGAGGGGCTGTTCATGTCGTCGCCTGACCGGCTTGTCTATATGGCCAACCAGATTGGCAAATTCTTTCACAGCCAGGGCAATGGGAAAGCCGTGCCCGGCATTGCTGAACACATCAAGAAGTTTTGGGATCCTCGAATGCGCACCGCGATCCTGGCGCATCTCGATAACGGTGGGGCAGGGCTGGATCCGGACGTAAAGGATGCAGTCATGACCCTGAAAAAAGCAGGAGCGCAGTAGACGGCAGAAACGCTCAAAAAAAAGAGCGGCTGAATTTATCTTGGGGAGAAAACAGACAATGGCTACACTCGAACAGGCGGGCACCGTTGCAGGTGCCGCGCCGGGAATCCTTGATAAGGAACACACGATCGCGACGGCCGGCTTCAATCGCTGGCTCGTTCCACCAGCGGCGCTTTGCATCCATCTTTGTATCGGCATGGCTTACGGCTTCAGCGTGTTCTGGCTGCCGCTGTCGCGCTCACTCGGCATCACCGCGCCGAGGGCCTGTCCGGATATGAGCCTGATGCAGGAATTGTTCACTTCCACCTGCGATTGGAAGGTTGCCAGCCTTGGCTGGATGTACACGCTGTTCTTCGTGTTGCTCGGCATTGCCGCTGCGGTTTGGGGTGGTTGGCTGGAGCGTGCGGGGCCGCGCAAGGCCGGCGTTGCTGCCGCGCTGTGCTGGTGCGGTGGGCTCGTACTCGGCGCGATCGGCATCTACACGCACCAGCTCTGGCTTTTGTGGCTCGGTTCCGGCGTGATCGGCGGCATCGGTCTTGGCCTTGGCTACATCTCGCCGGTGTCCACGCTGATCAAGTGGTTTCCGGATCGCCGCGGCATGGCGACCGGCATGGCCATCATGGGTTTCGGCGGTGGTGCGATGATCGGTGCACCGCTGGCCAATATCCTCATCAACTATTTCAAGACTCCGACCGATGTCGGCGTTTGGCAAACTTTCCTGGCCATGGGCCTCATCTACTTCGTATTCATGATGATCGGCGCGTTCGCTTATCGCGTGCCGCCGGCCGGCTGGGTGCCGGAGGGCTGGAAGGCGCCCGCCAAGGCCAACACGATGATTACGACCAATAACGTGCATCTCGACAACGCGCACAAGACACCGCAATTCTGGCTGATCTGGTGGGTGCTCTGTTTGAACGTGTCGGCGGGTATCGGCGTGATCGGTATGGCGTCTCCGATGCTGCAGGAAATCTTCGCCGGCAAGCTGATCGGGTTGCCGAACGTCGGATTCAACGCGTTATCCGTCGAGCAGAAGGCGACCATCGCCGGAATCGCGGCGGGCTTTGCTGGCCTGCTGTCGTTGTTCAACATCGGTGGCCGCTTCTTCTGGGCGTCGCTGTCGGACAAGATCGGCCGCAAGAACACCTACTATACGTTCTTTATCCTCGGTATCGTGCTTTACGCGCTGGCGCCGACCTTCGCTGCGATGGGATCGAAGCTGCTGTTCGTGCTCGGCTTCGGCATCATCCTGTCGATGTATGGCGGCGGCTTCGCAACCGTGCCAGCGTACCTCGCCGACATGTTCGGAACGCAGTTCGTCGGCGCCATCCACGGCCGTCTGCTGACCGCATGGTCGACAGCCGGTATCATCGGTCCGGTCGTCGTGAACTACATCCGCGAATTCCAGCTCGCGGCCGGCGTTCCACGCGATCAGCTCTACAACACCACCATGTACATCCTCTGCGCCATGTTGGTGGCGGGCATTATCTGTAATTACCTGATCAAGCCCGTCGATCCGAAATGGCACATGAGCGAAGCCGAAGTCGCCAAGCTTCAGGCAGCGACGGCTGCAGCAGGTGCGACGACCACGACAGGTTCGTTCGGTATCGGCAAGGGCGGTTTCGATGCCAAGGCCTCGCTGTTCTGGGCTTTCGTCGGCGTGCCGCTGCTGTGGGGTGTTTGGAAGACCCTCGAAAGCGCAGTCAAGATCTTCTGATCGACCAATGCTGGCTGCGGGACGATCATCGTCCCGCAGCTTCACGTTTTTCTTTTAAACAATCTGGATCGAAGGAAATCCCATGTCTCGTATTTCAGCCTGCCTCGTTGCAGCGCTTCTTGTCGCCGGTACGGTTGCGCCGGTCGCGGCGCAGACGGCCGCACCCGCAACGACGGCAAAGCCATCCAAGCTCAAACTGACAGCCGAAAAGCTGAAGGACATGAAGGCCAAGTGGAGCACGAACAAGACCAAGCTCAAGGCCTGCCGCAAGGACGTCAAGTCAAAGGGACTGACCGGCGATGATCGCTGGTTCTACATCGAGGATTGCATGAGCAAGGGCTGAAGTCTGCGCTATCAACGTTTCGACGGGGCATGATGGTTCGGACCATCGTGCCCCGTTTTACTTTCTCCCGTCAGGGTTGCACCCGTTGGATAACCCTTCGCCCGGATTTTTCTCCACATCTTTAAGCGCCACCGCTTCATCACAATCCCATCGCATGTTGACATCCGCGCTCGTTCGCGCTTGCGGCGGAATGCCAGTCGTCCACAGGACGTTTATCCTCGGCAAAACGTGGTTGATGAATCGATCCGCATCGGTTCATAACTCGCCTCCCGCTGCCGGTCGGCATGGCGGATTCAACAATCTCACTCCAAAAGGCGCTGCGGTTGGCTAAGTCGATTCATCAACAAATCGCCGGTGAACTCGGCGTTCGCGAAGAGCAGGTCGAAGCAGCGGTTGCGCTTCTCGATGGCGGCGCCACTGTTCCGTTTGTCGCCCGCTATCGTAAGGAAGCGACCGGAGGCCTCGACGACGCGCAGTTGCGTACTCTGGAAGAACGGCTGACGTACCTGCGCGAACTGGAAGAGCGGCGTGTTGCGATCCGCGAATCGATTCGGGAGCAGGGCAAGCTCGACGCGGCATTGGAAGCTGCGATCCTGGCGGCCGATACCAAGAGCCGTCTGGAAGACATCTATCTTCCGTTCAAGCCGAAGCGGCGCACCAAGGCGGAAATCGCCAAGGAGGCGGGACTTGAGCCGCTGGCCGATCTGCTGCTCACCCAGCCCGAGAACGACCCGGCTGTCGTGGCTGCGCAGTTCATCAATCCGGATAAACAGGTGGCCGATAATGCCGCGGCGCTTGACGGCGCGCGCGCGATTCTGGTCGAGCGGTTTGCGGAAGATGCTGATCTGATCGGCACGCTGCGCGAGCAGATGTGGTCCGAGGGCGTGCTTGGCTCCAAGCTGCGTGACGGCAAGCAGGAAGCCGGTGCGAAGTTCAGCGATTATTTTGATTTCAGCGAGCCACTGCACAAGTTGCCGTCGCACCGCATTCTCGCGATGTTCCGTGGCGAAAAGGAAGACATCCTCGACCTGAAGATTCAGCCCGAGGCCGTCACGCTCCCGCCGGGAACAATCTCGTCCTATGAGCACCGCATCGCGCAGCGGTTCGGCATTTTTGACCGTGGCCGTGCGGGCGACCGCTGGTTGGCCGAGACGGTGCGCTGGGCCTGGCGGACCAAGATCCAGCTTCATCTCGGCATCGATCTTCGCATGCGCCTATGGACGGCGGCGGAGCAAGAGGGCGTGCGGGTGTTCGCCTCGAACCTGCGCGACCTGCTGCTGGCGGCGCCGGCTGGCGCGCGCGTAACCATGGGTCTCGATCCAGGGTACCGCACCGGCGTGAAGGTTGCGGTGGTCGATGCGACAGGCAAGGTAGTGGCGACGACGGCGATCTTCCCGCATGAGCCGCAGCGCCGTTGGGACGAAGCGCTGGCCATCCTCGGCAAGCTGGCGCGTGAGCATGGCGTCGAGCTGATCGCGATCGGCAACGGCACGGCATCCCGCGAGACCGACAAGCTGGCGACCGAACTGGTCAAGCTGCTACCCGAACTGAAGATGTCCAAGATCGTGGTGTCGGAAGCGGGCGCGTCGGTCTATTCGGCTTCGGCCTTCGCTTCTGAAGAATTGCCCGGCCTCGATGTTACGCTGCGAGGCGCGGTGTCCATCGCGCGGCGGCTTCAGGACCCGCTGGCGGAACTGGTGAAGATCGATCCGAAGTCGATCGGCGTTGGCCAGTATCAGCACGATCTCGGCGAGGCGAAGCTGTCGCGCTCGCTCGATGCGGTGGTGGAAGACTGCGTGAACGCCGTCGGCGTCGACGCCAACACGGCATCGGTGCCCTTGCTGGCGCGGGTGTCGGGTATCGGCATGGGACTGGCGCAGAGTATCGTGCAGTATCGTGACGCCAACGGCCCGTTCAAGTCGCGCAAAGCGTTGAAGGATGTTCCGCGCCTTGGTCCGAAAGCTTTCGAGCAGTCGGCGGGCTTTCTGCGGATCACCAATGGCGATGATCCGCTCGACTCGTCCGGCGTGCATCCTGAAGCCTATCCGGTGGTGCGGCGGATTCTCGCCGCGACCAAAAGCGACATCAAGACACTGATCGGTAACGCGGAGATCCTGCGTCAGGTCAAGCCACAGAGCTTTGCCGATGAAACGTTCGGCCTTCCGACAGTGACGGACATTCTGCGCGAGTTGGAAAAGCCGGGGCGCGATCCGCGTCCGGCCTTTAAGGCCGCGGTCTTTAAAGACGGCGTCGAAACGCTGAAAGATCTCAAGCCGGGCATGGTGCTGGAAGGGGCGGTCACCAATGTCGCTGCCTTCGGGGCCTTCGTCGACATCGGCGTGCATCAGGATGGTCTGGTGCATATTTCAGCTATGTCGCGGACCTTCATCAAGGACCCGCGCGACGTCGTGAAGCCGGGCGATATCGTCCGGGTCAAGGTTCTGGAAGTCGATGTGCCGCGCAAACGAATCTCGCTCACGTTGCGTCTGGACGACGAACTCGGCGGCAAGCCGGATCGTACACAAAGTGCTCCGCGCACGAATGGACGCATGTCGTCGTCCGCGCCGCGAAACACCGGACCAGCGTCGTCGGGAGGCGGTGCGCTTGCGGATGCCCTGCGGCGCGCCGCAGAGAAAAGCGGGAACAGCCGGGCTAAGTGAGCAGGCTCTCCTGATCGCACGGCGAGCGGTTCGTGAATCGGCCGCTCGCCGGACTTTGCCGGCGTGAGGAGCGCTCACATTGTGACCGGCGTGCAGACGGCCGATTCCTTTTCCGGCGGACGTCAGGAAGTGACTGGCGGCGAAGCCGAAATCCTCTCCTTTGCATGAATGGCGGATGTGACAGCGGCACTTTCGGCGGCATCCGGGCATTGTAATAGTCTTTAAAAAAGTCTTGCTCGGGTTGCAGGCAGCAAGATTCAAGAATCTGAATTTCATTATATTCTTCAGATAGATGCGGATCATTCTTGATCGGCGTAGTTTGCTGTTCCGCAGTGTCACACGACTGTCATCTAACCTCCATAAAAGCTCTATGCCAGACCTCTAGAGAGGCGGCTCGGGGACTTTCTCAATGAAGTCTGCGCCCCGCTCACACGATGGAGAAACCAGTGAATTTCATCAAAACAATCGTCGCTGCTGGCCTCGTTGCCGCATCGACCTCGGCTTTTGCCGCGGACATCACCGGCGCGGGTGCGACGTTCCCGTTCCCCGTCTATTCGAAGTGGGCCGATGCCTATAAGAAAGAGACCGGCAATGGCCTGAACTATCAGTCGATCGGTTCCGGCGGCGGCATCAAGCAGATCCAGGCCAAGACCGTGACCTTCGGCGCGTCCGATATGCCGCTCAAGGCTGAGCAGCTCGAGAAGGACGGTTTCGTTCAGTGGCCGATGGTGATGGGCGCGATCGTGCCGGTCGTGAACCTCGACGGCGTGAAGGCTGGCGAACTGGTGTTCGACGGCACGACGCTCGCTGACATTTATCTCGGCAAGATCACCAAGTGGGACGATGCTGCGATCAAGAAGCTGAACCCGAAGGTCAACCTGCCGTCGACCGCGATCGCCGTGGTTCGTCGTTCGGACGGTTCGGGCACCACCTTCAACTTCACCAACTATCTCTCGAAGGTCAGCGCTGACTGGAAGTCGAAGGTCGGTGAGGGTACCGCTGTCGAGTGGCCCGTCGGCGTTGGCGCCAAGGGCAACGAAGGCGTTTCGGCCAACATCAGCCAGACCAAGAACTCGATCGGCTATGTCGAATACGCTTACGCCAAGCAGAACAAGCTGACCTACACCGGCATGGTCAACAGCGCGGGCAAGTCGGTCCAGCCGACCGTTGCTGCGTTCCAGGCGGCTGCCGGCAATGCCGATTGGTCGAAGTCCCCGGGTTACTACGTGATCCTCACCAACCAGCCGGGCGATGCTTCCTGGCCGATCACCGCTGCGACCTTCATCCTGATGCACAAGGTGCCGACGGACAAGGCTGCCTCCACCGAAGCCCTCAAGTTCTTCAAGTGGGCGTTCGAGAAGGGCGGCAAGATGGCCGAGGAACTCGACTACATCCCGATGCCGGACTCGGTCGTCAAGCAGATCGAAAAGACCTGGTCCGCTGACATCAAGAGCTAAGCGATACGGCGGAGGAGAGGCGAAACCTCTCCTCCGTTTCTTGATGATGTCCGGCTCCGGTTGTTGAGGCCGGCGAAATTCAACTAGAATAGAGACAGGGGACGAGCGTGGCAGACATGGCCGTTCAGAGCACCTTGATGGAAGCAGCTGGGCCTTATGACCGGGCGAAAGCTCTGAGTGCATTCAAGCTCGGCGATAAGACGTTTTATTGGACGACCCGGACCTGCGCGATTGCCGTTCTTCTCATTCTTGGCGGCATCATCGTTTCCCTGATTGTGGGCGCCTGGCCGGCGATCCGCGAATACGGCTTTTCCTTCCTCACCACGCAGCGCTGGGCGCCGTCGGCCGATCCTCCGGTCTTGGGCGCATTGAGCCCGATCTACGGCACGCTGATTACCTCTGCGATTGCGATGCTGATCGCCATTCCGGTCGGTCTTGGCATTGCGATCTTCCTCACCGAACTGTGCCCGCAGTGGCTGCGCCGCCCGATCGGCACCGCGGTCGAATTGCTCGCAGGCATTCCGTCCATCATCTACGGCATGTGGGGCTTCTTTGTACTCGGGCCGTTCCTGGCGAACACGTTCCAGCCTTTCATGATCGGCCTGTTTGAGAACATTCCGGTGTTGAACTCGATCTTCGCGGGGCCGCCGTCTTATCTCAGTCTGTTCAACGCGTCGCTGATCCTCGCGATCATGGTGCTTCCTTTCATCACCGCGATTTCGGTCGACGTCTTCAAGACGGTGCCGCCGGTGCTCAAGGAAGCCGCCTATGGCGTCGGCTGCACCACATGGGAAGTCGTGAAGAACGTGGTCATCCCTTACACCCGTGTCGGTGTGATCGGCGGCGTCATGCTGGCGCTCGGCCGCGCGCTCGGCGAAACCATGGCCGTCACCTTCATCATCGGCAACTCGTTCCGGATATCGTCATCGATTTTTGCGCCCGGCACGACGATTTCAGCGGCGATCGCCAGCGAGTTCGCGGAAAGCGACGGTCTTCACCAGTCCGGTCTCATCCTGCTCGGTCTGCTGCTGTTCGTGCTCACGTTCTTCGTGCTGGCGGCCGCGCGCCTGATGCTGATGCGTCTCGAAAGCAAGGCGGGCAAGTAACATGAATCCGATTTACGCTTCCCGCCGCCGCTCGGACATCGTCATCCGCTTCCTGTGTCTCGGAGCCGCCGTGTTCGGCGTCACCTGGCTAGCGCTGATCCTGTTCACGCTGCTCTACAATGGCCTTGCCGGCCTGCATCTGGACATTTTCACCCAGAACACGCCGCCGCCCGGCTCGAACGAGGGCGGATTGCTGAATGCGATCGTCGGCTCTGTCATCATGACGGTTCTTGGCGTCGGCATCGGCGCACCGATTGGCCTGTTCGCGGGTACTTATCTCGCGGAATACGGCAAGCACGACAAGCTCACCCCGGTGATCCGGTTCATCAACGACATTCTGTTGAGCGCGCCTTCGATCATCATCGGCTTGTTCATTTACGGCGCCATCGTCGTGCCGATGGGGGGCTTCTCTGCGCTCGCCGGTACGCTGGCGCTGGCCGTGATCGTGATCCCGGTGGTGCTCCGCACGACTGAGGACATGCTGGGTCTCGTTCCCAATCCACTGCGTGAAGCGGCCTCGGCGCTCGGCCTGCCGCGTTCGCTGGTGATCAAGCGTATCGCCTACAGGGCCGCGCGCTCGGGCCTTATCACCGGCATCCTGCTGGCGACGGCGCGTGTCGCGGGCGAAACCGCGCCGCTGCTGTTCACAGCGCTCAGCAACCAGTTCTTCAATCTCGATCTCACCAAGACGATGGCCAACTTGCCGGTGACCATCAACAACTTCGTGCAGAGCCCCTACGAGTACTGGAAACAGCTCGCCTGGACCGGCGCTCTGCTGATCACCTTTACCGTTCTTGCCCTTAATATTGGCGCGCGCGTTCTCGGCGCCGAGAGGAAATCGAAATGAGCGAGCAACTTTCCGTCGGCGTCGATGCGCCGCGCAGCGTTCCCATGAGCCAGGTCGAAACGCGGCCAAAGGTCACGGTCCGCGACTTGAATTTCTATTACGGCGAACACCACGCCCTGAAGAACATCAATCTGGTGCTCGACGAGAACCGGGTGACGGCGTTCATTGGCCCGTCGGGTTGCGGCAAGTCCACCTTGCTGCGCATCTTCAATCGCATGTACGACCTGTATCCAGGCCAGCGTGCGGTGGGTCAGCTGATGCTCGACAACACCAACGTTCTCGATCCGAAGCTCGACCTGAACCTGCTGCGTGCCCGGATCGGCATGGTGTTCCAGAAGCCGACTCCGTTCCCGATGACCATTTACGAGAACATCGCCTTCGGCATCCGGCTGTATGAGAAGATTTCCAAGTCGGAAATGGATGGCCGCGTCGAGGCCGCGCTGCGTGGCGGAGCGCTCTGGAACGAGGTCAAGGACAAGCTCAACGCCAGCGGCCTCAGCCTGTCGGGCGGTCAGCAGCAGCGCCTGTGTATCGCGCGCACCGTTGCCGTGCGACCTGAAGTCATCCTGTTCGACGAGCCATGTTCGGCGCTCGATCCGATCTCGACCGCCAAGGTCGAAGAACTGATCCAGGAGCTGAAGGAAGATTACACCATCGCCATCGTGACGCATAATATGCAGCAGGCGGCGCGTGTGTCGGATAAAACCGCATTCATGTATCTCGGCGAACTGATCGAGTTCGACGACACCAACAAGATCTTCACGTCGCCGACCGATCGGCGAACGCAGGATTACATCACCGGCCGCTTCGGCTGACGCGCATTTCGCGGGAGAGAAATATCATGGGTTCTGATCACACCGCCAAGGCGTTCGACGACGACCTTCAGGAGCTTAACCGCCTTACTGCCGAGATGGGCGGTCTCGCGGAACGGCAAATCGTCGATTCCGTCGACGCATTGATCCGGCGCGATGTCGCGCTCGGTCAGCGCGTCGTCGCAGCCGATCTCGATATCGACAAACTGCAGTATCAGATCGAAGAACGCGCCGTGCTCACCATCGCGCGCCGCCAGCCGATGGCTGTCGATCTGCGCGAAATCGTCGGCGCCATGCGCGTCGCGATCGATCTTGAGCGGATCGGCGATCTCGCCAAGAACATCGCCAAGCGTGTCTCGGCGCTGGACAGCGACTTCCATCCGCTGAAGCTGATCCGTGGCCTCGAACACATGACCGATCTCGTGCAGTCGCAGGTCAAGTCGGTGCTGGACGCCTATGCCGCGCACGATCTGCCGGCCGCGATGACGGTGTGGAAGGGCGACGAGGAGGTCGATGCGATCTGTACTTCGCTGTTCCGGGAACTCCTGACCTACATGATGGAAGATCCCCGCAACATCGGTTTCTGTATCCATCTGATGTTCTGCGCCAAGAACATCGAGCGGATCGGCGACCATGCGACGAACATTGCCGAGACGGTTTTCTACATGATCGAAGGTCAGCAGATGCGCGATCAGCGTCCGAAGGGCGATATGACGACATTTGCAACGGCTGCGTCAGGCAAGTAAAATTGAAGAATGATCAATTGAAGGATCGGACATGAGCGCCCGCATTCTTGTGGTCGAGGACGAAGAAGCGCTGACGACGCTGCTTCGTTATAATCTGGATGCCGAGGGGTACGACGTTGAAACCGTCGCTCGCGGCGACGATGCCGACACGCGGCTCAAGGAACGCATTCCCGATCTGATCGTGCTCGACTGGATGCTTCCCGGCTTGTCCGGCATTGAGCTGTGCCGCCGTCTGCGAGCGCGCCAGGAAACCAAGCAGATTCCGATCATCATGCTGACCGCGCGCGGCGAGGAAAGCGAACGGGTGAGGGGCCTTGCGACCGGCGCGGACGATTATATCGTCAAGCCATTTTCGGTTCCTGAACTGCTGGCCCGCGTGAAGGGCCTGCTGCGCCGCGCCAGCCCCGAGCGTCTCGCGACAGTTCTCGCTTTCGGCGACATTGAGCTGGATCGTGACCGGCGGCGGGTGGCCCGCTCGGGCCGTCCGATCGATCTCGGCCCGACGGAATACCGGCTGCTGGAGTTCTTCCTCGAGCATCCGGGGCGCGTCTTCAGCCGCGAGCAACTGCTCGATGGCGTGTGGGGACGTGACATCTATATCGACGAGCGTACCGTGGACGTGCATATCGGCCGGCTTCGGAAGCTTTTGAATCTCGGCCGCGAGGCGGACCCGATTCGGACCGTGCGTGGCGCGGGCTATGCTCTCGACGACCGCTTCGCCAAGGCGGCGGAATAAGCTGCGGATGGCCGCGATGCGGCCATCCGTTATTTCCACGCCAGTCTCAGGCTATTTTGCGCATCGCAGCGGATGTATTGATGCGCTGCACACATTGTGCGGCAATCTCACACATTTGTGGCGCGGGTTCCTCAATTAATATGATGCCCGCGGGAAACTCCGTGCTAGCCTGACGGTTGGCGAGGATGCGTAGTCCCGTCTGAATGGGCAAGGAGACCGAAAATGGCCTGGAAGACCCCAAAGATTGTTGAAGTGCCGGTCGGCATGGAAATCAACATGTACGCCTGCGCGGCGCGGAAGTAAGACGCTTCCGCTATCAGGTTCGCGGTGAAACGATCCGGTTTGCGCCAGGAATGCCTCTGGATAGAAGGTCATTCCTGCGCGTTTCCGGATTTATTTGTTTCTGATGTGACGGCCTGAACCACTGAATCTTGTTGTCGAGTCGCGGGCGGAGTTTCTGATGCGTGTCGTCGTTCTCGGGGCTGCGGCCGGAGGCGGCGTTCCCCAGTGGAATTGCAATTGCGAAATTTGCCGCGCGGCGCGTGCGCATCCGCAGTTGCAGGCGACTCAGGCGTCAATTGCGGTCAGCGCTGATGACGAGCACTGGTTTCTGATCAACGCATCGCCGGACCTGCGCCAGCAGGTGACGGCCACGCCACAGCTTCATCCCAAGGCCGGTCAGCTTCGCCATAGTCCGATTTCAGGCGTCATCCTGACCAATGGCGAAGTCGATGCCGTTGCCGGGCTTCTGTCGATGCGCGAGGGCTGGCCCTTTACGATTTACGCGCACCCGTGGGTGCTCTCCATTCTCAAGTCGAACAGCATCTTCAATGTGCTGGATGAGACGCGCGTCAAGCGCGATGCCATCGCGTTCGATGTGCCGTTCGAGCCGAAGCTGTCCGATGGTTCGTCATCCGGCCTCGAAATTCTGCCCTTTGCCGCGCCCGGCAAGCGCGCCTTGTATCTTGAAGGCACGGCGCATCCCGACGGGAAGGACAATGACGCTGGTGATACGCTCGGGCTGCGCGTTGCCGACAAGGCTACCGGTAAGTATTTCTATTTTGTCGCCGCGTGCGCGGCGCTCACGTCGGATTTGAGGGAGCGCTTACAGGGCACGCCGCTGGTATTTTTCGACGGTACGGTGTGGCGGGACGATGAACTGATCGTCGCTGGTCTCGGTACGAAAACCGGGCAACGCATGGGTCACATGTCAATGTCGGGAGAAAATGGTGCCATCGCGGCGCTTGCGGATCTTGGCATCGCGCGCAAGATATTCCTCCACATCAACAACTCGAATCCGGCGTTGCTGCCGGATTCTGCCGAGCGAGCGGCCGTCGAACACGCCGGATGGCAGATTCCCTCGGATGGACTGGAGATCATCCTTTGATCGCGACAAGCGTTTTTTCGTTGAGGAAGGGCACACCGCTGAACAATGCGGACGAACTGGATACTGCGCTGCGCGCGATTGGCGCCACGCGCTATCACAACCTGCATCCGTTTCATAAGCTGCTGCATGGCGGTAAGCTCAACAAGGGCCAGGTACAGGCCTGGGCGCTGAATCGCTATTATTATCAAAGCTCCATCCCCATCAAGGATGCGGTGGTGATCTCGCGCTTCCGAGATCGCGATATCCGTCTGGAATGGCGGCATCGGATCGAAGATCACGATGGCGATGTCGGAACTGAAGGCGGCATCGAGCGCTGGCTCAAGCTGACCGAGGGACTTGGCCTCGACAGTGCCTATGTGGAATCCGCCGAGGGCATTCTTCCAGCGACCCGTTTTGCCGTGGATGCCTATGTGCATTTCGTCCGAGACCGGACGCCGCTGGAAGCGATTGCATCCTCGCTGACCGAATTGTTCGCGCCCAATCTGCACGAGGAGCGCATCTCCGGTATGCTCGCGCATTACGATTTTATCAATCCGAATATCATGAGTTACTTCAAGCGGCGGCTCGAGCAAGCGCCCCGCGACGCCAACTTCGCGCTGGATTTTGTCAAGCGCTACGCAAAAACCCCGGAGGAGCGCGAAGCGGTCTGCAATGCATTGATCTTCAAGACCAACGTGCTCTGGGTGCAGCTCGACGCGCTCTATCACGCCTATGTCAGCGGCCATGTTCCACCGGGTGCGTTCGTGCCGGAGCAGGGCTGATGGCATTGCGAAGCCGCCGGATCGATATAACTGAACAGTCGCGGCCCGTGCTGGCGCGGCACGCCAAGCTGAAGTTCGACAAGGCACGGCAGGTCTGGGTGATCCTGGTGCCGGAGCGGGTGCTGGCGCCGGACGAGATCGCGGTGGAAATTTTGCAGCTCTGCGATGGCGTTCGGACTGTCGATCAGATCATCGATGGTCTCGCAGCCAAATACACCGCCGACCGCGGCGAGATCGGCACCGACGTTATCGCGATGCTGAAGGATCTGGCCGACAAGGGATTTCTTGCGGAGGCACAGGACAGGAAATCATGAGCCCGACGCTCACCGACGCTTCTCCGGTTCATGCCGACCCGACTGATGGGCTGGCGGTGCTGGAACAGCGCAAGTCGCAGGCGGAGACGTTCGGCATTCCGCTTGCCGTGCTGGCGGAGGTGACGCATCGCTGCCCGCTGCAATGCCCGTATTGCTCGAACCCGGTGGAGCTTGAGCGCGGCGGTACGGAACTGAGCACGGACGAATGGAAGCGCGTGCTGAGTGAACTCGCGGACATCGGCGTGCTTCAGATTCATTTTTCCGGAGGCGAGCCGACAGCGCGCAAGGATCTGGAAGAGCTGATCCGGCACGCGACTGATGTCGGTCTCTATACGAACCTTATCACGTCCGCCGTTCTGCTGACGAAGAACAAGCTCGCGGTGCTGGCCGATGCCGGGCTTTGCCATGTGCAGATCAGTTTCCAGGGCAGCGAGTCCGGTGTCGCCGATCGCGTGGCCGGACTGAAAGATGCGCACGCCAGGAAAATCGAAGCGGCGCATTGGGCGCGCGAGCTTCGCCTGCCGCTGACGGTCAACGCGGTCATGCACCGGCAGAATCTGTTCCAGCTTCCGGACATCATCCAGCTGGCGGTCGATCTCGATGCCGACCGGCTGGAGGTCGCAAATGTGCAGTATTACGGCTGGGCGCTGAAGAACCGCGCGGCGCTGATGCCGACTATCGCGCAGATCGACGAAACCTCGCGCATCGTCGAGGAGGCCACCGAACGCCTGAAGGGTATCCTCGCCATCGATTACGTCGTGCCGGACTATTACGCATTGCGTCCGAAGAAATGCATGGGCGGATGGGGCAGACAGTTTTTCAACATCTCGCCGTCGGGCAAGATTTTGCCGTGCCATGCCGCAGAGACGATCACCGGTCTCGAGTTCGAATCTGTGCGTGATCATTCCATTGCCTGGATCTGGCAAAATTCTGACGCCTTCAACCGCTATCGCGGCACGGGGTGGATGCCGGATCCGTGCCAGAGTTGCGAGTTCAAGGAAGTCGATTACGGCGGCTGCCGCTGTCAGGCGTTCGCGCTGACCGGGAACGCCGGCAACACCGATCCGGCCTGCGCGAAGTCGTCCGTGCACGACAGTATCTTCAAGACGGCAATGAGTGAGTCGGAAGGCGATAGCCGCCGCTTCATCTATCGCAATTTCGCCGGCGGCACGCTCGAGAACGATCCGCATGAGGCCTGACGTCACTGATGCGCCTTCGACGGGTGATCGCTTTACGCCGCTGACCACACAATATCTTCCGGTTGGCGACGGTCACGAGATTTATGTCGAGACGGCAGGTCGTGCGGACGGCATTCCCGCCGTCTATCTGCACGGCGGTCCGGGCAGCGGATGCCAGCCGGATCATCGACGGCTGTTCGATCCAGCGCGGTTTCATGCTGTGCTGTTCGACCAGCGCGGAGCAGGGCGCAGCAGACCAAAGGGCCTACGCACGGCGAACACGCTGCCGCATCTGATCGCGGACATGGAAACAATTCGCGAAAATCTCGGCTTCGAGCGATGGCTGGTTGTTGGCGGATCGTGGGGCGCGACATTGGCGCTGGCCTATGCGCAGGCGCATCCGCAGCGTGTCAGCGGGATCGTGCTGCGCGCGACCTTTCTTGGCACCCGTGAAGAACTGGAAGGGGCCTTCCTCTCCAACCTGCCGCGTCTTTATCCGGGTCTGAACGATGATTTTCTCGGGTTGCTCACGCCGGACGAGCGTGCGAAGCCTCTCGATGCCTATTGGCGGCGCATTCTGGATTCCGATCCGGCGGTGCATGGCCCAGCCTCTCGGGCCTGGCACGATACCGAGCGCATCCTGTCCGAGATCAAGCCATCAGCGACACGTCTCGATCTTACCGCTGTGCACAATACAGCGCGGGGCCTGCCGTCGACTCCATTTATGGAAGCGCATTACTTTCGGAACGACTGCTTTATGAAACCCGGACAACTTTTGGAAAATGCCTCGCGGTTGCAGGGCATTCGCGGGCTCGTCGTGCAGGGGCGCTATGATCTGCTCTGTCCGCCCTCTACGTCGGATGCGTTGCTCGCGCGCTGGAGCGATGCGCAATTGCGAATGGTCGAAGCTGCAGGCCATTCGCTGTATGATCCCGGAGTGCGTGACGCGGTGATCGCTGCGATCAACGAACTCTCCTGAATCGCCGCGTTGGTGTTTTCCGATTGCAAACCGGCATCGAATTGGCGGAGACTGATAATCACGGGTTCGCTTGTGCCTCATCGGCACCTGACAAGGGCCCTCCAAAGGGAGAATTCGAATGACGACACTATCATCCGCGTCCCGCGCTGCGTTGCTTGCGAGCGTTTTCGCCGGCTTCTTCGCGGTCGGTGCGAACGCCCAACAGCCAGCCGCGCCATCCGATACGACACCACCTGCGGCAGCGGCACCGGCCGCACCTACTGCTGCGCCACCGGCTCCCGCAGCTGCGACACCTGCGCCTGCACAAACTGCGCCAGCTCCTGCGGCGGCAGCACCCGCCGCGCCTCCGGCGCCTGTTGCCGCAACGCCTGCGCCGGCACCTTCGCCCACCGCCGCCGCGCCTGCACCGGCAGCCACTGCGCAAGCACCTGCCGCACCGGCATTGCCGCCTGGCTCACCGCTGATCGGACGTCCTGACAACGCCAATGCGGCCAAGCTTGCGCCTGTCGCCGCACCGCCGATTCCGGCTGCCGCCGACAAGCTGCCCACGGCCAAGCTGAAGCTGCCGCCGGGATTCAACATCGAGGTCTATGCATCCGGCATGGCGAATGCCCGCTCCGTGCGCGTCGGGGATAAAGGCACGGTCTTCGTTGGCAGCCGTCTCGTGGACAAGGTCTATGCCGTCACCAACAAGGATGGAAAGCGGGCGGTCAAGGTTCTCGCCTCCGGTCTCTATCGTCCGAACGGGCTCGCCTATTACAACGGCACGCTCTATATCGCGGAGCTTTCGAAAATTTCCAAGATCGAGAATGTCGAGGACAAGCTCGACAATCCACCGAAGCCCACAATGGTCTATGACGACCTGCCGAAGGACGAGGCGCATGGCTGGAAGTTCATCGCCATCGGCCCTGACAACAAGCTCTACGTTCCGGTGGGTCAGCCCGGCAATAACGTGATGCCGAGCGACAAGCATGCGCAGATCCGCCGCATGAATCTCGATGGCTCCGGCGTGGAGGTCTACGCACGCGGCGTGCGTAACACGGTCGGCTTCGACTGGAATCCGTCCACCAAGCAACTGTACTTCACCGACAACGGCCGCGACTGGCTGTCCGAGGATATTCCGCAGGACGAACTGAATCGCGTCACCAAGGCGGGAGAGCATTTCGGTTCGCCGTACTGCTATCAGGGCAACTTCACCGATCCTGAATTCGGCTGGGGTCATGCCTGCTCGGAGTTCACGCCGCCGGTGGGTCTGATGGGTCCGCATACCGCGGCTCTCGGCATGCGGTTCTATACCGGCAGCATGTTCCCGGGTGCCTACAAGAACGTCATCTTCGTTGCCCGCCACGGATCGTGGAACAAGAGCAAGAAGGAAGGCGGCGATGTGGTCGCGGTGAGGCTCAACAAGAACGGCACGGTGAAGTCCGTGGAGCCGTTCCTGACCGGCTTCATCGAGAATAATAACTACGTCGGCCGTCCGGTGGACGTGCAGCAGATGAAGGACGGTTCGTTGCTGGTGTCCGACGACTGGAACGGCGCGGTCTACCGCATCACCTACGGAAAGCAGAAGAGCGCCTCGCGCTGATCTGATGATGCCTGCGGCCGGAAGCGGATCCGCTTCCGGCCCGTTCTTTTGGGTCGCTGCGACGTGGTGATCTCACGATATCACTGGAATAGCTCATGCGCTTTCTGTCGGTTCTCGCCCTGATCCTGATGACCTCTGTCGCCCGCGCGGAAACGGTGCAGGAGCGAGTTGCGCCATGTCTCGCTTGTCACGGCGAAAAGGGGACGTCCGAGACGGAGAATATCCCGTCGCTCGGCGCGCAGCAGCCGGCCTATGTCCTGATCCAGCTCTATATGTTTCGCGAGAAGCTGCGGACCTTCGAAATCATGAACGATATGGCGAAGGATCTGACCGATGACGACCTTCGTGCATTCTCCGATTACATTGCGACCCTGCCAAAGCCCGCGCCGCCGACTGACGTGGGCGATCCGGCGCGGATGCAAAAAGGACAGGCGCTGGTGCAGCAGCATCGCTGCAACACCTGCCACAACACGGATTTTGCCGGCCGCGACAACATTCCGCGCATCCTCAACCAGCGTGAGGATTACCTCGCCAAGACCATGCACGAATACAAGAATAACAGTCGGCACGGCTATGATGCGACAATGGCCGATGTGCTGCAGCCAGTAACTGAGGAGCAGATCGCCGATCTGGCCTATTACATCGCGCGTGTGCGCTGACCAAGTCGTACCGTCAGTTCGGCAAGGTCACGTCGACTGTCAGGGATGAATACCAGGCCGCGAGGTCGGCGATGTCACCGTCGGAGAGGGGCTTGGCCACGACGTTCATTGTCTCATCCTTGCGTTCTTCCGAACGGAAGGCCTTGAGTTGCTTCTCCAAATACATGGCGGGTGAGCCTGCAATATTGGGTGCCACCGGCATTTTTGACAGACCATCGATGCCGTGACAGGCCGCGCACATCTGCGCCTTCTTGCGTCCGGCCTTGGCGTCGGCGGCCTCGGCGGAGGCATAGGAAAGACACAGGGCGCTGACGAGAGCCAGGCTCGTGACGATGCGGACGATCATGTCTTCTTTTCCTTGCGCCGCAGTCTGCGGCGAATTTCCGAAACGTCCGCCGCGAGACAGGGATGATCTGTCTCGCGGCGGGAGGTTGACGCCGTGCGGCGTTTATTTGCCGCTATAGGTGATCCGGTAAAGCGCACCGGCAAGGTCGTCGGAGACGAGCATCGAGCCATCCCGCAGCGTCGCAACGTCAACAGGACGTCCGGTATATTCGCCGTCCGATGTCAGCCATCCCGATGCGAACACTTCGGTCTTGTCGGCGCTGCCATCGGCCTTGAGCGAGGTGAACATGATCCGCGCCCCGACGGGATCGGTGCGGTTCCATGAGCCATGCTGAGCGGAGAAGATGCCGCCCCGATATTTCGCGGGGAACGACTTGCCGTTGTAGAAGATCATGCCGAGATCGGCGGCGTGGGCGTCCATTTCGACTTCTGGATAGACCACGTTGGCGGGCGGCGTATCGGCCTTGTACTCGTTGGTGCGGACTTTGCCGCCGCCGTAATAGGGGAAGCCGAAGTTCTGACCCATCTGGGTCGCACGGTTCAGTTCGCCCGGCGGAATGCCGTCGCCCATGCCGTCCACCTGGTTATCGGTGAACCAGAGCTGGTGGTTCTTCGGATTGAAGTCCATGCCGACGGAATTGCGAACGCCCGAGGCGTACACCTCGCGGTTCTTGCCATCCTGATCCATACGGATGATGCCGCCAATGCCGTACTTCGCGAAACCTTCAAGCTTCTCCTTGGCCGGGACGTTGAACGGCTGTCCGAGCGTGATGTAGAGCTTGTTGTCCGAACCGATGCGGCAGACGCGCGCGGTGTGGTTGAAGCTTTCGTCCTCCTTCGGAATCAATTCGCCCTGAGGAACGACGGTGCCGACCGCGATGTCCGGACTTTCATAGAAGAACTCGGCGGCGGGGAAGGCGAGAACGCGGTTCTGCTCGGCGATATACAGAACGCCATCCTTGGAGAAGCAGACGCCGTTCGGAATCGTGAAGTTCACCGAGGGCGCGAACTCCTTCACCTCTTCGGCATAGCCGACCTTGCCGCGATCCGTCACCGCATAGACCTTGCTCTTGCGGGTGCCGACGAAGGTCACGACGCCCTGCGGCCCGACAGCGATATGGCGCGCATCGGGGACCAGCGCATAGAGGCTGATCTTGAAGCCGGGCGGCAGCTTGATTTTGGCAAGGTTGGCCTTGATCGCATCGACCTTCCGGCCGGTCTGCGGCACGGTCGGAATTTCGGTGATGCCGGTTTTCTGGAAGTTGCCGAGTTTTTCGAGATTGTTGGTGGCCGGCTGAGCGGAAACCGAGATGGCGGAGGCGCAGAGGAATGCTGCGGTTGCGACAGAATTCAAGGCATGACGTTTGAAAGCGTAAAACATAATCTTACTTCTCCCGGGAGGTTCGATTTCTTGACGTTTTACGAAACGAGAGCCTATCGCAGGTTTGCGACGATGCAAGACGATCCGCCAGTAAATCATTCTGGCGGCGCAACATCGGGAATTGTTGCAATTGTATTTGTCGAAGGCGGTACGCGACGATCAGTGCTCGTGCGCTGCAAGGCGATCCGCTTCGGCAAGATCATCCAACGTATTCGCATTAAAGAATGGATCGATCGGTGACGTTGGCCATTCGACGGTTGCGATCTTGTAGGTTGCAGCCCAGCGGCCGACGCTGCGCTGATTTTCCGTTACAAGCGCATGATGCATCGCGCCGCGCAGACCGGTATGCCATAGCGCGATGACGTGGTGCGCCTGACCGCCCGATGCTGCAACGGCGATCTCGGCGTTGGTTTCGATCCGCGCATGATGCAGCCGCGCGACCAGATCGCGGGGCAGGAAGGGCGTATCGGCGGCGGCGCTGAGCATCCACTCAATGTTTGGCCTGTGAGCGGCGATCCATTCGAGCCCTGACAGGATACCGGCGAGCGGTCCGGCGAAGCCCGCGACGGTATCGGCGATCACCGGCAGCTCGGAAGCGGCAAAGCGCGCGGGATCGCCGTTCGCGTTCAGGATCAGGCCGTCGCATTGAGGGGCGAGGCGCTCGATCACGCGCTCCAGAATAGGACGTCCGCCGACGCTCCGCATCGGCTTGTCGCCGCCGCCCATACGCTGCGCAAGCCCGCCCGCGAGCAGGAGACCGAATGTCGCAGGATAGGAACTGACCGTCATATCTGATCGCAGGCAAGAGGTTGTATGGCCGAACAATTCGGTCGCGCGAAGCATTCTATATGATATTGCACAACTGACATAATTACCCGGACATGCCGGGCCGGAGAACGGAATGAAGGTAATCGGACTGGCGGGATGGAGCGGCGCGGGGAAGACCACGTTGCTGACTCGCCTCATTCCTTATCTCGTGGCGGCAGGCAAACGGGTTTCGACCATCAAGCACGCGCATCATAATTTCGATGTCGATACGCCGGGGAAGGATTCCTGGGAGCATCGGCAAGCGGGAGCATTCGAGGTGCTGGTGTCGTCCGGCCGCCGCTGGGCCCTGATGCATGAACTGCGCGAGGAGGCTGAGCCGTCGATGTGGGATCTGCTGGCCAAACTCTCGGCGGTCGATCTCGTGATCGTCGAAGGCTTCAAGTCCGGCCATCATCCGAAGATCGAGGTATTTCGTGCCGCCAACGGAAAAAGCCTGCTGCATCCGGGTGACCCGGACATTGCCGGGCTTGCCACCGATACGGAAATCGAGACGCGGCTGCCGTCCGCGCATCTTAACGATATTCCCGCCATCGCAGCCATGGTGCAGCGGCTGGCAATTGATGTCGCCAGCCCGACGGCGCGCGAAACGGTGAGCGGTTGATGATGGAGAAGCTTGATCTCATCGGCCTGAAGTGTCCGCTGCCCGTCATCAGGACGCGCAAGGCGCTGCGATCCATGACGCCGGGACAACGGATCGAGGTCCATTGCACCGATCCGCTTTCGGTCATCGATATTCCCAATCTCATTCGCGAGACCGGCGATTATGTGGAGATTGCCGAGCGGACCGACGCGCGCATCGTGTTCGTCGTCGAAAAATCCGGTGCGGCGGCTGAATAAAGCCCTCGTTCTCAGACGTTGCCGGCGGCGGATGCGGGAGCACCCACCACTTCGCCATCTTCCTTGACGAAAGAGGTGACCGGATTGTCCAGCAGCTCCAGCACTTGTTCCGACGGTCGGCACATGCGGGTGCCTTTCGGCGTTTCCACAATGGGGCGATTGATCAGGATCGGATGCGCGACCATCGCATCCAGCAACTGATCCTCGGTGAGGGACGGATCGGAGAGGCCCAACTCGGCGTAAGGCGTGCCCTTTTCGCGCAGGAGCGCGCGCACCGGCATGTCCATGGCGCGGGCGAGATCGTGCAGCCTCGCGCGATCCGGCGGCGTTTTCAGATATTCGATGACGACGGGCTCTTCGCCGCTCTGCCGGATCATGGCGAGCGTGTTGCGCGAAGTGCCGCAGGCGGGATTGTGATAGATCGTGACGGTCATGCCGAGGAATCCGGAAGCGCAAGGCCAAAGGTGGAAGATAGATCGGCAACCTGTTCGGGAGTGAGCGTGCGGGGATTCATGCCACGCATCATCAGATAGAGTTTTGCCGTCTCTTCCAGCTCTTCCATCGCAAACACGGCAGCTTCAATGGTATCGCCGGAGACCACCGGCCCGTGATTGGACAGCAGCACGCAGGAATACTGACCCGCGAGGCCACGGATGGCATCCGCGACTGCGGCATCGCCGGGCCGGTAATAGGGGACGAGCGCCGTCGCACCGCAGCGCATCACATAGTAAGGTGTCAATGGCGGCAGCGCGGCGCGGGGATTGATCTCCGGCAGCATCGACAGGGCAACGCAATGGGCGCAATGCAGATGCACGATTGCCCGCGCGCTACGCCTGGTTTCGTAAAGTGCGGCGTGGAGCGGGATTTCCTTGGTCGGTGGATCGCCCGACTTGAGGTTGCCGGAGGCATCCAGCTTCGAAATCTGCGCCGGATCGAGAAAGCCCAGCGAGGCATTGGTCGGCGTGACCAGCCAGCCGCCGCTGTCGAGGCGAACGCTGATATTTCCGGACGAGCCCGGCGTCAGGCCGCGCTCGAACAATGAGCGCCCAAACAGGCAAATCTGCTCGCGAAGCCTGGATTCGATCATTCGGTTATCCTTTTCGCACCGCTTTTCCCATGGTTTCGGCGACGGCTCAAACGTCATTTTGGGCATGCGGCGAGGCATGCTAACACACAGTCAATTGTCCGCCGTCCAATGCGCGGGCACATGACAAAAACGGGGAAATGCATGCCTGCCGGACGTATAGGAGTGATTGGTCTCGGGTCGATGGGATTCGGGATGGCGCTCTCGCTCAAACGGGCGGGATTCGATGTGGCGGGCTGTGACGTGTCCGCCGAGACGGTCGCCAAGTGGGTGGCAGAGGGCGGGCGGGGTGCGGCGAGCCCGGCGGAAGCGGCCAGGGATGCGGACGCGGTCGTCAGCGTTGTGGTCAACGCGGCACAGACGGAGACGATCCTGTTCGGCGAGAACGGTGTTGCCGAAACCCTGCCGAAGGATTCCGTTTTCATTTCATCCGCCACCATGGACCCTGACATCGCACGGCGTCTGTGCAAGCAGCTTGAGGCCACCGGCCGGCACTATCTCGACGCGCCGATCAGTGGCGGCGCCCAGCGCGCGGCACAGGGTGAGTTGACGGTGCTTGCGTCCGGCAGCAAGGCGGCGTTCGCCAAAGCGAGGCCCGCGCTCGATGCCATGGCGGCCAAGCTCTATGAACTGGGCGACGAGGCCGGGCAGGGCGCGGCATTCAAGATGATCAATCAGCTTCTGGCCGGTGTGCATATCGCCGCCGCCAGCGAAGCGATCGCTTTTGCGGCGAAGCAGGGCCTCGACATCAGGAAAGTCTACGAGGTGATTACCGCGTCTGCAGGCAATTCGTGGATGTTCGAGAACCGCGTGCCGCATGTGCTGGATGGCGATTACACCCCGCGCAGCGCGGTTGATATTTTCGTGAAAGATCTCGGCATCATTCAGGACATGGCGCGGACCGCGAAATTTCCGGTGCCGGTCTCCGCGGCTGCATTGCAGATGTTTTTGATGACATCGGCCGCGGGCATGGGACGCGACGACGACGCGTCAGTCGCCCGGATATATGCACAGGTCACCGGCACCAGGCTGCCGGGCCAATAAATTTTCAGCAAACAACAAGAAACAGGACAGGTCCGATGCCTCGCTTTGCTGCAAATCTCAGCATGATGTTCAATGAAGTGCCGTTCCTCGATCGCTTCGACGCGGCAGCGAAGGCAGGCTTCACGGCGGTGGAGTTTCTGTTTCCGTATGATTTTCCGGCGAAAGAGGTCGGCGAGCGGCTTCATCGCGCCGGTCTGACACAGGCGCTGTTCAATCTGTATCCCGGTGACTGGAACAAGGGCGAACGCGGCTTTGCCGCGTTGCCGGATCGCTTTGCCGATGTGCAGGCCAGTGTGACGCAGGCACTGCCTTATGCAAAAGCGACCGGCGTCAAACGCCTGCATCTGATGGCGGGGATCGCCAACCGCAGGGATCCGAAGGCTGTTGAATCATTTCGTCGTGGCGTGGCATGGACCGCCGAGGCGCTGGGCAAGGAAGGCCTCGATCTTGTCATCGAGCCGATCAATCCGCGCGATGTGCCGGGCTATTTTCTCAACGATTTCGATTTCGCGGCCGGCGTCATTGATGATCTGAAATTGCCGAACCTAAAACTGCAGTTCGACATTTATCACCGGCAGATCGTCCACGGCGACGTGACCGTGGCGCTGCGCAAAATGATGCCGATGATCGGCCATATCCAGATCGCCAGCGTGCCGTCTCGCAACGAGCCTGCGGGCGAGGAGCTGAACTATCCGTTCCTGTTCGATGAACTGGACCGGCTGGGTTATGACGGCTTTGTCGGCTGCGAGTACCGGCCGAAGGGCAATACGGTCGATGGTCTCGGCTGGTTCGCACCTTATGCCGCAAAAGCAGGAGTACGCGCGTGAAGCTGGCGCTCGGCTGCATTGCGGACGACTACACCGGCGCGTCCGATCTTGCCAACATGCTCACCCGCTGCGGGCTGCGCACCGTGCAGACCATCGGCGTGCCGGCTGACGCGCTCAAACTTCCCGACGTGGATGCGGTGGTGGTGTCGCTCAAGAGCCGCTCCATTGAAGCTTCGAAGGCTGTAGCGCGCTCGCGCGAGGCGGATAAATGGCTGCGGGCACGCGGCGCGTCGCACGTGCTGTTTAAGATCTGCTCGACATTCGATTCCACCGACGCTGGAAATATCGGCCCCGTGATGGATGCGTTGCGCGCCGACTCGGGTGACGGCATCGTGCTGGTTACGCCGGCGTTCCCCGGAACAGGCCGCACGGTTTATCAGGGCAATCTGTTTGTCGGCAGCGTGCCGCTGAACGAAAGTCCGCTGAAGGACCATCCGCTTAATCCGATGCACGATTCCAATCTGATGCGTGTCCTGGCGCGGCAGAGCAAAGCGAACGTCGGATTGGTCGATCTCGCCACCGTTGCGAAAGGCGCGGATGCAATTCGTGCACGTCTTGCTGAGCTTGCGCGGCAGGGCATCGGCGCGGCCGTGATCGACTCGGTGTTCGATCCCGAGCTTGAAACCATCGGCCGGGTTGCACTCGACCAAGGTTTGTCAGTCGGCGCATCCGGCATGGGGCTTGGCCTTGCACGCGGGCTTGTTGCGTCAGGCCGCGTGAAAGCCGCGTCAACCGGAAGCGATCAGGCCACCATCGACGGGCCGGTCGCCTGTCTCGCAGGAAGCTGTTCGCAGGCGACGCTGGGGCAGATCGCGCAGGCGGAAAAATCCATGCCGGTGCTGCATCTCGATGCGGAGAAGGTTGTCTCCGGCGGAGGTGAAGCAGAGCGCGCGCTCGGCTGGGCGCGCGAGCACCTTGCCAAGGGACCCGTATTGATTGCGAGCAGTTCGACGCCCGAGCAGGTGTCGGCACTTCAGGCGAGGCACGGCCGCGACGCCGCAGGGCGCGCCATCGAGCAGACAATGGCGGCGATCAGCGAAGGGCTTGTCGCGGCGGGCGTGCGCCGTCTGGTGGTGGCGGGCGGTGAGACATCGGGTGCGGTGGTCGATCGTCTCGGTATTCCGGCATTTCTGGTCGGCCCGGAGATCGCTGCAGGCGTGCCGGTGCTTCGCTGCGTCGGCTGGGACAAGGGTGATGCCGTACTTGCATTGAAGTCCGGCAATTTCGGCGGCCCGGATTTCTTCAACGACGCCATCCGCCTGATGCCATGAGAGTGTAAGGGTAAATCAGCCCTTGTGGCTGCCGTCGGCGCAGAACGATGCTCGGATATTGCAATCCGACGGACTACGCCCTTCGTTGCGGCAGCGGGCGGAGGCTCCGTCAATGGCCTGTCCGAGGGTTGGGCCTTCTGCGGTAAATGCGCCCCAGTAGCGCGTCCGCTTGATGCGCGCCGTATAGAACGACATTGCGCCGCATTTGGTGGTGGAGGCGACCTTGCAGTCGCGGCCGCCGTTGTTCACGCAGAGCGCAAGCGCACGGGCTTCCGCCTCGTCGCGCGTCGCCTTTTGCCAGACTGCTCCCCACGCGCCGCGCGCTGCAAAGCCGATGGCGGCCCATTGCTCGGCGGGAGCTGCGGCCATCTTCTGCTTGAGCGAGTCGAGACGTATCTTCGCTAGCGGCGCGAAGGTGCCGCTCGGAAACTTCTCGAGGTAAGCCGATATCTCGGCGGGATTGCGCGAATCCTTCACCGAGTTCCAGAAGGTGATTTCGGCGCTGATCTCGGATTGGGCATGCGCCGGCGGAGAATGCAGAAGCAGAGCCGCTGCAACCGTCAGCGCGCAACCAATCTTCCGAAACATTCCAAGCCCCGTTCGCTTTTGCGCGAAGAGTAAGAGCCTCGTTCGGGGTTGTCGAGCGGACGCCATACGGTTTGCGTGGAAAACACGGCAAGGCCTGCTGCAAATATCAGGCGCCCACTCTGATCCTCAACGCTTCGCCTTCTTGGCCTTCTTTTTCTTGGCAGCCTTCTTGGCTGCCTTTTTCTTCTTGGGAGGGACCTTCTTTCCTTCCTTGCGCGCTTCCGAAAGACCGATGGCGATCGCCTGTTTGCGGCTCGTCACCTTCTTGCCGGACCGTCCACTTTTCAGCGTGCCTTTCTTGCGCTTGTGCATTGCACGCTTGACCTTCTTGGCCGATCCCTTGGAATATTTTCGCGCCATGACGCTCTCCGCTGACCGTGATCGAATGCGGATTAACTGTTCGGAATATCGATATGTTCCGCGAGTGGATCGCGGTGGCGCTCGCTATCCGCCATTTGCGGCGGTGACGATCCAGATCGAGCCGCCGAGGGGGACCGTGTCGCCCTTGAGGTGATCCTTCAGCATGTCCCGAATCGATTGCGTTGCGGCGGCGATCTTGTCCGGTGGCTGTCCTTCAAGTGCGCGACTGGTGGGACCGATCGTGAGGACGGACTCAAGAGCCGCATCAAGCCCACGGCCGGTCGCGATGTCGAGCGCCAGATCGACGCGCTCCATCTCGATGCGCGCAAATCCGGCCTCGGACAGGATTCGGTGTACGCGCTCTTCGCTGGCGAATGCGAAGGGGCCGGGATCTTCGGGTTTCATTTCGGGGAGCTTCGGGACATGCTTGTAGGCCTGCTGCAGGCCGAGCATCATCCATGGATTATCGCGCGGCGTTCGCCAGCAGGCAAAGACCAGCCGTCCGTTCGGCCGCAGCGCCTTGCGCATATTGGCGAAGGAGATCGCGGGAGTGGCGAAGAACATGACTCCGAACCGCGAGAACAGGAGGTCGGTGCTGGCCGGTCGAAAAGGATGGACGGTTGCATCGGCCAGGATGAAGTCGATGGACGCGCCGCCTGGAGCCAGCTCGCGAGCCCGGTTCAGCATCGGCTCGGAGATGTCGATACCCGTCACATGCCCGTCCGGACCAACACGTTTCGCCAGATCGAAAGTCGTCGCCCCGCAGCCGCAGCCGACGTCAACGGCGGTTTCGCCTGCCTTCGGTGCCGCGCGATTGATCAGCACCGCGGAGACGGGCCCCAGCACGAGGTCCTGCAATTGCTGGCGGTCGGTCCAGTGATGGCCACCGGGACCGTTCCAATAGGCGATCTGATCGGCATTGCGGTCGTCAACGGCAGAAAGAGACATGGCACCTCCGGCATTCGCGGTGCGGCGGATCGAACAATCGTCGCGCGGGAAGTCTAGCATCCCATTGAAGACGAGCCTCAAATTTCTGAATTTTTTGGGCCCGCTTACGGAACCGGCCGATCATATCGGCGTTCTATTTCGTTAAGGCAGGCTCTCACTTGGTCGGAATCCCGGCCCACCGCGCCCAAAAGACCAGAAATGCTCGATACCAATCGCTCGATGGCGCCGGACTTTCTCGCCGGTGGTGGCGAAATAGGTGCCTTGATGCGTGCCCACGATTGGTCGGGTACTTCGCTCGGTCTTCCGGAAGGGTGGCCTCAAAGCCTGCGGACGTCGATCCGTATTCTGCTCAATACCAACCATCCCATGTTCATCTGGTGGGGACCGGATCTCATCCAGTTCTACAATGACGGATATCGCCGGACCATGGGCCCGGAACGGCATCCGAGCGCGCTGGGTCAGCGTGGCCGCGAATGCTGGAAAGAGATCTGGCACATCATCGGGCCGCAGATCGATCAGGTTATGAGCGGCGGCGGAGCGACCTGGCATGAAAACCAGCTCGTGCCGATTACGCGCCACGGCAAGCTGGAGCAGGTCTATTGGACTTACGGCTTCAGTCCCATCGACGATGGAGACCGGATCGGAGGTGTTCTGGTCATCTGCCGCGATGTGACAGATGACTACATGGCATCGGTTGCCTTGCGCGAGCGGGAAAGCGAACTCGCGCGCGTTCAGCAGATTGGCAAAATCGGCGGCCTCGAGGTGGATTTGCGGGGAGGTTTTCGCAATCGCCGCTCGCCGGAATATCTGGCCATCCATGGCCTGTCCCCCGAGGCCGCCAACGAAACCCATGAAGACTGGGTTCGCCGTATCCATCCCGAGGATCGCGACGCCACCGACAAGCAGTTTCGTGACGCCGTCGACAATGGCGTCCGCGACTATACGGCGCGTTACCGGATTATCCGGCCCAATGACGGGCAGGTGCGCTGGATTTCGGTGAAGTCCGTCATCGAGCGGGACCAAGACGGCAAAGCGATAAGGCTGGTCGGGGCGCACACCGACATCACCGAACAGATTATGGCCGAACGGGCGCTTCGTCAGAGCGAGGAGGAATTCCGGACGCTGGCGGACGCCTTGCCGCATCACGTCTGGACGGCACGTCCCAATGGCCGGCTTAGTTGGCTCAACCCGCGTGTCTACGAATACAGCGGCGCGACGATCGAGGAATTGAATCGCGATGGCTGGCATCGGATGGTTCATCCGGAAGATATTCAAGTCGCCGTCGCCGCGTGGAAGCATGCGCTGAGAACGGGAGACCCTTACGAAGTCGAGTTTCGCCTGCGGCGGGCGGACGGGGAGTTTCGGTGGTTTCTGACGCGTGGCTTGCCGGCACGCGATGAGAGCGGCAAGATCATCCGCTGGATCGGCACGAATACAGACGTCCACGATCAGAAGACCACCGAAGCCGAACTGGCGGAACTGAATAAAACACTGGCTGCGCGAGTCCGGGAAAAGACACGTGAGCGCGACCGCATCTGGAACGTGTCGCAGGATTTGCTCGTCGTCGCCGATATGGACGGAACCTGGCTAAGTCTTAATCCGGCATGGTCCGCGACGCTCGGCTGGTCCAGACAGGATATGCTCAACAAGACGTCGCAATGGCTCGAACATCCGGACGACCGCGACAAAACGAATGTTGAACTTGAAAGCCTCGCACGGGGACGTCCCACGATCAGATTTGAAAATCGCTTGCGCCACAAGGACGGCTCTTATCGCTGGCTGTCGTGGACCGCCGTTCCCGACGATGGAAAAATCTATGCGGTTGCCCGCGACATGACCGCCGAGAAGGCGGCCGCTGCACTTCTCAAGTCCACCGAAGAGGCCTTGCGGCAGTCGCAGAAGATGGAAGCTGTGGGACAATTGACCGGCGGCATCGCGCACGATTTCAATAATCTGCTGACGGGGATCATGGGCTCGCTTGAGCTGATGAAGCTGCGTCTGGCGAAGGGGCGCACCGAAAATATCGATCGCTACATCGAGGCGGCGACGACATCCGCAAATCGCGCGGCGGCACTGACGCATCGGCTGCTCGCATTCGCACGGCGGCAACCGCTGAGCCCAAGGCCGATCGACGTCAATCATCTGGTCGGCACGCTCGAGGACCTTCTCCGCAGGACGATCGGCGAAGTGATCGACCTAAAGATCGAGGCGGCCAACGACTTGTGGGGTACGTTGTGTGATCCGAACCAACTCGAGAGCGCGCTGCTCAATCTGGCGATCAATGCACGCGATGCGATGCCGGACGGCGGGCGCCTGACGATCAGAACGTTGAATACAAAACTGGATGGAGTCCTGCCAAGCAATCCGGCGCTGTCGCCTGGCGATTATATCTGCATCGACGTGAAGGACACCGGGATCGGAATGACGGACGAAGTGGCCGCGCGTGCGTTCGATCCGTTCTTCACTACCAAGCCGATCGGGCAGGGAACGGGTCTTGGTCTGTCGATGATCTACGGCTTCGCCCGGCAGTCGAATGGTCACGTCCTGATTGACAGCAAACTGGGCGAGGGCACATCGGTCAGGATTTATCTGCCGCGTTACAACAGCGATATCCTCGCAGAGCCTGCGGTGCAGGAGCCAGTTACTCCGCATCGCGCGGCGGGTGAATCGGTTCTGGTCGTGGAAGACGAGCCTGTGGTGCGGAGTGTTATCACCGAAATACTGATGAACGAGGGATATCGAATCATGGAGGCGGGCGACGCGCCGTCCGGACTGCAGATATTGAATCAAGATTCTCGGGTCGATCTATTGATCACCGATATCGGCCTGCCGGGAATGAACGGCCGCGAGTTCGCGGATCAGGCTCGGAACATCAGGCCCGATCTCAAGATTCTGTTCGTTACGGGCTACGCCCAGAGCGCGGCCAAGGCGAAAGGGTTTCTGAAACCAGGGATGGACCTCATCACCAAGCCCTTCGACAACGCAAAGTTCTCCGAACGTGTCCGCGCGATGGTGTCGCGCTAACGGCGTATTACCAGGCGCGGAACAGAACGCTGGCGTTGACGCCGCCGAAGCCAAATCCGTTCGACAGCACATGCTCGATGGCCATCGGACGCGCCGCGCCGCGCACGAGATCGACGCCTTCAGCCGCCGCGTCCGGATGATCGAGATTGAGCGTCGCCGGCGCGATCTGATCGCGCAGTGCGAGCACCGAATAGATCGCTTCGATCCCGCCGGCCGCACCGAGCAGATGTCCGGTGGCGGATTTAGTCGAAGTTACCGCGATTTTTCCCTCGGTCCCGAACACCGCCTTGATCGCTGAGAGTTCGCCGTTGTCTCCGACAGGCGTCGAGGTCGCATGGGCGTTCAGATGCTGAACTTCAAGCGGCGAAATGCCGGCCTGACGCAGCGCGATTTCGATGGCGCGCCGCGCACCTGAGCCGTCCTCCGGGCCTGCCGTCATGTGATAGGCGTCGGATGTCGTGCCATAGCCGACGAGTTCGGCAATCGGCGTCGCGCCGCGGCTGAGCGCGTGATCAAGCGTTTCGATCACAAGGATTCCTGCGCCTTCACCCATCACGAAGCCATCGCGATCCCTGTCGAAAGGCCGCGAGGCGCGCTGCGGCTGGTCGTTGAATCCGGTCGAGAGCGCGCGGGCTGCCGCGAAGCCGCCGAGGCTGACGCGGTCGATGCAGGCTTCCGCGCCGCCACAAACGGCCACATCCGCTTCACCGGACAGAAGGAGGCGCGCGCCATCGCCGATGGCCTGTACACCTGCGGCGCATGCGGTCACCGGAGCGCCGAGCGTGCCCTTGAATCCATGTTTGATCGACACTTGGCCTGCTGCAAGATTGACGAGGAACGCCGGGACGGTGAACGGCGAGAGGCGGCGCACGCCGCGCTCATCGGTGGTACGGACCGCATCGACGATGGCCGGGAAACCGCCGACGCCCGACGCGATGATCGTCGCCGTGCGTTCGCGGGCCCGTTCGTCGTCCGGCTTCCATTCCGCCTGCGCAAGCGCTTCATCCGCCGCCGCCATGGCGAACTGGATGAAGCGATCCATCTTTTTCTGGTCCTTTTTCGGAATCGCGCGATCCGGATCGAAACCGGCTTCGGGATCGTCCACGATGTCGGGCACGATGCCGCATGCCTTCACCGGCAGGTCGGCCGCGACATTGTCGGAGAGAGCGCGGATGCCCGATTGTCCGGCCAGCAGCCGGGACCAGTTGGCCTCGACGCCGACGCCGAGCGGGGAAACCGCGCCCATTCCAGTGACGACAATGCGCCGTATGGAGCTGTTCCTCTTCACGATCTCACCACAGGTTGCACAGGAACCACGCAGCCCATTTGTCGGAGCCGCTGTTGATGTCACCGGCGGATGTTCCGCCGGCGCACTCGCCAGTTGGCGCGTCGTCAGTTCAGCTTGCGTTCGATCGCGATGGCAGTGGCTTCGCCGCCGCCGATGCAGAGAGAGGCGATGCCGCGCTTGACGTTGTTGTTTTCCATCGCGTGCAGCAGCGTCACGATCAGCCGTGCGCCGGTCGCGCCGATCGGATGGCCGAGCGCGCAAGCACCGCCGTTGACGTTGAGCTTGTCTCGGGGAATGCCGAGATCGCGGGCTGCCGCCATCGGCACCACCGCGAAGGCCTCGTTGATCTCGAACAGGTCGACATCGCCGACGCTCCAGCCGACCTTGTCGAGTAGCTTGCGGATCGCCGGGATTGGCGCGGTTGTGAACCAGTCCGGCGCCTGACTATGTGTCGAATGGCCCTTGATCTCGGCAAGGATCGGCAGGCCTTCCTTTTCGGCGATCGAGCGGCGGGTGAGCACGAGGGCCGCAGCACCGTCCGCGTTCGCGGAGGAGGCCGCAGGCGTGATGGTGCCGTTCGCGCGGAACGCGGGCTTGAGATTCGGAATTTTCGCGGGATCGACCTTCAGCGGATGTTCGTCGTTCTCGACCATGCGGACGCCCGCCTTCTCCTTCACGGAGATCGGCGCGATTTCCTTTTTGAACGCGCCGTTCTGAACCGCGTTGCGGGCGCGGGTCAGCGTTTCAACCGCATAGTCGTCCTGATCCTTGCGCGTGAACTGATAGGTCTCGGCGCAGGTCTCGCCGAAATCGCCCATCGAGCGGCCTGTCTCGTAAGCGTCTTCGAGGCCATCCATCAGCATGTGATCGATGATGCGGTCATGACCGATGCGATAACCACCGCGTGCCTTCTGAAGCAGATAGGGGGCGTTGGTCATGCTCTCCATGCCGCCGGAGACGACGATATCGGCGGAGCCCGCGTTGATGATGTCATGGGCCAGCATGGTGGCCTTCATGCCGGAGCCGCACACTTTGTTGACGGTGGTTGCGCCGGCCGCATCCGGCAGCTTCGCGCCGCGCGCGGCCTGGCGGGCGGGTGCCTGTCCTTGCCCGGCGGGAAGGACGCAGCCCATGATCACTTCGTCGATCCGTTCCGGCGACAGCTGCGCGCGGTCGAGCGCCGCGCTGATCGCGTGCGAGCCAAGATTGTGCGCGCTGAACGAGGACAGTTCGCCCTGGAAGCGGCCGAGGGGAGTGCGGACTGCGGATACGATGACGACTGGATCGGATGACGACATGCAACTCTCCCGGTGCGATCATGGCGGGCAGCCATGTTAGATGACGGTTATCATATGAAGGGGCGCGGAAATTGCAATCCGCGCCCGGACAATAAAAGCATGAATCGGATTCCGACAAGCACGGCGATGTTTGAAACGGCTTAAATGTCGAAACTGCCTCCGTTACTGACGGTTGCATGAGTTATTTTGATGCGGCGAATGACTTATTTTCGTCTGTCGAGAAATGCCTGCATGTGTCGTTGCGGTTCGCCGGTCAGGAAAGATTGCCCGAACACGCCGATGCTGAGATTGACGGATTCGGTCAGCGGAAGTTCCTCCCATTGGCGAAGCAGCGCTTTCTGGTTGCGCATGGCCTCGGGGGCGCAATCCGCGACTCCGCGTGCGACCACTTCGATTGCCTGATCGAGGTCGGAGTCAGGCACAACCTGATCGACCAGTCCCCAGTTCAGCGCGGTCGGCGCATCGATGGTCGCAGCCATCAGGATCAGCCAGCGCGCGCGGCCCCAGCCGATCAACCGCGGCAACAGCGCCGCGTGGATCACCGAAGGAATGCCGACCTTGACCTCCGGCATGGCGAACTTCGCATCTTCGGACGCGATGCGCAGGTCACAGGCAGCGGCGAATTCCAACCCGCCGCCGAGACACCAGCCGCGCAGCCGGGCGATCACCGGGGCGGGGAATTGCCGCGCGGCTTCACACAGATCGCGCAGCGTGGTGATGAACTTTTCCGCGGACGCCTGATCCAGCGTCGCCATCTCCTTGATGTCGGCGCCGCCGATCATGCTTTTCTCGCCGCTGCCGCGCACCACCAGCGCCCGGATGTCGCGGTCTTGCGCCAGTAGCTCCAGACCCTCGCGGACGCCGTTCATGACGGCGGAATTCATGATGTTCAGTGAACCGGCATTGGTGATGGTCAGTTGTGCAATGCCGGTCGCGGTCCGTGTGACGGAGCAATAGTCGTTGATCGCTTGCATCGTGTTGAGGTCCGGGTGTTTGCGTTGCGAAGAAGCGGCCCATGCTGCGTGATCAATGCATGTGCGTCAAATGCCGTGCATGGCAGCTATTTTCGATGCTTTCGGCACGTTTCGTCAGGCGAAATGTGTTATTATATGATCCGGGACATCTGATGAGGCCGCGATGCGTTATTCCAAGGATCATAAGGCCGAAACTCACGAGCGGATCGTGAAGAGCGCATCCGTGCGCCTTCGCGAGGGGGGCGTGGCGAGCATCGGCGTGGCCGACCTGATGAAGGAGGCGGGGCTGACGCATGGCGGATTCTATGCGCATTTTGCCTCGCGAGACGCACTGATCGATGAGGCGTTCGTGCATGCCATGGACATTGCCGTAAGGCGATGGCGCAAACGCGCAGATAACGCGCCGAAGGGCAAGGCGCTGGCCGCCATCGTTACCGGCTATCTGACCGCGCAGCATCGCGATGATGTCGGCAACGGCTGCGCCTTGCCCGCGCTCGGCGCGGAGGTATCGCGCACGAGTCCGAAGACGCGCAAGGCTATCGCGGCCAGAATCGAGCAGATGGTCGACACCATCGCGGAAACCATGCCGGCACAGACCCCCAAGGCGGCGCGCCGCGAGGCGATGGGTGCGCTGGCGACCATGATGGGCACGCTGATCCTGGCGCGCATGGCCGGAACCGGCGAGTTCTCCGATGAAGTCCTCACCGCCGGACGGCAATTCGTTCTGAATGCCGAAGCCACCGCAAAGGTGCGCCCGAAGAAGTCCAAAGCCGCAACCGGCCCGGCCTGAGCCAAGGGTGTTGCCGGATTGTTCTTTGCGTAGCATGCCACGGTGGTGTGCGCCAAACCCCGTTCCAATGCCTGCCGTAGCGGTGCTACCATCTTCTAAACACAAGCTTTTGGAGGATACGCATGCGCACGATCGGTCATTTTATTGGCGGCAAGCAGGTCAAGGGTACGTCGGGCCGCTTTGCGGACGTCTATCAGCCGATGACCGGGGACGTGCAGGCCAAGGTGGCGCTGGCCTCGAAGGCTGAGGTTCGTGCCGCGGTCGAGAATGCTAAGGCGGCGCAGCCGGCCTGGGGCGCGACCAATCCGCAGCGCCGTGTTCGCGTGCTGATGAAGTTCTTGGAACTGCTGGCCAAGGAAAATGACTCGCTGGCCGAATTGCTGGCGCGTGAGCATGGCAAAACGATTCCGGACGCCAAGGGCGATATCTTCCGCGGCGTCGAAGTCGTGGAATACGCGATCGGCATCCCCGAACTGATGAAGGGCGGCTACACCGAGGGCGCGGGCCCCGGCATCGACAGTTATTCGATGCGTCAGCCGCTTGGTGTCGTGACGGGCATTACCCCGTTCAATTTCCCCGCGATGATCCCGATGTGGAAGTTCGCGCCCGCCATCGCCTGCGGCAATGCCTTCATTCTCAAGCCTTCGGAGCGCGATCCGGGCGTGCCGATGCGGCTTGCGGAATTGATGCTCGAAGCTGGCCTGCCGCCGGGCATTCTCAACGTGGTCAACGGCGACAAGGAAGCCGTGGACGCGCTTCTCGACGACCGCGATATTTCGGCCGTTGGCTTCGTGGGCTCCTCTGACATTGCGCAATACATCTACTCGCGTGCGGCCGAAACCGGAAAGCGCGCCCAGTGCTTCGGCGGCGCCAAGAACCACATGATCATCATGCCGGACGCCGATCTCGATCAGTCGGTGGATGCCTTGATCGGCGCGGGCTACGGCGCAGCCGGCGAACGTTGCATGGCCGTGTCGGTAGCCGTTCCGGTCGGCAAGACCACTGCTGACCGGCTGATGGAAAAGCTGATTCCGCGCGTGGAAAGCCTGAAGATCGGCCCGTCCACCGACGAAAGCGCCGACTTCGGACCGCTTGTCACCAAGGCGGCGCTGGAGCGCGTCAAGAATTACGTCGATATCGGCGTGAAGGAAGGCGCGAAACTGGCTGTCGATGGCCGCGGCTTCAAGATGCAGGGCTACGAGAACGGCTTCTACATGGGCGGCTGTCTGTTCGACAACGTCACCAAGGATATGCGGATCTACAAGGAAGAAATCTTCGGTCCCGTGCTGTCGGTGGTCCGCGCCAAGGACTTCGACGAAGCGGTGGCGCTGCCGTCCGATCATGAATACGGCAACGGTGTTGCGATCTTCACCCGCGACGGCGATGCGGCCCGCGAGTTCACCGCGCGCGTCAATGTCGGCATGGTCGGCGTCAACGTGCCGATCCCGGTGCCAGTGGCCTACTACACCTTCGGCGGCTGGAAGCGTTCGGGCTTCGGCGATCTCAATCAGTACGGCCCCGACTCCGTGCGCTTTTACACAAAAACCAAGACAGTGACGTCGCGCTGGCCCTCGGGTGTCAAGGAAGGGGCTCAGTTCGCGTTCCAGAGCAAGTAACGCGGGCGGCCCGTCATGCAGTTCGCTCTGACTGAGGATCAGATCGCGGTTCGCGACATGGCGCGCGAATTCGCGGCTGAGAAGATCGCTCCGCATGCGCTGAAATGGGATGAGGAGAAATTCTTTCCCGTTGATGTCATGCGCGAGGCCGCGGCGCTCGGCATCGGCGGCATCTATATCCGCGACGATGTCGGCGGCTCGGCGCTGACGCGTTTCGATGCGGCGCTGATCTTCGAGGCGCTCGCGACCGGATGCCCGACAGTGTCGTCGTTCATCTCGATCCACAACATGGCGGCGTGGATGATCGACGCCTATGGCTCGAACGCGCAGCGGCAGAAATGGCTGCCGCGCCTCTGCACCATGGAACTGATCGCGAGCTACGCGCTGACCGAACCCGGTGCGGGCTCGGACGCCGCTGCGCTCAGCACTCGCGCGGTCCGCGATGGCGATCACTATGTTCTGAACGGGCAGAAGCAGTTCATCTCCGGCGCGGGAGCGAGCGACATTTACGTCGCCATGGTTCGCACCGGCGGCGAAGGCGCGGGCGGCGTCTCCACGCTGGTGATCGACCGTGATACACCCGGCGTGTCGTTCGGCGCGAACGAGCGCAAGATGGGCTGGAATGCGCAGCCGACCCGCGCGGTGATCTTTGAGAATGCGCGCGTGCCGGTCGCCAATCGGCTGGGCGAAGAGGGGATCGGCTTCAAGATCGCGATGGCCGGACTCGACGGCGGCCGCCTCAACATCACGGCCTGTTCACTGGGCGGCGCGCAGTCGGCGCTCGACAAGGCGCTCGCCTATACCAAAGAGCGCAAGGCTTTCGGCAAGCGCCTCGACGAACTCCAGGCGCTTCAATTCCGTCTCGCCGACATGGCGATCGAACTGGAAGCGGCGCGCACGTTCCTGTGGCGCGCGGCGGCCGCGCTCGACCGCAAGGACGCCGATGCGACCATGCTGTGCGCGATGGCCAAGCGCTTTGGCACCGATGCGGGTTTCGCCGTTGCCAACCAGGCGCTGCAACTGCATGGTGGTTACGGCTATCTCTCCGAATACGGCATCGAGAAGATTGTAAGAGACCTGCGCGTGCATCAGATCCTCGAAGGAACCAACGAAATCATGCGCGTGATCGTAGCGCGCAAGCTGATCGAAGGCGCGCGATGAGCGTGGCTGCTGCTGCGGAAATCGCGGGCAACGATCTGATTGTTGCACGCGAGGGGTTGGCCGGCGTTTTGCGGCTCAATCGTCCCAAGGCGATCAATGCGCTGACTCTCGATATGACGCGCGGCATTGCCGCGGCGCTGGATGCCTTCGAGAGCGATCCCGGCGTTTCGCTGGTGCTGTTGGAAGGTGCCGGCGAGCGCGGCCTTTGCGCGGGCGGCGATATTCGCGGCCTTTATGAGAGCGCGAAGGCGGGCGGCGATCTCGGGCCGGTGTTCTGGCGCGAGGAATACATCTTGAATGCACGCATTCCTGATTATCCGAAGCCCTACGTGGCCTATATGGACGGCCTCGTCATGGGCGGCGGCGTCGGTCTGTCGGCCCATGGTGGAAATCGTATCGTCACCGAGAAAACCAGGATGGGCATGCCCGAAGTGGGTCTCGGCTTTTTCCCGGATGTCGGGGGCACGTGGCTGCTGTCGCGCGCGCCCGGGGAGATCGGCACTTATTTCGGCATGACCGGCCTCGCTATGACAGGAGCCGATGCGATCTACGCGGGAGCTGCGGATGTGCTGATCGCAACCAGCGACTGGCCTGCCTTGCGCGATGCGCTCACCAATGCGCCGTTGCAGGCGACGGCCAAGGACGTTCGCGCCATTCTTGCACGGTTCGCTGCGACGGCTGTCGACGCGCCCGTCGCGAAGCACCGCGAGCAGATTGACCGGGCTTTCGGTTTCAACACCGTGGAAGAGATCATTGCCGCGCTGGAGCAGGACGGCTCGGACTTTTCGCGCGAAACTCTGAAGGCGCTGGCCGACAAGTCTCCGACGTCGCTCAAGGTGACGCTGGAATTGCTCCGGCGTGCACACGGCTCGAAGTCGCTCAGGGAATGCCTGATCCGCGAATACAATTCTGCGCTCGTCGTCTTCACCAGTGCTGAATTTGCTGAAGGCGTGCGCGCCGCGATCATCGACAAGGATCGGAACCCGAAATGGGGGCCGGACCGCATCGAGGATGTGACGCCAGACATCGTCGCGAAATACTTCGCGCCGAACGAAAAATACAGGCTGGTCTTCCCGGACTGATCTTTCTCAGACCAACAAGAACGAGGGCAGGAACATGGCAAACATCGCATTCATCGGTCTCGGCAATATGGGCGGCCCGATGGCAGCCAACCTTGTGAAGGCCGGTCACAAGGTGACGGGTTTCGACCTCGTGCAGGCTTCGAAGGATGCAGCCAAGGCGGATGGCATCGGCATTGCCGCGACGGCCACGGATGCGGTGAAGGGCGCGGAGATCGTCATCACCATGCTGCCCGCGGGCAAGCATGTGCTGAGTGTGTGGAAAGAGGTCATTCCGTCGGTCGGAAAAAACGCATTGATGATCGATTGCTCGACGATCGATGTCGAGAGCGCGCGTCATGCGCATGATCATGCGACCGAGCATAATCTTCCATCGATCGATGCGCCGGTGTCGGGCGGTACGGGCGGCGCAAAGGGTGCGACGCTGACCTTCATGTGCGGCGGCGACGATCACGCGTTTGCGCTGGCGAAGCCAGTGCTTGAGAACATGGGCAAGAAGGTCGTTCATTGCGGCAAGGGCGGCGCAGGACAGGCGGCCAAGATCTGTAACAACATGATCCTCGGCATTTCGATGATCGGCGTGTCCGAAGCTTTTGCGCTCGGCGAAAAGCTCGGTCTCTCGCATCAGGCGCTGTTCGATGTGGCGTCGACTTCGTCCGGCCAGTGCTGGTCGCTGACGTCGTATTGCCCGGTTCCGGGTCCTGTTCCGGCATCGCCCGCCAACAATGATTACAAGCCGGGCTTTGCGACCGCGCTGATGCTCAAGGACCTGCGGTTGTCGCAGGAAGCCGCGAAGGCTGCCGGTGCTGCGACGCCGCTCGGCGGCCACGCCGAAAGCATCTATGAGGCTTTCGAGAAGGCCGGCCACGGAGGCGTCGACTTCTCGGGCATCATCAAGCACGTGCGCGATCTGGCGAAGTAGTCCTTAGTACGCGCCGGGCGTCATCCTGAGGTGCGAGCCGTCTCGGTGTACCTCGAAGGATGACGATGGTTCTTGCGGCCATCCTTCGAGGCGCGCAAGAATGCGCGCAACTCAGGATGACAATTCCGAAGCCGTTCGGATGAGAGTGAACCATGACCAAATTCCAAGACGCGCGCGCCTTTCTGCTGAAACACCGCACCGACTACAGTAAGGCTGTCGCGGATTTCCGCTGGCCAGATGAAAAGCAATTCAACTGGGCACTGGACTGGTTCGATGCCGGACTTGCGAGCGATCCCGAGAGCCGGGACCGCACCGCGCTCTGGATCGTGGATGCCGCGAGCGGGGCGGAGACGAAACTGACATTCGCGGACCTGTCGCGCCGCTCCAACCAGACGGCGAACTTCCTGCGCGATCTCGGCCTGAAGCGCGGCGACCATCTGCTGCTGCTGCTCGGCAATGTGGTGCCGCTCTGGGAGACCATGCTGGCGGCAATGAAGCTCGGCATCATCGTCATTCCTGCCACAACGCTTCTGACAGCGGATGAACTGCGCGACCGGCTCGATCGCGGCAAGGCGAAGGCCGTGGTGGCGACACAGGATCAGGTGGCGAAGTTTGAAGGTCTCGGCGGAGAAGGTTTCACCAAAATCGTTGTCGCTGCGACGGCCGATCACAAAGGCTGGCGGAAGTTCGAGGACGCCGCAAACTATCCGGACTCGTTTGCGCCGGATGGCGTAACGAACTCTGACGACCCCATGTTGCTCTATTTTACGTCGGGCACCACGGCCAAGCCGAAGCTGGTATTGCACAGCCACCGCAGCTATCCGGTCGGATCGCTCTCCACGATGTACTGGCTCGGCCTTCAGCCGGGTGATGTCCATCTCAATATTTCGTCGCCGGGCTGGGCCAAGCATGCGTGGAGCTGTTTCTTCTCGCCGTGGAATGCGGGCGCGACGATCTTCATCTGCAACCAGCCGCGCTTCGATGCGAAGAGCCTGCTTGCCACCGTCGCGCGATGCGGGGTGACAACGCTTTGCGCGCCGCCGACGGTATGGCGGCTGTTCATTCAGGAGCGCCTTGCCGACTACAAGGTCTCGGTGCGCGAAGTCTGCGGCGCAGGCGAGCCGCTCAATCCCGAGGTGATCGATCAGGTCAAGGCTGCGTGGGGACTCACCATCCGCGACGGCTATGGCCAGACCGAAACCACGGCGCTTGCCGGCAATTCGCCGGGGCAGGTCGTGAAGGTCGGATCGATGGGCCGTCCTCTGCCGGGATACAAGGTTGCGGTGGCCGATGCCGACGGCAATCCGGCGAAGGAAGGCGAGGTGCGCCTTGTGCTCGGTGCGGACCGTCCCGCAGGGCTGATGCTTGGCTATCAGGGCGATGACGGCAAGCCGAAGGGCGCTGACGGCGCGGTCTATCAGACCGGCGATGTGGTGTTTCTTGATGACGACGGGTACCTGACCTTCGTCGGCCGTTCGGACGATGTGTTCAAGTCATCCGATTACCGGATCAGCCCGTTCGAGCTTGAAAGCGTGTTGCTGGAGCATGATGCTGTGGCCGAAGCCGCCGTGGTTCCGACGCCAGATCCGATTCGTCTGGCGCTTCCGAAAGCCTATGTCTCGCTGCTGCCGGGGATCGAGCCGACGCGCGAAACCGCGCTGTCGATCTTTCAGTACGTCCATTCGCATCTCGCGCCGTTCAAGCGGATCCGCCGGATCGAACTCGTGACCGAACTGCCGAAGACGATTTCCGGCAAGATCCGCCGTGTGCAGCTTCGCCGCCTCGAACACGATAACGATCGCAGCGATGCGTTGCGCGGCCGGGAATTCCGCGAGGAGGATTTCCCGGAATTGCAGTCCGGCGCGCGCTGAGTCTCCCGCTTCTGCATGCCAGCAGGGCTGGCGGCAAGGGCATTTTTCACTTGGCCGGGCCTCTGTTCTGTGGAAAGTGCCTTTCAGTTCGAAAGTGCTGGGAGGTGGCTGATGGGCGTTGCGATGGACCGCGAGGACTTTGTCAAACTCGTCGGCACCGAACTCGGCGTTTCGGAATGGCATACCATCGATCAGAAGCAGATCGATGCTTTTGCCGCCGCCACCGAAGATTTTCAGTTCATCCATATCGATCCTGAGCGCGCCAGGCGCGAGACGCCGTTCGGTGGTACCATCGCGCATGGTTTCCTGTCGCTGTCCGTGCTGCCCAAGCTGGCTTACGCGACCATGCCGACGTTGAATGGCGCGGCGATGTCGATCAACTACGGGTTCGACAAGATCAGGTTTCTGACGCCGGTGCGCGCGGGCAAGCGTGTGCGCGCGCGTTTTGTGCTGTCGGAAGTGACGATGAAGTCGCCGAAGGAGTTGCTGGCGCGCACGGCGACCACGCTTGAGATCGAGGATGAGCCGAAGCCCGCGTTGGTGGCAGACTGGCTCGGCATGCATTTCTTCGCCTAACTAAGGATATTGGCTATGGCAATCAGGTTCGATGGACGCGTCGCAATCGTCACCGGCGCAGGAGCAGGCCTCGGGCGCGCGCATGCACTGGGACTTGCGAAGCTGGGTGCGAAGGTCGTGGTCAACGACATGGGTGCAAAAACCGACGGCAGCGGCGGCTCGGCCACTCCTGCGGAAGCCGTGGTTGAGGAAATCCGCAAGGCGGGCGGCGAAGCGATCGCCAATGGCGCGGACGTCTCGGATTTCGCGCAGGTCAAGGAGATGGTCGCGCAGGCCGCAATGAAGTGGGGCAGCGTCGATCTGATGGTCGCGAACGCGGGTATCCTGCGCGACAAATCTTTCGGCAAGATGGAGCCGGAAGACTTCGCGAAAGTCATTGCCGTGCATCTCACCGGCACCTTCAACTGCTGCAAGGCGGTGTGGGACGGCATGCGCGAGCGCAACTACGGCCGCATCGTTCTGACCACGTCGTCCTCGGGCCTGTTCGGCAATTTCGGCCAGGCCAACTATGCCGCCGCCAAAGCCGGCATGGTCGGACTGATGAATGTGCTCGCCGAAGAAGGCCGCAAGACCAACATCAAGGTCAACACGATTTCCCCGACTGCGGCCACGCGCATGACCGAAGGCCTGATCGGGCCGGAAATCCTCGCGTTGATGAAGCCGGAGTCGATCACGCCTGCCGTGCTCTATCTGCTCAGCGACGACGGGCCGACTCGCACCATCATGGGCGCGGGCGCAGGTTCGTTCGCGGTGATCAAGGTGGTCGAGACCGAAGGCCTCAACCTGCCGCAGGATCAGTGGACGCCGGACGCCGTCGCAGCAAACTTCGCGAAAATCGGCGACATGTCCACCGCGCGCGATCTCGGTGGCGCGTTCTTCCAGACTTTCAAGTATGTCGAGCAGGCCGCGAAGGCAGCGGGGATTAAGCTGCCGCCGATGGGCGGTTGAGAATCTTGGACGTCGCCGTCATCGGCGCCGGTCCTGCGGGATTGATGGCGGCTGAAGTTCTGGCATCGGGTGGTGCGCGCGTCACTATCTATGACCGCATGCCGTCCGTCGGACGCAAATTCCTGATGGCTGGACGCGGCGGGCTGAATCTCACCCACAGCGAACCATTGCCGCAATTCCTCGCGCACTATCGCGAGGCGGAGCCGCATCTGCGTGCAGCCATCGAGGCATTCCCGCCGAACGCGCTGCGTGCGTGGAGCGACGGGCTTGGTCAGCCGACATTTGTCGGTTCGAGCGGCCGGGTTTTCCCGGAAGCCATGAAGGCGTCGCCGCTGCTGCGCGCCTGGCTGCAACGGCTCGATCAGCTCGGCGTCCGCATTTCCCTTCGTCATCGCTGGACGGGATGGAGCGCGAGTGGCGAATTGCAGTTCGATGCGGCGGAAGGCGCTGTTTCCATCAAGCCTGATGCCACCGTCATCGCGCTTGGCGGCGCAAGCTGGCCGCGTCTTGGCGCGGACGGAAGCTGGGCCGATATATTTGCCGCGCACGGGATTGCCGTTTCATCCCTGCGCTCCGCCAACAGCGGCTTTCTGGTCGGATGGTCGGACCTGTTCCGAGATCGCTTCGAAGGCGAACCGCTGAAAGGTGTCGAACTGTCTTTCGGCGGCCAGTCGGTGCGCGGCGAGATGACGATCACGCGGGGCGGCATCGAAGGCGGCGCGGTTTATGCGCTCTCCGCACCGCTGCGTGAAGCAATTCTTGCAACGGGCGAGGCGAAGCTGTCTATCGCGCTCCGCCCCGATATATCGCGTGCTGATCTGACCAAGCGGCTGAGTGCGGCGAGAAAGAAACAGTCGCTCTCGACTTTCCTGCGAAAACAGGCGGCGCTGTCACCCGCCGCAATCGGCCTGCTTCAGGAAGCGATCATCGCGTTCGATCTTCTTCCCTCGGCGATGTCGCCCGATCAGCTTGCGAGTTTCATCAATGCCGTACCTGTCAGGCTGACCGGCGTCGCCGCGATTGACCGGGCGATTTCCACGGCGGGCGGCATTCCATTCAACGAGATCGACGCGCATTACATGCTGCGCAAAATCCCCGGCGTGTTCGTCGCGGGCGAGATGCTGGATTGGGAAGCGCCGACCGGCGGCTATCTGCTGCAGGCGTGCTTCGCGACCGGCGTCGCTGCGGGGAAGGGCGCGCTGGACTATCTGAAGCGCTAGGCTCCGCTTTCGATTTCCTCGCGCAGCATTTCCAGTTCAAGCCACTTCTCCTCGGCGCTGTCGAGGTCGGCCTGCGCCTTGGCGATCGCGGCGCTGGCGGCGTCGAATGCCTTCCGATCCCTGGTGTAAAACTCCGGATCGTCGAGCAGCTTCTGCTGCTTTGCGATGTCGGCCTGCAGCTTTTCCATCGTCTTCGGCAACGTTTCCAGCGCATGCTTTTCGTTGAAGTTGAGGCGGCGCTTCGTCGAGGCTGGCGCCGCTGAAGCTTTCGTATCCTTGCGTTCGGCGCTGTCAGCCGATGTTGCCTTGGCCGCACGCTGCTTCAAATCATCTCCGCGCTGCGCCAGCATGTCGGAATAACCGCCGGCATATTCCACCCACTTGCCGTTACCTTCCGGTGCAATCACCGATGTCACCACGCGGTCGAGGAAGTCGCGGTCGTGGCTGACGAGGATCACGGTGCCCTGATAGTCGCCGAGCATTTCCTCCAGCACGTCGAGCGTTTCGAGATCGAGGTCGTTGGTGGGTTCGTCCAGCACCAGCACATTGGACGGCTTCGCCAGCGCGCGCGCCAGCATCAAGCGTCCGCGCTCACCGCCGGAGAGGACTTCAAGCGGTGTGCGCGCCTGCTCGCTGGTGAACAGAAAGTCCTTCATGTAGCCGATGACATGCTTCGGCGTGCCATTGACCATGATGCTGTCGCCGCGCCCGCCTGTGAGTGCGTCGGCCAGCGTGGTGCGCGGATCGAGGCTTTCGCGATGCTGGTCGAGCGTCACCATCTCGATGTTGGCGCCGAGGCGCACCGTGCCGCTGTCGGGCGTATCCGCGCCGGTGAGCAGGCCGATCAGCGTGGTCTTTCCCGCGCCGTTGGGGCCGACGATGCCGATGCGGTCGCCGCGCGTGATGCGGGTCGAGAAGTCATCGACGATCCTGCGTTCGCCATAGGCCTTTGCGATGTGCTTCGCTTCGATCACCAGCTTGCCGGATGTTTCGGCCTCCGCAGCCGCGAGACTGGCCTTGCCGGCGGTGCCGCGATAATCGCGCCGCTGCTGGCGTAGTGTGAACAGGTTGCCGAGACGTTTGACGTTGCGCTTGCGTCGCCCCGAGACGCCGTAGCGCAGCCAGTGTTCTTCCATGACGATCTTGCGGTCGAGTTTGTGCTGGTCGCGCTCTTCCTCTGCCAGCACCTCGTCGCGCCATTCTTCAAAGGCGGTGAAGCCCTTTTCGATGCGTCGGGTCTGCCCACGGTCGAGCCAGACGGTGACGCGCGACAGATTGGACAGGAAGCGCCGGTCGTGGCTGATCATCACCAGCGCGCTGCGGCGGCTGAGCAGTTCCGACTCGAGCCATTCGATGGCGGTGAGATCGAGATGGTTGGTCGGCTCGTCCAGCAACAGAATGTCGGGCGAGGGGGCGAGCACGCGGGCCAGCGCCGCGCGGCGCGCTTCGCCGCCGGAGAGATTGGCCGGATTTTCGGTGCCCGTCAGTCCGAGCTGCTCCAGCAGATACTGCGCCTGATAGTGATCGTCGCCCGGATTCATTCCGGCTTCGACATAGGCCAGCGTGGTCGCGAAGCCGTCGAAGTCGGGCTCCTGCGGAAGATAACGAATGGTTGCGCCGGGCTGCACGAAGCGGCTGCCTTTATCCGCTTCCACCAGTCCGGCCACGATTTTGAGCAGCGTCGATTTGCCGGAGCCGTTACGGCCGATCAGGCAGACGCGCTCGCCCGCCGAGACCGCGAGTTCGACGCCGTCCAGCAGCGGCGTGCCGCCGAAGGTCAGTGCGATGTCTTTCAACTGGATAAGGGGAGGCGCCATATCGCGGAATACTCTTAAGTCTGTTGCGCGCGCTGGATGCGGCGGATGGTCTGGTCGAGCGCCGACAGAAACGCCGAGCGGTCGCGCGGGGAGAAGGAGCGCGGGCCGCCGGTGACTTCGCCGCTGGAGCGCAGGTCGGTCATCAGGTTGCGGACCGCCAGCGTCATGCCGATGGATTCTTCGGTGAACGGCTTGCCGTTCGGCGCGATCACGGCCGCGCCGGTCTTGACGCAGCGCGCCGCCAGCGGAATGTCGGACGTGATCACGATATCGCCTGTCCGTGCGCGTTCCGCAATCCAGTCGTCGGCGGCATCCATACCGCTTCCCGCGGCGATCCGCTCGATCAGCGGATCGTTTGGCACGCGGATGAAATTGCCCGCCACCACGCTCACCGGCAGGCCGTGGCGCGCGGCGACACGATAAATCTCGTCCTTCACCGGGCAGGCGTCGGCATCGACATAAATGCGGGTCACGTGAGTCAAGCTGTTCCATTCATGGTTGCGCTGCTGGTAGCCCAGTCGAAGCAAAATGGCGAGGGAAAGACGCAGGATTCCGGCATGCGGGCATGCGCAGCCGCGGCTTGCCTTCACGCGGGCTTTGCGTACCATTTGCGGCAATAAAAGCAGCAGTCCGAGGAAACGATGACCGCCATCAAGCCCTACAGCGTCGATGCCTATAACCTGGCCAAGAACTCCGAGAACAAGATGCACGACGATTCGGTCGCGCGCCGGTTCGGGTTTCAGGGCGGCCTCGTGCCTGGCGTCGATGTGTTCGCCTATATGTCGCACATGCCGGTGGCGAAATGGGGACGGGCATTCCTGGAGCGCGGATTGATGGACGGCCGTTTCTTCAAGCCGGTTTATGACGGCGAGGTTGCGGTGGTCACCGCCGAGGACACCGCCGACGGCCTTGCCATCAAGGTGGAAAGCCGGGGCGAACTGTGCGCCACCGGTACCGCGTCGATGCCGTCCGATACGCCGACGGTTTCGCTCGGCGATTTCCAGAGCGTTGCGGTCGCGGGCAAGGGCGCACCCGCCGATGAAAAATCCTACGCCACCGGCAAGTGGCTCGCGATTCCGCCATTCACCCTCGGCACGCGGGGCTCGGCGGAGTATCTGCGCGATGCGCGCGAAACCGATCCGCTCTATGCGAACGAGAAGATCGTTCACACCGGCATGCTGCTGCGGACCATGAACTGGGCGCTGATGGAAAATGCAAAGCTCGGCCCGTGGATTCATGTCGGCAGCACGATCCGCTATCTCGCCACGGCGGGCGTGGAGGATGAGCTGTCCGTGCGCGCGAAGGTCACCGGCAATTACGAACGCAAGGGCCACAAATTCGTTGAACTGGACGGCCTGATCGTCGCTAACGGCAGCAGGCCGATCGCGCGCTGCCAGCACATTGCGATCTATCAGCCGCGCGAAACCATGGCGGCTTAAGTCGCTTATTGCGGAGTCTCGCGTCATCCAGAGGTGCGAGCCGCGTTTGCGGCGAGCCTCGAAGGATGCGCAGTCCTATCGCCGTCGTCCTTCGAGGTGTGCGCGGGCTCGCACCTCAGGATGACGGCGCTGCACGCACCGCAGTTCCAGCGAGCATGCGTCCCCGGCCTTCGCCGGGACGGTATTGTGAGTGTTGTGTCCCGGGCGCGATGCAGCGTGTAACGCTGCTTCGCAGAACCGGGACCGTAACATAAACCGCATTCGTAACGGCCCCGGTTCGGCAACGCACCGCTTCGCGCTGCGCCGCGTCCGGGGCACGCAGGGCAGATACTTCGATTCAATTGTCAAACAGCCACGCTGATGCGCGCTTCACTCACGCATGCGCATTCGCTCCCGCGCATCGCGCGGGTTGATCCTTCATCATCGCGCCCCCGTCATGAGGGGCATGGAGCGCCGCAAGGCGCAAAGGATGTCGGTTCGCTTCCCGTGCGATGGGGAAGCGCGTCGCCGTGCGGCGCTCCGCAGACAAGTTTACGCAGTCTGCGCAAGCTTGACTGCTATTTGGCGGCGATTTTGGGCGAGGGGAGCGTTCTTCCGGGACAGGACGGGCGTTTCCGCCTCCGATCCAGCGACTTTCGCCGCCTTCATCCTGTCCGCGTCCAGCCACTGAAGGCAGAGCCACGTAGTTGGCCCGGTCGCTGACCCCAGCCTCCGAACAGGACACAAAGAATATATTCCTATATCGGAAAATGTCAAGATTGGTGGCAAACCGCGCTTGATCATCCGCCTCATTTGTAATAATCGAAGTTACATGAAAAGAGACAGCCGGCTTTCCTCCGTTCTTCACGCTCTGCTGCACATGGCCGAGCACGAAAAGCCGATGACCTCGGAGCAACTGGCCGACTGCATGGGCACCAATCCCGTTGTGGTGAGGCGAACCATGGGACTGCTGCGCGAGGCAAATATTGTCACGTCGGCGCGAGGCCATGCCGGCGGATGGCGCATCAGTGCCGATCTGCGCAAGGTGACGTTGCGAGATCTGCATCAGGTGCTCGGTGAGCCCGCTGTTTTCGCAATCGGCAACCGCAACGAGATGCCGGACTGTCTGGTCGAGCAAGCGGTGAATGGCGCACTGGACGGCGCTTTTGCGGAAGCGGAAGCGCTGCTGCTTCACCATTTTTCCCGCGTCACCCTGGCTGATCTCGCCGCCGACTTCAGCCGCCGGCACGCCGAATGGCGAAAGAGGAAAACCTGATCATGCAACAAGACGTTATCATTGTCGGCGGCAGTTATGCCGGCATGGCCGCCGCGCTTCAGCTCGTGCGCGCACGGCGCAGCGTTCTGGTGATCGACGCCGGAAAGCGGCGTAATCGCTTCGCGGCTCACGCGCACGGCTTTCTCGGGCAAGATGGTGTCGATCCGGCGATGATTGCACAGACCGCGCGGGCGCAGCTTGAAGCCTATCCGACGCTGACCTGGACCGAAGACATGGCGGAGGCTGCGTCGGGAAACAAGGATGCTTTCGCCGTCAAGACCGTAAACGGTTCCCGCTATGACGGGCGCAGGATTCTGTTTGCGACCGGCGTGAGTGACGCGCTGCCGAACGTCGAAGGTCTTGCCGAACGCTGGGGCAGGAGCGTCTTCCACTGTCCTTATTGTCATGGCTATGAGCTGAAGCAGGGCCGCATCGGCGTGATCGCAACTGGTCCTATGTCCGTGCATCAGGCGCAATTGATTCCAGAGTGGGGAGCCGTGACGTTTTTCACCAACGGAGTGGTCACGCTCGACGACGCTGTCCGCGCCGATCTGGTCGCGCGCAAGGTTGCGATCGAGGAGACGCCGATCCGGCGGCTTGACGGTGACGCGGACGTCATCCTCGTGGACGAACGGCGGCTGGCATTCGCCGGATTATTCACGGCGACGCGAAATACTCCTGCAACGCCGATCGCGGCGGAGCTGGGCTGCGCGATGGCAGAAACACCTTTCGGCACGCAGGTGCAGACCGACGAGATGAAGGAAACAAGTGTTGCAGGCGCGTTTGCCTGTGGCGACACCGCACGGGTTCCTCATTCCGTGTCGCTGGCCGTTGCGGACGGCGCATGGGCCGGCGCCACGATTCATCGCTCGCTGGTCTTCTAGCTCGGTGAATTCGTCTGGGCGCATCGCGCCCGAGCAGGCCAAACAAAAAGGCGCTCCGTGCGGAGCGCCTTTCCGTTTGCGTAAGCCGCGACCGGCTTACTGCGAGTAGTACATGTCGAATTCGACCGGATGCGGGGTCATGTCGAAGCGCTCGACTTCGGTCATTTTCAGCTCGATGAAGCTGTCGATGAAGTCGTCGTCGAACACGCCGCCGGCCTTGAGGAACGCGCGGTCCTTGTCGAGGCTTTCCAGCGCTTCGCGCAAGCTGCCGCACACCGTCGGAATGGTCTTCAGCTCTTCCTTCGGCAGATCGTAGAGGTCCTTGTCCATCGCCGGACCCGGATCGATCTTGTTCTTGATGCCGTCGAGGCCTGCCATCAGCATCGCGGCGAAGGCGAGGTAGGGGTTCGCCATCGGATCGGGGAAACGCACTTCGACGCGCTTGGCCTTCGGCGACGTGGTGTAGGGGATACGGCAGGAGGCTGAGCGGTTGCGCGCCGAGTAGGCGAGCAGCACCGGCGCTTCATAACCCGGGACCAGACGCTTGTAGGAGTTGGTCGACGGGTTGGTGAAGGCGTTCAGCGCCTTGGCGTGCTTGATGATGCCGCCAATGTAGTGAAGGCAGGTTTCCGACAGGTCGGCATACTTGTTGCCCGCGAAGGTCGGCTTGCCGTCCTTCCAGATCGACTGGTGCACATGCATGCCCGAGCCGTTGTCGCCATAGATCGGCTTCGGCATGAAGGTGGCGGTCTTGCCGTAGATGTGCGCGACCTGATGGATGCAGTACTTATAGACCTGCATCTGGTCGGCCATGTAGGTCAGCGTGTCGAACTTCATGCCGAGTTCGTGCTGCGCCGACGCCACTTCGTGGTGGTGCTTCTCGACCTTGACGCCCATCTTGGCCATCGCGCCGAGCATTTCCGAGCGCATGTCCTGCACCGAGTCCTGCGGCGGAACGGGGAAGTAGCCGCCCTTGGTGCGGATGCGGTGGCCGAGGTTGCCGCCTTCGTAATCGGTGTCCGAGTTGCTCGGCAGTTCGGAGGAGTCCAGCTTGAAGCCGGTGTTGTACGGGGTGGCTGCGAAGCGCACGTCGTCGAACACGAAGAATTCGGCTTCCGGGCCGACGAACACGGCGTCACCCACGCCCATCGCCTTGACTTGGGCTTCCGCCTTCTTGGCGATGCCACGCGGGTCGCGGTTGTAGGGCTCGCCGGTGGACGGCTCGAGAATGTCGCAGACGATGACCATGGTGGTCTCGGCGAAGAACGGATCGATCGTGGCGGTGGCCGGGTCCGGCATCAGCGTCATGTCGGACTCGTTGATCGCCTTCCAGCCGGCAATGGACGAGCCGTCGAACATCGTGCCTTCAGCGAAAATTTCTTCGTCGATCATCGACACGTCGAAAGTGACATGCTGCCACTTGCCGCGCGGATCGGTGAAACGCAGATCGACGTATTTGACGTCGTTGTCCTTGATGGCTTTGAGGACGTCTTTGGCGGTCTTCATGAATACCCCTTATGGCTACCTGATGTCGTAGTGGTCGTTCGTGGTTTGTCGTCGTCGTGGACGGTGGTTCGTGGCGGCGCGGCGCGATGGCCGGTCAGATGGCGTCGAGGCCGGATTCTCCGGTGCGGATGCGGATCGCCTCCTCGATGTTGGAAACGAAGATCTTGCCATCGCCGATGCGGCCGGTCTGTGCTGCACGCCTTATCGCGTCGATGGCTTTCTCGACAACATCGTCGCCGATCACAATCTCGATTTTCACCTTGGGCAGGAAATCCACGATGTATTCCGCGCCGCGGTAGAGTTCGGCATGGCCTTTCTGCCGCCCGAAACCCTTGGCCTCGGTCACGGTGATGCCCTGAATTCCGATTTCCTGAAGCGCCTCCTTCACCTCGTCGAGCTTGAATGGCTTGATGATGGCCTCAATCTTTTTCACTGAACGTCTCCCAGGGCACTTCCTGTTGTGGCACTTCCGGTTGCGTCGCTTCCGGTTGCTTCACGTCTATTTCCATATCGCGCGGTGCCGCGCACGTCGTTTCTCACCGGAAATCGTCCGGCGCGAACAGGCTTATGCTGCGGACCGTCTTCCGGTGGAGTTGCACGCATTCCCGCGACAAAGCCAATAGGCTCTTTCGCGAATATGCGCTTCACTGGCCCGCGGTCCGCGCAGCCGCCGTAGCGCCCTAAAAGCAGGGTCCGTGCCAATTTATTAACGTGTCTGATAGCTTAATGATATCAGCGATTTAAAGTCGATATTGCACGTTTCTTCATCGTTTGGTGCATCTTGGCTGGCCTACAAAGAAGGCAATTGCACAATAAAAGTGCATAAAGGTCGCAACAAGGAACGCGCAGGCTGCCTCCGGATGAGGCGAAGCGAACAGGCGGGTGACATGGAAATCCTGACGGTGTCGGAGATGACGCAGGCCGATCAGATCACGATCAGGCGCGGCACGCCCGGATTTGCGCTCATGCAGGCGGCGGGCAGGGCGGTGGCCGACACCGCCGAGGCGATGGCCGGGCAGGGGGCGATCCTCGTGGTCGCCGGTCGCGGCAACAATGGCGGCGACGGCTTCGTTGCCGCCACGGAGCTTGCCGCTCGGGGCCGCGATGTGTCGGTCGCGCTGCTGTGTAACCGCGCGACTTTGAAAGGCGACGCCGCGCTGGCGGCGGATGCGTGGAAGGGCGAGGTGCTGCCGTGCGACCCGTCCGCGATCGGCCAGCCGCGCCTGATCATCGATGCATTGTTCGGCGCGGGTCTCGATCGCGAGGTCAAGGGCGATCCGCGCGCGATGATCGAGGCGATCAACGCCAGCGGGATTCCCGTTCTCGCGGTCGATCTGCCGAGCGGCGTTAACGGCGACACCGGCGCGGTCATGGGCGTTGCGGTGGAGGCGGCGCAGACGGTGACGTTCTTCCGCCGCAAGCCCGGCCATCTCCTGCTGCCGGGACGTGTTCACTGCGGCGAGGTTCATGTCGCCGACATCGGAATCGAAGCGGATGTACTGGGCGAGATCGCGCCGCGCACCTTCGAGAATATCCCTGAACAGTGGGAAGACCTGTTTCCGTCGCCGCAGATCGACGGCCACAAATATGCGCGCGGCCATACGGTGGTGGTGTCGGGCGATCAGGCTGCGACGGGCGCCGCGCGGCTCTCGGCGCGCGCGGCGCTGCGTGCGGGGGCAGGGCTGGTGACGGTGGCGTCACCGCGCGATGCGCTCGCGGTCAACGCTGCTGCGCTCACCGCCGTGATGGTGCGCGAGACGGAGACCGCGCAGCAGTTCGCGGAGATGCTGGCGGACAGGCGGCTCAATGCCTGCGTGATCGGCCCGGCGTCCGGCATCGGCAAGCGCACGCGCGATCTGGTCCGTGCCGCGCTGCAGGCGGAATGCGCACTGGTGCTCGATGCGGACGCGCTGACGAGTTTTGCCGACGATCCCGAACAGCTTTTCGTCAGGATCAAAAGGCAGGACGATCCGCAGGTTGTCCTTACCCCGCATACCGGAGAGTTCGGCCGCCTGTTCAAGGATCTTGCGGCCGCCGATGCGTCGCGCTCGAAACTCGAACAGACGCGGCTGGCGGCAAGGACATCCGGCGCGGTGGTGTTGCTGAAAGGCGCGGACACGGTAATCGCGTCGCCGGACGGACGCGCGGCGATCACCGCCAACGCGCCGCCATGGCTGGCGACGGCTGGATCGGGCGACGTGCTGTCGGGGATCATCGGCGGGATGCTGGCGCAGCGTGTGCCGGCATTCGAGGCCGCCTGCATGGGCGTGTGGCTGCATGGCGAGGCCGCGCAGGAATTCGGGCCGGGGCTGATCGCCGAGGACCTGCCGGACATGCTGCCCGCGGTATTGCGCAATCTCTACGATGAACTCGGGATCGCATACTGACGACGATGAATGTGTTGTCATTGCGAGGAGCGTAGCGACGAAGCAATCCAGTCTTTTCACTATAAGGAAGAATGGATTGCTTCGCTTCGCTCGCAATGACGATTGAGATCACTCCACCGCGTAGCAACTCACCAGATTCGGGGCGCTCGATGTCAGCGCGGTGGCTTCCATCAGCCAGCGGCCGGGATATTCCGCGAGGAAAGCGATGCGCTGGGTCTGGCCCTTGTCCAGCATCAGGGTGTCGAGCCAGAACGGCTTCCAGCCGTCGTCGAGCTTGTCCAGCAGTCTGACGTGATGGCCGTGCAATCGAAACACCATCGGCCCTCCGCCGGGATTGGCGACGGCCATGACCACGACGCGTCCGGGTTTCACCTTGAAGACAGGCGCGGTTGCCGCGGCAAACGATGCCGGTGCAATCCATGGTGTTTTCGGATCGAGCGAAAGGTCCACCCGCTGCGCGCCTTGAAGCGGCAGACGCGCGGGCAGGGTCTCCGAGGAAAACGCGGAGGCGGGCGGCAGCGGTGTCGCGCGCGCCGGTGTGTCGTTGGTCATGACGATCTGGGCGATGGACTGCGGCTTGCTGCCGTCGTGCAGGATGATCTGCGAGACCGTGCCCGGCGCGCGGGTGGCATCGATCAGCGCATCGATCCGTGTGCCCGGCGCGAGCACGAGCTGGCCGTCGCGCGCGGTGAAGGGCTCGGCCGGGGCACTGTCGATCGCCATGACGCGAACGTCGTGGTTTTCGATCTTCAGCCCGAGGGGTGCACGCGCGCATCCGTTGATGATCCGCAGCCGCAGGCGTTCGTTACCCTTCGCCTGGAGTTTGAAATTGGTCCGTCCGTTCACGGTGTACATGACCGCCGTATCGCCAGGCTTCGCCCGCCATTGTTCGATGAGCAATATCTCGTCGCGCTCCACCGCAACGGGTGGCGTGTCCTCGACGATCAGCGCGCGCGATGCGACGGGCGGCGCGGCGGAATCGCCAAGGATTTGTCCGCTGATCAGAAAAGTGCCGGAGCGGCGCAGCGGCAGCGTGAACGACGCCCGCCCGCCGGGCGCGATCGGCGGCTGGCCGGTCAGAGGCTCGGCGATCGGCGCGCCGTCAATTCCAAGCCAGTTCAGGACAATCGGCGCGGGGAGTTCATTCGACAGGGTCACGGCCAGATCGCCACGGGCGACTCGCAGCGGCGCAGGATCGGCCGTCTCCAGCGTCCCGATCGGCAAGGAACCTGTGGGGCCGGCGGAGAGGGTCCCCGGCCGCGCCCGGATGGTCAGGCTGGTCGCCGTCCGGGCCATGGCAGGTTGCCGCAGGCCGGAGGCGAGTGCCGCGCCGCCCAATCCCGCCAGCAGGCCCCGTCGCGACAGCGAAAAGACTTGATTTGTCATGGCATTTTCCCTGTCCCATGCGGATCATGTTCGGGCCCGCCTGTCCAGCGGGCGCTTGGCCGCTGGCGGCGATCCCCGGCCTGTCCGGATCGGAGGCTAAAGCCGCGTTGCAACAGCCATTTTTTTGCTGCGAAGCGGTTGCCTCATGTTATAAGCCCGCCGCTCACGGCTGTGCCGGGACACTTAACTTCTGCGCGCTCGTGGCGGAACTGGTAGACGCGCTGGGTTTAGGTTCCAGTGTCGAAAGATGTGGGGGTTCGAGTCCCTCCGAGCGCACCAGGCGCGATTATCGTATGCGCAGGATTTCTGGAGGAGACGCTCCTGAGGGGCGTATCCGCCGTTTCACCGATGCATGCCGGATGGCTCTGCGGCCGACCGGTATTGCGTCCAACAGATAGACAACGACCCGGCGCCGCCGGGCCAAGCTGGAAGAAGATAGATGCAGGTCACCGAGACCCTCGCCGAGGGACTGAAGCACGAGTTCAAGGTCAGCGTTCCCGCCGCCGATATCGAGGCGAAGGTGGATGCGAAGCTTGTCGGCCTGAAGGACAAGGTGAAGCTCAACGGCTTCCGTCCCGGCAAGGTGCCCGTGGCTCACCTCAAGAAGGTCTATGGCCGCTCCGTCGCCGCCGAAACGGTCGAGGAACTGATCCGCGACACCAATTCCGGCATCTTCACCGAGCGCGGCTTCCGTCTGGCGACCGAGCCGAAGGTCACCATGCCAAAGGAAGAGAGCGAGATCGAGAACATCCTCGCGGGCAAGTCCGACCTCAACTATTCGGTCGCCATCGAAGTCGTCCCCGCGATCGAACTGGCTGACTTCAAGACTTTCAATGTCGAAAAGCCTGTGGCCGAAGTGACCGACGCCGACGTCGACGAGGCGCTGAAGCGCATCGCCGACCAGAGCCGTCCTTATGAGGCGAAGGCCGAGGGCGCGAAGGCCGAGTCGGGCGACCGCGTCACCGTGGCGTTCAAGGGCAGCATCGACGGCGTGCCGTTCGACGGAGGCACCGGCGAGGGCATCCAGGTCGTGATCGGCTCGGGCACTTTCATTCCGGGCTTCGAGGACCAGCTCATCGGCATCGCGTCGGGCGAGACCCGCACCGTCAAGGCGTCGTTCCCGAAGAACTACATGGCCGCAAACCTGGCCGGCAAGGATGCCGAATTCGAAACCACCGCGAGCCTGATCGAAGCGCCGCAGGAATCGAAGGTCGATGACGAGTTCGCCAAGAACCTCGGCATGGAATCCCTCGACAAGCTGAAGGAAGCGATGCGCGAGCGTCTGGTGGCCGAGTTCGCCGGCGCGTCGCGCCAGCGCGTCAAGCGCACGCTGCTCGACAAGCTCGACGAAACGCACAAGTTCGGTGCGCCGCCGTCGCTGGTCGAGGAAGAGTTCAAGCTGATGTGGAATTCCATCAAGGCCGAGATGGAATCGACCGGCAAGACTTTCGCCGATGAAGACACCACCGAAGAGAAGGCCAAGGAAGAATACGAGAAGATCGCCGACCGCCGCGTGCGCCTCGGCCTCGTCCTTTCGGAAATTGGCGAGAAGAACAAGATCACCGTGACCGACGACGAAGTCAGCCGCGCGCTGATCGACCGCGCCCGCCAGTCGCCGGGCCGCGAGAAGGAAGTCTGGGACTTCTATCGCAACAATCCGAACGCGCTGGCCCAGCTTCGCGCGCCGATCTACGAAGACAAGGTCGTCGACTTCCTCCTCGAACTTGCCAACGTGACCGAGAAGAAGGTTTCGCGCGACGACCTGCTCAAGGAAGACGAAGACAAGACGGCGGCCTGATCGCCGCCTGATGCTCTACAATTCAATCACCGCCAGCCTTACGGTTGGCGGTGATTTTTCTTTGAATGGACCACCGCGTCGAGACTGACCGTCAGCATCTGCTTTGTGCCGTCGGTGATCTGGCTTTTGACCGTGATCAGCGCATCGTTGCGCTCCGGGCGCGGGACGATGGCCGCGATTTCGGCGTGGCCGGTGAGCGTCATGCCGGGGCGTACCGGCCTGAGAAACCGGGATTCGATTCCGGCGCCTGCGAGTCCAGCGACCTGCTCCCACAAGGCTTCCACGATCAGCCGCTGATAGATCGCGAGGGTTTGCAGCCCGCTGGCGATGAGCCCGTTGAAGGGACCTTTTGCCGCGGCGGCGGGGTCCGTGTGGATGAAGAGGGGATCGTATTTCCTTGCGAACTCGATGATCTCGGCTTCGTCGAGCAGATAGGTGCGAAAGGGAAAGCGTTGCCCGATCGTCAGGTCTTCGGCGTAAAGCATCACGGGACTGTCCTTGTCATCGCGTTTTCCGGAAGGATCGCAGGTCCGTTCTCGGCGGCCACGATCTCCGGATCGGGCCGAACGGGCCGGAAAACCATTAACGATACGCCCCGGAATAGCGTTTTGGCGCAGCGCCATCGCTTTCCGTGCCCGACAGAATCGGCTTCAACTACCCCGGCTTTCCCGCCCTTGTAGCCGGGCTCTGCGGCTATATCTGTGGGGTCCGACCCTTCTGCATCACGAGGCGCCCGTCTGCCGGAACGTTCCAATCCTCAGCCGTCCGGCTGCGCCCCAACTAACCTTCAGGTGATTCATGCGCGATCCCATTGAAACCTACATGAACCTTGTCCCGATGGTGGTCGAGCAGACCAACCGCGGCGAACGGGCTTACGATATTTTCTCGCGCCTTCTGAAGGAGCGCATCATTTTCGTGACCGGTCCGGTCGAGGACGGCATGTCAGTGCTGATCGTCGCGCAGCTTCTGTTCCTCGAAGCGGAAAATCCGAAGAAGGAAATCTCGATGTACATCAACTCGCCGGGCGGCGTGGTGACATCAGGCCTTGCGATCTACGACACCATGCAGTTCATCCGCCCGCCGGTCTCGACTCTGTGTACCGGACAGGCTGCCTCGATGGGCTCGCTGCTGCTGGCGGCAGGCCACAAGGACATGCGTTTCTCGCTGCCGAATTCGCGCATCATGGTTCACCAGCCGTCGGGCGGTTTCCAGGGCCAGGCCACCGACATCATGCTGCACGCGCAGGAGATCCTGAGCCTGAAGAAGCGGCTCAACGAAATCTACGTCAAGCACACCGGCCAGCCCTATCAGGCGATCGAGGATGCGCTGGAGCGCGACAAGTTCCTCACCGCCGAAATGGCCAGGGATTTCGGCCTTGTCGACAAGGTGATCGACAAGCGCCCGGAGGAAGCGGCGCCCAAGACTGCCTGATCCTCGATCGCTTCAATCGCAAATTGCAAACGGACGCCCACGCGCGTCCGTTTTCTTTTTGTGCCTCACCCATTCGGGGGAGGCACGCTTTTTTCAGTTCCATCCCTGCACGTACTTGACCTTGTGTCGTTCCTTGACCCTAATCACTGCAATTGATCCGGGACGATATGGGCCCGTCTATTTTCGATCTTTATTTTGGACGGCGTCCCATTGCGCTCCGGTCACACCGCGTTTCGGTGGCGATGATGATGACCGGGAGCAGGCTATGACGACGGGCGCGAGGAGCGGCATCGCCGCCATTTTCGTTTTTCTTGGAATGTTCGTTGTCAGCCCGGAAGCGTTCGCGTTCAACAAGGAGGCGGCCCTCGCGCAGTGCCGCGCCTCCGTCGGCAGGCCGACGTATCAGGCGTGCAGAGGTAGCGGGGGCGATCACGAGAGGTGCTTCGCCAGGGCGCGCGCCGCCGTGCAGCCGTGCATCCGAGCGAAGATGCCGACGGCCGCACTGTTCGATGCGGCGAAAATCTCTGCGCCGAAGAAAGAAGACATTGCCGCGGGCGCAGCAGCGTTGGCCACAGGCAATGCGCCGCTGGTCGCGCCACCGCGCACGGTATCCGACATCACGGCCATTCTCGATCAACAGAAGCCGGACCCTGCCAAGATCGCGGAATTGACCGCGACAGCCGATGCTGTAGTGCCTGCCGGACTGAAGGGCAGCGAGCTTGCGGCGTTTCACTACAGGCGCGGCCAGGCGCGAACGCTTCTTGGCCGCAGCAACGATGCGCTGGCGGATGCCGAACTGGCGGTCACCCATAGCAAGGGCGACGACTACAAGAATGTTGGAAGTCGTCATGAGAATTTCCTGATCCACCGCCTGCGCGAGAAGGGTGAGCGCAAGCGCGCCATGGCGATGTACACCAAGCAGATCGCAGCTTTCTCCAGTGGAGGAAAGGGGCGCCTGTTTAGCCTGCATAATGCACTGACGATTCTTGCGCTCCAGTCCGGTGACGTGAACGTTGCTGAGTCCTATGTGGCGCGAAATCGCAACCTGATGAACGAGGCGCGGCGCTGGCCGATGTTCCCGACTTACGGCATGGTTTGGCAAGCGACGCTGGAAGATGGCACGGGACGCGTCGCGGAAGCGCGCGGCCGATATGCCGATGCGGAAGCCGCGTATCACAAGTCGGCGGTGTTCTATACCAATGCGATCCCGACCATGTCTCAGTGGGAGAGCAAGCCCGCCGAAGGCGAGATGGAGCGGTTCGTCGACTGGGCGACGGCTTTCGAAGGCCGCGTCAAGGTCAAGCAGGGCCGTGTCGGTGAAGGCGAGGCCGATGTCCGCCGCGCGCTGCTCAGCCGCCTCAGCAAGTCCGGAAAATTCCATGCCGATACCGCCGGGGTCCTCGCGGTGTTCGTCTACGTGATTCAGGAGCAGGGCCGTTATGCCGAGGCCGAACAGCTCCAGCGTGAAGTAGTCGGTATCTACAAGGGACTTGGTTACGGCGACGACTCTAACCAGGTCGTCAACGCCAATGTCTTCCTCGCGCAAATCCTGAACCTCGAACGCAAGTATGAAGAGGCAACCAAACTTTACGATCAGGTCGATGTCTGGACCGCGAAATGGGAACCGGAGCGCCGCGAGCGCGTCAGCGGCGGACTTGCGCGTGTTTCGATCATGCTCACGCAAGGCAACTATGACAATGCGCTGGAAATTGCGCAGCGTTCCTACGAGCGCGAAAAGGCGCGCTCCGGCGACAAGAGCCTGAATACAGCGGTGTCGCGCGGCTATTATGCCGTGACACTGGCACGCAAGGGCCGGACCGCCGAGGCGCTGCAAGCCTTCAGGGAATCCATTCCGGTCCTGCAGACCACAGTCGGCGGCAGCGATGACGACAGCGGTTCCACCGCTGCCGCGCGCGAAGGCCGCACCCGGTTCGTCATCGAGGGTTATCTGCGGACGCTGGCGCTCAACCCGGCAGCGTCGCCGCCGAATGTCGCCGAAGAAACCTTCGCATTCGCGGACCTGCTGCGCGGGCAGGCGGTGCAGCGTGCGCTGCAAGCCTCGTCGGCCCGTGCCTCCACCAGCAATCCCGAACTCGCCAAACTCATGCGCTCGTCGCAAGACACCGAGAAGCGGATCGGCGCTGCGGTCGCGACGCTTAACAACCTGCTGACGCTGCCGCCTGCCGAGCGCGAGGAGAAGGTCCTGAAGACCACGCAGGCGGAAATCGCCGCGCTGCAGGCTTCGCGCGCGCAGACCATGAGCGCGATCGCAAAGAAATTTCCCGATTACGGAAATCTTGTGAACCCGCCGCCGCCGAATGCGGGTGATCTGCAGAAGCAGCTTGCGGATGACGAAGCATTGCTGTCGTTCTATTTTGGCCGCTTCGACAGTTTCGTCTGGGCGGTGCGGAAGGGTGTACCGGTGCAGTTCGCCCGTCTCAAGATGACGCTCGGCGATCTCAATGCGACAGTGACCAAGCTGCGCGAGGCGCTGGAGCCAAAGGCGGCGATGATCTCGGACATTCCCGCGTTCGATGTGAAGCTGGCGTCGCAGCTTTACGATGATCTGCTCAAGCCTCTGGAAGGAAGCTGGAAGCCGGCGAAGAATCTGGTTGTCGTGACCAATGGCGCGCTCGGCCTGTTGCCGTTGTCGTTGCTGCCGACTGCGCCAGCCGAAGTGAAGTCTGACGACGATCCGCTGTTCGCCAGTTATCGGAATGTGCCTTGGCTGGCGCGGACCCATGCGGTCACGCTGGTCCCGTCGGCGGCGGCGTTGCAGACCCTGCGCAAGCTGCCGCCGGGCAAGGCCTCGCGGCAGGATCTGGTCGCGTTTGGCGATCCCTATTTCAACAAGGAGCAGGCCGAGGATGCGGCGAAGACCGACAAGCCGGTTCAGGTCGCCGATGCCGCGAACGTCACGCGCGGCGTGCCGCTTAAGCGGCGCAACAGTCCGCAGCTTGACGGCGTCGACAGCGCGCAACTGGGCCAGTTGCCGCGCCTGCCGGACACGTCCGATGAACTGATGTCCATCGCGCTGGCTTTGCAGGCTGATCCGACTAAGGTGCTCAATCTCGGTAAGGATGCGAACGAGAAGAAGGTCAAGGAGATGGATCTCTCGGGCTTCAAGATCGTGGCGTTCGCGACACACGGTCTGGTGCCGGGCGAACTCGACGGACTGACGCAGCCGGCGCTCGCGCTTTCAGCGCCCGATCTTGCCGACGGCAGCGGCGACGGACTGCTGACCATGGAGGAAATCCTCTCGCTCAAACTCGACGCCGACTGGGTCGTGCTGTCCGCCTGCAACACCGGCGCGGGTGCGGGCGCGGGCGCGGAGGCCGCATCCGGATTGGGCCGGGCGTTCTTCTATGCGGGCACCCGCGCGCTGCTGGTGACCAACTGGTCGGTGCATTCGCAGTCGGCCCGCGAGCTTGTCACCGATCTGTTCAAGCGGCAGGCGGACGATCCCAAACTGACGCGCGGCGAGGCGCTGCGGCAGGCCATGATGGCGCTGGCCGATGGTCCCGGCTATCTCGGCGCCGACGGCAAGACGGAATTCGCCTACGCCCATCCGCTGTTCTGGGCGCCGTATTCGATCATCGGGGATGGCGGCGGACGTTAAGCAAAACAGGGCAAGCGTCTTTCGTGCCCCATAGTCCTGCGTTAGGCTCGGGCATTGCGGTTGAGGAGATTTGAAAATGCGGCGTTCGCTGTTGCAGGCGGTGGTGTTGTCGGCGGCCTTTGCCGTTCTGGCGGCTGGTTCTCCCGCAAAGGCGGGAACGGTGCTGATTTCAGCCGATGAAGCCAAGCTGCCGCCGCCCAAGGGCGCGGTGTCGGTCGCAAGCCGCGGCATCACGCGCGGTCCGAAGATCGAACTGATCGGGCGCGCCGACAACGTGAAATCGCCGATGCATCTCGCGCTCAAGTTCGAGTCGTTCGGCGGCGCGAAGATCGACGTCGAGTCATTGAAGGTGCAGTATCTGAAAAGTCCTGCCGTTGACCTGACGCCGCGGCTCAAGCCTTTCGTGCAGCCGACCGGCATCGACATCCCCGATGCCGAATTGCCGCCCGGTGATCATCTCATTCGCGTTGACGTGAAGGACTCCGACGGCCGCACCGCCACCACGAGCTTCACGCTCAAGGTCGCGCCTTGACCGGCATGAGCGCCGACTGTCCGTTCTGCGCACAACCGGTTCCCGCGCAGGCGCTCGTCTGCAGTTCATGCGCGCGCGATGTCACCATTCCACAATCGCTGTTGGATGAGCGGGACGATCTTGTCCGTAAGCGCGCTGCGATCCGCGCGCAACTGGCCGATGCCAAAGCCGAGCTTGAAACGCTCCGCCGCCGCCGGCGTATTTTGCTGCGGCGGCATTGATATGTCCGTCTCAAACACATCGGTTGTCTGATGGAGTGCCCGTTCTGCGCCGAGAAGGTCAAGGACGAGGTGCTCGTCTGCAAGCATTGCTCGCGGGACCTGCGGGTGGTGCGGCCGGTTCTGATCGAGATCGAGGACATCGTCAGCGAGATCGAAAAGCTGCGGCACGAATTCGACTACGTCAGCACGCGGCTTTACCGGCGACAACATCCGGTCCGGTACTTCGCGATCCACAGCATCGCTTACGTCCTGATCCCGACCGTGCTGCTGGTGGCGGCGCATATCATCATCACCATCGTGCTGAACGTGTCGCCGCTCTATCTGCGGATCGCCTCGGTGCTGATCCCGCTGCCGTTCGGTCTGGCCATCCATGTCATTCAGAAGGTGGGAATCCGCGGCGCGGCCATTGTCGGCGTTCTCACCGCGCTGCTCAGCGTGCTGTGCATGCTGACCGTGACCGGGGTGAACGATGGCGTTCCCATCCTCCCGGGGCCCTGGATCGAATGGCGGGAGGTGCTGGAATACTCCGCGAGCATTGCGCTGGCCTTCGTGACCGGAAATATCCTGGCGATCCTGATCCTGCAGATCCTCGCCAACTCGATGTCCCAGGGCGACCGGCCCAATCCGGCGGCTTATCGGGTGGCGCGTCTCCTCGGGCCATACGCCGGGGAGGACCAGTTGCGCCGCCGGGCCCGGATTATCCAGGATCTGATCAGGACCGCCGGTCCGGCAATGGGCATTTTATCCACGGCCGCAGGCTCGATTTACACCGGGCTGAAGGGGATGCTGGGCTCGTAGGATGCCGTGCGGCGCGGGTACGGGAGCGGAGTTTTGCCGGTTCCTTTCGGGCCGTGCCCGTGTCATTCCCGCAACGCTGCGATGAATTCGGCCGTCCGGTCCCTAAAAGGGCGCAAAAGGGCGTCAGGATCAGGATGTCAGCGGTGCTTTGGGCAACTCGCGGGTTAGCGAATTCTTGATAGTCGGGTGTCAGCATGGTTGGCTAAGGTCCGAAACCTGAGGATTCGGTTGAGCCGCGATTCGCACGGTGACGGGAGTACAGGTCTTTTTGGTACGGTTTTTGCTCCTATATAACCTCACGTCCGGCTGTGCCGGAATGAGGCGACCTGGGACAAGATCGAGCGGCGGACGGAGACAGGAATGAGCAAGGTCGGTACGAGCGATTCAAAGAACACTCTCTATTGCTCGTTCTGCGGGAAGAGCCAGCACGAAGTCCGCAAGCTGATTGCGGGCCCGACTGTGTTCATCTGCGATGAATGCGTCGAACTGTGCATGGACATCATCCGCGAGGAGAACAAGTCCTCGCTGGTGAAGTCGCGCGACGGCATCCCGACCCCGAAGGAAATCTGCAAGGTTCTGGACGACTACGTGATCGGCCAGCATCATGCCAAGAAGGTGCTCTCGGTCGCGGTTCACAACCACTACAAGCGCCTTAACCACCAGACCAAGCACAACGACGTCGAGCTTGCGAAGTCGAACATCCTGCTGATCGGTCCGACCGGTTCGGGCAAGACGCTGCTCGCGCAGACGCTGGCCCGCATCCTCGACGTGCCGTTCACGATGGCCGACGCGACGACGCTCACCGAAGCCGGTTACGTCGGTGAAGACGTCGAGAACATCATCCTGAAACTGCTGCAGGCCGCCGACTACAATGTCGAGCGCGCGCAGCGCGGCATCGTCTATATCGACGAAATCGACAAGATTTCGCGCAAGTCCGACAACCCGTCGATCACCCGCGACGTGTCGGGCGAAGGCGTGCAGCAGGCGTTGTTAAAGATCATGGAAGGCACGGTCGCTTCCGTGCCGCCGCAGGGCGGCCGCAAGCATCCGCAGCAGGAATTCCTGCAGGTGGACACGACCAATATCCTCTTCATCTGCGGCGGTGCGTTCTCCGGCCTCGAGAAGATCATCTCGGGCCGCGGCCGCACCACCTCGATCGGTTTCGCCGCGCAGGTTCTTGCGCCGGAAGATCGCCGCACCGGTGAAATCTTCCGCGAGGTCGAGCCGGAGGATCTGCTCAAGTACGGCCTGATCCCGGAATTCGTCGGCCGTCTGCCCGTCGTGGCGACGCTTGAGGATCTGGATGAGACCTCGCTGAAGAAGATCCTGGTCGAGCCGAAGAACGCGCTGGTGAAGCAGTACCAGCGGCTGTTCGAGATGGAGAACATCGAGCTGACCTTCGCCGACGAGGCGCTTGGCGCGGTGGCCCGCAAGGCCATCGAGCGCAAGACCGGCGCGCGCGGGTTGCGGTCGATCCTCGAAAGCATCCTGCTCGAGACCATGTTCGATCTGCCGGGTCTTGAAGGTGTCGAGGAAGTCGTCATTTCGCGTGAAGTTGTCGATGCGACGGCGCGTCCGCTCTACATCTATGCGGACCGTTCGGACCGCGCGGCGGAGACAAGCGCCAGCGCCTGAACCGGGACGCTGGAACTTTAGAGATTGTCTGCGAAAAGGGCTGCCGGGACCTCTCGGCAGCCCTTTTTCCGTCAGTCAAAGACATCGTAATAATCCTGTATTCACAGGGGTTTTTCGCTCTCTTGACACCCCCTCATGCCATAGCCACCTAATGGTGTGCTGCGAAACGAGGATGCTCCGAGATTCGCAGCGTTCGACCCGGACAGGCGAGGGGCCGCATCGCGGCCAATGGCTCAAGAGAGTTCTTGTCCGTCCGGTACACAAGGCACCTTGTGGCGGTTGCGTCAGAACGGCGGACTGCGTGCAAGGGGGCGCAACGAAAGGAATATGGGCATGACTGCCTCAAAGCCTCGTCCAACCATCGTTCACGGCGAAAGCCATTCCTATCCGGTGCTGCCGCTTCGCGACATCGTCGTCTTCCCGCACATGATCGTGCCGCTGTTCGTCGGCCGCGAGAAGTCGATCAAGGCGCTCGAAGAGGTGATGAAGAACGATGCGCTGATCTTCCTCGCGACGCAGAAGAACGCGTCCGATGACGATCCGTCTCCGGATTCCATTTATGAGATCGGCACGCTCGCCAGCGTGTTGCAGCTTCTGAAGCTTCCCGACGGCACCGTGAAGGTGCTGGTGGAAGGGCTCGAGCGCGCCAAGGCCGGCAAATACTCCGATCGCAGCGATTTCTACGAAGCCGAAGCCGTCGCGCTCGCCGACACCGACGCCAAGAGCGTCGAGTCCGAGGCGCTGGCGCGGTCGGTCGTGTCCGACTTCGAAAGCTATGTGAAGCTGAACAAGAAGATTTCTGCCGAAGTGGTGGGCGTCGTTCAGCAGATCACGGATTTCGCCAAGCTCGCGGACACCGTGGCTTCGCATCTCGCCGTCAAGATTTCCGATCGCCAGGGCATCCTTGAAACGCTCTCCGTCTCCCAGCGCCTCGAGAAGGTGATGGGCCTGATGGAAAGCGAGATCTCGGTGCTGCAGGTCGAGAAGAAGATCCGCTCGCGCGTCAAGCGCCAGATGGAGAAGACCCAGCGCGAGTACTATCTCAACGAGCAGATGAAGGCGATCCAGAAGGAGCTTGGCGACGACGAAGGTCGCGATGAACTTGCTGATCTTGAAGAGAAGATCAACAAGACCAAGCTCTCCAAGGAAGCCCGCGAGAAGGCTCAGCACGAACTGAAGAAGCTGCGGCAGATGTCTCCGATGTCCGCCGAGGCAACGGTCGTGCGCAACTATCTCGACTGGCTGCTGTCGATTCCGTGGGGCAAGAAGTCCAAGGTCAAGAAGGACCTTGTCGCCGCGCAGGAAGTGCTCGACAGCGATCACTACGGGCTTGAGAAGGTCAAGGACCGCATCGTCGAGTATCTCGCCGTGCAGTCCCGCGCCAACAAGCTGACCGGACCGATCCTGTGCCTTGTCGGCCCTCCGGGCGTCGGCAAGACCTCGCTTGGCAAGTCGATCGCGAAGGCGACCGGACGTGAGTTCGTGCGCGTGTCGCTGGGCGGCGTGCGGGACGAAGCGGAAATCCGCGGACATCGCCGCACCTATATCGGCTCGATGCCCGGCAAGATCATCCAGTCGATGCGGAAGGCGAAGACCTCGAACCCGCTGTTCCTGCTGGACGAGATCGACAAAATGGGCGCGGACTTCCGCGGCGATCCGTCGTCGGCTTTGCTTGAGGTCCTCGACCCCGAGCAGAACCAGACGTTCAACGATCACTATCTGGAAGTCGATTACGACCTCTCCAACGTGATGTTCATCACGACCGCGAATACGCTCAATATTCCCGGCCCGCTGATGGACCGCATGGAGATCATCCGGATCGCCGGCTACACCGAGAACGAAAAGGTCGAGATTGCCCGCAAGCATCTCATCCCGAACGCGGTGAGCAAGCACGGCCTCACTCCGAAGGAGTGGTCGATCGACGACGAGGCGTTGCAGTTCCTGATCCGACGCTACACCCGCGAAGCGGGCGTGCGTAACCTCGAGCGCGAGATTTCGACACTGGCCCGCAAGGCCGTGAAGGATCTCATGATCTCGAAGAAGAAGTCGGTGAAGGTGACGGCGGAGGTGGTCGAGGAATATCTCGGCGTGCCGAAGTATCGCTACGGCTCGATCGAGACCGACGATCAGGTCGGTGTCGTGACCGGTCTGGCGTGGACCGAAGTCGGCGGCGAGCTGCTGACCATCGAAAGCGTCATGATGCCCGGCAAGGGCCGCATGACGGTGACGGGCAACCTGCGCGACGTGATGAAGGAGTCGATCTCGGCTGCTGCGTCCTACGTCCGCTCGCGCGCCATCACCTATGGCATCGAGCCGCCGCTGTTCGACCGCCGTGACATCCACGTGCACGTGCCGGAAGGTGCGACGCCGAAGGATGGTCCGTCGGCCGGTGTCGCGATGACGACGTCCATCGTCTCGGTGCTGACCGGCATCCCGATCCGGCATGATGTCGCCATGACCGGCGAGATCACGCTGCGGGGCAGGGTGCTGCCGATTGGCGGTCTGAAGGAGAAGCTGCTTGCGGCCGCGCGTGGCGGCATCAAGACGGTCTTCATTCCGGAAGACAACGCCAAGGACCTCACCGAGATTTCCGACGCCATCAAGGGCGGCCTCGAGATCATCCCGGTCTCGCGGATGGACGAGGTGCTGGCCAAGGCGCTGGTGCGTGTGCCGACTCCCATCGTGTGGGAAGAGGACACCAAGGTGCTTCCGAAGGCTGATGCCGAGGAAGCGGCCGGCGGCCTGACCGCGCACTGAACGGAACGGTCTGAACGAAACGACGACGGCGCCCCAAAAGGGCGCCGTTTTGTTTTGAGAGCACCTGTGCGGGCGGTGTGCGCCGCTCAAACAAAATACGGCTGACAGGCGATGGCGGGTTGCGTGAAAGGCGCCCGTCCAGCTAAAAGAACCCGGCATGCCGGTCATTTGACGGCGTTAAGGGCGGCTAGCTCAGCTGGTTAGAGCATCTCGTTTACACCGAGAGGGTCGGGAGTTCGAATCTCTCGCCGCCTACCATTCAATCCAGAAACCGGTTGAACTGGTCTTTCGCGCGTTCGCCGAAATATCGCGCGCCTGAAACATTGAAATGGTTGGCGTTGATGTAGAGCCACGCCCCGTTTTTCACGGTCGGACACTGCTCGTCACAAAGCACGTCCGTGGGCAACAGCAGCGATACCTGCGAAGGCCATTTCTGCTGGACTGTGAGGAGCATGGCATTGATCTCGGCCGTCTCCCTGATCGCGATCGGTCTTGGCTTAGGTGCACAGTCCGGCGGATGGGCGTGAGGGAGCGGTCCCGGCAAAAGTCGCGCCCGATCGAAATTGCATTGTTGAGCTAGAACCATTGCTCCCATGAGAAGAATCTTTCGGCCATTCTTTCCGAGGTCACCGATGGTTGCTTCGAGAGCTTGCTGTATCCTGGAATAATGCCCGGAAGACGCCTCGCGACCTTTCTGGTATTGGTCGTCGCTGTAAGCTGGCCAGTATTGAGCAATGACGAGGTGGGTGGCCGTTTTTCTGACGCGCGCAAGCTCCTCCGTTATCGTCTGCTGGCAAAGCCGCGGATTCCAGTTGTTCTTCGGCAAGTCAAGGCCGACGAGAACAGGACATCCTGATGAACGCTCGCTGATTTCGCCGCGAATCCTCCTGTCCTGCAGGATCGGGTCGAACGATCCCACGTAGTGCGCAGCAAGGGAGTCTCCGATAATTTCCAGACCAAGAGGCGCATTGATATCGCCGAATGCGCAGCGACCGCCTTCGATCGGCTGGCAGGGCTGGAAGCTGCTTTCCATCAACCTCGTTGCGGCCTGTTGTTGCGCGTTCAGTCGTTGCGGCCAGCCTTTGGCGAGAAACGTGCCGTGAGTTGCGATGGTGAGAATAACGGTCAACGCCGCAAAGCGTCCCAGCGTTCGCGCGTTGGCTAGCATATTCCGGAACGGCTTCTCGACAAGGCGCTGCATCATAAATGCTGTCGTTAGCATGACGATCAGCAGTGCAATTCTCCCGCTGGGCGCCTTGGCTGCATCACCGAAAATGACGCCGGCGAAAAAGATCATCGGCCAGTGGCATAAGTAGAGTGAGTACGATGCGCGGCCTATGGCGAGAACAGGCGCATTTGTCAGAAGATAATTTGCATTGCCTTTCCTGCCTCCGAGGATGATCGCGGCAGCGCCGATGCATGGGATGAGCGTAACTGCCCCGAATGGAGAGGCGGGCGTAAAGAAAGCAAAGCTGCCGACAATGCAGAGAATGCCGAAAACCGTTAATCCGCGCGCGAATGCTTCATTCCGACTATCGGCCCGCTCCATGAAGTTGATCGACGTGCCGATCGCGAACTCAAACACGCGGAATGGCATCAGGAAAAATGTAGCTTGCGGATCGATCCGCGCTGACCAGATGGCAAGACCGAACGAAAGAATTCCAAGGCCGGCGATCGTCAGCGGAAGCCTTCGGACATACAGCGCGATCATCAGGATGATCGGCCAGACAAGATAAAATTGCTCTTCGAGCGAGAGCGACCAGCAGTGCAACAGGGCAAGCTGGTCGGAGGACGTGGAAAAGTACTGTTGGGATTCGCGCCAGTACTGGATGTTCGAAATCGAGAGAAGGGCGTGGGTCGATTCCTTTGCGATCTGGCGCATCGCGATCGGCGACAGCCAGAGCAGCCCAGCGATGAACGAAACGCCGACCGTAAAGATCAAGGCGGGCAGGATCCGGCGGGCTCTGCGGGCGTAAAAGCCGGAGAACGAGAAGGAACCGTTCTTCAGGTCGTCGATAATGCGGCGGCTGATCAGGTAACCGGAAATCACGAAGAAGACATCGACGCCGGCAAAGCCACCGGGACAGAATGCAAAATTGAGGTGGAACAACACCACGCCCATAACGGCGATCGTGCGCAGCCCGTCGATTTCGGGACGATAGGTATCCGATGTCATGGACGGCCGGTTCGATGAGGAATTAAGCTTACCGCTATCATGGGGCCTCTGGGCCATCAATCCGGGTGTCAAAAACACGTCTATATATTTGCGGAATGACCTGTTTGGATTATGTTTCGCGGCCGGGTGGCCATGTCCATTCGTTCGTTAATTTTTTTCAACCAGGATTTGTGCGTGCAGAATATTACCCCGTCGACCGCCCCGACTGTTTCGATTTCGGTCGCGGTCATGACGCACAATGAGACGCGGGAATTCAAGTGGCTGATGGCCGCGCTTGAACCGGCGCGAGCAGTCATCGATGAGATCGTGGTCGTGGACGACTTCTCCGACAGCGATTTTGTTGAAACGGTGAAATCGTTTCAGAAAACCTGGCCGATCCGATTTTTTCAACGGCGTTTGAACAAGAATTTTGCCGCGCAACGCAACTTCGCGATGGCGCAGTGCAGGGGACGGCTGATCCTGTTTCCGGATGCCGATGAGATTCCGAGCCAGCGCATTCTCATGGGATTGCCCGATATTCTTGCGTGGATGGAAAGCAACGAGATCGATGCGTGCTATCTTCCGCGGCTGAACGTCACGGTTCCCGGGAGCGATCTGGGCGAACCGCTCCGGACGCTGGACGACAACACGTTAAGTTCGAACTGGGAAGATCAGGTCCGGATCATGCGCAACCTGCCCAAGCTGAAGTTTGTCAGGCGCGTTCATGAACTGCTGGCCGGCATCAATCGGGCCTATAAATTTCCTCACACCAAGGATTTCGTGCTGCTTCATGCCAAGACCGTAACGCGGATCGCGCAGCAGCAGAATTTCTATCGTTCCATCTATTTTTCGGCCACGCTCAGCAAGCACTGGAATTCCATCGCGAAGCGGACCTTTCGCATCGATCGCCAAAAGCTCGTCGAGGCAAATCCGCCGATCTGACGATGTAATACTCGCGCGTTTGCGCGAGCCAGCTACGTCCGTTCTTCCCATATCTGCGCGAGATGCACGATGGTGCGCACCGCGCTTTCCATGTCCTTCACGCTGACCCATTCGAGGCGGGAGTGAAAGGCGTGTTCCCCCGCGAAGATGTTCGGGCAGGGCAGCCCCATGAACGACAGGCGTGAGCCGTCGGTGCCGCCGCGGATGCTGGCCAGCACCGGCTGAACGCCCGCGCGGCTGATCGCCTCGAGCGCGTATTCCACCACCTGCGGATGGCGGTCGAGCACCTCTTTCATGTTACGGTACTGCTGCTTGACCTCGAATGTGTAGGACGAGTGCGGAAAATCCTTCATCACGTCGCGCACGATGTCTTCGAGCAAATCTTCCTTGTCCTTCAGGCCCTTTTCGGTGAAGTCGCGCACGATCAGCGACAGCACCGCGCTGTCGAGGCCGCCTTCGATTCCGACGGGATGCAGAAATCCCTCGCGGCCTTCGGTGGTTTCCGGCGCCATGTCTTTCGGCAGCCGCTCGACGATGCGGGACGCGATCTTGACCGCATGCTCCATCTTGCCCTTGGCGAAGCCCGGATGGATGCTGACGCCCTGGATGGAGATTGTGGCGCTGTCGGCCGAAAACGTTTCGTCTTCGAGATGGCCCGCGCTCTCGCCGTCGATGGTGTAACCGAAGGCCGCGCCGAGCTTTTGAAGATCGACCTTGTCGGCCCCGCGGCCGATTTCCTCGTCGGGCGTGAACAGGATCTTGATCGTGCCGTGTTTGATCTGCGGATTGGCGATCAGCGTCTGTATTGCGTCCATGATCTCGGCGATGCCGGCCTTGTTGTCGGCCCCGAGCAGCGTGGTGCCGTCCGTGGTGACGATGTCGCTGCCGATCTGCTCGGCCAGCGCCGGATTGTCGGCGGCGCGGATGACCTGCCTGGGATCGGCGGGCAGCACGATGTCGCCACCCTGATAATTGCGCACGATCTGCGGCTTCACGTTCTTGCCGGTGCAGTCCGGCGAAGTGTCCATGTGCGAGCAGAAGCAGATCGCCGGCACCGTCTTGGCAGTGTTTGCGGGCAGGGTGGCGTAGACGTAGCCGTGTTCGTCGAGATGTGCGTCTTTGAGCCCCATGTCGCGCAGCTCCTGCGCCAGCAGGCGGCCGAGGTCTTTCTGTTTTTCGGTGGAGGGACAGGTGGGAGACGAGGCGTCGGACTGCGTGTCGATACGGACATAGCGCAGGAAGCGGTCGAGAACGGTGTGATGGAATGCGACTGCCAATGTCTGCTCCGTCATCCTGAGGTGCGAGCCGCATTTGCGGCGAGCCTCGAAGGATGGCGGGCGTGATGGTGAAGCGCCGTCGCCCTTTGAGGCCTGCGCTTCGCTCCGGCACCTCAGGGTGACGGCTTGCGAAGGCAACGCCAGAAAATTAGTGCGTATCTAATTTTGAAACATAAACCAATTCCCCAAAACAAAACGCCACCCCACAGACCGCGGGATGGCGTTTCGAAAGCAGGGAATGCCGTCGCTTAGATGGCTTCCTTCAGCTCCTTGGCGGCGCGGAAGGCAACCTTCTTGCTCGCCTTGATCTGGATCGCTTCGCCGGTGGCGGGGTTGCGGCCCATGCGGGCGGCGCGCTTGCGAACCTGGAGGATGCCGAGGCCGACGATACGGACCCGCTCGCCCTTCTTCAGGTGCTTGGTAATCTTGGTGACCAGATCGCCGAGGATGGTTTCAGCGGTCTTCTTCGACAGCTCGTGCTCTTCGGCAAGCGCCGCGGCAAGGTGCTTCAGGGTGATCGTCGCTGGGGTAGCTGCTTTCTTAGCCATTTTTGGCCTCCTCGTGAGTACTGCGTTGTAGAAACAACGATGTATCAGGGCTTATTTGATTCGGACGCGCTCTGACTACGCGTTTTGCCTGTAAAATAGCGTCTTTTTTGAATCGACAGCAGAAAATCACTGTTTTTCAAGGGGATTCGCAACGCTGCCGCATTTGGGACGGTTGAAAAGACGGGCCGCGGAGGGCGCGCAACATCGGACCGCGAGGGCGATCTAGTCGTTAAGTCTATGTTTTCATGAGATAATCTGGCGCGAGAGACGGGGCTCGAACCCGCGACCTCCGGCGTGACAGGCCGGCGCTCTAACCAACTGAGCTACTCCCGCAAGATCGTGAACGACCCGCAGGAGGTGGGACTTAAAGGGGGGGCCATACCAAGTCAAGTGTGATGGCAATGTTCCTGTTTCTTCGTTTCGGAAACGGTGCGGCTTCATGTAGGAACGTGGCGTATTGCCGGTCCGCGGGAGTTTCCACAACCCGAACCGGACCGTATCCAGCCGAGGAGCCTCGCATGTCGACGACCAGAACCGGGACCAACCGCAAATACAGACTGGCCGTGATTCCCGGCGACGGCATCGGCAAGGAAGTGGTGCCGGAAGGCGTCCGGGTGCTGGAAGCGGCGGCCAAGAAGTTCAACTTCGAGCTGCAGCTCGACGATTTCGATTTCGCCTCCTGCGACTACTACCAGAAGCACGGCCAGATGATGCCGGACGACTGGAAGGCCCGGATCGGTGGCCATGATGCCATCTTCTTCGGGGCGGTCGGCATGCCGTCGATCCTGCCGGATCACATTTCGCTGTGGGGTTCGCTGATCCAGTTTCGCCGGGAATTCGACCAGTATGTGAATCTGCGCCCGGTGCGGCTGATGCCCGGCGTGAAATCGCCGCTGGCGGGCCGCAACCCTGGCGACATCGACTTTTTCGTCGTCCGCGAAAACACCGAGGGCGAGTATTCGTCGATCGGCGGGCGGATGTTCCCCGGCACAGACCGCGAGGTGGTGATTCAGGAAAGCGTCATGTCGCGCACCGGCGTCGACCGTATCCTGAAGTTCGCCTTTGAGCTTGCGCAAAGCCGGCCCAAGAAGCACCTGACGTCGGCCACCAAGTCCAACGGCATCTCGATCACCATGCCTTATTGGGACGAGCGGGTGGAGGAGATGGCCAAGGCCTATCCGGGCGTGAAGTGGGACAAGTATCATATCGATATTCTGGCCGCGAACTTCGTGCTGCACCCCGACTGGTTCGACGTGGTGGTCGGATCGAATTTGTTTGGGGATATCCTGTCCGACCTCGGCCCGGCCTGCACCGGCACGATCGGCATCGCCCCGTCGGGCAGCCTCAATCCGGAGCGCAAGTTTCCGTCGCTGTTCGAGCCGGTCCATGGCTCGGCGCCGGATATTGCCGGGAAGGGCATCGCCAATCCGGTGGGGCAGATCTGGTCGGCGGCAATGATGCTGGATCATCTCGGCGAACCGGAGGCCGGCAAGGCCATCGTGGCCGCCATCGAAGCGGTGCTGGCCGACGAAAGACTAAGAACGCGCGATCTTGGCGGTAAGGCTGACACTGTCGGCTGCGGCACCGAAATCGCGCGCCTTCTGGCGTGACCGTTCCGGCGGCACGGCTGGCGAGAAAAGCCTGATTTTATTGGTTCCGCGCCTTGCAATCGGACTGGCGGTCGCCAGTTTCCGGTTGCCGGCCGGGGCATGCCGAGGCGGCCTCGACCTGCGATGCAGGGATGCGCCCATGCGCGGGCGGGAGAGCCATCAAACTGTCAAAACAGCTTGTCTTGCCCTCCCTGTTGCGCTGCGCTATCCCTTTCGAACCATTCCAATGTTTCGCGAATCCGTGAAACAAAATCGGTCAGCACGAGGGTCGGCGTGGGCGGAATACTGCAGAACTATCTGCCACTTGTGGTGTTTATCGGCGTCGCGACGGTGATCGGCCTCGCGCTGCTGATTGCGCCCTTCATCGTGGCGTATCAGCAGCCTGATCCGGAAAAGCTCTCCGCTTACGAATGCGGCTTCAATGCGTTCGACGATGCGCGCATGAAGTTCGACGTCCGGTTCTATCTGGTTGCGATCCTCTTCATCATCTTCGATCTGGAAGTCGCCTTCCTGTTTCCGTGGGCGGTGGCATTCGGCAAGCTCGGCCTTGCCGGGTTCTGGTCGATGATGGTGTTCCTCGCGGTGCTCACGGTCGGCTTTGCGTATGAGTGGAAGAAGGGAGCGCTCGAATGGGATTGAGCCCAACCACAGCTCCCGTCATGCAGCCTGCGGTGTCGCAGGCGGCGACAGGGATCATCGATCCGCGCACCGGCCAGCCGGTCGGCGCGGACGACAGGTATTTCCTCGAGATCAACAACGAGCTGTCCGACAAGGGCTTCTTCGTCGCGGCTGCTGACGACCTGATCACCTGGGCGCGCACCGGCTCCCTGATGTGGATGACCTTCGGTCTCGCCTGCTGCGCGGTCGAGATGATGCAGGTGTCGATGCCGCGTTACGACGTCGAGCGTTTCGGCTTCGCGCCGCGCGCGTCGCCGCGCCAGTCCGACGTCATGATCGTCGCCGGCACGCTCACCAACAAGATGGCACCCGCGCTCCGCAAGGTCTACGACCAGATGCCGGAGCCGCGCTACGTCATCTCGATGGGCTCGTGCGCCAACGGCGGTGGCTACTATCACTATTCCTATTCGGTGGTGCGCGGCTGCGACCGCATCGTGCCTGTCGATATCTATGTTCCGGGCTGTCCTCCGACGGCGGAAGCGCTGCTTTACGGCGTGCTGCTGCTGCAGAAGAAGATCCGGCGCACCGGCACAATCGAACGGTAAGGCTGCGAGCGGTAACCCCGATGGACGACGCGCGACTCAATACGCTTGGCGAAACGATCGTGGCTGCGCTTCCCGGCGCGGCGCTCGGACATGACGTGTCGTTCAATCAGCTCACGGTGTCGGTCGATCTGGCTAAGATCGTCGATATCGTCCGCGTGCTGAAGACCGATCCGCGCTTCCGCTTCGTCAACATCACGGATGTGACTGCGGTGGATTATCCGGGCCGGGAAAACCGTTTCGAGGTGGTCTATCATTTCCTGTCACCGGTCCTGAACACGCGCCTGCGTCTGCGCGGCGAGGCGAGCGAGACCACGCAGGTGCCGTCGATCATCTCGGTGTTTCCGGGCGCGGACTGGTTCGAGCGCGAGACTTACGATCTGTACGGCGTGATCTTTGTCGGCCATCCGGACATGCGCCGGCTGCTGACCGACTACGGCTTCGACGGCCATCCGCTGCGCAAGGATTTCCCGCTCACCGGCTTTGTCGAGGTTCGCTACGACGATGCCGAGAAGCGCGTGGTCTACGAGCCGGTGCGGCTCAATCAGGAATTCCGCAAGTTCGATTTCCTCTCGCCATGGGAAGGCGCGGACTACGCGCTGCCGGGCGATGAGAAGGCGGCGGCTCCGGCCGCGCCCGCTGCACCGAAGGCAGGTGGCTGATGAGCGAGGTCCTCAACGCCGAACAGACCGGCATGCGCAACTTCACGATCAACTTCGGCCCGCAGCATCCGGCGGCCCACGGCGTGCTGCGCCTTGTGCTGGAGCTGGATGGCGAAGTGGTCGAGCGTGTCGATCCGCATATCGGCCTGCTTCATCGCGGCACCGAAAAGCTGATCGAGCAGAAGACCTATCTGCAGGCGATTCCTTACTTCGACCGGCTCGACTACGTCGCACCGATGAATCAGGAGCACGCCTTCTGCCTCGCGGCGGAAAAGCTGCTCGGCATCGAAGTGCCGCGCCGCGGCCAGTTGATCCGCGTTCTTTACTGCGAGATCGGCCGCATCCTGTCGCATCTCCTCAACGTCACCACGCAGGCAATGGACGTCGGCGCGCTGACCCCGCCGCTGTGGGGATTTGAAGAGCGCGAAAAGCTGATGGTGTTCTACGAGCGCGCCTCCGGCTCGCGCATGCATGCCGCGTTCTTCCGCATCGGCGGCGTGCATCAGGATCTGCCGCCCGCGCTCATCAACGACATCGAAGCGTGGTGCGATCCGTTCCTTAAGGTCGTGGACGATCTCGAAACGCTGCTGACCGACAACCGCATCTTCAAGCAGCGCAACGTTGATATCGGCGTCGTGACGCTGGATCAGGCGTGGGAGTGGGGTTTCTCCGGCGTGATGGTGCGCGGCTCCGGCGCTGCATGGGACCTGCGCAAGTCGCAGCCTTATGAATGCTACGCCGAGATGGATTTCGACATTCCGATCGGCAAGAACGGCGACTGCTACGACCGCTACTGCATCCGCATGGAAGAAATGCGCCAGTCTGTGCGCATCATGAAGCAGTGCATCGCCAAGCTGCGTGAACCTGCGGGGCAGGGCCCGGTGGTGATCGAAGACAACAAGATCACGCCGCCGCGCCGTGGCGAGATGAAGCGCTCGATGGAAGCACTGATCCATCACTTCAAGCTTTATACCGAAGGCGTTCACGTACCCGCCGGCGAGGCTTACGCCGCGGTCGAAGCGCCGAAGGGCGAGTTCGGCGTCTATCTCGTCGCCGACGGCACCAACAAGCCCTACAAGTGCAAGATCCGCGCGCCGGGCTTTGCGCACCTGCAGGCGATGGACTTCATCTGCAAGGGCCATCTGCTCGCGGACGTGTCCGCCATTCTCGGTTCGCTCGACATCGTGTTCGGCGAGGTGGACCGCTGATGACCGCCGCATTCGTTCATTCCGCTCCTGTCGCTTTCGCGTAACGAAGATCGAAAGAATTAAACGATGGCCGTTCGCCGCTTGGCCCCGAAAGAACTGCAACCCGCCAGCTTCGCATTCACCGCGGAGAATCTGGCCTGGGCAAAGGCGCAGATGGAGAAGTATCCGCCGGGCCGTCAGCAGTCCGCGGTGATCCCGGTACTGTGGCGCGTGCAGGAACAGCATGACGGCTGGGTATCGGAAGCTGCGATCCGCGCCGTCGCCGATCTGCTCGGCATGGCCTATATTCGCGTGCTCGAAATCGCGACCTTCTACACGATGTTCCAGCTCGAGCCGGTGGGCAAGAAGGCTCACGTTCAGGTCTGCGGCACCACGCCCTGCATGCTGCGCGGTTCGAAGGACCTGATCGAAGTCTGCAAGCATCGCATTCATCACGATCCGTTCCACGTCTCCGCCGACGGCAATTTCTCGTGGGAAGAGGTGGAATGCCTTGGCGCCTGCGTGAACGCGCCGATGGTGATGATCTGGAAGGACACCTACGAAGACCTGACGCCCGAACTGCTCAATCGCGTGCTCGATGGTTTCGAGGCGGGCAATCCGCCGAAACCCGGCCCGCAGATCGACCGTCAGCATGCCGCGCCGGTGAACGGCCTGACCTCGCTCATGTCCGACGCCAAAAGCGGCAGCGCGTCCGCTCCGAAGAAGGAGCCGGTGCTCGCCGACGCCGAGCCGAAGAAGCAGACCGAAGCCGCCAACGTGCGGGAACGCCCTGCGCCGAAGCCGCCGATGGGCGATGCGACCGCGACGAATCCGCCGAAAGGGGACAAGTCATGACGCTGGGGAACATCCGTTATATCGGACTGCATGCGCTTTGCGCGGCGGTCTTCATCTTCGTTTTGAACTTCTACATCCTGAAATCCGAACTTGAATCCGCGGTGCTCTGGGCCATCGGCTTTGGAGCGATGGCGGCCGGGCTCGCCTATCAGCAAACCAAGCGAACCGGGTCTTAAGGTAGCGATCATGCTCGACGACAAGGACCGCATCTTCCGCAATCTCTACGGCCTCGATGACTGGGGCCTCGAAGGCGCGCGCCGCCGCGGCGCCTGGGATGGCACCAAGGCCATCATCGACAAGGGCCGTGACTGGATCATCAACGAGATGAAGGCGTCCGGCCTGCGCGGGCGCGGGGGCGCGGGTTTCCCGACGGGCATGAAATGGTCCTTCATGCCGAAGGACAATGCCGACGGCCGCCCGAGCTATCTCGTGGTCAACGCCGACGAGTCCGAGCCCGGCACCTGCAAGGACCGCGAGATCATGCGGCACGATCCGCATCTGCTGGTGGAAGGCTGCCTGATCGCCAGCGCCGCCATGGGCGCGCATGTTTGTTACGTCTATGTTCGCGGCGAGTTCATTCGCGAACGCGAGCATCTGCAGGCGGCGGTCGATCAGGCCTATGAAGCGAAGCTGATCGGCAAGGACAACGTCCACGGCTATCCGTTCGATCTTTATGTCCATCACGGCGCGGGCGCCTATATCTGCGGCGAAGAGACCGCGCTGCTCGAAAGCCTCGAAGGCAAGAAGGGCCAGCCGCGCCTGAAACCGCCGTTCCCGGCGAACGTCGGCCTTTATGGCTGCCCGACCACGGTCAACAATGTGGAGTCGATCGCGGTCGCGCCGGACATTCTGCGGCGTGGCGCGGCGTGGTTCTCGTCCATCGGCCGCGCCAACAATGTCGGCACCAAGCTGTTCGGCATTTCCGGCCATGTGAACACGCCCTGCGTCGTCGAAGACGCGATGGGTTCGACCTTCCGCGAACTGGTCGAGAAGCACGGCGGCGGCATTCGCGGCGGCTGGGACAATCTGCTGGCGATCATTCCCGGCGGCGCATCGTGCCCGCTGATTCCGGCAGCGGATTGCGAAGAGCTGATCATGGATTTCGACGGCACCCGCGCGGTGAAGTCGAGCCTCGGCACCGCGGGCATGATCGTGATGGACAAGTCCACCGACGTGGTCGCGGCGATTGCGCGCATTTCCTACTTTTTCAAGCATGAGAGTTGCGGCCAGTGCACGCCGTGCCGCGAAGGCACCGGCTGGATGTGGCGCGTGCTGTCGCGCATGGTCGAGGGCCGCGCCCACAAGCGCGAAATCGACATGCTGCTGGAAGTTACCAAGCAGGTCGAAGGCCACACCATCTGCGCGCTGGGCGATGCGGCGGCTTGGCCGATCCAGGGCCTGATCCGTGCGTTCCGCCCCGAGATCGAGCGGCGCATCGATGATTTCACGCGCAAGTCCACGTTGGACGATCAGGGCATCCTCGATCCTGATCACATGATTGCCGCGGAGTGAATGCGATGACCAAGATTCTCATCGACGGCAAAGAGATCGACGTCCCGGCCGAGTACACGCTGCTTCAGGCGTGCGAGGCGGCGGGCGCCGAAATTCCGCGTTTCTGCTATCACGAACGTCTGTCCATCGCCGGCAACTGCCGCATGTGCCTGATCGAAGTGAAGGGCGGGCCGCCGAAGCCTGTGGCGTCGTGTGCGCAGAACGTGCGCGACTTGCGGCCCGGGCCGAACGGTGAATTGCCGGCAATTTTCACGCGCTCGCCGATGGTGAAGAAGGCCCGCGAAGGCGTGATGGAATTCCTTCTGATCAACCATCCGCTCGACTGCCCGATTTGCGATCAAGGCGGCGAGTGCGATCTGCAGGATCAGGCGATGGGCTACGGCGTCGATACCAGCCGTTTCGCCGAGAACAAGCGCGCGGTGGAAGACAAGTACATCGGCGCGCTGGTGAAAACGTCGATGACCCGCTGCATCCAGTGCACGCGCTGCGTCCGCTTCACCACCGAAGTGTGCGGCGTGCCGGAGATGGGCCTTACCGGCCGCGGCGAAGACGTCGAGATCACCACCTATCTCGAAAGTGCGCTGACCTCCGAATTGCAGGGCAACCTCGTCGACATCTGCCCGGTCGGCGCGCTGACCTCGAAGCCTTATGCGTTCGCGGCGCGTCCGTGGGAGCTTGGCAAGACCCAGTCCATCGACGTGATGGATGCGGTGGGCTCGGCGATCCGCGTCGATACGCGCGGCCGCGAGGTGATGCGCATCCTGCCGCGCATCAATGAGAACGTGAACGAGGAATGGATTTCCGACAAGACGCGCCACATCGTCGATGGTCTGCGTACCCAGCGTCTTGACCGTCCGTATGTCCGCGACAACGGCAAGCTGCGCGCGGCCTCGTGGAACGAGGCCTTTGCGAAAATCGCCGCGGCGGTCGCCCGTTCCGACGGCAAGCGTATCGGCGCGATCGCGGGCGATCTCGCTGCGGTCGAGGACATGTTCGCGCTGAAGGATCTGCTCGCGCAGTTCGGCTCCAAGAATTTCGCGACCCAGGACGGCGCCGCGTTCGATCCGAAGGTGGGCCGCGCGTCCTACATCTTCAATCCGACCATCGCCGGCATCGAACAGGCGGACGCGCTGCTGATCGTTGGCTCCAATCCGCGCAAGGAAGCGGCGATCCTCAACGCGCGGATTCGCAAGCGCTGGCGCACCGGCAATCTCAAGATCGGCGTGATCGGCGAGAAGGCCGAACTGACTTACGATTACGATCATCTCGGCGCGGGTACCGATACGCTGAGCGATCTTGCGGCGGGCAAGCATTCGTTCGCGGATGTGCTGAAGAACGCAAAGAACCCGATCGTGCTGGTGGGATCTGGCATTGCCGGACGCCATGACGGCGCGGCCGTGCTGGCGCTGGCGGCGAAGCTCGCGGCGGATTTCGGCGCGCTCAAGGATGGCTGGAACGGCTTCGGCGTTCTGCATAAGGCCGCCTCGCAGGTCGGCGCGCTCGATCTCGGCTTCGCGCCGGGCACAGATGGCCTGGGCGTCGCGCAGATGACCACGTTCGGCACGCTCGACGTGCTGTTCTCGCTGGGCGCGGACGAGATCGCGCCTGCCGACGGCACATTCGTTGTCTACATCGGCACCCACGGCGACAAGGGCGCGCACCGCGCCGACGTGATCCTGCCGGGCGCGGCCTACACCGAGAAGGCCGGCATCTACGTCAACACCGAAGGCCGCGTGCAGATGGCCAACCGCGCCGCATTCCCGCCGGGCGATGCCCGCGAGGACTGGGCGATCATCCGCGCGCTGTCCGAAGCGCTGGGCAAGAAGCTGCCATACGACTCGCTGGCGCAATTGCGTCAGGCGATGTTCAAGGCGGTGCCGCACCTGATGCGGATCGACCAGATCGAGGCAGGCGATGCGGCGGGCGTGAAGGCGCTTGCAGCGCGCGGCGGCGCGGTCGAGAAGGGCGCGTTCAAGAGCCCGGTCGAAGACTTCTACCTGACCAACCCCATCGCGCGGGCGTCCGCCGTGATGGCCGAATGCTCAAAGCTCGCCTCCGGGCAGCTCCTGACGGCAGCGGAGTGAATGTGATCCGATGACCGAATTCTTCGCTAGCGATCTCTGGACGGGTTACCTCTGGCCGATCATCATCATGGTCGCGCAGAGCGTGCTGCTGCTCGTGGTGCTGCTGGTCGCGATCGCCTACATCCTGCTGGCCGACCGCAAGATCTGGGCGGCGGTGCAGATCCGCCGCGGCCCGAACGTGGTGGGTCCATGGGGCCTGCTGCAATCCTTCGCGGACCTTTTGAAGTTCGTTCTCAAGGAACCGACCATCCCGGACGGCGCCAACAAGGCCGTTTTTCTGCTCGCTCCGCTGATTACCTGCGTATTGGCTCTCGCGGCGTGGGCGGTGATCCCAGTCAACCTCAACTGGGTGATCGCCGACATCAATGTCGGCATCCTCTACATCTTCGCGATTTCGTCGCTGTCGATCTACGGCATCATCATGGCCGGCTGGTCGTCGAACTCGAAGTATCCGTTCCTTGCGGCGCTTCGCTCCGCCGCGCAGATGGTGTCCTACGAAGTCTCCATCGGCTTCGTCATCATTACGGTTCTGCTGTGCGTCGGCTCGCTGAACCTGACAGCTGTGGTCGAGGCGCAGCACACGCGCGGTCTTGCCAACCTGATCGGCCTGCCGTGGCTGACATTCCTGAACTGGTACTGGCTGCCGCTGTTGCCGATGTTCGTGGTGTTCTACGTCTCGGCGCTGGCGGAAACCAACCGTCCGCCATTCGATCTGGTCGAAGCTGAATCCGAACTGGTTGCCGGTTTCATGACGGAGTACGGCTCGACGCCGTACCTGCTGTTCATGCTCGGCGAGTATGTCGCGATCTGCACGATGTGCGCGCTCGGCGCGATCCTGTTCATGGGCGGCTGGCTGCCGCCGGTCGATCTGCCGCCCTTCAACTGGGTACCGGGCGTGATCTGGTTCGCGCTCAAGCTGTTTTTCATGTTCTTCATGATCGCGATGGCGAAGGCGATCGTGCCGCGCTACCGCTACGACCAGCTCATGCGGCTGGGCTGGAAGGTTTTCCTCCCGCTGTCGCTTGTGATGGTGGTTATCGTTGCGGGCGTTCTGCAGTTCGCCCACCTGGCGCCGAAGTGAGGGCATCATGGGTATAGCAAGCACAGCCAATTCGCTTCTGCTGAAAGAGTTCGTCTCGGCGTTCGTTCTCGCCATGCGTTACTTCTTCAAGCCGAAGCCAACCCTGAACTATCCTTTCGAGAAGGGGCCGATTTCGCCGCGCTTTCGCGGCGAGCATGCGCTGCGCCGCTATCCAAACGGCGAAGAGCGTTGCATCGCCTGCAAGCTCTGCGAGGCGATCTGCCCGGCGCAGGCCATCACCATCGAGGCCGGTCCGCGCCGTAACGACGGCACGCGCCGCACGGTGCGTTACGACATCGACATGGTGAAGTGCATCTATTGCGGCCTGTGTCAGGAAGCCTGCCCGGTGGACGCCATCGTGGAAGGGCCGAATTTCGAATTCGCGACGGAAACGCGCGAGGAGCTTTACTATGACAAGGCGAGACTGCTCGCCAATGGTGACCGCTGGGAGCGCGAGATTGCGAAGAATATCGAACTCGATGCGCCGTACCGGTGAGGTGAGGGTATGATCGGTCCCGCACTCTTCTTTTATCTGTTCGCAGGCGTCTGCGTGGCGTCCGCCATCATGGTGGTGACGGCGCGCAATCCCGTGCACTCGGTCCTGTTCCTGATCCTCGCGTTCGTGAACGCGGCCGGGCTGTTCATGCTGCTCGGTGCCGAATTTCTCGCGATGATTCTGATCGTCGTTTACGTCGGCGCGGTCGCGGTGCTGTTTCTGTTCGTCATCATGATGCTCGACGTCGATTTCGCCGAACTGCGGCAGGGCTTCATCGAATATCTGCCAGTCGGCCTCCTGATCGGCGCGGTATTCCTCGCCGAACTGCTGCTGGTCGCGGGTGGCTGGGTGCTCAACCCGAACATTTCGAAGGCGATCACGTCGCCGATCCCGGGCACGGTGTCCAACACCGAGGCGCTGGGCCTCGTGCTCTATACGAAGTACCTGCCGTACTTCCAGCTCTCGGGCATGGTGCTGCTGGTCGCGATGATCGGCGCCATCGTGCTCACGTTGCGCCACAAGCCGAGCGTCAAGCGCCAGAGCATCCCGGTGCAGAACGCGCGCACCAAGGCGGCGGCGATGGACGTGCGCAAGGTCGCCGCGGGGCAGGGCCTGCAGGATGCGGATTCCGGGGAGTGGGTGAAATGACGATCGGCCTCGGTCACTATCTGGCTGTCGCAGCCATTCTGTTCACCACTGGCATCCTCGGCATCTTCCTCAACCGGAAGAATGTCATCGTCATCCTGATGTCGGTCGAACTCATTCTTCTGGCCGTGAACATCAACCTCGTGGCGTTCTCGTCGTTCCTCGGCGACCTTGTCGGGCAGGTGTTCGCGCTGCTGGTGCTGACGGTCGCCGCCGCGGAGGCCGCGATCGGCCTCGCCGTGCTGGTGGTGTTCTTCCGCAATCGTGGCTCGATTGCGGTCGAAGACATCAATCTGATGAAGGGCTAATGGGGCAATGATTCAGGCCATCGTTTTCCTGCCGCTGATCGGCGCGCTGATCGCGGGTGTGATCACACTGATCGGGGCGCATGCGCGCAACCCGAGCGGCGACGAGATGGATCACGCGCATGGCGCTCATGGCCATGACGATCACGGTCACGACGCGGCGCATGCCAACACGGCTCATGATCATGCGCATGACGACCATGGCCATGACGATCACGGCCCGGTCGAACCGCCGGCTGCCGGTTCGCGCACGGCCGAAGTCATCACCACGGCGCTACTGCTGATCTCTGCCGCGCTGTCATGGATGACGCTGGTCGATGTCGGTTTCATGCATCACGATGCACGCGTCCATCTTCTGACCTGGATCGGCTCGGGCGATCTCGTTGTGAACTGGGCGCTGCGCGTCGACACGCTCACGGCGGTGATGCTCGTTGTCGTGACGTCGGTGTCGTCGCTCGTGCATCTCTATTCGATCGGCTACATGCATGAAGATCCGGCCCGTCCGCGCTTCATGGCCTATCTGTCGCTGTTCACCTTCGCGATGCTGATGCTGGTGACCGCCGACAACCTCGTGCAACTGTTCTTCGGCTGGGAAGGCGTGGGTCTCGCGTCCTACCTGCTGATCGGATTCTGGTTCCAGAAGCCGTCCGCCAACGCTGCCGCCATCAAGGCATTCGTGGTCAACCGCGTCGGCGATTTCGGCTTCGCGCTCGGCATCTTCGCAATCTTCGCGCTGGTGGGGTCGACCGATTTCGACACCATCTTCGCGGCGGCACCCGGCCTGACCGGCAAGACCATCCACTTCTTCCGCTGGGATGTCGATGCACTGACCCTGACCTGCCTGTTCCTGTTCATGGGCGCGATGGGCAAGTCCGCGCAGTTCCTGCTGCACACCTGGTTGCCGGACGCGATGGAAGGTCCGACGCCGGTGTCCGCGTTGATCCACGCGGCGACGATGGTCACCGCCGGCGTGTTCATGGTCGCGCGCCTGTCGCCGTTGTTCGAACTGGCGCCGAACGCGCAGGCGTTCGTGATGCTGATCGGCGCGACCACGGCGATGTTCGCGGCCACCGTCGGCCTCGTGCAGAACGACATCAAGCGCATCATCGCTTACTCGACCTGTTCGCAGCTCGGCTACATGTTCGTGGCGATGGGAGCGGGGGCCTATTCGGTCGGCATGTTCCACCTGTTCACCCACGCCTTCTTCAAGGCGCTGTTGTTCCTCGGCGCAGGCTCCGTGATCCACGCGATGCATCACGAGCAGGACATCCGCAACATGGGCGGCCTGAAGGATCGCATTCCGTTCACCTACATCACGATGATCATCGGCACCTTGGCGCTGACCGGCTTTCCGCTCACGGCGGGTTATTTCTCCAAGGACGCCATCATCGAGTCGGCCTTTGTCGCGCATAATCCGTTCGCGCTTTACGGCTTCCTTTGCACGGTCGTCGCGGCGGGCCTGACCTCGTTCTATTCATGGCGTCTGATCTTCAAGACGTTCCATGGCGAGCCGCATGACAAGCATCACTACGACGCGGCGCATGAAAGCCCGTTCGTGATGCTGATTCCGCTCGGCGTGCTGGCGGCCGGCTCGATCCTCGCGGGCTTCCCGTTCAAGGAGTTGTTCGCAGGCCACGGCATCGAGGAATTCTTCCGCGAGTCGCTGAAGATGAATCCGAAGATCATCGAGGAGATGCATCACATTCCGGCGACGATCGCGTTCCTGCCGACGGTGATGATGGTGGTGGGCTTCTTCGTCTCGTGGCTGTTCTACATCCGCAAGCCGTACCTGCCGGTCGAACTCGCGAACCAGCAGCCGCTGCTCTACAACTTCTTCCTCAACAAGTGGTACTTCGACGAACTGTACGACATCATCTTCGTGCGTCCGGCGAAGTGGCTCGGCCGCTTCCTCTGGAAGAAGGGCGACGGCTTCCTGATCGACGGCTTCGGGCCTGACGGCGTTTCCGCCCGTGTGCTCGACGTGACGCGCAACGTGGTGAAGCTGCAGACCGGTTATCTCTATCACTATGCCTTTGCGATGCTGATCGGCGCGGCCGGTCTCATCACCTGGTTCATCTTCGGTCTTGGGGGCCACTAATGACAACCTGGCCCGTTCTTTCCGTCACGACGTTCCTGCCGGTTGTCGGCGCGATCCTCATTTATGTGATGGCTCGCGGCGGCGACGAGGCGGCCAGCCGCACCGCGCGCTGGATCGCGCTGTGGACCACCATCGTCACCTTCGCGGTGTCGGTCATTCTTGTGATGCGGTTCGATCCGTCGAATCCCGGCTTTCAGTTCGTCGAGAAGGCGCCCTGGCTCGCCAACACCATCACCTATCACATGGGCGTGGACGGCATCTCGCTGCCGTTCGTGTTCCTGACCACGGCGCTGATGCCGTTCTGCATTCTGGCGAGCTGGAAATCCGTCAAGTCGCGCGTGCGCGAATACATGATGGCGTTCCTGTTCCTCGAAACGCTGATGGTCGGCACGTTCTCCGCGCTCGACCTCGTGCTGTTCTATCTGTTCTTCGAGGGCGGCCTGATCCCGATGTTCCTGATCATCGGCATCTGGGGCGGCCCGCGCCGCGTCTACGCCAGCTTCAAGTTCTTCCTCTACACGTTCCTCGGCTCGGTGCTGATGCTGCTCGCCATCATGGCGCTGTATCTCAACGCTGGCACCACCGACATTCCGACGTTGATGCACACCGCCGTGCCGCGCAGCCTGCAGACATGGGCGTGGCTGGCGTTCTTCGCGTCCTTCGCGGTGAAGATGCCGATGTGGCCGGTGCACACCTGGCTGCCGGATGCGCACGTGGAAGCGCCGACGGCGGGCTCCGTGGTGCTGGCGGCGATTCTCCTGAAGATGGGCGGCTACGGCTTCCTGCGTTTCTCGCTGCCGATGTTCCCGCTGGCGTCGCATGATTTCGCGCCGCTGGTGTTTTCGATGTCGGCCATCGCGATCGTCTATACGTCGCTGGTCGCGCTCATGCAGGAAGATATCAAGAAGCTGATCGCTTACTCGTCCGTCGCGCACATGGGCTTCGTCACCATGGGCATCTTCGCGGGCACCATGCAGGGGGTCGCGGGCGGCGTGTTCCAGATGGTGTCGCACGGCATCGTGTCGGGCGCGCTCTTCCTTTGCGTCGGCGTGATCTACGACCGGCTGCACACCCGCGAGATCGCGGCCTATGGCGGCCTCGTGAACCGGATGCCGCTTTATGCCTTTGTATTCCTCGTGTTCACCATGGCCAATGTCGGCCTGCCGGGCACCTCGGGTTTCGTCGGCGAATTCATGACGCTGCTCGGTACCTTCAAGACCAGCATTCCGACCGCGTTCTTCGCCACCCTCGGCGTGATCCTGTCGGCGTGTTATGCGCTATGGCTCTATCGCAAGGTGGTGTTCGGCGTGCTCGACAAGCCGTCGCTGGCAGGCATCAAGGATCTGACGCTGCGGGAAGGGGTCATCCTCGCGCCGCTGGTGATCCTCACCATTCTGTTCGGTGTGTATCCGAAGCCGATCCTCGATATGTCGGCGGCCTCGGTGCAGCAGCTTGTCACCAACTACAACACAGCCATCACCGCCGTGAAAGCGGCGGCGCTGGTTCACTAAGGGCGGGACTGGGTTCATGAGCTTCGCAGGACATTCGCTGCTCCCGGTGCTGCCGGAACTGGTACTCGCCGCCAGCGCCATGGTGCTTTTGATGGTAGGGGCGTTTCGCGGCCAGCAGACGACCTCGGCGGTCACCTCGCTCGCGGTGATCGCGCTGATCGTCACCGGCGTCCTCGAACTGTGGCTGCCGGGCGGAAAGCTGACCACCTTCGGCGGCAGCTTCATCGTCGATGACTTCGCGCGGTTCCTCAAAATCCTTGCGCTGATCGGCTCGGGCACCGCGCTGATCCTGTCGCGCGGCTATCTCGCGCAGCAGGCGAAGATTTTCGAATACGCCATCCTGATCATGCTTTCGACCGTCGGCATGATGGTGCTGATCTCCGCCGGCGATCTCATCATGCTGTATCTTGGCCTCGAACTGATGAGCCTCGCGCTCTATGTCGTGGCCGCCAGCCATCGCGACGACGCGAAGTCCACCGAAGCAGGCCTGAAGTATTTCGTGCTCGGCGCGCTGTCGTCCGGCATGCTGCTGTATGGCGCATCGCTGGTGTACGGCTTCACCGGCACCGTCAGCTTTGCTGGCATTGCGGCGGAAGCCAAGAGCGGCAATGTCGGCCTGCTGTTCGGCCTTGTGTTCCTGCTGACGGGACTGTGCTTCAAGGTGTCCGCTGTGCCGTTCCACATGTGGACGCCGGACGTTTATGAGGGGGCGCCGACGCCGGTGACCGCGTTCTTCGCGTCCGCGCCGAAGGTTGCCGCGCTTGCAGTGTTCACCCGCGTCGCGCTGACCGCGTTCCCGGGCATCGTGCCGCAGTGGCAGCAGATCGTGGTGTTCGTTTCCATCGCATCGATGGCGCTCGGTTCCTTCGCCGCCATCGGGCAGAAGAACATCAAGCGCCTGATGGCCTATTCGTCCATCGGCCACATGGGCTTCGCGCTGGTCGGTCTTGCGGCGGGGACGCAGCAGGGCGCGCAGGGCGTGCTGGTCTATATTGCGATCTATGTCGCGATGACGCTCGGCACCTTCGCCATCATCCTCGCTATGAAGCGCAACGGGCAGCCGGTCGAGACCATCAGCGATTTCGCGGGCCTGTCGCGGACCAATCCGGTTCTGGCGTTCCTGTTTGCGATGCTGCTGTTCTCGCTGGCGGGTGTTCCGCCGCTGGCCGGATTCTTCGGCAAGTTCTACGTGTTCCTCGCCGCGGTGAATGCCGGTCTGTTCACGCTCGCGGTTCTTGGCGTGCTGACCAGCGTGATTGGCGCGTTCTACTATCTCTCCATCGTCAAGGTGATGTACTTCGACGAGCCGAAGGGCGCGATGGAGCCGGCGAGCGGCGAACTGCGGTTCGTGCTGGCCGTCGCGGGCGTCTTCAATGTCCTGTTCTTCGTCTATCCCGCGCCGCTGGTGAATGCCGCCACGGTTGCAGCGAAGTCGCTCTTTTAATGGCGTTCGCGCTCGGTCCGCGGGCGCGCGCCCAAAGCACCCGTCTGGAAGCGTTCGACAGCATCGGTTCCACCAATGCCGAAGCCCTGATCCGGGCGCGGCAGGGTGAGCGGGGCCCGCTCTGGCTGGTGACGGATCAGCAAACTGCTGGACGGGGCCGCCGCCAGCGCGCATGGATATCTCCGCGCGGCAACCTTGCGGCTACGATCCTCGAAGCCATCGATGTTCAACCTGCCGTCGCGGCGACGCTTGGCTTTGCGGCCGGGCTCGCGCTTGAGGCGGCCTTGCAGGCCGTCAGTCTGGAATCTCGCATGCGCTCGGGCGGCTCCGCCAACACCACGTTTCTCCTGAAATGGCCCAATGACGTTCTCGCCGGGCGCGAGAAGTTGTCCGGCATTTTGCTGGAAGCGGAAACCGTCGGCGATACGCTCGCGGTGGCGGTCGGCATGGGTACCAACGTGGTGTCAGCGCCCGAAGGCACGCCTTATCCCGCGACGTCGCTGGCCACGCTCGGCATCGATGTCGGCGCGGAAGATCTGTTCATGGCGCTGTCGGACGCATGGACTGAGTATCGCGGCATCTGGGACAACGGCCGGGGCTTTTCCGATATTCGCCGTCTGTGGCTGGAGCGCGCCGCCGGGCTTGGCGAAGCGGTGTCCATCCAGTCGGGCAGCGGCAGTGTCGAAGGGATCTTCGAGACCATCGATGACGCAGGGTGTCTGATCGTCGCGGGCCGTGACGGCAAGCGCACGCCGATTGCCGCCGGCGATGTGCATTTCGGCTCGGTCAAATCGTCGGGAGCAATTTGATATGTCGCGTCCTGATGAACTGACATTCGCGCCTCTGGGAGGCGTCGGCGAGATCGGCATGAACCTGTCGATCTATGGCCTCGGCAATCGCCATCAGCGAAGCTGGCTTGCGGTCGACCTTGGCGTCTCGTTCGGCAACGAGGAGCATCTGCCGGGCATCGACGTGATCATGCCGGATATCCGCTTTCTGGTGAAGGAGCGGAAGAACCTGATGGGCCTCGTGCTGACCCACGCCCATGAAGATCACTTCGGCGCGATCATCGACCTGTGGCCGCAACTGCAATGCCCGATCTATGCGACGCAGTTCAGCGCCTCGTTGTTCGAGGCCAAGTGCGCCAGCGAGCGCAACCCGCCGAAGATTCCGGTCACCGTCGTGCCGTCCGGCGGCACGGTGGAGATCGGTCCATTCAGCGTCGAGTTCGTGCCGGTCGCGCATTCGATTCCGGAATCACACGCACTGGCGATCAAGACTTCGGTCGGCACAGTGCTGCACACCGGCGACTGGAAGATCGATCCGACGCCGATCATCGGCAAGCCGACCGACGAGAAGCGGCTGCGCGAACTCGGCGACGAGGGCGTGCTGGCGCTGATCGGAGATTCCACCAACGCAGTGCGCGAAGGCCGTTCGCCGTCCGAACAGGAAGTGGCGAAGGGAATCACCGAACTGGTGATGGCCGCGCGCGGGCGGGTGGCGGTGACGACATTCGCCTCCAATGTCGCGCGGCTGCGCGCGGTCGCGGAAGCGGCGCGCGCGGCGGACCGCGAGGTGGTGGTGATTGGCCGCGCCATGGAGCGCGTGGTGCAGGTCGCGCGCGAAACCGGCTATCTTGATGGCATGCCGCCGTTTCGCGGCGCGGAGTTCTACGGACATTTCCCGCCGGACAAGGTGCTGGCGCTGTGCACCGGCAGCCAGGGCGAGCCGCGCGCGGCGCTGGCGCGCATCGCCAACGACGATCATCCGCTGGTGACGCTCAACAAGGGCGACACGGTGATCTTTTCCTCGCGCACCATTCCCGGCAACGAGAAGGCGGTCGGCGCGATCATCAACGGCCTTGTCTCTCAGGGCATCGAGGTCATCACCGACCGCACGCATATGGTCCATGTCTCGGGCCATCCGCGCCGTGACGAACTGCGTGACATGATCTCGTGGGTACGTCCGCAGCTGCTGATCCCGGTTCACGGCGAGGCGCTGCACCTGTCGGAACATGCCAAGCTCGCGCGCGCCTGCGGCGTGCCGAAGGTGATGATCTGCAAGAACGGCGATCTGGTGCGGCTCGGCCCGGGCGATCCCGCCATGATCGACGAACTGCCGAACGGTCGGATCTTCAAGGACGGCAACCTGCTCGAGACCGACAAGGCCCGCGCCGTTGTGGAGCGGCGGCGGCTGGCCTTCGCCGGGGCCGCCTTTGTCGCGCTGGCGCTGACCGACAAGGGCGAGCTGGCGGACGATCCGGAGGTCGATCTGGTCGGCATTCCGGAAAAGAATTCCGAAGGCGTCGAGATCGCGGATGATGTGTTCGATGTGGTGGTGTCCACGGTGGAGAGCCTGCCGCGCGCCAAGCGCCGCGATCCGGATTCGGTCGCGGAATCGGTGCGGCGCGCGGTGCGGGCCGAAATCAACGAGCAGTGGGGCAAGAAGCCGCTTTGCATCGTTCACGTCATGATGGTTTGAATCGCGTTCTTGCGGAGAGACAGATGCTGGGCAGGCTCAATCACGTCGCCATTGCAGTGAAGGATGCGGTGAAGGCCGCGAAAATCTACGGCACGGCGTTCGGCGCCGAGATTTCGGATGCGGTGCCGCTGCCGGAACACGGCGTCATCACTGTGTTCGCGACGTTGCCCAACACCAAGATCGAGTTCATCCAGCCGCTGGGCGAGGACTCGCCCATTGCCAAGTTCGTCGAGCGCAACCCCGACGGCGGCATTCATCACGTCTGCTATGAGGTGCCGGAGATCATCGCGGCACGTGATAAGCTGATCGCGGAGGGCGCGCGCGTGCTTGGCGACGGCAATCCGAAGATCGGCGCACACGGCAAGCCGGTGCTGTTCCTGCACCCGAAGGATTTCTCGGGCGCTCTCGTGGAAATCGAGCAGTCGTAAAATGATCTATTCGATCTCAACCGCTTTCGCGATCTACTTCGTGCTCTGGTGGGTGGTGCTGTTCGCGGTGCTGCCGTTCGGCGTGCGCAGCCAGATCGAGGACGGCGAGGCGGCCGAGGGCACCGATCCCGGCGCGCCGACTTTGCCGCGCATGGGGCGCAAGCTGCTGTGGACCACGCTGGTCTCGGCCGTGCTATTCGGCATCGGCATGGCGGCTTTCAGCGCGGGCTATCTCAATGTCGAGCGCCTGAACAATCTGATGGGCGTCCCGCTCTAATCGTTGCGGGCGTTCGCTCTAAAGCTCGCTGCAATATATTTCATCAATGGATTGATGTAATTTATTCGGACGTGATTGCGCGCGCCCTGAATGCTTTTCCGACGATGCCTGAAGAAAAAAAGAGCAGGGCCAAAGCCCTGCTCCAACAATTGTGTCGACCCTTCATTTTCCCCGAAAAGTTTGGATTTATCCTTGGTTAGACGGGGCGACGCTGCTTGTGCGCGTCAAGGGCTCCTCCCGAGACTTGGACCACCAGAATATGCCAGCGAATTGCTGCACTTCTGACGCAGAATTTGTAGCTGAAGGATTCTGCCTTGTCACCAATTTCAGCATTAAATGTCTACTTTTGTGGCCCCGCACAAAATGCTGAATTCGCTCGGAAAAGCGCCTGTTTCGCGCATCTTTGACAGGTTCTTGCCGATAAAGGTGCTGAACTACCATTTGACGCGCATCCCCGCGTAGACGGCGCGTCCTGTCCCGGGCTCGAAAAGTGGAGAAGACGCTGTTGCGCGGTCGATGATGGCCGAGCTTGCGATGTAGGCCGTGTTCGCGATGTTGCGGGCTTCGAGATAGATCGAATACTTGCCGTCATCGACGCCGGCCTTCAGTCCCCAGACTGCATAGGCTTCTGTCGCCAGCGTGTTGGCGCTGTCAGCGTAATAGGCTTGCGGCACCCACTCGACATTCGGGCCGATGTAGAAGCCGTTGCCATGCTTGTAGAGAACTTCGGCGCGCAGGAAGTGGCGCGGCGCGCCGGGCAACTGGTTGTTGCCGAACGTGGCATCGTTGTCGAAACGGAAATCGTTGTAGGTGTAGGCGAGATTGAGCCAGATCTTGTCGGTCTCGCCGCCGCGCGCGAAGACATTCTTGAACACGGCCGCGCCGAGCCCGGCCTCGATTCCCTGATGCACCGTTTTGTCGGCATTGGTGACATTGCAGTTGCCGAACGCGCTGTAGAGACACAGCAGTTCGTCGTTGATGTTGGCGCGATAGGCGGTCAATTCCCATGTCAGGTCGGGCCGCCGGCCACGCGTGCCGATTTCATAGGTCGTCGCGCGCTGCGGCCGGATGCTGGTGAACGGAATTGTCGGGATGCCTGGACCCATGGCGCTTTCGCCGAAGCTCGGCACTTCCGCGCTGCGCGAGATGTTGCCGAACACCTGCCAGGTCGGATCGACATCCCAGAGCAGACCGGCCTTCGGGCTCCACAGATTGAACTCCGTCGCGCCGGACTGGTCGCCATTGCTCAGAAAGCGATCCCGCCGGTTGCGCGTCGCATAGAGGAATTGCGTGCCGCCGATCGCCGCGACCGTCGGCAGGAAGTAGAACGAATCCTCCAGATAGACCGAGGTGTTCTTCGACTTGTCGACCGATGACGATAGCAGCGCGCCCTTGGTGCCGCCGTTATTGGCGTATTGCTTGTTGTCGATGCTGCCGTTGATGAGATTGACGCCCGCGATCAGCCGGTTGCGATAGCCGCCGATCACGCGGTCGTCGGTGACCTTCGCGAAGCCGCCGTAGTCGTTGTACTGATAGTCCAGCCACTGGAAGATCGGATGCATCAGGTGGCGGTCTACGCCGAACGCGCCGAATTCCACCGTGGTGGCGTCGAACCGGATCGTGGTCTTGTTGCCGATGCGGACCGTGTCGATGTTGCGCTGCTGGTCCATCGAGACGTTGGCGGGCGCGGCGGTCTGCGGCGAATTCAGCGCCGAGTCGCGGCTGACCGTGCCCGGAATGCGCTGCCGCACGTCGTTGACGTTGATGTAGAAGCGCGTCTCGAAATCCGGCGAGAACTGATAGCCGATATTGCCGCTGGCGCGGGTGGAGTGCCCGTCGCTGTGATCGCGGAAGCCGTCCGATTGCTGATTCGATGCGGTGAAGAACGCATCCCATGGGCCGCTTGCGCCGCCGACGCTGGCCTGGAAACGGCGATAGCCAAACGAACCCATGTCGATGGCCGCGGTGTTGACGCTGGCGTCGCGGCCGGTCGGCGTCACGAAGTTGATCGCGCCGCCGAGCGAGTTGGCGCCGAACTGCAGCGCGTTCGCGCCCTTGAAGACCTCGACATACTTGTAGGCGGTCGGATCGATTTCCTGAAAATCGCCGTAGCCGTCCGACGTGTTGATCGGAATGCCGTCCATATAAAGCTGCACGCCGCGCAGATGGAAATTGCGCGACAGGCTCGATCCGCGAATCGAAAGCCGGGTGTCGTCGCCCCATTTCGGCTGCGCGAACACGCCGGGCACATATTGCAGGACGTCCTTGATCGTGTTGGCAACGGAGGTGGTCTTGTAATCCTCGGCCGCAATCACGGCCACGCCGCCGGGCGTGTGTGCAATGTCCTGCCGGGCCTGATCGGCGGTCTTTGCGCCGATGGGACCGGGCGCCGTTGCTGCCGACGCCGCCGGAATAGCTGCCGGTTGAGCATTGGCCGGTTTGGCGCCGCGATTTCTGACCGGGCGCGCCTGCCGTTCGGCTTCGACCGTGACGGCGGGCAGGTTCTGGGATGCGCTTTGCGCGCGGGCGTGAGGGCATGCCGCCGTAAAGGCGGCCAGTGAAGCGGACGCCAGCAGAATGCTGCGCGCCCGTCTTGAGACGGAAAACATGATTGAACGTCCACCAATGAGAATGACGATTGAAGGGATGCGCGTGAGCGCTGGGTCGTCAGCTCAGGTGGGGAGGGCCGCGGGGCTGGTGATTGCTTTCGGCAAAGCGCGTGACGCCGGCATCGTGCTCCGTCGGCTCGAACGGAACCTGCAGCGCGATCCGGATGACAAGCGCGGGCGATTGCGGCGGCACATCGGCGGCTGCAACGCCGCTGATGCAGAGCGGACAGCGGATCACCGGCTTGGCGTCGCCCGTGTCGCCGTCGCTGTTCGGCGCAGCCGAACTGCCGTTGAGGCAGAGTTCGTGAAGGGCGTTGAACTTGAGCGGGGAGACCGTCGCCAGCAGGGCGCTGGTCAGCATCACGTTGAAGACAAGCGCGTAAGCTGCCGCCCAGGCAGCAAAACGACCGATCCTCTTGATGCGCGACGTGAAAATCACGGTTGAACCCCCGCATCCTGTTATCATGGCCGTGAAAGGCGGAAAAGGCCCCGATTTCAGGACCATCTGCCCGACATCTGACCTCTTTTGCTTGTCTTTTGGCGGCCGATCCGGTTTCACTACCGCCGTCGGGTCTCGTTCGATTCCTGAATCTTCCTAGCAAACCCCGAGTATTCCCATGCGACTGTCGCGTTTCTTTCTGCCCATCCTCAAGGAGACGCCGAAGGAGGCCGAAATTGTCTCGCACCGGCTGATGCTGCGTGCGGGCATGCTGCGGCAGGAGGCGGCGGGTATCTATGCGTGGCTGCCGCTCGGCTTCCGGGTGCTGAAGAAGATCGAGAAGATCGTGCGCGAGGAGCAGGATCGCGCGGGGGCCATCGAGCTGCTGATGCCGACGCTCCAGCTTGCCGACCTGTGGCGCGAGAGCGGGCGTTACGACGCCTATGGTCCGGAGATGCTGCGCATCGCCGACCGCCACAAGCGTGAGCTGCTGTACGGGCCGACCAACGAGGAAATGATCACGGAGATTTTCCGCGCTTATGTGAAGTCATATCGCAGCCTCCCGCTCAATCTCTATCATATTCAATGGAAATTCCGCGATGAGCAGCGCCCGCGTTTCGGCGTGATGCGCGGCCGCGAATTCCTGATGAAGGACGCGTATTCGTTCGATGTCGACGAGGCGGCGGCGCGGCTGTCCTACAACAGGATGTTTGTCGCCTATCTGCGCACCTTCGCGCGCATGGGCCTCAAGGCGATTCCGATGCGCGCCGAGACCGGTCCGATCGGCGGCGATCTGTCTCACGAGTTCATCGTGCTGGCGGAGACTGGCGAATCCGGCGTGTTCTGCAACAGGGACGTGCTTGATCTGCCGGTGCCGGGCGCGGATGTGAATTACGACGGCGATCTCACGCCGATCATCAAGCAGTGGACCGACCTCTATGCGGCCACTGAAGATGTCCATGACGCCGAGCGCTATGAGCGCGAAGTGCCGGTGGAGAAGCGGGTGCAAACCCGCGGCATCGAGGTCGGCCAGATTTTCTATTTCGGCACCAAGTATTCCGACACCATGAAGGCGCTGGTCTCGGGTCCGGACGGTGCCGAGAAACCGATTCATGGCGGCTCCTACGGCGTCGGCGTGTCGCGCCTCGTCGGCGCGATCATCGAGGCCTGCCATGACGAGAACGGCATCAAGTGGCCGGAGGAAGTCGCGCCATTCCGCGTCGCGATTCTCAACCTCAAGCAGGGTGACGATGTGACCGGCGCGGCCTGCGAAACGCTTTATGCCGCGCTGACCGCCAAGGGTGTCGATGTACTTTACGACGACACCGACCAGCGCCCCGGCGGCAAGTTCGCCACCGCCGACCTGATCGGCATTCCATGGCAGGTGCTGATCGGGCCGAAGGGCCTTGCGGAAGGCAAGGTGGAGATCAAGCGCCGCAGCGACGGTTCGCGCGAATTCATGAGCCTGGACGACGCAATCAACCGCTTCGCCAAATAAATCCGCGGGTGAAATGACGGCGAATTCATGTACAGGCCTGCTTTCGCACGGTGAATAAGTCATCGTGCGGTCGCGCGCCTTGCCGCCGCCGACTAGAATTAGCCCGATTCGTGTGAAAATCCGGACCATGGAACAGACATGAGCGAGCCAGTTCGGACCGCGCCTTTCGCGCCCTTTGAGTGGATGTTGTCGAGCCGCTATCTGCGTGCGCGGCGCAAGGAAGGCTTCATTTCCGTCATCGCCGGCTTTTCATTCCTCGGCATCATGCTCGGGGTGGCGACGCTGATCATCGTGATGGCGGTGATGAACGGCTTTCGCAAGGAACTGCTCGACAAGATTCTCGGCCTGAACGGCCATATCGTTGTGCAGCCGCTGGAATCGCCGCTGACGGACTGGAAGGATGTGGCCGACCGCATCAACAAGGTGCAGGGCGTCCGTCTTGCGGCACCGGTGGTGGACGGACAGGCGCTGGCGTCTTCGCCGTTCAATGCGTCCGGCGTCTTCGTTCGCGGCATCCGCGCGCAGGATCTGAACAACGTCACGTCCATTGCCAAGAACATCAAGCAGGGCACGCTCGACGGTTTTGACGAGGGGCAGGGCGTCGCCATCGGCCGCAGGCTTGCGGATCAGTTATCGCTGCGGGCCGGCGACAGTATCACGCTGGTCGCGCCGCGCGGCGCGGTGACCCCCATGGGCACGACCCCGCGCATCAAGCCCTATAAGGTGGTGGCGGTGTTCGAGATCGGCATGTCGGAATACGACTCGTCATTCGTATTCATGCCGCTGACCGAGGCGCAGGCCTATTTCAACCGCGCCAACGATGTGACTGCGATCGAAATCTATACGAACAATCCGGACAAGATTGACAGCTTCCGCAAGGCGGTGACCGAGGCGGCGCAGCGGCCGATCTTCCTGGTGGACTGGCGGCAGCGCAATTCGACCTTCTTCAACGCGCTTCAGGTCGAGCGCAATGTGATGTTCCTGATCCTCACGCTGATCGTGCTGGTGGCGGCGCTCAACATTGTGTCCGGTCTGATCATGCTGGTGAAAGATAAAGGGCAGGACATCGCGATCCTGCGCACCATGGGCGCATCGCAGGGATCGGTGATGCGGATATTCCTGATTACAGGTGCGGCCATCGGCGTGGTCGGTACGCTGGTCGGCTTCCTGCTGGGGCTGATCATCTGCCTCAACATCGAATCGATCCGCCAATTCATTTCGTGGATGACCAATACCGAACTGTTCTCGCCCGAACTCTATTTTCTCTCGAAGCTGCCGGCGGAAGTCGATGTCGGAGAAACCGCCGCTGTGGTGATCATGGCTTTGACCCTGTCCTTTCTGGCGACGTTGTATCCGTCGTGGCGCGCGGCGCGCCTCGATCCCATCGAAGCCCTCAGATACGAATGAGCGTGGCGATGGATCAGGGGGAAAACGGCGTTCCGGTCGTCTATCTGCACGACATCCGCAGGCGCTACAAACAGGGTGAGGCGACGCTGACCATTCTCGACGGCGCCAATCTGGCGCTGTGGGAAGGGCAGTCGGTCGCGCTGGTCGCTCCGTCGGGTACGGGCAAATCAACGCTGCTGCACATCGCAGGATTGCTGGAGCAGGCGGACGAAGGCGAGGTTTATGTCGGCGGCACCGCGACATCCGGACTGTCGGATTCCGATCGCACGCAGATCCGCCGCACCGACATCGGTTTCGTCTATCAGTCACACCGGCTGCTGCCGGAGTTCTCCGCGCTTGAGAATGTGATGCTGCCGCAGATGATCCGCGGCCTGCCGAAAAAAGAAACCATCGCCCGTTCGCGCGAAATTCTCGCTTATCTCGGACTTGGCGAACGTATCACGCATCGGCCTGCCGAATTATCCGGCGGCGAACAGCAGCGCGTCGCGATCGCCCGCGCGGTGGCGAATGCGCCGCGCGTCCTGCTGGCCGACGAGCCGACCGGAAATCTCGATCCCGAGACCGCCGAGCATGTTTTCAATGCGTTGAATCAGTTGGTGCGGGCCACGCGCGTCGCGATGCTGATCGCGACGCACAACATGGATCTGGCCGCACGGATGGACCGACGTGTGTCGCTCCAGAATGGCCACGTCGTCGAACTGGACTGACGTCAGGCCATCCTGTCCCGCCTTAGTATGCGTGGTGACGGCGCGCGCGGCGCGGACGTGCTACCGGCTCCTCGCCGTAGGCATAGTATGGATTGGCGTAGCAGCCATTGCGGGTGCCCGAGGCTGTCGCCTGACACTGCTGATAGGTCGAATATACGCAGTCGCCCAACCCGCCGGATGTGTCGCGTCCCAGAAGGCAGAACGGATAATCGCGGGCTGCCGCCGGGGTGGATTGAACGGCGTAACCTGCGCCGAGCATGGCGAGGCCCAAAATCAAATAGCGCATGTAGTTCTCCTGGTCGGTTATCGCGCGTGGGAGCGACATTTTCCGATTCCAGCAAGAACCGTTGTTCGCCGCATTCGTCAACTCACGATGGCGGTAGTTGTTGATGGTTCTACTAAAATTTGGTGCCGTTTACCTTTTGTTAGCGGTGGCTGGGCCGGACCGCGTCTTGCGCTTGACTTGAAGAACAAAAAAGGAACAATGTTCTTATTACGTTCTCATGGAGTCGGGAGGAGTTCGATCATGTTGAAGACGTTCGTGGAAGAAGCCGCCGCACTGACCTCTCTGTTGCTGTTCGTTGGAATGATCGCGATCTGGGCGCAGGTCATTCCGCAAATGATATAATAGGAGACCGGCCCGGGAGCGTCCCGGGCTGGGGATAAGGATGATGGACCCGAGATAGGCCGCCGGGTCCGCGTCTTCCGCGTGGACACGTCGCGCTCGAGGCACCACCATCGATCCGTGAGTCGCTCCATCGCCGCAGATGGTTCATCGCTTCGCGATGACGTCTGCGCAGGTTGCCCAAGGTCAGCATGTCCAAAACCGCCACGCCGAAATCCGGGTCGGACCCCGGCTTTATCCATCTGCACGTGCAGTCGGCATTCTCGCTGCTGCAGGGATCGATGACGATCGCCAAGCTGCTGGAACTCGCCAAGGCGGACCATCAGCCGGCGCTGGCGCTGACCGACAACGACAACATGTTCGGCGCGCTGGAGTTTTCCGAGAAGCTGGCGGGCTATGGCATTCAGCCGATCATCGGCTGCGCGGTCGCGGTGGATTTCGGCGATCAGGATCCGGCGGCGCGCAATGCGCTGGCCCCTGCGCGGATCGTCCTGCTCGCGGCGAGCGAGAAGGGCTACGGCAGCTTGATGCGGCTGAACTCCCGGGCCTTTCAGGAAACACCGGTCAATCAGGCGGCGCATATCAAGGCCGAGTGGCTGGACGGAGAGACGGATGGTCTCATCGCGTTGACCGGCGGGCCGGAAGGAACGCTGGCTCAGGCCATCAATGCCGAGCAGCCGGCGGTGGCGCAGGCGCGTTGCGACACGTTGATGAAGCTGTTTGGCGACCGGCTTTACATCGAGTTGCAGCGCCATGGCCTTGACGAAGAGCGCCGTTGCGAGTCTGCGCTGATCGACATGGCCTATGCGAAGGGCCTGCCGCTGGTCGCGACCAACCAGCCCTATTTCGCCAGCACCGAGGATTACGAAGCGCACGATGCACTGCTGTGCATCGCGGGCGGACGGCTGGTGTCCGAAACCGACCGCCATCAATTGACGCCGGACCATCGCTTCAAGACGCGCGCCGAGATGGCCGTGCTGTTCGCCGATCTGCCGGAAGCACTGGCCTCCACGGTCGAGATCGCGAAGCGCTGCGCGTACCGGCCGCGCACGCGCAAGCCGATCCTGCCGCGATTCACCGTGGGCGGCGACAATGCCGCCGACGCCGAGAGCGCGGAAGCCGCTGAACTGCGCCGCCAGGCCGAGGAGGGCCTTGCCTGGCGCTTGCAGAAATACGGTCTGGCTCCGGGCACCACGGAAGAGGACTACGCAAAGCGGCTGGCGTTCGAGATCGATGTCATCACCCGGATGAAATATCCGGGCTACTTCCTGATCGTGTCCGACTTCATCAAGTGGGCCAAGGCGCAGGATATTCCGGTGGGGCCGGGCCGTGGCTCGGGCGCGGGATCGCTGGTCGCCTATGCGCTGACGATTACCGACCTCGATCCGATCCGCTTCGGCCTGCTGTTCGAGCGCTTCCTCAATCCGGAGCGCGTGTCGATGCCGGACTTCGACATCGACTTCTGTCAGGACCGCCGCGGCGAAGTGATCCGCTACGTGCAGGAGCGCTACGGACGCGATCAGGTCGGCCAGATCATCACCTTCGGTACCCTGCAGGCGCGCGGCGTGCTGCGCGACGTCGGCCGCGTGCTGCAGATGCCTTACGGGCAGGTGGACCGGCTCACCAAGCTGGTGCCGCAGAATCCTGCTGCGCCGGTGACGCTCGCGAAAGCCATCGAAAGCGAGCCGAAACTGCAGGCGTTTCGCGACGAAGACCCGGTGATCGCGCGCGCCTTCGACATTGCGCAGCGCCTCGAAGGCCTGACACGCCACGCCTCGACCCATGCGGCGGGCATCGTGATCGGCGACCGGCCCTTGAGCGAACTGGTGCCGATGTATCGCGATCCGAAGTCGGACATGCCGGTCACCCAGTTCAACATGAAATGGGTCGAGCCTGCTGGCCTTGTGAAGTTCGACTTTCTTGGCCTGAAGACGCTGACCGTACTCGATGTCGCCGTGAAGCTGCTCAGGCAGCGGAACAAGGAGGTCGATCTCGCGCATCTGCCGCTCGACGACAAGGACAGCTACGACATGCTGTCGCGCGGTGAAGTGGTCGGCGTGTTCCAGGTTGAAAGTCAGGGCATGCGCCGCGCGCTGGTGGACATGCGGCCGGACCGTCTTGAAGACTTGATCGCGCTGGTCGCGCTGTATCGCCCGGGTCCGATGGCGAACATTCCGACTTACTGCGCGCGCAAGCACGGCGACGAAGAGTCGGAATATATGCATCCGATGCTCGAGCCGATCCTGAAAGAAACCTTCGGCGTCATCATCTATCAGGAACAGGTAATGCAGATCGCGCAGGTGATGGCGGGCTATTCGCTCGGCGACGCCGACCTTCTGCGCCGCGCGATGGGCAAGAAGATCCGCGCGGAAATGGACAAGCAGCGCGAGATTTTTGTCGCGGGCGCGACCAAAAACAATGTGCCGAAAGGGCAGGCGGAAACGATCTTCGAGCTGCTGGCGAAGTTCGCGGACTACGGCTTCAACAAGAGCCACGCCGCGGCCTACGCGCTGGTGTCGTTCCAGACCGCCTATATGAAGGCGCACTATCCGGTGGAGTTCATCGCGGCGTCGATGACCCTCGATATGAACAACACCGACAAGCTGTCGGAATTCCGCGCCGAAGCCCAGCGGCTCGGGATCAAGGTCGAGCCGCCGTCGATCAACCGTTCGGGCGCGACTTTCGAAGTCAGCGAGAACACGATCTACTACGCGCTCGCCGCGCTCAAGGGCGTCGGCCAGCAGGCCGTGGAAATGATCGTGGAAGCGCGCGGCGACCGGCCGTTTACCTCGCTGGCAGATTTCGCCTCGCGCGTCAGTCCGCGCGCGATCAACAAGCGCGTGGTGGAAAGCCTCGCGGCGGCAGGGGCCTTCGATTGCCTCGATTCAAACCGCGCGCGCGTCTTCGCCGGTGCGGACGCAATCATTGCCGCATGCCAGCGCAACCACGAGGCCGCGACCAGCGGACAGAACGACATGTTCGGCGGCATGGCCGATGCGCCGAGCATCGTGCTGCCGAACATCGAGCCGTGGCTGCCCGCCGATCGGCTGCGGCGCGAATACGACGCCATCGGCTTCTTCCTGTCGGGCCATCCGCTCGATGACTATGCGACGGCGCTCAAGCGCCTGCGCGTGCAGTCGTGGGCCGAGTTCTCCCGTGCGGTGAAGACCGGCGCGACGGCAGGACGCGTGGCGGCGACGGTGGTCTCGCGCATGGAGCGGCGCACCAAGACCGGCAACAAGATGGGCATCATGGGCCTGTCCGATCCCACCGGTCATTTCGAGGCGGTGCTGTTCTCCGAAGGGCTTGCGCAATATCGCGATGTTCTCGAGCCGGGTTCGGCGGTGCTGCTGCAACTCGGCGCGGAACTTCAGGGGGAGGACGTGCGCGCGCGCGTGCTGCATGCCGAGCCGCTCGATGCCGCCGCGGCCAAGACCACGTCCAGCCTGCGCATCACGGTGCGCGACGACAAGCCGATTGAATCGATCCACAAGCGGCTCGGCATGGCGCCGCCCGGCGCGGCGTCGTCCGGCGAGATCATCGTGGAAATGATCCTCGACATGCAGACCTCGGTGGAGATCAAGCTGCCGGGGCGGTTTCCGGTCTCGCCGCAGATCGCCGGGGCGCTTAAAGCCGTGGCCGGTGTGGTGGATGTGCAGACGGTGTGACGCGGCGGTACGTTTAGGGCTGGTCCGGCACGCCCTAATCCGACTATGTTTCGTTCAAACAATGTTCATGCGCCGCAAGGTTGACTGCGGCGTATTTGCCGGAATGGGACATGGTTTGATGCGCAAAATTGTCGGGCTTCTGAATGTCGTCGCGGCGCTGGTTATTGCCGCGCTGTTGTCGCCGCTTCATGCGCAGACACCGCCGCCACAGCAGGGGCAGCAGAACCGCATCGCGCTGGTGATCGGCAACGGCAACTATCAGGCTGCGCCGCTGGCGACGGCCGCGAACGACGCGGGCCTGATCGCGCAGACATTGCAGGCGGCGGGCTTCGACGTGGTCGGCGCGCGCGATCTCGACGGCGAGACGCTGCGCCAGACCTTCGCGGACTTCATGAAGAAGGCGCAGACCGCCGGACCCGATACTGTCGCGATGATCTATCTCTCGGGCTACGGATTGCAGCTTGCGGGCGAGAACTACTTCGTGCCGGTCGATGCCACCATGGCGCGCGATACCGACGTGCCCGTTGAGGGCCTGCGGATCGGCGACTACATCCGCCAGCTCGGTGCGCTGCCGCTGAAGGCGCATGTGGTTGTGCTCGACGCCGCTTACAATTCTCCGTTCGCCAAGGAAGGCCAGCCGCTCGCGGGCGGCCTCGCGCTGATCGAGCCTGACGCCAAGGGGCTGATCGCATTCAATGCCGCGCCCGGCACGGTGGGACCGGCTCCGACCGGCAACTACGGTCCTTACGCGCAGGCGCTGGCGGAAATGATCCGCACCGGCGGCATTGCACTGCCTGAAATTTTCAACCGCACGCGGCTGCGCGTGAACGACGTCACCAAGGGCGCGATGGTGCCGTGGGACGCACAAAAGCTCGAAGGCGATTTCGTCTTCTTCGATCGCGCGCCCGATGCGCCGTCGGTGCAGGCCAATCAGGACGCCAATGCGCGGTCCAAGCCGATCCGCGATTTCGGTGCGCAGGATGCCTACGCCGCCGCGCTCGAGCGTGACACGATCACCGACTATGAGGCATTCCTCGCGGCCTATCCGGACGATCCGATGGCCAAGCGGGTGAGGGCGATCGTCGCCGCCCGCCGCGAGGCGATCACGTGGCGGCAGACTTATCGCGCCAACACGCAGCAGGCCTACTGGTCTTATCTGAAGCGCTATCCGAAAGGACCGCACGCCGCGGATGCGCGCCGGCGTCTGGCCAACATTGCCGCCGCGCTTGAGCCGCCGCCGTCGTTCGACGCCTACGCTTACGATGTGCCGCCGCCGCCGGAATACGAATACGAGTATGTCGATCGTCCGTATCTGATGTTCGACGATCCGGTCTTTGCGTTTGCGCCGCCGCCGCCGCCGCCGGTGTTCTTCCTGCCGCCACCGCCGGATGACTTCGTCGTGCTCGATCCGCCGTACTACTACGACGATCCGTACTATCTGCCGCAGCCGGTCTTCATTCCGATTCCGGTCTTCATCCGGCCGCCGGTCTACGTGCGCCCGCCGGTCAACCGCTTCCTGTTCACGAACATCCACAACAGGGACGTGATCAACACCGTCATCAACCGCCGCCCTGCGCCGGGCGTCGGTCCCGGCCGCAGGCCGGGTGGTCAGTTCGGACCCGGCGGCCAATTCAGGCCCGGACGGCCGGGCGGACCGGGCGGTGTCGGAGCGACGCGTCCTGCGTTCGCGCCGGGCCTGCCGCCGTCCGCGACCCGCCGCGCCAACCTGATTCAGCAGGGCAAGATTGCGCCGCCTCGTGGCGTGCTGCCGGGTCGCAATCGGCCGGGCGGTCCGGGACAGGGCGCTCAACCCGGTAACAATCTCAGGCCGGGCAATCTTCCCGCCGCGAACGTGCTGCCGGGGCAGACCCCGACCGGCCGGCCCGGTGGCCGTCCGCTGCCCAATGCCGTGACTGCGCCGGGTGCATCGGGTCCGCAGCCCGGACAGGGCGGGCGTCCCGGCCGCTTTGATCGTGGCCCCGGAAACCGTCCCGATGTCGGCCGGCCTTCGGTGCAGCCGGGTGCTGCTGCGCCCACCGGGCCGGCAGCTCGGCCGGGCCGTCCGGAACGTCCGGAACGTCCGGCGATGCAGCCGCGTCCGCAGGTCCAGCGGCCTTCGGTTCAGCAACCGCGGCCGCAGATGACCCCGCGACCGCAGGTTCAGAGGCCCCAGTTCCAGCGCCCTGCAGCCCAGCCGCGTCCTCAGATGGCGCCGCGTCCTCAGCCGCAGTTCCAGCGGCCGGCCATGCAGCCCCGGCCTCAAATGGCACCCCGGCCTCAGATGGCGCCTCGTCCCCAGATGGCTCCGCGTCCGCAAATGGCTCCGCGGCCCCAGATGGCGCCGAGACCAGCGGCGCCGCGTCCGGCCGCGCGGCCCGCTCCGCCGCCACGGAAGCCCCCGGGTTAGGCCGGGGAGAGGACTTCGGGGCCCCGCCGGACCCGGCGGCGTCCCGGTCAAATCTCGGCCACGCGCGGCTTTTCGGGCCTGAATTGGCCGGATTTGCTTGCTTAATCATGGTCGCGTGGCTATAAGCCGCGCATCTCACACGGAAGCATGGCTCTTAAAGGCCGTCCGGTGGCAACCGGGGCGCAATCCTTTTTGGTTTGGCGGCTCGTTTGCTCACACGCTTCCGGAGGAACCAACCGGAGAATACAAAAATGGCGCTACCCGATTTCTCTATGCGTCAGCTTCTGGAAGCTGGCGTGCACTTTGGTCACCAGTCCCACCGATGGAATCCCAAGATGGCGGATTACATCTTCGGTGCCCGCAACAACATTCACATCATCGACCTCGCGCAGACCGTGCCGATGCTTCATCGCGCGCTGCAGGCTGTCAGCGACACCGTGGCCAAGGGTGGCCGCGTGCTGTTCGTCGGCACCAAGCGCCAGGCACAGGACGGCGTGGCGGAAGCCGCCAAGCGCTCCGCACAGTACTTCGTCAATTCGCGCTGGCTCGGCGGCACGCTGACCAACTGGAAGACCGTTTCCGGCTCGATCAAGCGCCTGCGCCAGCTCGACGATATGCTCGGCTCCGGCGAAGGCAGCCAGTACACGAAGAAAGAGCGCCTCACGCTTCAGCGCGAGCGCGACAAGCTCGACCGCTCGCTCGGCGGCATCAAGGACATGGGCGGCTTGCCCGACCTGATCTTCGTGATCGACACCAACAAGGAAGACATCGCGATTCAGGAAGCGAATCGCCTGAACATTCCGGTGGCGGCGATCGTCGATACCAACTGCGACCCGAAGGGCATTTCGTATGTCGTTCCGGGCAATGACGACGCGGGCCGCGCGATCTCTCTGTACTGCGACCTCGTCGCGCGCGCCGTGATCGACGGCATCTCGCGCGCGCAGGGCGGCGCAGGCATCGACATCGGTGCGATGGCCAACCCGGCGCAGGAAGCGCTCGAGCCTGCGAAGTCGGAAGGCTTCCAGGGTCTTGCCGGTCCGCGCGGCGTTGCCGACGACCTCAAGAAGCTCTCCGGCGTGTCCGGCGCGATCGAGAAGAAGCTCAACGACCTCGGTATCTTCCACTTCTGGCAGATCGCCGAATTCGACCACAACACCGCTCACAAGGTCGGCGAAGAAGTCGGTCTTCCGGCGCGTGCCGATGGCTGGGTCGCCCAGTCCAAGGCGCTCACCGCGGAAGCGGAATAAGCCACACGTTTGTCGCGGCCGGTTCATCCGGCCGCGATATTCCAGACCGCGTATTCCGCAGAGGCGGGTCCCGGTTTTGCGATCCGAATACGCACAAGCTTAAATGTAAATCCTGCGCGTCGAATCCGGCTTGCCAGCTTTCACGCTGCGCCGCGCGGCCCGCACAGGCAAAGGACATTCACGATGGCAACGATCACAGCAGCAATGGTCAAGGATCTGCGCGAGAAGACCGGCGTAGGCATGATGGATTGCAAGCAGGCGCTCAATGAGAACAACGGCGACATGGAAGCCGCGATCGACTGGCTGCGCAAGAAGGGCCTGTCGAAGGCTGCCAAGAAGGCCGGTCGCGTCGCCGCAGAAGGCCTGATCGCCGCTGTCGTCTCGGGCACCAAGGGCGTTGTCGTCGAGGTCAACTCGGAGACCGACTTCGTTGCGCGTAACGAGCAGTTCCAGGGTCTCGTGAAGATGATCGGCCAGGTCGCGCTGAAGGCCGGCGCCGACGTTGAGAAGATCAAGGCTGCGCCGGTGGGCGACGTCAACGTCGACCGCGCCATCCAGGACGCGATCGCGACCATCGGCGAGAACATGACGCTGCGCCGCGCCGCGGAAGTGTCCGTGAATGACGGCGTCGTCGCGAGCTACGTCCACAACGCCGTGCTCGACGGTCTCGGCAAGATGGGCGTGCTGGTCGCGCTCGAATCCACCGGCAAGAAGGACGAACTGGCAGCCCTCGGCCGTCAGATCGCGATGCATGTGGCCTCGTCCAGCCCGCAGGCGCTCGACGCCGCCGGTCTCGATCCGGTCGTGATCCAGCGCGAGAAGGACGTGATGGCGGACAAGTACCGTCAGCAGGGCAAGCCGGACGCGATGATCGAGAAGATCGTCGATTCGGGCATCAAGACCTTCTTCAAGGAAGTCACGCTGCTGGAACAGCCCTTCATCTTCGACGACAAGAAGAGCGTCGCCCAGGCCGTGAAGGAAGCTGAGGGCAAGGTCGGTGCACCTATCAAGGTTGCCGGTTTTGTGCGTTATGCTCTCGGCGAGGGAATCGAGAAGCAGGAATCCGATTTCGCCGCCGAAGTCGCCGCCGCTGCAGGACAGGGCTAACGACTGTCTGCGCGCCGGCCGGAGTCCTGAGCGCATTCAGCACGAGCCGATTGTTCTGCTCCGGAATGCGCTCAATTCGTGAAGAGTGAGCGATCACATGGCTGAACCGGCTTACCGACGTGTCGTCATCAAGGTCTCCGGCGAGTTTCTCGCCGGCGACCAATCCTTCGGCATCCATCAGCCGACTATCGACCGCATCGCCAGCGACATCATCAAGGCCCGCGAACTCGGCATTGAGATCGCCGTCGTGGTCGGCGGCGGCAATATCTTCCGCGGCGTCGAAGTCTCGTCGCGCGGTGTGTCGCGTACCACCGGCGACACGATGGGCATGCTCGCCACCGTCATGAACTGTCTCGCCCTTGAAGCCGCGCTCGAGCGCAAGGGGCAGTCGGCGCGCACGCTGTCGGCGTTCGTGATGCCGCAGATATCCGAACTGTTCACCCGCGCCGCTGCGCATAAGTATCTGGCCGAAGGCCGCGTCATCCTGCTCGCGGGCGGCACCGGCAATCCGTATTTCACCACCGACACCACCGCCGTGCTGCGTGCTGCCGAAATCGGCGCACAGGCCGTGCTGAAGGCCACCAATGTGGACGGCGTCTACAGCGCCGACCCGAAGAAGGACCCGGCAGCCAAGCGGTTCGAGCGTCTGACCCATTCTCAGGCGGTCGAAGGCGGCTATAAGGTGATGGACGCGACGGCCTTCGCGCTTGCCCGCGAGACGTCGTTGCCTATCATCGTGTTCTCGATCGCCGAGGCCGGCTCGATCGGCGCCATTCTGAGCGGCAAGGGCAAGGGAACGATCGTTTCCGGGTAACAGCGTGCGATTTCGGGGTGCGAAATTAAAAACGCGCATCAGAACAATAAGATATAGGATGCGGCCAAGGTTGAAGCCGCATTGGACTTGAAGGAGTGCATCACATGGCCGCCGGGAATTTCGATCTCAACGACCTCAAGCGTCGCATGGACGGCGCGCTCAATTCGCTCAAGCACGAGCTTGGCGGACTGCGCACCGGCCGTGCGGCGATTTCGATGGTCGAGCCGGTTCAGGTCGAGGCCTATGGCAGCCACATGCCGCTCAACCAGGTCGCGACCGTCAGCGTGCCCGAGCCACGGATGCTGTCGGTGCAGGTCTGGGACAAGTCGATGGTGAAGGCGGTCGAAACCGCGATCGTCAATTCCAATCTCGGCCTGTCGCCGGCGACGGAAGGCCAGGTCATTCGCCTGCGGATTCCCGAACTCAACGAAGAGCGTCGCAAGGAACTGGTGAAGGTCGCGCACAAGTACGCGGAAGCCGCGAAGGTCGCCATCCGTCACGTCCGCCGCGACGGTCTCGATATCCTGAAGAAGTCGGAAAAGGATCATCAGATTTCGGAAGACGACGAGAAGCGTCTGTCGAACGATGTTCAGAAGGCCACCGACGCGGCCATTGCCGACGTGGACAAGCTGCTCGGCACCAAGGAAAAAGAAATCCTCACCGTCTGAGAGATCGCGCGAATGTCGAACGGCGCCATGCCAAAGCCAGGGGACTCGGTTCGTGCCGATGCGCCGCGGCATGTCGCGATCATCATGGATGGCAATGGACGATGGGCCGCGGCGAGGGGATTGCCGCGCGCCGAGGGACATCGCCGCGGTGTCGAGGCGCTGCGCAAGGTGGTCCGCGCCAGCCATGAACTCGGCATTTCGTATCTGACGATCTTCTCGTTCAGTTCCGAGAACTGGTCGCGCCCGGCCAGCGAGATCGGCGATCTGTTCGGCCTCCTGCGCCGCTTCATCCGCAACGATCTGGCTTCGCTCCATGCCGACGGCGTGCGCGTGCGCATCATCGGCGAACGCGAAGGGCTGGAGCCCGACATCTGCGCGCTGCTGAGCGAGGCCGAGGACCTGACCCGCAACAACACGCGCCTGACGCTTGTCGTCGCCTTCAACTACGGCTCGCGGCAGGAAATCGCCAACGCGGCGCAGCGCCTCGCGCGCGAAGTGGCGGAGGGCAAGCGCGATCCGGCGACGATCACGCCGGACGCGCTGGGAAGTTATCTCGACGCGCCGGATATTCCGGACCCGGACCTGATCATCCGCACCAGCGGCGAACAGCGGCTGTCCAACTTCCTGATGTGGCAGGCGGCCTATAGCGAACTGGTGTTCGTGCCGATCCATTGGCCGGATTTCGACAGGGCAGCGCTGGAAGGCGCGATCGCTGAATATGCAACGCGCGAACGGCGCTTCGGCGGCCTGATCGCCAAGACCGTTGCGAAGACCGGGTCGTGAGCGGTGTGACGCCGGATACGACCCCCACCACGCCTGACATCAAAAAAGGGGTGAGCAACTTCACTGCCCGTGTTGTCGCTGCGCTGGTGCTGGCGCCGCTGACCATCCTGCTGGTGTGGCTCGGCGGATGGCCATGGGCCTGCATCGTCACTGTTGCGGGCGCGTTGCTGTTCGTCGAATGGCTGACCATCGTCGGCGCGCGGCAAGGCCTGACGCTCGCAGGCGGCGTGTCGGCAATTGTGATTGCCGGAATTTTTCTGGCGATCGTGCAGATCGACTTCGCGCTCGAGATTCTGCTGGCCGGAACTGTGCTGGTCGCCGTTCTTGCGGCGGAGCGGCGCTTGTGGGCGGCGGGCGGGCTGGTTTATGCCGCTGCTGCGCTGGTCGCGACGATTCTCGTCAGGCTGGACGCGGCCTACGGGTTTGTTGCGCTGATGTTCGTGTTGCTGGTGGTATGGGGCGCGGATATCGGCGGCTATTTCGCCGGGCGCAGCATCGGCGGGCCGAAGCTCTGGCCGCGTGTCAGTCCCAACAAGACATGGGCGGGCGCGATCGGCGGCCTGGTGCTTGGTCTTATCGTTGCGGCGATCTTCGCGTTTCTGGGATACGGCAAACTGCTGCCGCTTCTCATGTTCGGCGCGGTGCTGTCGGTCGTCTCGCAGCTTGGCGATCTGTTCGAATCTGCCGTGAAGCGTCGCTTCGACGTGAAGGATTCGAGCCAGATCATTCCCGGTCACGGCGGATTGCTGGATCGGCTCGATGGTTTCGTCGCGGCGATCGTGTTCGCTGCTGTTGTCGGTTTCTTGCGCGGCGGCCTCGACGGCGTCGGCCGCGGCTTCATGGTCTGGTGATTCAATGAGTGCTGTTCCCCTGCGTAACAATAAGGCCGCGGCATCCGCCGTGCGCAGCGTTTCCGTGCTCGGCGCGACCGGCTCGATCGGCGACAGCACCATGGATCTGCTGCGCGCGCAGCCGGAGCGCTATCAGGTGGAGTCGCTGACCGCGAACGGCAATGTCGAAGGTCTGGTCAAGCTCGCGAAGGAATTCAACGCGCGCTACGTCGCGCTGGCCGACGAATCCAAGCTCGGCGAATTGCGCGATGCGCTGGCCGGAACTGGCATTGCCCATGGCGCGGGCGAAGAGGCGATCATCGAGGCTGCGCAGCGCCCTGCCGATTGGGTGATGGCGGCGATCAGCGGCGCGGCGGGCCTGAAACCGGCGCTGGCGGCAGCCGACCGCGGCGCGGCGATCGCGCTCGCCAACAAGGAATGTCTTGTATGCGCCGGCGATTTCTTCATGGACCGGGCGGCGAAAGCAGGGGCGTGCATTCTTCCGGCCGACTCCGAGCACAATGCGCTGTTTCAAGCGCTGGCCTCCGGCAACCGCGACGAACTGGTGCGGGTCATCATCACGGCATCGGGCGGCCCGTTCCGCACCTGGGCTCCGGCCGACATCGAGCAAGCGACGCTGGCGCAGGCGCTCAAGCATCCGAACTGGAGCATGGGACAGAAAATCACCATCGATTCCGCATCGATGATGAACAAGGGCCTCGAAGTGATCGAGGCGTCTTACCTGTTCTCCCTGTCGCCGGATGAAATCGATGTGCTGGTCCATCCGCAATCCATCGTACACGGCATGGTGGAGTTTGCCGACCGTTCGGTGATGGCGCAGCTCGGCGCGCCGGATATGCGCACGCCGATCGCGCACTGCCTCGGCTGGCCGGACCGCATCGTCGGGCCTGCGGCGAAGCTCGATCTCGCCAAGATCGGGCAACTGACGTTCGAAGCGCCCGATTACGAGCGATTTCCCGGGCTGCGGCTGGCCTATGAGGCGCTGCGCACCGGCCACGGCGCGACCACTGTCTACAACGCGGCCAATGAAGTGGCCGTGGCCGCCTTCATCGGCCAGAAGATCAGGTTCGGCGCCATCGCGCGGCTTGTCGAGGCGACCATGAATGCGTGGGTGCGGGGAGGGAATCTGATGCCGCTTGGCTCGGCCGACGACGCGCTCGCCGTTGACCATAGTGCGCGAAAAACAGCCGCCGGCCTCTTGCCTGAAATTGCCTTAAAGGCATCCTAGAGCGTTGGGGATCAGGCCGACCGGCCTTGTGACGAGGGATTGAGAGTGGACGTTTTACTGAACGGTTTCAATACGTTGAGCCACGGCCTGATTGGCTACATCGTTCCATTCCTGTTTGTCCTCACCATCGTCGTCTTCTTCCATGAGCTTGGCCACTTCCTTGTCGCCCGCTGGGCCGGGGTAAAGGTCCTGACCTTTTCGCTCGGTTTCGGGCCGGAACTGTTCGGCTTTAACGACCGGCACGGCACGCGCTGGAAGGTGTCGGCGATCCCGCTTGGCGGCTATGTGAAGTTCTTCGGCGACGAGTCCGAGGCCTCTACGCCGTCGGCGGACGCCATGAACGCGATGACGGAAGATGAGCGCAAGGTTTCCTTCCATGGCCAGAAGGTCGGCCCGCGGGCGGCCATTGTCGCAGCCGGTCCGATCGCCAACTTCCTGCTGGCGATTGTCATCTTCGCCGCGCTGTTCACCTTCTTCGGCAAGCCCAGCCAAAGCGCGCGCGTCGATGTCGTTCAGGAGAACAGTGCCGCTGCCGCCGCCGGTTTCAAGCAGGGCGATGTCGTGACGGCCATCGACGGCAGCCCCATCGACAGCTTTACCACCATGCAGCGGCTGGTCAGTGCCAAGGCCGGGGTTCCGCTCGTCTTCACGGTGAAGCGGGGCGATCAGACCGTGACCCTGAACGGCACGCCGGAGCTTCGTGAGATCAAGGACAGCTTCGGCAATGCCCACCGGATCGGGGTGCTCGGGATTACCCGGGCGACCGGACCGGGTGACACCGTCACTCAACCAGTGAATCCTGCAACCGCTCTTTGGCTCGGCGTCAAGGAAACCTGGTTTGTGGTCGATCGCACTCTTTCGTACATCGGCGGGGTCTTCACTGGCCGGGAAAATGCGGATCAGGTGGGCGGACCGATCCGAATCGCCCAGATCTCGGGGCAGGTCGCCACTATCGGTCTTTCGGCTTTGATTCACCTTGCCGCGGTACTCTCGGTGTCGATCGGGCTGCTGAACCTGTTTCCGGTGCCGCTGCTCGATGGCGGACACCTTTTGTTCTATGCTGTCGAGGCGATCCGGGGGAAGCCGCTGTCCGAGCGTTCGCAGGAACTCGGCTTCCGAGTCGGGCTCGCTTTGGTGCTGATGTTGATGTTGTTTGCGACCTATAACGACATCCTTCATCTGGCTGCGTCCTGATTGAGGTTTTTTGCGGGCGTTGCCCATTGGCAACGTCTTGTTGGGAAATTGGAATTGCGCCGCGAAAGGACGTTTGCCGGTTTGGTAAAATTGGCTACAAGCGGTGCAATAAATGGGGAATCTCCCGGTCCCGAAACGGACCGGCTTTGGAATGACAAGGGCGCCTGGCGCATGATGGTTGGAATGCGAGTGCTACGGGGCGGTTTCGCCGCTGCCCTGATGTTGGTTGCTTTGCCGCTCGCCACTGTGGCGACGGTAGCGCTTGTGCCGTCTCAGGCTGCTGCCCAGACTGCGGCGTCCATCGGTGTTGAGGGCAATCGCCGTATCGAAGCCGATACGATCCGCTCCTACTTCAAGCCGGGCCCGAACGGCCGTCTGGATAGCGCGCGCATCGACGACGGCCTGAAGGCCTTGATCGAGACTGGCCTGTTCCAGGATGTGAAGATCAACAACGCCGGCGGCCGCATCGTGGTCGTCGTGATCGAGAATCCCGTGATCGGGCGGGTTGCCTTCGAAGGCAACAAGAAGGTCAAGGACGAGCAGCTTCAGGCGGAAGTCCAGTCGAAGGCTCGCGGAACCTTGTCCCGCGCTCAGGTGCAATCCGACACCGCCCGCATCACCGAGATCTATCGCCGCAACGGCCGATTCGACGTCAAGGTCGAGCCGAAGATCATCGAGCAGCCGAACAATCGCGTCGACCTGGTCTTTGAAGTCACCGAAGGCGCCAAGACGGTCGTGAAGTCGATCGAGTTCATCGGCAATCAGGCTTTCTCGGCCTATCGCCTCCGTGACCAGATCAAGACCCGCGAAAGCAACTTCCTGTCCTTCCTGTCCTCGAACGATACCTACGATCCGGATCGCGTCGAGGCCGACCGCGACATCCTGCGGCGCTTCTACCTCAAGAACGGCTATGCCGACGTGCAGATCGTCGCTGCGCTGACGGAGTTCGATCCGGCGCGCGGCGGATTCGTCGTGAGCTTCAAGATCGATGAAGGTCAGCAGTATCGCGTCGGTTCGGTCGAGTTCCAGTCCAACATCACGACGCTCGACGGTAACTCGTTCCGTCCGCTGTCCCGCGTAAGTGTCGGTTCGGTTTACAACGCCGAAGCCGTCGAAAAGTCGGTCGAGGAGATGACCATCGAGGCCTCGCGCCGCGGTTACGCCTTCGCGACCGTGAAGCCGCGCGGCGACCGCAATTTCGAAGCGCATACGGTTTCGATCGTGTTCGCGGTCGATGAAGGCCCGCGCAACTACATCGAGCGAATCAACATTCGCGGAAATACCCGCACGCGCGACTATGTCATTCGTCGCGAGTTCGACGTGTCGGAAGGCGATGCGTATAACCGCGCGCTGGTCGATCGCGCCGAGCGCCGCCTGAAAAACCTCGATTACTTCAAGACGATCAAGATCACGCCGGAGCCGGGTTCGTCCGCGGACCGCGTGGTGCTGAACGTCGACGTGGAAGAAAAGTCGACCGGCGATTTCTCGGTGTCCGGCGGTTATTCGACGGCCGACGGTCTGTTGGGTGAAGTCAGCGTCTCCGAACGCAACCTGCTCGGCCGTGGTCTGTTCGCAAAGGCGTCGGTTCAGTATGGCCAGCGCGTGCAGGGTTACTCGCTGTCGTTGGTCGAGCCGTATCTGCTCGGCTATCGCGTGGCGCTGGGTCTCGATTTCTACCAGCGCAAGCAGTTGGCTTCGAGCTACGTCGCCTACGACAGCAGCACCATGGGCTTCAGCCCGCGTCTGGGTTTCCAGCTTCGCGAAGACCTGAACCTGCAGCTGCGCTACTCGATCTCGCGGCAGGAAGTCACGCTGCCGAGCTATCTGACGAACTGTCAGAACGATCCGACAAAATCGGGATATTATCCGACGCCAGCTTACCTGAACGCAGGTGGCAGCACCGATTCAGGTGATCCTTTAAATCCTTTTGTTCCGACTTTGGGCGGAAACAATTGTTACGCGGACGGCGAAGTCTCGTCAGCGATCAAGCAGGCGCTTAATGGCGGCGCGGTCATAACGTCGGCGATCGGCTATACGCTGAATTACAATACGCTCGACAACAACAAGGATCCGACGAGCGGCATTCTGGCGACCTTGAACCAGGATTTCGCTGGCGTTGGCGGCGATGTCAGCTACCTCAAGACCACGGGTGACGTGAAGCTGTATACGCCGGTCGTGGCTGACGTCGTCGGTGTGCTGCGGTTGCAGGGCGGCGTGCTCACCGATACCGGCAAGGGCATCCGCATGCTCGATCACTTCCAGATGGGACCGAACCTCGTTCGCGGTTTCGCACCGGCTGGCATTGGTCCGCGCGACATCAGCACCATGTTCTATAATGGTTATGGCGATGCGCTCGGTGGCACCAAGTATTGGGGCGCGTCGGTCGAATTGCAGATGCCGTTCTGGTTCCTGCCGAAGGAAGTGGGCCTGAAGGGCGCGGTCTACGCGGATGCCGGCTCGGTATTCGACTATCAGGGCGCGAAGTCGATCACGGGCTTTGCCTGCAACGGGAATGCTCAGACTAATGCTCAGAACCAGTGCATCGACCTTGTCGGCGACGACGGTCTGGTCCGCTCGTCGGTCGGTGTCGGCTTGATCTGGCAGTCGCCGTTCGGTCCGCTGCGCTTCGACTATGCCGTTCCGCTCACCAAGGGCGCGAATGACCGCGTACAGCAGTTCCGGTTCGGCGGCGGTACATCGTTCTAAGTTCGGATTTGATCCGGACGACCAGGATGCGGATTTCGGCCCACGGGCCGGAATCCGCTCGTTTCTTTTGTTGGATGCATTTTCCCTCAGCGAGCCGGCGTCCGAGTCGCGGGAAGGTGCATGTCCCTGACCTCGGCGGGTGGAATGACGCAGCCGACTTTCTTTAAACGGCCGTCACCGGTCACGCTGGCAGACCTCGCCGCGCTCACCGGAGCCGAGCTTGCCAATGCATCCTTCGCCGACAGGTTGATTACGGGCGTGGCCTCCCTGGATCGCGCGGGGCCGCGTCATCTGACATTCTGCGAAGCCAAGAAATACGCAGCCCAGCTCGAACAGACTTACGCCGGCGCATGCTTCGTCAGCGAACGTCTGGAGGCGAGCGTTCCGGCCCATGTGGCTGTCCTGCGTGCGGCGGAGCCTTATCGCGCGTTCGTCATGGCGATGCGCACGCTCTATCCCGATACGCTGCGCCCGACCTCCTGGTTCGACAATGGCGACGTTGCGCCTGGCGCGGTTGTCCACCCCTCGGCCTATCTTGAAGATGGCGTGGTGGTCGACCCGCTGGCCGTGATCGGCCCGGATGTCGAGATCGGCGCGGGAACGGTGATCGGTTCCGGCGCGGTGATCGGCGCGGGCGTGCGGATCGGCCGGGATTGCAGCATCGGGCCCAATGCGTCCGTGCTCTGCGCGCTGATCGGGAATGAGGTCATCATCCATCCCGGTTGCCGGATCGGGCAGGACGGGTTCGGCTACATGATGGGGGCCCGCGGCCATCTGAAGGTGCCGCAGGCGGGCCGGGTGATCATTCAGAACGGCGTCGAGATCGGCGCCGGCACGACCATCGACCGCGGAGCCATCAACGACACCATCATCGGCGAGGGCAGCAAGATCGACAATCTGGTCCAGATCGGCCACAACGTCGTCATTGGCCGCAACTGCGTGGTGGTCAGCCAGAGCGGTGTCGCGGGCAGCTCCACGCTGGGCGACAATGTCGTGCTGGCTGCGCGCATCGGCGTTTCCGATCATGCCGTGATCGGCGAGGGCGCGCAGATCGCGGCGCGCAGCAGCGTCGTGGGCGAGGTCCCTCCCGGCGCGCGCTGGGGCGGCTCGCCCGCCAAACCGATCAAGCAGTTCTTCCGCGAGCTGTTCGAGGTCGAGCGCCTCGGCCGCGAGGGCAGCGCCAAATTGAAATCGAAGCCGTCCGGTTCGGGCGACGAGGAACAGAAGTAATGGACGAGCAAGCGCCAATCACCATCGAGGCCGTCGATATCGGGCAAATTCTGAAGACGCTGCCGCATCGCTATCCCATGCTCCTGATCGACCGCGTGGTCGACATCCGCAAGGACTTCAGCGGCATCGGCATCAAGAACGTCTCGGCCAACGAACCGCAGTTTCAGGGACATTTTCCCAATCGCCCGATCTATCCCGGCGTGCTGATGATCGAAGGCATGGCGCAGACTGCGGGCGTGATCGGCATGCTGTCCACCGAGACCGATCGTCCGACCGCGGTGTATTTCCTGACCATCGACAAGTGCAAATTCCGCAAGCCGACGGGACCGGGCGACATCATCCACTATCACATGAAGCTTGTGACGCGGCGGCGCGACATGTGGTGGTTTCACGGCGATGCCAAGGTCAACGGTGAGATCGTCGCGCAGGCCGATGTCGGCGCGATGCTTGCGGACTGATCGAACAGAACGTCATGAGCAAGATCGATCCCACAGCGCGCATCGAGGATGGTGCGATCATCGGTGACGATGCCGAGATCGGGCCGTATTGCATTGTCGGTCCGAACGTAAAGCTCGGCGCCAACTGCAAGCTGCTGTCGCACGTCAATATCGCCGGACACACCACCATCGGTTCGGACTGCACGATCTATCCGTTTGCTTCGCTCGGGACCGCGCCGCAGTCCACCGGCTACAAGGGCGAGCCGACAAAGCTCGAGATCGGCGACAACTGCACCATCCGCGAGTCTGTGACCATGAACACCGGCACCGCATCCGGGGGCGGTATCACGCGAGTCGGATCGCGCGGATACTTCATGGCCTACAGCCATGTCGGCCATGACTGCATTCTCGGCAACAACATCATCTTCGCCAACTCCGCGACGCTTGGCGGGCATTGCGAAGTGGGTGACTTTGTTTTCTTCGGCGGCTTGTCGGCCGCCCATCAGTTCGTGCGGATCGGCGCGCAGGCGATGATCGCCGGCTGCTCGGGAATCCGGAACGACGTCATTCCTTACGGGCTGGCGTCAGGGCAGTTCGCGCTTCTCGAAGGCATGAATGTCGTCGGCATGCGCCGCCGCGGCTTCTCGCACACGCGCCTGAAACTCGTTCGCGAATTTTACGAGGAACTGTTTCACGGTGCGGGCCAATTCGCTGCCCGGCTCGAAAAGCTGCGGTCGTCGGGCAGCAGCGATCCGGCGATTGTGGAAATTCTCGCGTTCATCGACGCGGGTGGCAAGCGGCCTCTGACCAAGGCAAATCCCCGCAAGACGGCGGACAGCGCAAGCAACGAGGGCTGATGGCCGAGAACCCGGCGACGACGGTTGGCATCATCGCGGGCAGCGGTGTCCTGCCGTTCGCTGCGGTGGACTCGATGCGCAAGCGGGGCATCAAGTTCTTTCTGTATCCCATTCGCGGCTTTTGCGATCCGGAGCGCATCAAGGCGTTCCCTCATCATTGGGTCGCGCTTGGTCAGGTCGGCCGGCTGACCAGGCTGCTGCGCGCGGAAGGATGCCGGGATGTGGTGTTCATCGGCGGGCTGGTGCGGCCTGCCTTGTCCGATATTCGCATCGATTTCGGAACGCTGCGCGTCATTCCCGCGCTTGCGGCGGCGTTTCGCGGCGGTGACGATCACCTTCTGTCGGGCGTGAGCCGCCTGTTCGAGCAGAAAGGCTTTCGCATTGTTGGAGTGCAAGATGTCGCGCCTGAATTGCTGATGCCCGAAGGCAGCATCACGCGGACCCTTGCTGGCGCGGAATCTCTTGCCGATATCGCGACGGCGCGCGCGCTGATGCATGCGCTCAGCCCGTTCGATGTGGGGCAGGCCGTGGTGGTGATCGATGGTCATGTGATCGGCATCGAAGGCATCGAAGGCACTGACGGACTGCTGGCAAGGATCGCGCAGCTTCGCGCCGAAGGCCGGGTGCGCGCCAAACCCGGCCGCGGCGTGCTGGTGAAAGCGCCCAAGACCAAACAGGACCTGCGTTTCGATCTGCCGACTTTCGGGCCGAAGACCATCGAAGGCGTGGCTGCGGCGGGTCTTGCGGGAATCGGCATTGTCGCCGGTCATGCGCTGATCGCGGATGCTGATCGGGTGGTCGCAACGGCGGACCGTCAAGGCCTGTTCGTGACGGGACTGCCGCTGTGACGGGACCAGCATCCGCGCCGACGATCTTTCTGATCGCAGCGGAGGAATCCGGCGATCGGCTCGGCGCAGGATTGATGGTCGCGCTGCGCGAGCAACTCGGCCCCGATGTAAAGCTTCTTGGGATCGGGGGGCGCCATATGGCGGAACAGGGCCTGACTTCGCTGTTTCCGACCGACGAACTGTCGATCATCGGCTTTGCGGCGATTCCGAAGCGACTGCCGACAATTCTGCGGCGCATCCGCGAAGCCGCCGCCGCCGTGGTGAAAGCGAAGCCCGACGTTCTGGTCATCATCGATAGTCCGGATTTTACCCATCGCGTGGCGCGCCGCGTGCGGGCCGTCGCTCCGTCTATTCCGATTGTCGATTACGTCTCGCCGACGGTGTGGGTCTGGCGTTCGGGGCGCGCAAAGAAGATGCGGGCTTATGTCGACCGGCTGCTCGCAGTGCTGCCGTTCGAGCCGCAGGTTCATCGCAGGCTCGGCGGGCCATCTTGCGTCTATGTCGGCCATCCGCTGCTGGATGACCTCGGCACGCTGCGGCCTGATGCGCAGGAACAGGCGCGCCGCTCGGCGGAGCCGCCGGTGCTCCTCGTTCTGCCGGGAAGCCGGCGCAGCGAGATCAAGCGCAACATGGCGATCTTCGGCGAGGCGCTGCGTTTGCTGCACGAGCAGGGCGTCGCCTTCGAGCCGGTGCTGCCGACAACGCCCGGCTTGCTTGAGAGCGTCCGGGCCGCCGCAGCAGTCTGGCCTGTGCAGCCGAAAATCATTATCAGCGAGGCGGAGAAGAAGGCGGCGTTCCGGATCGCGCGTGCGGCTCTTGCAAAGTCAGGGACGGTGACGCTTGAACTCGCCCTTGCCGGCGTGCCGATGGTGACGGCCTATCGCGTCACCGAGGTCGAGGCTTTCATCGCGCGGCGTGTGATCCAGACCAAGTCGATCATTCTCACCAATCTGATCCTCGGCGAGAACGTCATTCCGGAATTCCTGCAGCAGGATTTCACGGCGGAAAAGCTCGCACCGGCGCTGCGCGATGTTCTCGGCGATACGCCGATGCGGCAGCTGCAGGTCGAGGCATTCGCACGCCTCGAAGCAATCATGTCCACCGGAGGCCGGCGGCCGAGCCAGCTTGCGGCGGAAGAGGTCGTCGCGATGATTTCATCGCCTCGTGAATGAACGGGGAAAGGGAGCCACCGTGCGTCCCGTTGGATGTTTGTCGCCCCAAACAAAAAGGCCGGTGCGATGCACCGGCCTTTGCGTCTCTGATCTGTCCGCGCAGCTTACTTGCGCTTGGAAATGTCCACGTAGTCGCGGGTGGTGGCGCCGGAGAAGAGCTGGCGCGGGCGGCCAATCTTCTGCTGCGGGTCCTGGATCATCTCGCTCCACTGGCTGATCCAGCCGACAGTGCGGGCGACCGCGAACAGCACCGTGAACATCGAGGTCGGGAAGCCCATCGCCTTCAGGGTGATGCCCGAGTAGAAATCGACGTTCGGGTACAGCTTGCGCTCGATGAAGTACGGATCGTTCAGCGCGATCTTTTCCAGTTCCAGCGCGATCGGCAGCAGCGGATCGTTGGCGTGGCCGGTTTCCTTCAGCACCTTGTGGCACATCTGCTGCATGATCTTCGCGCGCGGATCGTAGTTTTTGTAGACGCGATGACCGAAGCCCATCAGGCGGACGTTGCTGTTCTTGTCCTTCACCTTGGCGATGAATTCCGGAATCTTGTCGACGCTGCCGATCTCGGCCAGCATCTGCAGAGCGGCTTCGTTCGCGCCGCCGTGCGCCGGTCCCCACAGGCAGGCGATGCCAGCGGCGATGCAGGCGAACGGATTTGCGCCCGACGAGCCTGCGATGCGGACCGTCGAGGTCGAAGCGTTCTGCTCATGATCGGCGTGCAGGATGAAGATCTTGTCCAGCGCCTCGGCGAGCACCGGGTTCAGCTTGTAGTCCTCGCAGGGTACGGCAAAGCACATGTTGAGGAAGTTCGCCGCGTAATTGAGCGAATTCTTCGGATACACGAACGGCTGGCCGATGTTGTACTTGTAAGCCATCGCCGCCAGCGTCGGGATCTTCGCGATCATCCGGATCGAGGCGACCATCCGCTGGTGCGGATCGTTGATGTCGGTGGAGTCGTGATAGAAGGCGGCGAGGGCGCCGACAGAAGCGACCATCACGGCCATCGGATGCGCGTCGCGGCGGAAGCCCTGGAAGAAGCGCGCCATCTGCTCGTGAACCATCGTGTGGCTCGTGACGCGATGATCGAAGTCCTTCTTCTGCGCGGCGGTGGGAAGCTCGCCGTAAAGCAGCAGATAGCAGGTTTCGAGGAAGTCGCCTTTTTCGGCGAGCTGTTCAATCGGATAGCCGCGATACTGAAGAACACCGGCGTCGCCGTCGATGTAGGTGATCTTGGAATCGCAGCTTGCGGTGGAGGTGAAGCCGGGATCGTAGGTGAACATCCCGGTCTGGGCATAGAGCTTGCCGATATCGATGACGTCCGGCCCGACAGTGCCGCTGTGGACGGGGAGTTCGACGGTCTTCCCCTCAACCGTCAGCGTGGCTTTTTTGGTGTTGGTTTTTGCATCCATCGTGAAGTCCCCGGTGAGTGTTGCGCAGGGCGAGAAGTGATGCTTGCGGCATCATATAACGCCTTGAGAACGTCGTTCCAGAAGTGAGGTCCAAAGGGGTAGCTTATTGCTGTGTGCGCTGCAAGATAGCCAGCCTACCCCCAAAGTTGGAGCCGCCTGGCGTCGGAGAACGGTAACTATTCCGCTAACATCTGATCCTGGAGCCGTTCCAGACAGGTTTCGCGGCCCAAAACAGCCAGAACGTCAAAAATTCCGGGCGAAGTGGTCCGCCCCGTCAGTGCAACCCGCAGCGGCTGGGCGACGGCGCCGAGCTTGAGTCCGTTCTGCTCTGCAAAACTGCGCATGGCGGCTTCGATGGCCGGGCCGGTCCACGGCGTCACCGTTTCCAGCGCCGCGCGCAGCTTGCCGATCAACTGCCGCGTCTCCGGTGTCAGCACCGCCGCCGCCTTCGGCTCCATTGCAATCGGCCGATCGGCAAAGATGAACTGCGCGCCGTCGATCAGTTCGAGCAGCGTCTTGGCGCGCTCCTTCAGTCCCGGCATGGCGGCGAGCAACTGCGCGCGGGTGGTGTCGTTCAACTTATCGCGAACGGCTGCGCCATTGGGGACGAACTGCAGGACATCCTCGAAACTCGCCAGCAGGTCCTTGTCATCGGCGCTGCGGATGTAGTGGCCGTTGAGGTTTTCCAGCTTGGCGAAATCGAACCGCGCCGCCGAGCGGCCGATGGCGGGCAGGTCGAACGCCGCGATCATTTCCTCGGTGGAGAAGATTTCCTGATCGCCATGGCTCCAGCCCAGCCTCACGAGATAGTTACGCAGCGCCGCGGGCAGGTAGCCCATCGCGCGGTAGGCATCGACGCCAAGCGCGCCGTGGCGCTTGGAGAGTTTCGAGCCGTCCGGCCCGTGGATCAGCGGAATGTGAGCCATCACCGGAACGTCCCAGCCCAGCGCATCGTAGATGTGCTTCTGGCGGGCGGCGTTGATGAGATGATCGTCGCCGCGGATGATATGCGTCACATCCATGTCATGGTCGTCCACGACCACCGCGAGCATGTAGGTGGGCGTGCCGTCCGAACGCAGCAGCACCAGATCGTCGAAATTCTCGTTCTGCCAGACCACGCGGCCCTGGACCTGATCGTCGATTACGGTTTCGCCGGTCTGCGGCGCGCGCAGCCGGATCACCGGTTTGACGCCGGCCGGGGCTTGCAACGGATCGCGGTCGCGCCAGCGGCCGTCGTAGCGCATGGCGCGGCCCTCGGCCTTGGCGGTCGCCCGCATTTCCTCAAGTTCCTGAGGCGTGGCGTAGCAGTAGTAGGCCTTGCCGGCGGCGAGCAACTGCTCGGCCACCTCGCGGTGACGGGCGGCCCGGGTGAACTGATAGACCGTCTCGCCGTCCCATGTGATGCCGAGCCACTTGAGCCCGTCGAGGATGGCCTCGATCGCCGCGTCGGTGGACCGCTCGCGATCGGTGTCCTCGATCCGCAGCAGCATCCGGCCGCCCTGCTTGCGCGCATAGAGCCAGTTGAACAGCGCGGTGCGTCCGCCGCCGATATGGAGAAAGCCGGTCGGAGAGGGCGCAAAACGGGTAACGACGGGTTTGGTCATGATGGGGATTTTCAGGGCCTCGGATAGGTGACGGCGGGCCGTGTATCACACCCTTGGCGGGCTGTCTCAGGACGAATTCCGGCCTTGGGGAACTGGCCATCCGGCTATTGTCCGCCACTCAGCGGCCCCTTGGCGCGGCGGCGTGGATTTGGCACATAGAGCCCAATTGGAAAGGGCCAAAATGACTGACGAATCGGGTTCGGACGCAGGCGCCGACTTCATCCGCGACATCGTCGCGGCAGACCTTGCATCCGGCAAGCATGCGGGCGTGGTGACGCGCTTTCCGCCGGAGCCGAACGGCTATCTGCATCTCGGCCACGCCAAGTCGATCTGCCTGAACTTCGGCATTGCAGAGGAATTCGGCGGGCGCTGCCACCTGCGTTTCGACGACACCAACCCGACCAAGGAAGAGCAGGAATATATCGATGCGATCCAGCGCGACGTGCGCTGGCTCGGCTTCGACTGGGGCACGCATCTTCACTTCGCCTCGGATTATTTTGAACAGCTTTACGGCTGGGCACAGGATCTGGTCCGCGCGGGCAAGGCCTATGTCGACGATCAGACGCAGGAGGAAATCCGCCTGACGCGGGGCACGCTGACCGAAGCCGGCCAGAACAGCCCGTTCCGCAACCGCAGCGTCGAGGAAAACCTCGACCTGTTCGCGCGGATGCGCGCGGGCGAATTCCCGAACGGCGCGCGGGTGCTCCGCGCCAAGATCGATATGGGATCGGGCAACATCAACCTGCGCGATCCCGTGCTCTATCGTATTCTCCATGCGCATCATCCGCGCACCGGCGAGGCGTGGAAGATCTATCCGAGCTACGATTTCGCGCACGGCCAGTCCGACGCCATCGAGCACATCACGCATTCGATCTGCACGCTGGAATTCTCCGATCACCGGCCGCTCTACGACTGGTGCATCGACAATCTGCCGGTGCCCTCGAAGCCGCATCAGTATGAATTCGCGCGCCTCAACATGACCCACACGCTGCTGTCCAAGCGCGTGCTGACCGAGCTTGTGCGCGGCGGCCATGTGTCCGGCTGGGACGATCCGCGCATGCCGACGCTTGCCGGCCTGCAGCGCCGCGGCGTGCCCGCGGAAGCCTTGCGCGATTTCATCAAGCGTATCGGCGTCGCCAAGGCGAACAGCACCGTGGACATCGGCATGTTCGATTTCGTGGTGCGCGAGACGCTGAACAAATCGGCGCCGCGCCGCATGGCTGTGCTGCGGCCGCTTAAAGTTGTGATCGAGAACTATCCCGAAGGACAGGTCGATCATCTCGAAGCTGTCAACCATCCCGACGATGCATCACAGGGCGTGCGGCAGATTCCGTTCACCCGCGAGCTTTACATCGAGCACGACGACTTCATGGAGAATCCGCCGAAGAAGTTCTTCCGGCTCGCGCCGGGCCGCGAGGTGCGGCTGCGCTATGGCTACTTCATCACCTGCAAGGACGTGATCAAGAACGATGCAGGCGAGGTGGTCGAGCTGCGCTGTACCTACGATCCGGAAACGCGCGGCGGCAACGCGCCCGACGGCCGCAAGGTCAAGGGCACCATCCACTGGGTCAGCGCGAGCGAAGGCATTCCGGCGGAGGTGCGGCTCTACAATCTGCTGTTCACCTCGCCGCAGCCCGACGCTGCGAACTTCGCATCGCAGGTCAACCCGGACTCGCTCGAGGTGGTGAGCGCGATGGTCGAGCCTGCGCTGGCCGGCGCCAACGAGGCAGGCCCGATGCAGTTCGAGCGGCAGGGCTACTTCGTGCGCGACCGCGATTCCATGCCAGGCAAGCTGGTGTTCAATCGCACCGTCGGCCTGCGCGACAGCTACGCCAAGGTGGCAGCCGAAGGCTGAGGGTTTTCGAGGAATCTTGTCCCGGACGCGATGCAGCGCGCTTGCGCTGCGTCGCAGAGCCGGGACCGTTTCAGAACGAGAGCATCAGGCCTGTTGCGGTCCCGGTTCAGCAGCGCACCACAAGAGTGTTGCGCTGCGCCCGGGACACTTGTCCGCAATGCTGAAGATATAGCCGCGCATTCCCGATCCGTTCCGCTGGTCGCGCGGATGCAGCCTCAGGTAGCATTCGCGGACTTCAGCGCGCGGGCGGGGCGGCGCGATGGCTGTTCGGGAAGATGACCGGCAGAGGACGCAGGGGCAGGTGACCACCTGGCCGCCGCGCGCGGCCGCGCCCGTTGCAACGACCGGCACCAACGCGGTTGCGCTCTGGTCTCGTGGCTCCGAACACATTCAGGGCTGGATTCGTGCGGAAGCCGGACCGGGGCGGTTGCTGCTCTGGATGCCGGTCGCGTTCGGTGCGGGGATTGCGCTCTATTTCGCAGCGGAGCGCGAACCGGTCGCGTCTGTCGTGACCGTCGCAGCGGCCGTGTTGTGCGTTCTCGCGTTTCTGGCGCGGCGGCATCCGATCTTTCCGCTTGCGATGATGCTGGCCGCGCTGGCGGCGGGCTTTGCGATAGCCACGCTGAAGACCGCGCGCGTGGCGCACGGCGTGCTGGCGAGGCCGATGTTTTCTGTCGCAATGAAAGGCTTTGTCGAAACCCGCGAGGCGCGCGAGCGTACCGACCGCTTCGTGCTGCGCGTCGAGGAGATGGAGACGCTGAAGGGCTTCTCCAGACTCGAACGCGTGCGCCTCTCGGTGAAGAAGGGCACCGCGCCTGCGGTCGGCAGCTTCATTGAGTTGAAAGCGCGGTTGTTGCCGCCGTTGTCACCGCTTCGTCCGGGCAGTTACGATTTCGGACGCGATATGTATTTTCAGGGCATCGGCGCGTCCGGCTTCGCCATGGGCGCGATCAAGACCATTGAGGCTCCGCGCAGCGGCGGCGCGTATCTGCGCTATGCCGCGACCATGCAGGGCATGCGCGACGCGATCGACGCGCGCATCCGTAGCGTGCTCAGCGGCGATTCCCGCGCCATTGCGACGGCGCTGCTGACCGGCCGCCGCGATGCGATCTCGACGCCGGTCAACGATGCGATGTTCATCTCAGGCCTTGGCCATGTGCTGTCGATCTCCGGCTATCACATGGCGGTGGTGGCGGGCGTGGTGTTCTTCGCGGTGCGTGCGCTGCTCGCGCTGTTTCCGGCGTTGACAGTGACATTCCCGATCAAGAAATGGTCGGCGGCGGCTGCCTTCGCTGCGGCGCTGTTCTATCTGCTGCTGTCCGGCGCGGAGGTCGCGACACAACGCTCGTTCTTCATGACGGCGGTGGTTCTGATCGCGGTGATGGTGGATCGCCGCGCGATCACGTTCCGCACGCTGGCGGTGGCGGCGATGATCGTGCTGGTGATCGCGCCGGAATCGCTGGTGCATCCGAGCTTCCAGATGTCGTTTGCTGCGACACTGGGCCTTGTCGCGCTGGTGCAACTCGGCATGCCGAACCTGTTTGCGTCACCCGACAATTCGCGCGTGGCGCGCGCCGCGCTGTGGGGCGGGCGCGAGGTCGCGATGCTGGCGCTGGCGTCGCTGGTGGCGGGCCTCGCCACCATGCCGTATGCGGCGTTCCACTTCCATCGCGTGACGCCTTACGGCGTGCTCGCCAATCTTGCGGCGATGCCTGTGATCTCGGCGCTGGTGATGCCCGCGGGCCTGCTCGGCCTGCTGGCGATGCCGTTCGGGTTCGACGGCGTGTTCTGGCGGCTGATGGATGTCGGCATCGGCTGGATGATCGCGGTGTCGCAATGGGTCGCGGCGCTGCCCGGCGCCATCGGCAGGCTCGCGGCCTTCGGCACCGGCCCGCTCGCGGCGATGAGCCTCGGCCTGATCGTGCTGGCGCTGCTGCGCACGCCTTTGCGCTGGGCAGGGGCGGGACTTGCCGTGATCGCAACCACATGGGCGCTGGCGACGCCGCAGCCCGACATTCTTGTCGCGGCGGATGGACACGCAGTCGGCGTGCGGGGCAAGGATGGGCGGCTGCGTCTGATGCGGACCGCCAAGGACACGTTCCTGTCGCGCGAATGGCTCGCCGCCGATGCCGATGCGCGTACCGCTGCCGATCCCTCGCTGGCGGAGGGCGTCTCGTGCGATGAGGCCGGATGCGTGGTGCAGGCCCTCAACGGCGCAACGATTGCGCTAACTCTGAAGCCGGAAGGTTTCGCCGATGATTGCGTGCAGGCGGCGATGATCGTGACGCTCAAACAACCGCCAGCGAATTGCACGGCCATGGTGCTGGATCACGACCTGCTGAAACGGCAGGGCGCGCTGGCGCTGTATAGGAAGGGCGATGGTTACGTGGTCACGGCGATCAGGCCGCGCGGCATTGATCGTCCATGGTCGCCCGCCGCGCCGGACGATGAGCCACGCGTGCCCAGCATTCGGCCAAACATCGCCGCCCCGCCGGTCGATGCGACGCCGGCGGAAAACGATTTGCAGCCGGACGATTAAGCCCGGCTCAGTACTTCCGCACCAGGCCGATCAGCTTGCCCTGAATGCGCACGCGGTTCGGCGGCAGAATGCGGACCTCGTAAGCCGCGTTGGCGGGCTCCAGCGCGATGGATGCGCCCCGGCGGCGGAAGCGTTTCAACGTGGCTTCTTCCTCGTCGATCAGCGCCACCACGATGTCGCCGGTGTCGGCGCTTTCGTTGCGCTGGATCAGCACGGTGTCGCCGTCGAGAATCCCGGCTTCCATCATAGAGTCGCCGCGCACTTCGAGGGCGTAGTGTTCGCCGGAGCCGAGCATGTCGGGCGGCACGCTGATGGTATGGCTGCGGGTCTGCAGCGCCTCGATCGGCGTACCCGCCGCGATCCGGCCCATGACCGGCACGGCGACCGGGAAGCTCGTATCGTCATCGGGATCGGCCGAAACGCTGGGGCGGACCTTGCCGAGGTTGCCTTCAATGACGCTCGGGGTGAAGCCGCGGCGGGCGCCGCCGGGGCTTGCGCCGAGTTCAGGCAGCTTGATGACCTCGATGGCGCGGGCGCGATTGGCGAGCCTGCGGATGAAGCCGCGTTCCTCAAGCGCTGTAATGAGGCGGTGAATGCCGGACTTGGACCGCAGGTCTAGCGCATCCTTCATCTCGTCGAAGGAGGGCGGAACACCAGCTTCCTTTAGCCGCTCGTTGATGAAGCGAAGAAGCTCGTATTGTTTGCGTGTCAGCATTTTGAGTGGTCCCCGGTCCCGTTTATCCAGCGATGCGCTGCTCCGGGCCCTTGGAAGGAAGGCGTCCTCAGAAGCTGCGAGTCACTCGAAACAAATCATGAACGAACACTATCTGTTCCATATGTGTTCCGCAATCATTAATTTCCGGTGAAGGCGGCGCTGGTTCAGTTCGGCAACCGCAGGATCGTGCAGGTCGATCCGGCCGGGGCGGCGGGCGCGAAAGGTGGGCGGATGATCAGTGCGTTGGCTGCGGCCAGATTGGCCACGAGCGAACTGTCCTGCATGCCGACCGATGTGGCCACCGGCAGTCCTTCCGCGCCTGTTTCAAGCCGCGCGCGCAGATAGTCCTGCCGTTGATCGTTGGCGGGCAGGTCGCGCCCGAGCCGCGCCTGCTCGAACACATGATCAATGTGCGTGCGGCCTGACAGCGCCCGGATCAACGGCACCAGAAACAGATAGGCGCAGATGTAGGACGACACCGGATTGCCGGGCAGGCCGAGCACGCGCATCGCATCCAGCCGCCCGTGCATCATCGGCTTGCCGGGGCGCAGCGCGATTTTCCAGAAGGCCATGTCGGTGCCTTCCGCCTTCAGCGCGGCCTGAACGAGATCGTGGTCGCCGACGGACGCGCCGCCGGTGGTGACCAGAACATCCGCGCCGCTACCCTGCGCACGGCGAATTCCGTCCGTCGTGGAATCGAGCGTATCGCGCGCGATGCCGAGGTCGATGACATCCGCGCCTTCGCTGCGCGCGAGAGCCGTGAGCGCGAACACGTTGCTGAAGATGATCTGGCCCGGCGCGAGCGTTCCGCCCGGCGCGACGAGTTCGTCGCCGGTGGCGAGGATCGCCACGCGCGGACGGCGATGCACCGGCAGATGCGGATGATTCATTCCCGCCGCCAGCCCCAGCGCGCGGTCTGCCAGCAGCGTGCCGCGCGGCAAGAGCACGTCGCCTTGCTTGAAGTCGATGCCGGCGGCGCGGATGTTCTTTCCGAGCGTGGAGGCTTCATTGATGACGACGAAATCGCCATCGCGCGTGGTGTCTTCCTGAATCACGATCGCATCCGCGCCATCGGGAACGACGCCGCCGGTGAAGATGCGAGCGGTTTCTTTTGCGCCAAGGGATGAGGTGAACGGACGGCCCGCGGCGACTTCGCCGATCACCTTCAGGCGTGCGCCGAGCACGGCGTCGGATGCGCGCACAGCATAGCCGTCCATGGCCGACATGGCGTCGGGCGGCTGGGTGCGGAGGGCCGCGATGTCACGGGACAGCGTGCGATGATGGGCATCATTGAGCGCCACGGTCTCTTCGGGCAGCGGCGCGGCGTCCTTGAGAACGGCGGCGTAGGCTTCAGCGACCGGCATCAGCGCCATGGTGCAATCCTCAATATTCGGCGAGATAGTGTCCCGACTTTCCGCCCTTCTTCTCGACCAGGCGGATGCCCTCGATCTGGATGCCGCGCTCCACGGCCTTCACCATGTCGTAGATGGTGAGACATGCGACCGACACGGCGGTCAGCGCTTCCATCTCGACGCCGGTGGGGCCTTTCACCTTGACGGTGGCGCGGACGCGGCAGCCGGGCAGCTTGGCATCCGGCGTGATGTCGAGCGTGACCTTCGACAGCGCCAGCGGATGACACAGCGGAATGAGTTCGGAGGTGCGCTTGGCCGCCATGATCCCGGCGATGCGCGCGGTGCCGAGCACGTCGCCCTTGGCGGCGTTGCCTTTGGCGATCAGGTCGAGCGTCTTGCGGGTCATGATGACCTGGCCTTCGGCCACCGCGAGGCGTTCAGTGTCCGCCTTCGCGGAGACGTCCACCATGCGGGCTTCGCCCTTGGCGTCGATATGGGTGAGCTGTTTGGTTCGCTTCGCCATCTCAAGTGCCGTTCCCGCGCGCCAGCAGCGTGCGTGTCGCGGCGGTGACGTCCGCCTGCCGCATCAGGCTCTCGCCGACAAGGAAGGTGTTCATGCCGACGCGGGTGAGGCGGGCCAGATCCTCCGGCGCGAAGATGCCGCTCTCGCCGACGCTGATGCGATCCTTCGGAATCAACGGCGCGAGTTCCTCGCTGGTCTTGAGCGTGGTCTCGAAGGTCCGCAGGTTGCGGTTATTCACGCCGAGCAACGGCGAACGCAGCTTCAGCGCGCGATCGAGTTCGGCGCGGTCGTGGACTTCCAGCAGCACGTCCATGCCGTGCGCGAAGGCGGCGTCCTCGATGTCCTTGGCGGCGGCGTCATCCAGCGCCGCCATGATGATGAGGATGCAGTCCGCGCCATGGGCGCGGGCTTCCGCCACCTGATAGGTGTCGTACATGAAATCCTTGCGCAGCACCGGCAGCGAGACGGCTGCGCGCGCGGCGACCATGAACGCGAGCGAACCCTGGAACGACGGCGTATCGGTCAAAATGGAGAGACACGCCGCGCCGCCGGATTCATAGGCCTTCGCCAGCAATGGCGGATCGAAGTCGGCGCGGATCAGGCCTTTCGACGGCGAGGCCTTCTTGACCTCGGCGATCAGCGCGTAATCGCCGTTGGCATGCTTGGCACGGATGGCTTTGACGAAACCGCGCGGCGCGGGCGCGGCCTTGGCGCGGGCCTCGATCTCGCTGAGCGGGACCGCGCGCTTGGCTGCGGCGATTTCCTCGCGTTTGTAGGTTTCGATCTTGGTGAGGATGTCGGACAAGGCGATCTGCTCCTCAAGCATTCGAGACGGCGGCGAGGCGGGTCAGCCGCTCGGTGGCGGCGCCGCTGTCCAGCGCCTTGGTGCCGAGCGCGACGCCTTCCTTCAGGTCTTTCGCCTTGCCCGCGACCACGAGCGCGGCGGCGGCATTGATCAGCGCGACATTGCGATAGGCGTTCTGTTTGCCTTCGAGCACCTCACGCAGCGCCTTCGCGTTGGCTTCGGCGTCGCCGCCCTTGAGTTCGGCGGCGGTGGCGCGCGGAAGGCCCGCGTCTTCCGGCGTGACGTCGAAGGTGCGGATGCTGCCGTTCTCCAGCGCGGCGACATGGGTCGGGCCGGTGAGGGTGATCTCGTCGAGGCCGTCGGAGCCGTGAACGACCCAGACCGCCTCCGAGCCGAGATTCTTCAGCACCTGCGCCAGCGGCTGCACCCAGTGCTTGGAGAACACGCCGACCATCTGCCGCTTCACGCCGGCCGGGTTGGACAGCGGGCCGAGCAGATTGAAGATCGTGCGGGTCGCGAGTTCGACGCGGGTCGGGCCGACGTTCTTCATCGCCGGATGATGCGTTGGCGCGAACATGAAGCCGATCCCGGCTTCCGCGATACAGCGGCCGACGTCGTCCGGCGTGATGTTGATGTTGACGCCGAGTGCGGCGAGGGCGTCCGCCGCGCCGGATTTCGACGACAGCGCACGGTTGCCGTGCTTGGCGACGGGCACGCCCGCGCCCGCCACGATGAACGAGGCGCAGGTCGAGACGTTGACCGAGCCGGAACCGTCGCCGCCGGTGCCGACGATATCGACGGCATCCGCCGGAGCCTTCACGGGGAGCATCTTGGCGCGCATGGCAGACACCGCGCCGGTGATTTCGTCCACGGTCTCGCCGCGCACGCGCAGCGCCATCAGAAGGCCGCCCATCTGCGCGGGCGTCGCTTCTCCGGACATCACACGGTCGAACGCCGCCGCGGCTTCCTCGCGTGTGAGTGCCGCGCCGGTGGCGACTTTTCCGATAATGGATTTCAGATCGTCCATGACATGTCCGTAGAGCGCGGCGGCGTTACTGGCTCGACGCAGCGCCGGTCGCCACGGCAAACGCGTTCTGGTTGATGGTGACGCCGACATCGGCTTCGAGCTTGGTCACGTAGGCCGCGACCTGTTCCTCGATTTCGGCCTGACGGAGATTCTCCTTCAGCTTCTTCACGTCGTCGGAGGCGAGATCGACCGGCGGCACCACGATGTCGGTAACCTTGAACACGATCCAGTCGTTTCCGTTGCCGCCGTCGACCTGGCCATTGCCGTCCTTGGCCGTGCGGAACGCTGCGGGCACAAGGCGCTCCGGCACGCTCTTGATGTCGGTGTCACGCTTGAACAGCGAGGCGGTTTCGACTTTCACGCCAACCGCCGCCGCTTCGTCCGCGAGCTTGGCGCCCTTGTCGAGCTTGCCGACGATCTCGGTGGACTTCTCGCGCAGGCGCTTGGAGATCTGTTCGTCCTTCCAGCGCGCCTCGACCTGATCCTTCACCTCGTCCAGCGTCCGTTCGCGCGACGGCGTGACGCCGAGCACGTCGAACCAGATTTCGCCGCCGTTGTACTGCGCGGGTTCGTTCTCGACGCCGACATCGCTGGCGAAAGCGGGGGAGACGAGATCGACGCCCTGCGGCAGGCCAGCGACCGGCTTGCCGTCGAGGCCGCGGCCGGAGCGGTCGATGGCTTCGATGGTGGTGGCCTTGAGGCCGAGCTTCTGGGCGGCTTCCGCGATGTTGGCGCCGCCGCCGCGCTCGTCCTCGATCTTGTTGTGCAGGTCCTGCAACTGGGCGCGGGCGCGCTCCACCGCGATCTCCTGCTTGATCTTCGGCGCGACGCTTTCATAGCTCGGATTGGTGCCGGGCTCGATCTTGGTGACCTTCAGCAATGCGGTGGTCAGCGCGCCCTTCACCGGCTGGCTCACGGTGTCCGGTGCGAGCGCGAAGGCGGCATCCGCAAGCGCGCTGTCGCCGATGGAGGATTTCGCGACATTGCCGAGATCGGTGTCGGCGGGGGTGAGCTTGCGCTCCTTGGCGATGTCCTCGAACGACGTGCCGGACGCGATGCGCTCGCGCGCGGCCTTGGCTTCATCCTCGTTCGGGAACGGGATCTGGAACACCTGACGCTTCTCCGGCGTCGCATAGCTTTCCTTGCGCTGCTCGAACATCTTCTTCGCGTCGTCGTCCGAAACCTGGATCGTCTTGGCGATATCGTCCGGCGTCAGCGCGAGGAATGCGATCTTGCGGTATTCCGGCGCGCGGAAGAGCTGCTTGCGTTCCTCGAAGAAGGACGCCAGCGCCTCGGGAGAGGGCGCGTCGATGGTGCCGGCCTGCGCCGCCGTCAGGCGGATGTAGTCCGCCGAGCGCTGCTCGTTCTGGAAGCGGACCAGCGCTTCGAGCTGGGTTTTCGACGGCTCGAGGCCCGCGGCGATCGTGCCGGTGAGCTGGGTGCGCAGCGAGCGGCGGCGCTGCTCGGCGATATAGCGCTGTTCGGTGTAGCCGAACTGGCGGATCACCTGCAGGAAGCGGTCATGATCGAACTTGCCGTCGAGGCCCTTGAAGCTCGGATCGTTCTGGATGACGCGAACCACGTCTGCGTCCGACTGGCCGAGGCCCATGCGGCGCGCGGTTTCGTCCAGCGTGGCGTCGGCGACGATCTCCTGCAGCACCTGACGGTCGAGGCCGAACTGGCGGGCCTGCTCCTGGGTCAGCGGACGGCCGAAGCGGCGGCCGATCTGCTGCAGCCGGTCGGTGAACAGATTTCTGAACTGCTCCGTCGAGATTTCGGTGCTGCCGATCTTGGCGAGGCTCGACTGGCCGAAGCCGCGGAAGATATCGGCGATGCCCCAGATGCCGAAACTGATGATCAGCACACCGAACATGACGGTCATCACCGTCTTGCCGAGCCAGTTCGATGAGGCCTTGCGCATTCCTCGGAGCATGAGTCCAACTTGATGTTCGGGGAGGGAGGAGCGATACGCCGAAGCAGCGTTACCGCATTGTTTCGCCAAGGTATAAAGCGGCAGGGGTTCCCCCGCAACCATGCAGGGGGCGGCGCTTCGGCGCGGTTAATAAAGCCGTTCTGGAACTGGCGTCTATCCGCCTGCTCTGATAGCGCAAATCAACCCATTCAGATGCGAGATTGAGAATGACCGATACGCGCCGCCCGCTGATCGCGGGGAACTGGAAGATGAACGGCCTCAAGGCCTCGATGAGCGAGCTTGCGGCGATCTGGCAGGGCGCGGGCGACGTGAGCAAAAAGGCGGACCTTCTGATCTGTCCGCCCGCCACACTGCTGTTCACGGCCGCGGGTCTGGTCACCGGATCGCAGGTCGCGATCGGCGCGCAGGACTGCCATCCGGCCGCTTCCGGCGCGCATACCGGTGATATCTCCGCCGAAATGATCGCCGATACCGGTGCGAGCCATGTCATCGTCGGCCATTCGGAGCGCCGCGCGGATCATGGCGATAGCGACGCGGTGGTCCGCTCCAAGGCCGAGGCCGCGTGGCGGGCGAAGCTGGTCGCCATCGTCTGCGTCGGCGAGACCCAGGCGGAACGGGACGCCGGGCAGGCGCTGGAGGTGGTCGGGCGGCAGCTTGCCGGGTCGGTACCGGACGGAGCCACGGCGGCCAATCTGATTGTGGCCTACGAGCCGGTCTGGGCGATTGGAACCGGGCGTACCCCGACTGCGAAGGATGTCGAGGAAGTTCATGGGTTTATTCGCGCCAAGCTGAAGGAACGCTTCAGCCAGCAGGGCGATGGCATCCGGATTCTGTACGGCGGGTCGGTCAAGCCGTCGAATGCGGCCGAACTGATGGCCGTCCCGAATGTCGATGGAGCATTGGTGGGCGGCGCAAGCCTGAAAGCGGTTGATTTCCTTGCGATTGCAGCGGCGTGCCCCTAAATCTCCCACAACCCTGAGCGTGTGACCGGGGGTGGCAATCACCCCTGCAATCGTGTACAGACCGCGCAACTTCAACCCCCGCAAGCATCGTCATGGCCGACTTTCCGGCGTTGGCGGCTTGTGACGGAAGGTAACGATGCAGACCGTCATTATCGTCATCCATCTCATGCTCGTGCTCGGCCTGATCGGCGTCGTGCTGCTGCAGCGCTCCGAAGGCGGCGGCCTCGGTATCGGCGGCGGTGGTGGCGGCGGTTTCATGTCGAGCCGCGGCACGACCAACCTGCTGACGCGCACCACGGCCATTCTGGCGGCGGGCTTCTTCCTCACCAGCCTGTTCCTGTCGTGGCTCGCGGGCTACGAGCGCAAGCCTGCGTCGATCCTGAACCCATCCACCAGCCCTGCGCCGATCTCGCAGCCGGGCAGTGCGCCGCAGGCCCCTGTCGGCGGTCTTCTGGATTCGCTGAAGAAGCCTGAGGCGCCGTCTGCACCGCAGGCGCCGCAGTCGAAGTAAGGCGATTGTCGCTTCAGGACCTGCAGTCATGCGCGAGCCGCCTGCCTGCAAGTCTGAGAGTTGCCTTCCAACTATCTGATTGAGCTTGCATATCAGTGTCACCCACAGCGTGGAGAATTGCTGGGGGTGACGCGTGTTTGGTTTTGCGAATCGCACTGGCGGAGATAAAGGTAGGGTCCCATGACGCGGTATATTTTCATCACCGGCGGCGTGGTCTCCTCGCTCGGCAAGGGTCTGGCTTCAGCAGCGCTCGGCGCTGTCTTGCAGTCACGAGGCTACAAAGTCCGCCTTCGCAAGCTCGATCCCTATCTCAACCTCGATCCCGGAACGATGTCGCCGTATCAGCACGGCGAAGTGTTTGTGACCGATGACGGCGCGGAGACCGATCTCGATCTCGGTCACTACGAGCGCTTCACCGGGCGGCCTGCGACCAAGCAGGACAACATCACCACCGGCCGCATCTATCAGGACATCCTGAACAAGGAGCGCCGCGGCGACTATCTCGGCGCGACGGTGCAGGTGATTCCGCATGTCACCAACGCCATCAAGGAATTCATCCTCACCGGCAACGAAGGCTATGACTTCGTGCTGTGCGAGGTCGGCGGCACGGTGGGCGACATCGAAGGCCTGCCGTTCTTCGAGGCGATCCGTCAGGTCAAGAACGATCTGCCGCGCGGGCAGGTGATCTACATCCATCTCACGCTGCTGCCTTACATTCCGAGCGCGGGCGAATTGAAGACCAAGCCGACCCAGCATTCGGTGAAGGAACTGCGCTCCATCGGCATCCAGCCCGATATTCTGCTGTGCCGGACCGATCGCGAAATTCCGAAGGAAGAGCGCCGCAAGCTGGCGCTGTTCTGCAACGTGCGCGAGAGCGCCGTGATCGAGGCGCGCGACGTCGACAACATCTACGCCGTGCCGGAAGCCTATCACGCTGCCGGTCTCGACGACGAAGTGCTGGCCGCATTCGGCATCGAGAACCCGAAACCGCCTGCGCTGGAAAGCTGGCACACCATCAACGAGCGCGTCCGCCGTCCGGAAGGCGAGGTGACCATCGCCATTGTCGGCAAGTACACCGGCATGAAGGATGCCTACAAATCGCTGATCGAGGCGCTCTCTCACGGCGGCATCGCCAACAAGGTGAAGGTCAATCTCGACTGGATCGAGTCCGAGGTCTTCGAGAACGAAGACCCCGCGCCGTTCCTCGAACACGTCAACGGCATTCTGGTGCCCGGCGGTTTCGGTCAGCGCGGCGCGGAAGGCAAGATCAAGGCGGCGCAGTTCGCGCGCGAGCGCGAGGTGCCGTATTTCGGTATCTGCTTCGGCATGCAGATGGCGGTGATCGAAGCGGCCCGCAATCTGGTCGGAATTACCGACGCGAACTCGACCGAATTCGGCCCCACCAGGGAGCCGCTGGTCGGCCTGATGACCGAGTGGCTGCGCGGCAACGAACTCGAACGCCGCTCGCGGGCTGGCGATCTCGGCGGCACCATGCGCCTCGGCGCGTATCCCGCCGCCCTCAAGAAGGGCAGCCGCGTATCGGAGGTCTATGGCGGTGCGCTGGAAATCTCCGAGCGCCATCGTCATCGCTACGAAGTCAACACCGCCTACAAGGACCGCCTCGAACAGCACGGCCTGCGTTTCTCTGGCATGTCGCCGGACGGCGTGCTGCCGGAGATTGTCGAGTACGAGGACCATCCGTGGTTCATCGGCGTGCAGTATCACCCCGAACTGAAATCGCGTCCGTTCGAGCCGCATCCGCTGTTCGCCTCGTTCGTGCAGGCGGCGGTGGTGCAGAGCCGTCTGGTCTGATCGCGCGAACTTTCATTGAATGAACGTCATCGCCGGTTAAGCTGCCGGACGTTTTCGCGCGGCATCACGGATCGATCATGGTTCCCAGGATCAAACCTCCTTCGCTTCGGCCGGAAGAACCTGCGCGGCCATGGGGCCGGCCTGCGAGCGATGGGCCGCCGCAGGCGCCGGGCGGACCGCCGCGCGACAACGGACGCCGCTGGTTCGGCCGATCATCGCTGGCGTCGCTCCTGTTCGCGCTCGCCATCATCGCGCTGTGGGGCGGGCGGGCGTGGCAGGATCTGTCATCGCCTGCGGCATGGGCCTACTGGAAGGACTTGTATGTCGCGCCGTCGCTGACGTCGTCGGTAACGCAGATCGATCTGAGCGGGCGTAATGTGCGTGCGCTTGCTGTCAGAGGCGAGATCGGCGCAGCCGCCGCGAGTTGGTTCCGCGAACAGCTCGACACGGCGAAACTCGCGCCGGATGATGTCGTGCTGCTGTCGTCGCCGGGCGGGCGGCTCGATCAGGCCACCATCATGGGAGAGGTGATCCGGGCGCGGGGCCTCACGACCATGGTCGCATCGGCCGATGCGCAGGGACGCCTGCGCCCGGCCTATTGCGCCAGCGCCTGCGTGCTGGTCTTTGCCGGTGGAAAAATCCGTGAGGCATTTCCCGGCTCTCGCTTGGGCGTGCATCAGTTCACGACGTCGCTGCCGAAAAGCGCGGATGCGTCACGGGACATTGTCGGCGATACGCAGAAGACCACCGCCATGATCCTCGACTACATGACGCGGATGGGCGTCTCCCCCTCGATCCTGCAGGCCATGTCGGCCAGCCGGGACATTCGCTGGCTCACGGAGAAAGAGGCGCTCGATCTCAATCTGGCGACGGAGCGTTACGCGGGAAGGTGAGGGCAGCGTTATTTCGCGCAGCCCGAGGTCTGGTCGCCCTGCCGCGCCATAGGTTTGCCGTTGATGAAGACGCCGGTGGCGCCGCCCGTCACCGCGCCGCCGCAGGCCGTGCGGTTGCCGAGCACGGTTGCCGGTTTGCCGTTGATGAAAACATTCGGCACGCCTTCCACAACCGCGCCGTCGCTGGTGGTGTCGCCGACCCGCGCGGCGGGCTTGCCGTTGACCATCACGCCGTTCGCGCCGCCGGTGATGACGCCGGGCGTCCCGGGCGACTGCGCGTGAGCCATAGAGGTCAGCATCGCAACCGCAGCGATCTGGCCGAGCAGCATGGTTTTCATCGTCACTCCCTGGGCATCTTTGCGGGGAACCCGCTTGATCGCCGTTCGCGCAGGCCACTATAAGCTGATCGGGAAAGCCTGCATGCCAGCAGTCTGCGCAACCTGAGTGCCGGTTCAATTCAAAAGCAAGAAGGGTCACATGAGCAAGATCTATGAGATGCGTGTCTACCGTTGCATTCCGGGACGTCTGCCGAACCTGCTCAAGCGGTTCGCGACCGTGACGCTCGATCTCTGGAAGAGGCACGGCATCCGGCAGGCCGGTTTCTTCACCACGGCGGTCGGCGAGTCCAACATGGAACTGACCTATTTCCTCGAATGGGACTCGATGGCGGAGCGCGAGACGAAGTGGACCGCGTTCATGGCCGATCCCGAATGGATCGCCAAGCGCGCGGAGTCCGAGAAGGACGGCATGATCGTCGCCAATATCGTCAACCAGTTCCTGGTGCCGACAGCCTTCTCGTCGGTGAAGTAAGGCGCATTCGCGCATGGCTCGCGGCCTCGATCACATCGTGCACGCCGTCCGCGATCTCGACGCGGCGGCGGAGTTCTACCGGCGCGCGGGCTTTACCGTCGGCGCGCGCAACCGGCATCCGTGGGGTACGCACAATCACGTCGTGCAGTTTCCCGGTTTCTTCATCGAAATCCTGACGGTGGGTGAACCGGACAAGCTGGGCGACGATGGTCTGTCGCGGCACTTCGGCATTCCCAATCGCGAGGCGATCGCGCGTGGCGACGGTCTTGCGATGCTGGTCCTGGAAAGCACCGACAGCGAGGCCGACGCGACGGACTTCGCGCGGAGCGGCATCGGCATCTCGCAGCCTCTGCCGTTTTCGCGCGCAGCCGTGCTGCCCGACGGCAGCGCAACGACGGTGGGATTCTCACTGACCTTCGCGAAAGACGCGCTGTCGCCGCAGACGACGTTCTTCACCTGCCGCCAGCACAATCCGGCGGCGTTCTGGAAACCGGATTTCCAGCACCATGCGAACGGCGCGCAGGGCGTGCGCGGCGCGGTGCTGGTGGTTAATTGTCCGGCTGATCACCGCGGCTTTCTTGAAGCCTTTACCGGTGTGCATGACCTGCGCGTGACGCCGGATGGCATCGCAGCCACGACGCCGCGCGGCGATGTGGAGATCATGACCGCAGCCGCGTTCCATGATCGCTTCGGCGTTCAGCCCGATGCGGGCGAAGGCGCGGTGCTCAAAGGCCTGCGGCTTGCGGTGGCGGATATCGAGACGGTGGAACGCGTGTTGCGGGACGGCGGCGTGTCCTCGCTTCGTCATGGCGGACGGCTGGTCGTTCCGTCGCAGGCTGCTTTCGGCGCAACCCTGATATTCGAAGCATCCAGCGCGATTTGATCTGCCGCACTTGATCCCGCGCGTCCGGGTCGGCATGGTCCGGCTCGGTTTTTTCGAAAAGGACATGCTTTGAACGCCACGACCACAGCGGCCCCGGTGGTTTCCGCAGGCTCCGTCAGATTCGGTAATGCGCTGCCGCTGGCGGTGATCGCCGGGCCGTGCCAGCTCGAGAGCAGGGCCCATGCGCTGGAAACGGCTCAGGCACTGAAAGAGATCGCCGCGCGTCTCGGCATCGGCCTCGTCTACAAGACGTCATTCGACAAGGCGAACCGCACCAGCGCCTCGGGCGCGCGCGGTATCGGCCTCGAGAAAGCGCTACCGATCTTCGCTGAGATTCGCTCGACGCTTGGCCTGCCGGTGCTGACCGACGTGCACGAGATCGACCAGTGCGCGCCGGTCGCCGAGGCGGTGGACATCCTGCAGATCCCGGCTTTCCTGTGCCGCCAGACCGACCTGCTGCTTGCGGCCGCCGCCACCGGCAAGATCGTCAACGTCAAGAAGGGCCAGTTCCTCGCGCCATGGGACATGGCCAACGTGGTCGGCAAGGTCACGGGCGGCGGCAACGCCAATGTGCTGGTGACCGAGCGTGGCGCGTCCTTCGGCTACAACACGCTGGTCTCCGACATGCGCGCGCTTCCGATTCTCGCGCGCACCACCGGCGCGCCGGTGATCTTCGACGCCACCCATTCGGTACAGCAGCCGGGCGGCAAGGGCACCTCATCCGGCGGCGAGCGTGAGTTCGTGCCGGTGCTGGCGCGCGCCGCGGTGGCGGTCGGCGTCGCGGGCGTCTTCATCGAGACACATCCCGATCCCGACAACGCGCCCTCCGACGGTCCCAACATGGTGCCGCTGAAGGATTTCGAGGCGCTGGTGAAGAACCTGATGGCATTCGACACGCTCGCAAAGAGCGGGGCGCGCTAGCGACAGGCTGGCGCGGCGAAGGAACGAAAGAAGTCCTGATGCTGCCGATCCTCAATGTCATCGCGATGGCGACATTCGCCGCGGCCCTGTCGTCGCGTGCGATCGATCCGGTGATCCCGCTGGTGTCGAACGATCTGGCGGTCACCGTCGCGACGGCCGCCAGTCTCTCCACGGCTATGTCGCTCACCTTTGCCTTCGTTCAGCCGGTGATCGGCGCGGCCGCCGATATGTTCGGCAAGGCGCGGATGCTGATGATCTGCCTCGGCCTGCTCGGGGCAGCCAACATCCTCGGTGCGCTGGCGTCGTCGTTCGAGTTGCTGTTCGTGTCGCGCATCCTGTGCGGTATCGCCGCCGGTGGCACGTTTCCGGTGGCGATGGGCCTGACCGCCGATCTCGTCCCGCTCGAAAAGCGGCAGGTCGCATTGGGCCGCGTTCTGGCGGGCACCATGACGGGCAATCTTCTCGGCGCGACCGCATCCGGCGTGATCGGCGATTTCCTCGGCTGGCGCGGCGTGCTGACGGTGCTCGGCATCCTGATGGTCGTGGCTTCCGTACTCACCGCGACCGGCTTTCGCCGCGGCGGCGTGACGACCACGAAGCAGAACGTGAACTTTGCCGCGTTGAGGCACGGCTATGCGACGATTGCCGCGAACCCGAAGGCGAAGATCTGTTTCTCCGCGGTGTTTCTCAACGGGCTTTGCGTGTTCGGATTTTTGCCGTTCGTCGCAGCGCTGCTGTTCGATCTCGGCGAGACACGGGCCTCCATTCCGGGACTCGTGATCGCGGCCCTCGCGATCGGCGGGCTGCTCTACACGATGATGGTCTCACGGCTGCTGAAGATCGTGGGCGTCAAGGTACTGATGATCGGCGGGGTGCTGCTCGTCGCATCCCAGTTCATCATTGTTGCCCTCGGGCCGGACTGGCGAATTCAGGCGCTGTGCTTTCTGGTGATGGGCGTCGGCTTCTACAGCTTCCATGGCTCGCTGCAGGTGTTCTCCAGCGATCTCGCACCAGAGGCGCGGGCGTCGTGCCTGTCGCTGCATGCGTTCTGCTTTTTCATGGGGCAGGGGATCGGGCCGATCATCTATGGCGACGCGCTGGTCCGTTTCGGCAAGCTGGCGACGCTTTCGGGCAGTGCGGCGGTGATGGTCATCAGCGGCGTCTCCGCGGCATGGTTGTTGAACCGGCCGCCCGCGAGCCGGAGTAAGGCGGTCTAGGCGCTAGAAGGGTTTTTAATCCGGCGCTAACCATGTTTGCCGCATGATCCTCCGGACCTTTTGCGGAGATCGCGATGCGGCTGGGATCGCTGACATTGGCCGTTGTCGGCGTAATCGCTTTTCCTGCCTCCGTGTTTGCCGGAGAGCAGGGCTTCTTTGCCGGACTCGACGTCGCCGGCGGCGCGGCCTTCGGATCATCCAGCACGACCAACGGCGGCGCGCCTTTTGCCGGAGGCGGGATTGTCAGCAATGTGAGATTCGGCGCGGTTGCGGGTGGCGGCGGTCACGTCGGCGATCAGCAATGCCGTTCTCGGCAATGTGGCTTATGAACTTCCGCTATCGGACGTGACGACCCTCAGAACCACGGCAGGTCTCGGCGTCACCTTCAACACGTTGTCCCGCGTGGTCGAAACAAACAAACCGATCGGAGAATTTCTCTCCGATCTGGCCAGTCACACCAAGGTTGGCGCCGCTGCGCAGATCGGTCTCGGCCTCCGGCGCAAGATCGTGCCCAATGTTGTGGCGGGACTGGACGGACTGGTCGCCTATGCCGGCGGATTTGAAACCGGCACCACCAGAAACGGCAATCTGGGCACTACCGGCATCAATCCATACAAGATCGATGATGTCTGGCGCACAACCCTGAACGCCTCGATCAAAGTCAGTTTCTGACGGCGCGAAACCTCGCTCAGCCCCGTCCGCGATAAAGCGTAACGCCCTGATCGGCCACCCATACATTGGCGGGCAGCTTTCCGGCCTGCCAGAACACGTCGATGGGCATGCCGCCGCGCGGATAGAAGTAGCCGCCGATCCGCAGCCAGCGCGGCGCGAGCAGTTTCACCAGCCGCTTGCCGATGGTGACGGTGCAGTCCTCATGGAACGAGCCGACATTGCGGAAGCTGTTGAGATAGAGCTTGAGCGCTTTCGACTCCACCAGCCACTTGCTCGGCACGTAATCGATCACCAGAATCGCGAAATCCGGCTGGCCGGTGACCGGGCAGATCGAGGTGAATTCCGGCATGGTGAAGCGGGTCACGTAATTCGTGTCCGGATGCGGATTGGGCACCCGGTCGAGCTGCGCCGCTTCGGGCGAGGCCGGGGCCTGAACCTGATGGCCGAGCTGAAGCGAGGCGGCTTTGGCCTTGGTGATGCGGGGCTTTCTGGACATCTGTGTCTCCGTTTGCCGCCCTCATAACCGGTCTTGATGAAAACGTCACGGGATCAATAGCTTCCGGTACTCTTTCCCGGCGCTGCGCGTTCCTGTAGAAGCTGGCCCAAATCCTCACAACCGGACTCCTGAAAGGGCGCACATGACCGCAATCGTCGACATTATCGGCCGCGAAATCCTCGACAGCCGTGGCAACCCGACCGTCGAAGTCGATGTGATCCTTGAGGACGGTTCGCTCGGCCGTGCCGCGGTTCCATCGGGCGCGTCCACCGGCGCGCATGAGGCTGTCGAACTGCGCGACGGCGACAAGGGCCGCTATCTCGGCAAGGGCGTGCAGAAGGCGGTCGATGCGGTCAACGGCGAGATCTTCGACGCCATCGGCGGCATGGAGGCCGAACAGCAGGTCCAGATCGACGAAACCATGATCGGTCTCGACGGCACGCCCAACAAGAGCCGCCTCGGTGCCAACGCCATCCTCGGCGTCTCGCTTGCGGTCGCCAAGGCCACGGCGGAATCGCTCGGCATGCCGCTCTATCGCTATGTCGGCGGCACCTCGGCGCGCACCTTGCCGGTGCCGATGATGAACATCGTCAACGGCGGCGTCCATGCGGACAACCCGATCGATTTCCAGGAAATCATGGTGATGCCGATCGGCGCAGCGACGTTCGCCGAAGGTCTTCGCGCGGGCGCTGAAATCTTCCACACGCTCAAGAGCGAACTGAAGAAGGCCGGTCACAACACCAATGTCGGTGATGAAGGCGGCTTCGCACCGAACCTGCCGTCGGCGGATGCCGCGCTCGACTTCGTTATGAGTGCCATCGGCAAGGCCGGTTACAAGGCGGGCGGCGACGTGATGCTGGCGCTCGACTGCGCCTCCACCGAATTCTTCAAGAACGGTTCCTATGTCTATGAAGGCGAGAAGAAGACCCGCTCGCGTTCGGAGCAGGCCAAGTATCTCGCCGATCTCGTCGCGCGTTATCCGATCGTCTCCATCGAAGACGGCATGGCCGAAGACGACATGGACGGCTGGAAGGAACTGACCGACCTGATCGGCGGCAAGTGCCAACTTGTCGGCGACGACCTGTTCGTCACCAATGTCACGCGCCTCGCCGACGGCATCAAGAAGGGCCTCGGCAATTCGATCCTGGTGAAGGTCAACCAGATCGGCTCGCTCACCGAAACGCTCGCGGCCGTGGAGATGGCGCACAAGGCGGCCTACACCGCGGTGATGTCGCATCGGTCGGGCGAAACGGAAGACTCCACGATTGCCGATCTCGCCGTCGCCACCAACTGCGGACAGATCAAGACCGGCTCGCTGGCGCGTGCCGACCGTACCGCGAAGTACAACCAGTTGCTGCGCATCGAGCAGGAACTCGGCGAGCAGGCGATCTATGCCGGGCGTTCGGCCCTGAAGGCGCTGGCGTAATAGCAGCGTCCGCGGAAGTGCGGATAAGGCATTGCTGATTTTCGTTTTCGCACCGGGCTTGCGGCTTGCATTGAAGGGCCGCCGCCGCTTGAGTGGCGCACCGGGATTCTCCCGGGCAGGGAAACGACATCATGCGGGGTCCGCTCGCCGGAATTAAGGTCATCGAAATCGGGCAGGCGCTCGCCGGTCCGCTGGCCGGCGCGATCATGGCCGACATGGGCGCGGACGTGATCAAGATCGAGAAGCCCGACGGCGGCGATGATGCGCGCGGGTGGGGGCCTCCGTTCATCGAGGAGGCCTCGATCATGTTTCACGTCACCAACCGCAACAAGCGGTCGGTGACCATCGACATGAAGAACGCCGCCGGGATCGAGAAGCTCAAGACGCTGGTGCGCGACGCCGATATCCTGATCCAGAACCTGCGTTCGGGCGTGGTGGGCGATCTCGGCATCGGCCCGGACGACATGCGCGCGATTAATCCGCGTCTGATCTATTGTTCGATCTGGGCGTTCGGCCGCAACGGCCCGCTCGCGAAAGCGCCGGGCTTCGATCCGCTGCTGCAGGCGTTCGGCGGCGTGATGATGCAGACCGGCCGCCACGACGATCCGCCGACATTCTGCGCGCCCGCCATCAACGACAAGGCCACCGCGCAATGGTGCGTGATCGGCGCGCTGGCCGCGCTTCAGCAGCGGCAGGTGACGGGACAGGGCTGCGTGATCGACACCTCGCTGCTCGACAGCGCCGCATCCTGGGTGGACTCATCGCTCGCGACCTATCACGTCACCGGCGAACTGTCGCAGCGCACCGGCGCGGCGACGCCTGCGATTGTGCCGTATCAGGCGTTCGAGACCGCCGATCGTCCGATGGTGATCGCTGCCGGTTACGACCGTTTGTTTCATAAGCTCGCGGCCGTGCTCGGACAGCCGGACTGGGCGACCGATCCGAGGTTTGCGCGGGGCAGGGACCGCATTGCCAATCGCGATGTCCTGCTTGGCTTGATGAAGCCGATCCTGCTGACAAGGACCTGCGCCGAATGGCTCGCGGCGTTCGAGAACGTCGGCGTGCCGTGCAGTCCGGTCAACACCATCGCGGAACTGGAGCAGACCGAACAGTTCAAGGCCTCCGATCTGCTGCGCGTCCTGCCGGGCAGCGATCTGCCGGTGGTCGGTTTGCCGATCTCGTTCGACGGGCAGCGTCCGCGCCCGCACTCCGGCGCGCCGCGTCTCGGCCAACACAACGATGAGTTGTTGAGATAGACTGTTGACCATCGTTCCGTGCCCCGGACGCGGCGCGGCGTTCTTCATGCCGCTCCGCAGAGCCGGGGCCGTTACGAGGGGACTTTTTGCGGTCCCGGTTCAGCGATGTAACACTTCGTGCTGCGTCGCGCCCGGGACGCAGGCACATCGCGGAACACGATCCCGCGAGCCAAGATTAATGCACTTGCATCCTTTTGGCCTGAAGGCTAATCGAGCGCTCGCTGGTTCACTTTGTTCCGATGCTTAAGAGGATCGTTCCATGACCCATTCCGTCGCCGTCATTGTCGGCAGCCTCCGCAAGGAGTCGTTTTCGCTCAAGATCGCCAAGGCGTTCGCCAAGCTTGCTCCATCGTCGCTGAAGCTTGAGATCGTGACCCTTCATGGGCTGTCGTTCTTCAATCAGGACCTTGAAGCCAATCCGCCTGCCGACTGGCTCAAATTCCGCGAGACCATCCAGAAGGCCGATGCCGTGCTGTTCGTGACGCCGGAATACAACCGTTCGATCCCGGGCGTGCTGAAGAACGCCATCGACGTCGGCTCGCGTCCACCCGGCAAGAGTTCGTTTCTGGGCAAGGCCATCGGCATCGTTGGCAATTCGCCCGGACCGCTCGGCGGCGTCTGCGCGGCGATGAATCTCAAGCAAATTCTGCCCGGATACAGCGGCCCGATCATGCAGCAGCCGGAAATTTATCTGAACGGCGTTGGCGATGCCTTCGACGACAAGGGCGATCTGACCAAGGAGTCCCTTGAGAAGGTGCTGCGGGACTACATCACAGCCTTCGCGGCCTGGGTCGACCGCATCAAGAAATGACGTTGCCGTGACAGCCCGGTTATTAGCATTGGATTAACCGGGCTGCCGCATTCTGCGGCATGGTTTCCCGCTCGCGACTCAAAGCAATCATGACCGGCCTCGCGCTCTATGCGATCGCGGCGGCAATGATCGCGTATTTCGGCGTCAACGCCTATACGGGCCGCTATGGCCTGACCGCGCGGCAGGAACTGGATCAGGAAATCGTGCAACTGACGGCCGAACTGGCGCGGCTCAAGACTGAACGTCGAGCCGCCGAGCAACGCGTTTCGTCGTTACGTTCGGATCGGGTCGATCCCGACATGCTCGACGAGCGTGCACGTTATCAGCTCGACTATGTGCATCCGCGTGATCTGGTGGTCCGTTTCTAACATTCGCACCCCGTTCCAGCAGGCATGCCTTCGAATGTCAGGGACGAAGGACCGCCAGCAAATCTCCATTGCCGGTGAAGTTTTGGATTTGACATTCGCTTGCGGACCCGCGGCCTGGTAAGGCAAATGTCAAATCCACTCCACTGGTTCGGATGAACTGAGTCTCAAATTTCAAAAATCGTTCCGTTTGCATTTTAAAATTACGTTCGCTGCATTGCGAAATGCAGCGTGCGTGTTTGTAGCACCATGCAATCCTTTCATGGCGATGTGAGTTGGAGTAGAGAGGGATATATCCGCTCTCTTATACGGACACGACATGTCGCCAAAAGAATCGGCCTCTTCGAAGAAAAGCGCCGCCGCGCAGGACGCGGGTCAGGCAACTGGTAACGGCTCCCGCCACCCGAATAATCTGACGTTCAGCAAGGATCAGGAGCTTCGCGCCTTCCGCGAAATGATGCTGATCCGCCGCTTCGAGGAAAAGGCGGGCCAACTTTACGGCATGGGTGCCATCGGCGGTTTCTGCCATCTCTACATCGGTCAGGAAGCGGTCGTTGTCGGCATGCAGATGTCGCTGGAGCAGGGCGACCAGATCATCACCAGCTATCGCGATCACGGCCACATGCTGGCCTGTGGCATGGACCCCAAGGGCGTGATGGCCGAACTGACGGGACGTGAAGCCGGCTATTCCAAGGGCAAGGGCGGCTCCATGCACATGTTCAGCAAGGAGAAGAATTTTTACGGCGGCCACGGCATCGTCGGTGCGCAGGTGCCGCTCGGCACCGGTCTCGCCTTCGCCAATCGCTATCGCGGCAACAAGAATGTCGCGGTTGCCTATTTCGGCGACGGCGCGGCCAACCAGGGACAGGTCTATGAAAGCTTCAACATGGCGGAGCTGTGGAAGCTTCCCGTGATCTACGTCATCGAGAACAACCGTTACGCCATGGGCACGTCGGTGACGCGCTCCTCCGCGCAGACCGATTTCTCCAAGCGCGGCGCGTCGTTCAACATTCCCGGCGAGCAGGTGGACGGCATGGACGTGCGCGCGGTGAAGGCCGCCGGCGACAAGGCCGTGCAATGGTGCCGCGAGGGCAACGGCCCCTACATCCTTGAGATGCAGACCTACCGTTACCGCGGCCATTCGATGTCCGATCCCGCGAAGTACCGGACCCGCGAGGAAGTGGACAAGGTGCGCCACGACAGCGACCCGATCGAGCAGGTGCGCCAGCGCCTGCTCGACCTCAAGGTCAGCGAGCAGGACCTGAAGGCGATCGACGGCGAGGTTCGCGAGATCGTCAATGAAGCCGCGGATTTCGCGCAGCATGCGCCTGAGCCGCCGGTGTCCGAGCTTTACACCGACATCTATCGCTAAGCGCGCAGCACATACGTTTTTAGTCCGGAGCGACCATGCCGATTCAAGTTCTGATGCCCGCGCTGTCACCCACGATGGAGAAGGGCAACCTTGCCAAGTGGCTGAAAAAGGAAGGCGAGACCATCAAGTCCGGCGACGTGATCGCCGAAATCGAAACCGACAAAGCCACGATGGAAGTCGAGGCGACCGACGAGGGGACGCTCGGCAAGATCCTGATCCCCGAAGGCACCGCCGACGTGGCGGTCAATACGCCGATCGCCACCATCCTTGCGGATGGCGAAAGCGCCGCCGATCTCGGCAAGGCCGCCGCCGCGCCCGCGCCTCAGCAGAAGGCCGCGGAATCCGCGCCGCCCGCCGCTGCTGAAGCGACCGCTCCGCAGACATCCGCCGCGCCGTCCGCGCCTGCTGCCCCCGCGGTTTCTGCCGAGCCTGATCCCGAAGTGCCGCCCGGCACCGAGATGGTGAAGATGACCGTGCGCGAAGCGTTGCGCGACGCCATGGCCGAGGAAATGCGCCGCGACGAAGACGTGTTCGTGATGGGCGAGGAGGTCGCCGAATATCAGGGCGCGTACAAGATCACGCAGGGCCTGCTGCAGGAATTCGGCGACCGCCGCGTGATCGATACGCCGATCACCGAGCACGGCTTTGCCGGCGTCGGCGTCGGCGCGGCGATGGCGGGCCTCAAGCCCATCGTCGAATTCATGACCTTCAACTTCGCGATGCAGGCGATCGACCAGATCATAAACTCGGCCGCCAAGACGCTCTACATGTCCGGCGGACAGATGGGCTGCTCCATCGTGTTCCGCGGTCCGAACGGCGCGGCCGCCCGCGTCGCGGCCCAGCACAGCCAGGATTACTCGGCCTGGTACTCGCAGATTCCGGGCCTCAAGGTGGTCGCGCCGTATTCGGCGGCGGATGCCAAGGGACTTCTCAAGGCCGCCATCCGCGATCCGAACCCGGTGATCTTCCTCGAGAACGAAATCCTCTACGGCCACAGCGGCGAGGTGCCGAAGCTCGACGATTTCGTGCTGCCGATCGGCAAGGCGCGCATCGCCCGCAGCGGTAAGGACGTCACGCTGGTCGCATGGTCGAATGGTATGACCTACGCGCTCGGCGCGGCGGAAGAACTGGCCAAGGAGGGTATCGAGGCGGAAGTCATCGACCTTCGCACCATCCGTCCGATGGACACCGAGACCATCATCAACTCGGTGAAGAAGACCTCGCGCTGCGTGGTGGTCGAGGAAGGCTGGCAGCAGTCCGGCGTGGCTGCGGAAATCGCCGCGCGCCTCATGGAGCATGCGTTCGATTATCTCGACGCGCCGGTCGCGCGCGTGTCGGGCAAGGACGTGCCGATGCCTTACGCGGCCAATCTCGAAAAGCTTGCATTGCCGACGGTGGCCGAAGTTGTCGCCGCCGCCAAGGCCGTTTCCTATCGCTGAGAGAGCGGGGCCAAGATCATGCCGATCAACATTCTGATGCCCGCGCTGTCTCCCACCATGGAGAAGGGCAACCTCGCCAAGTGGCTCAAGAAAGAGGGCGACAAGGTCAAGTCCGGCGATGTGATCGCGGAGATCGAGACCGACAAGGCCACGATGGAAGTCGAGGCTGTCGACGAAGGGACGATCGCGAAAATCCTCGTGCCGGAAGGCACGCAGGACGTTCCGGTCAACACTATGATCGCGGTGCTCGCCGGTGACGGCGAGGACGTGAAGGCCGCCGGTGCGGGCGCTGCGTCCGCGCCAGCAAAGGCCGAGGCTCCGAAAGCCGAAGCGCTCAAGTCTGAGGCGTCCAAGTCTGAAACGCCGAAAGCAGCTCCGGCACCTGCTGCGCCGAAAGCACCGGCTCCTGCGCCGCAGGCCGCACCGGCCGCGGCTGCAAGCAACGGCGCGCGCGTGTTCGCTTCGCCCTTGGCGCGGCGTCTCGCCAAGGACGCGGGCATCGAGATTTCGCGCGTGACCGGCACAGGTCCGCATGGCCGCGTGGTGGCGCGCGACGTCGACAAGGCGAAGTCGGGTCAGGGCCTCAAGCCCGCCGCTGCGGCAGGTGCACCTGCCACTGCTGGCGGAGCGGTCGGCGCGCCCGCGATGTCCGACCAGCAGATCCTCGCGCTGTACGAGGAGGGCGCTTACGAGAGCGTGCCGCATGACTCGATGCGCCGGACCATCGCGCAGCGGCTCACGGCTGCGACCAACTCGATGCCAACGTTCTATCTCACCGTCGATTGCGATCTCGGCAAGCTGACCGCCGCGCGCGAAGAGATCAACGCCGCCGCCGGAAAGAACGCGGAGGGCAAGCCGCTCTACAAGCTCTCGGTCAACGACTTCGTCATCAAGGCGATGGCGATTGCACTTCAGAAGATTCCCGAAGCCAATGTGTCGTGGACGGAAGCGGCCATGCTGCGCCACAAGCATTCGGACATTGGCGTTGCGGTGGCGCTGCCGTTCGGCCTGATCACGCCGATCATCCGGCAGGCGGAGATCAAGACCATCTCGGCGATCTCCAACGAGATGAAGGACCTTGCCGCCCGCGCCAAGGCCAAGAAGCTCAAGCCGAACGAATATCAGGGCGGTACCTCGTCCGTGTCCAACCTCGGCATGTACGGCATCAAGGACTTCACCGCGGTCATTAACCCACCGCAGTCCTCGATCCTTGCGGTCGGCACCGGCGAGGAGCGGGCGGTGGTGCGTAACGGCCAGATCGTCGCGGCGACCATGATGAGCGTGACGCTGTCCTGCGATCACCGCGCCATCGACGGCGCGCTTGGCGCGGAACTGATCACCGCGTTCAAGAAGCTGATCGAAAATCCCGTGATGATGGTGGTGTGATTTTTCACGCCACTTTCGCACTCCTTCCTTCGATATTTGATTCAGAGATAGCGCAATGGCTGACACTTCCTTCGACGTCGTCGTGATCGGATCGGGCCCCGGCGGTTACGTCACGGCCATTCGTGCCGCGCAGCTCGGTTTCAAGACCGCCATTGTCGAGAAGGCCTATCTCGGCGGCATCTGCAACAACTGGGGCTGCATTCCGACCAAGGCGCTGCTGCGCTCGGCGGAAATCTATCACTACATGACACACGCCAAGGACTACGGCCTTTCGGCGGACAACGTCTCGTTCGATCCGAAGGCCGTAATCGCGCGTTCGCGCGGTGTGGTGAAGCGCCTCAATGGCGGCGTCGAATTCCTGATGAAGAAGAACAAGATTTCGATCATCTGGGGCGAGGCCAATCTCGAAGGCAATGGCAAGTTCACGGTGAAGAAGTCCGCCGCCGAAGCGCCGAAGGGATCGCTGGGCGAGGGCGCTTACACCGCCAAGCACATTATCGTCGCCACCGGCGCGCGGCCGCGCGTATTGCCGGGCCTTGAGCCGGACAAGAAGCTGGTCTGGACCTATTTCGAGGCGATGAACCCGGACAAGTTTCCGAAGTCGCTGCTGGTGGTCGGCTCCGGCGCCATCGGCATCGAGTTCGCCTCGTTCTACCGCACGCTCGGCGCGGAGGTGACGGTGGTGGAAGTGCTGCCGCAGATCCTGCCGGTGGAAGATGCGGAGATCGCGGGCCTCGCCCGCAAGCAGTTCGAGAAACAGGGCATCAAGGTGCTCGCCAACACCAAGGTCACCAAGCTCGACAAGAAGGCCGACAGCGTTGTCGCCACCATCGATGACGGTAAGAAGCCGGTCACGCTGGAAGTCGATCGCGTGATTTCCGCCGTCGGCGTGGTCGGCAATATCGAAGGCATCGGCCTCGAGAAGCTCGGCGTGAAAACCGATCGCGGCTGCATCGTCATCGACGCCTATGGCAAGACCAACGTGCCGGGCATCTACGCCATCGGCGATGTCGCGGGTCCCCCGATGCTGGCTCATAAAGCCGAGCATGAAGGCATCATCTGCGTCGAGGCCATCAAGGGGCTGCATCCGCATCCGATGGACAAGCTGCTGATCCCGGGCTGCACCTATTGTCATCCGCAGATCGCATCGGTCGGCCTCACCGAGGCAAAGGCGAAGGAAGCGGGCAAGGATATCCGCGTCGGCCGCTTCCCCTTCGTCGGCAACGGCAAGGCCATCGCGCAGGGCGAGGATCAGGGCCTCGTGAAAGTGATCTTCGACAAGAAAACGGGGCAGCTGCTCGGCGCGCACATGGTCGGCCATGAAGTGACCGAACTCATTCAGGGCTTCGTGGTGGCGATGAACCTCGAAACCACCGAGGAAGAACTCTTCCACACCATCTTCCCGCATCCGACCATTTCGGAAACCATGAAGGAAGCGGTGCTCGATGCTTACGGGCGCGTGCTGAACATGTAACTTTCGGCGCACCGGGTATTGCGAGGCTACCGCGAACTGGCGATGGATCTCAGGAGCCCCGGTTACGGTAACTGCTTCGCTTTGTGAAGGCCGGCGGCGAAGTTCAGCACTCCTCCACGCGATTGCGACCAGCGCGCTTGGCACTGTAGAGCGCTGCATCCGCGCGACTGAGCAGGAGGTTGAGATCGGATAGCGATCCTTCGCTGGAACTGATGCCGATGCTGACTGTCGCAGAGAGATCGCCTCCGTTCGGAATGGTGATAGCCGTGGCTGCAACCATCTTGCGGATGCGTTCGGCGATATTTCTTCCATCTGTCTTTGTGCAATACGGAAGGAGTACGCCAAACTCCTCGCCGCCAAGTCGGCCGATGACGTCGTCGTCACGTAGCGAGGTACGCACAATGTTTGCGAACACTGTCAGCACCAAATCTCCCGTGGCATGTCCATAGGTGTCGTTGATGTTCTTGAACCTGTCGATGTCTAGCATCATGACCGTCACGGGCGAGCCTTGATTTGCCTGTTCAGAGAGAGTCTCGCCGGCTGTTTCCTGAAATGCGCGCCTGTTGAGAACACCTGTTAGCGGATCGTGGGCAGCGAGCCGCTTAAGGCGCCGGACGAGATCGTTCCGTGCAGCCATTACGCTCGCGACCATCAGTGGTCCGGTCGCGACTAGCGCGACGCCGAGACGAATCGAGAGCACGGTGCTTTGTGAGTGTGCGTTGACTAGCGGAATTTCATGTTCTGACGAGATCAGAAGCAGAATCCACAGACTATAAAACAGTGTCAGGATCGATGTGACCCAAGGCGGATAGGAAAGGGCGCACCACAACAAGGCGGGGATCGGAAAGGCAACCGCGCCTGGTCCGCCGACAATCAGTGCAAGCAGGGCTGAAAACGCAAGCCCGAGTGCCGGCAGAAAGAAAGTCAGGCGCTGCCGGAGCGTATCCTGGTGACGGTTGCCGCGCAGGACCGCGACGAAATCGATTTTGGACAGAGCCGGAGCAGACAAGATAATCGGAAGAATGATTAGATAATTCACAAGCTCCGTAGCGAACCAGAACGCCCAGCCCGCAACAGCGCCCTTGTCGAACATGACTTGGTTGGCAATCATGCCAACGAACCCGGCCATTGCGGCGGCAAGCGTAGAAATCACGAACAGATAGAGTACCGAATGGGGCTGTTGAAGTCTGCGGTGGGCTCCCGGCAGCCTTAGAAACAGCGCATGGCCGGTGACCACTCCAACCATATTGGCTGTGGTCAGCAGCACTGTATTCAATATCGTCCCGCCGGTCAGGAGGTCGGTAGCCAGGAATGCCGCCGTTGCTCCAACGTAACCGGGACCTATCTGCAGATCGGGCCGGCGGACAAACATGCCGAGCAGCACCGCATTTGCCGGCCATACCGCCGCGAGAAATCCAACTGGGCGGGTAAGGATACCGAAAAGCGCCGCCGCAAACACGAGCGCAGCGATCACCGCTGCGCTTTGGAAGGGTGAGAGTCTATCGCGTGAACCAGACTGTTGATCGAGAGAAGCGGTCTGCATGGCCATCTTGTGCCCGACGACGGCGCTTGCTCGACCGTCTTTCAAGAAATCCCCAACAGGAAATATCTTGTGCGTCCTACTTTAATGATCGATTCGGGCGAAGCGCGCTATGGCCCGGCCAGAACGGGAAAGGAGGCCGTCGCCCCGCCGGTGTAGATGCGCGGTCGTATAGTTCCTGTAAGATCGGGTTATGATGACATTCCAATGAGGGATTCGACGATGAATGAAGCGCAGGCCTTTCTGAGCCAGCCGGGTGTTGGCTTCTTCACCATGCTGCTGATCGGGGCGATCGCGGGCTGGATCGCGGAGCGCGCCACCTCGTCGAACCACGGCATTTTCACCAACATCATTGTCGGCATCGCCGGCTCGTTCGTCGGCGCCAAGCTCGCGGAAATCGCGGAAGTGCCGGTGTTCGGCTTCTGGCGGACGCTGCTTTCGGCGTCGGTCGGCGCGATCCTGCTGCTGTTTGCCTGGCGGATGATCCGCGGGCGTTAGTGCGGGAGCCGTCACCCTGAGGTGCCGCAGCGAAGCGGAGGCCTCGAAGGGCGACGGCGCTTCATAGTCGGTCATCCTTCGAGGCTCGCAAGGGCTCGCACCTCAGGATGACGCCTCCACGTCATTCGCCCGGTCGCCGCCGACATCGTTGCCGCGACGCAACGAATGTTGCGTGGCTACAACAGTCCGTGAACATTTAACCGCCGCCGCAGGTCCCCCTTGCGCGCGCCGCGATTTAGCCACACCCCTCCATGAATTCTTGCCTTTATAGGCAGAACGCCACGTTGCACGTGAAGGCTTTGGAAAAACCTCCTGTTTATAAGGGTTTTCCGCATTCACGGCGGGCGGCAAGGGTTCGGAATGGACGCGAAGACCAACATCAAGGCACGTTTGCCGAGCCGTCACGTGACGGAAGGTCCCGCGCGCGCGCCCCATCGCTCCTACCTCTATGCCATGGGCCTGACCACCGAGCAGATCCACCAGCCTTTCGTCGGGGTGGCGTCCTGCTGGAATGAAGCCGCGCCCTGCAACATTTCGCTGATGCGCCAGGCCCAGGCGGCCAAGAAGGGCGTCGCCTCCGCCGGCGGCACCCCGCGCGAATTCTGCACCATCACCGTGACCGACGGCATTGCCATGGGCCACGAGGGCATGCGCTCGTCGCTGCCGTCGCGGGAAACCATCGCGGATTCGGTCGAACTGACCGTCCGCGGCCATTCCTATGACGCCCTGATCGGGCTGGCGGGCTGCGACAAGTCCTTGCCCGGCATGATGATGGCGATGCTGCGCCTGAACGTGCCGTCGATCTTCATCTATGGCGGCTCCATCCTGCCGGGTAACTTTCGCGGCCAGCAGGTCACCGTCCAGGACATGTTCGAGGCGGTCGGCAAGCACTCGGTCGGTGAGATGTCCGATGAGGACCTCGACGAGATCGAGCGCGTGGCGTGCCCATCGGCGGGCGCCTGCGGCGCGCAGTTCACCGCCAACACCATGGCGACCGTCTCCGAGGCTATCGGCCTCGCGCTGCCGTATTCGGCCGGCGCGCCTGCGCCTTATGAAATCCGCGACAGCTTCTGCATGGCGGCGGGCGAGAAGATCATGGACCTGATCGCGCGCAACATCCGCCCGCGCGACATCGTCACCCGCAAGGCGCTGGAAAACGCGGCCGCCGTGGTCGCGGCCTCCGGCGGTTCGACCAACGCGGCGCTGCATCTGCCCGCGATGGCGCACGAATGCGGAATCGAATTCGACCTGTTCGATGTGGCCGAAATCTTCAAAAAGACACCATATGTCGCGGATTTGAAGCCGGGTGGCCGCTATGTGGCCAAAGACATGTTCGAAGCTGGTGGCATCCCGTTGCTGATGAAGACGCTGCTGGATCATGGCCATCTGCACGGCGACTGCATGACGGTCACCGGCCGCACCGTTGCCGAGAACCTCAAAAGCGTGAAATGGAATCCCCATCAGGACGTGGTGCGTCCCGCTGACAAGCCGATCACCGTGACCGGCGGCGTCGTGGGCATGAAGGGGAATCTCGCGCCCGACGGTGCGATCGTGAAAGTCGCCGGAATGTCCGAACTGAAATTCACGGGACCTGCGCGTGTCTTCGATTGCGAAGAGGACGCGTTCGAGGCCGTGGAGAAGCGGACCTACAAGGAAGGCGACGTGATCGTCATCCGTTACGAAGGCCCGAAGGGCGGCCCGGGCATGCGCGAAATGCTGGCGACGACCGCCGCGCTGTACGGGCAGGGCATGGGTGGCAAGGTCGCGCTCATCACCGACGGCCGTTTCTCCGGCGCGACGCGCGGCTTCTGCATCGGCCATGTCGGCCCCGAAGCTGCGGTCGGTGGTCCGATCGGCCTGATCCGCGACGGCGACATCATCGAACTCGATGCCGACAACGGCACCATCCATGTGCGGCTGACGGACGCCGAACTCGCCGAGCGCCGCAAGGCGTGGAAGCCGCGCGAGACCTCGGTCGGCTCCGGCATTCTCTGGAAATATGCCCAGCAGGTGGGACCTGCAGTGAAGGGCGCTGTAACTCATCCCGGCGGGGCCGGTGAGAAAGCTTGCTATGCGGACATCTGAGCGCATTGGTGTTGCTGCGGCCCTGACCGTCGCGTTTTTCGCGATGGGTCCGTCCGTTGCCTTTGAAGGCACCACGACGCCTCCTCATCAGGATGCCGCGCTGCCGTTGACCGCTGCGCCGAATGGCGTTCCGGTGTTGAAGAAGCCGGTCCCGCCCGCTGATATTCCGCAGGCGGCGTCTGCGCTGTCGGCGCTGCAATATGCCGCCGAGGGCGGACATCCGGTGGCGCAGTGGAAGCTCGGCCGCATGTACGCCAAGGGCGACGGCGTCGCGCGTGACGATCTGCGCGCCTACGAATATTTCAGCAAGATCGCCAATGCCCATGCCGAGGACTCGCCGTTCGCGCCGCAGGCCTCCATCGTCGCCAACGCCTTTGTCGCGCTCGGGCGCTACTTCGCGTCAGGCATTCCGAACACCCAAGTGACGCCTGACCCGGAGCGGGCGCGGGAGATGTTCTCCTATGCCGCGTCCTACTTCGGCAACGCCGAGGCGCAGTACAATCTGGCGCGCATCTATCTGGACGGCACCGGCGCGCAGCGTGACGTGAAATCCGGCATCCGCTGGCTCGGGCTGGCGGCGCGCAAGGGCCAGCATCAGGCGCAGGCGCTGCTCGGCCAGATGCTGTTCAACGGCGACAAGCTGCACCGGCAGGCCGCGCGCGGCCTGATGTGGCTGACGCTCGCGCAGGACAGCGCGACCCCGGACGAAACCTGGATCCGCGACAGCTACAAGTCGGCGATGGCCAAGGCCTCCGACGACGACCGCGCCATGGCGCTGCAGATGCTGGAGCGCTGGGTTCAGGGCCGGCGGGATTAAGGATTAACCGCGACCGGTCACCGTCACCCTGAGGTGGCGAGCGCAGCAATTCCTTCAAGTTGCCCTTGAAAACACGGCTACTCTTGCTAGGTTACATGTAACCAGTCGGAGAGGCTGTATGACTGCGGCATCCAAGTCCAAGCCTTCACGTGTAAAGGTCGGCGAACATCGCGCGCGTCTGCGTGCGCAGGGACTTCGTCCAATTCAGATATGGGTGCCCGATGTGCGCGCGCCGTCGTTTCGCTCCGAAGCGCGCCGTCAATCTCGGGCGGTCGCGGCAAGCGTGCATAGCCGGGACGATCAGGCTTTCATCGATGCCGTGTCCGAACTGGGCGAGGAATGAAACGCGGCGACGTCTGGACGGTAGCGGGCGGTAAGGATTATGCGGGCAAGCCGCGTCCCGCCGTTATCGTCCAGGACGACAACTTCGACGGCACGAACTCCATAACGATATGTGCGTTCACTACGGATGAGACGGATGCGCCGCTGTTTCGGTTGCGGATCGCGCCGAATGAACAAAACGGGTTGCGTTCGGTCTGCCATCTGATGGTGGACAAGATCACCACGGTCCCGAAATCGAGGCTTGGCTATCGTGTCGGACGCCTCGATTCCGAAGACCTCGTCCGGCTCAATCAGGCCATGATGGTCTTTCTTGGCCTCGCAGCGTCGCCGCGAGCGCGCTAGGCGATCCTCACTTCAAATCCAGATCGATCCAGACCGGCACGTGGTCCGACGCCTTTTCCCAGCCGCGCACATGCTTGTCGATGCCGGCATCGACCAGCCGGTCGCTGGCCTGCGGCGAGAGCAGGAGATGGTCGATGCGGATGCCGTTGTTCTTCGGCCAGGCGCCGGCCTGATAGTCCCAGAACGTGTATTGGCCCGGCTGGTCGTTGACCGCGCGAAAGGCGTCGGTGAGACCGAGATTGAGCAGGGCGCGGAAGCGCTCGCGGGTCTTCGGCAGGAACAGCGCGTCGCCGGCCCAGGCGGCGGGGTTGTAGACGTCGTCCGCGGACGGGATAACGTTGAAGTCGCCCGCCAGCACCAGCGGCTGTTCTTCTTTAAGCCGCTCTTTCGCGTATTGAGAAAGTCGCTCCATCCATCTGATTTTGTATGGATACTTCTCGGTTTCGGGTGGGTTGCCGTTGGGCAGGTAAAGACAGGCCACGCGCACCGTGCCACTCGAATGCGACACCACGCCCTCAAGAAAGCGCGCGTGCAGGTCCTCGGGATCGCCCGCGAGTCCCGGCGCGGTTTCGTCGAAGCGGTATTTGGATAAGAGTGCGACGCCGTTGAACGTCTTCTGGCCGTGGGTGACGACGTTGTAGCCGAGCGCCTCAATCGGCTCGCGCGGAAAGGCGTCGTCCTGACATTTGATCTCCTGCAGGCAGACGATGTCGGGCGAGCGCTCCTTCAGCCACAGCAGCAGGTGGTCCAGCCGCTGACGGATGGAGTTGACGTTCCAGGTGGCGATCCGCATGAGGCGATTCCGTTAGCTAATCGATGGAATTTCTACGAAATTCATGGTTATGGCGTACCACGACACACGCCGCTGTGATAAGCCGGTTGCAAATAACGCTGGAAAACCAGTGCAAAAAGAAGAGGGAGCGGGACAAGAACGGCTTGCCGGGAACGGGCTAGCCTGATCCTGCCAGACGACAGGACCTGCGAGACAACATGGCATCAGGACTATTCAGGGGACGCGGACTGCTCATTCTGGGCGTCTGCGCGGCTGCGGTCGCGGCCTATGCGACCCGCGCGATGTGGAGCGGCGGTCAGGTCGCCGTGCAGGCCGCGCCGCGACCGGCGGTCTCCGTCGAGGTGACGAAGGCCGAGAAGAAGCAAGTCCCGATGGACGTGGACTCCATCGGCGCGGTGACGCCGATTTCCAGCGTCGCGCTGAAGTCGCGGGTCGAGACCACCATCGTCGGCGTTCACTTCGAGGACGGCGCCCGCGTCAGGGAAGGCGATCTGCTGTTCTCGCTGGATGCACGTCAGATCGATGCGCAGATCGCGCAGGCCGAAGGCAACCTCGCGCGCTCGCAATCGCAGCTTGTCGCCGCCGAGCGTGACATGCGCCGCTTCAACGAGTTGATCGGCAAGGGCGCGACCACGCAGGTCAACGTGGATAACGCCAAGACCGCGGCCGATACCGCGGCCGCCACCATTCAGGCCGATCAGGCCATCCTCGATAACCTGAAAGTTCAGAAGAGCTACACCCGGATCACCGCGCCGATCAGCGGCCGCATCAGCGCCGCGTCGGTGAAGGTCGGCAACTTCGTGCGTCCGGCCGACACCGCGCCGCTGGCGACCATCAACCAGATGGCGCCCGTCTACGTGACCTTCGCCATCCCGCAGCGCGTGCTGGGCGATCTGCGCGACGCCATGAAGGACAATCTCTCTTCGGTGAAGGCGACCATTCCCGGCAACGGCAAATCGGAAACCGGCAGGATCGCGATGGTCGAGAACACTGTCGATCCGACCACCGGCATGGTCACCGTGCGCGGCATCATGGACAACGCAAGCGAACTGTTGTGGCCGGGCATTCTGGTCAACACCACGCTGACCGTGCGCAACGAGAACGCGGTGATCGTGCCGTCGGTGGGTGTGCAGCGCAGCCAGACCGGCAACTTCGTGTTCGTGGTGAAGGACGGCAAGGCGCAGATCCAGCCTGTTACCATCAGCCGCACGTTCCAGGGCTTCTCGGTGATCGACAGCGGTCTGGAGGGCGGCGAGGATATCGTGGTCGACGGCCAGTTGCTGCTGTCCAACGGAACCGCCGTGACACCGCGCGAGCGCAAGGCGGGAGCCTAGTGATCCGATGAATCTTTCGGAACTCTGCATCCGCAGACCGGTGATGACGACGCTGATGACGGCGTCGATCATCGCGTTCGGCGTGTTCGGTTTCCGCCTGCTGCCGGTCTCGGCGCTGCCCAAGGTGGATTTCCCGACCATTCAGGTGACGGCGACGCTGCCGGGCGCGAGCGCCGACACCATGGCCGCCTCCGTCGCAGGGCCGATCGAGCGCCAGTTGTCGACGGTCGCCGGCATCTCGTCGATGTCGTCATCCTCCTCGCAGGGCACGACCTCGATCACCATCCAATTCGACCTCAACCGCAATATCGACGGCGCGGCGCTCGACGTGCAGACCGCGCTGACCATCGCGCAACGCCGCCTGCCGGTGGAAATGCTGATCCCGCCGAGCTTCCGCAAGGTCAACCCCGCTGACTTCCCGGTGCTGTTCGTCTCGCTGAGTTCGGACACGCTGCCGCTGTCGGCCGTCAACGAATATGGCGACATCACCATCGGTCAGGCGATCTCCCAGATTCCGGGCGTCGCACAGGTGCTGATCTACGGCGCGCAGAAGTTCGCCATCCGCGTGCAGGCCGATCCGGAGGCGGCGGCGGCACGTGGTCTGTCGCTGGAAGACATTCGCGCGGCGGTGACGCGCGCCAACTCGTCCACGCCGGTCGGCACCCTGAACGGCCCGAAGCAGGACATCGCAATTCAGGCCTCGGGACAGATCAACAAGGCGGTCGATTACCGTCAGGTCGTGGTGGCGTGGCGCAACGGCTCGCCGGTGAAACTCGATGAGGTCGCCCGCATCTACGACAGCGTCGAGAACGACAAGATCGCCACGTGGTTCAACGGCACGCGCTCCATCGTGCTGGCGATCCAGAAGCAGCCCGACGCCAACACGGTGGCGGTGGTGGACGCGGTGCGCGCCAAGCTGCCGTCGCTGCGCGCGCAGGTGCCGCCGTCGGTCACCATGAACGTCACGCTGGACCGGTCGGTGTCGGTTCGCGAGTCTGTCACCGATGTCGAGGAGACGCTGCTGATCGCGGTCGGTCTTGTGATCGTGGTGATCTTCCTGTTCCTGCGCTCGGCGTCGGCGACCTTCATTCCGGCGCTGGCGGTTCCGATCTCGGTGCTCGGCACCTGCGCGGTGATGTATGCGCTCGATTATTCGATCAACAACATGACGCTGCTGGCGCTGACGCTGTCGGTGGGCTTCGTGGTGGACGACGCCATCGTCATGCTCGAAAATATCATGCGGCATATTGAGGAGGGCATGAAGCCCTACGAGGCCGCGCTGAAAGGCGCGCGCGAGATCGGCTTCACCATCCTGTCGATCACCTTCTCGCTGATCGCGGTGTTCATTCCGGTGCTGCTGATGGGCGGCATCGTCGGCCGTGTGTTCCGCGAATTCGCCGTCACCATTTCCGTCGCGATCCTCGTGTCCGGCTTCGTGTCGCTGACGCTGACGCCGATGCTGTGCGCGCGCGTGCTGAAAGCGCACGATCCGCATCACAAGCCCAACGTCGTGCTGCGCTGGTTCGAGGCGATGTTCGATGCATGGATTCGCGCCTATGAATGGTCGCTCGATCGCGTGCTGGCCTACAAGTCGATCATGCTGCTGGTTACGTTTGCGACCCTCGGCCTCACGGTCTGGCTCTACATGATCGTGCCGAAGGGCTTCTTCCCGCAGGAGGACACCGGCTTCCTCTCCGGCACCACGGAGGCCGCGACCGATACGTCGTTCCAGGCGATGGGCGCGCGGCAGAAGGTGCTGGCCGACATCCTGCAGGCCGATCCGGCGGTGGAGTTCGTCAACAGCACCGTGGGCTCCGGCGGTCCCAATCCGACCGCGAACTACGGCCGCCTGTTCATCGGCCTCAAGCCCAAGGCCGAGCGTGAGCCCGCGCCGGTCGTGATGGCGCGGCTGCGGCAAAAGGCGTTGCAGGTGCCGGGCCTGCAGGCGTTCTTCCAGAGCATCCAGAACCTCAACATCGGCGGACGCCCGTCCAAGAGCCAGTATCAGTACACACTGCAGAGCGGCGACACGGAGTCGCTGTATCGCCTTGCACCGGAAATGCGCGAGAAGATCGCCAAGGTGCCGGGGCTGCAGGACGTCACCACCGACCTCTACATCAAGAACCCGCAGCTCACCGTCGAGATCGACCGCGAGAAGGCCGCCGTCTACGGCGTCACCGCCGACCAGATCCGCAACCAGTTGTTCAATGCCTATGGCGCGCGGCAGGTCGGCACGATCTACATGCCGTCGAACGACTACCAGATCATTCTGGAAGTGCAGCCGAAGTTCCGCGTCGATCCGACCGACCTGTCCAAGCTCTATGTGAAGACCGCGGACAACCGGACCATTCCGCTCGATGCGGTAGCGAAGATGGTGCCGAGTGTCGGCCCGCTGCAGATCAACCATCAGGGCCAGCAGCCCGCGGTGACCATCTCGTTCAACCTGCAGCCGGGCACCTCGCTCGGCTACGCGGTGGACCAGATCACCCGCATCGAACAGGATTCGAATTTGCCGGCGACCATCGCCACCGGATTCTCCGGCACCGCGCAGGTGTTCCAGGATTCGCTGCGCGGACAGGGCGTGCTGATCCTCGCCGCCGTGTTCGCGGCCTTCGTCATTCTCGGCATTCTCTACGAGAGCTTCATCCATCCGATCACGATCATCTCCGGCCTGCCATCGGCAGGGATCGGCGCGATCCTGACCCTGATGCTGTTCAAGATGGAATTGTCGGTGATCGCGATGATTGGCATCGTCATGCTGGTCGGCATCGTGAAGAAGAACGCCATCATGATGGTGGACTTCGCCGTCGAGCGCCGCACTCACGGCTTGAGCGCCGAACACGCCATCCGCGAAGCGGCGTTGATGCGTTTCCGCCCGATCATGATGACGACGTTCGCCGCGATCTTCGGCACGCTGCCGATCGCGCTCGGCGCGGGCGCGGGCGCCGAGTTGCGCCAGCCGCTCGGCGTCTCCGTGGTCGGCGGTCTTCTGGTGTCGCAGTTGTTGACGCTGTTCATCACCCCGGTGATCTACATCTATCTCGACCGCATCGACCGCCGCCTGAAGCGTCGCCTCGATCCGACCTTGCAGGACACGCCGGACGTCGAACCGCCGCGCGTGGCGGCTGCCGAGTAAGCGGCGATGGCCAGCCGTTTCGCGAAAGCATCGTGGTGCGCGGCGCTCGCCGCCATGGTGCTGGTTGCGGTTGCTCCCGTTCGCGCCGCCGAGGAGCCGATCGAAATCTTCGACGCGCATCTGCACTACAACTGGGAGCCGAAGCCGTACTACGAACTGAACGACGTGCTGGCGCTGTTCAGGAAGCACCGCGTCACCGGCATTCTCGCCACCAGCCGCCCGAACGACGGCACCCATGCGTTGGTGGATGCGAAAGCAGAGGGACTCTGGGTGGTGCCGTTCCTGCGGCCGTATCGGGTGCGTCCCGACATCCAGACCTGGTTCAACGATCCCGCGATCTTCGATCTCATTCAGGACGAATACAAGCGCGGCTACTATCGCGGCATCGGCGAATTTCATCTGTCGGGCAAGGATGCGGCGAGCGAGTGGGTGAAGAAGACGGTGAACTTCGCCGTCGAGCATGATCTCTATCTGCACGCCCATGCCGACGATGAAGCGGTCGAGATCCTGATGCGCCACAATCCGCGCGCGAAGATCATCTGGGCGCATACCGGCTTCGGCCTGTCGTCGTCGCGCGTCGCGACCATGCTCGCGACCTATTCGCAGCTTTGGGGCGAACTGTCCTATCGCAGCGGCATCACCGGAGCGGGCGGTGTGCTCACACCGGAATGGCGCGGGCTGTTCGAGAAATATCCGGATCGTTTTCTGCTCGGATCGGACACGTGGATCAGCGAGCGCTGGGCGAGCTACGGCGAAACCATGGCTGCCTATCGCGGCTGGCTGAAGCAACTGCCGCGCGACGTGGCGGCAAAGATCGCACACGGCAACGCGCGGCGGCTGTTTGCGGAGAAATAGTACTTCGGAGACTGGAGGCTTCTAAGCGTTATTGCGAGGAGCCGTTAGCGCGTTTACGCGCGTCTTCGACGCGCTATGGCGACGAAGCAATCCAGCTTTTCTCTTTTAAGAGTGGATTGCTTCGCTTCGCTTGCAATGACGGAGGGGAGGGCTCGATTAAATCGAAAAGCTCGTGCCGCAGCCGCAGGACGCGGTGGCGTTCGGGTTGACCACGCGGAACGACGCGCCGATCAGGTCGTCGACGAAATCGACCTCGGACCCGGCAAGGAAGGGCACCGAGGCGGAATCCACCAGCACCACGGCATTGTCGCGCGCGATCACGAGATCGTCGTCGGCGCGGGCGCGATCCACGTCGAATTTGTACTGGAAGCCGGAGCAGCCGCCGCCCTCGACGCTGATGCGCAGCATCGCGCCGTCGCCTTCCGACTTCAGGATGGCGCCGATTCGCTTGGCGGCTCGTTCCGAAATCGTGACGTTGGTGGCGGCATCTGTCATGAGAAGTCTCCGAAATCGGGCGGATTTGAAGCCGTCCGTATGGCATAGTTAAGTGTGCCAGACGCCAGAATCAAACACCGAAAGTAGAATAATTCGTATGTCCGTCGGAATGGCTGCACCCCGCGTCGCTTATGGCTGCGATCCCGGCGAGAGCCGGGGAAGGCGTTTCAATGAGCCGCCGAGCCTGCGCCGCAGCGCCTTCCGCCGCGACTGCGACCGGGTGATCCATTCCACCGCCTTCCGCCGCCTCAAGCACAAGACCCAGGTTTTTGTGTTCCATGAGGGCGACCATTACCGCACCCGCCTGACCCACACGCTGGAAGTGGCGCAGATCGCCCGCGCGCTGGCACGCCAACTCGGCCTGGATGAAGACCTGACCGAGACGCTGGCGCTGGCCCACGATCTCGGCCATCCGCCGTTCGGCCATGCCGGGGAGCGGGCGCTGGACGAATGCCTGAAGGATCACGGCGGTTTCGATCACAACGCGCAGAGCTTGCGCGTGGTGACGATGCTGGAGCGGCGCTATCCGGCTTTCGACGGCCTCAACCTGACATGGGAAGCACTCGAAGGCATCGTCAAGCACAACGGTCCGCTGATCGACCGCAATGGCGAGCCGGTCGGACGTTATCGCGAACACGGCGTGCCCGTCGGCATCTCGGAGTATGTCGCGTTTCACGACCTCGAACTGGCGAGCCACGCCTCGCTGGAAGCACAGGTCGCCGCCGTCGCCGACGACATCGCCTACGACGCGCATGACATTGACGACGGCTTGCGGGCGGGGCTGTTCACCGTCGACGATCTCGGCGGCATTCCGCTGATCGCCGACATCAATGCGGTGATCTTCGCGCGCTATCCGGTGCTGGACGAGCCGCGGCGCGGCGCGGAACTGGTGCGCGAACTGATCTCGTATCTGATCGAGGACGTGTTCTCCGAAACATGCCGGCGGCTTGGCGACGTGCAGCCGCGCAGCGCCGGGGACGTGCGCAATTGCGGCCGCACGCTGGTCGGTTTTTCGGCCGAAGCGGAAAAGACCGAAGCCGAAATCAAGCGCTTCCTCAAGACGCATATGTATCGCCATGAGCGCGTGATGCGGGTGATGCGGGACGCCGAGCGCGTGGTGCGCGATCTGTTCGCCCGTTACCGCTCCGAGCCGAAGGATCTGCCGTCCGACTGGCTGCCGCCGGAGGAACACGGCCACGCTGGGGCCGAGGCCCGCCGGATCGGCGATTTCATCGCCGGAATGACCGACAGATACGCCATTACCGAGCATCGCCGGCTTTTTGACTCGACCCCGGATTTGCGTTAGGCGGCGGCCTGAAAAGCCCGATTTTCCGCATGTTACAGGACGTCTCATGACTTCGCCGACCCAGCCTCCGCATCTGTTCGCCGACGTGCTTTTGCGCGTTCATGCCGTATGCAGGGCGCTTGGCGGCGAGGGCGTGCTGCCCGCAGGCATCGACCTGTCCCGTGTGGTGGTCGAGCCGCCGAAGGATGCATCGCACGGCGACATGGCGACCAACGCCGCGATGGTGCTGGCGAAAGAAGCCAGGGCCAAGCCGCGCGACCTCGCGGACAAGATCGCGGACAGGCTGCGCGCCGATCCGATCGTGGAGAAGGTAGACGTCGCCGGTCCCGGCTTCATCAATCTCACGCTGAAGACGTCCGCATGGTTCGGCGCGCTACGCACCGTTCTGGCGCAGGGCAAGAGCTACGGCCGCAGCGCGTCCGGCGCGGGCGAGAAGGTCAATGTCGAATATGTCTCCGCCAATCCGACCGGGCCGATGCATGTCGGCCACTGCCGCGGCGCGGTGTTTGGCGATGCGCTGGCGAGCCTCTTGTCGTTCGCGGGTTACGACGTCACCAAGGAATACTACATCAATGACGCCGGCGCGCAGGTGGATGTGCTCGCGCGCTCCGCATTCCTGCGCTACCGCGAGGCGCTGGGTGAAAGCATCGGCGAAATTCCGGAAGGGCTTTATCCGGGCGATTACCTGAAGCCCGTCGGCGAGGCGCTGGCGAAGGAATATGGCGACAAGCTGACTAAGCAGCTTGAGGCCGAATGGCTGCCGGTCGTGCGCGCCAAGGCCATCGCCATGATGATGGAGATGATCAAGGGCGATCTCGCCGCGCTCAACATCCGGCACGATGTGTTCTTCTCGGAGCGTTCGCTCAACCAGAACGGCAACGATCAGGTCGGCGCGACCATCGCGGGCCTGCGCGCCAAGGGCGATGTTTATGAGGGCCGCCTGCCGCCGCCGAAGGGTGCGCCGGTCGAGGACTACGAAGACCGCGAGCAGACCCTGTTCCGCGCCACCGCGTTCGGCGACGACGTCGATCGTCCGCTGAAGAAGTCGGACGGCTCGTATACCTACTTCGCGTCCGACATCGCCTATCACAAGACCAAGTTCGACCGCGGTTTCCTCAACATGGTGGACGTGTGGGGCGCGGATCACGGCGGCTACATCAAGCGCGTGCAGGCGGCGATCAAGGCGGTCACCGGCGACAAGGCGACGCTGGACGTGAAGATCGTTCAACTTGTGAAATTGCTGCGCAACGGCGAGCCGGTGAAGATGTCGAAGCGCTCGGGCGATTTCGTCACGCTACGCGAGGTCGTGGATGAAGTCGGCTCCGATGCCGTGCGCTTCATGATGCTGTTCCGCAAGAACGACGCGGTGCTGGACTTCGACCTCGCCAAGGTGATCGAACAGTCCAAGGACAACGCGGTGTTCTACGTGCAGTACGGCCACGCGCGCGGGCATTCGGTGTTCAAGAATGCGCGCGAGGCGGTGCCAGACTTGCCTGCGGACGAGGCGGGGCGGGTCGCGTTCCTGCGGGACGCGAAGATCGAGCGTCTGTCCGACCCGGTCGAACTCAGCCTGATCCGGCAGATCGCGATTTTCCCGCGGATCGTGGAAGCGGCGGCGGCCGCACATGAACCACACCGAATCGCTTTTTATCTCTATGATCTCGCCAGCGAATTCCACGCCCTCTGGACCAAGGGTCGCGACATGCCTCATTTACGCTTCATTATCCAGAATGATGCTGAAGTAACAATCGCGCGACTGGCCTTGGTTCAGGGCGTCGTCTCGGTTCTGGCTTCCGGCCTCGCCGTGCTCGGCGTCCATGCACCAGACGAGATGCGATAGTTTTGGGGTAGAGCCGTCACGGGGAACGGGTGGCGGCAGTGTGAGAAGCGGCGTTCGTTTGAATGACGGGCGAGGCGCTTCCCCGAAGGGGATGCAACATCGCAATGGCGAACCAATATCGCGACAGACCGTTTCCGGCGGATGACGATTACGGCCGGGATGACTCGCGCTCGGCCTCGCAGCCGCGCGCCGAAAGCGATCCGCTGGCCGAACTGGCGCGCCTGATCGGGCAGTCCGATCCGATGTCGACATTCGGACGCGAGCAGCGGCAGCCGCAACGTCCCGCGCCACGCGCGCAGGACGATTACGATCAGTATGCCGCGCCGCAGCCGCGTGCGCCGCAGGCTTACGATCAAGACCGTTACGCCCAAGATCGTTACGCTCAGGACCCTTATGCGCAGGAGCATCATGGGGCCGGCGGCTATGCGTCTAATGACGCGCCGGAACCCTATGCCGAGCCGCAGGACGCGCCCGCCAGCCGTCCGTCCTGGCTGCAGAACCTGACCGGGCGGCGTTCCCGCGACACGTCCTATCGTGCCGACGAGCAGGTCGATCAGCCGTATGCAGCCGGTCAGTATGATCCCGCGCCGGTTCATCGCGACCCGCATTTCGATCATTCGGGCTACGAGCCGCTGCCGCAGGCAAGGGCGCACGGCCAGCAGATGCCGACCGACCGTTACGACGACGTCCTTTACGGTGCCGCCGACAATGCGCCTGCCGCCGGCTACGCGCAGGATGAGGTTTACGGCGCGCCGTATGATCAGTCTTATGGCGACGGCTATGAACAGGCGGAGCCGAAACAGCGGCGCGGCGGCACGATGACCGTCATCGTGGTGCTGCTGCTGGCGATTGTCGGCACCGGCGCGGCGTTTGCCTATCGCACCTTCATCGGTTCTCCGCGCAGCGGCGAGCCGCCGGTCATCAAGGCTGACACCGGTCCGAACAAGGTCATTCCGCCCGGCGCAGGCGACAGCTCGGGCAAGCAGATCACCGATCGCGTCGGCGACAAGTCCACCGAGCGGATGGTGTCGCGCGAGGAACAGCCGGTCGATGTGAACGCCAGGACCAATCCCAATGCGGGTCCGCGCGTGGTGTTTCCGCCGCTGACCCAGAACGCCAATCCGCCGACGGTGGCGAGCGCGTCGACTGCAACCCGCCCGACCGGTGCAGGCGTCGGCAATGGCACGTTGCAGGGCGGCGAGGAGCCCCGGAAGATCCGCACCCTGAGCATTCGCCCCGGCGATCAGACCGACGCGACCGCTGCGGCTCCGGGCGCAGCACTGCCATCATCACCGCGCGCGCAGGCTCCGCAGCCGCGCGCCGCGGCACCGGCCAGCGCGCCCACCGGATCGCAGGCCAATGCGCCGATGTCGCTGTCGCCGCAGCCTTCGGCTCCGGCCGAGGCCGCGCGTCCCAAGGTCGCCGCGCTCACGCCGTCCGGCGGCGCAGCAGGCGCTTATGTGCAGGTGTCGTCGCAGAGGTCCGAGGCCGATGCGCGGGCATCGTTCAGGGCGCTGCAGGGCAAGTATTCGGGCATCCTCGGATCTCGCTCTGCCACGATCCACCGCGCCGACATCGCCGGGAAGGGCACCTTCTATCGCGCCATGGTCGGTCCGTTCGGAAGCGGCGATGAGGCGGCCCAGTTCTGCATGAGCCTGAAATCCGCCGGCGGCCAGTGCGTCGTGCAGCGGAACTGAGGCAAGTTGCGCGGTCTGACAGTTCTGCATGCTGGACGATGCGACTGCGGGCGCATAAATGTGAGAGCCGCACGGAGTTGCCGGATGCGGATCGAGCTTGAGCGCGAAGAGGATGGTCGCTGGATTGGCGAAGTCCCTGCTTTGCCCGGCGTTCTTGTTTACGGCGCGACTGAAGCGGAAGCACGGACCAAGGCCGAAGCCTTGGCATTCCGCGTCATCGCCGACCGCATCGAGCACGGTGCAGGGAAACCAAGTTGAGAGTTTAAGTGTCCCGGGCGCAGCGCAGCACGGAGTGATGCGCTGCAGAACCGGGACCGTTCGAGACCATGACGGTCCCGGCTCAGCGATGCAACGTTGCACGTCGCATCGCGTCCGGGACACGAGACTCGTTGTCATCGCGGTTTCCGCGCCAAATCCTTGAGCCCCATTGCCTTTGCGACTGTGGATGATCCGGCCAAATGCCCCGGATTTGGCCCGCTTTCCTTGACCCTGCCGCACTGCGCGGGCTAATCGCCGGATCATGGCTGCGCGCGCATTCATCACCGGTGTTTCCGGAACGGACCTGACCGACGACGAGCGGGCGTTTCTGCGCGACCGGCAGCCGTGGGGTTTCATCCTTTTCAAGCGCAATGTCGAAAGCCCCGAACAAGTCATTCGTCTGGTTGGGGAATTGCGCGCGAGCGTCGGACGGGCCGATGCACCGGTCCTGATCGATCAGGAAGGCGGCCGGGTGCAGCGCCTGCAGCCGCCGCACTGGCCGGTTTATCCGCCGGGAGCGGTATTCAGCACCCTCTATGACGCCGACAAGCCCGCGGGCCTCGAAGCGGCCCGGCTGACCGCCCGGCTGATCGCCGCCGACCTGCATGATCTCGGCATCACGGTGGACTGCCTGCCGCTGGCGGACGTGCCGGTTCCCGGCGCGGATGCCGTGATCGGCGACCGGGCCTATGGAACCTCGCCGGACAAGGTCGCGGCCATCGCCCGGGCAGTGACCACGGGACTGGAACAGGGCGGCGTCCTGCCGGTCCTGAAGCATATTCCCGGCCACGGACGGGCCACGGCGGACAGCCATTACCGGCTGCCGACGGTCGATGTTCCGGCGGCGGAACTTGCGGGTTCCGACTTCGCGGCTTTCAGGCCGCTGGCCGACCTGCCCATGGCCATGACCGCACATGTTGTGTTTAGCGCCCTCGACCCCGCCCAACCCGCGACCACATCTGCGACAATCATCGAACAGGTGATTCGCGGGACCATTGGTTTCCAGGGTTTGTTAATGAGTGATGACGTGTCCATGAACGCCTTGCAGGGATCGATCGCGGAGCGGACACGCGCCAGCTTTGCGGCGGGCTGCGACGTCGTTCTCCATTGCAACGGCAAGCTCGGCGAGATGCTTGAGGTTGCGAATGAAGCGCCGCTGCTGGCTGGCGAGGCTTTGGCTCGCGCGGACCGTGCATTGGCGTCGCGCAAGCCGCCGCAGCCGCTTGATCGCGTGGCGGCGCGTGCCGAGCTGGACCGGCTGATCGGCCGGGCAGGGAGTCTCACGTCATGAGCGCGGAAATCCTATCATTCGAGACCGGCCAGCCTGCGGCGGAACGCGCCGACGACGATATCGCCCTTGTGGTGGACGTTGAGGGATATGAAGGTCCGCTCGATCTGCTGCTTGCGCTGGCGCGTCAGCAGAAGGTCGACCTCCACAAGATTTCCATTCTGGCGCTGGCCGACCAGTATCTCGTGTTTATCGAAGAAGCGCGCAAGCTGCGGCTTGAGCTGGCCGCCGACTATCTCGTGATGGCGGCGTGGCTGGCTTATCTCAAGTCACGTCTGCTGCTCCCCGAACCGCCGAGCGCCGAAGGGCCGAGCGCCGAGGATCTCGCGACCGCGCTCGCCAATCGCCTGCGCCGTCTTGAACAGATCCGCGAGGCATCGAACCGGCTGATGACCCGGCCACAACTGCGCCGCGATATCTTCCCGCGCGGTCAGCCTGAATCCATCGCGCAGATCAAGCATCAGCGCTGGACCGCGACCCTGTACGATCTGCTGTCCGCTTATGCGACGCAGCGCCAGCAGAACGTGCTCGCGACCGTGCATCTCGCCCGGCGGACCGTGTGGTCGCTGACCGAAGCGCGCGTGTCGCTGGAGCGGCTGATCGGCGCCACCGAGACGGAAGACTGGGCAAGCCTCGACGAGCATCTGATGCGCTACGTGGTTGATCCGACGCAGAAGACGACCGTGTTCGCGTCGAGCTTTGCCGCCGCGCTCGAACTGGTGCGCGAGGGCGTGCTGGACCTGCATCAGAAAGAAGCGTTCGCGCCTCTGTATTTTCGCAAGCATGTGGCGCACGTGCCGCCCGGCGCCGAGGCTGCGCCGGAAATGCCTGTTGAGTAAGTGGAAGAAGGAGACCAGGCGATGCCGATGGCCGCGAAATATATCGCTCCGGTTGATGAGACTCCCGTCGAGGACGCTCTCGCCGACGAACAGCAGGTCACCTCGACTGATGAGCAGGTTGTAACCGGTGATGATGTTGCGGCTCAGGGGACTGAAGCCGCCGATCATGAGGTCGCGGAGTCGGACGACGAGTCCGGCGAGACGCAGGCTGCGGCCGAGGATGAGTCCGCTCAGGAACACGCTGCCGTAGGCGCGGCGTCGGTGGAAGCCGACGGCGAGCAGTCCGTGCGTGATTCCGCTGCGCGTCCGGAGGAACTGCGTCTTCTGGAAGCGCTGCTGTTCGCCTCCAGCGAACCGCTCGAGGAATCGGCGCTCGCCAAGCGCATGCCCGAAGGCATCGACATCAAGGCCGCGCTGGCGCAGTTGCAGGCCGACTATTCGCTGCGCGGTGTCAATCTGGTGCGCGTGGCCAACAAGTGGACCTTCCGCACCGCCGGCGATCTCGCCTGGCTGATGACCCGCGAGAGCACGGAAACCCGCCGCCTGTCGCGCGCCGCCATCGAGATGCTGGCGATCATCGCCTATCACCAGCCGGTGACCCGCGCCGAGATCGAAGAAATCCGCGGCGTGGTGACCTCGAAGGGAACTCTCGACGTGCTGCTGGAAACCGGCTGGATCCGCCCGCGCGGCCGCCGCAAGACCCCGGGCCGCCCGCTGACCTTCGGCACCACCGAGGCGTTCCTGTCGCAGTTCAGCCTCGAGGCGCTGAACGACCTGCCGGGCTTGGACGAGCTGAAGGGCGCGGGCCTGCTGGACACCCGCCTGCCGAGCGGCTTCAGCGTTCCATCGCCGTCCGACGATCCGGAGCTGCGCGAGGATGAGGAACCGCTGGAGCCCGGCGATCTCGACCTGACGCTGGCGCCCGCCGTGGAACCGGAAAAGGGCGAGGAAGGCTGATTTTCGAAGGGTTTGCGCGTCCATTGGAAGCGCGGCCTGCGCGGATGTTAACTCTCGTGTCAATGCGCCGGTTTGCGCAGTCCCGACGCGGGGTTAATCCTTGTTTTTGACACCTCCGCAGCCTACGTTCCGGTCCGAAAAGACCGGAAAAAATCCGGTCGCGTGTTTTGGAGGACGGCAGTATGGGTTCGTTTAGCATCTGGCACTGGATCGTCGTGATCGGCATCGTCCTGCTGCTGTTCGGCCGCGGCAAGATTTCGGACCTGATGGGCGACGTCGCGCAGGGCATCAAGGCCTTCAAGAAGGGCATGGCCGACGACGAGGTGAAGCCGGCGGAGAAGTCCGATCCGGTGAAGACCATCGACAACGCGCCGCAGGCGACCTCTCAGCGCAGCGATGTCGGCAGCAAGGCGGTCTGACGGTCCGCTTTGTCGGTCCGAGTGAAGCGGCGTGCGTCGTTAGGCGGAATTTTCCATGTTCGATATCGGGTGGAGTGAACTGGTCGTGATCGGCGTTGTCGCGCTGATCGCCATCGGCCCGAAGGAGCTTCCCGGCGTGCTGCGCATGGTCGGGCAGTGGATCGGCAAGGCGCGCCGCATGGCCGCGGAATTCCAGGGCCAGTTCAACGAGGCGATGCGCGAAGCGGAAATGGCGGACATCAAGAAGACGTTCGATGAAGCGTCGTCCGCCGCCAAGGACCTGTCGCCGACCAATCTCCTGACCTCGCTCGAGAAGTACGGCGAGGATGCGCTCAAGACCGACCCGCCAGTGACGCCGACCACGCCCGAGCCGCCGACGCCGGAGACATTCATCGAGGCGGAAACCCACGCGCAGACGACGCAGGATACCGACCCGATGCCGGAGCTGCTTGGATCCAAAACCGAACAGCCGGACGCCAAAGCGTCATGAGCGCCGAAGACATCGAATCCACCAAGGCCCCGTTGATGGACCACCTGATCGAGCTGCGCTCGCGGCTGATCAAGGCGTTGCTCGCATTCGCGCTGGCCTTCGTCTTCTGCTTCTTCTTCGCCAAGCAGATCTACAACGTGCTGGTGTGGCCGTTCGTCTGGGTCGCGGGGCCCGAGAATTCCAAGTTCATCTACACCGCGCTGCTGGAATACTTCCTCACGCAGCTCAAGCTCGCCATGTTCGGCGCGGGCTTCCTGTCGTTTCCGGTGATCGCCGCGCAGATCTACATGTTCGTCGCGCCGGGCCTCTACAAGCACGAGCGCGGCGCATTCCTGCCGTATCTGATCGCGACGCCGATCTTCTTCGTGCTCGGCTCGCTGCTGGTCTACTTCCTCGTGCTGCCGATGCTGATCCGCTTCTCGCTCGGCATGCAGCAGGTCGGCGGCGCCGAAACCGCGCAGATCGCGCTGTTGCCCAAGGTCGGCGAATATCTCTCGCTGATGATGTCGCTGATCTTCGCTTTCGGCATCGCGTTCCAGTTGCCGGTGGTGCTGACGTTGCTCGGCCGGATCGGAATCCTCACCGCGAAGCAACTGCGCGACAAGCGCCGCTACTTCATCGTGGTGGCGTTCATCATCGCGGCGGTGCTGACCCCGCCGGATGTCATCAGCCAGGCCTCGCTCGCGATCCCGCTGCTGGTCCTCTACGAGGGCTCGATCATCGCGGTGGCGATGGTGGAGAAGAAGGCCGCCAAAACCGCTGCCGACAAGGCCGCCGCCGAGGCCGGTTCATCGCCGACTCCACCGACCGATACGCCGCCGACTCCGCCCGCCACGACGCCCGCGGAGTAGGCGGGTAGCCAGTCATTGCGAGGAGCGAAGCGACGAAGCAATCCAGCTTTTTTAAGAATGGATTGCTTCGCTTCGCTCGCAATGACGGCCCTTTGGCTGTTTTCTGTCTGATACTGAGGATGACCGCCCGCGCCAGTTGTTCGGATATGGTGGCGGCCATGCGTCCGATTCGTCCTGCCCGGGCTTGACCCGGACACCCCCGAATTGTTCTAACGCAGCAACGAAAGACGTGGATGGTCGGGAAAGTCCGGCCATGACGCAGGAATTGAACATGCACGACATTCGCTGGATTCGAGAAAACCCCGACGCTTTCGATAAGGCGCTCGCGCGCCGCGGGCTGGAGGCATTGTCGTCGTCCCTGATCGCGATCGATGAAAAGCGCCGCACGGCCATTCAGGCATCGGAGCAGACGCAGGCGCGGCGCAACGCGGCCTCGAAGGAGATCGGCGAGGCCAAGAAGGCTAAGGACAATGTGCGCGCCGACGCGCTGATGGCCGAGGTCGGCGAACTCAAGACCAAGCTGCCCGAGCTTGAAGCCACGGTGAAGCAGGTCGAAGACGAGTTGAAGACGCAACTCGCGCAGATTCCGAACCTGCCGCTTGATGAAGTGCCGGACGGCGCCGACGAGCACGGCAATGTGGAGCATCATCACTATGGCGAGAAGCGCACCTACGCCTTTAAGCCGAAGGAGCATGTCGAGCTTGGCGAGGGTCTGAAGTTCATGGACTTCGAGACCGCCGCGAAGCTCTCCGGCGCGCGCTTTGTTGTTCTCAAGAAAGGCCTCGCGCGTCTCGAGCGCGCCATCGGCCAGTTCATGCTCGATCTTCACACGACCGAGCACGGCTACACCGAAGTCAATCCACCGCTGCTGGTGCGTGACGATGCGATGTTCGGCACCGCGCAGTTGCCGAAGTTTCGCGAGGATCAATTTTCGGCATCCAAAATCGAGCAATTCGATCTAGAGGCGTATAATCGCTTTGTAGAAACTCAGTTGCACCCTCACAAAGAAGCGTTCTTTGCTTCTCTGCCGGACAACTTGACCAATAAACAAACCTACGAAGCAATCGCGGGCTTTTTCAACGAACACTTGCCGAGGATTGAAACCCTTTTTGAAGATCATGGTCGCTCTCAGTTCTGGCTCATCCCCACCGCCGAAGTGCCGCTGACCAATCTCGTGCGTGAATCCATTCTCGACGAAAAAGAACTGCCGATGCGGCTGACCGCGCTGACGCCGTGCTTCCGCGCGGAAGCGGGCGCGGCGGGACGCGACACGCGCGGCATGATCCGCCAGCATCAGTTCACCAAGGTCGAACTGGTCTCGGTCACGACGCCGGAAGAGTCCAAGAACGAGCACGAGCGTATGTTGTCCTGCGCCGAGGAGGTGCTGAAGCGCCTCGGCCTGCATTACCGCGTGATGACGCTGTGCACCGGCGACATGGGCTTCGCTTCGCAGAAGACCTACGACATCGAAGTCTGGATGCCGGGACAGGGTCAAGATTCTAACAACCCCGGCATGTACCGCGAGATTTCGTCCTGCTCGGTGTGCGGCGATTTTCAGGCGCGGCGCATGGATGCGCGCTCAAGAGGCCCGGACGGCAAGCCGCGTTTCGTGCACACGCTGAACGGCTCGGGCACGGCTGTCGGCCGCGCGCTGATCGCCGTGATGGAAACCTATCAGCAGGAGGACGGCGCGATCGCCGTGCCGGACGTGCTGCAGCCGTATATGGGCGGCCTCAAAGTGATCGCGAAGGAGAGTTGAACCGTCAGCCCGTCATCCTGAGGTGCGAGCCGTACTTGCGGCGAGCCTCGAAGGATGCGGGCAAACAACGTCGCCCTTCGAGGGGCGCGCTTTGCGCGCCCACCTCAGGGTGACGTTATCCCGTGGCTTCGGACGATAAGGACACGATATGCGAATTCTCTGCACCAACGACGACGGTATCCACGCGCCCGGCATTCGGGTGATCGAGGAGATCGCCCGCAAGCTCTCCGATGACGTCTGGGTGGTTGCGCCCGAGCTTGACCAGTCCGGCGTTTCGCATTCGCTGTCGCTGAACGATCCGCTGCGGCTTCGCGAAATCGACGACCGTCATTTCGCGGTGCGCGGCACGCCGACCGACTGCGTGATCATGGGCTCGCGCCATGTGCTCGGCAGCAAGATGCCGGACATCGTGCTGTCGGGCGTCAACAAGGGCCGCAACGTCGCCGAAGACGTGGTCTATTCCGGCACCATCGCGGGCGCGCTGGAAGGCACCATTCTCGGCCTGCCGTCGTTCGCGCTGTCGCAGGAATTTTCGATCGAGACCCGCCAGAATCCGACCTGGGACACGGCGCTGCAGTTCGGCCCCGACGTGATCCGCAACGTGATGAAACTCGGGGTGCCGCGCGACACCGTGATCAACGTCAATTTCCCGGCCTGCCGCCCCGATGAGGTGAAGGGCATCGCCGTCACGCGGCAGGGCAAGCGCAATCTCGGTTTTCTCAAGATCGACAGCCGCCGCGACGGCCGCGGCAATCCGTATTACTGGATCGGCTTCGAGAAGGTCGCCGCGGAAGACATTCCGCCGAAGGACACCGATCTTGCCGCGCTGGCGGCGAACTTCGTGTCGGTCACGCCGCTGCGGCTCGACCGCACGGATATGGCGTTCTCGGAGAAGCTGCGGGACGTGTTGAAGTAGGGCATCTTTCCCTCATCCTGAGGAGCGCGCTCTTGCGCGCGTCTCGAAGGATGAGGTTGTGCTGACACAGTGCCACGCCTCTCATGGTTCGAGACGCAAGGCTGCGCCTCGCTCCTCACCATGAGGTCTAAAGAAGTAGGCGCCGCCTACGCCGCCATGCCCTTGAGCACGGTCTCGATGGTGCGCGCCAGCGTTTCGATCTGGAAGGGTTTCTGAATCGTCGGGCGGTCGCGGAATTTTTCCGGCAGGCCCTCTGCGCCGTAGCCCGTGGCGAACACGAACGGCAAGCCGCGCAGCATCACGGATTCCGCGACCGGTGTGATGATCTTGCCGTTGACGTTGACGTCGAGCAGGGCGATGTCGAAGTCGGTCGTTTGCACCAGATGGACGGCTTCATCGATGTCGCCGGCTTCCGCAACGATCCTGTAGCCAAGCTCTTCGAGCATGTCCGCGACCATCATGCGAATCATGACTTCGTCTTCGACCAGAAGGACTGATCGCCGTCTTGCAGCCTTTAACGTGCCAGGCATTCGTCCCCCAAAACGACAAATCTGGACTGATTTAACATCGGATAAATTATGTTTATCCGACCCCTAACTTACATCCGCTCTGTAGGTTCCCACAAATGGAACCTAAATTGTCGAATGTCCATCCTCCCGATCGGGGCCCGTCCGGTCCTATGATCGGGGGGCACCTTCCAGCACCCTCATACCCTTGGTCATCATGCCGTCGTTGCCGTCCACCCCCCAGGAAAAGATCGTGTTTCAGCTCAACCTGCGGCGCAGCGGGATCAGCGATCAGGCGGTGCTCAGGGCCATGGAGGAGGTGCCGCGCGAACTGTTCGTGATGTCGGTCGACCGCATCTACGCCTATCGGGATACGGCTTTGGGGATCGCCTGCGGACAGACCATCAGCCAGCCGTTCATCGTGGCCTACATGACCGAGCAGCTTCAGTTGCGCCCGGAGCATCGGGTGCTCGAGATCGGCACCGGGTCGGGCTACCAGGCGGCGATCCTCTCGAAACTGTGCCGCGAGGTCGTCTCGCTGGAGCGCTTCCGCACGCTGGCCGATCGCGCCCGGCGTGTCCTGGCCGGGATCGGCTGCAGCAACGTGGAGGTGATCCACGGCGACGGCTTCGACATTCCCGAGACGCGGGGCACCTTCGACCGGATCATGGTGACAGCGGCGATGGAAAACATCCCGGACGCGCTGCTGGAGCGGCTGGAGCCGGGCGGGGTGTTGATCGCGCCCGTTGGGCCAGTGGACGACAGGCAGGTGCTGGTCCGGGTCGTCCGGACCGACAGCGGCTTTAAGCGCGAAGAGCTTTTGCCTGTGCGTTTCGTTCCGGCGCTTCCCGGCGTCGCCCGGGAACTGTGATTTTCGTTTCTGTGCGAAAAACACCGGGATTTTAGCGTTTAAAGAGTTATTTACTCCGCGCGTGTTTACTCAAATCTGTGTCAGTTGCGTACCAGTGAGTAACCATGTCCCGGTTTGTCGAGTTGATTAGCTCGCGTCATGCACCGCATTTCGTGGTTCTGGCGCTCGTCTCGGTCGGATTTGGCGGATGCAGCGCCGATACCTCGACAAGATTCCAGGATAACCCGTTCGCCTCGCGCGAAACGACGGGCACTGTCCAGCAGAACAGTGACCGGCAGAACGGTTACTACCAGCAAAACTATTCCCACCAGCAGCAGCCTCCTCGCGAGTTGCCGCAGTATCGGCGGCCTTACGCGACGGCGCCTGTCGTCTCCGCGCCGCTGTCCTATCCCACGGCCTCGACTCCGACATCGGGCGGCGGCCGCGGCATGGCATCCTATACGCCGCCTGCAGCTCCCATCGAGACCACCGGTTCGACCGCGCCGCGCTCCGTCGCGGCTGCGACGCCGGGCTGGCATCGCGAAGGCGGCACCACGATCATCGTCGGCACCGCCGATACGCTCGAAGTCATTTCGAAGCGCTACAATGTGCCGTCGTCGGAAATCCTGAAAGCCAACGGCTACAACGGTCCGCGCATGCTGCAGCCGGGCCAGCAGCTTGTCATTCCGCGCCGCACGGCGAGTGCCGCGCCTCCCGCGCTGTCGGGCGCGCCGGGCACCAAGGTTGCCGCCGGTCTTCCGGCCAGCGTCCATATCGTCAAGCCCGGCGACACGCTGATGAATCTGTCGCGCCGCCACAACATTCCGCCGGCGCAGCTTGCCGCCGCCAACCACATTCCGGTGACGACGCAGCTTCGGATCGGCACCAGGATCAACATTCCCGGCGGCGGCAAAGTCGTTGCTGCGGCCGCACCGCAGATGGTCGCGGAAGGGCCGAAACCGGTTGCCGTTGCTCCGGCCCCGGTCGCGCCTGCCGCGAAGCCCGTCGTGGTCGCGCGGGTCGAGCCGGTGCAGAAGGCCCGCGTCGCCGCCGAGGCGCCTGCGGCCGAACTGCCTGAAGCACAGTCGCCTGTGAAGGCGGCCGAAGCCACCAACGCGCTGCCGACCTTCCGCTGGCCGGTGCGCGGCCGGGTGATCACGGCCTATGGCGCGAAGACGAATGGAAAACAGAACGACGGCATCAATGTCGCCGTTCCGGAAGGCACGCCGGTGAAAGCCGCGGAAGACGGCGTGGTTGCCTATTCGGGCAACGAACTCAAAGGATATGGCAATCTGATCCTGGTGCGGCACTCCAACGGTTACGTCACCGCGTATGCCCACGCGAGTGAACTGATGGTGAAGCGCGGCGATACAATCAAGCGCGGCCAGGTGATTGCCAAATCGGGTCAGACGGGAGAGGTGGGGTCGCCGCAGCTTCACTTCGAGATCCGTAAAGGATCTTCAGCCGTCGACCCGCTTCAATTCCTGAACGGCGCGTAAGCGTCGCGACAGCGATCAACAAAAAACCCCGGCTTCGCGCCGGGGTTTTTCGTTTGGATCGCCGGGAGGTGATTACTTGCCGGTCAGCTTCACGCCCATCCGGCCCGCGATCTCCTGCGTGAACTGCCACGCCACGCGGCCCGAGCGCGAGCCGCGGGTGGTGGACCATTCCAGCGCCTCGCGCTCGAGTTGCTCGTCGGAGACATCGACGCCGAAGTGGCGCGCATAGCCGCGCACCATGTCGAGATATTCGTCCTGGCTGCACTTGTGAAAGCCGAGCCACAGGCCGAAACGGTCGGAGAGGGACACCTTCTCCTCCACGGCCTCGCCGGGATTGATCGCGGTCGAGCGCTCGTTCTCGATCATGTCGCGCGAGAGCAGGTGGCGGCGGTTCGAGGTCGCATAGAGGATGACGTTCTCGGGGCGGCCCTCGATGCCGCCTTCGAGCACGGCCTTCAGCGATTTGTACGAGGCATCGTTGCCGTCGAACGACAGGTCGTCGCAGAACACGATGAAGTGGAAATCGGACTCGCGCAGCAGGCCCATCAAAAGCGGCAGGCTCTCGATGTCCTCGCGGTGGATTTCGATCAGCTTGAGCCGGCCGTTCACCTCCGGCATCGCGTTGACGGTGGCATGGGCCGCCTTCACCAGCGACGACTTGCCCATGCCGCGCGCGCCCCAGAGCAGCGCATTGTTGGCGGGCAGGCCGGTTGCGAAGCGCTCGGTGTTCTCGATCAGGATGTCGCGCATCCGGTCGACGCCGCGCAAGAGGTCGAGATCGACGCGGCTGACCCTGGGAACCGGGAGCAGGTGGCCGTTCGGCTGCCAGACGAAGGCCTCGGCGGCTTTCAGGGAATCGGCACCCGACGGCTTCACCGCCGACGCGCTCAGGCTGGCGGCGATGCTTTCCAGCGCGGCCAGCATCCGGGCCTGCGTGGCATGATCGGCCGTCGCCGCAGGGCGTTTTGTCGCGGATTTGACCGCCTTGACGGGACGCGACCTGGCGGCCGTCCTGACGGTGGCGGAAGCGGCCTTTTTGGAGGCCTTTTTATTGGGCTTTTTGGACATGAATCGGCACCTCGTGGCGCACCCTTAGCGGGGGCCGCCGGGGCCTGCAACCGCCACAAATGCATGGCGAAATGGGCTTTACCGGTGCCGTTGCTTTTGGAGCGACTGCCGTTATAGTCCGCGCAAATTCGGCCAAAACGGCCCTCTATCTTACGCGTTTCGCCCTGATGGCGGCGCCTTCCCGAGGACTTTCTGATGTTCATTACCCCTGCTTTTGCCCAGGCTGCCGGCGCTGCTGGCGACACCAACAGCATGCTGATGTCGCTGCTGCCGTTCGCGCTGATCTTCGTGATCATGTACTTCCTGATTCTGAAGCCGCAGCAGAAGAAGCTGAAGGACCATCAGGAACTGGTGAAGAACATCCGCCGGGGCGACGTCGTCGTGACCAATGGCGGGCTGGTCGGCAAGGTGACCAAGGTTGTCGATGACGACCAGATCGAGGTGGAAATCGCCGACGGCGTGCGTATCCGTCAAATGCGCGGAATGATTTCGGCCGTGCGCACCAAGGGCGAACCGGTCAAGGACAAGGACGTCAAGGACGCCAAGGACGAAACCACCGCAAGCTGATCCCTGCGGGGCTCCTTGCGACGTTGCCAATCTGACGGAAACTCCTGATGCTGTATTTCACGCGGTGGAAGGCATTGGCGGTCATTCTGACCGCTCTGCTGGTCTGCCTTTGCGCGGTTCCGAACTTCTTCCCCGATGCGACTGTCAAGAGCTGGCCGAAATGGGCGCAGCGTCATGTGGTGCTCGGCCTCGACCTGCAGGGCGGCTCGCACATCCTGCTCGAAGTCGACTCCAACTCGGTCAAGAAGGACAAGCTCGATCAGGTCCGCGACGATGTGCGCCGCGTGCTGCGCGATGCCAAGATCGGCTACACCGGCCTTGCGGTGCGCGGCGAAAACGCCGAAGTCCGCGTCAAGGACGCCGATCTCACCAACGCGCTCGCCAAGCTGCGTGAACTGTCCCAGCCGCTCGGCGGCGTGCTCGGCTCCAGCGGCCAGCGCAGCGTCGAAGTCTCCGATGCCGGTGGCGGCCTGATCCGCCTGACCGTGCCGCCCGCGGCGATCACCGAGCGGGTGCGTCAGTCGGTCGAACAATCGATCCAGATCGTCGAGCGCCGCATCAACGAACTCGGCACCGTCGAACCGTTGATCCAGCGTCAGGGTGTCGATCGTATTCTCGTTCAGGTGCCTGGCCTGCAGGACCCGACCCGCCTCAAGGAACTGCTCGGCAAGACCGCGAAGCTCGACTTCCGCATGGTCGATTCCACCGTCTCGCCGGAGCAGGCGCAGGGCGGACGCCTGCCGCCCGACGACGAAATCCTGATGAGCGCGTCGGCGCCGAAGGTGCCTTACGTCATCAAGAAGCAGGTGCTGGTGTCCGGCGGCGATCTCACCGACGCGCAGCCCGGCTTCGACCAGCGCTCCGGCGAGCCGATCGTCTCGTTCCGTTTCAACACCTCCGGCGCGCGCAAGTTCGCGCAGGCGACGCTCGAAAACGTCGGCCAGCCCTTCGCGATCGTGCTCGACAACGAGGTGATCTCCGCACCGGTGATCCGCGAACCGATCACCGGCGGTTCGGGCCAGATCTCGGGCAGCTTCACCGTGCAGGGCGCCAATGATCTCGCGATCCTGCTGCGCGCGGGCGCGCTGCCTGCGCCGCTCACCATCATCGAGGAGCGCACCGTCGGTCCGGGCCTCGGACAAGACTCCATCGCCGCCGGTGAACTGGCGTCCTATGTCGGCTCGGTCCTGGTCATCGTCTTCATGCTGCTGACCTACCGGCTGTTCGGCTTCTTCGCCAACGTCGCCGTCGCCATCAACGTGGCGATGATCTTCGGCGTGCTGTCGCTGCTGAACGCCACGCTGACACTGCCGGGCATCGCCGGCATCGTGCTGACGGTCGGCATCGCGGTGGACTCCAACGTGCTGATCTATGAGCGCATCCGCGAGGAGCTGCGCGCCGGACGAAGCGCGATCAACGCCATCGACGCCGGATTCTCACGCGCGCTGGCGACCATTCTGGACTCCAACATCACCACATTCATCGCCGCCGCCGTGCTGTTCTATATCGGCACCGGCCCGGTGCGCGGTTTCGCCGTGACGCTCGGCATCGGCATCGTCACCACCGTCTTCACGGCCTTTACCGTCACGCGCCTGATCGTCGCGATGTGGGTGCGGTGGACGCGGCCCAAGACCGTGCCGATTTGAAGATAGCGAGTAAACTGTGACTCATACCATCATCACCGCACTCGCCATTTTCATCGTCATCCTGACGGGCCTCAGCATCTATGGCGTGATCCCCGCGCTTCGCATCGTCCCGGACGATACGAAGTTCGACTTCATGCGATTCCGCCGCATCAGTTTCCCGATCTCGGCGCTGCTGTCGATGCTGGCCATCGGCCTGTATTTCGTTCACGGACTGAACTTCGGCATCGACTTCAAGGGCGGCACGCTGCTGGAAATCCAGACCAAGTCGGGGCCCGCCGATATCGCGGCCTTGCGCGCGCAGCTTACCACGCTGAATTTCGGCGACGTCCAGCTTCAGCAATTCGGAGGTCCGAACGACGTTCTGATCCGTATCGCCGAACAGCCCGGCGGCGATCAGGCGCAGCAGGCGGCTGTGCAGAAAGTTCGCCAGCTGTTTGGCGACAGCGTCGATTATCGCCGCGTCGAAGTGGTCGGCCCGCGCGTGTCCAGCGAACTCTTGGCTTACGGCACCGTCGGCCTGATGCTCGCGATCGCGTGCATTTTCATCTACCTGTGGTTCCGTTTCGAGTGGCAGTTCTCGCTCGGCGCGATGATCGCCAACGTCCACGACATCGTGCTGACGCTCGGTTTCATGTCGATCACGCAGATCGAATTCGACCTGACCTCGATCGCGGCGCTGCTGACCATTCTCGGTTACTCGCTCAACGACACGGTCGTGATCTACGACCGAATCCGCGAAATGCTGCGGCGTTACAAGAAAATGCCGATGACCGATCTGCTCAACACGTCGATCAATTCGACGCTGTCGCGCTCGATCATCACCCACGTCACCGTGACCTTGGCGCTGCTTGCGCTGCTGCTGTTCGGCGGCAAGGCGATCCATTCCTTCGCGGCGACCATGACCTTCGGCGTGGTGCTGGTTGGCACCTATACGTCGATCTTCATCGCTGCGCCGATCCTGATCTATCTCGGTGTCGGCGAGAACCGTGGTGGTGAAAACCGTGGCGGCGAGGACAAGCCGTCGAAGCCCGAGGGCAAGTGAGCGATCCGCAGGACGGACTGCACCTTCCGCGGTCCGCGCCGATCGAGGCCTATGGCAACGGCGGCTTCCGGTTCGACGAGATGTCGCATCGCGGTTCGCTGCTGTGTCTGCCGGATGCGATCTGGGCATGGCCCGTCACTGATCCGGCCCAGATCGATCGTACCTCGCTGGCGCGCGTGTTCGAGAACGTCAACGCCATCGATACGCTGCTGATCGGCACCGGCGCCGGTGTGTGGATCGCGCCTGCGCCACTGCGGAATGCATTTCGCACCGTTCACATCGCGCTCGACACCATGCAGACCGGCCCGGCCATCCGCACCTACAACATCATGCTCGGCGAGCGACGCCGCGTTGCCGCGGCGTTGATTGCGGTGCCATGAGCGGCGTGGGCAGCGATGCGGCTGCGTTCTGCGCCGATCTCGTGCGCGCGCAGGATTTCAGGACCTATGCCGCAAGCCTGTTCGTCGCGCCGGATGTGCGGCGCGGCTGGCTCGCGCTGGCGGCGTTCAATGCCGAAGTCGCCCATGTGCGCGATCATGTCAGCCAACCGCTGCCCGGCGAAATCCGCCTGCAATGGTGGCGCGATGTATTGACCGGCGAGGGGCAGGGAACGCGCGGCGAGGCGGAAGCCAATCCGGTTGCTGCTGAATTGCTGCGCGCCATCGCGCAATACGCCCTTCCGGTCGAGAGTTTCGTGCGCCTGATCGATACGCATGTGTTCGATGTCTACGACGATCCGATGCCGGACATGGCGGCGCTGGAGGCGCACTGCCGCGATACGTCGGCGGCGCTATATGAATTGCGCGCGCGCGTACTTGGCGCGTCATCGCCCGACATCGCGCGCATCGCGGATCATGCGGGCATTGTCGAAGGACTGGTGGACGTGATTCTGGCGCTGCCGAAACATGCGGCCCGGCGTCAGCTTTATTTGCCGGGTGACCTGATGAACCTTCATGGCGTGATCGCGGAAGAAGTCTTCCTGCATCAGGCCAATGCGCCGCTGGCCGAAGCACTGGCGCATCTGCGCCGCGAGGCTCGCTCGCAAATGGTGCAGGCGATGACGATGCTCGCCGACGCTCCGCAAGCGGTGCGCCGCGCTTTTCTTCCCCTCGCGGTCGTCGGAAAAATTCTGGACCGTCTCGAAACGTCAGCACCGTTCGCGCCGCCGTCACTGTCGCGGCTGGGGATGCTCTGGACCACGTGGCGCGCGGCGAGCGCGGAGCCGTTCAGGGCGTAAGGTCCCGCATTTATGCGTAGGCCACCCAGCCCCTGAAACTCAGGCCTGCGTAAAACAAGCTTACGTCTGAGAATCCTGCTTCGCGCAGAAACGCCTCGTCTTCTTCAGGCGAAAGAACAGATAACCGTGTCGCAATCGCGTGCCTAGCGCTTTCTACATTCGCGGGAGCTGTCCCGCTGAAAGCGATGTGACGCGCAATCCACATTGATCGCTCCGGCTCGGTTTGCTGAAAACTGATATGTGCCACAACGAACGGTGCGCCCGGCACAAGACGGCGATGGATTTCGCGAAGCGTTTCGAGGCGCTGCTCTCGGGGAACGAAATGCATCGTCAGCAGACAGACCGCGCCGTCGAACGGCCCGGCCGGTGCGGCGTGGATATAGCCTTCATGCAGGCGGATGCGATCGGCGTGCGATCCGGCGATTTGCGCGGCCAGCCGAAGCATGTCGGCAGATGGATCGATGCCGGTCAGCGTCCATCCGGGATGGTTGTCGGCGAGCATCTTCAACTCGAGGCCGCCGCCCGCACCGAGTACCAGAACATCGCCGTTGACCGGAACGCGCTCCGCAAGAAGCTGCGACGTCATGCGATGCAGTCCATCGAACCCGGGGACTTGCCGGGGCGGCCCTTCGGCATAGGATTTCGCATGGGCCGCATCGAAGGCTGGCGCAGCACGCTCTGGCAGATCGTGTTTCGTCATGCGGATCATCCCGTAGTGCTTGAACGCCGGTTCAGATTATTCGAGTCAAGTGAATTCGGTGGAAAAGCGGTCGCTGAATCCCGATCCGGCGACGTGTCACGATCCCGTTGCATTCTCGCCCTTTGCAGCGAGGAGCGTCACCGTTTGGCCTTTTGACTTGATGGGCAGGATCAGGCCGCGTCCGCTGTGCGCAACGTCTCGGCGATCCAGCCATCGAGATCCGCCAACGCCCGCGCGCTGATCGCCTGCTTCTTGGCGATGGTCTTCTCGTTGCCGCGCAGGCGCGTGCCGTCCGGCTTCTTCGTTGGCGGAGAAGCCAGCGGCGGAAACAGGCCGAAGTTGATGTTCATCGGCTGAAACGAGCGCGGACCGGCATCGATGGTTTCGATATGACCGCCGGTGATGTGGCCGAGCAACGCACCGAGCGCCGTTGTCGAAGGCGGCGGCACGATGCTGTCACGGCGCGCATCGGCGGCGGCGAACAGGCCCGCGAGCAGGCCGACGCCCGCCGATTCCACATAGCCTTCGCAGCCCGTCATCTGGCCCGCGAAACGCAGGCGCGGCTGCGCCTTCAGCCGCAGTTGCGGATCGAGCAGCTTCGGCGAATTCAGGAAGGTGTTGCGATGCAGGCCGCCGAGCCGCGCGAATTCCGCTTTCTCAAGGCCCGGAATGGCGCGGAACACCTGCGTCTGCGCGCCGTGCTTCAGCTTGGTCTGGAAGCCGACGATATTGTAGAGCGTGCCGAGCTTGTTGTCCTGGCGAAGCTGCACGATGGCGTAGGGCTTCACGGTCGGATCGCGCGGATTGGTGAGGCCGACCGGCTTCATCGGTCCGTGGCGCAGCGTTTCGCGGCCGCGCGCGGCCATCACTTCGATCGGCAGGCAGCCGTCGAAGTAGGGCGTGTTCTCTTCCCACTCCTTGAAATCGGTCTTTTCGCCGCCGATCAGCGCATCGACGAAGGCATCGTACTGTTCATGGGTCATCGGGCAGTTGATGTAGTCCGCGCCGGTGCCGCCGGGCCCGACCTTGTCGTAGCGCGACTGAAACCACGCGGTCTCCATGTCGATGGAGTCCTTGTGCACGATCGGCGCGATGGCATCGAAGAAGGCAAGGGCGTCTTCGCCCGACAGGCCGCGGATGGCATCGGCGAGCGCTGGCGAGGTCAGCGGCCCGGTCGCGACGACGACGTTGTGCCAGCCCTCCGGCGGAAGTCCGGCGATTTCCTCGCGGCGAATCTCGATGCGCGGATGCGCGGCAAGCGCGGCATTCACGGCGGCGGAGAAACCGTCGCGGTCCACCGCCAGCGCACCGCCCGCCGGCACCTGATTGGCGTCGGCGCTGCGCATGATCACCGAGTTGAGTTTGCGAAGCTCGGCATGAAGCAGGCCGACCGCGTTGTTCGCGGCGTCATCCGAACGGAACGAATTCGAGCAGACGAGTTCGGCGAGGCTGTCGGTGCGGTGTGCGTCCGTGGTGCGGTGTGGCCGCATCTCGTGCAGAACAACATTGACGCCTGCATTGGCGATCTGCCATGCGGCTTCCGAACCGGCGAGACCGCCGCCGATGACGTGCACGACGCCGGTTTGATCTGTGTGTAAGACTGTCATGGCTCACAACTAGAGCCGCTGACGTCATGACGCAATGTCTTGGCGATCGACCCAGCTTTCGCGTCGTGAACCCCAGACACGACAACGCCCGCACGAGGCGGGCGCAATCGACACTTCAATGAAGAAGCGGCGTTCAGCCGTTGTAGGCGCCGGCTGCAACGCGCTGAATGTCCGAACGGTCAAGACCGATATCGGCCAGTTCCCGATCGCTCAGCTGCGACAGCTCAGCAACATTGCGCTGATAATCACGGAACGCCTGGATAGCGCGGATGAAAGAAAGCAGCATGGTCAGTCTCCTTAGTAATCTCGATTCAGCCCTTGGAGCAGCCTCATCGTTGAAATGGAATATAGGCTTAGATTCTGCGGTGCAATAGCGCGAATGTTGCGATGCAGCTAATCGATTTATGCATATCGGAGGTAAGAAGTGATTAATTTTTCACTCAAGGTTCCAAGGCGATTGGGTCAAGGGGGAAGTTGTTCCATGAGTTTGGAAGGATTTTGACACGAGATATCATGTATTTATGAGAATTCTAACATTCTTTGGGCTTTCTCGCTGTTTGTGGTATTTAAGTAGCGTATCGCTAAGCTATGCTTTTCGGCACCATAAATCCGGCAAGGCGTTGATGTACCGTCTGACTGTGTTCATATCCGAACAATAGTTCATTTTATATCGAGATCGTCCACATCTGCCGTTCTCGTGGACGATTGGCCATTGGCATGGCATAGCGGCGAGATGTCCGTTTGCTCTCCGCATCGCCGGCTCCTGATTGTCATCCTGCTCTCGCAGGTCATGGCCGTTCAGGCATTGCTATCGAGCTGGGGCGGGACGCTGGTCGTTCAGGACCACCTGTTGGCCGGCGTGGGCATCCTGTGCTCAAGCGCGACGAGTGGCCAAGGTGTTGGCGGAGGCGGACAGCCTGCGGGTCCTTCGGATCATCGGGACTGCCTCAGCGGCTGTCTCGTGGGGCTGGGTGCCGTTGGTCCGTCTGGTCAGGCTGTATCGACCGTTGTGCGTACCGCTTACGAGCAGCTTCAGGCTGCGGATCATCGCCCGCATCGAAGTCAGCCGCAGACACTGAATTTCTTCGCCCGGGCGCCTCCGCTGCTGGCTTGAGACATCATTTCCAGATTTCTCTCTCTCAGCTTCATTCGAGGACCCTATGACTATCCATTTTCGCAGCCACCGGCTGCTGCTTGGCGCTGGCGCCATGGCTATCGCTGTCATCGCATCGCAATCATCCGCCTTCGCCCATGTCACACTTGCGACGGGCGAGGTCCGCGCAGGCACTTATTACAAGGCGGTGTTTCAGGTGCCGCACGGCTGCGACGGATCGGCCACGCAGTCGATCCGTATTCAGATTCCGGAGGGCGTCATCGGTGTGAAGCCGATGCCCAAGCCGGGATGGACGCTGAATGTCACGCGCGGCCCTTATGCAAAGACCTACCAGAGTCACGGCAAGCCGGTGAGCGAAGGGCCGAAGGAGATCGCGTGGTCGGGAGGCTCGCTGTCCGACGACAATTATGACGAGTTTGTTTTCAGCAGCTTCGTCACGGACTTTCCTGCCGGACAGGCGATCTCATTTCCGACGGTCCAAACCTGCGCCAAGGGTGAGGTGAAATGGGACCAGATTGCTGCGGCGGGTCAGAATCCGCACAGCCTGAAATCGCCCGCGCCGATGCTTCGGGTCGTCGCGGATACGACTGTTGCGCAGGCGCAGATGGACCACGGCAAGATGGACCATATGAAAATGGATGCTGCGCCGGCGGCGAGCGGCGACACGTTCAAGGTGGGTGATCTGGTTGTCGTCTCTCCGTGGACTCGCGCGACGCCTGGCGGCGCCAAGATCGCCGGCGGCTATCTCAAGATCACGAACAATGGCACGGCTGCCGATCGCCTTGTCAGCGCAACTTCGGTGGGTGCGGATCATGTCGAGATTCACGAGATGTCGATGACCGACGGGGTCATGAAAATGAGGCCGCTGACCGATGGACTGGCCATCAAGCCCGGCGAAACCGTCGAGCTGAAGCCCGGCGGATTCCACATGATGTTCATGGGTATCAAGCAGCCGCTGAAGCAGGGCGATACGCTGAAGGCGACGCTGAAATTCGAAAAGGCAGGGACGGTTGACGTCAGCTTTGGCGTTAATGCGATCGGCGCGACCGGCGAACCAGCCCATAAGCATTGATCATAGCCGAGGCGATGCGGTGGCAAGCCACTGCATCGCTTCAAAGCTGTTCAGCTGCTGGGGTTACGGCTCCTTGCGGCCCCACATAAACAGGTTGACCGGGAAGTCAGCCGCATAGCGCCGTGTCTTGACGGCAGGCGGCGGTTCATACGGCATGGCCGAAGGTTCAATCACCTTCCGGTAGAGATGCCAGGTGGCGTGGCCGAGTACCGGGATCACAACCGTCAGGCCGAGGAAGAAAGGTATCGTTCCGGCGATCAACAGCACCGCAACGATCAGGCCCCATGCGGCCATCGGGATCGGATTTCGCGCGACGGCCCGCACAGATGTGATCATTGCATCCATCGCGCCGGCATGACGATCCAGCATCAACGGAAATGAGACGACACTGATGCAGAGCGCGACAAGCGCGAACAGGAAACCGGCACTGCAGCCGACGGCGATCAGCCGATGTCCTTCAGATGTTGTCAGTACACGTTGAAAGAAATCGGGAATGCTCGACGCCGCGGCGTAGCCGAATGTCGAATCGTAGATCGACTGGGCTGTCGCAAGCCAGACCAGGAACAATACCAGGAGAAGCGCGCCGAATGATGCCATCGCTCCGATGGACGGCGAGCGGAAGACGCCGAGTGCATGCGACGCCGTCGGCGCTTCGCCCTGTTCACGTCGCCTGCTGAGATCGTAGAAGCCCAGGGCTGCGAAGGGACCGAGCAATGCGAAACCCGCGGCCAGCGGAAACAGCAGCGGCAGGATTGAATATCCGAGAACGGTTCGTGCCAGCACAATGCCGAGAACGGGATAGATCAGCGCCAGCAGAACGCCGTGGGTCGGCACGGCCTTGAAATCTTCCCAGCCAAGACGAAGCGCATCTTTGAGGTCTTCCAAAGTGATGGTCCGGACATTGTACTTCGCCGGATCGGACGCAAGCGCAAGCGAGTTGATGTTTGCGGAGGTGGGATTGCTCATGGTGACTGTCTCCTTGTCACACAGCTTTCGCCGTGATGTTTCATAAGGGGCACCGGACGCGCCATCACGCTATCACGATGCTCAATGATAGTCGGGCAAATTATCGCGATCAGCGAATGCCCTGTTGCGAGCACTTGCCGTAAAAACTTACAATTTTCGGAACTTCCGGCATGTCGCGGCGTTGTGCGGCCTGAATTATTATGGCGTCAATTTGGCGCAGCGGCTTTCAACGCTCGGGCGGACAGCCAACTGTTGCATTGGCAAGCGCAGCGCGGACGTCTACACTCTTGCGTGACCGGTGAGGCGCACGCCGGGGCAGCGGGGGAATAAGCGTCAACTTCATCCATCCAACGACGGGTTTTTCGGGAGTTTAACGATGAGCATTTTTGGTAAGATCATGGGCGCGATTTTCGGTACCAAGGCCGAAGCGGCTGAGCCCGCGGGTGGTGCCGGTTCTGCTGCAGGCGGCGGCGCCAGCGTGCCGATGGTCGATGTCGCACCGATTCTCGACAAGGCCGTTGCCGCCAAGGGCGAGAAGCTCGAATGGCGGACTTCGATCGTGGACCTGATGAAGGCCCTCGATATCGATTCCAGCCTGACCGCGCGCAAGGAGCTCGCCAAGGAATTGAACTACGATGGCGACACCAACGACTCGGCCAAGATGAACATCTGGCTGCACAAGCAGGTCATGACCAAGCTTGCGGCCAACGGCGGCAAGCTGCCGGACGACCTTAAGCACTAAGCTCGTTGATTGTTACAAAAGGCCCGCCGAACGGCGGGCCTTTTTCGTTGCAGCGCACATATCAATCCATGCGCATATCCCTGTTCAAACGCTTGTACGCGGAATACAAAATGCCAACGCTGGTGATCCGTCAGTCTCAATGAAAAGAGCAGGGGAAGCAGTGCGACCGTCTCGCGCTTGGGAGGGCGCGACGCAGGTTTCCGAAATCAAAAATACCCATGCGATAGCAAAAAGGGGAACGACATGACTGAACTCAATCGCAGACATATTCTTGCAGGCGGTGCGGTGGCCGTCGCGGGCGCGGCTGCTTTCGGCGACAGCGCCGAAGCGAAAGTCGGCGCGACGCCGATTTTCCCGGTTGCGCAAACCACCATTCCGGTTGTCGGATTGAAAGAAGTCTTTCCGGTGCGCCGTATTTATTGTATCGGCCGCAACTATGCCGCCCATGCGATCGAGCGTGGCTCGGATCCGACACGCGAACCGCCGTTCTTCTTTCAGAAGCCGACGGATGCCATTCAGGTCGTCGCCATCGGTACGGTTGCGGATCATCCGTATCCGACGCTGACCAAGAATTATCACCACGAGGTCGAACTGGTCGCCGCGTTGAAATCCGGTGGCAAGAATATCCCCGCCGATAAGGCGCTTGATCATGTCTACGGTTACGCGCTTGGCCTCGATATGACGCGGCGCGACCTGCAGAATGCCATGGGGGCCGCAAAGAAACCATGGGAAATCGGCAAGAGCTTCGATCACTCGGCAGTGCTCGGGCCGATTCATCCGGCGACCAAGACAGGCCATTTCACCAAGGGCGCGATCTCGCTGGCGGTGAACGGGACCGTCAGGCAGAACTCCGATCTCACCAAGATGATCTGGAGCGTGGCTGAACAGATATCGAAATTGTCCGAAGCATTCGAGCTCAAGGCCGGCGATATCATCTATTCCGGCACGCCGGAGAATGTTGGTCCGGTGGTGAAGGGTGACATCCTGCTCTGCAAGCTGGAAGGCCTGCCGGACATGTCGATCAAGATCGTCTGATTCCCGTCAGATAAAGCAAAAAGCCCGCCGGATATGGCGGGCTTTTATTTTGATTCGGAGAAGGTTCAGACAGTGAGGTCGGCGAATTCCGGATGCTTGTCGAGATAATCGACAACGAACCCGCAGCCCGCCACGACCTTCAGCCCATCGGCCCGGATGTGTTCGAGGGCGCCTTGCACCAGAGTTGACGCGATGCCGCGCCCGCGCAGCGCAGGGGGTGTTTCGGTATGAGTGATGATCACCTTGCCCGGCGCGAGACGATAGTTCGCGAAAGCTGTCGCGCCATTGATGTCCAGTTCATAGCGGCTGAGCGTGGTGTTGTTGCGGACCGTATTCTCGCTCATGGCGGTCACCTTTGCAGAAGCCGGGAGGTTATTTGAGCAGATCCGCATATTCGGCGTGCTTGCCGATATAGGCCTTCACAAACGGGCACTGCGCGACGACTTTCAGACCGTCTGCGCGGACCTGGTCGAGCGCGCCCTTGATGAGCTTCGATCCGACCCCGCGGCCCTCCAGTTCCTTTGGCACTTCGGTATGAACGAAGGTAATCACGCCATTTGACAGGGTATAATAAGTCGCAGCGGTGTGTCCTTCGACGGTGAGTTCATAGCGCTTCTTGGAAGGATTGTTCTGAACCGTATCGCTCATTTGAACTCCTGATTTGTCGATAGTCCTGAGCGGCGAAGCGATCTTACTCCGCGGCTTCTTCCGTTGTGAGAATCTTTCCGGGACGGCCCTTCTTCAGGACCGGGGCGAGGAATTTCCCGGTGTAACTGCGCGGCGCTTTGACAATGTCTTCCGGAGGTCCCCAAGCGACGATTTCACCGCCGCCGTCGCCACCCTCCGGCCCAAGGTCGATCACCCAGTCTGCCGTCTTGATGACTTCGAGATTGTGCTCGATGACAACGACCGTATTGCCTTGCGACACCAGCTCATGGAGCACTTCGAGCAGCTTGGCCACGTCGTGGAAATGCAGACCCGTGGTCGGCTCGTCCAGAATATAGAGCGTGCGTCCCGTCGCGCGTTTGCTAAGTTCCTTGGCCAGCTTGACGCGCTGCGCTTCGCCGCCGGAAAGCGTCGTCGCTTGCTGACCGACATGAATGTAACCGAGACCGACGCGCTGGAGTGTGCGGAAGGTCTCGCGCACACGCGGCACGGCCTTGAAGAATTCCGCAGCTTCATCGACGGTCATGTCGAGCACGTCGGCGATGGACTTGCCCTTGAACAGAACGTCCAGCGTTTCGCGGTTGTAACGCTTGCCCTTACAGGTGTCGCAGGTGACGTAAACGTCCGGCAGGAAGTGCATCTCGATCTTGATCAGGCCGTCGCCCTGACATGCTTCGCAGCGGCCGCCCTTGACGTTGAACGAGAAGCGGCCGGGCTCGTAACCGCGGGCCTTGGATTCCGGCAGGCCGGCGAACCATTCGCGGATCGGCGTGAACGCGCCGGTATAGGTCGCCGGATTGGAGCGCGGCGTGCGCCCGATCGGCGACTGGTCTATATCGATGATCTTGTCGATATGCTCCAGGCCCTCGATGCGATCGTGGATGGCAGGCGCGTCCGACGCGTTGTTGAGTTTGCGCGCGATGGACTTGTAGAGCGTGTCGATCAACAACGTCGACTTGCCGCCGCCGGACACGCCAGTGACGCAGGTGAACAGTCCGAGCGGAATCTCGGCTGAGACGTTCTTGAGATTGTTGCCGCGCGCATTGATCACTTTGATGGTGCGCCGATGGTTTGGTGGCCGCCGCTCGGGAATCGGCACGAACAACTCGCCGGTGAGATATTTCCCTGTGAGCGATTTCGGATCGGCCTTGATCTGCTGTGGCGTTCCCTGCGCGACGATGTTGCCACCGTTGACACCCGCTCCGGGGCCGACGTCCACAACATAGTCGGCGGTCTCGATGGCATCCTCGTCGTGCTCGACCACGATCACGGTGTTGCCGAGGTTGCGCAACCGGCGAAGGGTATCAAGCAGACGCGCATTGTCGCGCTGATGCAGGCCGATGGACGGCTCGTCCAGCACGTACAGCACACCGGTAAGGCCGGAGCCGATCTGGGACGCCAGGCGAATGCGCTGACTTTCGCCGCCTGACAGGGTGCCCGAGGAACGCGACAGGGTCAGATAATTCAAGCCAACGTCGAGCAGGAACGACAGGCGTTCGCGGATTTCCTTGAGAACCCGTGTGGCGATTTCGTTCTGCTGCTTGTTCAACTGATCCGGAACATTCTCGAACCATTCGCCGGCGCGCAGGACCGACAGTTCGGAGATTTCGCCGATGTGTTTGCCGCCGATCTTGACGCAAAGCGCTTCCGGTTTCAGGCGATAACCATGGCAGGCCTCGCAAGGAACGTCGCTGAAGTATTTGCCGAGTTCTTCGCGCGCCCATTCGCTTTCGGTTTCGCGAAAGCGGCGCTCGATATTGGTGACCACGCCTTCGAATGGTTTCTTGGTGTCATAGGAGCGGACGCCGTCCTCGTAGGAGAACTTGATCTCGTCATCGCCGGACCCGAACAGAAGCGCATTCTGCGTCTTTTTCGGCAGATCCTTCCACTTGGTGTCCAGGGTGAATTTATAGAATTTGCCGAGCGCCTGCAGCGTCTGCACGTAATAAGGAGACGACGACTTTGCCCACGGCGCGATCGCGCCCTTGCGCAAGGTCAGCTCCTTGTCAGGAATGACCAGTTCGGCATCGATGTGTTGCTCGATCCCGAGGCCGCCGCATTTCGGACAGGCGCCATAGGGATTGTTGAACGAGAACAGCCGCGGCTCGATTTCAGGAATCGTGAAGCCGGAGACGGGACAGGCAAATTTTTCCGAGAACAGGATGCGCTCGGGGCCGCTCTTGTCGTGAATCTTGGCGGTTTTCTTGTCCGCCTTCTTTTCGGCGGCGCCCTCGCTCGCCGCGGGCGCATCGGCGAATTCGACCACCGCGAGGCCGTCGGCGAGCTTCAGCGCGGTCTCGAACGATTCCGCGAGCCGCTGCGCCATGTCGGAGCGGACCACGATGCGGTCCACCACCACGTCGATATCGTGCGGAAATTTCTTGTCCAGTGTTGGGGCCTCGGACAGTTCATAGAATTTGCCGTCCACCTTGACCCGCTGAAAGCCCTTCTTGAGATACTCGGCAAATTCCTTGCGATACTCGCCCTTGCGGCCCTGAACCACCGGCGCCAGCAGATAAAGCCGCGTACCTTCCGGAAGTGCCAGGACGCGATCGACCATCTGCGAGACGGTCTGGCTTTCGATGGGCAGGCCAGTCGCCGGCGAATAGGGTACGCCGACGCGCGCCCACAGCAGGCGCATATAGTCGTAGATTTCGGTGACAGTGCCGACCGTCGAACGCGGGTTTTTGGAGGTTGTTTTCTGCTCGATGGAAATGGCGGGCGACAGACCGTCGATTTGATCGACGTCCGGCTTCTGCATCATTTCCAGGAATTGGCGGGCATAGGCGGATAGCGATTCGACGTAGCGGCGCTGGCCTTCCGCGTAGATCGTATCGAAGGCGAGGGAGGACTTGCCCGAGCCGGACAGGCCTGTGAACACCACCAGCTTGTCGCGCGGAATTTCCAGATCGACGTTCTTGAGATTGTGTTCGCGCGCGCCGCGGATCGTGATCGCTCGCAGGCTCGCTCCGGCGGTCGATTTGCGGCTCGCTTTGATGACTTCATCCATTGGGAGTTCCGGACACCACGTTGGGCGTAAAAGCTGCGCTGTCTCCGGAAAACGCAATGAAGGTTCGCCGGTTGCTCGGTATGAGGCAGGTCTCTATCTTCCGGAACGTAGGAAGAACGCGGGCGGATTTCCAGTCCCGTGGGCGCGCCATCAACCGTTTGCTGTTTAGGCCGCGCCAATCTGCTCTCAGCAAGCAAAAAGGCCGGCTGCGAGAGCCGGCCTTTCCGTCATCCTGAGGAACTCAGGACGATCTAGTCAAATTTGCGAAGATCAGTACTTCGCAACAACCGGGCCACCCCAGTTGAAGTGGTAGTTCAGGCCAACCTTCACAGTGTGCAGGTCGTCCTTGTAGCTGAGCGCGGTGCCATCGGTGAAGGCTGCGCTGGTGGTGTCGAAGTTGTAGTACTGGTACTCAACCTTCGCCGACCAAGCCGGAGCGAACATGTATTCCAGACCGCCACCAACGGTGTAGCCGGTCGACTTGCGATCGGTCACGCCCGGGATGTTCGCGGAAAGGCCGTTGTCGTCACGGAACGCAACACCGCCCTTGGCGTAGATCAGGCCCGGACCCCAGGTGTAGCCGAGGCGGCCGGTAACCGAAGCGAGCCAGTCGGAACGGTCACGAGCGATCAGAGCACCGTCGGTGAAGGTACGGTCGCCGTTCGACATGCCGCTGATCTGGCCTTCGATACCAACCAGCCAGTTCGGAGCGAACTGGTAGTCAGCGCCGACCTGGCCGCCGCCGAGGAACGAAGCGTCACGGCTGTTGCTGGTGAGGCCAGGGTTGTTGGTGGCGTAGCTGTCATCGCCGCCGAAAGCTGCGCCGATGTGCACACCGGCGTAGAAGCCGGTCCAGTTGTAGACGGGCGCGGCGTAAACCGGCGCCTTGGTGTAGGTGCGGGCAGGCAGGTCAGCCGCGACTGCAGAGGCAGTGCCGAGCGCAACCAGTGCCACGGTGCCGAGCAAAAACTTCTTCATCTTCTCTTCTCCAGTTTTAATCCGCTTCAATTTTTCGAGGCGGTTTATCCAAAGGCGCGAGCGCAATGGGATTCGATTTCGTGAGGTGGAATATACGCGGTTCTTCCGAAAAAGCCGTCTCCGAAATGCAACAGTCGGACGCGAAGTGAAAGTTCCTAAGGCAAGGATTTATTTGGGATATTTCGCCTTTTGGTTCCACATTTACATCACGGTTTGGACACATTTCAGGGAACCGCCAACGGTAATCTGTGACGCTTCAAAGGGTTCCCTTTGCACATGGGCTTGCGCAAGAACAAAATGAGTACATATTATGTTCATATGACCGGGTGGCTTCGGTGTGGATAACCGCGCGGGCGGCGTCATCGAGGGACCGGGAGCGTATAGGGTCATTCGTGGAGCAGGCGCTTCCCGTATTTGGATGACGGCCTTGCGAACATAAATCCTCGCAGATTCGAGCGCATGCAGGCGTGCGCGAAAGTGGAGAACGGTAATGGCGGGAAGCGTCAATAAGGTCATTCTGGTTGGAAATCTCGGCGCCGATCCGGAAATCAAGCGGACGCAGGACGGTCGGCCGATCGCCAACCTCAGCGTCGCGACGTCCGAGACATGGCGCGACAGGAACACCGGCGAGCGCAAAGAGAAGACTGAATGGCATCGCGTGGTGATCTTCAGCGAAGGTCTTTGCAAGATCGCCGAGCAGTATCTGAAGAAAGGTTCCAAGGTTTATCTGGAAGGCCAGCTTCAAACGCGTAAATGGCAGGACAAGGACGGCAAGGATCGTTACTCGACCGAGGTCGTTCTTCAGAACTTCAATTCGACGCTGACGATGCTTGATGGCAAGAGTGGCGGTGGCGGCTCGTTCGGTGTCGAAGACGGCGGCAACGATTTTGGCTCGTCTGGTCCTTCACGCTCGGCTCCGCCGCGCCGTGTGGCTGCCGGTGGCGGCCGTGACGATATGAACGACGATATTCCGTTCTAAGTCGCGTCTCTATCTTGAACTCTCTTGCAAAGCCGGCGGAGAACCGCCGGCTTTTTGCTTGGTTCCGCGAGGTCGTTTGCCGCCTTATCCAGGCTTGAAAAACAGGCGATCTGAGTGGGTTTATAGGCGTGCCATAAGATGTTGAAAAAGAAAGGATTTCCGCTGCGTTTTCAGCTCCGAATGCGATTGGCGTTGGGGAGGAAAATCGCCTATATAACAAGAGTATTTCGCACCCAGGATTCGCACGTTGTCTGACCAAGAAGATCCGCCATCCGGCTCGCCCGAAGCGGCTGATATCCGTCCCGTCTCGATCACCGATGAGATGAAGCGCTCCTACCTCGATTACGCGATGAGCGTGATCGTGGCGCGTGCGCTACCGGATGCGCGCGACGGCCTGAAGCCGGTTCATCGCCGCATTCTCTATGCGATGTACGAGAACGGCTTTGAGTGGAATAAGCCTTATCGCAAGTCGGCGCGCACGGTCGGCGACGTGATCGGTAAATATCATCCGCACGGCGACCAGTCGGTCTACGACGCGATGGTGCGCATGGCGCAGGACTTTTCCATGCGCGTGCCGCTGATCGACGGGCAGGGCAACTTCGGCTCCGTCGATGGCGATATGGCCGCCGCGATGCGTTACACCGAAGCGCGCCTGCAGAAGGTGGCGCATTCGCTGCTCGATGACATCGACAAGGACACCGTCGATTTCCAGCCGAACTACGATAGCTCCGAACGCGAGCCGCGTGTCCTTCCGGCAAAATTTCCGAACCTGCTGGTCAACGGTGCGGGCGGCATTGCCGTCGGCATGGCGACCAATATTCCGCCGCACAATCTCGGCGAAGTCATCGATGCCTGCATAGCGCTGATCAATGATCCGGCGCTCGGCATCGACGATCTCATTAACATCGTTCCAGGACCGGACTTCCCGACCGGCGGCATCATTCTGGGCCGTCAGGGCATTCGCTCGGCCTATCACCTCGGCCGCGGCTCCATTGTGATGCGCGGCAAGGTCAGCATCGAGACGATCCGCAAGGATCGCGAGGCGATCATCGTCTCGGAGATTCCATACCAGATCAACAAGGCCAGCATGGTCGAGCGCATCGCTGAACTGGTGCGCGACAAGAAGATCGAGGGTATCTCCGATCTGCGCGACGAGTCCGACCGCGAAGGCTATCGCGTGGTCGTCGAGTTGAAGCGCGACGCCGTGCCGGAAGTGGTGCTCAACCAGCTTTACAAATTTACGCCGCTGCAGACCAATTTCGGCGCCAACATGGTGGCGCTGGACGGCGGCCGTCCGCTGGTCATGAACCTGAAGGATCTGCTGAGCGTTTTTGTGGCCTTCCGTGAAAACGTGGTTTCGCGGCGGACCAAGTTCCTGCTCGGCAAGGCGCGTGATCGCGCGCACATCCTTGTCGGTCTTGCCATTGCAGTCGCGAATATTGACGAAGTAATCCGTGTTATTCGCACCTCGCCAGATCCGACGACTGCGCGTGAAACGCTGATGTCGCGCGACTGGCCGGCCAAGGATATGGCGACGATGGTCATGCTGATCGACGATCCGCGCCATCGTCTGTCGGAAGACGGCACCGCCCGGCTTTCGCTGGAGCAGGCCAAGGCAATTCTCGATTTGCGCCTGCAGCGCCTGACCGCGCTCGGCCGCGAGGAAATTTCGGACGAATTGAACAAGCTTGCGTCCGAGATTGCCGATTATCTGGATATTTTGCGCTCGCGCGCGCGAATTCAAGCGATCATCAAGGACGAACTTATTGCGGTGAAGGAGGAGTTTGCGACTCCCCGCCGGACCCAGATCATCGATCAGGAGGGTGAGGTCGAAGACGAAGACCTCATTCAGCGCGAAGACATGGTCGTCACCGTATCGCACGCCGGTTACGTCAAGCGCGTGCCGCTCTCGACCTATCGCGCGCAGAAGCGCGGCGGCAAGGGGCGCTCGGGCATGCAGACGCGCGACGAGGATTTCGTCAGCCGCCTGTTCATCGCCTCGACCCATACGCCTGTGCTGTTCTTCTCGTCGCGCGGGCAGGTCTACAAGGAGAAGGTCTGGCGCCTGCCGATGGCTGCGCCGAACTCGCGCGGCAAGGCCATGATCAACATTCTGCCGCTGGAGCAGGGCGAGCGCATCACCACGATCATGCCATTGCCGGAGGATGAATCCTCGTGGGCCAACCTCGACGTGCTGTTCGCGACCACTGGCGGCAATGTCCGGCGCAACAAGCTGTCGGATTTTGTCGACGTGCGCCGGTCGGGCATCATCGCCATGAAGCTCGACGAGGGCGAGGCCATCGTTGACGTGCAGATCGCGACCGAGAACGACGACGTGCTGCTGACCGCCGCCGGCGGGCAGTGCATCCGCTTCCCGGTCACCGACGTTCGCGTGTTCAGCGGGCGCACCTCGATGGGCGTGCGCGGAATTGCGCTAGCCGGGGGCGACAAGCTGATTTCGCTTACGATCCTGCGCCATCTCGATGCGTCGTCGGATGAGCGGGCCGCATACCTGAAAATGCGCCGTGCTGTTGCCGGTGAAACAACGGTTGAGGAACCCGCTGAGACGGATGCCGAAGAAGCGTCGGCGTCGGTGCAACTCAGCCAGGAGCGCTATGCGCAAATGTCTGCGGCCGAGCAGTTCGTTCTCACCATCAGCGAAAACGGCTACGGCAAGCGCTCGTCATCGTTCGAATATCGCACCACCGGACGCGGCGGTAAGGGCATCGTTGCGATGTCCGTGAACGACCGCAACGGCAAGCTGGTGGCGTCCTTCCCGGTTGAGGACAGCGACCAGATCATGCTGGTGACAGACGCGGGGCAGTTGATTCGATGCCCGGTGGAAGGTATTCGCGTGGCGGGCCGCTCGACGCAGGGCGTTATCGTGTTCGATACCGCGGACGACGAGCACGTCGTCTCCGTGGAGCATATTTCCGAGGAAGAATCCGAGAACGGCAACGGCGGCTGACGGACCGCCGCCACTTGCTGTCAGCTGCGATCGCTCGTCACCAGACGGGCGGGCTGTATCGAATGCCTGGAATCGCTGCGCAGGCAGGAGACGTCGATATTCGGCCAGTTCTGGGCCGCGCAGGCGGCTGTCACAGAGCGGATCGGGAGCCGGTCCGCCTTCTGACCCACCGAGGTCGGCGCTGCCGCCGCGATCGGCGAGAAGCTCGGCAACAATGTAATCGCTGCGGCTATATAGGCCGCGATGACCACCGCTGAAACGATCCTGACCATTGCTCGTCCCCCGTTGGGCCTTGCTGGCCCGCTTGCAGGGATGACGCTCGGCGGCCGGAATTGGTTCACGAACCGCCAGAAATAAAAATCTGAAAATGCGGCCCGGCAGGCCGGAACCGTCGGCGCTTGCGGCGGCTCTCGGGCCGGGTTAGGAGGGGACCATGTCTCGTGTCGCACTTTACCCCGGGTCGTTCGACCCCGTTACCAATGGCCATCTGGATGTGGTGCGGCAGGCCTGCAGCCTGGTCGATCGCCTCATCGTCGCGATCGGCATCCACCCCGGCAAGGCTCCGCTGTTCCCCACTGAGGAGCGGTTGGACATGGTCCGGGAGGTTTTTGCGCCCATTGCCGCCAATGCCGGCTGCGAAATCGACTGTGTCACTTTCAGTGACCTCACCGTGACGGCGGCTCAGCGGGTAGGGGCCACCATCCTGATCCGCGGCCTGCGCGACGGGACCGATCTCGACTACGAAATGCAGATCGCAGGCATGAACCAGACGCTGATGCCCGAGATCCGCACTGTTTTCCTTCCCGCGTCCGCGACTGTCCGCCCGATCACCGCCACACTGGTGCGGCAGATCGCCGGTATGGGCGGCGACGTCTCGCATTTCGTGCCCAAGCCCGTGGCGGCACGCCTGAAGACCAAGTTCAAATAACTTCCTCTGATCGGAGTTGTCATGATCCGCATTCTCGCCGTCCTCGCGGCCTTCGTGCTTGCCACGCCCGCTTTCTCGCAGGCGCTCCCGGCCAATCTCGACAAGGCCAATGCCATTGTCATCGACACCACCAAGGGCCGCGTCGTGGTCAAGCTTCGCACCGATCTCGCGCCGAAGCACGCCGAGCGCATCAAGCAACTGGCGCGCGACGGTTACTACAACAACGTGCCGTTCCATCGCGTGATCGAAGGTTTCATGGCGCAGACCGGCGACGGCCAGCGCTTCAACGGCACCGGCGGATCGAAGTACCCGAACCTGGCCGCCGAGTTCTCGAGCGTGCCCTTCAAGCGCGGCATTGTCGGCATGGCCCGTTCGAGCGATCCGAATTCGGCCAATTCGCAGTTCTTCATCATGTTCGCGGACGGCAGCTTCCTGAACGGCAAGTACACCGTGGTCGGCGAAGTCGTCTCCGGCATGGATGTCGTGGACAAGATCAAGCGCGGCGAACCGGTTCAGGACCCGGACAAGATGGTCAAGGTGCAGGTCGCCTCTGACATCAAGTAACCCATTTCTTCTGGCGAGCTGGCTCGCCCCATCTGCAAAGGAACACATCATGGCAGACCCCGAGAACACACTGATCCTGGAAACGACTCAGGGCCCCGTGACCATTGAAATGCGTCCTGACCTCGCGCCGGGCCATGTCGAGCACATCAAGAAGCTGGTCCGCGAGGGCTTCTACGACGGCATCGTTTTTCATCGCGTGATTGAAGGTTTCATGGCGCAGACCGGCTGTCCGCACGGCACCGGCACCGGCGGCTCGAGCTACCCGAACCTCAAGGCCGAGTTCAATAGCGAGCCGCATGTGCGCGGCACCGCGTCCATGGCGCGCGCGGCCAATCCGGATTCGGCCAATTCGCAGTTCTTTATCTGCTTCGACGACGCCCGCTTCCTCGACAAGCAGTATACCGTGTGGGGCAAGGTGACGTCCGGCATGGAGAACGTGGACAAGATCAAGCGCGGCGAGCCGGTTCAGAACCCCGACAAGATCGTCAAGGCGCATATCGCGGCTGACGCAGCCTGAACGGCGTTATAATCTGTCTTTGAGAACAGATGGCCGGGCTGATGTCCCGGCCATCGACATTTGAGCATCATGCGGACTGACCTGTTCGATTTCGATCTTCCGGAAGGCAATATCGCGCTGAGGCCTGTCAGCCCGCGCGATGCCGCGCGCATGCTTGTGGTGAAGCCGGGCGAACAACTCGTCGATGCCGCTGTGCGCGATCTGCCGGGCTATCTCCGGGCCGGCGATCAACTCGTGGTCAACGACACTAAAGTGATCCCGGCACAATTGTCCGGCCGCCGTATTGGCCGCGAGACCGAGCCGAAGATCGACGCGACGCTGATCAAGCGTCTGGACGGCTCCCGCTGGCAGGCGCTGGTGCGCCCCGCGAAGAAACTGGCCGTCGGCGACGCCATCCGTTTCGGGAATGAAGGCCGGGTGTGCCTGCTCGGCAATCTCGATGCGCAGGTCGAGCACAAGGGCGAGAACGGCGAAGTGACGCTGTCATTCGCTTTTCATGGCCCAGTGCTGGATCAGGCTATCGCCGATGTCGGTGCGCCGCCGCTGCCGCCTTACATCGCGTCCCGCCGGACGGCCGATGAGCAGGACTCCGCCGACTATCAGACGATGTTCGCGGTCAATGAAGGCGCGGTCGCCGCGCCGACGGCGGGGCTGCACTTCACCTCGGAACTTGAGACGGCGCTGCGCGAGCAAGGCATCGGCCTGCATCGTCTGACGCTGCATGTCGGAGCGGGGACCTTCCTGCCGGTGAAGGCGGAAGATACGTCCAGCCACAAGATGCATGCGGAGTGGGGCACGGTGTCTGCTGCCACGGCCGATGCGCTCAACGCGGCGCGTGCCGATGGCGGCCGCGTGGTGGCCGTGGGGACGACCTCGCTGCGCCTGCTGGAAAGCGCCGCCGCCGGGAACGGCGTGATCCAACCGTTTACCGGAGAAACGTCGATCTTCATTACGCCCGGGTATCAGTTCAGGGCGGTCGATATCCTGATGACCAACTTCCATCTGCCGCGCTCGACGCTGTTCATGCTGGTGTCGGCCTTCAGCGGTCTTGAAACGATGCAGCAGGCCTATGCCCACGCCATCGCGCAGGGCTATCGCTTTTATTCGTATGGCGACGCATCGCTGTTGTTTCGCGGGTCAAGAAACGGATGAGCGTTCCCAATCACTTTACGCTGCACGGCCGTGACGGCGACGCCCGCACTGGCGAACTCGTGACGCCGCATGGCGTGGTGCGCACGCCCGCCTTCATGCCGGTTGGAACAGCAGGTGCCATGAAGGGCATTCACTGGCGCGACATTCGCGAGACCGGCGCGGATATCGTGCTTGGCAACACCTATCACCTGATGCTGCGGCCCGGTGCGGAGCGGGTCGCGGCGCTCGGCGGTTTGCAAAAATTCACCACATGGAATGGCCCGATGCTGACCGACTCCGGCGGCTTTCAGGTCATGTCGCTCGCCAAGCTGCGCAAGGTAACCGAGCATGCGGTGACGTTCAGTTCGCACATCGACGGCGCCAAGGTGGAATTGTCGCCCGAGCGATCCATCGAGGTGCAGCGGCTGCTTGGCTCCGACATCGCCATGCAACTCGACGAATGCGTGCGGCTGCCGGCGGATCGTGCGGAAATCGATCGGGCGATGCAGCTTTCGATCCGCTGGGCGGAGCGCAGCAAGCGTGCCTTCGAGACCGCGCCTGCCGGATACATGCTGTTCGGCATCGTGCAGGGCGGGGATATTCCTGATCTTCGCCGCGACAGCGCGCGCGCGCTGATCGACATCGGTTTTCACGGCTATGCGGTCGGCGGCCTCGCCGTCGGCGAACCGCAGGACGTGATGCTGGCGATGATCGAGGAGGTTGCGCCGCTACTGCCGCAGGATCGGCCGCGCTACCTGATGGGTGTCGGTACGCCTGACGACATGCTGGAAGCCATCGCGCGCGGCATCGACATGTTCGACTGCGTGATGCCGACGCGGAATGGCCGCCACGGCCATGCCTTCACACGCCATGGCGTGCTCAACCTGCGCAATGCCCGTCATGCCGATGACCCGCGGCCGCTGGATGAGGAAAGCCCGTGGCGTTCTACCAGCGGCTATTCGCGAGCCTATCTGCATCATCTGGTCAAATCCGACGAAGCGCTCGGCGCGATGCTGCTGTCGGAGATCAACATCGCCTACTATCAGACCCTGATGCAGGGTGCGCGCGCAGCCATCGCAGCGGGAACATTCAATGCGTTCCGTGACGCAACGCGTGAAGGCTGGGCAAAGGGCGATATTCCGCCGCGCTAGGGTTTAGTTGCAGACAATGCGCGTCGAGTGCTTGGTCACGAAACCGTAACCGCAATTGTCGCAGGTCCACAGGTAACTGATCACGTCGTCAGCCAGAAAAGCCGAGGCTTCGGCTGCGATCATGGAGTCCGCGCACACGGCGCAGACAGGGCGATCCGCCACACGCGGAGGAAGCCGTGACGGTGTGGTCGACAGGAATTCAGCAAGTGCTGGCATCGTGACCTCCGTTCGAAACTGAAGCTCGCAAGAACTATAGACTCAAGACCGTGAAGTTGTCGCAACACAAATGCGTTTGTTTTGCGAAATCGGTTTTGCGATGCAGCGGTGGAAGATGGCGGATTGACGCTTGCCTCCGTCGCAGTGTGCGCTCTTAATGGCGGAAAGCGCGCGTTTTAAGCGCATTTTCTTGAACGCTGTTCGACAGCTTGGTTTCGGAGAAACACCATGGATACCAAATCGGATTCCATCGCATCGCAGGCAGGACGCGGTCGAGTTTACGACAGCATCGTTGATGCATTCGGCAATACGCCGACCGTCCGGCTGCGCCGTCTGCCGGAGCAGAACGGTGTGAAGGCGACAATTCTCGCCAAACTTGAATATTTCAATCCGGCTGCCAGCGTGAAGGACCGCATCGGTGCCGCAATGGTCATCGCCATGGAGAAGGCCGGCATCATCAATCAGGACACCGTTCTGATCGAACCGACGTCGGGCAATACCGGCATTGCGCTGGCTTTCGTGGCTGCTTCGCGCGGCTACCGCCTGAAGCTTGTAATGCCGGAGTCGATGTCGATCGAGCGGCGCAAGATGCTGGCTTTCCTTGGCGCGGAAATCGTCTTGACGCCTGCGGCGCAGGGCATGAAAGGCGCGATCGCCACGGCGGAGGAATTGATCCGCACCACGCCGAATTCCGTAATGCCGCAGCAGTTCAAGAACCTCGCCAATCCGGAGGTGCATCGCCGCACCACCGCCGAGGAAATCTGGAACGACACGCAGGGCAACATCGATATTTTCGTTGCAGGTGTCGGCACGGGCGGCACCATCACCGGCGTCGGCCAGGTATTGAAGCCACGCAAGCCATCCTTGCGCGTGGTGGCTGTCGAGCCGGTGGAGAGTGCGGTGCTGTCGGGTGGCCAGCACTCGCCGCACAAGATTCAGGGCATCGGCGCAGGCTTTGTGCCGGATATTCTGGATCGTGCGGTGATCGACGAGATCATCCAGGTCGACAGCGCGACAGCTATCGCGACGTCCCGTGCGATGGCCCGGACCGAAGGTATTCCCGGCGGGATCTCGTCGGGTGCGGCTATTGCCGCTGCGCTGGAGCTTGGCAAGCGGCCCGAGAATGCGGGCAAGACCATCCTTGCAATCGTTCCGTCGTTCTCAGAGCGCTACCTGTCGACCGCGCTGTTTGAAGGAATCTGAGCATGTCGTCACCTCCGCGCCGGCCGCGCACGCTCAGTGATGCCAAGACGGAAGCCGAAGCCGCCTTCAAGGCCGTCACCAAGAAGGAGCCGGAGGCCGTGCCGAAGAAGATGGCCATTCCCGGGGTGAAGGAACTCGTCTCGCTCCGGATCGATCAGGACGTGTTGGAGCATTTTCAGGAGGGCGGTCCCGGTTGGCAGGATCGCATCAATGCAGCGCTGCGTAAGGCGGCCGGAAAGAGTTAGTTTCAGGCCACGCGGTTGGCGCGGGCCGCTTCCTTCTGGGCGTCGAAGTCACGGCGGCGACGGGCAAGATCGTCCGGCGACATGCGCTCCACGTTGTTGTAATCGAGCTTCCACGACGCATCGGCGTTCCAGCGCAGCGGCGACTGGACGGTCGTCTGCGGTCCCGGCGCGCTCTCCAGCACCTTTAGCGCCAGCTCGAGCGTGAAAGCCTGCGAGGCGACGTCATGAGGCTTGCCGGCGGAGTTGCCGAGCGGAAAATCGCTGAACAGGAAGCGGGGCACTGCGGCATGTTCCACAATGTCCTTGGCGCATCCCATGACGACGGTGGCAATCCCGTTGGCTTCAAGATGCCGCGCCGTCAGCGCGACGGTCTGATGGCACACCGGGCAGTTCGGTACGAGCACTGCGGCATCGACATTGTCGGCCTTGCAGCGCGTCAGAATCTCCGGCGCATCCGTCTCGATGGTAACGCGATGGCTGCGGTTGGTCGGTGCGCCGAAGAAACGCGGCGCGACTTCGCCGATGCGCCCTTCGGCCGCGAGGCGATGAATCTGCGCCAGCGGAAACCAGGTATTCATGTCGGTCGCGGTGGTGTGGGCGCGGTCGTAGGCGATGTGGGAGATGCGCAGATCATGCGGCTGCGCCGTATCGCCGTCGTAGACCTGATAGAACTTGGCGCTGCCGTTGTAGAGCGCGCCCGGTCCCTGATCGCCTTTTGTGGGATCGAAGCGCGCCGCGGTCGTGATGATCGCCACGCGCGACTTTGAAAGGGGTTTGGTCAGCGGCTGAAAGGGCGCTTCGATATTGTGAGCCCAGCGATAGGGCGTGTCGTAGCCGATGGCGAGATAGTAATCGCGCGTGCGCTGCATATAAGGAACGGGCACGTCGAAGTCGCGGGGGGCATCGGGCGAGGTTTGCGAATCCGTCATGGTTTATGGTTCCGAATTTGTTGAAACAGCCGTAGCAGATGCGGGTCAGCTCAGCCATATTCAAGGACGGAATGCCGGCCATTCCGGCATGAGGGTAAGGACATTCACCCGATGACGGGACCGAAGACGAAAGATAGGCCCAAGAACGGCAAGCCGAAGTCCTCGAAGGATCCGACCGATGGGGCGCCGTTCAAGGTGGATCCCGAAAGCGACGACTTCGCTACGCCGCGCAACGATCTCAGCGAAGACGAACTGAAGGAGCAGGAAGACCGGCGACGCTGAGGATGCTTGTCGTCCCACCAATGTACACACGGTGTTGCGACCCGCCGTCGGCACTTCCAAGGCATTGCGGGATTTTATGGTGAGAGAAAATCCGAGGGATGTTTACATCGAGGCGGTGCTTTTCGCAGCCTCCCAGGGCGCTGGTTTATTCTTTCCACTTGTCCAGGTAGCGAGCGTAACCGGCCTTCCATTCACTGGAAGAAAAGTTTCCCCCGCTCTCATGAATCAATCCAAGCGGGATGGTTCCCATGCGAAGGTTCTTCCTCTCAGCTTGTCGGCAAAAGTCGAGATCGTAAAAGTGGAAATCGAATCTTTCGTCGAATTGGATTTCATGCTTTCGCAAGATCGAATTTTTTGCCGCGAGGAAAACGCCATCCATAAGTTTGCACGGTTGGCCGGGAGGGCCGAAGCCGGCGATCGTGCAAGGAAATTGCTTTCCATGCCCGACGACGCCACTGAGATTTGACCGATCATCCCAAGTGAATTTGTCGTCAATGAATGCCCATGCCGGTTGTTTGGGGACTCGTCGTTTGTTTCCCGCGAGGCCCAAAATATCGAATTGTTGAAATCCCCAATAAATCTTGTCGAGCCAGAAGAAGTCGATGAGAAGGACGTCGTCGTGCACGAAGATGAGAATGTCGTCCACTGAAGAGGTTGAAATTGCGTCATTATAGCAAACCGAGAGGGATCGGGTATTGCTGAAGTATATTTTACTTCGTATTGGAAATTGTGAGTATGACTGTGAAATTGATCGCCCAAGACCAGACTTTGAATAGAAGTCCGTTTTGTTGTAGCGGGTGGCGCTCACAATAACGACTGTCTGCATAACCATTCCGATTGAAGTCCTGATATTTTGATCGAAGTGTTTTGGGAAATTCCAGATGGACTTCTATGTTACCATGTTGGCGGGCTGCGTCGGAGTGGCTCTTGTCTGCTATGTTAACGTCGTAGAGAGACGCCGATTACGCAATTGGAAACCAGGCCGGCTTTCGACGACGCCTCTGATGTTTTTGGGCGCTATCGTGGTGCTGGTGTCGGTTGCTCGACTTTTGGTTGGATTCGGGCGCTAGGTCATCCGTTCGAACGAGACGAATACACTCAATTGGCCGAGGCGTACGATGCGTGTGCCGCCCCGGCATCTGAAGCAAAGATCAACGCGGTTCCTGCAGCATCGGACTCCGATACGATCCCTCTTTTTAAATATCTGATTTGGAAATCCAGCTGTTCGCCGAGGGTTTTCTAGGCCCTCAATCCGTAGATGTGATGTTCACGTGCGTCGCACCTGAAAACTTTGGCACGAATGAAGGAACGGGCAAACTAGTTGGTTTCATGGTGAGCGCGGAGGGACTCGAACCCTCGACCCCATGATTAAAAGTCACGTGCTCTACCGCCTGAGCTACGCGCTCACGTTGGGGGTGTGTAGGTGGCGGGCGGATGCGGGTCAAGTGCAGCCTGCCATTGAAATAACAGATGAAACTGTCGGAAATCGAATGAGTTGCCTTGCCCGCTCCGCGAGCGGTATGTGGCATCTGTGCATAAAGCCGGATTGGACGCCTGAGGCATGAACGAAAGACGAACATTTTCCTGTGCAGCGGCTGTGGTCCTGTTCGCCGCCTGCATATCGAATCCGATGCCCGTCCGGGCCGACGACGAGACCGACGGTATGATCGAGACAGCCGTCGCCGCCGTTGGCGAGGTTCTGGCCATGGGAGACCTGTGCGACTGGAATTTCTCCGGCAAGGTCGACAGGCTGCTTCAGGACGGCGCAAAGGCTCTGCAGCTTAGCGCGGGCCAGCAGAAAGACATGCGCGCCCGTATCGCCGAAGCGCGCCGCGAGACGTTCGGGCACTTCTCAGCGAGCGGTCAGGCGCGCCTCCGGGCTGATATCTGCAAGCCGGAGGAACGGGTCCGGCTTGAGACGATGATCGGGCGCATTTCGTTTGAATAAGCGTGACGCCGGTCTCGTTTGAGGAACCGGCGAGCGCGCGAATCTTTCGGTTCAGTTCGTGTCCTGACGAATGTCGGACGTGGCAGGCTGCTGGGCTGGAACGGTGGTCGGCGTTGCCTCGCGGCGAAGGCCGATCAGTTCAGCGGTGCGCACCGCCGAGTTTCGCCAGAAAGCGAAATCGTTGATCCGCGAGTTCTCAAGGATGGCAATGGCCACCGCCGACAGGAAGGGCAGGCTCTGGAGCACAAGCACGCCTGCGAAGATGTTGATCTCGCGCACTTCCTTCACGTTGAAAGCCACCAGCACGATCGCGCCGATAATCAGGAGGACGCCGATCACGGCTTCCCAGAACGCCTGAAACTCCACCGACATGCGCGACAGACCGCCCTTGGACGTGCGCGCGAAGGGAAGATGGTCGGTAATCAAGCCGTTCGCCACGGCGCGCGACACGGTCCACTGCACGGACATGGCGGCGATCATCGCCCCCAGCATCTGGCCGGTCTTCACGGGCACCCGCAGCCGGTAAAGAATCAGGAAGTGCGAGAGCGACACGACAAATGCCGCGATGATCGGCAGCGTGAGGATCTTGTCCGGAATGGCGATGTCGGCGAATGACACCACCGGCACCCAGATCAGGTTGAGGATCGCGACCACCACGCCCAGGCTTTCCGCGCCAAGCCAGTTCAGCCAGCCGAGCGCGAACTCGCGCTTCTGGTCGGGCGAAAGCCGGCTGGCGTTTGGCAGGAAGCGGCGCCAGTGTTTCTTGACGATCTGGAAGCCGCCATAGGCCCAGCGATGTCGCTGTTTCTTGAACGCCTCATAGGTGTCCGGCAGCAGGCCGTAGCCGTAACGCTTGCTGGTGTAGTGGGTCAGCCAGCCGTTTTCGATGATGCCGAGACCGAGGTCGGTATCTTCGCAGATCGTATCGCCGGCCCAGCCGCCGCCCATGTCCATTGCGGAACGGCGGATCAGGCACATGGTGCCGTGAACGATGATGGCATTGGCTTCGTTCCGCTGCACCATGCCGATGTCGAAGAAGCCGGCATATTCGCCGTTCATGGCGTAGTGCATCACCGAACGGTCGCCGTCGCGATGATCCTGCGGCGCCTGCACAAGGCCGACATAGGGATCGGCGAAAGCGGGGACGAGATCCTTAAGCCAGTCCGGCGTGACCACGTAATCGGCATCGATGACGCCGATGATCTCGGCATCAGGCGCAGTGCGCTCCATGGCGATCCGCAGCGCGCCCGCCTTGAAGCCTTTGACCTTCTCGGCGTTGATGAAGATGAAGCGCTCGCCAAGTGCGCGGCAGTGATCCTGAATCGGCTGCCAGAATGTCGGGTCAGGCGTGTTGTTGATGATGACCACGCATTCGAAATTGGGATAGTCCAGCCGCGCCACGGCATCCAGTGTCAGCTTCAGCATCTCCGGCGGCTCGAAGTAAGCCGGAATGTGAATCGAGACTTTCGGGAAGTAGTCCTCGAGCGCGGGCTTCGGCGAAGCATTGAGCAGACGGACCGGCTTGTGGCCGAAGGCGATGGTCGCGATTTCCTCGATGCGCGCCATCGCGATCAGCACCAGCGGCACCAGCAGGATAATGCCCAGCGTCAGCGCGAAGGCTGAGCCGAACACGAAGTAATGCGTGTTCCAGTAAGCGAAGATCGTCGCGGCCCATGCGCCGACGCCGCACGCGGTGGCCGCAAGGACGGTCGATTGCAGGATGGTGGGATTGGCGAGGCGGAAGATTGGAAGCGACAGCAGCACGCCGACCAGCAGGGCTATGCCAGCGACCTTCCAGTAGTCCTGATCGACGATGGGACCGGTCCACGCGAATTTCGGCTCGCGCGCGGCATTCAGAATGCCCCAGTAAGGTCCAACGCCACCTTCGAAAAACTTCCACGGCTGATCGATGGCTTCGACGATGTTGTAGTCCATCCCGATCGCTTCGGCGCGGGTCACGAAATTCCGCAGCACGGTGGCCTGCTCGAAGGGGCCCGGATTGGCGTTCTTGAGGTTATAGCCGGCGCTGGGCCAGCCGAATTCGGCGATCACGATGCGCTTGCCGGGAAAGATCTCCCGCAGGTGGCCGTAGATGTACATGGCCTGATCGACAGCCTGCTTGTCGGTGAAGTTTTCCCAATACGGCAGGATATGCGCGGCGATGAAATCGACCGACGACGCGAGCTGCGGATAGTCGCGCCAGATGTTCCAGATTTCGCCCGTGGTGACGGGGACATTGGTCTGCTTCTTGACGCGCTGGATCAGCTCGATGAGGTCTTCGACCTTCTGCTCGCCGCGGTAAATGGTTTCGTTGCCGACGACGATGCCGATGACATTGCTGTTGTGCTTAGCGAGATCGAGCGCGGAGGCGATTTCACGCTCGTTGCGCTCCGCATTCTTGTCGATCCATGCGCCGACGGTGACCTTGAGGCCCAGTTCGTTCGCGATCGGAGGAACCAGTTCGACGCCGCCTGTCGAGGAATACAGGCGGATGGCCTTGGTCAGCGGAACCAGTTTCTTGAGGTCGGCGCGGATCTTCTCGGAACTTGGAATGTTGTCGACGTCCGGATGGCCGGTGCCCTCGAACGGAGCATAGGACACGCTCGGCAGCATTCCATTGAAGTCAGGCGCTTTCTGCTCGTCCCGCAGAAGCCCCCACAGGGCGGCATGGACGGCAGTTACGCACAGCAAAACAGCTACGATGGCGCGCATCAATCAAAACCATACGGGGCCAAACGTGGCAGTCGCGAACCTGTCCCCAGGGTTCGGCCAGCGTCAGAAGCGGGCAGCTTAGCGAGGCTGCGGAGCTTCACAACTCATATGGCGACATGGCCTTTTGAGGGCGCAGGCGCAACGTCAATGAGAATAACGCCGATTCGTTCCTGATTGGAAAACCTGAGGAATCTTATTTCGCAGGTGCGGCCGGAGCCGGTGCCGCGGCCGGAGCGGGCGACGCCGCAGGCGCGGGGGCCGGAGCAGGCGCTGCGGCGGCCTGTGGCTGGGCCGATGGATTGATCCAGCATGCGTGGACGCGGCCGTTGAGGGTTTCCGCAACCTTCGGATCGATCGTGGCGCCGAAGCGGACCACGCAGCGGAACGTTGCCTGGATGTGGCCGCCGGGGCAGCCAAACCGCTCATAAAGATCGAGATGGCGGAAGGCGGTATCGAGGTCGTCGCGCCACATCAGGCCGACCACGCGGCGGCCGAGCCAGACGCATTCCGGGTTGCCTGCGGGGCCGTTGATGGCCTGTGCGGCTTCCACGAACTCATCGGCCTTGCGCTGGCTGTCCTTGTTCGCGGGAGCATCTGTGGCGGCAGGCTGTTTCGGCGCGTTTTCCTGGGCGCGGCTGTCGCCGCTCTGGGCTGCGGCAGCCCCGATTCCGATCAACAGAGCCAGAGCCGGAACGGCGACGCGCTGAACGACTGCAACTCGAAACCCGGTACGACGCATGTAATCCCCGATCGCTTGTGAACCGCCCGGCAACAGGCTGCCACATAGATGCTTTCCCATTGCGGCGGAAGATTGCCTCGCCGCAACTGGCTGATTTCCATGAAGGACATTTGCGTTTTTGTCCAGTAAAGCGTCAGTTTGACATCGCCCCGGGGCAGTCTGCGACGAAGAACACCGGGATTCGTGACCCGCAGGGTCTTGGCAGAGGGGCGGGGACCGGTTATCGACGTGCCTCTTTGGAGGACCGACCAATTTCCCTTCGCACGCCGCTGGCCCTTCTCATCCTTTCCCTGATTTCGATTGCCGCGGTTTGGTGGTGGCTGGCCACACCGATCACCTTGGCCCGTGCGCCGATCGATCCGGCCGCAAAGCTCGAATGCGTGTCGTATGCCCCATTCCGGGGTACGCAAAATCCTCTGGAACCCGGCCTGGTCATCGCTCCGGAGCAGATGGCCCAGGATCTGGCGCAGCTTGCCAAAGTCACCGGTTGCATTCGGACCTACTCGGTCGGGAACGGTCTCGACCGCGTTCCGGAACTGGCGGAAAAAGCCGGCCTGAAGGTGATGCTCGGCGTCTGGATCGGCACCAACCGCAACGACAACAAGACCCAGATGGATACGGGTATCGCGCTGGCTAAGAACTATCCCGGCACGGTGAGCGCCTTTATCGTCGGTAACGAGGTTCTGCTGCGCGGTGAAATGACTGCCGCCGACCTCGTGGCTAATATCCGCTACGTGAAGTCCAAGGTCGGTGCGCTTCAGGTCACCTATGCCGACGTTTGGGAATTCTGGCTGAAGAATCGCGACGTCTATGACGCGGTGGATTTCGTCACGATCCATATCCTGCCGTACTGGGAAGATTTCCCGATTCGTGCGCGGTACGCGGCCAACCATGTCGATTCGATCCGTAAGCGCATGGCGGTCGCATTCCCGGCCAAGGAAATCCTGATCGGCGAGACGGGCTGGCCGAGCGCGGGACGCATGCGCGAGGGGGCGCTGCCGTCGCGAGCCAATCAGGCGCGGGTCGTGTCCGAAATCCTCCAGCTTGCGCGGCAGGAAAAATTCCGCGTCAATCTGATCGAGGCTTATGACCAGCCGTGGAAGCGGATGTGGGAAGGCACCGTCGGCGGTCACTGGGGCCTGTTCGATGCCGCTGGAACGCGCGATCTGAAATATCCCGCGGGCGAGCCCATCACCAATTTCCCGAACGCCAAAATCTATGCCGCTGCCGGCATGGTGTTCTCGATTTTGGTCTTCGGCATCGCATTGCTGACGTTGCGCCACCGGCCATGGTCGCCGCGGCTCAGTTCGTGGGTGGCAGTTGCGATCTGCGCCACCGCAGGCGGCTCGCTGTTCGGCGTGGCCCTCGACAAGATGCTGGTGGAAAGCCTCGGCATCGGCGGCTGGACCGTCAATATCCTGCTGTTCGGGGTGGCCCTGCTGTCGCCGCTGGTGATCGCCAATACCGTAATGTACGGGCGCAGCCTCCCGACCTTCCTCGAACTTCTCGGACCGGGTGACTATCGGACCAACTCGCGCATGCAGAGGATTCTCGGAATCGTGCTGCTGGTGACGACGGCGATCGCCACGCAGACCGCGCTCGGCTTCGTGTTCGATCCGCGCTATCGGGACTTCCAGTTCGCCGCGCTGACAATGGCGATCGTGCCGCTGCTGCTGCTGACGGCGCTCAACCGTCCGGCGAGCGGCAAGCGTCCGATCACCGAGTCGGTCTTTGCCGGAACGCTGGCGCTGTCCGCGATCTATATCGGCTTCAACGAAGGCCCGGCGAACTGGCAGTCGCTCTGGACCTGCGGCCTCTACCTGCTGCTGGCGCTTACGCTGTCGCGGGCGCGGGTCGCGCAAAGCCCAGAATAAGCAGCGCGATCGCGACGCCTGACAGGCCGATATTGTAGAGCACGATCCCGAAGCATGCCGCGATCAACCCTGCAGTCAGGGTGACGATCGAAGGCCGGATCAGGTGCAGCACTGCGATCACCAGGGCGGCGGCTCCGAACACGTAATGCTTGAACAGGTAAGTCATCAGCAGCCGGGTCTTGCACAGCATCGTCTGCAATCCCGCCTCGCATTCAAGCCGCACTTGGGCGAACTCGACGGCCATGTAACGCAGATAGAGTGCGTATCCGATGGTGAGAAAGCCCACGATCAGAATCCACTGGACCTGATAGGGCGTCAGTCTGAAGGGCTGCTTTTTCATGCGGCGAATATGGTTCGGATCGCAGCGCGTTACAACCCAAACCTGACCGGCGGCCCGTCGTCAGCACCCGCGGCTATCGTCCACCAAAGAACGAACTGAACGAGGAGGTTTTCGGCTTTTCCTCGGGAGGTGCGCTGACACTGGGGCTGCGCGGTTTGCCTCGCCGTTTTGTCCGCTGAGCCGGATGGTCTTCAGCAGATTTTGGGGTCGCTTTTTCCGGGGCAGTTTTGCTGGTCATGCTCAGCCGTTGCCCTTCGTAAACCGTGGTTTCGCAAGGGCGATTGCTCTCGGTAAGCACGCTCGCGCAAACCTTCGCAGCTTCTGCAGCATCGGCCAGCGGCCCGGCGACAAGACGCAACTGCATCCCGAAACCGTCGTGGCGTTCCTTCACCACAATGATCGGCTGCAACGATGCAAGCTGTTGCGCATTGCCCTTGATTGCGCCGCGCCAGACCGCGCGCAGGCCTTCGATCGACTTGGCGGTGCCGAGATCGACACCGAACGCGGTGCGTTGGACGGCCTCTGCGGAGGGCCCTTCGATTGGAGCGGTCGTTTCCGCCGCAGGAAGAGACGCGGTTACGGCCGGAGCCGTCGCCTGATCGGTTGGCGGTGTTTCCGGCTTCTGTTCTGCGGGCTTGGCGGCTGGCGCCGCCGCTGCAGGTGCAACGGTTGCAACCGGTGCAATTTTGGGAAGCGTTGCAGGCGGTTCGGTCTTCGCCTCAGCGGGAGTTTCCGCGGGACGAACCGGACCAATGAGATCAGCGGTTGTTGTTTCAGCCACCGGCGGAGAAACTTCCGTCATGGGGGCCGGTTGCGTCTGGGCAACAGGCACCGGCGGCTTCGACAATGCGCCGGTGACGGAATCCAGTCCCTGCTCCAGCACGGTGACGCGGGCGTAGAGACGGTCCCGATCGGAATTCAGCACATCGACGGCGGCGGCAAGTTCGCGCGCCTTGTTCTGGCTCTCCTTGGCGATCCACTGAACCTGCTGGGACTGCCGCGTGAGTTCTGCGGCGGCCACCTGATCGCGGTTGATCGCAGCCGGGCTGCGTGTGGCGAGGATGGCGACAACCAGCGCAGCGACCGATCCCAAACCCCAGGATGCAAGGCGCCACATCATGCGCCCGTCCATCTGGTCTTCGTCCGCGAGAAAACGGTTGATCCAGCCGGCTCCATCATCCGGCAGATCATCGCGAAACTGGTTGTGGTCCTTGGTCATCCGGCAGTCGGGCCCTCCCGCAGCCCAGCGAATCATTGTGTAAAGATTAGCAGAAGCACGGTTCCGTGCGCGCCGGTGAGGGCGGCAAAACGCTTTTGTCCTCCGGCGCACTCGGGTAAAGAAACGCCGCGTTTCGGCATCGGGATCAACATGAGCATTAGATCAACCCTTACGATCGTACTTGCGGCCGGTGAAGGCACGCGCATGCGTTCAAGCTTGCCGAAGGTGCTGCATCCCGTCGCGGGCCGGCCGCTGGTCGCGCACGTATTGGCGGCGGCGCCCGATGGCGCGAACGATTCCGTGGCGGTGGTGGTGGGACCGGACCATCAGCCGGTGGTCGACGAGATCGCGCGTGTGCGACCTGGCACGAAGACTTACGTGCAGCGGGAACGGCTTGGTACGGCGCATGCGGTGCTCGCGGCGCGCGAAGCCATTGAAGCCGGCGCTGACGACATCCTGATCGCGTTCGGCGATACGCCCTTGATCAATGCGGATACCTTCACGCGTTTGCGTGCGGCGCTGAAGGATGGCGCGGCGCTGGCGGTTCTGGGATTCCGCGCCGCTGATCCCACAGGCTACGGCCGCTTGCTGGTGGAAAAGGACCAGCTTGTGGCCATTCGCGAACAGGCCGACGCCAGCGAAGCGGAACGTGCCGTCACGCTCTGCAACGCAGGCGTGATGGCCTTCGCCGGAAAGGCCGCGCTGAAAATTCTCGACCGCATCGGCAATGGCAACAGCAAGGGCGAGTACTATCTGACAGATGCCGTCGCGATTGTGCATGAACTGGGGTTGCGCGCGGCCGTGATCGAAACCGACGAGGATGAAGTGCGCGGGATCAACACAAAGGCGCAACTGGCCGAAGCCGAACAGGTGATGCAGCGCAGGCTGCGGCAGGCGGCGCTTGATGCAGGCGTCACATTGATTGCGCCGGAAACGGTTTTCCTTTCCGCTGACACGATCTTCGGCAAGGACGTGACCATCGAACCATTCGTGGTGATCGGCGTGGGCGTTGCGATCGAGGATGGTGCGGTGATTCATTCGTTCTCGAACATTGTCGGAGCGCGCATCGGCAAGAACGCATCCATCGGTCCATACGCACGGCTGCGGCCGGGCACGGTGCTGGGCGAGGGCGTGCGCATCGGCAATTTCGTCGAAACCAAAGCGGCGGATCTCGAAACGGGCGTGAAGGTCAATCACCTGACTTATATCGGCGATACGCATATCGGCGCGAATGCGAACATCGGCGCGGGCACCATCACCTGCAACTACGACGGCTTCGACAAGCACCGCACCGAGATCGGCGCGGGCGCGTTCGTCGGATCGAACTCGTCGCTGGTCGCGCCGGTGAAGATCGGCGCAGGGGCTTATGTCGGCTCGGGGTCGGTGATCAGCAAGGACGTGCCCGACGATGCGCTCGTGGTGGAGCGCAGTCCCGTGTCGCTTCGCGAAGGCTGGGCCAGGCGATTCCGCGAGATGAAAATGCTCAACCGGAAACCCAAAGGGCCGAAGTAAGGCACCTTCGCCTATCAGCCTGAATTCGTTAACGCTTTACCCTGTTTCAATCCGCAACAATTGTTGAGGCGGGATTGTGTTATTCCCAGTGTCCTGAATCCGAAGTTCGCGTCATTTTGCAGCACGCTCCGTAGCGAACTTCGGATTCAAAAGGACACTGGCAAATATAATTCCAGTGTGGTTTTGGTTCGCAAGGCCGCAACGGCATGTGCTGCAAGCAGGCTGCGGCCTTGCGAACCACCACACTGGTTACATAAGGCCGCATTGGGGCGGACTGGAGATAGCGAACCGCATGTGCGGAATTGTCGGAATTCTTGGGAAAGGCCCGGTTGCGGAGCAACTGGTCGACTCCCTCAAGCGGCTTGAATATCGCGGATACGACTCCGCCGGCGTCGCCACGTTGGAAGGCGTGCAGCTCGACCGCCGCCGTGCCAAGGGCAAGCTGAAGAATCTGGAAGCGGTGCTGAAGACGTCGCCGCTGGAAGGTCACATCGGCATCGGTCACACGCGCTGGGCCACCCACGGCAAGCCGACCGAAACAAATGCGCATCCCCATGCGACCGATCGCGTGGCTGTGGTGCATAACGGCATCATCGAGAATTTCCGCGAACTGCGCGCGAAGCTTGAATCGGAAGGCGCGACGTTTTCCAGCGAAACCGATACCGAGGTGGTCGCGCATCTGGTCAATTCGTTTCTCGCCAAGGGCATGAAGCCGGTCGATGCGGTGAAGGCGACGCTGCCGCTGCTGCACGGTGCGTTCGCGCTGGCTTTCATCTTCGAGGGCGAAGACAACCTGATGATCGGCGCGCGTAAAGGCTCGCCGCTCGCGGTCGGCTACGGCGAAGGCGAGATGTATCTCGGCTCGGACGCCATAGCGCTCGGGCCATTCACCGATACGATCAGCTATCTCGATGACGGCGACTGGGTTGTGCTGTCGCGCAGCGACGCCACGGTGTACGACGACAAGAACGCCGTCGTTGAACGCGAGATCGTCCGGCACAGCACCGCAAGCGCGCTGGTCGACAAGGCCAACTACCGCCACTTCATGGCGAAGGAAATTCACGAGCAGCCCGAAGTCGTCGGCCATACGCTGGCGCATTATGTCGACATGGCCACCGAGAAGGTGGCGATGCCGGTGAAGCTGCCGTTCGACTTCAAGGACATTCAGCGCGTCTCGATCACCGCCTGCGGCACAGCGAGCTATGCGGGCTTTGTCGCGAAGTACTGGTTCGAGCGGCTGGCGCGGCTGCCGGTCGAACTCGATGTCGCGTCCGAATTCCGTTACCGCGAAGCGCCGCTGCGTAAGGGCGATTTGGCCATCGTCATCTCGCAGTCGGGCGAGACTGCCGACACGCTGGCGGCGTTGCGCTATGCCAAATCGCAGGGCCTGCACACCGTTGCGGTCGTCAACGTGCCGACGTCCACCATCGCGCGCGAAAGCGAGACGGTGCTGCCGACGCTGGCGGGTCCCGAGATCGGCGTCGCTTCGACCAAGGCATTCACCTGCCAGTTGACGACGCTGGCCGCGCTGGTGGTTGCGGCGGGCCGGGCGCGCGGCGAGCTCTCGCAGGAGGACGAATCCAAGCTCGTCCATGCGCTGATCGAGGTGCCACGCCTGATGACCGAGGCGCTGGCGCTGGAGCCGCAGATCGAAAAGCTGGCGCGCGACATCGCCAAGAGCACGGACGTGCTTTATCTCGGCCGTGGCACCAATTTCCCGTTGGCCCTGGAAGGCGCGCTCAAGCTCAAGGAAATCTCCTACATCCACGCGGAAGCCTATGCCGCCGGCGAACTCAAGCACGGCCCCATTGCGCTGATCGACGAGAAGATGCCGGTGGTGGTGATCGCGCCCTACGACCGCGTGTTCGAGAAGACCGTCTCCAACATGCAGGAAGTGGCGGCGCGGGGCGGGCGGATCATCCTGATGACCGACGCGCAGGGGGCGAAGGACGCCACCGTCGAATCCCTTGTGACGATTACGCTGCCCGACATGCCGGCCACCGTGACGCCACTGGTTTACGCCATTCCGGTCCAGCTTCTGGCCTATCATACGGCCGTGGTGATGGGCACGGACGTGGACCAGCCGCGGAACCTCGCAAAGTCCGTGACCGTCGAATAAACAGCCGAACTGACAATCGGTCGCAGCGGGGGTCGCTCACGTCCGGAAAAGTCTGATACAGTGATGTCGCAACGATTTGCGATAGTATTCGCACATTCCGCTTGAGGACGGCCCGCTTTCCCGATGAATGAGATCACGCCCAATCTGAGCCCCGCCGGCTTGCCGCCTTTGCCGCCCGATCCGCCGCGCGGCCTGATGGCGCGGCTGCGCAACTATTTCCTGACCGGGCTAATTATCGCAGGCCCCATCGCGATTACGATCTACCTGACATGGTGGTTCGTGACCTGGGTGGACGGCATCGTGCGGCCGTTCGTGCCGATCGCCTATCGTCCGGAAACCTATCTGCCGTTCGGACTGCCGGGCTCCGGCCTGATCGTCGCGGTGTTCGCGCTGACCTTCCTCGGCTTCCTCGCCGCCAACCTGATCGGACGGACGCTGGTCGAACTCGGCGAGGCGCTGCTTGGCCGGATGCCGGTGGTGCGCGCGATCTATCGCGGCCTCAAGCAGGTGTTCGAGACGCTGTTCTCGGGCAACGGCTCCAGCTTCCGCCGCGTCGGCCTTGTCGAGTTTCCTTCGCCCGGCATGTGGTCGATCGTGCTGATCTCCCAGCCGCCGAACGTCGAGGTCGCGACCAAGCTGCCGGGCGAGGAGGAGTTCATCTCGGTGTTCCTGCCGTGCGCGCCGAATCCGACCACGGGCTTTTTCTTCTACGTGCCGAAATCGAAGATCATCGAGATCGACATGAACGCCGAGGAAGCCGCGACGCTAATCATGTCGGCGGGTGTGGTGCAGCCCGGCGGCGATGCGCAGAAGAAAGCGAATGCGCTGGCCGAAATGGCCAATGCCGCGCGCGGGGCGGGTGCCCCGCAAGCGCAGGATAACGCGAAGGTGGACTGAGCCCGACACGAATACGTGTGACGTCCTTGCGGCCAAAAATGGTCCATGGCGCTAAGCGACGTGCTAGCCTCACGGCCGTAACAGGCTGCGGAGGTGTCGATGCTGGATTCCGACAGGGTGTTCGCCGGCTCAGTTCCGGAAAATTACGACCACTATATGGTCCCGCTGATTTTTGAACCTTACGCCGCCGATCTCGCGCAGCGGGTCGCTGCCTTGTCGCCGGTCGCCGTTCTGGAAATCGCTGCGGGCACCGGCGTCGTGACCCGTGCATTGGCGCCGCTCCTCCTGTCCAACGCGCGCTATGTCGTGACCGACCTCAATCAGCCGATGCTCGACTACGCAGCGTCCCGGCAACCTCCCAACAGCCGCATCACATGGCGCCAGGCTGATGCGATGAAACTGCCGTTCGAGGATGCGAGCTTCGATGTTATCTGTTGCCAGTTCGGCGCGATGTTTTTTCCCGATCGCCCATCGGCCTATCGCGAAGCCAAAAGGGTTCTCAAACCCGAAGGATACTTTCTGTTCAGCGTGTGGGATTGCATCGAAGAGAATGTGTTTGCAGATGATGTGACGAACACGCTCGCACAGATGTTTCCGGATGATCCACCGCGGTTTCTGGCGCGCACGCCGCACGGCTATCACGATCCGGTGCTGATCCGCGGCGATCTGGCGAAGGCGGGTTTTTCCCGTGTGGCGATTGAGACGAAGGCTGAACAGAGCCATGCTTCTTCGCCGCGCATTCCGGCTGTTGCTTATTGCCAGGGAACGCTTTTGCGCGACGAAATTCAGACCAGAGACGCTGGCAAGCTAGGAACAGCGACAGACCGCGCCGAAGCTGCGATTGCGAGCAAGCACGGGAGCGGGAAGGTTTCTGCCAAAATTCAGGCGCACGTCATCTCGGCGGCAGCCTAGGCTGGAATATCTTATCCCGCCCCAATCAGCGGGATGGCTTCGTCCCGCTCATAGAGATACAGCAGGCAGCGCAGCGCGTCGCCGCGCTCGCCCTTCAGTTTCGGATTGTCCTGCATGATCCGCACCGCCTCGTCTCGGGCCTGCGCGATCAGTTGCGCATGCACCTCGGGCCGCGCGATGCGATAGCCGGGCAGGCCGCTCTGACGGGTGCCGAGCACTTCGCCTTCGCCGCGCAGCCGCAGGTCTTCCTCCGCAATGCGGAAGCCGTCCGTGGTCTCGCGGATCACCTTCAGCCGCGCTGCGGACATTTCGCCCAGCGGTTCATGATAGAGCAGGAGACAGGTTGAAGCCTCCGAGCCGCGCCCGATGCGGCCGCGCAGCTGGTGTAATTGCGCAAGGCCGAACCGCTCGGCATTCTCGATCACCATGATGGTGGCCTGCGGGACATCGACGCCGACTTCCACCACCGTCGTCGCCACCAGCAACTGAATCTCGCCCGCGGCGAACTGCGCCATGACGCGATCCTTCTCCGCGCCCTTCATCTGGCCATGGACCAGGCCGACCCGCTCGCCGAAGCGCCTTTGCAGCGTCTCGAAGCGCTTGGTCGCGTTGGTAAGATGGGCGTGATCCTCAGAGTCGGTTTCTTCCACCAGAGGGCAGATCCAGTAAGCGCGCTTGCCTGCGTCGAGCGCCCGCGTGAGGCCGTCCACGATCTCTCCGATGCGGCTCTTGGGTACGGCGCGGGTGTCGATCGGCTGGCGGCCCGCGGGCTTCTCGCGCAGTTCGGAAATGTCCATGTCGCCAAAGTAAGTGAGCACCAGCGTGCGCGGGATCGGCGTGGCGCTCAGCACCAGCACGTCCACCGCATCGCCTTTCTCGGTCAGCGCAAGGCGTTCGCGCACGCCGAAGCGGTGCTGTTCGTCGACGATGGCCAGCGCGAGCGCCTTGAACACCACATCGTCCTGGATCAGCGCATGGGTGCCGACCAGAAGATCGATCTCGCCGTTTGCGAGCTTTTCGACAATTTCGCGGCGTTCCTTGCCTTTCTCGCGGCCGGTCAAGATCGCGACCTGCATCCCGGCACGTTCTGCCAGCGGCGCAATCGTCTTGATGTGCTGGCGGGCGAGGATTTCGGTCGGCGCCATCAAGGCCGCCTGCTTGCCGGTTTCCGCGACGGCGGCCGCAGCGAGCAGCGCCACCACGGTCTTGCCGGAGCCGACGTCGCCCTGCAGCAGGCGCAGCATCCGCAGCGGCTGGTTGAGGTCGTCGGCGATGGCTTTCGCGGCCTGCTGCTGCGATGGCGTCAGTGCGTAGGGCAGCGCGTCGATGATCTTGTGACGCAAATGTCCGTCGCCCGCATTGCGCTCACCCGCCGGGCGGCGGAGCTGCGCGCGCACCAGCGCCAGCGCCAGTTGCCCAGCCAAGAGTTCGTCGAAGGCGAGGCGCGACCAGAACGGGTTCTGCGGCAGGATGTCGGTGAGTTCGCGCGGCTCGTGAACACGATGCAGCGCTTCGGCAACCGGCGGAAACGAACAGCGCCGCAGCACTTCGGGACTGATCCATTCCGGCAGGCCGGGCAGCTTGGCAAGCGCCTGCGTCATGGCGCGGCGGATCGCGCCGATGGCGAGGCCTTCGGTGAGCGGATAGACCGTATCGATCTGCGGCAGCTTGGCGAGGCCTTCGGCATCGACCACACGATCCGGATGCACGATCTGCAAGGTGCCGTCGAAGATCTGCGCGGTGCCGGAGACGAAACGCGTCTCGCCCACCGGCAGCAGCTTTTCGATGTAGTCCTTCTTGGCGCGGAAGAAGGTCAGGATCACATCGCCGGTCTCGTCGCTTGCATAGACCAGATAGGGCGCGCGGGACCGTCCGGGCGGCGCGGGCCGATGCCGGTCGATGGTGACTTCCAGCGTCACCACCTGTCCGATCAGCTCCATGGCCTCGCGGACTGTCGGCCGCGCGCGGCGATCGATCACATTGGTCGGCAGATGCAGCAGCAGGTCCACCAGCCGCGGCGTTTCGCTGCGGTCGAGCAGATAGCGGAACAGCTTGTCCTGTTTCGGCCCGACGCCGGCGAGGCTCGTAACGGGTGCGAACAGCGGATTGAGCAGGGGCGGACGCATTCTGATCGACTCAAATGGCAACCTTGTCGCCGCTTTTGCATATCCCGAATGCAAGGCGAGAGAAATGCTGACATCCACCCTCGCGATGGCTATATCAGCCTTCCCGGCAGCGTCCGGGCTTTTTGCGTTGGAAAGGGCGCCGGACATGACGGGAACAACACGATCGAGCGATGGACTCGATGACCGGCGCAAACGCCTGCTGTTTCGCTGCTGGCATCGCGGCACGCGCGAGATGGACATGATCCTCGGCGGCTTCGCGGATGCGAGCATTGCCGATCTGAGCGAGGATGACGTCGCCGATCTCGAACGCCTGATCGAATTGCAGGACGTGGATCTCTACGCGGCCTTCAGCGGCGCTGCGCTGCTTGAGCCCGCCTATGCCAACGGCATTTTTGTTCGGATCAAGCAGTTTCTGGATTCGGGCCATCGGGCATGAAGACGTCGGCCAAATCTCCGGCGCAGGCGCTGCGGCCCGGCCACGCGCTGACCCTCGCCAATGTGGCCGAGGGCGCGGAAGGCCTTGTGATCTCGGACCTCGCGCGGGCGGTCGCGGCGAAGAAGGACGCGCCCGCGGTCAGCCTCGTCGTAGTATGCCGCGACGGGCCGCGCATGGCGCAGCTTGCGCGGGCGCTGGAGTTCTTTGCGCCCGATTTGGGCGTGCTGCAGTTTCCGGCATGGGACTGCCAGCCCTATGACCGCGTCTCGCCCCATGGCGGCATTCTGGCGCAACGCCTCACCACGCTGGCGAAGCTCTCGCGGCTCAAGGGCAGCGAGAAGGCGCTGATCGTGCTGACCACCGTGAACGCCATCGTCCAGCGCGTGCCCGCGCGCGAAGTGGTCGCGGCGCAAGCGCTGTCACTCGTCCCCAGCCACCGCGTGCCGATGGACAACATCGCGGCATGGCTGGAGCATAACGGCTACAACCGCACGTCGACCGTGCGCGAGCCGGGCGAATATGCCGTGCGCGGCGGCATCCTCGATCTGTTTCCGGCGGGGCTCGACCAGCCGGTGCGCCTCGACTTCTTCGGTGACACGCTGGAATCGATCCGCACCTTTGACGCCGAATCCCAGCGCACGCTGCTGGACATGCGCGGGCTCGATCTGGTCCCGGTGTCGGAATTCCAGCTTGTCACCGAAACCATCAAGCGCTTCCGCATGGGATACGTGGCGCAGTTCGGCGCGCCGGACCGCGACGACATGCTTTATGAAGCAGTGAGCGAAGGCCGCCGCCATCCCGGCATGGAGCACTGGCTACCGCTGTTCCAGGAGCGGATGGACACGCTGTTCGATTATCTCGACGGCTCGCCCGTGGTGCTGGAGCATCAGGCTGAGGATGCCGCGCGCGAGCGCTTCACCCAGATCGGCGACTATTACGAGGCGCGCCGCGAGGCGCTGGATACGCCCGGCGGCGGCGCGATCTACAAGCCGCTGCCGCCCGACCGGCTGTATCTCACCGACAGCGAATGGACGCAGCATCTGTCCGACGTCGCGCTGGCGCGGCTGACGCCATTCGCGCTGCCGGATGGCGAAGGCGTGATCGACATCGATGCGCGGCAGGGCCGCGACTTCGCGCCGGAACGCGGCGACGCCAAGGTCAACGTGTTCGAGAGCGTGGTGGCGCATATCAACGGCCTGCAGGCTGCGCGCCGGAAGGTCGTCGTCGCGCTGTGGAGCGAAGGCTCGCGCGACCGCATGGCCTCGATGCTGAAGGACCACAAGCTGCTCAACATCACCAGCGTGAATTCGTGGCGCGCGGTGCAGGCGACGCCGCGCAACGAAACCATGCTGGCGGTGATCGGCCTCGAGTCCGGTTTCGAGACCGAGAGCATCGCACTCATCACCGAGCAGGACATCCTTGGCGATCGGCTGGTGCGGCCGCGCAAGGCCAGCCGCAAGCTGGAGAACTTCATCTCTGAAGTGACGTCGCTGGCCACCGGCGACATCGTCGTTCATGTCGAGCACGGCATCGGCCGTTTCGTCGGGTTGCAGACGCTGCAGGTCGGCGGCGCGCCGCATGACTGTCTCGAACTGCACTATGCCAACGAGACAAAGCTGTTCCTGCCGGTCGAGAACATCGAGCTTCTGTCGCGCTACGGCTCCGACCAGACCCATGTCGAACTCGACAGGTTAGGGGGCGGCGGATGGCAGGCGCGCAAGGCCAAGCTCAAGAACCGCATCCGCGAGATCGCGGGCGAACTGATCAAGATCGCCGCCGAGCGCCACGTCCACGAGGCGCCGAAATTCCCGATCCATCAGGGCACCTACGACGAATTCTGCGCGCGTTTCCCCTATGACGAGACCGAGGACCAGCTCGGCGCGATCAACGCCGCGTTGCATGACCTCGATCTGGGACGCCCGATGGATCGGCTGGTCTGCGGCGATGTCGGTTTCGGCAAGACGGAAGTGGCGCTGCGCGCGGCGTTCGCGGTCGCGCTGGATGGCAAGCAGGTGGCGGTCGTGGTGCCGACCACGCTCTTGGCGCGTCAGCATACGAAGACCTTCACCGAACGCTTCAAGGGCTTCCCGGTGAATGTGGCGCAGGCCTCGCGTCTGGTCGCGCCCAAGCAGATGACGCTGGTAAAGAAGGATCTTGCGGAGGGCAAGATCGACATCATCGTCGGCACCCATGCGCTGCTCGGCAAGAGCATCAAGTTCAAGGACCTCGGGCTTCTGATCGTGGACGAGGAACAGCACTTCGGCGTCTCGCACAAGGAACGGCTGAAGCAGCTTCGCGCCGAAATCCATGTGCTGACGCTCTCGGCAACGCCGATCCCGCGCACATTGCAACTGGCGCTGACGGGCGTGCGCGAACTCTCGATCATCGCGTCGCCGCCGGTCGATCGTCTGGCGGTGCGCACCTTCGTCGCGCCGCACGATCCGCTGATGATCCGCGAGGCGCTGCTGCGCGAGCGCTATCGTGGCGGACAGGCGTTCTATGTCGTGCCGCGCATCGAATATCTCGCCGAGGTGAAGGATTTTCTCGACAAGCATGTGCCGGAGATGAAGGTCGCGGTCGCGCACGGCCAGATGCCGCCGACCGTGATCGAGGACATCATGTCCGCGTTCTATGACGGCAAGTACGACGTGCTGCTGTCGACCACCATCGTGGAATCCGGTCTCGACATTCCGTCCGCGAACACGCTGATCGTGCATCGCGCCGACATGTTCGGTCTCGCGCAGCTTTATCAGTTGCGCGGGCGCGTCGGCCGCTCGAAGCTGCGCGCCTATGCGCTGTTCACCCTGCCGTCCACGCACAAGATCACCGCGCAGGCGGAGCGCCGCCTGAAGGTGCTACAGTCGCTGGACAACCTCGGTGCGGGCTTCCAACTCGCATCGCACGATCTCGACATCCGCGGCGCGGGCAATCTGCTCGGCGAGGAACAGTCCGGCCATATCAAGGAAGTCGGTTTCGAGCTGTACCAACAGATGCTTGAGGAGGCGATCGTCTCGCTCAAGGCTGGTATCTCCGAGCCTGTCGCGGACCGCTGGTCGCCGCAGATCACCCTCGGCATGCCGGTGCTGATTCCGGAGGATTATGTCGCGGACCTTGCGATCCGGCTGTCGCTCTATCGGCGTCTGGCCGATCTCGACACCGACGAGGAGATCGAGAACTTCGGAGCGGAGTTGCGCGACCGTTTCGGCCCGCTGCCGGACGAGGTGCGCTGGCTGTTCAAGGTCGCGGCCGTCAAGGCCTATTGCCGCCGCGCCAATGTCGAGAAGGTCGATGCCGGGCCGAAGGGCGCGGTCATCAGCTTCCGCGACAACGCCTTCGCCCAGCCCGAGAAGCTGGTGCATTTCATCCGCCAGCACGGACAGGCTGCGAAGGTGCGCCCCGACATGAAGGTGGTGTTCTTCCAGGAATGGGAAACCGCGGAGGAACGTGTTGAAGGCGCGACCACGATCCTGCGCGATCTGGCCAATCTCGCCGAAGGCAAGAAGGCGGCGTAGCTTCTCTCAACCGCTCATTCCCGCGAACGCGGGAATCCAGTTTTTCTGCGTGCTGGGTCCCCGCTTTCGCGGGGACGAGCGGATGATTTGAAAGCGATCATTGCAAGCAAGTCAGCGAAGCAATCCATTCTTAGGAAAGACTGAATTGCTTCGTCGCTAGCGCTCCTCGCAATGACGGCCGTGGCGGCTGTTGTTACTTCGGATACTTGAATTCCGGCGCGGCCTTGAGCGCGTCCTTGGTGGTGTTCATCCGCGCCGTCCAGCTGTCCTTGTCCTTGTTGTAGCTGACGCGGACGGACGACGGCGAGACGGCGACGTAATGCTCGCCGACCCCGAGGAAGCCGCCGACCGACAGGATCATCGCCTGAACCTGATCGCCTTTGCCGATGGCAAGATCGGTGATCTCGCCGACCTTCTCATCTTTCTGGTTGTAGACGTTCAGCCCCTTGAGCTTGGAACTGAACATCTCGTCCTTGGCGACGGTGGAAAACTTCGCTTCCGCAGGAGCGGTGCCGCTGGTCTGGGCGAGGGCGGGTGCGGCAAGCACTGCGAGAGACAAGCCGATCAATGCAATTTTCTTCATGGGTACCTCCAATGACAAGAGGCTGACCAATGCGAGACAGACGCGTTTGTTCCTGAGACCGGGTGAACGTCGGCGGAGGCTTACGGCACCGCGCGATATCGGCTGCGTGCACACTCTCCGCTCATTCCCGCGAACGCGGGAATCCAGCGCTTCATGGTCCGAACGGTTTGCCCTGGATCCCCGCGTTCGCGGGGATGAGCGGACGATGTGGTCGCTTACGACGCGGCGCGGTGCGCTTCGCTATGCAGACGTGAGATCACGCTGGAGGCCGTGTCGCCCGGCATCAGCGTGGCCAGCGCGACCTGCGGATCAAGCCGCTGCTCCCGCTTCGCATTGTACATGGTGTGCTTGAGCACGCTGGCGAGGCGGCGTCCGATGCCGTGCGCATTGCGCAGATCGGTCTCGGGAAACACCACGACGATGGCGCCGGTTTCGTCCAGTGTCGCGAAGTCCATCCGACGCATCAGCCGGCTGAGAATGCGCGCGGCATCGAGGCGCATCCGTTCGGTGACCTCGCCGCGGGCAAAGAAGATGCGGACGACCGAAAGTCCGGAGCCGCGCGTCTGCGTGTCAACTACGGCGGTTTCAAAGTCGCGCGCAAAGGCCTCGCGCGTCAGCAGCCCGGTGCGCGGATCGAGCAGGCCGCCGACATCGATGGATTTCAGCGCGCGGATGATGCGGGCCTCGAACGCCTGCTGCCGGATGAGGGGGCAGGCATGGGCGGCGACCACAGGCGGATCGTCCGCAACGATTTCAAGGTTCGGCAGATCGTAATTCGCCGCGAGGCCTGATCCGTTGGCCGCCACGACGGGAAGATGGCGGAAACGGGAGTCTTCCGAAAGCACGGTGAGAAACGCATCGACAACGCGCGGCGTGAAGCCGTCGCCGATCACGATGCCGTCGAGTTCGCGCGCGTTGAGGTGCCTGGCGGCGATTTCGATACTGAGCGCGCCGATCACGCCCATCCGCTCGCCGAGCGCAACCGACAGCGCCGGATACGATCCGCCGCGTCCGAGCAGCAGGATGGTCGCATCGTCAAGCGGATCGCCCGTCGGCATGGATACGGAGGCGCGATTGTTCGGCAGGCGGCGCAGCAGCGTGGCATGGAGCGAACGCACGCGCAGCGCGGCGTTGAGGCGGCTGACCAGGCGCTGCGGATTCTGGCTGGTGCGGGTGAACGGAAGCGCCGTCGGCGGCAGCGCGGCGCCGGGATCGAGCGCGATCAGCGGCAGATAAGGCGCGGCCTTCGCAGTCTGCTGTGCCAGCCGGCTCAGCGCGGATTCATTCCCGCCGATATCGCTTGCGATGACTGCCGCGGGATTCAGCCGCGCGATCGCGTCCGCCGCTTCCGGCCAGCCGGCTTCGATCATCGGAAAGGTTTTGACGTCCGCAAGCGCGGCCAGCGCATGGCTTTCCCGATGTGAGACGATGAGGATCGGGCCTTGCTGCGACATGATGCGGCGGACTCGCGAAATGCTGAAGCCGCAAATCTAGGCCGCACGCCTTAATGACGGGTCAATGTGATCGCGGAAATCCGGACTAGCTGGAACGCTCGCGAAAAGCTTCCACCATCAGCGGGTTAAGCCCCAGTTCGCCCAGCGCTTCACGCGCGCGGCGGTTGTCGCTGGCGCGTCCTGCAAGCCGGAAACCGTTCAGTTGATCCGGCAGGGCGGTCAGCATGGCGCCCGCATTGAGACGCTTGGCCCAGTCGTCGAGTTCCTGCGCGACAAAGCGATAGCCGCCGACGCCGACAACGCCGACCGGCGGCGCAGTAATGGCGAGCGTCCCTCTGGCGCGGTCCACCTGTGCCGCATAACCGGTATCGACATAGTCGGGCTGTGGCGCCTCGGAGAGCATCTCGCCGCGCGGGATGCGATAGGCCGAGACCGGCACCATGGCGCCGCGCAGGGCCAGCGTCGCCTTGGGCGTAATAATGACCTCGCCGATGGGCTTCGCGCCCGCGCTTGTGCGCGGCGCGCCGAACGGTCCCGGCAGGATCGGCGCGGGCGAGCCGTCCGCCTGCCTGCGCGCGGCGAACAGACCGGCCTCGCCGAACAGATAAACGTCGGTGAACGCGCTTGGCTGCTGCCAGTCGTCGCTGGAGGCCACACGGTCCGGCGTGCGCCACAGGCCGATCACATGGCTGATCGTGGAGGTCTGTGCGAGCAGGTCGCCCTGCGCCAGCCGCTGCGCGAGCAGGGCAGGCGCGATCAGCGTGTCGCAGTTGCTTTCTGCGATTTGCATGTCAAGGACGTTGAGATCCGCCGGATGATGCAGCGTCAGCGATCCCCCGCTCAGAAGCCAGGTGACGACCTGCGACGTGAAGGCGGCGAACGAGGCGGGGGCCATCGTGCCGAGCAGCTTCGCGCCTTGCGGCAGGCCGCTTTCGAGGAAGATGGCGAGGCCGCCCGAGATCAGTTGAAGGTGACTGCGCGGAATGGCGCGCACGCCCTCCGGCGTGACGTCGAAGGTCACGATCGCGGGACGCCGTGCATCGGACACTGCGGGCGGCACCCAGCCGTCCATGCCGCCGGTGACGATCTCGAGCGGCGTCATGCCTTCCGGCAGGTTGTCGCCGAAGCCGAACACATGGCGGATCGAAAACGCTTCCACCGCCGCATTCAGCGCGATGTCGCCATGGTCCACGATCTCGATGCGGGCGGTGCCGACAATGGCCCGGGCGCCGACCCGGTTCAGCGCATTGGTGAGGTCCGACTGCCGCCACAGTTGCGGGAGCAGCGCAACCACCAGCCCGGCGCGCAGCGCGCCCAATGCCGTCACCGCGAACTCCACGGTGTTCGGCATCTGCATGGCGATCACCGAACCGATCGGAATGCCCGCTTCGGTGAATTGCGCGGCGATCGCGGAGACGGCCTGATCGGCCTGCGCGAATGTCAGTTGGACGGGCGGCTGGCCGGTGACGCGCTGCTTGTTCGGCGGATCGGTCAGCGCGATCTCGTCGGGCTGGCGGGCCACCGTGCGGCGAAACAGGTCGTCGAGCGTCAGCGCGGGGCCGGTCGATGTTGCCGAGGTTTGCAAAGACTCGTTCATACCGTGCTGGCGCCTATGGATTTTTCGCCTGAGGGTTTTTCCCATCCGGCTTCTGCCACCACGTTTCCGGCAGATAGCCGGTCAGCGCGGTCGCCTTGGGCCGTTCTATCCGATTCCATCGCGCGATCCATTGCTGCTGAATGTTGTAGACCGGGATGGCGTAGAAGCCCGCGATCAGCGCCCGGTCCAGCGCCCGCACGGCAGGCACGAAATCCGCCCTCTCGCGCGCCTCGAGCATGGCCGCGATCATGGCGTCCACCGCGGGCGATTTCGCGCCCATATAGTTGCGCGTGCCCTGATTGTCGGCGGCGGCGCTGCCCCAGTAGAACGCCTGCTCGTTGCCCGGCGACAGCGACTGGTCCCAGCGGTTCTGGATCATGTCGAAGTCGAAGGTGAGGCGGCGCTGGTCGAACTGCACCGCATCGACCACGCGGACGGAGATGGTGATGCCCGCGCGCTTCAGGTCCCGCGCATAGGCCAGCGCGATCCGCTCCTGATCGCGCGTGGTGGTGAGAATTTCGAAGGTCAGCGGCGCGCGGCTGCCGCGCTGGCGCAACACCGTGCCGTCGAGATCGTATCCGGCCTGCGACAGCAGCGTGAGCGCCGCGCGCAAGGTGTTGCGGTCGCGGCCCGAGCCGTCGGTGACGGGAAGGCGATAGCTGCCGTCCATGACGTCGGGACGGATGCTATCGGTATAGGGCGCAAGCAGCGCCTTCTCCCTTGCGTCGGGCGCGCGCGCATAGGCGGAGAGTTCGGAGCCTCCGAACACGCCCGCCACGCGGCTGTAGAGGCCGAAGAAGTAATTGCGGTTGATCCATTCGAAGTCGAACAGCAGGGTCAGCGCCTGACGCACGCGAATGTCCGCGAACAGCGGCCGCCGGGTGTTGAAGACGAGAAATTCCGACGGGCGCGGCGTGCCGGGCGTGATCGTGTCGCGGATCACTTCGCCGCTTTTCACAGCGGCGAAATTGTAGCTCTCGTGCCAGCGCAGCGGCTCGCTCTCGACGCGGAAATCGTAGAGGCCGCGTTTGAACGCCTCGAACGCGCCGTTGGCCTCGCGATAGTAGTCCAGTCGCACTTCGTCGAAATTCCAGAAGCCGCGGTTGACCGGCAGGTCGCGGCCCCAATAGTCCGGATTGCGCGTCAGGGTCACGCTCTGGCCGGCGCGGACATTGGTCACGCGATAGGGGCCGGAGCCGACAAGGCCGGTGAGCGAGGTGTCCTCGAAGGTTGCCACATCGATGGCGTGTTTCGGGAAGATCGGCATCAGGCCGAGGATCAGCGGCAGTTCGCGGTCGTTCGCGCCGGGAAAATCGAACCGCACGGTGCGATCGTCCAGCGCCTGTGCTTTTTCGACCTTGGCGTAATAGAGCCGATGGTTGGGACGGCCCTTGTCCCGCATCAACTGCCACGAGAACAGCACGTCGTCGGCCAGCACCGGCCTGCCGTCGGAGAACGCCGCCTTCGGGTTGAGCCGGAAGATCACATAGGTCCGCTCGGCGTCGGTCTCGACGCTCTGCGCCAGCAGGCCGTAGAGCGTGAACGGCTCGTCGTTGCCGCGTGTCATCAGGCTTTCGGTGACGTAGCCGCGGACCTGCTGGACCGCGATTCCCTTCACGATGAAGGGATTGAGGCTGTCGAAGGTGCCCAATAAGCCGAAGACGATCCGGCCGCCCTTGGGGGCGTCCGGATTGGCGTAGGGCATGTGGTCGAAACTGGCGGGCAGGGCCGGGCGGCCATGCATGGCGATGCCATGAACCGGACCCGGCGCCGGGCCTGGCCCAGGAACCACCGGCGGAGGCGCAGGCTGTGCGCCGGCGGGCGCGGCAAGGGCGGCCGTCAGGGTGATGGCCGCAGCCAAAACCGCACGGAAAAGCCCGCCCGCGCGGCGTTTGCCGCTGCGGTGCACCGCGGATAGCGCGCTGTTTGATTCGGCGCAGGTCACCGTTTTTTTTACCACGACAGCCCCGATTTTGCGGGGGGCGAACGGGCAAATATCGCTGGCGGCATTGATCTTTTCGCGTGCCGTTGTATTGAAGGCGGGCAATTCGAGGCTGGCTTGGCGATCTGTCACGCATCCGCCTCAATTCGCTCCGAGACAGCCGCCGAACAAACAGGCGTTCGCACCTCCGCGAGGGACAAGGCGTTCAGGTTCAGAAAGGGTTTTCCGCAATGAATTTCCGTATCGTGGCCGCGCAGGCCTCGCCGCGCAGCCGGGTCTTTGCCGCGATGACCGCTGGTGCCTTTTTGGCTGCCGCGATGGTGTCCGGCGCTCAGGCCCAGAACCCGGCACCGGCTCCGAAGGCCGCTCCGAAGGCGAAGGCCGCTCCCAAGGCAGCTCCGGCTCCCGCCCAGCAGGCTCCGGCTGCTGCAGCGCCGCAGCAGGCGCCCGCCGAGCAGCAGGTCCAGCTGATCTATCAGCCCTGGACCAAGTTCTGCATGAAGGGCCAGGACGCCAACGCCAAGCAGGTCTGCTTCACCGGCAAGGACGGTCGTATCGAATCCGGCCAGCCGGTCGTCGCCGCCGTGATCATCGAGCCGGAAGGCGAGCCGAAGAAGCTTCTGCGCGTCACCCTGCCGCTCGGCATGCAGCTCGTTCACGGCACCCGCATCATCGTCGACCAGAACCCGCCGGCGCAGAGCCCATACGTGATCTGCTTCGCCAACGGCTGTATGTCGGACTACGAAGTGACGCCGGAACTGCTCGCCAACATGAAGAAGGGCCAGAACCTCGTCGTGCAGGCGATCAACGCCAACGGCGCGCCGCTGACGCTGGCCCTGCCGCTGGCCGAGTTCGCCAAGGCCTATGACGGCCCGCCGACCGACCCGAAGGTGTTCGAGGAAACCCAGAAGAAGCTGCAGGAAGAACTGCAGAAGCGCGCGGCGGAAGCCCGCCAGAAGCTGGAAAACGCCGCGCCTCCGGCCGCCGCGAAGTAACGGTCGTCGGCCTGCCGACAATCAAGGGCGCGCAGCAATGCGCGCCCTTTTTGTTTTGCATCGAGCGGGGCAATATCGCGTCCGTGTAACCTCAGCGATGGCGCGTCACGCGCCGCGATGACATATCCGCTCAAGGAGACAACACAGCATGGCCGACTACAGCGCTCTTTCGTCTTCCGAACTTGAGGATCGCATCGCCATCGTGCGGGACAATCTTCGCCAGTTGATCGAACAGGCCGCGGCGGCCTCCGGCGGGCAGACCGAGGAGCGCAACGCCGACCGCATCGCGCAGCAGACGGATGAACTCGATGCGTTGATCAAGGAGCGGGACGGGCGCAAGCGCGGGTGAGGCGTGATCTCTCCGCTCATTCCCGCGAAAGCGGGAATCCAGGGCGCGCAGATCTGGGTCCCCGCTTTCGCGGGGACGAACGGATATTCGTTTTTGAAAAGCTGATCAGTTCAGCGACGGATTGCGCGGACGGTAGCCGCCCGACTTGTCCTTGATGAAAATCTCGGAGACCTGCGAATGGCGGATCGGCTCGCCGGACTCATCCGGCAGCAGATTCTGCTCCGACACGTAGGCGACGTATTCGGATTCCGAATTCTCGGCCAGCAGGTGATAGAACGGCTGGTCCTTGTGCGGGCGCATGTCCTCGGGGATCGACAGCCACCATTCCTCGGTGTTGTTGAACTCCGGATCGATGTCATAGATCACGCCCCGGAACGAGAAAATCCGGTGGCGGACGATCTGTCCGATCTGAAACTTGGCTGTGCGCGCTATAACCATCACCCGTCGAATAGACCATGATTGTGGCCGATGCTAGGGGATAAAGCACGAATCGTGCCGGTTGCTGGGCACCCCTGCGCAGGAGCCGGTTCTCCCGCGCCGCTTTGCAGACTAAGCGTATCCTCATGATCGATATTCTGAATCTTGCCTTGCCCTATTTCGGGCTGATCTTCATCGGCTACGCCTGCGGCAAGTACAAGCGCCTGCCCGAAGCGGGGCTGGAATGGCTGAACTTCTTCCTGCTCTACGTTTCGCTGCCAGCATTGTTCTTCAGGGTGCTTGCAAAGACGCCATTCGAGGAATTGAACAACCCGCCGTTCGTGATCGCCACCACGCTGGCGACCGCAAGCGCGTTCTTCATCTCGATGTTCGGCGCGAAATTGATCGCCAAGCTGTCGATGCGCGAGTCCGCGATGGCGGGCCTCGGCGGCGGCTATGGCAATATCGGTTATATGGGCCCCGGTCTGGCGCTGGCGACGCTGGGCACCAAGGCGGCGGCGCCGGTTGCGCTGATCTTCTGCTTCGACACCATCTTCCTGTTCACCGTGCTGCCTTTGCTGATGGTGCTGACCGACGGACAGCGGAGGCCGCTGCTTCCGACCATCTTTCTGGTGGGAAAACAGGTGCTGCTGCATCCCCTGATCGTCGCGTCCTATCTCGGTGCGCTGGTCGCGGCGTTTCATGTGCAGATGCCTGTGGCGCTCGACAACACGTTTCAATTTCTGCAAAGCGCCGCGGCACCGGTCGCGCTGTTTGCGCTCGGCGTCACTGTCGCGCTGCGTCCGTTCGAGCGGGTGCCGTGGGAGGTGCCGGGCATCATCGCGGTCAAGCTCGTGCTGCATCCCCTGATCGCGCTGGGGATGCTGGCGCTGCTCGGCCCGTTCCCGCATGAATGGGCGGCGACGGCGCTGCTGCTGGCATCATTACCGCCGGCGCTGAACGTGTTCGTGATCGCACGGCAGTACGATACATGGATCGAACCGGCCTCGGCGGTGGTGCTGGTCGGCACCTTCGCCTCCGTGGTCACGCTGACCACGGTGATGTGGTTGATCAAGACCGGCGCGCTGCCTGCGCCCTGGTAGTGTCACGCGCGGAATATCGTGAAGCCGAGGATCAGCAGGATCAGGAAGATCACGCCGAAGATGTAGAACAGCACGCGCGCGATGTCCGCGGATGCTGCCGAGACGCCGGTGAAGCCGAACACCGCCGCCACGATTGAAATCAGAAAGAAGATCAGCGCCCATTTCAGGATCGACATGGTGAAAGTCCCAGGTTGTTCGGTCTGATCAACGGGCTTTTTGCCAAATGGTTCCACTGCGGAACATCACGCGCATATGCGGCTTGTCTTGCGGACGAACGACGGAGGTTCATCCATGAGAACAATCGCAATCACTCTGGTGCTGGCTCAGGTGCTGAGCGCCGCGGCTCTTGCGCAATCGTCCGGTGGAAGTAGCGGCGGCGCATCCGGCGGCAGCGCGGCCTCACCGGGCGCGGCGAGCGGCGGATCGCTCGGCAGCAGCGCAGGCGCACCGGGCACGAATTCGTTAGGCACCGCGGCGCCGTCGGGCTCCGGCACCACGGGCGCGGCAGCGACGGGCACGGGCGATCCTCAGGTCGACAAGCAGGACAGGGACGTCGACAAGAAGGTTAAGAGCATCTGCAAGGGATGCTGACGCCTTGCTGGTGAGTTAAAGACGGGATTCCCGCCGACACCGTCACATCTCCGTCTTGCCTGACGGCTGATGAAACGCAATGATCGAAATTCCGCTCATATCACCAGGAATTTCGAGCCTATGCAGTTTGACGACGTTATTCTCGGCCGGCGCAGCATTCGCGGATATAAACCCGATCCGGTCCCCAAAGCTCTGATCGAGGAAATCATCGCTCTAGCGATGCGCGCTCCGTCGTCGATGAACACGCAGCCGTGGAATTTCTACGTCATCACCGGCGAGCCGCTCAATCGCATCCGCGCCGGAAATACCGAGCGGATGGTGGCGGGCGTGCCGCAATCGCGTGAATTCCGCACCGGGCAGGCCTTCACAGGGCCCCACCGCGACAGGCAGGTCGGCGTCGCCAAGCAGTTGTTTGCTGCGATGGGGATCGCGCGCGATGATAAGGAGATGCGGCAGGACTGGGTTCTGCGCGGCTTCCGTCAGTTCGACGCGCCGGTCTGCATCATCGTGACCTATGATCGCGTGCTCGACGGCAGCGACGACACCCCCTTCGATTGCGGCGCGGTAGCAACCGCGCTGGTTAATGCCGCGTGGTCGCGCGGGCTGGGCGCCGTCATCAACAGCCAGGGCATCATGCAGTCGCCGGTGGTGCGCGAGCATGCCGGAATTGCCGACGATCAGGTCATCATGAAAAGCATCGCACTGGGCTGGCCGGATGACGACTTCCCGGCAAACGCAGTGGTGTCCGAACGAAAATCGGTGGAAGAGGCCACGGTGTTCGTGGGCTTCGACGGCTAGAGCATATTTTCTTCAGATTGAAGCACGCGCGCTCCCCGCTCATTCCCGCGCAAGCGGGAATCCAGGGAAACTGGCTCTGGGTCCCCGCTTGCGCGGGGACGAACGGAGGAAAAGCCGTTTCAATTCGAACAGGTCATGCTCTAGCTTTCAACGCCCGCGCCACGACGGCGACAGTCCCTCGCGCATGGCGAAGCGACGGAGCGGGCCGACACGATCCAGCAGGTGCATCCCGGCAGCGCGGAGCGTCTGCGCGGGCAGGAGGCCGCTGAGCAGCGTGCGGTTCGCCATATCCACCGCGAAGGTGCGGCTGGAGACATCGGCGCGGCGCGCGTGCGCATAGCGCTGCTGCACCGTCTCCGATCCGGGGTCGCCGCCCATCAGCAGCGTGTCGCTCACGATCTGCGCAAGGTCCGCCGCATCCCGCAGGCCCATGTTGAGGCCCTGCGCGCCGATCGGCGGCAGCACATGCGCCGCTTCGCCGACCAGTGCGATGCGGTTGGCGGCAATCTGCTCCGGATGTTCGATCGCCAGCGGAAACACATGGCGGCCCGGCGCGACGGTCAGCTTGCCGAGAATGGAGTGCGACTGTTTTTCCAGCGCGAGCGCGAGTTGATCGTCGCTCAGCGCCTTCAGCCGTTCGGCTTCGTCGGGCCGCACCACCCAGACGATGCTGGAGCGCTGGCCGGGCAGGGGCACGAACACGCAAGGCCCGGACTCGGTGTGAAACTCGTTGGAGCAATCGCGGTGCGGCCGCGTGTGCGCGATATTCAGGGTCAGCGCGGTCTGCTGCAACGGGCGGCGCTTGACGCCGATGCCCGCCGCCTCCCGGCACAGCGAATGCCGCCCGTCCGCGCCCGCGACAAGCGCAGCGGTGAGCGAGCGGCCGTCCTTTGTCGTAATCGTCACCACATCATCGCCGGTGATGACGGTCTGCGCTTCGTCGTCGATCCGTTCGAGATTGGGAAGCTCCGCCGCGCGGGCTTCCATCGCAATCATGAGGATGCGGTTCTCGATATTATAACCGAACGCCTCCATGCCGATCTCGTCCGAGGAGAAGGTCACTTCGGGCGAGCGGATCAGGCGAGGGGTATCGTCCACCAGCCGCATCACGCGCAGCGGCGCGGCATCACCTGCACAGCGCTGCCAGACATCCAGCGATTGCAGGAAAACCACCGAGCCGCCGAGCAGCGCCGTGGTCCGGTTGTCCGCATAGGGCGAGCGCCGTGCGACCAGCGCTGTGGCGACGCCCGCCTGCGCCAGCGCGATGGCGGCGGCGAGGCCGGCGGGACCGCCGCCGACAACAGCGGCCTGATAATGCTTCGAGGAACTGGGTTCGGTCATGGCGCTATCTATGGTCGGAATCCGCCGGTGTCACAATCGGATTTGCGGATCATTTTATGCGGTATTTGAGGCAATCCGGGCCACGATATGCAATCGTCCGGGAATCCTGATAGTCACGTCATTGATGAGTGAGCCCGGTCCGCCGCACCAGTTGTTTCCCGCCGCAGCCCGCCTGCGGGCCTTCGGCGTTCACATCTTCACCGCACTGGGCGGAGCCATCGCGCTGATCGCAATGCTGGAAGCGGTGAGAGAGCACTGGGCCGCGATGTTCGGCTGGCTCGGGCTGGCGCTGCTCGTGGACGGTCTCGACGGGCCGCTTGCGCGGCGGCTGAAAGTGAACGAGGTGCTGCCGGACTGGTCCGGCGATACGCTCGATCTGGTGGTGGACTTTCTCACCTATGTGTTCGTTCCGGCTTACGCGATCACGGCCAGCGGTCTGCTGCTTCCGCTGGCGGCGCCACTGCTCGGCGCGGCCATCGTGGTGACCGGAGCACTGTATTTCGCGGACCGGCGCATGAAGACCGACGACAATCATTTTCGCGGCTTTCCCGCGCTCTGGAATGGTGCGGCGTTCTATCTGTTCCTGCTGAAGCCTCCGGCGCTGGTTGGTAGCGTGGTGCTTGCGGTTCTGGTGGTTCTGACCTTCGTGCCGTTCCATGTCATGCACCCGATCCGCACCACGCGGTTTCGCACGCTGAATATCGTGCTGCTCGGCGTCTGGGCGATCTTGGCAATCATCGCGATAGCTGCCAATTTTCAGGTCCCCGCATGGACCGCCGCCGCGCTGTGCATTGTCGGCGGTTATATTCTTTTGAGCGACGTTGTGATCCGGCTGCTGGGATTGAACCGAACATGATGGACTTGCTGACCAGCCCGGAAGCCTGGATGGCCCTCGCGACATTGACGGCTCTGGAGATCGTTCTCGGCATCGACAACGTGATCTTTCTGTCGGTGCTGGTGTCCCGTATCCCGCCAGCGCAGGCGGAAAGGGCGCGCAAGATAGGCCTCGCGCTGGCGCTGATCTTCCGTATCGCGCTGCTCAGCATTCTGGTCTGGCTGATCGGCCTGACCGAGCCTGTGCTCACTGTCGGAAAATTCGCGCTATCGTGGCGCGACATCATCCTGATTATTGGCGGCCTGTTTCTGATCGCCAAGGCGACCCACGAAATTCACGCCGAGGTCGAGGCGAACGAGGTCGAGGAGTCCGCCAAGGCCACGCCGAGCGCTTTCTTCTGGGTGATCATGCAGATCATCGTGATCGATCTCGTGTTCTCGATCGATTCAATCATCACCGCCATCGGCATGGTGCAGGAGCTTGAAATCATGATCGCCGCCGTCGTAATCGCGGTCGGCGTGATGTATGTCTCGTCCGGACCCGTAGCGGCTTTCGTGAAGGAGCATCCCACCACGAAGATGCTGGCGCTGGCGTTTCTGGTCCTGATCGGCGTCGCGCTGGTGGCGGACGGATTCCATTTCCACATTCCGCGCGCCTTCATCTATGTCGCGATCTGCTTCTCGGGCGCCGTCGAGTTCTTCAACATTCTGGCGCGGCGCAACCGCAGGAAGCGCAGCGCGCAGCAGGGCTGAAAACGGCGCGACCCTGGTGCGCGTTGACAATTCGCGGCCAATGGATTTGGCTCCCGGCTCACGTCCCTCACAAGAAGGCTCGGGAGAGAACATGACGAAGGCTGTGCGCGTCCACCAGGTGGGTGGTCCGGAAGTGATGATCTACGAGGATGTCGAGGTGCCGGCGCCCGGGCAGGGCGAGGTGCGCATCCGCCAGCACGCCATCGGCCTGAATTTCATCGACACCTATTACCGCAGCGGCCTCTACAAGGCGCCCGGCCTGCCATTCATTGTCGGCAACGAGGGCGCTGGCGAGATCGTGTCGGTCGGTCCGGGCGTGACCAATTTCCATCCCGGCGACCGCGTGGCCTACTACACCAACCTCGGCGCCTATGCGACCGAACGCAACATTGTCGCCGACAGGCTGGTGAAACTGCCGGACTACATTTCCTACGAGCAGGCGGCGGTGCTGATGCTCAAGGGCCTGACGGTCTGGTACCTGCTGTTCAAGACCTTCAAGGTCGAGCCGGGCCATCGCGTGCTGATCCACGCGGCGGCGGGCGGCATCGGTCTTCTGGCGTGCCAGTGGGCCAAGGCGCTGGGCGCGAATGTCATCGGCACGGTCGGCACCGAGGAGAAGGCCAAGCTGGCGCTCGCCAACGGCTGCGACCACGTCATTCTCTACAAGCAGGAAGACTTCGCCGAGCGCGTCAAGCAGATCAGCCGCGGCGAACTGTGCGACGTGGTCTATGACGGCGTCGGCAAGGACACCTTCCAGGGCTCGCTGAAGTCGCTCAGGCCGCGCGGCCTGTTCGTGTCGTTCGGCAATGCGTCGGGGCCGGTGCCGCCGTTCGCCATCGCGGAGCTGAACAACCACGGCTCGCTGTTCGCGACCCGGCCGAAGCTCAACGACTATGTCGGCACCCGCAAGGAGCTGATCGAGGGCGCGGACACGCTGTTTGCCGCCGTGATCAGCGGCACGCTGCATGTGCCGATCAACCACGCCTATGCGCTGAAAGACGCGCAGAAAGCGCATCGCGATCTGGAAAGCCGCGTCACGACGGGTTCGGGGATATTGAAGCCGTAGGCATGAACGTGCCCCGGATGCTGCGCAGCGCGAAGCGGTGCGCTGCTGATCCGGGGCCGTTACAAACCTCATTGCCCCTTACGGTCCCGGCTCTGCGAAGCAGCGTTTCACGCTGCATCGCGTCCGGGACAAATTCTGTTAGAACCCCGCCACGGTCCCGTGCAGGTCGTACTGGTCCGCACGGTCGATCTTCGCGGTGACGATCTCGCCGACCTTGAGCGGGCGGCGGCTGGAGAGATAGACCGAACCGTCGATCTGCGGCGCGTCGGCCTTGGAGCGGCCCTTCGCCACGGTCGGCCCGACTTCATCGATGATGATCTGCTGGCGGGTGCCGACTTTTCGTTTCAGCCGCTGCGCGGAAATTTTCTGCTGGCGTGCCATCAGTGCATTCCAGCGCGCGGTCTTGATCTCCTCCGGCACCGGGTTCTCGATGCTGTTCGAGGTCGCGCCTGCGACCGGCTCGTACTTGAAGCAGCCGAGACGGTCGATCTGCGCTTCGTCCAGCCAGTCGAGCAGATACTGGAAATCCGCGTCGGTCTCGCCGGGGAATCCGACGATGAAGGTGGAGCGCAGCGTCAGGTCGGGACATTCCTCGCGCCACTTCAGGATGCGTGCGAGCGTCTTGTCCTGCGACGCCGGGCGGCGCATCTGTTTCAGCACATCCGGCGAGGCATGCTGGAACGGGATGTCGAGATAGGGCAGCACCTTGCCTTCGGTCATCAGGCCGATGACTTCATCGACGTGCGGGTAGGGGTAAACGTACTGCAGCCGCACCCACGCGCCGAGTTCGCCGAGTTCTTTGGCGAGATCGTAGAACTTGGCGCGGACCTCGCGGTCCTTCCACGGGCTGGTCGCGTATTTCAGGTCGATGCCGTAGGCCGAAGTGTCCTGCGACACCACCAGCAGTTCCTTGACGCCGGCGGCCACCAGCTTCTCGGCCTCGCGCAGCACATCGTTGGCGGGGCGCGAGACGAGATCGCCGCGCAGCTTCGGGATGATGCAGAAGGTGCAGCGGTTGTTGCAGCCTTCGGAAATTTTTAAGTAAGCGTAATGGCGCGGCGTCAGCTTGATGCCCTGCGGCGGCACCAGATCGATGTGCGGATTGTGAACCGGCGGCACCGCGCGGTGAACGGCTTCCAGCACGCTTTCGTATTGCTGCGGGCCGGTGATGGACAGCACGTTGGGGTAGGCCTTCTCGATCTGCTCGGGCTCCGCGCCCATGCAGCCGGTGACGATCACCTTGCCGTTCTCGGCCATGGCCTCGCCGATGGCCCCCAGCGACTCCTTCTTGGCGCTGTCGAGGAAGCCGCAGGTGTTCACGATCACGAGGTCCGCGCCGTCGTGCTTGCGCGCCAGCTCATAGCCCTCCGCGCGCAGGCGCGTGATGATGCGCTCGGAATCCACCAGCGCCTTCGGGCAGCCAAGCGACACAAAACTGACTTTGGGGGCGGCGCCCTGTTCCATCGTGATCCAACCTGTTGGGAGTGTGCAGGAGCTATCCTTGATGCCCCATAATTTCAAGGCATTAAGCGGCTTTTGAAGGCGGGGCGATGGCCAAATCCGAAGGATATATCCGGCATGTCCGGGGAGATGGTTCGTTCCCAAAGCGCGATGGCGGAAGGATAGTTCTCTCCGCCGGGAGCCCGCTCGGGCAAGTTTATCGTCTTTTTCCGCCTCTCCTTGTAAGTCACTGATGAAGCGCATCAATATCGTGCAGACAAGCGATGGGAGATCGGCAATGCGCGATGTTGTATCGGGATGGGATGTGTCAGGGACCGAGGCCCGGCCCATGGCCGCCCCTGCGTCGGCGCGGGTCCATACGTTTGCCGTCTACAGCGCCTTCGGGCTGATCGCCGCCGTCGTGTTCGGCACGCTGTCCTATCACCCGTTCTGATCAGGCGCGGTTGGCGAACGGCGCGACGGTGATTCCGTTGCGCTCCAGTTCGCCGCGCACATGGCGCGCAATCTCCACCGCGCCCGGCGTGTCGCCGTGGATGCAGACGGTGTCGATCTTCACCTTGATGACCTTGCCGGACGCGGCAGTGATCGCGCCGTCCTGAACCATCCGCACCACGCGCTCCGCGATCTGCGGTGCGTCGTGCAGCACCGAGCCGGGCTTGCTGCGCGCCATCAGTTGCGCGTCGTCCTCATAGGCCCGGTCGGCGAACACTTCGGAGATGAGAGGCAGTCCGGCGGCTTCGCCCGCGCGCTCCAGCGCCGTGTTCGGCAGCACCACGAAATACAGGTTCGGATCGACGGCCTTGATCGCGGCGGCAATGGCGCGTGCGGTCATGTCGTCGACGCAGCCGACATTGGAGAGCGCGCCGTGGGCTTTCACATGGGTCACCTTGTGACCGGCCAGCGCAGCCACCGCCTGCAACGCGCCGATCTGATAGGCGACCATGGTTTCGATTTCCGATGATTTCAGGCCGGGCACCGGCCGCCGCCCGAAGCCGTGCAGGTCGCGGTAGCCCGGATGCGCGCCGATGCTGACGCCACGCGCCTTCGCGAGCTTCGCGGTCTTGAGCATGATGTCGCTATCGCCCGCATGGAAGCCGCAGGCGACGTTGACGCTGCTGGCGAGGCCGAGCATCGCCTCGTCGTTGCCCATGTCCCATGCGCCGAAGCCTTCGCCGAGATCGCTGTTGAGATCGATGGTCATGACGGTGCCTCGCGGAAGTCAGGTTTCGTTCGTTTTCTGGATCTGCCAGGTCGCGGCATCGGTCGCATTCACGGCGATGCCGGCGACATTGGCTTTCTGCAGTTCGACCAGATTGAGGCTCGATCCGCCAGCGGCGTGAATGCGGCCGGGCAGGCCGTGGATGAACTCCGCCAGCTTTCGCGCTTCGGCCTGCGCGTCTTCCACGCTGACCGCCTTGAAGCGGAAGGTGGAGCCGGGCGGCATCTGCGCCAGACGGCCGAGATCGGCGCTGATGACGGTCGCGATCTTGGGGTAGCCGCCGGTCGTGCCGTGATCGGCCATCAGCACGATCGGCTGGCCGTTGCCGGGCACCTGGATGCTGCCATGGACCGCGCCGTCGGACACGATGTTGTGGCCGCCGGAATGCACCACCTTGGGCCCTTCGAGCCGGTAGCCCATGCGATCGCTGGTCGTCGAGACCCGCCATTCGCTATTCAGAAAGACATCGCAGGCCGCGCCGAATTCGTCGTCCTGCGGTCCCATCACCACGCGAACCGGTGCCTGCGGAATGTCGAAGGTGTCCAGCGCGCGCTCATGGGGAGCAACATGCGCGGTGCCGACGTCCAGCGTGTCGCCGCCCTGCAGTGGGCGCGGGAAGGGACTGCCGACACCGGCGCGGGCATTGACCGACAGGCTGCCGAATACCGGCTCGCCGTTGATACCGCCTTCGATCGCAAGATAGCTGAACACGCCGTTACGGGCCGGTCCGAGTTTCAGGGTCTCGCCTTCCGCGATCAGTCCTGTTTCGTTCGGTAGCAGCGGCGATCCGGCAATGTCCGCAACGCGCGCGGCGCCCGCCAGGGCAACACGGATCGCGCCGTGACGGGCCGTGAACGATGCGCCGAACGGCCCGATCTCGATGGCGGCGGCGAACGGCGCGTTTCCCGCAAGGTCGTTCGCCATCGCCAGCGCCACGCGATCCATCGCGCCGCTGGTGGTGAGGCCGTAGCGTTGCGCGCCGAAGCGTCCGGCATCCTGTACCGAGGTCGCAGGCCCTACGCTCAGGACGACAAGCCGGCTCATGAGGCGACCAGTTCGGCAATGACCTCGCCGCGCTCGGCGGCGCGGTCGAGCGCGTCAAATTCACGGGCGTTGATGGGCGTGAACGTCACCGCATCGCCGGGCTCCATCAGAAACACCGGATCGCGATGCGGATGAAACGTGCGCACGGGCGTGCGGCCCAGCAGATGCCAGCCGCTCGGGGCGGCGAGACATTGCACGCAGGCCTGCACGCCGCCGATGGAGATGGTGCCCGGCGGCGTCTCGGTGCGCGGGCTTTCGCGGCGCGGCGTCGCGATGGACGGATCGAGGCCGCTCAGATAGGCGAAGCCCGGGGTGAAACCGATCATCGCCACGCGATATTCGCTGCCGCTGTGTTTCGCGATCACCTCGTCGGTCGCGATCTGGTGCGCGCGCGCGACGTCGTCGAGGTCGATGCCGTAGTGGCCGCCATAGACCACCGGCACGCGCCAGCGCCGCACCGCGGTCTCCTTGGGGACGGGGAGTTGCGCCAGCGCCAGCAGCCGCTCGGACAGCGTCCCAAAGCCGATCTGGACCGGATCGTAATGGACCAGAAGCGACCGATAGGTCGGAACGGTTTCCAGAACCCCGGCAATGGCTTCGCGGGCGACATTGCGGTCGAGGTTCAGGACCTGCCGGCTGAACTGCGGGTCGCTGTCGCGGCCGAATTCCACCACCAGCGCGGTATCGCCGGCGAGCAGGATGCGGGGCTGGGCAGTGGATGAAGCAGCGGTCATCGAAGGCCGGACGCGTCTCGTGATGGAGCGCTATTTGTCCGCTACCTTCGCGCAAATGGCAAATAAGCCGTCGTTATTGCGACGGATAAACACTTGTTACCGCTCACGTGATTGTCGCCTTGACGCGATGGCGCGCTTTCGCAAAAAGGCTTTGCATCTCTTATTGGAGTTTCCCATGCCGCTTACGCCTGAAGCCGTCGCAACGCTCAAGAAGATCACGACCGCCACCATTACGACCATCCTTCTCAAGAAGGGGCTTCGCAATGTCTGGCTGCGCGGATCGCGCCCGCTGCGCCCGGGTCAGGAGCGGCTGGTGGGCCCGGCCTTCACGCTGCGCTTCGTTCCCGCGCGTGAGGATCTCGCGACGCCGGAATCGTGGTCGAAGCCGATTTCGACCCGCAGCGCCATTGAAGCCATGCCGGAGGGCTGCATCGCCGTGGTCGATGCCATGGGCATCACCGACGCGGGCATCTTCGGCGATATTCTGTGCGCGCGCATGGCCAAGCGCGGCGTCACCGCGCTGGTGACCGATGGCGTGGTGCGTGACGTGGAAGGCGTGCTCGGCACCGGCCTGCCGGTGTGGTGCGACGGCGCGGCGGCGCCGCCGTCCGTGGCCGGATTGACATTCGTGAACTGGGGCGAGCCGATCGGCTGCGGCGGGGTCGCGGTATTCCCGGACGACATTATCGTGGCCGATCAGGACGGCGCGGTGCTGATCCCGCAGGCATTCCTCGATCTCATCCTGACGGAAGGTCCGGAGCAGGAGGCGATGGAAGGCTGGATCGTCAACGAGGTCATCAACAACGGCGCGGTGCTGCCGGGCCTCTATCCGATGAACGCCGAAACCAAGGAACGCTACGCGGCGTTCAAGGCGAAGAAGTAGAGGACAGGAGAGGCGGTGGGCTAATTCCTGGTCCGCCGCCACCCCACAACGGTCGCTTCCACAAGGCCGCCGGATTCGCTGTTGCGCCATTCGCCGTTCACGCGGCGGCATGCAAACGGCAGTTGATATGTCCCGCTCTTGTCTTCGCAGAGCACCTGAACCGTCTCCTCCGGAGACGGCTCGCCATTGCCATCAAATTCTGCAAGCCGCTGCAAACGTGTGGCCATCAGCAAACTCCTGTCAGCAGAAAATGCATCGGCGCACCGCATGTTCCATCGCCAGCGCGTGCACCCGAAAGCCGATAAGTCGATCAGATTTGCGTTTTTCCTATGACGCCGCCGATCGCGGGATGGAACCGGCCCGCCGATTTTGGCGGATACCACGGGCTTTCGTCGATTGTCACAAGCTTTGATTCACACCTGTCCGCTGAGACTTGCCGCGTGGAAAGGAGTGAATCCATGCGACAAGTCATTCTGGCAATATCGGGTCTGGGCGGCCTGTTTCTGCTTGCAGGCGCTCTGCGCAACAAAGGCTGGCCTCTGGCCGATCAGGTTTGCTCCGCCGGTGCGGTGCTGTGCGACAACACCTACGGAATCCTCGTCGTTGTAGGCATATTGATCTTCATCGCGACGGTGCAAAGCATCGTGAAGACGTGAGCGGGCGTTACATCGCGAAAGTGGCGATGCCTTCGTCGCAGGACGTTGCCTGCGGCACGGATGCGTTCGCCGAGGTCTGGACCGAAGCAGGTTCGATATCGGCCGGACGGACCGGCGTATTGATCGGCGCCTGCGCCAGCATCGGCTGCTCGAAGCGCTTGGCGCCTTCCGCGTCGAATGCGAACAACGGACGGTACTTGGTAAGTTCGCTGTCGTCGATCATCACGAGGGTGCGGTTGTCGAGCACGCGCCAGCGGCCATCAGTCTTGACCGTGACAACGGCGTGGTCTTCGCCCGTCATCGTCTCGCGGATGATGACAAGGCGCAGGTTGTCTGCGGCAATGCCAGCGGCGCGCAGCGCGACCAGTTTCGCGATGGCGTAGTCCTCGCAATCGCCCGCACCGGCTGCCAGCGTCGCCAGCGGCGAGGACCAGCGATCCTCGACCCCGTATTGCGCCAGATCGCTCAAAGGGCGAATGGCAAGATTGATGGCGCGGTTGATCTCGCCGAGACGTGCGAGACCTTCGCGGCCGGCCGCGGCCTTCACGATATCGAGAAAGCGCAGGGCAGGCTGCGAGGCGCAATGGCTGCGGTCGCGATCGCAGTCGGCAATGACGATGGCCTCGGCGTCGATCGCGCGTGCGACCTCACGCCACTTGGCCTGCAACGGGCTTTCTCCGATGACCGACGTGGACAGGCCGAAAGGCTCGGCGGTCAGGGCGCGGGGCGGCTTGATCTCGACGATGCCGTCCTGCGCCATGCGGGCCGACGCATCGGAGAAACCGAACAGCGCATTGACAAGAAACGCGAACGCCAAGGTCTTTGCCTGCGTGGCGATGGAAACCGACATCTGACACCCCGTGTCCGGACATCGGCCTGTTTGTCTGGCTCGTGACCGGATCTTTCGTTCGTACGGGATAGGGCGGCAGTGCTTTTAAGCCCCTTAAAACAGGGGCTAACGCGCGGTTTCGATTCAAATATGCGGAACTATCGCTGACTGGATTGTGTAAAATTGCAAATAGAGCTAACGGCCGCTCGGGGTGAATATTATCCGCACTGCAACCAGAATTCGCGAATGAGTTCCGCGCCACGTGTGTAAACCGGAAGTATAGATTCCAGACGGGTGAGAATTACTTCGGTCGCGCTTGCGCCGAAAACGCTGATCTTAAATGGATTTTGCCTCATTCGGCCATATCGCATGGCCGATCATTCTGGAAAAAATCGCGTTTTACTCGTGTATTTCAAATGTGACAGCGCGCTTACTGCGAGAGATAGGCGGCATTTTACTTAGAATCACCCCATCAGATCATGCTGTTTGTTTCAATTCTCTATGTGACCGCGCAGTTTGATGCTAAAAAACGTTCATTATCGATTTCTTAAGAATGATTTTCAGATGGGCGGGCCACGTTGAATTATTCCGGACCGTTTGACGCCAATGCATTGGGCCACTCCGCAGCTTCGCTGAACGGAGACGGTTTTTCATTTGGTCTGAAGCCTGCGTTTATCCAGCATCATTCATCCGACGCGCATGTGGTCGTTCCCGATGCGCATCTGCTGTTCTCCGGCAATTACACCAGGATCGGCTCCGACCTCATCATCGCGGATGCCGATCACAAGCTCGTCGTCGGCGGTTACTTCAAGGGCGATACGCGGCCGACGCTGATGTCGTCCGACGGCGCGGCGCTGTCGGGCCAGATTGTTGAAGCGCTGACCGGCCATGTTCACTATGCGCAGGCGGCTTCGCCGGCACCCGCGGCGCAGGTGATCGGTCACGTGCTCAAGATGTCGGGCAGCGCGTCCGCGATCCGCAACGGCGTGTCGATCGAACTGCACATCGGCGATGCCGTGCAGAAGGGCGATGTGATCCAGACCGGATCGGATTCGTCGATCGGCATGACGTTCATCGACGGCAGCGCTTTCGGCATGACGTCGAATGCGCGCATGGTGCTGAACGAGATGATCTACGATCCGAACGGATCGTCGAACTCGTCGCTGATGAGCCTGGTTCAGGGCACCATTACCTTCGTTGCCGGACAGACCGCCAAGAACGGCAACATGCGCGTCGATACGCCGGTGGCGACCATGGGCATCCGCGGCACTGCGGTGCTGGTCGAGATCGGCGCCGACAACGGACCGACGAAGTTCTCCGTGCTGGTCGAGCCGGATGGCCATACCGGTTCGTACAATCTCTACGACAAGAGCACCGGCCAGTTGATCGGCACGGTGTCGCAGGCCGGGCAGGTGACGTTCGTTTCGATCGGCGGCATCGGACAGCCGCCGAGCGCCGTCGAACAGCTCAAGACCATGCAGGACCAGCAGCAGGAAAAAGCGCTGATCCAGCAGGTCTTCCAGCTCTATTTCCCGAATTACAATCCGGACAATTCCAATCCGAAGACGCAGAAGTTCGGATCGACGAGCTACAACAATCTCGCTGAAATCACGTTCACAACGAACAATTTCAACAACCAGACTTTTCTGACGCAGATCGAACTGCGCATCGCCGTGACGGACCCGCACACCGGCGTCACGACTTATCAGAACCGCCTTTTCTTCAACACCAAGGCGATCTTCTCTGCCGACTCTGTTTTCGGTGACCAGGCGTTCACCCCGACAATACAGACCTTCAAGTTCCAGGATGTCGTTCACATCAACGACCCGGACATCGGCAACGCGCCGTTCTACGACATCGGCGTGCCGTTCGTGGCGGGCAGCGCCGTCATCAAGAGCGCGGAAAGCTCGATTAGCAATGTCAGCGAGGCGTTCCTCAAGTCGCTGATCCATATCGACCAGACCACGGGACAGGTCACGTTCGATCGCCAGCAGCTTAACTTTCTGGATGACGGGCAAACCGTCACGATCAAGATTCAGGTCACCGCGACGTCAGGCCCGGATACGGGGCATGTGATCGTGCCGATCACGATCACCGGCGCCAATGATGCGCCGACCATCGTTCTCGGCGACCCGCAGCATCCTTCGGTCATTGCAGGCGCCGTCACCGAAGACACGCCCGCGAACGCAAGCAGTCTGGCGGCGGACGGCGTCATCTCGTTTCAGGATGTCGACCTGACCGATGCGCACACCGCAAGCGTCGCCTTGACGTCGACCGCTTCGACGCTGCCCGGATTTGTCGCCAATACGACGAAGATCGGCACGTTCACCATCGATCCTGTCTCGGAAAACCTGACCGATGCCGACAATCACGGCTCTGTCGGCTGGCACTTCACGCTCGACGACAACGATCCGACGCTGCAGTCGCTGGCCAAGGGGCAGACGATTACGCAGACCTACACGATCACGATCACCGACGATAACGGCGTGCCGGTCACGCAAACTGTCACGATCACGATCACCGGCACCAACGATGCGCCGGTGCTGACGGCGGACGTGGCCGCCGGAAATCCGGTGCTGCATTACACGGATGAACGGCAGGATCGCACGGGAGATACGATCGCCGATACGGCGTGCGGCACGCTGTCCTTCACGGATGTCGACCTGACGGATACGCATGTTGCGAGCGCGGCGCTCGATGCCGATACGACAACGTCCATCGTGTGGTCGGGTCACTCGGCGAGTAGCCTGCCTGCGGGATTGCGGGCGGCGTTGCAGAACGCGGTTTCGGTGTCGGTCATCGACAGCACGAATACCGGCGCTGGCACGGTGCATTGGGACTTCAGCGCCAGCGACGAGCTGTTCGACTTTCTCGGCAAGAATGAAACGCTGACGCTGACCTACAATGTCACGGTCGCGGACTATTATCACGACGCGGGCGGCGCGCATCTTGCCGGAACCTCATCGACCCAGACGATTACGATCGTGATCGGCGCCGCCAACGATCAGCCCGTGATACTTGCGACGTCGACGCTTGCCGACGCGATCACCGAAACGGAGACGCAGACCGGCGATGCAAGTAGCACCGCTGCGCACACCGCGACTGGAATTGTCAAATATGCCGATGTGGACATTGTCGACGTCCATTCGATCAGCCAGACCGGAAGCACGGGGACGTGGACCGACACGCACGGTGTGAGCCACAACATCACCGACGCCGCGATTATTGATCCGTCGCATCTCGTGTTCGGCACTGTCGATCAGAACGGCAACACCGTGGGCTGGTCCTACACCGTCGCGGACAACGCGCTCGATTTCCTCGCGGCAGATGAAAAGCTCGTCGTGACCTACGACGTTATCGTGCAGGACAGTTCCGGCGCCGACAACGGCACCTCGACGACCAAGCAGATCACGATCACCATTACCGGTACCAACGACGTGCCTGTGTTTACGTCGGAAGATGTTTCCGGGGTGATCAACGAGACGTCGGGAACGCCTGTGGTGAATGCGGCTGCGCTGACTGACAGCGGCATCATCAAGTTTACGGATGTTGACCTCAGCGATACGCATGCCGTGTCGGCCACGGGCACGTTCGTGCCCGTAACTCCCGGCGATGTTGCGCTCGGCACGCTGACGGCTGTTCTCGACAGCGATATCGATCACACGACCGGGTCGAGTACCTCGCGGCAGGCGAGCACCTCATCGAGCAATTCACGATTACGATCGATGACGGGACGAGCACCCCGATCACCAAGACGATCTCGGTAACTATTACCGGTACCAACGACGTGCCGGTGTTCACGTCGGAAGATGTTTCCGGAGTGATCAATGAAACGATGGGAACGCCAGCGGATTCCCAGTCTCTGACCGACAGCGGCATCATCAAGTTTACGGATGTTGACCTCAGCGATACGCATGCCGTGTCGGCCACGGGCACGTTCGTGCCCGTAACTCCCGGCGATGTTGCGCTCGGCACGCTGACGGCTGTTCTCGACAGCGATATCGATCACACGACCGGGCAGGCGAGCACCTCATCGAGCAATTCACGATTACGATCGATGACGGGACGAGCGCCCCGATCACCAAGACGATTTCCGTAGATATTGTCGGCAGCAACGACGTGCCGGTCATCGGCGGCATCGCGAGCGGCGATGTGACCGAGGACACGGCGCTTTCCGGCAATCACATCGTCATCGAAGGCGATCTGACAATCACTGACGCCGATCACGATCAATCTGCATTCGTTGCGCAGGCTTCAACCGTGGGTGACCATGGCTACGGCAGCTTCACGCTGGATGCCAGCGGGCACTGGACCTATACGGCGGATAACAATCAGGCCGCGATCCAGCAGTTGGGCGCAGACGACACGCTGACGGATTCGTTCACGACGCATTCGATGGACGGAACAGCGGATCAACTCGTGACCGTCACCATCCACGGCACCAACGACGCGCCGGTTATGAACGTCGATAACGTGATGCCCGTCGAGGACCCCAGTGGGAACGGCGTGATGACTGTATCTGGCGTCACGGTGTCAGACGTTGATGCGGGGAGCGATACATTCATCGTGACCGCCCATGCCGATAATGGATCAATCGCGACTATCGGTGGCGATTCCCTCGATCCTGCCGACGGAGGTTTTACCGGCAGCTTTGATGAAGTTACGGCTCTGTTCACCGACGGTGCAGTCTATACGCCGAATTATTCCGGGCTGACCGCGACCGACAAGGTGACGTTGACCGTCACCGACGGTCATAGCGGCAGCGACACCGTGAATTTCATCTTCAAGCAGTATGAGCCAAACGGCGGTGTGACGCTGAATGGCACCACAGGCAAGGACTGGATCCTGTCGAGCACCGGCGATGATCTCATGACCGGAAACGGAGGCGGCGACAATTTCGTGTTCGCGGCGCAGTCCGGCAACGATACGATTACCGATTTCCATGCCGGCACTGATCATATCGTGCTGAACGGCTACGGCATTCCGTCCGCGCAAGCCGACCTGACGGCATGGCTGGCGGATGCCGGTAATGTGACGGAAACCGGCGGCAGCGCCGTGATCCATCTCGATGCCAACGATACGATCACGTTGAACGGCGTGACGAAGGCCAGCCTCACGGCCCATGATTTCATCATTCATCCGGCCGGAGCCTGATGGCGAGGACGACGTTAACCGCGTTCTCGCCAGCGCTCCAAAAGTCATGGAAATTGTGGCATAACTCCCTGCATTCAGGCGAATAACCGCCAAAGCGTGATAGGGTGGCGCGAGCCACGCAATCCTTTCCGAGCAGCCGCCTCGATGCAGTCCGCCAAGACACCACAGCAGGGGCAGTCGCCCCGATCCGAACTGGGCGCGGCGCTTGGCGCATGCCGCAGCGCCTTCATTGGCGTCGGCGTGATGAGTTGCGTCATCAACGTGCTGTATCTGACCGGCTCGTTCTTCATGCTCGAGGTCTACGACCGCGTGCTGCCAAGCCGCAGCATCCCGACACTGGTCGGCCTGCTGGTGCTGGCGGGCGGTCTCTATGTCGTGCAGGGCGTGCTGGACCTGATCCGCAGCCGCATTCTGGTGCGGATCGGCGCGACGCTGGACGAGATGCTGAGCCGCCGGGTTTATGAGCTTGTGGTGCGCATGCCGCTGCTGGCGGGCAATCGCAGCGAAGGGCTTCAGCCGCTGCGCGATCTCGATAATATCCGCGCCTTCCTGTCCGGCATGGGTCCCGGCGCGCTGTTCGATCTGCCCTGGTTGCCGCTGTATCTGGCGATCTGTTTCGCATTCCATCCGCTGATCGGCGTCACCGCACTGGTGGGTGCGATCGTTCTGATCGTGCTGACCATCCTGACTGAATACCTGACCGGCGATCCGATGAAACGCGCCACCAGCCTTGCGTCGCGCCGGCAGGACCTCGCCCTGACCAGCCGCCGCAATGCCGAAGTGCTGATGGCGATGGGTATGGCGGGCCGCGTCGGCCAGCGCTGGGAAGATTCCAACCGCGACTATCTCGCCAGCAGCCAGCGGGCGAGCGATGTCGCGGGTGGCCTCGGCGCCATCGCCAAGGTGATGCGCATGATGCTGCAGTCGGCCGTGCTGGGCGTCGGCGCATATCTCGTCATCAACCAGCAGGCGACTGCGGGCATCATCATCGCGGGATCGATCCTGAGCGCGCGGGCGCTCGCGCCGGTTGATCTCGCGATCGCGCACTGGAAGGGCTTCGTCGCCGCGCGGCAGAGCTGGCATCGTCTCAACCGTCTGCTTGGCATGATCCCGGAACAGACCGTGCCGACGCAGCTCGAGACACCGACGAACAAGCTGTCGGTGGAGGCGCTGAGCGTCGGCGCGCCGGGCGATCAGCGCCCGATCGTGCATGACGCGACCTTCGCCATCGAGGCCGGGCAGGCGGTCGGCGTGATCGGCCCCAGCGGGTCCGGCAAGTCGTCGCTGGTCCGCGCACTGGTCGGCGTCTGGCAGCCGCTACGCGGCAAGGTTCGGCTGGATGGGGCCGCGCTCGACCAATGGTCGCCGGAGATTCTCGGCCGCCACATCGGCTATCTGCCACAGGACGTCGAACTGTTCGCCGGCACCATCGCGCAAAATATCTCGCGCTTCGAGGACAACCCGTCGCCGGACGACATCATCGCGGCGGCGCGTGAAGCCCGCGTCCATGAGATGATCATCGGCATGAAGGACGGCTACGACACCCAGATCGGCGATCAGGGCAGCGTGCTGTCGGCCGGACAGGCGCAGCGCATCGCGCTGGCCCGCGCGCTCTACGGCAATCCGTTCCTCGTGGTGCTGGACGAACCGAATTCGAATCTGGACAGCGAGGGCGACGCGGCGCTGAGCAAGGCGGTTCTTTCCGTTCGCGCGCGCGGCGGCGTGGTGGTGATCGTGGCCCATCGCCCGATCGGCATTGAAAGCGCCGATCTCGTCATGGTGCTGAAGGACGGACGCGTGCAGGCGTTCGGTCCCAAGGACAGCGTTCTGGGGCAGGTGCTGCAGCGCCCGGCTGTAGCCGGGCCTGCGATCAAGATCGTCTCCGACAAGGGAGGATCGCAGCCATGAAGAAGCCAAGTCTCGCGGGCACCGAAGGCGTGATCCGTCGTATTCTCAACGCGCTGTTTTCGCCGCTCGAGCGCATCTCGCTTTTCAAGGGGCTCGACCAGCCAGGGTCGCGCCGCTCGATCCGGATGCATCTCATCGTGGGTCTTGTCGTGGTGACGCTGCTGACCTGCGGGCTCGGCGGCTGGGCTTCGACGGCGCAGATTTCCGGCGCGCTGATCGCACCGGGCTCCATCGTGGTCGATTCCAACGTCAAGAAGGTGCAGCACCCGACCGGCGGAGTGGTCGGCGAGGTGAGGGCGCGTGACGGCGACCGCGTCAAGGCCGGTGACATCGTGGTGCGCCTCGACGACACCGTGACCAAGGCTAGCCTCGCCATCGTCACCAAGGGACTCAACGGCCTTCTCGCGCGCCGGGCGCGGCTGCTGGCCGAGCAGGAAGGGCTCGACCGCATCACCTTCCCGCCGGACCTGATGAATTATTTCTCCGATCCTGAAGTGCGCTCGCTGATCGGCAACGAGATCAAGCTATTTCAGGTCCGCTCGTCCGGCCGCGTCAATCAGAAGGCGCAGCTCAGGGAGCGGATCGCGCAACTCAAGGAGGAAATCGCGGGGCTTGAAGCGCAGGAGAACGCCAAGTCGCGTGAGATCGAACTGATCCAGAAAGAACTGATCGGCGTCCGCGATCTCTACGCCAAGAACCTCGTGCAGATTTCCCGCCTGACCGTTCTTGAGCGCGACGCCGCGCGCCTTGACGGCGACCGTGCCCAGTTTATCGCGCAGAAGGCGCAGGCCAAGGGCAAGATCACCGAGATCGAACTGCAGATCATCCAGATCGACAAGGATCTCTCCAGCGAAGTCTCCAAGGAGATGCGCGAGATCAACGACAAGATCGGCGAGTTCGTCGAGCGCAAGGTGACGGCCGAGGATCAGCTCCGCCGCATCGACATCCGCGCGCCGCAGGACGGCATGGTGCTGCAATCGACGGTGCACACCGTCGGCGGCGTCATCACCGCGGGTGATGCGATCATGCTGATCGTGCCGGAGTCCGACAATCTTTCTGTCGAGGCCAAGGTCAATCCGCAGGACATCGACCAACTGCGGATCGGCCAGAAGACCCTGTTGCGGCTCTCCGCCTTCAACCAGCGCACCACGCCCGAACTGAATGGCACCGTGAGCCGCATTTCGCCGGACACCACCACGGATCAACGCACCGGCCAGAGCTATTACACCATTCGCGTGGCCCTGCCGCCGGAGGAGGTGGCCCGGCTCGGCGACGTCCGGCTGATTCCGGGCATGCCGGTCGAAGCCTTCGTGCAGACCGGCGAGCGCACCATGATCTCCTATCTTGCGAAGCCGTTGAGCGATCAGCTCATGCGCGCCTTCCGGGAAAAGTGACAGGGTGCCGGCGGCGACATGATCGAGCTTGTTCTCAAGCCAGTGGTTCGTCTTGCCGCGCGCCTGCGGCACTATGTGCGGGTGTTCGGCTATGCACGAATGCTGTGCGTGGCGCTTCTGATCGCGATGCTCGGCATTCGCGTTGCCGATCCCATTCCGCTTGAGGAATTGCGCGTTCGCGTCTTCGACGGCTACCAGTTCCTCAAGCCGCGCCAGATCACCCAGCGGCCGGTCGTCATCATCGACATCGATGAAAAGAGCCTCGCCAAACTCGGACAATGGCCGTGGCCGCGCACCCGCGTCGCCGATCTCGTCAAGCGGCTGACCGATCTCGGCGCCGCCGCCATCGCATTCGACATTGTTTTCGCGGAGCCGGACCGGTTGTCTCCGGCGCTGGTGGCGGAATCCTATCGCGACCTCGATGACGAGAGCCGCGCGAAACTGCGCAGTCTGCCGAGCAACGACAAGATCTTCGCCGATGTGTTGAAACAGTCGCCGGTCGTGCTGGGCGAATCCGGTCTGCCGAATTTCGTCAAACAGCCCGACCTCAATCTTCCGCTGACGGGCCTTGCCACGCTCGGCGGCGATCCGAAGCCGTTCCTGCTGAGCTTTCCCGGCCTGCTTCGCAACGTGCCGATCCTCGAGGAAGCCGCGCCGGGGCGCGGGCTGTTCACCATCCGCACCGAGCGCGACGGCATCGTCCGGCGCGTGCCGATGATCATGCAGGCGCAGGGCGACCTGATGCCGTCGCTCAGTTTCGAGATGCTGCGGATCGTCACCAAGTCGGATACCATTCTCGTCAAGTCGGACGAGGCGGGCGTGCGCAGCGTGGCGGTGCCGGGATTTGAAATCCCGACCGACCGTAACGGCCAGCTCTGGGTGCATTTCGCCAAGCACGACGCGGCGCGCTACGTCTCCGCCGCCGACGTGCTGGACGGCGTGGTCGGCCCGGACAAGATTTCCCGCAAGCTGATCCTGATCGGCACGTCGGCCGTCGGCCTGCTGGACGTAAAGACAACGCCGCTCGATCCAGTGATGCCCGGCGTCGAGGTTCATGCGCAGGTGCTGGAAAGCGCGCTGACGCGCTCGGTGCTGTCGCAGCCGAACTATGCCATCGGCGCCGAGCTGCTGACGGCGATCCTGTTCGGGCTCGCGATCATCATTTTGGCGCCGATCCTCAGCGCGATCTCTTTGTTGATCTTCGGCGGCGTGATCGTCGCCATCATGGTGGCGACGTCCTGGTATTTCTTCGCGGAACATCGCCTCCTGATCGACTTCACCTTTCCGTTGCTGGCGAGCACCGCAATTTATCTTGTGCTGGTGTTCTCCAGCTATTTCCGCGAACAGGCGCAGCGGCGGCGCATCCGCTCTGCGTTCGGCCAGTACCTGTCGCCGGCGCTGGTCGAGCAACTGGCGCAGTCGCCGGAAAAGCTGGTGCTCGGCGGCGAGGAGCGGGACATGACCATCATGTTCAGCGACGTGCGCGGCTTCACCACGATCTCGGAATCGTTCAAGCACGATCCGCAGGGACTGACGTCCTTGATGAACCGGTTCCTGACGCCGCTCACCAACGCTATTCTCGACCGCAAGGGCACCATCGACAAGTATATGGGCGACGCGATCATGGCGTTTTGGAACGCGCCGCTGACCGATCAGGCGCACCAGATCAACGCCTGCGAGGCGGCGCTGGACATGATCGATCGCATCGAGGCCCTGAATGTCGAGCGCGAGCGCGAAGCCCGCGAAAGCGGCAAGCCTTACATTCCCATGCATGTCGGCATCGGCCTGAACACCGGCACCTGCGTGGTCGGCAACATGGGGTCCAACCTGCGGTTCGACTATTCGGTGCTGGGCGACAGCGTGAACCTGGCCTCGCGCCTTGAAGGGCAGTCGAAGTCCTACGGCGTGCCGATCATCGCGGGATCAGCGACAGCGCTCGCCGCCAAGGACAGGTTTGCGATTCTCGAACTCGATTTCATCACCGTGAAGGGCAAGAAGGAGCCGGAGGTGATCTATGCGATCGCGGGCCGGGAGGACATGGCGCAATCCGCGCAGTTCCAGCGCGTGCGCAACCTGAGCATCGAGATGTTGGCTTGTTATCGCAGTCGCGACTGGGACGGCGCGCTGACCGCGATTGCGCGGGGCCGGGGAGCTGACCAGACGAACAGCTTCGGAATGTTCTTCGATCTCTATGCCGAGCGGATCGAAGCCTTCCGCAAAACACCGCCGCCGGACGACTGGAACGGTGTCTTCGCACTCACAACAAAATAGGCATGAGACGAAAAGCCGCCGCGCTATCCCTGGCATTGCCGTCTTGCAAGCCATTTTTTTGGTGATGAGTGCGCGCTATCATCTTGGTGTTCACGACAGCCGCATGCAATTCTTGCGAAGGATTGATTGAGTTTTTTCATGCCGACAAAAATGTCCGTCCGGTTCTGGGGTGTTCGCGGGAGCATTGGATGCCCAGGTCCGAGCACCGTGCGCTATGGCGGAAACACATCCTGCGTGGAAGTGCGTTGCGGCGAACATCGGCTGATCTTCGATGCGGGGTCCGGCTTGCGCATGCTCGGCAATGCGCTGTCGGAGGAATCGGCGCATGTCGATGTCGATCTGTTTTTGAGTCACTGCCATATCGATCATCTGATTGGTTTGCCGTTCTTTGGCCCGGCCTTCGTCAAGGGAAACCGGCTGCGGCTATGGGCGGGCAACCTGAAGGCCGCGGGTGGCGTGAAGCAAACGGTGCGCAAGCTGATGAGCTATCCGCTGTTTCCAATCGAGATCGAAGCCGCGCAGGGCACCATCGAATATAACGATTTCACGCCCGGCGACGTGCTGACGCCCCGGCCGGGCATCAAGGTGATGACCACGGCGCTCAACCATCCCGGCGGCGCCACCGGCTATCGCGTCGAGTATGGCGGGCGCGCCATGGTCTACATCACCGATACCGAATTGAGCGGGGACGGGGTCGATCCGGCCCTGCTGGACCTGGTCCGCGACGCTTCGATTGTCGTCATCGATACGACATATACCGACGACGAACTGCCCGAGCATGTCGGCTGGGGCCATTCGAGCTGGCAGCAGGCCGTGCGGCTCGCCAACGAGGCAGGCGTCGGGAAGCTTTTTCTCTATCATCACGATCCCGAACATGACGACGACGAGATGGACCGCATCGCGGAGGCCGCCGCCCGGATGCGTCCGGGCACCATGGTCGCGCGGGAAGGCCTCGCGATAGACCTTTAGACAACGCGCGAGGCACGGGCTAACAGGTCGCCAGGCGGCATGGCCGCCCGCACGAAGTCTTGACGTTCCGACCGGCGCATGACGCGCCGGAAACCGTTGTTCCGCAGGATGCGGAACGGCATAATGCGTAAGAATTCTCCTTCAGCATCAGGTTGATCCCGATGGATATGTCAGGACTCGTTTCCGGCGCTGGCGGCTTTATTGCCTCAGCCTTCGTGGTGGCCGGATATACCATGCGGACGATGATTCCGCTGCGCATCTTCGGCATTCTCACCAACGTCGTGCTGATCCTGTTCTCGGTCATGCATCATCATTATCCGGTGATGGTGCTGCACATGATCCTGCTGCCGCTGAATGTCTATCGCCTGCGCGAAATGCTGCTGCTGGTTCGCGAAGTGAAGAAGTCGGTCAACGGCGACCTGTCGATGGAATGGCTGAAGCCGTTCATGACGGAGCGCAAGTGCAAGTCGGGCGAGATCCTGTTCTACAAGCACGAGAAGGCCGAGGAGATGTTCTACATCGTCAGCGGCCGCTACCGCCTTGTCGAGTCCGGCATCGAACTGCCGAACGGCGCCATTGTCGGCGAACTCGGCATGCTGTCGCCATCGAACAAGCGGACGCAGACTCTCGAATGCCTTGAAGGCGGCATCATCCTCAGCGTGACCTATCAGAAGGTCGAGGAGCTTTACGTCCAGAATCCGGAGTTCGGATTCTACTTCCTGCGGCTGGTCAGCGCGCGGTTGTTCCAGAATGTCGGACGGCTGGAGGCGCAACTCGCGCAAAGCACCGCACAGGCGGCAACGTGAAAATCAGGGTCAAGGTCCCGCCATCGCCGTTCCGGCTGTTGAAGGAGCGGTACTTCGGCGAGGAAACGCGCAATCCGCGTGTTGCCCGTGCGGCACTGGCGCGGCTGTCGGAGCGCCTGCCGCAGGACGTTGTGCCTGTCGTGAGCGCGGCGGTCGCATCGCTGATCGATTATCAGGACCCGGACTATGCGCTGGCTTATCTCGAACGGATCGAGCGTTATGTCGGCCCGACGGCGCATCCGCTGCCCAATCTTGCCGAGCTTGCGCAATTGCTGTCGGACCGGATGCATTTCGAAGATCCGATCCGGATCGCGCAGTTGAAACTGGCGGAGGCCGGCGGGGCGGCCGCAGAGCCGAGCACGGCATCCATCGACCGGCTTGAGAAATTCCGCTGGGACGAAGTCATTCCGATGCTGCCGACCAAGGCGGCAGCGCCCGCGCTCCGTTTCTTCCAGCGATTGCATCTGGCGCGATTGGCGCGGCGCAGCGTTACCCTGCGGTTCAGTGTGCGGACAAGGTTCAAGCTGCGGTGGCTGAAATGGCTGGCGGCGGCGCGGATCACGCGGCCGTTCTCCGAGCGTTTCAAGCTGGAGCGGGTCTGGGTCGAGCGCTGGCTCCACATGGTGGATCGAAGCCTGGTGAAGCAGCCGGACGCGACCGTGACCATCGTCAGAACCGCAAGCCTGATCTCGGGGCACGGCGATACCTATCAGAACGGTCTCGCGCAATGGAATGCGATCATCGACGGGCTGGTGAAGCCGGCATGCGACGGCACGCTGGCGCTGCACGGGCTCGGCGACGCCATCCGGCAGGCGCGCGAAGCGGCGGTGGGCGAGCAGGCGCAGGCCAGCCTGCTGCAACGGGTGGAGCAGCTTCGGCGGAGCGCACTGGCGTGACGAATATGGGAAGAGGCGGCTCCGGCCGAAAACCGCTTTTCACTTTTCACGATCATGCCATACAGTCGCCGCTCCGATTTGGCGGCTGTATTGAGCGAACAGGAATACCGGGAGACATACATGAAGATGTTTTGGAGACTTTCGTTTGGATTGCTGCCCGTCCTGGCGCTGTCGCTCTGGGCCGGCACCGCCAGCGCCGCGGATGAAATCAAGCTCAGCAACAACCAGCGGATCGCCTGCGGCCGCGGTCTCAACGCCGGCAAGCTGCAGAACATCAACTGCAAGTCCTACGCCTACATCTTCAACACCCGGACCTCCGAATTCTACCGCTGCCAGGTGAGCGTCGGCGTCACCCGCGACAACAAGGAGGTCCTCAAGGTCGATACCGACGGCGCGTGCACGCTGAAGGCGCGCATCTTCCCGAGCGACTCGTCCTATGCGTTCGATGCCACGGAAACCGAGCCGCCGAACACCAACGCATTCTTTGGTGCGGGCGGGACCGCGATCTGGGTCAGCGACAGCACCAAGCTGGCGGCGAAGGGATGCATTCTGCTGAACGTCGGCGTCGGGCCTGACGTTCTGAAATGCGTGGACATGACTTTCAACAAATAGGCCGGTCACGCACGCCGGAGCGCGCGTGCAGTCGCGCCCGGCGGGACCGCCAGCTCGAAGCTATCGCTTCAGGAAGATCGCCAGCGCGATCAGGGCAACCACAACAACGATTCCAACCGCCCACGTGCTCACGCGAACGGAACTGGTGCGTTCGCGGGAGGCTTGGTTCTCGGCGATCTTGAGATCGCGCTTGCGGGTGCTACCGGTCGGATCGCTCACGGCTGTTTCCAATCTTCACGGGACGCTGGACTGCGATCCATTGATCGGCGCTTCGGATGGCCCAGACCAGCAGCGTCCCCAGCATCACGATCAATGCACATAAGACAAAAGCAAGATCAGCAGCAGTCAATGACAGGTTCATTGCAATATCCCTGTATGATCAGCCCGGCCAACCGGATTAAAGCAGATTTCAATTGCGATTGCTGCATCGCAATATCGCTTGGGAGGCGGACCTGCGGCTTTTGCATATCGAAAAAGCAACAACGATCAGCGCCCCGGATTGTTTCCCATATCGATGACGGGCCGAGAGCCCGATAGGTCGCGCAAGCGCATCCGGGCGCTGGGAGCATCCGGACAGAAAGGGGCGCGTCAGGTTCGCTCGACGAATTCGACGCCGATGACGGCTTCCTTGCGCCAGACAATCCGGCAGCGAGTCACCTTTCGCACATCGCCGGTCAGGGCGAGGCTGATATCGCTGCCTACCGAACCTCTGTCCATTAGTTTGACGCATGCTCCGGTCGAAGACAGGTTCAGGATCGTGCAGTTGCGCTTGGCAAACCCGCCATCAAGCAGCACCCAGGCGTGATGCTGCGTGCTGTGGCGGGGCTTGCGGCTGTCTTTCTTGTAGATGGCCATCGATACACCTCTCCCTCGGTGAAGCGATCGATAACGGACGGACCTTTCGGAAAATTTGAATCAAAGCTCGAATGACGGGCAGGGCTGTTAGGTTTTCATTAACCGATGCGACCAAAGCGGGAAATTCGTGTTCCCGGGATGGAACTTCGGCCTTCCGGGCGCGTTTGACCCGTCTTGACCCATGGCGAAGCCTCTGGCGGGCGGGCAAACATGGACACGGCGAGGGCGAAGTCCAAACGAAGCACGGCCACCCGGATCATTCTGGTCCTGGCAGCAGTATTGGCTGGTTCGGTCCTGGTCGTTGTCGCTGCAATTCGCTATCTCGGACTTGAAGGGCCCGCGCCGTCACCGGCCTGCGTTTCCAGACTCTACAGTCCCTACAATCCGAAAAATATGGAGCAATGCGTCGTTGTCTGCATGGCCTGCAGTGCAGGGGTGAGAACGACGTGTTCGACGGCATGCAGGCTGAGAGGCGCGCAGTAGCCCGCCATATCCGCTTGTGAATGTCCGCCTATGAATGAGCTTTTTCCGGATCGCGCTCGGCGATCAGATCCGGCGCACAGGGCTGGATGGTGTAGTCGTTGTCCAGCACGCGGATCGGTTCGTTGTCGTCGTTGTCCGAGACGACATCGACAACCAGACCGTTTTCGTCGGCGTGTTTCCACACATCGGCTTCGGTCGGATAGGCCTTGCTGATCTTTGCGTCCTGACAGAACAGTGCGTAGGGCATGCAATCTCCCGACGATCCCGGAATGCCGGTGCCACCAAGTGCTGGATGGGAATGTCGCGGAGAAAACGTCAGATGACGCCGTTTCGTTCCAGGCAAATGCGACTGATACGGAATGAACGGGCTGCTTGCATGGACCGTCATCTCGTCCTCTTATGGGGCCGGATCTGCGCAACCGTCAGGCGTTGTGCAGGCCGTCGGCGGTTGGGGGCAAATGAAGCGATACGTGATCTTTGCGGCAATCGGGCCCGCGCTGGCGGGCTTTGCATTGCTCGTTCTGGGGGCGCCGTCCGGTTACTGGAGCCAGCCCGATGTGATCAGTAAGCTGTTCTCGGTGTTCGTGAAGACGCTGCCGTACAACTATCTCTTCGGCGTCATTCCGACCCTGATGATCGGGGCGATCGATGACATCCTATTTCACGTTAGAAGGATTTCTCCTGCTGTTCGGATGATGCTGACCGGCGCTGTCGGATTCATCGCCACGGCGATTCTTTATGGGTCGCTGGGGTCCGAGACGGGCCTCAAGCACTACATGCTTTACGGACTCGTGGGCTTCATCCCGGCCGCTCTTTCGTCCTGGCTGGCGCACAAATTCGACCGCACCGACGCGGCGAAATAGGCCCTTGACCGTGTTTTCCGCGGGACTGGAGCCGCTTCGCACATCAAAAACGTCAAAAACACCGTAATTTAACAGCTTTTTTGACGCCCGGGCTCTTTCCAGCGAGACAATCGCGTAATGTAGTCTCACACGAATCAGAGGGAGACCCTATGGCAACGCAACTGACCAAATCGCAGCTTATCGAAAAGATCACCGAGGAAGTCGAGATCGCAAAGAAGGACGTCAAGGGCGTTCTCGAAGCGCTCACGACCATCGGCTACAAGGAACTGAAGAAGAATGGCGTCTTCCTGGTGCCGGGCTTCGCGAAGTTCGTTGTGATCAAGAAGCCGGCGACCAAGGCCCGCAAGGGCACCAACCCGTTCACCGGCGAACCGATGACCTTCAAGGCCAAGCCGGCCCGCAAGATCGTCCGCGCACGCCCGGTCAAGGCTGCGAAGGACGCCGTCTAAGCCTTTCAGGGGGCTTTTCAGTTTCCGCGGCGTGCCTATATTCGTTGTGTTCATCAACAACGAAAGGAGGTGGTCCAGTGTCTCATTCCAAGCGCTGTCACCTCGCTGAGGCCGCCCGCTAAGCTTGCTTAAGCTTCGGACTTAGGGCTTAGAACTGGCGGCCTGCCGCCTGGGTTCAGCGAGAGAATGGAAAGGGCGCTCCGAGATATTCGGAGCGCCCTTTTGATTCCGGCGATGCGGCTAGCTTCAGTTCAGCAATGAACGCTTCGCGGGCTCTCAATGCCGACGCCGCGCTCCGGCAGCACGGGCTTTGGCGGCTGGGGTTTGGCAGGCGGCAGCGGCACTTTGGCGGTGTCGGTCATCGGGCAAACTCCTTGTGATGCAGTGCAACATTTCACAGGGCAATCGGTTGCGATATACGACTTTCGCTGGCGCGGGAACGCGCGAAGCGGGCCATTTGGTCGTGCGTTGATTGCGTTATTCATTAATTCGATCAATTACATATGTTGATTTTTGATCGCGTCGCATGATCGTGGCGATTTTCGGGTTCCCAGGCAAACCCGCATTAAGGTCTGTCTGCGAGACTGCCTCCCTCTGGAGGAATCCGTTTTGGACGATTCATTTTTGATCAGATGCCCGAAGTGCAGGGGCAGTTTTCGGGACAAGGCGCGACGGGTCCAAAACGGATATTCCAGACAGTGCCCGATGTGCGAGCGTGTGCTGTTCTTTGAAGAGGGCATGCCCGACAAGAGCATCCAGAAGGCGCTCATTGAAGCCAGGACCTTGAGAAAAGCGCTCCGCGAAGATGCGGCCATCAAGCGTCCGGCTGCGCCTTTCAGGTTTCGACGGTCGTGAAGTAGCGGATTGATGGAACGCGCCGGTAGCAATCGCCGGATTGTTCCGTTTGTGCCGTGTGGCGCGTTGACGAAGCGCGCGATGCTGCCATAAACAAGCGCGAAAGATGCTGGTCGCAGCCGGGCAGGTTTCTGTCATTGCCGCAGCAGTCAGCATCAAGCGTCTTGGAGAGGTGGCCGAGTGGTTTAAGGCAGCGGTCTTGAAAACCGCCGTGGGTGCAAGCCCACCGTGGGTTCGAATCCCACCTTCTCCGCCAAAATCCTATACTTAGAAAATTGAGGATCGGCTCAGTCCCGATCGGGGGACCGAGCGATGGAAAGCAGTTCCGTGCCCGCCAGCTTGGCTCACATGGTTTGTGCGTCGCTGGAAAAATTCGCGACCGATGAAATCATCGTTCGCGTGGAGACGGGCGAGGGCAATCCGCGATTTCTGACCTATCGGGCTTCCGAGCCGGTGTTCAAGCCGCCGCGGACGCTGGATTTCATGCTGACGGCGATGTGCCAGTTTGCTTCGGCGCGCGGACAGGATCTCTTTATCGATGGCGATGTGACGACCAGCCAGCTCGCGAACTGCGATGAATTCATTCAGATCTGGTCGAACTGGCGACCGGATATCTACAAGCCGATCAGGATGGCGTGCCGTAACGAAGTAAAGCCAACTGGCCCGGTCAACGATCACGCGGTCATCCCGTTTAGCAATGGCGTCGACTCGACATTCTCGTTCATCGCCCATCGCGAGAAACTTATTGGGCATTTGGCCAAAGAGATTGATTTCGGGTTTATCGTCGAGGGTTTCGATATTGCTCTTGGCAACAAGACAGCGATCGATGTCACGCTCAAGAACGCGCGGGAGACGCTCTCTCATTACGACATTCCCTGCGTTGCCATTGCAACAAACTGGAAGAATGATTTTTGTCCGAACTGGTCGTTCGGTTTCAATGCCGGCGTCTGCTCGATCTTGCAACTGTTCTCGCCCACGCATGGTTATGGCATTTTCTCAAATGACCATAGCTACAAGGAAGAACTTCTTGTGGGATCGTATGGCAGTCACATGGTCACCAACCACCTGTTGGGGTCACAGAACTTCCCGATCATCTCAACCGGCGGAACACACACCAGACTCGAACGGGTTCGCGAAATCGGCAAGCACGGCTTTTTGGCGGACCGACTCCGGGTCTGTTACCAGGATCACGCTGCCGGCGTGAATTGCGGACACTGCGAGAAATGTATTCGGACACAATTGGAAATGCAGGCTTGCGGCATTCCGACAGATGCCGTTTTCCCGTCTTCTTATGCGCTCGACGATCTGAAACGGGTGAGAGCCGGGCTGATCAGCACGCCCATTTTCCTGGAGGATATTCTAAAGCACCTGAACAGGGACCATTCGCATTACAGTGAGATCGAGGCCGTCTATTTTAGAGAATTGGCAAAATTCAAACCTCAAAGCCGGTCCATCGGAAACCTGGCCTTGCGGCGGCTGACAAATCCTCTTCGCAAAATTTACCGAAGGATGGGCCGCTAAGCGGGCGCGATACCGTTGGCTTCAAGGGCATCCCAACCCTGTAACGCTTCCGGCCGGGGATGGGCTTCGGATGAACAGATCCGGCCGTAATCCCCGAAAAATCAATCTCCGGTTTACCAAGCTGCGCGTCAGGCCGTTTCCGGCGCGGAAGCAATGGGTTAAGGTCTGTCCCGTATCAGTGCGGGGCTGTCTGCGGGCCGGAGGCCGGTAGGCAAGGGCGGGCTGAAAGTGCTATTGGGGTTCTATGGGGAATTGCGTCACTGAATCGGGCAGGTCTGTCGCGCGTATCGCTGCGGCGGGAGTGCTGTGCCTGCTGGTCGCGAACTGTGCGTCGTCCAACAAGTTCTCCAGCCGTGTCGACCCGAAATATGGCGTGTCGAGCAGCCCCCGTGTGGTCGATTTCGGCGAGGCTGTGCCCAAGGGCGGCGGGACTTACCGCGTCGGCAAGCCCTATGTGGTCGCCGGGCGGACCTATGTTCCGGAAGAAAATCCGAATTACCGCGCCGAGGGCCTGGCGTCCTGGTATGGCGATGCGTTCCACGGTCGCCTGACGGCCAACGGTGAGGTGTTCGACATGACGTCGCTCACCGCCGCGCATCCGACCCTGCCGCTGCCGAGCTATGCCCGCGTCACCAATCTGGCCAATGGCAAGTCGGTCATCGTCCGCGTCAACGATCGCGGCCCTTATCACGGCAACCGCCTGATCGACGTCTCCAACACCGCAGCCAAGCTGCTCGAATTTCGCGACAACGGCATCGGCCGCGTTCGCGTCGAATATGTCGGCCGCGCGCCGCTGGAAGGATCGGACGATCGCCAGTTGATGGCGACACTGCGGACCGGCACTCCGGCACCTGCGCCGTCCGCCGTTCGCATTGCATCCGCCAGCGCGTTCATTCCCGAACTGCCGCCGTCGCGCGGCGTGGTGCGGGGTGACATTCCGCTGCCGTCCGGGCGGCCCTATACGCTCGGTCACACCACGGCTGATGTGTCTGCAGGATCGTCGGAAGTCTCCGCTTCGGCACGCTATAGCGGCCGCCGTTTCGCGCGCAGCGCGCCGGTTGAGACGGAGGAGGCCGATGAGGCGCCTGCGTCGGTTCAGCCGGTCGCCGCTTACGCCCCGCGCGGCAACGGCGCGAACCTGATGTCGGGCCGCGGGCTGTACTAAGCCCGCTAGTCTCCAAGACCTTTCAGGAATGTGATCAGCGCAGCGTTCACCTCGTCGGGGCGCTCCTGCTGAATCCAGTGGCCTGCGCCTTCGATGATCAGCTTCTGTTTCAGGTTCGGCAGCACGCGGTCCATCTCGGCGATGCGTTTGCCGCCGAGAATGCCGGTGACGACGGAGTCGTTCGCGCCGGCGATGAAGATCGCAGGCTGATGGATTTTCGCGCCCTGCCACGGCGCCGTCAGTTCCCAGTTGCGGTCGATGTTGCGATACCAGTTCAGCCCGCCGCGAAATCCTGTGCGCCGATAAGTCTCGACCACATGGGCATGGTCTTCGGCGCTGATCCAGTCCGGCAGGTGTCGCTCGATCGCCGGATCGCCGAGAAAGCCGAAACCGTCTCTCAGATAGAGCGAGGTATCCACGCCGAAGTTCACCGCGCGCATGGTGAACTCGACATCGCGTTCGAATTCGGCTTCGGCAACGCCGGGGGTCTGGAAATATTGCCAGTAGAAATTGGTGATGCCGCTTTTGGCCAAAGTCTCCAGCGGCCTTTCGCGGCCACGCCACGGCGGAGCCACGCTGAGGCCGCCCACGGCCGTGAAGATATCGGGTCGAAACAGCGCCGCGTGCCATGCCACGGGCGCGCCCCAGTCATGGCCGATGATGACGGCCTTGCTCTCTCCCAGCGCGGCGACGAGGGCCACCATGTCGCCGACAAGGTCGAAAATCGAATAGGCATTGATGTCGTGAGGTGCCGAGGTACGTCCGAATCCCCTCATATCGGGGGCGACGGCGTGAAAGCCCGCGGCGGCGAGGGCAGGCAGCTGATGACGCCACGAATGCGACAATTCGGGCCAGCCATGGCAGAGCAGAACCAGCGGACCGGTGCCTTCCTCGGTCACGAACATCTCGATGCCGTTGACCGCGATCATTCGTGAAGACGCCATCGATTTTCTGCCTCTTTTCCGGGATTTCTAAGTGCATGGCGGCGGACGGAACGTTGTTTGGTAGCAGCCCAACTGATACAAGGCGACCGTCAGGAATCTCAGCATGGCAGCCATTCAAACAGCACCCCGATTTCGCGGGCGCCCATTGGGGCGGCTTTGGCGCTGCGCGGCGCTTGCCCTGATCGCGGGCCTCGCACTCGGCACGGCGCATGCCGCCAATAACAGCGTGCAGGGCGCGAAAAAGGACGAGGGCTACGACACCGACGCGCCCACCGCCATCCTGATCGAAGCCAAGTCCGGCAGCATCCTGTTCGAGAAGAACGCGGACGAACTGCGCGCGCCCTCCAGCATGATGAAGCTGATGACGGCCGAGGTCGTTTTCGATGCGTTGAAGAAGGGCGAGATCAAGCTCACCGACGAATACAAGATCAGCGAATATGCCTGGCGCAAGGGAGGGGCACCCTCGGGCACCTCCACGATGTTCGCCGCGATCAACAGCAAAGTCAGCGTCGACGATCTTCTGCACGGCGCGCTGATCCAGAGCGGCAACGATTCCTGCATCGCGCTGGCGGAAGGCATGTCCGGCACCGAACGCGATTTCGTCGAGCGGATGACCAAACGGGCGCGTGAACTCGGCCTGACCAAATCGACCTTCGCCAATTCCAACGGCCTGCCGGACCCCGGCAACAAGATGACCGTGCGCGAACTGGGATTGCTCGCGCGCCACATCATCCAGACCTATCCGGATGACTACAAGCTGTTCAACGAACGCGAATTCACCTGGAACAAGATCCGCCAGCAGAATCGCAATCCGCTGCTTGCCATGATGGAAGGCGCCGACGGCCTGAAGACCGGCTACACCAAGGAAGGCGGCTACGGCATGGTCGGCTCCGCCGTGCAGGACGGCATGCGGCTGATCGTCGTGGTCAACGGCCTCGAGGATTCCGAGGATCGCGCGAAGGAAGCCAAGAAGCTGCTGGAATGGGGCTTCCGCAGTTTCGAAGCGCGGACCTTGTTCGCAGCGGACCAGACCGTCGGTTATGCACGTGTGTTCGGCGGCGAAAGCCGCTCGGTCAAGCTGGCCAGTCTCGAACCCGTCAAAGTGATGTTGCAGCGGAACGGCAACGACAAGCTCCTGGCGCGCATCGTTTACAACGGTCCGTTGCGTGCGCCGGTGCGGCAGGGGCAGCCGGTTGGCGTGCTGAAAGTGTGGCGCGGCACAAATCTCGCGCTGGAAACGCCGCTGGTGGCCTCGGAAGCCATCGGCGTCGGCTCGACCACGCGCCGCGCCATCGACGGCGCCGGCGAACTCGTCCTTGGCCTGTTCCGCGCCGGCGCGGAGAAGCTGTGATGAACGACGCCTCCAAAGCCCGCAAGCCGGTCCGCGGCCGCTTCATCACCTTTGAAGGCGGTGAGGGCTCCGGCAAATCGACACAGATCCAGATGCTGGCGGACCGGCTGAATGCCGCGAAGCTGCGCACCATCACCACGCGCGAACCCGGCGGCTCGGCGGGTGCGGAGATCATCCGTCATCTTCTGCTGTCGGGCATGGCCAAGGCGTTCGGTCCGGAAGCGGAGTCGCTGCTGTTCGCGGCGGCGCGCGACGATCATGTGGCGCAGGTGATCGTGCCTGCGCTCGATCAGGGCACGTGGGTGCTGTGCGACCGCTTCACGGATTCCACCCGCGTCTATCAGGGCGAACTCGGCAAGGTCGATCCCAAGCTGATCCGCGCCATGGAGCGCGTCACCATCGGCGAACTGAAACCCGATCTGACGATCATTCTGGATGTGCCGGTTGCCGTCGGCATGGAGCGCGCGTCGAAGCGGCGCGGAACGGCGACGCCTGATCGCTTCGAGGGTGAGGGCGTCAGCTTTCACGAGAAGCTTCGCGATGCGTATCGGCGGATCGCCGAGACCGATCCGAAACGCTGCGCGCTGGTCGATGCGAATGCCGATCCGAAAATTGTAGCGGACCGGGTTTGGGCAGCGCTGCGCGATCATCTGTTCTCCGTGGCTGCGCCGCGTGAAGTCGAGACCACCAAGGCATGAGCGCGCGCGCGTCCGAACCCGAGATCGAGGTCCGCCCGCCGCGCGAGACCACGGCGCTGTTCGGCCATCACGATGCCGAGCAGATGCTGCTGCAGGCCTATCGCAGCGGCCGCATTCCTCATGCCTGGCTGATCGGCGGGGCGCAAGGGATCGGCAAGGCGACGCTGGCCTACCGCATGGCGCGGTTTGTCCTTGCGCATCCCGATCCGTCCGCCCGCGCGGTGCAGGACACCGATACGCTTTATGTGGATCAGGATCATCCCGTTGCGCGGCAAGTCGCTAATGGCAGCCACGGCGGTTTGCTGACGCTGGAGCGCACGGTCAACGACAAGGGCACCATGCGCACCGTCATCACGGTGGACGAGTCGCGCGAGACCATCGGCTTCTTCGGCTCGACTGCGTCGTCCGTCGGCGGCTGGCGCGTCTGCGTGGTCGATACCGTTGATGAACTCAACACCAATGCCTCCAATGCACTGCTGAAGATTCTCGAGGAGCCGCCAGCGCGCTCGCTGTTCCTGCTGGTCAGCCACGCGCCCGCGCGGGTGCTGGCGACGATCCAGTCGCGCTGCCGGAAGCTGCCGCTGCGGCCGCTGGAAGTGGACGATGTCGTTCGCGCGGCGGCGGAGGGGGCGGAACGTGATCGCAGCGATCCCGCGCTGCGCGAGGCCGCGGAGGCGGCGGAGGGGAGCGTGTCGCGCGCGCTGGCGTTGCTGGGCGGCCAGTCGCTCGGGATGCATCAGCGCACGCTCGATCTGCTCAATACCCTGCCGCGCCTCGATCCTCGCGCGCTTCATGCTCTTGGCGATGCGCTGCCGCTTAACGATCGTGCCGGGCTGAAGACCTTCGTCGATACCATCGACCGCTGGCTGACGGATCATCTGCGCGCGCCGGACGCGGGCGCAAATCTGCCGCGCCTTGCACGGCTTGCCGAGGTATGGGAAAAGATCAACCGTGCCGCGCGCGAAACCGAATCTTTCAATCTGGAACGAAAACCGCTGGTTTTCTCGGTGTTCAACATGCTCGCAGAGGCGACCTCGGGTCGTCCGTCGCAGGCACGATAATGGGATCATTGCCGGTCTGCCGCGCCACGTTTCGTGGATGCAGGCGCATCGGCATCGTTGCGAATTTTAAGGAAGCGTGATGGCCAAATCCAAGAAGACCGCTCGTAAAGCCGCCAAGAAGACAGCAAAGAAAACGGCCAAGAAAGCCGTCGCCAAGGCGAAGGCAAAGAAGGCGGTGAAGAAGGCACGCAAGACGGCGGCCAAGCGCGCATCCAAGGCAAGCGCACGCAAATCCACGGTGACAAAGAAGGCCGTGAAGAAAGCCGCGAAGAAGAGCGCCGCGAAAAAGGCGGTCGGCAAGAAGACGGTTGCCAGGAAAGCCACAGCCAAAAAAGCCACAGCCAAGAAAGCACCGGCAAAGAAGACCGCCGCCGGGAAGGGCGCTTCAAAGACAACAGCGAAGGCCAAGACGCCTTTCAACGCCACCGCCAAGAAAGCTGCGGTGAAGCAGGCCGCGCCTCCACAAGCTCCGGTGAAGGCCGTTGCGAAACGGGCGCCCGTCAAACCCGCGAAGCCGCAGGCCGTGCAGCCTGTCGCGCCGGTTGAGAGCGCGCGCGCGAAGAATTCATTCTACATCACCACGGCCATCGCCTATCCGAACGGCGCGCCGCATATCGGCCACGCCTATGAAGCGATCGCGACCGATGCGCTCGCGCGCTTCCAGCGTCTCGACGGCAAGGACGTGTTCTTCCTGACCGGCACTGACGAACACGGCCAGAAAATGATCCAGACCGCGCAGAAGGAGGGCATGACGCCGCTCGATCTCGCGACCCGCAATGCCGCGCGGTTCAAGGAGATGGATCAGCGGCTGAACATTTCCTACGACCGTTTCATCCGCACGTCGGAAAAGCAGCACCATGAGTCGACGCAGGAAATCTGGAACCGGATGACCGCGAACGGCGACATTTATCTGGACAGCTACGCGGGCTGGTACTCGGTGCGCGACGAAGCCTATTACGCCGAAGATGAAACCGTTGTCGGCGAGGACAATATTCGCCGCGGTCCGCAGGGCACGCCGGTGGAGTGGGTCGAGGAGAGCAGCTACTTCTTCAGGCTCTCCGCCTATCAGGACAAGCTGCTCGCGCTGTACGACACTCAGCCGGACTTCATCGGGCCGGACGTGCGCCGGAACGAAGTTGTCTCGTTCGTTAAAAGCGGGCTGAAGGATCTCTCGATCTCGCGCACCACGTTCGACTGGGGCGTGAAAGTGCCGCGCGACGACGCGCATGTGATGTATGTGTGGGTCGATGCACTGACAAACTACATCACCGGCGTGGGTTTCCCCGATGAGAACGACACTAACTGGCGTTACTGGCCTGCGGACGTCCATATCATCGGCAAGGACATCATCCGCTTCCATGCGGTGTACTGGCCCGCGTTCCTGATGTCGGCCGGCATTCCGGTGCAGAAGCGCGTCTTCGCCCACGGCTTCCTGTTCAACCGCGGCGAGAAGATGTCGAAGTCGGTCGGCAACGTGGTCGATCCGTTCAGCCTTGCCGATGCCTACGGCGTCGATCAGGTGCGCTATTTCTTTCTGCGCGAGGTGCCGTTCGGACAGGACGGCAACTACAATCACGAAGCCATCGTGGCCCGCACCAACGCCGATCTCGCCAACGATTTCGGCAATCTGGCGCAGCGCTCGCTGTCGATGATCGGCAAGCAGTACGGCGGCGTGTTGCCGGAGCCCGGCGCGTATAGCGACAATGACAACACCATTCTGGCGATGGCCGACGCCATGCTGGAGCAGGCGCGCGCGGCGATGGGTACGCAGCAGATCCATCAGGCGCTGAATGCGATCTGGGCCGTGGTTGCCGAAGCCAACCGCTATTTCGCGGGCGAGGCGCCGTGGGTGCTGGCCAAGACCGATCCCGCGCGGCAAAGGACCGTTCTCTATGTGACCGCTGAGGTGGTCCGGAAGATCGCCATTCTCGCGCAGCCGGTGATGCCTGAGTCCTGTGCCAAGCTGCTCGATATTCTGGGCATTGCGCCGGATGCGCGCGACTTCGCGGCGCTCGCGACCCGCATCAAGGCGGGCTCGCAACTGCCGCCGCCCGCGCCGGTGTTCCCGCGTTACGTCGAACCAAAAGACGACGCGGCGAGTTAAGCCAGATGCTTGTCGACAGCCATTGTCATCTGGATTTCCCGGACTTCGCGCCAGATCTTGACGCGATCGTCGCGCGCGCCGAGGCCGCGGGCGTCGGCCGCATCGTCACGATCTCGACCCGCGTGCGGAAACTCGATGGCCTTCTGGCGATCACGGACCGTTTTCCGAATGTCTATTGTTCGGTCGGGACCCATCCGCATCAGGCTGACGAAGAAGACGGGATCACGCCGGACGAATTGATCGCGCTAACGAAGCATCCGAAGGTGGTCGCGCTGGGCGAGGCGGGGCTCGACAATCACTACACTGACGGTTCGCCCGCGGCGCAGGAGCGGGGATTCCGGGCCCATATCGCGGCGGCGCGCGTCACCGGCCTGCCGCTGGTGATCCACACCCGCGAAGCCGATGAACGCTGCGGCGAAATCCTCGAGGAGGAAATCGCCAAGGGGCCGTTCAAGGCGGTGCTGCATTGTTACACCGGCGGGCGCGAGCTTGCGATGAAGGCGATCGGGCTCGGTCTGTCGATCTCCTTCACTGGCATCCTGACCTTCAGAAATTCGCAGTCGATCCGCGACATCGCTGCTGAACTGCCGGCCGACCGCATCATGGTCGAGACCGACGCGCCGTTTCTCGCGCCGGGCAAATTCCGCGGCAAGCGCAACGAACCATCCTTTGTGGTCGAGACCGCGAAGGTGTTGGCGGAGACGCGTGGCGTCTCGCTGGACGACATCTCGCGCCAGACCACCGAGAACTTCTTCCGGCTGTTCGACAAGGTGCCGCGCCCGGACGCGAAGGCCGCATGACGGTCACGCTGACCATTCTTGGCTCGGGCTCGTCCGCAGGCGTGCCGCGCCCGGCGCTGGGCTGGGGCGCGTGCGATCCGAACAATCCGAAGAACCGCCGCCGCCGCTGTTCGCTGCTGGTCGAGCAGGGGCAGCCGGGACATCTCACGCGCGTATTGATCGATACGTCGCCGGACCTGCGCGAACAGTTGATCGACGCGAATGTGGATCATCTCGACGCGGTGTTTCTCACTCATGAGCACGCCGACCAGACCCATGGCATCGACGATCTGCGCTCCGTCGTGCTGCATCAGCGGCGCCGCATTCCGGTCTATCTCAATCAATCGACCGCGAAGGATATCCTGCTGCGCTTCTCGTATTGTTTCGAGCAGGCGCCGGGCAGCGATTATCCGCCCATTCTTGAAAATCGTCCGATCGAGGCCGGTGAAAGCCGGACCGTGGAGGGGAAGGGCGGCGCCCTCACCTTGTCGGCGTTCATTCTTCAGCACGGCAACATTCCGGCGCTCGGCTATCGCATCGGCAATGCCGCCTATACGCCGGACCTCAACGACATTCCGGAACAGAGCTGGCCCGCGCTGGAAAATCTCGATCTGTGGATCGTCGATGCGTTGCGCTATGCACAGCATCCAAGCCATTTCAGCCTCAACGATGCGCTGTCATGGATCGAGAAATTCAAACCGCGCAGGGCGGTGCTGACCAACCTGCATTCGGACCTCGATTACGAGGCGCTTCGCGCCAAGCTGCCGCCCGGCGTCGAGGCCGGATACGACGGCATGCGGCTCGAGGCGTAATTTACGCCGAAATCGCCTTCGCTGATCCTGCCTGCTCGCGCAGCGCGAATTTCTGGATCTTGCCGGTGGACGTTTTCGGGATCGATCCGAAGATCACGGCCTTAGGCGACTTGAAGCCGGGCAGGATGCCTTTGCAGTAGGCGAGGATTTCAGCTTCCGTTGCGCTCACGCCTTCCTTCAGCTCGACGAACGCGCAGGGCACCTCGCCCCACTTCGCATCCGGCTTGGCGACCACGGCCGCGAACAGCACCGCCGGATGCTTGTAAAGCACGTCCTCGACTTCCACCGACGAGATGTTCTCGCCGCCAGAGATGATGATGTCCTTGGAGCGGTCCTTGATGATGACGTAGCCGTCCTTGTCGAGCACGCCGAGATCGCCGGTGTGAAACCAGCCGCCCTCGAAGGCTTCCCTGGTGGCTTTTTCGTTCTTCAGATAGCCCTTCATCACCACGTTGCCGCGGAACATCACCTCGCCAATGGTCTCATTGTCGCGCGGCACCTCGCGCATGGTCTCGGGATCGATCACCGTGACGGCTTCCTGAAGCGGATAGGCCACGCCCTGACGCCGCTTGAGCTGGGCGCGCTGGTCGGCCGGGAGGTCGTCCCAGCCCGGCTGCTCGGCGCAGACGGAGGCGGGGCCGTAGACCTCGGTGAGGCCGTAGACATGCGTGATCTTGATGCCGATGCGCTCGGCGCCCTCGAGCACCGCCACTGGCGGCGCCGCGCCCGCGATCAGGCCGGTAATCGGCTTGTCGGCAATGGGCCCGCCTTGCGCGCCGGGCGCGTTCACCAGCGTGTTGTAGACGATCGGCGCGCCGCACATGTGGGTGACGCCATGCGCTTTCACCAGCTCGAAAATCTTAGCCGGATCAACCTTTCGCAGGCAGACGTTAATTCCAGCTGCGAGCGCGACGGTCCATGGAAAGCACCACCCGTTGCAATGAAACATCGGCAGCGTCCACAGGTACACCGGATGCTGGCCGAGATTGCCCGCGAGGATGTTGCTGGTGGCGTTGAGATACGCGCCGCGATGATGGGTCACGACGCCCTTGGGATTGCCCGTGGTGCCGGACGTGTAACCGAGCGCGATGGCGTCCCATTCGTCCTCGGGATGCTGCCAGGCGAACGCCGGATCGCCCGATTCGACCGCCGCCTCGTATTCCAGTTCGCCGATCCGCCGGCCGCTGCCGAACGCCGCGTCGTCCACATCGATCACCAGCGGTTTCGGGCCGCTCATCAGCTTGAGTGCGTCGGTGATCACGCCGGTGAATTCCGGATCGACCAGAATGATCTTCGCGCCGCCATGGTCGAGCTGGAATGCGATCGAGGCTGCGTCCAGCCGGATGTTGAGCGCGTTCAGAACCGCGCCCGCCATGGGCACGGCAAAATGCAGTTCATTCATCGCCGGAATGTTCGGCAGCATGGCGGCGACCGTATCGCCGCGACCGATGCCGCGCCTGGCCAGAAACGATGCGAAGCGTCTGCAGCGCTCGTAAGTCTGCGCCCAGGTGAAGCTGCGGCCTTCGTAGACGGTGCTGGTCAGGTCCGGATAGACGGCCGCGCTGCGCGCCAGGAAGCTCAGCGGTGTCAGCGGGACATAGTTGGCAGGGGTCTTGTCCAGACCGATGCTGTAGTGACCCTGATGGCTCATGACCGGCTCCCTGAATCTTGTCGCGCGCTGACGCCCGAAGCATCGTGCGGCTGTTTTATCGGTTCTACCTTGATGGGCCTTGCGGTCAATCAACGCCGCTGCGCGGCGCGCTTTCGGATGCGGGTTGGCTAGACCTGGCTATCGCTCAGCGTTGAACAGAGCTGACGTCCAGTTGGCCGCTTTTTTCAGTCCGGAAGGAAATATCTGGAGTATTTTATCGAAAATCGCCCAGATGGCATTGGAATCACTATGATATAAAATATTCCATAATATACCTTATGCGAATTTCGGATGTGAGCGTTGGGAGCTTTGTATTCCGCCACTGTTGCCGTTGCACGCGCCATAAGACCCGCCGCGATCTCACATAACACCGACATTGCCTTGGCGAGTTTGATCTCAGGCCGACAGCATCGAGCGGATACTTTTTGGCATTGTCAGACGCCTCAGGCCTGACGAGCGCGCCGCTCTCCACCGAAATGGAGAACGGCGCAGCCGATGGCTGTCGCAACAGCCGCAACGAGAAATGCCGGCGGATATCCGCCGAGAGCCGCCCGCAGATTGCCGATGAGCGCGGGCCCGAAGGCTGTCACGAACTGGATCACCGTCGCGGCGGCCCCATACGCCGATCCGAAGGCTTCGGCGCCGAACTCGCGCCGGACCACGGCGGGACTGAGGGTCGTTATGTTGCCCATCGCGAAGCCGTAGATCAGGCTCGCGCCGACGATCACCGCGACGTTCGGAAACAGCCCTATCGCGATGAGCGCCGCAATCTGCGCAAACATCGCCTGACATGCGAGACGTCGCACCGGAGCGTTATCGATCACCTTCAGGAGATACAGTCTGCCGAGGAGCGCAACGACGCCGGTTGCACTGACGAGCATCCCTGCTCCAGCGGTTCCAAGAAACGGCTGCGCGAACGCGACGTGGTGCGTGATGAAGCCGATCTGCATGACGAGGACGAGCGCGAAAGCAATGGTCGAGGACCAAAGCAGGCGCCGCCTGTTCAACGCGTTGGCAACGTGGGACGCTACCGGCCCCTCGTTCTCTATGGTCGTGGCATCGCCTCCGTCGCGGCGAAGCCCAAGCTCCGCGGGGCCGCGATATCGAAGGACGAGAGCCACCAATGGGATCAGCACGGCACCGGATGCGATGCCAACCGCTGATAGTCCGTTGCTCAGGCCTAGCCGCTCAATCGCGTAGAGAAGGAGCGGAACGCCTCCGATCGCACCGAAGCTGGCGCCCATGATGGCCAGCGTCATGGATCGCCCTTGGTGTCGTTCAAACCATGGCGCGACGGTCGCCGAGATCGCGGTCGTGGAAAGCGTTGCCCAGCCGACGCCGAGAAGAACGAAACAGGGATAGAGTTGCCAGATGTGATCCACCCGCCCGATCAACACGACCGAGATTGCCATGCTGACGGCACCAAGCAGCAAGGCCGGGCGCGGTCCTCTGCGAGCGATGCTACGGCCGACCAGTCCCTGGATCGCGGCGCTGACGAAGAAGAATACGGAAATTGCCGACGATACTTCGGCTATCGACCAGCCGTGGGCTGACGTCACGGCCTGGAGGTAGACGCTTGAGCCGAAGAGACCGAGACCCCATCCGAATATCGCGATGACGAAGCATGCAGCGACGACGCGCCATCCGTAGAAGATGCCCCTCACCTTACAGCCTCAACGAGCGGAACATGGAATCGCCGCCAGAGCGTCGGCTGGGGTGATTGCGGGAATCCACGAATGTCCTCCGGTTTCTCTATTGGCTTACTCTTGCACCGAGAATGCCCATACCATGGGCATCGTGACTCGCGTGTGCGAGTAAACGTCCCCGCGCCGCCAAGTCGAGAATGGGATGGAATTCCGCTAAGACCATTAAATCATTACACAATCAGGAGCGGTCGATTCGCGTTCCCGTCCCGGACTGCCGGGTCTGCATGATTTCAGGTGGGAAAGCGCCTCAACGTCCAAAAAGTCAGTCCTGTATCTGGTCGAAATGGGGTATTTATGTACCCTAAACTCCAAGTTGCGTTGCTTTGGAGCAACAGTTCCAAAGAGTCGAATTGACCGTAGTTTTAATGCCTTAGGCAGCGTGGTACGGTTCTTCGGATTTACATATTGTTAAGTCTTTATCGGCTGGGGGATATTTTAGAATGCGTACATTGGCGTTTGCCGCTTCGACGCTTGTGCTCACCTGTTCCCTGGCACACGCTCAGTCAGCATTTTTGATCAACGATGCCCTCAAACAGGCGATGGCGACCAACCCCGGGGTTGGCGAAGCTGCAGCGAACCGTCGCGCAACTGAGTCCGAATTGAGGCAGCAGCAGTCGACCCTGCTTCCGCAGGTGCGCGTCGAAGGGCGAGTCGGGCCCGAGAAGTTCAACCAGCAGATTGTCCCCGCTCCCTTGGGTAACGACGCCTGGAGAAATGGCCGCGATGTCTCCGTGGTCGGACGCCAGTTAATTTTCGATGGCCTCACCTCGCTGAACGAAATCTGGCGACAGTCGGCGCGCGTGAGTGCGGCCGCCGCCCGCGTTCACGAAAGAACCGAACTTTTGGCGCTGGACGCAGCGGAAGCCTACATCGATGTGATCCGTTATCAGCGGCTGATTTCGATCGCCGAAGACAACGTCAGGGTTCATCGCTCGCTGTTCGGCAACGTGCAGGCCCGCTTCAAGGGCGGACGCGCTGGCGAAGGCGATCTTGAACAGACACGTGAGCGTGTCGAAAGCGCGGTCGCCGCCCTCGCCGGCTTCCGTCAGAATCTCGATGAGGCGCGCGCCAAGTATCGCAAGACCGTCGGTCTCGAACCCTTCAACCTGCGGAACCCCAGCCGCCTCGGCGGGCTGCCTGCATCGAAGGATGAATCGCTCGCGGTCGCGATCAAGTTCAATCCGACGATCAAGGCCGCCGAGGCCGATGCCCGCGCCGCCAAGTACGCTTATCGCAGCACATCCGGCGCGTTCGTGCCGAACGTCTATCTCGAGGGGCGTGCTTCGACCGGCATTGACGCGAACGGCTATGTCGGCAAGCGCGACGACCTCAGCGGCAAGGTTGTGGTGAGCTGGGATGTCTTCCGTGGCGGTCAGGATACCTGGCGCCGCAATGAAATGGCGGAACGCTATGTCGAAGGCACCATGCGTCATGCGCGCCTGCAGCGCGACGCCGTTGAGTCCATCGACAAGGCTTGGGCCGCCCGGACACTGACCGCCGATCGTATCGCGGCGCTCAATCGTCAGATCGCTTCGGATCGCAAGGTCATCACGTCCTATCAGAAAGAATATGAACTCGGACAGCGATCGCTGGTCGATCTGCTGAACGGCCAGAACCAGCTCTTCAACGGGTTCGTTTCGCTGATCTCCGCCCAGAGCGTCGCCATTTTCGCGGACTACCAGCTCCTCGCGGCGATGGGCAATCTGATCGAGTACGTGAAGGCCCCGCCGCCTGCCGATGCGGCGCCTCTCGACGTTGAGCCGTTTGGCCTGTTCCCGACCAAGCTGCCCCCGCTCCATCTCCATGACCCGATGACAGGGCCTGAGCCCCTTCCGGTCCGGCATGCCGAGCCGATTCCTGCGCTGAACTATGCTTCGGCCGGTGGTGGTGGTTTCGCGTTGCCGGGCGATAGTTTCGCAAGCCGCTGGCGGGGATCGAATCCTGCCCAGGAGCTGATCGATACGGCGTCCAAGTGGCCTGCTAGGTAATACACCTCGACTGCCACGGGATTGCCCTGACGGATAACGTCCGGGGCACAATCAGGGCGTTAACGGGACTTGGCTGTATTAGCCTTAATCCTAAGGTTTTTACGCACGGAACCGGGCACAATCTATGATGGCCGCAGGATCCCATAGCCCAAGCCGCGATCATAAAAATGGATACCGTTTCCGCTCAAAGTTCGGCGAAGAGCACTAACGCCGCCGACGTGAGATCTATGAAGGATCCGCTCGCGGATGCCCTCATCTACCTTGCGGCTTTTCATGGACGCGCCATCAGCCGCGAAGCGTTGATTGCCGGCTTGCCGATCGACAATGGCCGGCTGACCGCGGCGCTTATGGAACGCGCCGGGGCGCGCGCCGGGCTTGAGGTTGTGCCCGTCAGGCGTGCGCTTGCGGATATTCCGGCACTTGTGTTGCCGGCTGTGATCGTCACCAAGGAAGGCATCCCTCTCATCCTGAAAGCGCTGGATGATATCGGTCAGATCGCCCGCGTGGTCGATCCCGAGAAGCCTGAGATTACCAAAAGCCTTCCGATCGCCGAACTTGCGGCTAACTATTCAGGTTACGCGTTCTTCGCCAAACCTGCCGCCACGGCCGACGCGCGAACGGTCGCCGCCGGCGATCTTCCGAAAACCCATTGGTTCTGGTCGGTGGTTCGGCGGTTCGGTTCGAACTATGGTCATGTCGCCCTCGCCGCGCTGTTGGTGAACATGCTTGCGCTGGCCGCGCCGCTGTTCACGATGAATGTCTACGATCGCGTGGTTCCGAATGGTGCTGTCCCCTCTCTTATCGCGCTGGCGGTTGGCCTGGGCCTGGCCATCGTTTTCGATTTTGTCATTCGCATCGTTCGCAGCCGGATCGTCGATCTGACCGGCAAGAAAATCGACGTCGTTCTCGCCGCGAATATCTTTGAGCACATGCTTGCGGTGAAGATGGCCAACAGGCCGACTTCGGTCGGTATCCTCGCCAACCAGATGCGGGATTTTGACTCGGTCAGGGAGTTCTTCACATCGGGGGCGGTGGTCGCAGCGACCGACCTTTTCTTCGCTGTTATCTTTATCTGCATCCTGTTTGTCATCGCCGGTCCCCTCGCCTGGATTCCGCTGCTGATGTTGCCCGTCGTCATCGGAGTCGGATTTATCCTGCAGCGGCCGCTCGATCGCGCGATGAAACGCTTGCAGGCGGAATCGTCGGCGCGGCATGGCGTTCTGATTGAATCTTTGTCGGGCATTGAGACCATTCGCGCCGCGGGTGCGGAATCCCGCATGCAAACGGCGTGGGAGCGGTCGGTCGCCGCCACGGCGCGCTCCGGTGAGGACGTTCATTTCTGGTCGTCGCTGGCGCTCACGATTTCCTCCTCTGCGCAGCAGATCACCAGCATGATGCTGGTGGTGATCGGCGTCTTTCTCATTCTCGACGGCAAGATCACCATGGGCGCGCTCGTCGCCGCAAACATGCTGTCCGGCCGGGTTCTGGCTCCGATATCCAGTCTCGCGTCGCTCATCACCCGTGCAACCCAGACGAATAGTTCATTGCGCTCCATCGACCGGCTGATGTCGCTTGAACGCGAACGCCCGCCCGGACGCGCCTATGTCGCGCGCAAGATCGCGAATGGCGCAATCAATTTTGAGAATGTCAGCTTCTGCTATCCCGGGAGCAAGGAAAGCGCGCTCGAGAATGTTTCATTCAAGATCGCGCCCGGGGAACGTGTTGCCATCATCGGCCGTGTCGGCTCGGGCAAGACCACTGTCGGCCGCCTGCTCTCTGGATTTTACGAGCCGCTGGAGGGCAGCATCGCGGTCGATGGCATCGACTCGCGGCAATACGATCCGGCGGATTTGCGATCCGGTATCGGCTTCGTGATGCAGGATACGGATCTCTTTTTCGGCAAGCTGCGCGAGAACATCACACTGGGAAAACCCTCCGCGACCGACGAAGAAGTGATCGAAGCCGCCCGCCTGTCGGGCGTCGAGCAGTTCATTGCAGGGCATCCGCTGGGGTATGACATGCCGGTCGCCGAAGGCGGGCGCAGCCTGTCGGGTGGCCAGAAGCAGGCGATCGGCCTTGCTCGCGCCATGATCCGCAAGCCGAAGATCATGTTCATGGATGAGCCCACTGCGCATTTCGATGTGCGCAGCGAAACAGAGTTTCTTGAGCGGTTGAAGGCGATCGCGAAGTCGGAGATGACGCTAATCGTATCCACCCATCGCCCGTCTCTCCTTTCTCTCGTGAACCGTATTCTGGTTTTCGAGCGCGGCAAGCTCGTTGCCGACGGCCCGCGCGACGCGATCCTTGCAAGTCTCCAGGTCGGCGCGAAACGCGCGGAGCCGGTGAAGTTCGAACATCCGGTTGTGAAGACAAATGCAGCAGTCTGATTTTGCCTTCGCAAACGACATTCGCGCGGCGGTCGAACTTCGCACGCCGCGAACGTCGCGACTTATTCTGTTCTGCATGCTGGCGATGCTGGTGGTCGGAGTGATCTGGGCCCACTTCGCGGTTCTCGATGAAGTCAAGCGCGGCAATGGCCGCGTCATCCCCACCCGGCAGATGCAGGTGGTGCAATCTCTGGAAGGCGGAATCGTCGGCGCCATCCTCGTTCAGGAAGGCGCCATCGTGAACCAGGGCGAAGTCCTCATGCGGATCGAGGACACGAAGTTCGCCGCCGACCTGGGCGAAGTGCGCGAACGGCGCGCTGCCAACGCCGCCCGCGTTGCGCGGCTGGAAGCGGAAGTCACCAAGCTCGACAAGCCGGTGTTCTCGGACGAACTGGTGGAGAAATTTCCGCAGGTGGTCGCGACCGAGCAGAACCTTTTCGCGGCTCGCGCCAGGAAGCTGGCTCAGGATATCGACGTTCTGGTCCAGGCGCAGACCCGCCTCTCCGAATCCTTGAACCTGCTGAGCCGCGAAGTGGATCTGACCCAAAGGCTGTTTGCCCAGAAGGTGGTTCCGGAAATCGAATGGCTACGTCTGCAACGTCAGGCTGCCGAGATCAAAGGGCAACTCGCTGAAACGCAATCGCGCATTGCCAACGCGAAGGCAGCCTTCCAGTCGCAGGCCGAAGAGGATCTGGCGAAGTCGCGCGGCGATCTCGCAGTGCTGGATGAAACCATCAAGTCCGCGCAGGACCGCGTGCGCAGGGCCGACTTGAAGTCTCCGGTGCATGGCATCGTCAACAAGCTGAACGTGACCACGGTCGGTGCGGTGGTGCAGCCCGGCGCGAACCTCATGGACATCGTTCCGCTGGACGATACCCTTCTTGTTGAAGGCCGGATTCGTCCGCAGGACATTGCCTTTATCCGCGCGGGACAGGAAGCCGTGGTGAAGATCACCGCCTACGACTCGTCCGTTTACGGTTCGCTGAAAGGTAAGGTCGAGCGCATCAGCGCCGACGCCATCGTCGACGACAAGCCCGACCGCGGCGGGGAGAAGGAAAGCTTCTACCGCGTGATCGTCCGCACCGACAAAAACCATCTCGGTACAGCCGAGCACTCTTTGCCGATCATTCCCGGCATGGTGACGACGGTTGAGATTCTCACCGGCGCCAAATCGGTTCTTGACTACATCGTCAAGCCGGCGCGGATGCTGAAGGACGAGGCTCTGCGCGAACGCTGAGAGACGATTGCGGCGGCGGAGCCATAGCGTTAACGCCACCTTACTCGCAATTGCTTCAAATTTGACGGGGTTTGTTTGAGCCCCCTCTACCCTGCCGCCCAAAATGCCTGCGCGTAAAGGCTCCGTTTAACGCTGCACTAGCCGCGCCCGTTCATTCTCGCCCCATCACACGGGAGCGGGATCGGCGCGAAGCCGACCGACGCCCCCGGGATACAGGGGCGTTATCATGTCGGCGTTTTCAGCGGCTCGTGCCGTGATCGGGACTGCTTTTTGTATTGCTGCTTTGAGTTTGTGTATTGACCCGGCTGACGCTGCATCGAAGGCGAAGCTCAGGACACATATCTTTGACGACCTCGTCACGCCGTCGATGCTGGAGACGCCTGCTCCGGCCGTCCGCGCGCCGACAGCGGAAGGCGCCCGCTTCTTTTCGATCAACAGCGTTCTGGCCAGGCTCGATGGCAAGTCCGCACCAAATGAACCCGTCAGGCTCGCATCCATCGCAAGCGATACCGTGATCTCGGATGCTCCGAGCGAGCTATCGCGTCCGGATCAGGCCCAGCCGTCGACGAATGAGCCGTTTGGTCTTTTCACCTTCCGCGCGCCCGAAGGCATTCTTTGGCGCAAGTGGCGCAATGTGAAAGGGCAGATCGACAAGGAGATGAGCGAGATTGCGAGCTGCAAGATCGACTCGTCGAACTGCAGCAGCGCCGCCCGCCGCTTTGTCCTGATGGTGGATGATGCGCGTGAGCGCGAGGGCGTGGCCCGCCTCGAGACCGTCAACCGACTCATCAATACGGCGATCCGCTACACCAGCGATCTTGTTCAGCATGGCGAGGTCGATTTGTGGTCCTCGCCGCTGGCTTCGCTCCGCAGCGGCCGCGGTGATTGCGAGGACTATGCGATCGCCAAATTCATGGTGCTGCGCGAGGCCGGCGTGCCAGAGCAGGACCTTCGCATTCTTCTGGTGCGGGACCGCGCCGTTCGCGAAGATCACGCTGTGCTGGCCGTCCGCAAGGATGGCGGCTGGACCATTCTCGACAACCGCCGGGCAACGCTGTTTGCGGACAGCGAGCTGCCGCAGTTCGCTCCGCTCGTGGCGCTGGACGCCAGCGGCGTGAATATGTTCGCCTCGCCCTATCTGAGCCAGCGCATGAACGGTGACGCGAAAGCGGTGATGCCGGCGTCCGCCGATCCCTGGGGCATGGCTTTGCCGGGAGACGCGACGGCTCAGGACATCGCTGTGAGCCTGGACCTGAGCGACATTGTCGCGTCCGCGGGTGGATCTGGAGCATCCACCCTGCCGCTTCTGCTCTGATAGCGCCTGTCGCGCCTCGCAGGGTTGCCGTGCCTGAAAAGCATCCGTCTTGGTGACCTATCGGCGGTGCGTCCGTAGTGATCGCGTGGTAAGGTTCGGACCGATCTGAACCTTCTTCGGCGAAATGACGGGGACAGCCGTGAGCAATACGATTCAGAATGCCGGTCAACGGCGCCGAGCCGGAATCGCCTGTGCGGCCGTTGTGTCGCTATTGGCCGCTTTGGCTGCGCCCGCTTTCGCTCAGGAGGCACAAACGGTCGAACGGACGGCCAAGGGACCTTCGGCCAAGCCGATCCGTGTCGGTGTCTACCTCAATGTTCAGCCCGATTGCAGCTCGGGCGCTCTCCCCACGATCCGTCTGGTCAGCCCGCCCGCAAACGGCACCGTGGACGTCAAGCGCGGCAAGGTCACCGCGACCAACTACAAGCAGTGCCTCGCGCTTGAAGTGCCGGGCTATGTCGCTTTCTACAAGTCGAAGCCGGACTTCACCGGCGTGGATGTCGTGACGCTTGAAGTCAAATATCCGAACGGCCGTACCGAGGTGCAGAAGATCAGCGTGACTGTCGGCGACGGCAAAGGCGGACGGAATATCTAAGCGGCGCGATGTCTCTCCGCTCGTTCCCGTGGATTTAGGAATGATTTGAGAACCGTGCGAAGAGAACAGATCGGGCGCCTGCGTTTGCAGGAATGAACCCACCGGATGCTCTATCCCAATGAAAAACCCGCCGGATCGCTCCGGCGGGTTTTTTTCTTCGGTTACACGATCAGACTTTGTGGATGTCTGTCGCGGTAAGAGTTGCATGGTTATCGAGAATCGCCAGCAAGACGCGGCTAGCGTCAGATCCGCCATTTGCATCATAGTAAAGCGAGCCGGTGCTGGAGTCGTAAGCGAAGTGCTGCGATCCACTGAGGGTCGCTGTCGCCGCATCGGTACCTTGATAGATCGTCTCGTTCAGCACATTGCCGGCTGTCCACGACACGCCGCCAAACGCGGTACCCAAAAGATCGATGATATCTTTTTGACCCGCGTTGCCGCTGAAGTCGGCAATGTGGTCACCCAGCTCCGACAGGGCATTGAAGCGGAAATGATCCGCACCGCCGCCGCCGGTGAGCGTGTCTACGCCGCCGCCGCCGACCAATGTATCGTTGCCGGTCCCGCCGATCAGAATGTTTGCAACGCTTGAACCGGTGATGCTGATCGCAGCCGTCGCCCCCGAGGCATCAACATTCTCGAAGTTCGTGACGGTGGCGCGGTCGGTGTTGGTGGTTTGATCGGACGTCTGGCTCAAATCCACTGTCGGCAAGCCCGTCGATCCTGTGATGACCAGCGTGTCATTGTCGGCACCGCCATTCAGCACAACAGTTCTGTTACTGTTGTTACCCGATTCGTAGACAATCCAATCATTCCCCGCGCCGCCGGAGATGGTTTCCGTGCCGTTTCCGCTGGTGGGAATGCCGCCGCCAACAAGGAAATCATTGCCGGAGCCGCCCGTGATCGTATCGAAGCCACCAAATCCGTAGATCACCTGATCGTTGGATGTGCTGGAGTTGCCGAGCGTGTCGTTACCCGTCCCTCCCAGCACCAGCGATACCGTCTCCTGGGAATGTGCTCCATGAGAGTCCGCGACATCCACCACCAGCGTGTAGGTCTTATCAGTTGCTGCGTTGGTCGATGATGTAATGACGCCGGTCAACTGGTCGATCGCGAACGTTTCACCATTGCTCATCTGGGTTGCTGTCAGCGACCCGCCCGAATTGTAGAATTTATAAACAAATCCGGTCGTATCGTCGGGGTCTACTGCCGCGGCCGTCAGCAATACCGAACTCGCCGACAGATTTGACGTCGTCAAATTCGTGTTTCCGGAGAAGACAATATCCGATGGCGGCTGGTCCAACGTAACCGTCACGGTGTGATCCGTGCTGGTCGAAGCAAGACTTGCATTGCCAGCCGTATCCTTGGCCGCCCCCGCGATTACCGATGCGATGAGATCTCCGGCCTGTGTGAAGCCGCTCACTGCAACATCGTAGGTCGTGCCACTTCCGGTAATCAGGATGTTCGAATTTGTGAGCCCGGCCGCCGCCGCGCCGGTCAACAGAATGTCGCTCGCGGTAAAGTCAGCCGCCGTCACAGCCTCACTGAATGTCACCGTGAAATGCACCGTGCCGTTGCCCGGATCAGCCTGAGTCGAGGCCTGATTGATCGTGACCGTAGGCGACACCACATCCTTGCTGCTGGTATCACCTGTGCCGGTAGCGGTATTCGCCGCTGCGTCCGTCGCGGTGATGGTCGCGGTGACCGTTCCATCGACGAAACCGCTAAGATCAATCTCGTGATCGCCCAGGCCGAGGCCGGAAACCGTGGTTGTGGCACCGTTGCTGGCCTTGAAAATCACGGTCGCGGTAGCGTCAGCATCGAGACCAGTGACGGTGTAGTGGATGTCACTCGCGTTGAGAGCATTGATGTAGCCGGACGCATCGGTGATCGCGACCTTGAGGTCGCCTCCAGCATCGGCTGTCGTGTCGATTGTCACCGGGAGCCCCGCCGAGATCGGGCTGGTGGCGCCGAACACAGTGGTCTGGGTGGCGGTCAGGGTATGCGTGCCGCTTGTCAGAGACGAACTGTCGATCGACCAGTTGCCCGAACCATCGGCCGTGGCTGTGCCGCGCACCGTAGCGCCTTCATAGAGCGTGACCGTTGCATAGGCCGCCGCCGTTCCTGTGATGGTCGGCGTGGTGTCGTTGGTGGTGTTGTCGCCTTGCACTCCGCTGTCGGAGCCAGCGGCAAGCTGCAACGTCGTCGGTGCTGCCGGTGTGGCGATCAATGCGCTGAGCGTCGTGGTCGTGCCGTCGGCGAACTTGAAGTTTTCGACGTTAGTGAAGGTGTCGGTGATGCCATTGTGGTTGATGTCGAAGCCAATGGTTTGGCCGCCGCTGGTTTCCTTCACCACCGCGGTAATATCGCTGATATTGAAGTCGAGGATCACCGTATCGCCGGCTGCGGTGTTATTCCCGCCGTCATAGACGACATGGTGCTGATCGCCGCTGTGGACAGAGCCACCCGTGCCGCGTCCCGTCAGGTCGAACGTGTCGTCGCTCGAACCGCCGTGAATGGTGACGGTTGTATTGTCGAGTGCTGTACCCGTCATCGGCGTGGTGTAATTTACGGTAGCGCCGCCTGGGCCAGTATCGACAATGATGTCTTCGATGCTGTCCATGCGGATGGTGCCGCCGTCCGACATGGTGACGATGATGTCGGTGTAGTTCGGGCCGGTAGCTGGCACGATATCGGGGCCTGTCGAAGCGGCCGCGATGGTGACCGTGCCGGTGGCGCCGGTGATATGCAGCGTGTCCGAGCCCGTCCCGCCGTCGACGATATCGTGACCATCGCCCTGCGCATAGTTGATCGTGTCGTTGCCTTCCTGCGCGAAGATGATGTCGTCGCCGGTGCCGCCGGTGATGGTGTCGTTGCCGCCGGTGCGGCCGGCCTCGACTGCGATTTCCCGTTCGTGCGCCGCGATGTAGGCCAGCGTGTCGGCGCGGGTCCAGTTTGGATAGACGCTGCTGTGCCCGGCCTCAAGTTCCGCAAACACGGCCCAGCCAGAGCCGTTCTGCAGCGTCGTCAGATTAGCCGCCGCACGTAAAACGTCGGTGTTCATGACATCGCCATAGATGATGTCGTTGCCGGCGCCTCCATTGATCGTGTCGCTGCCCGCCGCGGTCGGCCCGGACGTGCTGGTGGCCAGCGTGCCTACCGCGTCGACAAGGCCCTGGGCGGTGGTGACATTGGTGGCCTGGCCGCCAGTGCCCTCGACCACGCTGAGATGCGCCAGCGCGGTGGCGTCGCTCAGATTAATGCCGATCGCCTCGATGGTGAACGGATGCGCATTGTCCCAAGTGGCGGCACTGTTCGTGATCAGGGCGCGTTCGTCTATCGTGTCATCGTTGGTAGTACCGCTCGGATTGTAGGTACCGGTGACGTTGTCGAGCGCAGCCTGATCGAAACCCGACGTGCTCGGGTTGTTATGTGAGGTGTAGCCGTTGCCGATGTCCCATGTGTTGGGTTCGCCGTCAGAAATGAACAGAACTTTGTTGACCGTGGCATCGGACAGCGGACCGCTTGCGCCGTCGGGCGTGCTGTTAATCCACTGCGACGCCTTGTAGAGCCCGTCTTCGTAGTTGGTGCCGCTTGTCTCGATATTATCGAGAGTGTCAATCACGGCGTTTACAGCGTTCAGATTCTGAGCCACGCCGCCCACCCGCACGTCGAAGGTTCCGAGGTCGGTGGCGGCGAGACCGAAGGCCACGATATGGACGCGGATGTCCTCCGCGCCGCTCTGGGACAGAGTAAGCAGCGCCGCCTTGAGCGCGGTCTGCATCGCCGTCATGCGATCGGTGGAGCCTTGTATCGATGTGCTCATGCTCGCCGAAACGTCGAGCACGAAAACGATATTCGCTGTGGCGCCGGCCTGGATCACGGTCGTGCCGCCTGGATCGCCGGCAATGGTGTCGTCGCTCGCGCCGCCGTTGATGACGCCCCTTGTACCTGGCGTCAGATCGACTTCGTGAACTGGATCCGTTGGCGCATCGTCGCTGTCGTTGGAGCCGACGATCAGAGTCGTATCCGCCGAGCCGGTAATGGTGATCTGGACGGTCTGCTGGTCATAGGCGCCGTTGGTGTCCGTCGAGCGGACGGTATAGGTCAGCACCAGCGACTGGCCCGGATTGAGATAGTCAAAGGCTTCGCTGCCTGAATTGAAGGTCCAGGTAAGGTTGTGATCGCTGCCGAGGGTGACGCCACCGAGCGACAGCATGTTGAACAGCGCCGTATTGTCCGAACCGAGGCCGGCCGTGGTTCCGCTGATCGCAACCGAGAGAACGGTGGGGGTCGCGGTGTCGCCAGTGTCCACGTCGGTGACGGTCAGTGTGCCGCTGGTCGACAAGCCGGCATTGGTTTCGGCGAGGGTCGCGGCGTCCTTGTCGCTGGTGCCACTGGTGACGACCGAGATATCCGGCCTGTCGTTTGTGCCGGTGATGGTGATGTCCAGTTGCGCGTCCGCCACCCCGCCATGGCCGTCAGAGATGTGATAGGTGAAGGTGTCATGAGCCGTCGCGCCTTGTGCGAGCGCGTTGGTGGCCGGTTTGGTGTTGTCGAGCGTGTAGGTGTAGGTGCCGTCCGCGTTCAGGAGCAGCGAGCCATGTGCGAGACTATAAGTCCCGCCGTTGGTGACGACCAGTGGATCGTTTTCGGCATCGGTGTCGTTGGTGAGGACGTTGCCCGAGGCGGTGGGCGTGCCGGCGAAATCCGTGTTGCCTGGCTTCACGCCCGCCTCGACCACGGCGCCGCTGTCGCCCCCCGCCACCGGAGCGTCGTTGACGCCGTTGATGGTGATGGTCAGCTGCGCGGTCGAAGGGTCGCCGTCGCCGTCCTTGATGGTGTAGCTGAAGGTGTCGGTGAGATGGCCGCTGTTGCCGAGCGCCTGCACCTGGGTATAGGCGACGTGATGCTCCGTCGTATCGGTGAACAGCGTGTAGGTATAGCTGCCATCCGCGTTCAGATGCAGCGTGCCATAAGCGCCGGTGAGGTCGGTGCCGACGCCAGTGCTGAGTGCCGCGGTGGTGCTGCCAGCGGCCGCACCCACCACGCCGCCGCCGGCGGCATAGCCGTCGGCGCCGGGGATGTCGTTATGCAGCACGTTCGTGGCCGCGATCGAGCTGATGCTCGCATTGTCTTCACCGATGGAATTGGTGTCGTTCGCTGCGGCCGCATGATCGTCGGCGATGGTCACCACAATAGAGCCGGTGCCGGTATCGCCGTCGCCGTCCTTCACGGTCACCGTGAACGTGTCGGTGGCCTGTTCCTCGGCGGCCGTGGTGTTGTGAACCGCGGAACTCAGCGTGTAGGAATAAGACACCACGCCAGTCGCGGCGTCGTAGCCGGTGATGGTCAAGGTGCCGTAGTCGCTGGAAACAACCGGCAACTGATGAGTACCGGAGGACAACTGCGTTTGCAGATAAGCAAGGGTAATCTCGCCGCTCGACTGGGTTCCCTGGCTGAATGTCAGCGAGGCAATGCCGTCGGGAGCCGAGATGGTGAAGGTCCCCGTCTGGGTAAGCGCGCTGTCGTTCGGCGCGCTGCCGTGCTCCAGATTCGCCTCCGAAACCGCTGTGCCGTTGCTGTTAGTGACCTCAGGCCCGGCGTCGTGGAACAGGATGTGGCTGTTCAGGTCGATCGACTTGGTGTCCGACGCTGTGTCGAAGTCCCTGTCCGTGACCGTGACCGTTGCCGTCAGCGAGAGCACGCCCGACTTGATGGTCGCGGTCTGGTCGTCGTAGTGCGAGTCGACGCCCGGCGTGGCATGATCAATCGTGGCATATTGGGTCAGCGTCACCTGGCCGGTGGTGGCGTTCACGCTGACCGTGAAGACCTTGCTGCCCGCGATGTCGTTTGCATCCGTTGCGCCGGTGATCTCTCCGGTGGTGGCGTCTTTGTAGAGATAAATCTCCACACCGCCATGCTTGAGGCCGCTGTCCGCGCCCTGCCCGCTGATGGTCAGGGCATATTCTAGGACCTGCGCGTTCGCCGTGGCCGCGCCGTCGGCGCCATAGCTGGCGCTGGTCACGGTGAAGGCGTTGCCGAAGAACCCATCCGTCTGATAGGGCGACGTGCTGAAACCGTTCGCCGCCGTCTCTGCATCGTAAGTCTGGGCGACGATGGTGTTGTTATCCGTGGCCACCAGCGTCACCGTGGGCACGTCGTCGATGATATTGACGAAGCCGGTGACATTCACCGTATGGTCGGTGCCGCCGATGTTGTCGGTGACGACCACGAGTCCATTCAGGCTCAGCGCCTGCGTGCCCTCGACATTATCGCCAACCTGCGTACCCTTGGCATCGAGGTTGTCATACAGCGTGAAGGTGTAACCGGAGTTGGCATCTGTCGCGCTGGCATCGGTGTTGATCTGCAGCGTGAAGACGACGCGGTCCGCGGTCGCGTCATACCCGCTGCCAGCCGTGCCGTTCTCGACATAGCCGATCAGCGTGTTGGCATTGTTGGAATCGATATGGAACAGCACCGCCTTGCCGTTGGAGGTGGCCGGCTCGCCGCCAAACGTGGCCTGCGTGCCTTCGATTCCGCTACCGGCGAACGCAAAGGTATAGGGGCCGGTGCCACCCGTGACGGTCAGCGTGCCCGTCGTCACGTTGGTGGTGTTGTCGTGGAACACCGGCGCCTGACCCTGGCTAATGCTTTCGGTATCCAGATCGCCGCCGCCGGAGACATCTTCGTTGCCGGTGTGACCCGACGACGATGCCTGAACGCCGTTGTTGCCGAATTCTTCCTCCTCCACCGTACCGGTGAAGCCGTTACCAGCGACAAGCGGAGTGGTCAGTTGCGGCAGATCGATGGTGAGCGTCGCGGTGGCGGTGTCCCCGTCCCCGTCCTTCAGCTCATAGGTGAAAGTGTCGGTGCCGGAGGCAAAATCGGACGGATTCCGGGTGTAAGTGTAGTTGCCATCGGCGTCGATGGTGAGGGTGCCGTGCGCGCCGGTGACATGGAAGAGGTTATCGGTGTTGTCGAACGTACCGGTATTCGCGCCCGAAATGGCCGAAACATGCGCGCCATCGGCGCCGACCGTATCCGCTGACGTTGCCGGTGCAACTTCATTAAGGCCGGTGATGACGTTGCCCTTGCCGTCCGCGTGATCGGCAAGATTCAGTTCGTCGTTCATGGCCACAGGGCCATCGTCCTGGAACTGGACACTCAGCGACACAGGAGACGTTTTGGTGACGGAGTCACCGTCGGCATCGGTCAGCGTCGCTGTGATGTGAAGATCCGCCGTGACCTTTGCGATGTCGTCATAGGCGGCGAGATCCGCACCGGCGATATCGTTGTGGACAGCCTGATACTGGGCGATCCAGACATGGCCGGTACTGTCGACAAAGACCTTGAACACCACATCCGCCCCGGCCATGCCGACCAGCGCGCCGGTCGCCGTATCGGTGGTCAGCAGGATGTGCGTGCCGTTAAGGGTCGTCAGGCCGGAATCCGTGGTTCCGCCAAAGGCGTTGCCGTCCCTGTCGGTGATGGCGAAGGACCATCCGCCGAACCCGTCCGCGCCGGGGCTGCCTGTGAACAGCGCGTTGAAATTACCGTGGGTAACCAAAACGCTTTCAGCCGATTGTGCATAGCCGACAGCATTGGCGCTGTAGATCGCGGCATAAGCGTCGGCGTTCGTGACGGCGTCCGGAGCCGCGTGATCGTTCGCTGCATTCGGATCCGCCGCGGTGTTGAGCCCGGCGCTTTCGTCCTCGCTGACTGTGAAGGTCTCGGGCGTCGTAACGGTGTGCTGACCCTGCACGGTGACCGTGGTTTCGATGCCGCCGATATGGAACTTGTTGCCGGAGTAGTTATGCGTGCCATCATTCGAAACGAAATTCACGCCGCTATAGTTGCTCACGTCGACGATATCGAAGGTGCCGCCGACTGCGGCTGCACTCACTGTGATGACCGTGCCAGAGCCGACGCCGTCCAGAACGTAGCCGACCGGATTGCCGCCCACGAAAACCTCGTGGATGTGCGCGGCCGTCACGCCCGCGAAGTTCAGCTCCACAAAAGCGCCGCCAAGGGTCGCATCGATGAATACGACGGAATCCTTGCCGCCATTGGCCGTAACGGTGAACTTGACCGAGGAATGCGGATCGGTGCCGGTGAAATTGTTATTGTTATCCAGCCCCGTCACGAAATTCAGGTGCAGGATTTCGGAGTTGCTGTCGATCCATTGATTGCCGACTGCGGCATCATGGCTGTTGGTGTTGACGGTGCCGCCCGTCGCCGTCAGCAACAGGTCGTGGTCGCCCTGGTCGCCCATAATGCCGATGAGCCCCCGCGCCTCGACATTGCCGGCCTTGATTGTGAAATGTTCTGTAACCGATTCAGTGTCTGTGACAGTCGTTTCCGTCGGAATACCGTCACGCGCCGACATGACCGACATGTCGTCGCGCACGGTGACGGTGAAGGTACCTGCGTCCAGATCCACATGGTCACCGTCGCCGTCTGTCGCGGTGACATAACCGGACAGGTCGATAGTCAGGGTGTTTTCCGTGTCGTCGCCGGGCTGGCCCGTCAACGGGTCATGATCCATCGGCTTCAGCAAGGTGAAGGTGTAGGCACCGGTCGCGCCGACAACGAGCGTGAAGACCTGATTGCCAGCAATCGTATAGTCGCTGCCGGTGAATCCGATAAGGCCATCCTGCGTGACCACGATGTTAACGGTGGCATTGCCGGACTTGTAGCTGGTCGCCGCCGGCCCCTGCTGGACCAGATGGAATCCTGCGCCGGTACCGGCACCACCATCCGCACCGAAGTTGACAAGCGCCGCCAGGGTGCCTGATGCCGTCGCGGACACCGTTGCGCCATGGGTTTCGCCCGGCTGCCCGGTGTCCGTATTGTGATTGGTCAAAGCATCTTCATCGACTTCGCCAACAACGGTTTTGCCGGCAACGATCTTCGGACCGTCGTCCCCGAACGCGACGTTGTTGCCAAGATCAATCGCCTTGGATGCCGTCGCCGACGTGTCGCCGTCGCCATCAGTGGTATAGGCGCTCGCCGTCAGCTCAACCAAACCTGCCGCAAGTTTTGCAATGTCGCTGATATAAGCGCCGCCATCATAGGAATCGGCAACGCCTTGATCGATAGCGTGAAACTGGGTGAGCGTCACAACGCCCGTGGAAGAGTCCACGCTCAGCGTGAAGATCGTATTTCCGGTGGTAATGCCGCCTTCCGACGTTGCCGTCGAGCCGGTGATCACGCCGTTGTCCTCGTACAACCGGATCGTTTGATCGCCGGATGTCAGGTGCGAGTCCGTGCCTTCGCTGACTTTCAGATGCAATGCGTAGCTGATCACCGTCTGGCCCGGACCGTCCGCGCCATAGACGTGCTGGTTGCCGACCGTAAACGCACCGGCGAAGCTCACCGATGCAATCGTCGGCGACAAGTTACCATCGCCGTTGCCCTCTGAGCCGATATAGTTGCCAGCAAGGCCGCCATCGAACGTCAGCAACACAGGCTCTGCGCCCGTCGTGCTTACAGTCGGCGCGCTCGGGCCGTCATCGTTGAACACGATATGGCCGCCGATGTTGGCATAAGCTGCGGTCGAATCTCCGTCATGATCCGTCACGGTGACGACCGCCTGAATGGCACCATCAGTCAGCGCAATGGATTCATTGTTGCTAGAGGTGTTGTTGTGGTGCAGCGACAGATACTGCGCAACGTCGATACTGCCATCCTGCTCGATCGCGATGGCGAAGGCGATCGTGCCGTTCGGGTTAGCGTCGGTATGAGCCGCGCCGTCGCCGCCGACACGACCGATAATGAGACCGGTGGCATCATCCTTGTACAGATAGATGTTATGGCCGTCGGTGGTCTGGACGCCGGAATAGATTCCAGCCGTCACCTGCAACGTGTAGACGAGCGACTGCGCCGGAAAATCAGCGCCGATATTGAGGCCTGTGACCAGAACAACAGCACCAAGACTATGCGCATAGCCGATGGCAGGCGAGTTTGCGTTGGGTGAATGCGCAATATCGGGATCGTTGCCGAGATCGTGGGTGCCGCTCGTTCCATGGGCGGCTTCAAGTGCAGCGAAGCGACCACGTACCGTGTTGTTGGTTGTGTCGTTGGCGGGAAGTCCCTGCACGCCGGCGGACTCGTCAATGGTGACGTAGCCGAGCGGATTCACCGCCGTAGAAATCTGCGGCGTGTCATCGGTGATATCGATGGTCAGCTTGCCGTCCAGGGTAACGTGGTCGCCGTCGCCATCGGTCGCGACGATCAGCGAACCGAAATCGAGGCCGCTGACAGGACCATTTGCTCCCTGAAGATCGGTATTATGGCCGCCGCCGCTGACATGGTCGAGCTGGTCATAGAGCTTGAACGTGAAGTCACCCGTAGTCGGGTCCAGCGTCAACGTGAAGATCGTCCGATCGACCAAAGGCTGATAGTCGGAATTCGGGAATCCCGGGAAAACGGTCTGGTTGACATAGGCCACGATGGTGTGGCCGCCGTCGATCAGCGCATAGCTCAGCTTGCCGTCGTTCGAGGTCAGGCCAAGGCCGGCCAATGTCGTCGCCGCGCCCGCGGCGAAGCTGAATCCGCCGTTGCCGTCGGCGCCAAAATCCACCGCGCCGGCAACCGATCCGGACACCACTGCCGGGCCTGCTCCGATGTCCCCGGATTTTGAGCCGGTGTAAGAACCATCGTTGCCATGAGTGCCGTCGTTCGGGCTCGTGCCGATCGCCTGAAGCGTGACAATGTCACCTTCATCGACGAAATATGGCGTGGACGGGCCGGTGCCGACCAGGCTCGGGCCGTCGTCGTCGAAGCGGATGTGGCTGCCGATATCGACCGTCGCGGGAACAGCGTCGCCATCGGAATCGGTGACAACAAGCTTCGCCTGGATGGCGCCATCGGTCAGCGAGATGGATTCGTCGTTGCTGGATGTGTTGCTATGATGCAGCGACAGATACTGCGCGACATCAATGTTGCCGCTCTGCTCGATGGTGATCGCGAATGCGATCGTGCCATCCGGATTGGCGTCATCGTGGCCAGCATCGGTGCCGCCGACGCGGCCGACGATGAAGCCGTCGACGTTGTAGAGGTAGATGTTGTGACCGTCAGTGGTCTGCACCCCTGAATAGGTGCCGTTCACGACCTCCAACGAAAACACGGCAGACGCGGCCGGAAAATCGGCGCCGTAGTTGATCGTCGTATTGACAACGACCGGCAGCGCGCTGTGCGCGTAACCGATTGCGGGCGAGCCAGGGAAATGCGCGACGTCAGTGTCGTTGCCGAGTTCGCTGGTATGGGTCGTTTCGAATGTCGCAAATAGATTGCGCACTGTTGGCGACGCGGTGTCGCTGTCGGCCGGATCTGCAAACGTCGGCCCCTGCACGCCCGCCGTTTCATCGTGCTGCACGACGCCGAGCGGATTGACGGAAATGCGCGTTTCCGGAACGTCGTCCTTGACGATGATGTGGAGTTGGTCGTCGAGCGTGATGGTGTCGCCATCGCCATCTGTCGCGGTGATGATGTGGCCGAAATCGAGATACGGGATGGACGAATCGCCCGCGCGCAGATCGGTATTCTGGCCGCCGCCAGCCACATGGACCAGTTCGTCGTAGAGTTTGAAGGTGAAGTCACCGGTCTGGGTGTCGAGCACGAAGTCGAACACCGGATTGCCGGTATTACCTGGCTCCACGCCGTGCAGCGTGATGGTGTGATTGGCGGCGTCTTCCGTGACCGTATAGGTCAACTGAATGCCGTTTTCGGGCAGCGCCGTCTGCTTTGAATACAGGCCAAGACTTGTGAAATAGTCCACCGCATCGGCGGTAAAGCCGAAGGCGCCCTCGCCGTCTGCGCCGAATGAAACAACGCTCGCGACCGAGCCGGTCACGACCGCCGGATGAATGAGTCCGCCGCCGCCCTGCGTCACGGATTCGTCGCCGGCGCCTTCCGGGCTGGTGTTCGGGCTGGTGCCGATCGACCACGGGGTCAGGATGTCGTCTTCGTCGACGGTCCGTATAACGGTTGCGTCGCTCACGATCGCCGGAGAATCGTCATCGATGTCGATTGCGATCGTCCCCGGTGTCGCGGTGCCGTTGCCGTCGGTGATGGTGAACTGAACGTTCAGAACGATATTGTCTTCGAACGACGTTTCCGTCGCCGGCGTGCTCGGATCGTCGTGTCCGGGATGATCGATCGGTCCGAGCAACTGAAGCGTGAACGGATGATCGTTGCCCGCCGACGTTGCCGTCGCAGGATCGATCTGGAGCTTGAGGATCGTCGTCTGATGGCCCTGGCCGTCGTCGGCGGTGCCGGTGAGCGTGAAGGTGATCGCATCCCACGTGAATGTAATCGGCTGATGGCCCGAGGTCAGACCGAGCGCATTCAACGCTCCAACGTTGACTGTGATCGGATTGGTGCTCGCGGGACCGTCGAACCTGAAATTGTAATGCAGCGAGCCGCTGAAGCTCTGATCGCCCTCATCGTCGCCCAGCGCGCTATCGTGATTGCCTTCCCGCAGCGCCGGCGGCTTGGTCAGTGAATCTTCATCGAGCAGGAAGCTCTGGCCTGCATCGAAGGTCGGCGTGTCGTCGACCTGCAGTGGACCAAGCAGATTGTTGATCACGAAATTCGGCAGCTCTTCCTGCCCGAGCAGGTCCAGCGGATTTGGAGCCGAAAGCGGATCGACGCCGACTGTCGTGAAGTGTGCGCCCGACGCCGTCGCGCCGCCAGCGCTGCCCTCGCCTGCCGCAGGCAGGATTGAATTGTCTTCGGTGACCGGGAAGAGTTGCGCGAATTCCGCGCTGGTCAGATCGCGGCCGGGAGATACTTCGACCTGGATGCCGTCAAGTGGCTTGCCGGTTGAATCAAAAAACGGCTCGAGCGTAATCGTCGACTTGTTGTCGAAAAGAATGATGAGCTTTTCGCCGATATGAACCAGCGTGATCTTCTCGCCTGCGATGGCCGAGAGATCCGCCTTGACGCTGCCGTCGTAACTCAACGGCACCACGACGGCTTGTTCGCTGAATGGCTTCGCTATTTTGACGATGCGAGCCGGCTGCTTTCCGCCGCTCTGACCTGCAATATTTGCCTGCGCAATTTGAAAAGGTCCATTCATGGCAACGCCTCAAAACCGTTGAAAATAAAAATAGATACCGAAAAGGCATCTTAGTGTTTTGTTAAGAATCATCCTCCTTTCTTCACCGTCGCAGGTCAAGGAACCCCTATAGTAAACGGCGGGTTACCGGCGACTGTGGTTAAATCGCCACGGTATGTGTTTCCTTGCGGGAAAGGCCGCGGCGGGATTGACCGGCCCTGTCCCGCTTGGTTGACTGTTTCGCTTTTTATTTTTTGATTTTGGGGGCCGCCGTGCGCGCGAAATTGTCCAATCTTTTCAAGACTGTTGCGGTCGCTGGCTTGGTGCTCTGCGCGACTGCGCCGAATCTCAGTGCTGCGGATCTGGGGTTGATGGTGGCGCCCGGACATGTGTCAGGCAGCTGTTCGGAGATCGTTCTGACCTGCGAAAACGGGCGCGAATACCCGATTTGCCCGATCGCCGTCAGCGTCGCTGGCGAGCTGGTGACAGCCCGGCTTTACACAGCGCCCCACAGCGCGACCTACGTCCGGCTGGTGCCGATGGGCGTGGGCTATCGCTATGCCGGCAAGGGAATCTGGCTGGATGGCCTGCGCGGCAACGCGCAGCTCAATTTCGGCAAAAACAACGCTGTCGCGTGCTCGGTCTCGCTGTCCTGAGCAGGCAATTCAGCTAGTTCTATTCGGGATTTAACGCGCGCTGCCGGCCATCCGGCGGCGCGCGTTTGCGTTAGCCTTTTGTCCGCAGAACCGGGCGCGAGAGCGAGCCGCGGTAGAGATAGGCCTTCGGACGGACGTAAACCGGGCAGTTGTTGTACCAGGCATATTGCTGCCAGTTCCAGGTCAGGCAGCCGGGCTGATCCAGCGCGGGCTCATAAGCGTAGGTGCCCGGCCAGAAAGGTTCGTCGCCGATGATGCCGCCAGCGTGAGCATTGCTTGCAGGCGAGAAGGCGAACAACACCGCGCCAACTGCCGCGCCTTTCAAAATCGTGCTGACCATTTATGACCTCAAGCAAATAAATGTATTTCTCGAACAGATTCAGGGTGCCAAAGGCGCCGGTGTTCGGCAAGTGTTTCGATGCATCGGGACGGTCTTTTTGACGGTCCATGACGTTTCGTGCGCAAGTAACCCATCATGCCCTCTTTCCCGTTTTCGCGCCCTCCTCGGCGTATTCCACCTGCAGTCGGCACCGATACCCGCCGCTGGACCGTCGCTATCGTTGTCTTGATCGGCTCGCTCGCGGTCTATGGCGCCGAGCGCTGGTTCAAGAACCCGGACACACCCATTGTCGGCGCGGCTTTCGTGGCCGACGGCGATACGCTGACGATTGCGGGCACGCGGATACGGCTGGTCGATATCGATGCGCCGGAGCTTGAGCAGACCTGTCTCGACGCACAGGGGCGCGATTGGCCCTGCGGGCGGCAGGCCTCGGCCCAGTTGCGCAGCCGCGTGCGGGGGCATGACCTGTCATGTCAGCCACGATCGCGCGACCAATATGGCCGCACGCTGGCGACCTGTACCCTGCCCGACGGCACCAACATCAACGCCTGGATGGTGGCGCAAGGCTGGGCTGTGACCTTCGATTACGCCAACACGTATGGCGCCCAGCAGACAGAGGCGAAGTCAGCACGCCGCGGCATTTGGGCCGGCTCATTCACCCGGCCGCAGGAATGGCGGCACCAGCATCCGCGCCGTGACGATTGATCCGTTCAACCAGCTTTGGCCAGACAAGGCTGCGCGCGCAGGTGACGTTCGGTCGAGGCCGGGTATTTCTTCAGCATGGCCGCAGGGCGGATCGGTCGCCGCACGAGGTTTCCGCTGCAGTTCGGACAGGCGCCCTTCAAGATATGATCCGCGCAGGCCGCGCAGAATGTGCATTCGAAACTGCAGATCACGGCCTCCGTACTTTCGGGCGGCAGGTTCCGGTCGCAGCACTCGCAATTCGGCTTGAGCTTCATCATCGTGACATCCTCCGCGGTTTCAGACGCCAAGGCGCTTGTCGCGCTCACGCAGCCAATAGATCGCCGGCAGCGTCAGCAGCACCATAAGCGCCTTGCCGACGATTTGTCCCGCCAGGAATTGCAGGCTGCCGAAGGCGAGCCAGAGAAAGAGCAGCGAGTCCGCGACCAGTCCCACGAAGCTGCTCGCAATCACCGCGCGCATCAATCCGCGCTTCTGCAGCGGCGTATAGACCGCGAAGTCAGCGAGTTCGGACAACAGGAAGGCGATGGTGGACGCCAGCACGAGCGATGGCGGCGCGAGGATCGAGGATAGTGCCGTGCCGGTCGCAATCGCGGCCAGGCCATACCAGACACCCAGGCGCCGCTGCACCAGATCGCGCAACACCAGGGCAAGGCCAACCATCAGCACGCCGCTCGGCGCCATCAGGCCCGGGGCCACCGGGATCACGCACGGTCCGTTCGGCGGACACACCGTGCCGACGGACTGGATCATCCAGTTCGCGATGGGAATGCAGGCCATGTAACCGGTGAAAAAGACGAGGCCTTCAACCTTCAATTCGTAATGACTGATCTTCATCAAGTGCTGCTTTCTGCAGAAATATACGAATTCCATCCGCGCGCACGCAGGCTGCATGCCGGGCATTCGCCGCAGCCATAACCCCACGCGTGCCTCGCGCCGCGTTCACCCAGATAGCAGGTGTGGGAATGTTCGACGATCAGGTCGATCAATCCTTTTCCACCAAGTTCCTCAGCGAGTCGCCATGTGTCCGCTTTGTCGAGCCACATCAGCGGCGTGTGAATCTCGAATGCACGCGCCATGCCGAGATTAATTGCGCCGTTCAGCGCCTTGATGGTCTCGTCGCGGCAGTCCGGATAACCAGAGTAATCCGTCTCGCACATGCCGCCGACAATGTGGGTGATGCCTCGCCGATACGCCAGCGCCGCAGCGAAGGTGAGAAATACCAGATTGCGGCCGGGGACGAAGGTGTTGGGCAAACCGTCCTCGCCCATTTCAATTGCCGTCTCGCGCGTCAGGGCCGTCTCGGAAATCACGCCGAGCGTGGGAATGTCCAGCGTATGGCTTTCGCCGAGGCGATCTGCCCATTCCGTTCGCAGCGCCGTCATGCCGTCGATAAGCTTCGCCCGGCTGTCGAGTTCGATGGCGTGACGCTGGCCGTAAGAAAAGCCGACCGTCTCGACGCGCTCAAAGCGCGACAGCGCCCAGGCGAGACAGGTGGCCGAATCCTGTCCGCCGGAAAAAAGCACCAGGGCGCTGCGATCGCTGGAACTGTTGGTCATGGCCAGCGCATAGCACCTGCTGGAGCCTCGGCCAACAAAGGAACACCGCCGCTTTTGCAGGGTTGATGCGCAAAACCGGGAGACGGATCATGGCCAGAGCGCAAAGCCACGAAGACAGGACGGAACGTTATGCGGCCGGGGGTGCCGAAGCCGCGCGGGACGAGCGCGCTATCCAGGCGACGATCGACAAGACCGACAAGATTGCCAGGCAGGACGAGAAGGCACCGCAAACCGGTGCGCGCAAATATCCTGTTCCTCCGCTGCCGGAACAGCATCAGGCAAAACCCGGTTCGGAAGCGAAGCTGGACCCGCAACCGATGTTCGATGCGCCCTATTACAAGGGATCGGAAAAGCTGAAAGGCAAAGTCGCGATCGTCACCGGCGGCGATTCAGGGATCGGCCGGAGCGTGGCCGTCCTGTTCGCGCGCGAGGGTGCCGATGTCGCCATCCTCTACCTTGACGAGCATTCCGATGCGAAGGTCACACAAGCGGCGGTCGAAAAGGAAGGGCGCAAATGCATCACGATCGCGGGCGACGTCGCCGAAGCGGCCTTTGTCGTGACACCGTGGAAAAAGTAGTCGAGACGTTCGGCAGGCTCGACATCCTTGTGAATAACGCGGCGTTTCAGGAGCACGTCAACGCATTGGAAGACCTGACCGAAGATCACTTCGACAGGACCATCAAGACCAACCTCTACGGCTATTTTCACATGGCGAAAGCCGCCGTCCCTCATCTCAAGGAAGGCGCGGCTATCGTGAACACCGGCTCGGTGACCGGACTGTTAGGCAACAAGGATCTGCTCGACTATTCGATGACCAAGGGCGGTATCCACGCCTTTACACGTTCGCTGGCGACCCATCTTTTGCCGCGCGGCATCCGCGTCAACGCGGTGGCGCCGGGACCGGTGTGGACACCGCTTAATCCGGCGGACAAAGATGTCAAGCGTGTGGCGAGATTCGGCAGCGATACGCCGATGAAACGTCCTGCCCAGCCGGAAGAAATCGCACCGGCCTATGTGTTTCTCGCCTCGTCCGCGTGTTCGAGCTACATCACCGGCGAAATTCTGCCCATTATCGGAGGATATTCCGGCGGATAATGTTTCCACCGAGAGAGAGGGTGCGATACGCCATTGGCGTGATCGGCTCCTGCTCCTTCGGTGATTCATGGAATCCTCCACCCCGCTCTCCAGACTGATCGGCATCATGGCAGCGCTTCGCACGCCGAAGACTGGATGCCCCTGGGATCTGGAACAGACTTTCGCGACCATTGCGCCCTATACGATCGAGGAAGCCTATGAGGTCGCGGACGCCATCGCGCGCAACGATCTTGGCGATCTGAAGGAAGAACTGGGCGACCTGCTGCTGCAGGTGGTGTTTCATTCGCGCATGGCGGAGGAACAGGGCGCATTCGCATTCGATGATGTCGCGAATGCGATCAACGCCAAGATGATCCGGCGGCATCCGCATGTCTTCGGTGAGCGTGCGGGGCAGATGACGCCTGACGAGGTGAAAGGCCTGTGGGGGCGCATCAAGGCCGCGGAAAAGGCCGAACGCGCCATCACCCGTGGAGAGCCTGTCGATGCGAGGGCGGGCCTCCTGGATGGCGTCAAGAAAAGCCAGCCGGCCCTTACGCGTGCCATGGACTTGCAGCGGATGGCGTCCACCGTCGGTTTCGACTGGAACGATCCGCGCGCGGTACTCGCCAAACTCCGTGAGGAGACGGACGAGATCGAGGCCGCGCTCGATGCCGGCGATGCGGATCACGTTGCCGAGGAAATCGGCGATCTCTTGTTCGTGGTGGTCAATCTCGCCCGCCACGCCAAGGCCGATCCGGAGATGGCGCTGCGATCCGCGAATGTCAAATTCGAGCGTCGCTTTGCCTACATCGAACGCACCCTCGCCGCGCGCGGCTCATCGCTCGAACAGGCATCCCTCGCCGAGATGGATGCGCTTTGGAACGAAGCGAAGACAAAAGAATAGTTCCGTCATTGCGAGGAGCGAAGCGACGAAGCAATCCATTCTATCGAAAAGATGGATTGCTTCGCTTCGCTCGCAATGACGAAAGAAATCACACGCCCGTCTGTGAGATGAACTTCGTGTTGAAGTAGGCTTCCATCGCTTCGGTGCCGCCTTCCGAGCCGTAGCCGGAATCCTTGATGCCGCCGAACGGCGTTTCAGGGAGCGCGAGGCCGAAGCTGTTGATCGAGACCATGCCGGCTTCGATCGCCGCGCCGATGGCGGTCGCGGTCTTGGTCGAACTGGTGAAGGCATAGGACGCCAGACCGAACGGCAAACGGTTGGCTTCCTCCGCCGCATCATCGAACTTCGAGAAGGGCGACACCAGCGCCACCGGACCGAACGGCTCTTCGCTCATGGCGCGGGCGTTCTTCGGCACATCGGTCACGACGGTCGGCTCGAAGAAATAGCCCTTGTTGCCGACACGGCTGCCGCCCGTTGCAACCTTGGCGCCCTTGCTCACGGCATCCTGCACCAGGTCTTCGATGGCGGAGACGCGGCGCGGATTGGCGAGCGAGCCCATGCGCGAGTCCTTGTCGAGGCCGTTGCCGACCTTGATGGACTTGGTGTTCTCGACGAACTTCTCGATGAACTTGTCGTAGACGCCTTCCTGCACCATGAAGCGTGTCGGCGAAATGCAGACCTGACCGGCATTGCGATACTTCGCGCCGACCAGAATCTTCGCCGCGGCATCGATGTCCGCATCGTTGAACACGATGACGGGTGCATGGCCGCCAAGCTCCATCGTCGCACGCTTCATGTGGAGGCCGGCAAGCGCCGAAAGCTGCTTGCCGACAGTCGTCGATCCGGTGAACGAGATCTTGCGGATGGTCGGATGCGGAATGAGGTATTCGGAAATTTCCGACGGAACGCCGTAGACGAGATTGACGACGCCGTCCGGCACGCCCGCATCGACAAAGGCGCGGAGCAGTTCGGCGGGCGCGGCCGGGGTTTCTTCCGGCGCCTTCACGATGATCGAGCAGCCAGAAGCCAGCGCCGCGGACAGCTTGCGCACCACCTGATTGATCGGGAAATTCCACGGCGTGAACGCGGCGACCGGTCCGACCGGCTCCTTGATCGCAAGCTGATAGATGCCCGGACCACGCGCCGGAATGATGCGGCCGTAAGCGCGTTTTCCTTCTTCCGCGAACCACTCGATGATATCGGCGGAGAGGTTCGCCTCAAGAGTGGCTTCGGCCAGCGTCTTGCCCTGCTCCATGGTCAGGATCGGCGCGATGGCGTCGGCGCGCTCGCGCATCAGGGCTGCGGCCTTGCGCATGACCTTCGCGCGTTCGAAGGGAGCGATTGCGCGCCAGACCTTGAAGCCTTTTTCGGCTGCGGCCAGCGCTTCATCGAGATCGGATTTGTCGGCGTGCGCGACGGTGCCGATCGGCTCCTCGGTCGCGGGGTTGAGGACGGTGATGGTCCGTCCCGAATTGCTCGGCCGCCACTTGCCGTTGATGAGTAGGTTAATGTTCGGATATGTCATATCGCGCCCCTATCTTCTTGCTTGAGGTGTCGTCGGATGAATAGCTTTGGCCCCGTTGCGGTCAAGTGTTTCCTCGCAACAGGGCTGTGACACATTTGTGAGAACCGCCGGTCAGTGCGAGGCCGGGATCGCGCCGAATTTTGCAATCGTGACATCGCGCTTGGATTCATCGACGCGCACCGTCATGGCAAAGCGACCGTTATCGAGATGTTTGTCGAGAACTTCGGTATTGCGATGCAGCCAACTGATCCCTGCCCCGTCCGAGGCATCGATGGTCAGGTCGAGCGTCACGCGCGTCGCGGCGAGCCGTTCCTCGATCGCGGCGAGCAAGGCGTCGATGCCCTCGCCCGTAATGGCGGACACCGGAAAGCAGGCGCGCTCGGGCGGGCGGCGGGCGGCGATATTCGCGAGATTGTCACGCTCATCCTGATCGAAACGGTCGATCTTGTTCCAGACTTCGAGAATGCGCTGACCGCTGTCGGTATCGATGCCAAGCTGGCGCAGAACGCCGTCGACGTCACGTTCCTGCGCTTCCGCATCCTCATGCGACATATCGCGGACATGCAGGATGACATCGGCCTCGATGACCTCTTCCAGCGTTGCGCGGAAGGCGGCCACCAGCATGGTCGGCAGATCGGAGATGAAGCCCACGGTGTCGGAGAGCATCGCCTTGCCGCCATGAGGCAAGGTGAGCGCGCGTAAAGTTGGATCGAGGGTGGCGAATAGCATATCGGCTGCCTGCACATCGGCGCGCGTCAACCGGTTGAACAGCGTGGACTTGCCGGCGTTGGTGTAGCCGACCAGCGCGACCACGCGATACGGCACGCGCTGGCGGCCAGCGCGATGCAGCCTGCGCGTCGCCTGCACTTTTTTCAGTTCAGCCTCGATCTTGGAGATGCGCTCGCCGATCATCCGCCGGTCGGCCTCGATCTGGGTTTCGCCGGGACCGCCCATGAATCCGAAGCCGCCGCGCTGGCGCTCAAGGTGGGTCCACGAGCGAACCAGACGGCTGCGCTGGTAGTTGAGATGCGCCAGTTCGACCTGCAGCGTGCCCTCGCGCGTCTTGGCGCGGCGGCCGAAGATTTCAAGGATCAGCCCGGTGCGGTCGAGCACCTTGGCGTTCCACTCCTTCTCCAGGTTGCGCTGCTGGACCGGCGACAGCGCGCAGTCCATGACCACCAGGCCCACATCGTGGGCCTTGATGAGACCGAGCATCTCCTCAACCTTGCCCTTGCCGAGATAGGTCGCAGGACGGATTTCGCTTAGCGGAGCGATGACAGCTTCGGCAACGGTGAGGTCAATAGCGCGCGCAAGGCCCGCGGCTTCTTCAAGCCGTGCCGCCGGATTGCGGATGCCGTTGTTTCCCGTCGGCGCGTCGGGGTCTCCCCGTCGCACACGCTTGTATGGGCCGATGACAAGCACCCGCCCTGTATCGCCCCGCGCCGATCCGGGACGGTCGGCGCCCCCGTCGAAAGTCCGGGGTTCCAAATTAGTTCAATCTCAAGCTGGAGCGTCCTCGCCGCCCTCGAACAACTGGATCGGAGCGCCCGGCATGATGGTGGAGATCGCATGCTTGTAGACAAGCTGCGAATGTCCGTCGCGCCGGAGCAGCAGGCAGAAGTTGTCGAACCAGGTGACGATCCCCTGCAGCTTGACTCCGTTGACCAGAAAGATCGTCAACGGCGTTTTGGTCTTGCGAACGTGATTGAGAAAAGTGTCTTGTAAGTTCTGTGCGCGGTCTGCCGCCATCTTCTTATCCCGCAGTCTTGTTTTTGGGCCAGCCTGCCCTCTTCGGAGCGTGGTCTGGCTGCCGGCGTCCCTGAGATCCCCCTCCGGGTGCTGCAATGCAATTAAATGACAGCCTCGAAAGTTAGGCAAGGCCAGTCAGGCAACACCCGCCGTCAAACGGCGGCAAAACTTAAGAAAAATTTGAAAAACGGTGAAATTCCTCACGTAATCGCGTCGTAATGGCTCCCGGTGTGCCGGTTCCGATCGGCCGGCCGTCAATCCGGACCACCGGCATCACGATCTGGCTGGACGCTGTCACAAATGCCTCGGCGGCCTCATAGGCTTCCGCTGGGGTGAATGGGCGTTCCTCCAGCCTGATCTGGAGCGCGGCTAGCAGTTCGGTCAGGACGGCCCGGGTGACGCCCGCAAGAATACCGCTCTCGGCCGAACGGGTTACCACCCGGCCGTCCTTCGTGACGATCCAGGCGTTGCTGGACGATCCCTCGGTGACATGGCCCTCGCCATCGACGAACCAGGCCTCATAGGCGCCGTTGTCGCGCGCCTGCTGCTTCGCCAGCACATTGGGCAGCAACGACACCGACTTGATGTCCACGCGCGGCCAGCGGTTCTCGGGAATCGTGATGACGCCGATGCCGCGCGCGGCGGTCTCCTGATTCTTCTGGTAATTCAGTCCGCGCGCAGTCACGACCACGGCGGGCTTCACCGGCTTGGTCGGGAAAGCATGATCGCGCCGCGCCACGCCGCGCGTGATCTGCAGATAGACAATGCCGTAGGTGACGCGATTGCGTCGGACGGTTTCGTGAATGACGACCTCAAGCGCGGCCTGAGGCATCGGCATCGCGATCCGCAGTTCGTGCAGCGAACGCTGCAGCCGGGCTAGATGGCGCGGCATGTCCACGATCTTGCCGCCTCTGATCTCGCAGACCTCGTAGACGCCGTCAGAAAATTGATAGCCGCGATCTTCGATGTTCACGCCGGCATCGCGCATGTCGCGGTATTGCCCGTTGACGTAAGCGATGCGGGACATGGATCAGCCGACCCCCAGCGCCTTGAGCTTGCGATGCAGTGCCGAGCGCTCCATGCCGACGAATTCGGCGGTGCGCGAAATGTTGCCGGAGAAGCGGCTGATCTGCGCAATCAGATAATCGCGCTCGAACACTTCGCGCGCTTCGCGCAGCGGCAGGCCCATGATGTGTTCGCCGTTGTTTCCTGTCGGCATCGCGGGGATCATGGAGCCGACATCCTGCGGCAGCATGTCGGCGCTGATCGCCGCATCCGGATCCCCGCCCGCCAGGATCATGACGCGTTCGACGTTGTTGCGAAGCTGGCGCACGTTGCCCGGCCAGATATGCGACTGCAGCACCGCCATTGCGTCTTCGCCGATCCGCCGCTTCGGCAGGCCTGTCGATGCGGAAATCTGATCCATGAAATATTCGACCAGTTCCGGAATATCCTCGCGCCGCTCCGAGAGCGGCGGTACGCGGATCGGCACGACCGACAGCCGGTGATAGAGGTCTTCGCGGAATTTTCCTTCGGCAATCTCGGCTTCGAGATTGCGCGCCGTCGAGGACACGATGCGGACATCCACGCTGACTTTCGTGGTTCCGCCCGCGCGCTGGAAGGTCTGATCGACGAGCACGCGCAGAATCCGGTTCTGGGTTTCGCGCGGCAGATCCGCGATCTCATCGATGAACAGCGTGCCGCCGTGCGCCTCTTCTAGTGCGCCGGGCTTGCGGCCGGTTTCGCCATCGGACAATTCGACGCCGAACAGTTCGACTTCCATCCGCTCCGGCGTGATCGCCGCAGCATTGATGACCACGAACGGGCCATCGGCACGGCTCGACATCGCATGCAGCGTGCGGGCGACAAGCTCCTTGCCGCCGCCCGACGGGCCGACGATCATGATGCGGCTGTTGGCTTTGGCGGCGCGATCGATGGTCTGGCGCAACTGGTTCATGCAGGGCGAACGGCCGACCAGCGTACCGGACGACGGCGCATGCTGCTTGAGTTCGCGCACCTCGCGCCGCAGCCGCGACGTTTCCAGCGCGCGGTTGGCCACAAGAATGAGACGATCCGCCTTGAACGGCTTCTCGATGAAGTCGTAAGCTCCGCGCTTGATCGCAGCAACCGCCGTTTCGATGTTGCCGTGACCGGAGATCATCACCACCGGCACTTCAGGATGGGCAAGCTTGATCTGCTCGAGCAACTGAAGCCCGTCGAGCTTGCTTCCCTGCAGCCAGATATCGAGGAAAATCAGGTTCGGCCGGCGATTGGCGACTTCCGCCAAAGCACTGTCGCTGTCGCGGGCGGTGCGCGTTTTAAAGCCTTCATCATCGAGAATACCGGCGACCAGTTCCCTGATGTCCGCTTCGTCATCGACGATCAATATGTCATTCGCCATGAATTACGCCCGCTCTGTCAACTGCCGGTGACGGCTTCTGGTTCTGGTTTGGTGTCGGAGGCCGGCGCGTCTTTCGCATGCCCCGAAATGGAAAATCTCATTCGCACCCATGCGCCCCGCGCGCCTGGACGCAGCGCGGATGCATCATGCAGTTCGATACGTCCGCCGTGATCTTCGAGAACACGCCCGACAATCGCCAGACCAAGACCGGTGCCCTTCTCACGCGTGGTGACATACGGCTCAAGCAGCCGTGCGCGACTTTCCTTGGGCAGCCCAACTCCGTTATCAACAATATCGATCACGATGTCGTCGTTCTCGCGCGCAGCTATGACGTCAATATGTCCGCGTTCAATCTCTCCGGGGGGAACGGCGGCGATCGCTTCCGTGCCGTTCTTGATGATGTTGGTCAGGCCTTGCGAGATCAGCCGCCGGTCGAACTTCGCATGCATCGGCTCCTGCTTGATATCGACCTCGATATCGATGTCCGGATAACCGACGCGCATCAGGAAGACCGTCTGGCGCACGGTATCGGCGACGTCCTCGCCTTCGATGACGGGCTTCGGCATCCGTGCAAACTTGGAGAATTCGTCCACCATCCTGCGGATGTCATCGACCTGGCGAATGATCGTGTCGGTGCATTGATCGAAGATCGGCCGGTCTTCGGTGATGATCTTGCCGAACTTGCGTCGAATACGCTCGGCCGAGAGCTGGATCGGCGTCAGCGGGTTTTTAATTTCGTGAGCGATGCGGCGGGCAACGTCCGCCCATGCCGAGGTGCGCTGCGCGGTAACGAGTTCAGTGATGTCGTCCAGCGTGATGATGTAGCTCTCGTTGGATGGTTTTGCCTGCTGTTCCGAACTGACACGAACCGAGAGATTGCGTTCGACATTGTTGCGGCTGATTTCGATTTGCCCCTGAAGCAGGCGCTGCGCGCTGCTGCGTGCGGTATCCATCAGTTCGTTGAGTTCGGGTACGATCTCGGAGAGCGACTTGCCCAGAACTTCCGATTCGGAATGTCCGATCAGTTTTTCGGCGGAGCGATTGAGAACCGCGATATTGCCTTCGCCGTCGACGCCGATGATGCCAGCGCTCGCCGACGACAACACTGCCTCGATGAAGCGGCGGCGGCTGTCGATCAGGCCGCTCGCGTTCACCAGATCGTCCCGTTGCGTCCGCAATTCCTGCGTCATCTTGTTGAAGGTCTCGCCAAGGTTGGCGAGGTCACCCTCCGACTTGATCACGGGCACCTGCACATGAAGATCGCCGGTGGACACCAGATTTGCCGCACCCATCAGCCGCCGGATCGGAGCGACCAGCCGGTTGGCGAAGTTCAGGCCGAGCAGCACGGACGACATCAGAACAGTGAGTGCGATGACGGTGAACATCAGCGCGAACGCGACCTGAATGCCCAGCCGCCGCGATTCAAGCTCGGCGTATTCCTTCACGCTGTCCTGGGTCTGCCGTAACTGTGCGACCACGCGTGGGTCCAGAATCCGTGCGACATAAAGAAACGTGTTTTCGAAAGCGCGCAACCGGATGACGGCCGCAACGTAGTTCTGTTCGATAAAGACGCCTATCTGAGGTTCGTTCTCGGTGACGTTGCTGAGGAATTCCGGCGCCGGCGTCTGGAAATCCTGCCGGATGCCGGTGGCCGCCGTTTCGAGAATATTGCGGTCCTTGTCGATGATCATTGCGCCCGGCAGGTTGCGGGACGCCGCGCTCGAGGTCAGGACGTTGCGGAAGGTCTGACGATCCTGATCGAACAGAGGCCGCGCACGGGCGATGTCGTTCGCCATGCCGAGGATGTCGCCGCGGATCAGTTGCGCGTGTTCATAAACGTAGGCGTTTGCGACAATCAGGGAGTTCTCGATGACGGCGCGCGTGCGCACCGAGAACAGGCGATCAAGTCCGCGGTCGATGGTGACGTTGGCGACGATCGACACCAGCACCGCCGGCAGCACCGCGATGATCGAAAACAGGCCGACGATCTGGACGTGCAGCCGGGCGGCAGCGCGGCCCCGGCGGCGGGCCTGGACGACCTGCCAGACTTCACGGGCAATGATGCCCAGCAACAGCAGGATGGTCGCGCCATTGATCAGCAGGAAGGTGATGACGACTTGGTGGGTCGGCGCAATCGGGGTCAGCCCGGTCAGGACCACAAAGGTCAGGAAGGCTGACAGGAGCGCCAGACCGACGGCCGCCGGTGCGAACAGCCGATGAAGCGGCCGGCCGACCTGCTCGGCTAGCGACGGATCGAAGCTTGGGGCCGACGTCTCTGCTGTGGTCATTCTGGGATCGGAGCAGGCCAAATCTGGTCTGGCGCACGGCGGCTGCCGCACCCAGTGATGCATTCATATCACAATGTTGCTGAATTGCGACATTTCCTAGGCGTAGCGGCGCTTCGAATGTGCGGAGTCCGGCTCCTTCCAAAGACAAAAATGGCTCACGCGCTGGAAGGCATTGAGGAATCGACCCTGCCGCGCGCTCCGGGTTAGCCGCCGCTGCGGTAGACTTGGATGTCGAGGTCGCGAATCTTCTTGCGCAGGGTGTTGCGGTTTAGCCCGAGCAGATCGGCCGCCCTGATCTGGTTGCCCCGGTTGGCGGCCAGAGCCGCCGTCAGCAGCGGGACCTCGATCTCCTTGAGGATGCGGTGATAGAGGCCCGGCGGCGGCAGACCGTTCGGGAAACCAGCGAAGTGCGAAGCCAGATACATCTCGACCGCGCCGCTGAGGTTGTCCACGCTTTGCGGCATGTTGCCGCCCGAAACAACAGCGGGCGGGGCCAGTTCGCCCTCGACGACAGACCCCGTAATCACATCCTGTGGGTAAAGCGCCGCCAGACGCCTGGCGAGGTTTTCCAATTCGCGCACGTTGCCGGGCCAGCGATGCTGTTTGAGCCGTTCGATCGCTTGCGCGTCGAGCTTCTTCGGCGGCAATCCGTCCTTCTCCGCCAGCGCGAAGAAGTGCCGGATCAGGTCAGGTAAATCCTCGATGCGTTCGCGCAGCGGCGGCAACCGCAGCGGAACGACATTGAGCCGGAAGAACAGATCCTCGCGGAACAGGCCCTGCTGGATCAGAATGCGCAGATCCTTGTTGCTCGCGGCGACGATCCGCACATCGGTTTTGATCGGCGTGCGGCCGCCGACGGTGGTGTATTCGCCCTGCTGCAGAACGCGCAACAGGCGTGTCTGCGCCTCCATCGGCATGTCGCCGATTTCATCCAGGAACAGCGTGCCGCCCTCCGCCTGCTCGAAGCGGCCGGTGGCTCGCGCATTCGCGCCGGTGAATGCGCCGCGCTCGTGACCGAACAGTTCCGACTCGATCAGGTCGCGCGGGATCGCCGCCATATTGACCGCGACGAACGGGCCGTTGCGACGCTTGCCGTAGTCATGTAGCGCGCGCGCGACCAGTTCCTTGCCGGTGCCGGATTCGCCAGAGATCATCACCGTGAGATCCGTCTGCATCAAGCGTGCGAGGACGCGATAGATTTCCTGCATGGCGGGCGAGCGGCCGACCAGAGGAATGGCATCGAAATCGCCGTCGTCCTTGGAGGGAGCCGGACGCTCCTTCGGTTCGGACAATGCGCGTCCGACAATTGCGATCAGCTCCTTCAGGTCGAACGGCTTCGGCAGATATTCATACGCGCCGCGCTCCGACGCGCGGATCGCCGTCATGAAGGTGTTCTGCGCGCTCATCACGATGACCGGCAGGTTGGGACGCATCTTCTTGATACGCGGCAGCAGATCGAACGCGCTTTCGTCGGGCATCACCACGTCGGTGATGACGAGATCGCCCTCGCCCTGGCTGACCCATCGCCACAGTGTCGCTGCGTTCCCGGTGAGTCTCACCTCATATCCGGCGCGGGACAGCGCCTGATTGAGCACTGTGCGGATGGCGGTGTCGTCGTCAGCGACAAGAATGCTACCTGCGGGCATTGTCAGTTATTCCTGATCTGCGGTCTGTGAGGCATGTGACGGCGTTCCCGGGCGCGCGTCACCGTTGCTGGGAGTCTTTGCCGGATTGTACATCGGCAGCAGCACGCGGAAGGTGGTCTTGCGCGGCTGCGATTCACACTCGATGATGCCGCCATGATCGCCGACGATCTTGGCGACGAGCGCGAGGCCGAGGCCGCTGCCCGTCGGCTTGGTGGTCACGAACGGATCGAATAGATTGGGCAACAGATCGTCCGGCACGCCCGGCCCGTTGTCCCTCACGCAGAATTCCAGCGGCAGAGACACGCGGGATTTATTGCCCGGAATGGAAAGTCGCACGCCCGGACGAAACGCAGTCGTCAGTTGAATCTCGCCGTCCGTCCCGAGATCGGCGACGGCTTCCGCGGCATTCTTCACGAGATTGAGGAATACCTGGATCAGCTGATCCTGATTGGCCAGCACCGGCGGCAGCGACGGATCGTATTCCTCGATGAACTTGACGTTGCGCGCAAAGCCGGACTGCGCCAGCCGCTTCACATGATCGAAGACCGAGTGAATATTCACGGGACCGCGCGCCACGGGACGTTCGTCGCCGAACACCTCCATCCGATCCACCAGAGTTACGATGCGATCGGCTTCGTCGCAGATCAGTCGCGTCAGGGTACGGTCTTCTGGAGACGCCGCCTGCTCCAGCAGTTGCGCCGCGCCGCGAATGCCCGACAGCGGATTCTTGATTTCGTGCGCCAGCATCGCGGCCAGCGCGGTGACCGAACGCGCGGCGCTCCGATGGGTCAGTTGGCGGTCCATCTTGTCGGCGATGCTTCGCTCCTGAAGCATCACCACGATGGAGCCCGGCCGCTCGCTCAGAGGCGCGACATGGAGATCGACCTGCCGGTCGCCGCCGATCCGCGGTGTGCCGAGATCGACCTTGTATTCGTTCACGGCCGCCCCGGTGCGCCGCACCTGATCGATCAACGCAAGCAGCGGACTGCCGAACGGCACGAGTTCGCGCAGCATCTGGCGTTGCAGGTGCTGGATCGAGGTTTCGAAGAACGACTCCGCCGCGATGTTCGCATCGAGAATCTTGCCGTCCGCCGAAATCAGCATCACCGGATTAGGCAAAGCGTTCAGAATCAGGTCGCTGTTTTCCGGCTGCGGCAGGCGGCGTTCGACGGCGGTGTTCATGCGGCGGCGCTCCAGGCGAATTCGCCAAAGGCATCGTGCAGCGAACGGCGCACGTGAGCCGGATCGGTTGCAGTCAGAATTGTTTGCCGCCAGCGCTTGAGAACATCGGCGGATGCCGCGCTGCTGCTGGCCGCCACGTCGAGCGCCCAGCCGAGATGCTTGCGGGCATGGCGCAGGCCGACGCGCGCGCCATAGTGATCCACCACCTCATCATACAGATCGCAGAGATAGCCGAGCTGGTGGTCAAGTCGCGGCGTCTTTTCCAGCGCGCCGCCATTCAGTCGCCGCGCGATCTGGCCGAGAAGCCAAGGCTGTCCCTGCGCGCCCCGCCCGACCATCACGGCATCGGCGCCGGATTGGTCGAGCGCCGTTTTCGCCCGTTCAAACGACGTGATGTCGCCATTCACGACTACGGGAATATTCACGGCACTCTTCACGGCCCGCACCGCGGACCAGCTCGCATGGCCTTTGTAGAACTGGCAGCGCGTGCGTCCATGCACCGTGATGAGCCGAACCCCGGCCGCTTCCGCGCGGCGCGCCAATTCGGGAGCGTTGAGGGATTTGTCGTCCCAGCCAAGCCGCATCTTCAGCGTCACCGGCACTTTGACCGCGGAGACCGTCGCATCGATCAGCCGCAACGCATGATCGAGATCGCGCATCAGCGCCGAGCCCGACTGACCGCCTGTCACATGGCGGGCCGGACAGCCCATATTAATATCAATAATGTCTGCGCCCGCGGCTTCGGCGATGCGCGCACCCTCGGTCATCCAGTGCGTTTCGCAGCCGGCAAGCTGAACCACATGCGGACCGATCCCGGCGGCTTCACACCGCAGAACCGACATCGGCCGCCCGCGCGCCAGATCGTCGCTGGCGGTCATTTCCGAGACGACAAGGCCGGCGCCGAGCTTCGCAGCCATCCGGCGGAACGGGGCATCGGTGATGCCGGACATCGGCGCAAGAAGAACGCGGTTCGCGAGTTCGACATCGCCAACCTTCAGTACAACTTGAGGACTTCCGACTATCTCGTTCACCAAGCGTCTCATTTTCTGATTTCGACCTTTGTCGCCCAATCGCGATAAATAGTCAGCTTATTTTATAAGCACCAAATCAGCATGCACACACTTTAGCCAAAACCAAATCTTGCGCAAGTGCAGCGCAACAATTCTTCGGGATTCTTCACATCGCTGCGGAATCGTGCTGTTACCCGCCGAATATGGTAACAGCAGCCCTCTTCTCCGGTCGCCGACATCCGGCCTAAGTCCTCTTCCTGGTTTCAGAATCGCTCATGACGACGTCAAAACGGACCGCCGCCATCATCGTCGCCGCCGGCCGTGGCCTGCGCGCCGGAACCGGTGGCCCCAAGCAATACCGGACCATCGGGGGCAAGACCGTCCTCGCGCGAGCCATGGAGCCGTTCTGCACGCACCCGGATGTGTTCGCCGTCCAGCCGGTCCGCAATCCGGACGACGCCGATATTTTCGATCGGGCCGTCGAACATCTCAACTATCAGGTGCCGGTCAATGGCGGCGCAACCCGGCAGGCATCTGTCCGGGCCGGTCTTGAGGCGCTCGCCGGTCAGGCGCCGGACATCGTCCTGATCCATGACGCGGCCCGCGCCTTCGTGACGGACAAGGTGATCTCCCGCGCCATCGAGGCCGCGCTGATCACCGGTGCGGCGATTCCCGTCGTGCCCGTGACCGATACCGTGAAGGTGGTCGACGGCGCGGGTGCAATCACGGCCACACCGGATCGCGCGACCCTGCGGATCGCGCAGACGCCGCAGGCCTTCCGGTTCGACACCATTCTGGAAGCGCACCGCCGCGCCGCGCGCGAGGGCCGCGACGATTTCACCGACGATGCCGCGATCGCCGAATGGGCGGGATTGACGGTTGCGACCTTTGAAGGCGATGTTGCCAACATGAAGCTGACCACACCGGAAGACTTTGCACGCGAGGAAGCGCGCCTCGGAGCGATGCTGGGCGATATCCGCACCGGCACCGGCTACGACGTGCATGCGCTGACCGAGGGCGATCATCTGATGCTGTGCGGCGTTCGCGTGCCGTTCACCAAAGGCTTTCTCGCCCATTCGGATGGCGACGTCGGCCTGCATGCGATCGTGGATGCGATCCTCGGCGCGCTGGCGGATGGCGACATCGGCTCGCACTTCCCGCCGAGCGATCCGAAATGGAAGGGCGCGGCGTCCGACCAGTTCCTGAAACATGCGGTCGGTCTGGTACATCAGCGCGGCGGTCGCATCGCCAATCTCGAAGTCACGATGATCTGCGAAGCGCCGAAGATCGGTCCGCTGCGCGAAGCCATGCGCGCGAAGATCGCGGAGATTACCGGGCTTCCCCAGTCGCGCGTGGCCGTGAAGGCGACCACCAGCGAACGGCTTGGCTTTACGGGACGGCAGGAAGGCATCGCGGCGACCGCCGCCGCCACCATCCGTCTTCCCTGGGACGCGGACGGGAGTCTTTAACATGAGCGGCAGCGCAACCCGGGCCCTCTCCCGTTCGCTGCTGGATCTGTGCCGGATGCGCAAGCTGACGATTGCCACCGCCGAATCTTGCACCGGCGGCCTTGTCGCAGGCGCGCTGACCGACATTCCCGGATCGTCCGATGTGATCGATCGCGGTTTCGTCACCTACTCCAACGAAGCCAAGCACCAGATGCTCGGCGTGGACACGTCGACGCTGGAGACCTTCGGCGCGGTGAGCAAGGAAACCGCGACCGCCATGGCGGTCGGAGCACTCGAACACGCGGACGCCGATCTTGCCGTCGCCATTACAGGTATTGCCGGTCCCGGCGGCGCGACGCCCGGAAAGCCGGTCGGTCTGGTGCACTTCGCGGTGGCCGCGCGTGACGGTCGCATCGCTCACAAGGAATTCCGTTTTGGAGCGGTTGGCCGCAGCAATGTTCGCGAGCAGTCGGTGGTCGAAGCGCTGAAAATGCTGATGGAGATGGCGCGCGGCCCGAAGCCGCCGGTCAAGAAGCGCCCGCGCGCGGCGGCCCATACACCGCATCCGCGCGTTTCTCGAACGCCGCGGCGAACCGCTGGAAAGCGGCGTCGAACATCGCGCCCATCATCACCGCGAGCATCCGACTCTTGAACTCGTAGGAAATGAAGAATCCGACATCGCAGGCGTCTTCCGCCTTCGCTTCAAACGTCCAGCGGTTTTCCAGCTTGCTGAACGGCCCCTGCAGATACTCGACAAGAATCTTCAGGTTCGGTTTGTCGAGAGTCACACGGCTGGTGAAGGTTTCGCGCACCACCTGAAACGACACCGTCATGTCGGCGACGATCACTTCGCTGCCGTCAGGCTTCGGCGTGCGCTGGCGCACCTTCAGCGCCTGGCACATCGGCACGAATTCCGGATAGCGCTCGACGTCGGCCACAAGGTCGAACATCTTCTCTGCGCTGTGGCGGACACGGCGCTTGTTTGCGAATTGCGGCATCGAAACGGACTAACGGTTTGCGGCTGCGCGCGCCGCCTGCAGCTTGGCAAAATCCTCGCCTGCATGATGCGAGGAGCGCGTCAGCGGGCTGGCCGAAACCATGAGGAATCCCTTGGTGTAGGCCACCTTCTCGTAACCGCCGAACTCTTCGGGCGTCACGTAGCGCATCACCGCGTGATGCTTGAGGCTCGGCTGCAGATACTGGCCGATGGTGAGGAAATCGACGTCGGCCGAACGCAGGTCGTCCATCACCTGCAGCACCTCATGACGCTCTTCACCGAGGCCGACCATGATGCCGGACTTGGTGAAGATGGTCGGATCGATTTCCTTGACCCGCTGCAGCAGCCGGATCGAATGGAAGTAACGCGCGCCGGGTCGCACTGTCAGGTAACGCGACGGCACGGTTTCCAGATTGTGGTTGAACACGTCGGGCTTCGCGGCGACGACCTGCTCCAGCGCACCGTCCTTGCGCAGGAAATCGGGCGTGAGAATCTCGATCGTCGTGGTCGGGCAACTCGCGCGAATGGCGCGGATGGTCCTTGCGAAATGATCCGCACCGCCGTCGGCGAGATCGTCGCGATCGACTGACGTGATCACCACGTGATGCAGGCCGAGCTTCTGCACGGCGAGTGCGACATGCTCCGGCTCGGACGTATCGAGCGCATTGGGCAGGCCGGTCTTGACGTTGCAGAACGCGCAGGCACGGGTGCAGGTGTCACCCATGATCATGAAGGTGGCGTGCTTCTTGTCCCAGCACTCGCCGATGTTCGGGCAGCCCGCTTCCTCGCACACCGTGACGAGGCCGTTCTCTTTCACGATGTTGCGGGTGTTGGCATAGCCGCGCGAGGTCGGCGCGCGCACGCGAATCCAGTCGGGCTTGGCCGGCGACTTGGCGTCGGGCCGGTTTACCTTCTCCGGGTGACGCGGCCGCACCTGATTGGGCGACACCGTATCGATCAGAACAACCATGAAAAGCCTGCGATTTCCTGCAACTTACGTAAGCCCCTCAGGGTCTTGGCGCAAGCCGGGTGCATCGTGATAGGCTGGAATGAATATCACGTTTCCAGACCATCCCGTATGGCTTCCCGAGCGTATCCCCTGCCCGCAAATGGCTGACCTGCTATCCCTTGCCCCATTGGGCCGCCCGCTGACGAAAAAATTCTTCGCGCGCAGTGTCCATGAGGTCGCGCCCGATCTGATCGGGGCGACGCTGCTGGTCGATGGCGTCGGCGGAATCATTGTCGAGGTCGAGGCCTATCACCACACCGATCCGGCGGCGCATTCCTATCGTGGGCCGACGCCGCGCAACATGGTGATGTTCGGGCCGCCCGGCTTTCTCTACGTCTATCGCTCCTACGGTATTCACTGGTGCATGAATTTCGTCTGCGAGAAGGAAGGTTCGGCCAGCGCGGTGCTGGTTCGGGCGATTGAACCGACTCACGGCATCGCGGCAATGCGCCGGCGGCGCCGACAACAGGACGAGCGTATGCTCTGCTCCGGTCCCGGCAAGGTCTGCGAGGCATTGGCGGTCAGCAACAAGCACAACACGCTCGTGCTCGATGCGCCGCCGATCGCGCTTTATGCACGCCCGCGGAAACCCGACATTGTCGCCGGCATCCGCATCGGCATCACCAAGGCGGTGGAGCTGCCGTGGCGCTACGGATTGAGAGGCTCGCGCTTCCTCAGCAAGCCGTTTCCGGGATGAGGCGAAACGGCGGCAAACCTCGCTGCAAAAGGCCGAACGGTGACGGGATTGCGATATGCAGCCGAAACCCATTCCTTGTCCGCCTCCAACCTGAGCGATGCTGATCCGTCATGGCTTGCCGCCGGAGCGTGCATCCATCAAGCCGCAGGCATGCGCCGTGCGACTGGCTCAGGCCGGCCGCTTCGACAGGTCAGTCATCAGCGGAAGCACGAAGATAAACAGTGCGGTGATAGCCACCGGAATGAACGCGAACGCCGGATTCTGCGTCGCGTCCCACATCATGCCGCCGATGATCGAGATCACCATCGCGACGCTGTAGCCGATGGCAAACATCCCGGCCGAGGTGCGCGGCACATCGGCCGCCGGGATTAGCAACGCCGGCAGCGCGAGCACCAGCGTCAGCACGATCGCGCAGGAGCAGCCGATCAGCGCGGCACCGCCGACCACCGTCCATACCGACGTGGTCAGCACAATTCCGGCGAGGCCGAGCAAAGCGAAAATGCCCGCGCACAACAGCGGCGCTTTCTTGCGTTCCCAGCGGGTCGACATCACCAGCAGCAGGAACGATCCCGGCAACTGCCCGACGTTGAGCGCCGTCAGCGCAGGCGCGATCCGATCGGTCTGGTCCGCATGCAGCAGAAAACCGGGCAGGAAGGCATTGGTGCAGAAATAGAGCTGGTTCGCGCCGCTCATGATGAGGCCGAGTTTCCAGAGCAGCGGGTCGCGCCAGTTGGGCATCCAGTGCTTCGGCCGCGTGACGGCGGCGCCGCTGCCGCCGGGCTGGAATAGAAAAATGATCAGCGCGATACACAGCAGCGGAATCGACCACAGCGCGAGGCTGGCACGCCATCCGCCCGCCAGCGACAGGGCGATGCCCGCGAGAACGACCGGAAAGATTTCGCCGAACAGAAGCCCGTTGGTATAGACCGCCGTGGCGAAGCCGATCCGCTGCGGCATCCACTGGTTCACCGTCGGCGGCAAGGCGGGCTGCATCACCGCGACGCCGGCCGCCATCAGGACAGTCGCGCCATAGAGTGTGAGCGCATCCAGCGCGAGACCGCGCAGCGCCGAGCCTGCCGCGGCAATCACCAGCCCGATGATGAGCGCGGGCACAGCGCCGACGCGCGCGATCAGGAGCGAGCCCGGGATCGCGACAAGTCCGAACAGGAACACCGGGATCGCGTTGAGAATCCCGACCTGCGTTCCGGTCAGTTTCAGATCGAGAATGATCAGCGCGAGAACCGGCGGCACCGCAAGGATCGACAGCCGCAGCCCGTTCCCGGCCAGCCAGAGGAGCGTGAGCCCCCGCAACGACGACGACTGCGATGAGGTCACGCGACGTCCTTTAGCCGTTCGAGGGCTTCGAGGATTTTCGTCTTGCGGGTTTCCGCTTCCTCACGCTTCTCGCGCTGTTCGTCGATCACGTCTTCCGGCGCATTGGCGACGAACTTCTCGTTGGACAGCTTGGCGTCGACACGCGCGATGTCGGCTTGCGCCTTCGCAAGCTCCTTGTCGAGACGTGCCTTCTCCGCGCCGAGATCGATCACGCCCTTGAGCGGGATCGCGGCCACCTCGCCGCGCACCAGCAGTTGCACCGAACCATCCGGCGCGCGATCGGCAAATGAAATCTCGCCGAGCCGCGCCAGACGCTTCATCACGTCACTCCAGCGTTCCGCGCGCGCCCTGATGTCGTCCGATGCGCCGACCAGCACCAGCGGAAACAGCGTCGCGGGCGGGATGTTCATTTCGGCGCGCAGCGAACGGATCGACGAAACGAGATCGATCAGCCAGCCGATTTCGGATTCGGCGGCGGGATCGCTGAACTGTTCGGCTTCGCGCGGCAGCGCGGCCATGCCGGAGACGGCCAGCGGATCGCCCGCGGCGGCCACGGCCATCACAGCCGCCATGTCGGGTCCGGGCTTCAGCGGCCATTCCGCCAGAGCCAGCAGTCCGGACCGCGTCGCGGTCACGCCCCACAGTTCTTCGGTGAGGAACGGCATGAACGGATGCAGCAGCTTGAGGATTTCGTCGCGCGCCCACGCGATGCTGGCCTGCGTCTCCGCCTTCGCGGGACTGTCCGGCCCCATCAGGACGGGCTTCGCCAGTTCAAGATACCAGTCGCAGAACACGTTCCAGACGAAGCGGTACATCGCGCCCGCCGCATCGTTGAAGCGATAGGCCTGGATCGCGTCGGTGACTTCGCGCGTGGCGCGCGCGGTCTCGTGTGCGATCCAGCGGTTCAGCGTCTCTTTCGTTGCCGATGGATCGAAACCATCCACCAGCGCGCAGCCGTTCATTTCGGCGAAGCGCGAGGCGTTCCACAGCTTGGTTGCGAAGTTGCGATAGCCCTCGACGCGCTGGGTCGAGAGCTTGATATCGCGGCCCTGCGCCGCCATCGCCGCCAGCGTGAAGCGTAGCGCGTCCGCGCCGTAGTCGTCGATCAGATGCAGCGGATCGATGACGTTGCCTTTCGACTTCGACATCTTCGCGCCCTTCTCGTCGCGGACGAGGGCGTGGATGTAGACGGTCGGGAACGGCACGTCCTTCATGAAGTGGATGCCCATCATCATCATGCGGGCGACCCAGAAGAAGATGATGTCGAAGCCGGTGACGAGGACGTTGGTCGGATAGTAGCGATTCACATCGACGTCAGTGTCGGGCCAGCCGAGCGTGGAGAACGGCCACAGCGCCGACGAGAACCAGGTGTCGAGCACGTCTTCGTCGCGGGTGATGAAGCCGTCGCGCTTCGCAGCGTCGCGCGCCATCTCTTCGCCCTGCTCCGGCGTGATGACGCCCTGCTCAACGTAATAGCCGAGCGCCTTGCCGACCGCTTCGTCCTCGGTTTCGGCGACGAACACCTTGCCGTCCGGTCCGTACCATGCCGGGATCTGGTGACCCCACCAGAGCTGGCGCGAGATGCACCACGGCTGGATGTTCTCCATCCACTCGAAGTAGGTCTTTTCCCAGTTCTTCGGCACGAAGGTGGTCTCGCCGCCGCGCACCGCCGCGATCGCGGGTTCGGCCAGCGTCTTCGCGTCGACATACCACTGGTCGGTGAGGAACGGTTCGATCACGACGCCGGAGCGGTCGCCGTGCGGGACCATGTGGGTGTTGGGCTCAATCTTCTCGAGGAAGCCGGCCTCTTCCAGCTTCGCGACGATCAGCTTGCGCGCGGCAAAGCGATCCTTGCCATGCAGTTCTTCCGCGAAGATCAAGGACGCTTCCGGCAGGTCACGCAGATAGTCCTCGTTGGCGGACAGCGTCAGGCGCGCTTCCTGATCGAGCACACTGATCGACGGCAGGTTGTGCCGCTTGCCGACCTCGAAGTCGTTGAAGTCGTGCGCGGGCGTGATCTTCACCGCGCCCGAGCCCTTCTCCGGGTCGGAATACTCGTCGGCGACGATCGGAATGAGGCGGCCGACCAGCGGCACCACGGCAAAGCTGCCGACCACATCCTTGTAGCGCTCGTCCTCCGGGTTCACCGCGATCGCGGTGTCGCCGAGCATGGTTTCGGGGCGCGTGGTCGCGACCACGATGAAGGTCGCGGGATTTTCGGGGTCGAAGCTGACGCCTTCCAGCGGATAGCGCAGATGCCAGAGATGGCCCTTCACCTCGGTCTGCTGCACTTCGAGATCGGAGATCGCGGTGAGCAGCTTCGGGTCCCAGTTGACCAGCCGCTTGTCCTTGTAGATCAGGCCCTGCGCGTAAAGCTCGACGAACACCTTGGCGACCGCGCGCGACAGGCCTTCGTCCATGGTGAAGCGCTCGCGCGACCAGTCGCAGGACGCGCCGAGGCGCTTCAACTGGTTGACGATGGTGCCGCCGGATTCCGCCTTCCACTGCCAGACGCGCTCAAGAAACTTGGCGCGGCCCATGTCGCGGCGGCCCGGCTCCTTGCGTTCCATCAACTGCCGCTCGACCACCATCTGGGTCGCGATGCCCGCGTGGTCGGTGCCCGGCTGCCAGAGCACGTCGCGACCGCGCATGCGCTCGAACCGGCAGAGAATGTCCTGCAGCGTGTTGTTGAGCGCGTGGCCCATGTGCAGCGAGCCGGTGACGTTCGGCGGCGGAATCACGATCGTGAACGGCTCGGCGTCCTTGCGTTCCGGCCGTCCGGCCTTGAACGCGCCGGCGTCGTCCCACGCGCGGGCGATACGGTTCTCGATCTCGGCGGGCTGGTAGTTTTTCTCGATCATCACACTGCAATCAAAAAGGAGATGTCTGCGCTAGAAACGCGCCACCGCGGCGCGAGTCAACCGCCGGAGCTGAACAGCTCATATACCGGAAAAATAAGGTAAAAAGGCCGGAAATCAGCGGCCGCGCGAGACCCGCTCGATCTCGGCCTTGACGATCCGCTCCACCAGATTGGGGAGATTGTCGTCGAGCCAGGATTTCAGCATCGGCCGCAGCATTTCCTTGACGAGATCCTCAAGGGTCCGGGCGTTGTTGCTGAGAACCGTGTTGGCCAGCGCATTGAAGGCGGATTCCACGGCATTGACCGTGGTACCGGACAGAATCTGCTGCGAGGGCGACAACGGCTGGTCACGCGGCGGAAGCGGCGCGCGGCTGAGCGGCGCGCCCTGTTCCATCACTGGCGCGCGAGCGCTGGCGGCCGGGGCCACCGGTGTTTCGGTGAACTCCAGATCGTCTTCCGGCTCGATCATGTTGAACGAGGTTGCCGGTGCTTCAGGCACCGCCATCTGCTCGGTCAGTTCAAAAACATCGGCATCGGCTTCTTCCACCTTCGGCGCAGCGGCCGGCGCCGGCGCATCGAAGCTGGCCAGCATCGCGTCGATATCGGCCTGGCTGTTCTTTGCCGCGGGTGCCGCAGCCGGCGGAGCCGATGCCTGCGGGCGCGCCGGTGCAATCCTGGACGGCGGAATGCCGGTCATCGCCGGACGCGTAGCAGCAGCGGCCGGCTTTGCCGGTTCGACTTTTGGCAGTTCGGTTTTCGCAGGAGCAGCCGTCGCAGGAGCAGCCATCGCAGGAGCAGTCTTGGGAGACGCCGCGGGAGCGGCGGCCGCCGCGGCAGGCTTGGCTTCGTCATCGGAGATGATGCGCCTGATCGACGCGAGAATCTCCTCCATCGAGGGCTCCTGCGCCTTTGCCGGTTGCGTCATCTGCGACTCCACGTCATCGGCTGCCAGATCGATAGACCTGTTTCAAGCCGCACTCACTGCCCCGAATCGCCGGGCGATCCTTGAGAACGGTATGTCATGGCAACAAGTGATTGCAAGCAACGCCCTGCCCGCACGGCCGGTTGATCACAGTGCTGATGAATGCATCGCGAACGCGGCGGAGTGTAGTGGATCAGGATGCTTGTCTCACCGCGTCGTCCCGGCGAATGCCGGGACCCATAACCACCGAATATGGTGATGATGCCGAAGAGGGTTGCTCCGCGATCGCATCAAGAACGATGACGCAGGGAGTATGGGTCCCGGCATTCGCCGGGACGACACTGCAACTGTCGCTCGCGTCAGCGGCCGTCAGGCGTCCGGACGCCGAACCAGCTGTCGCGGACCTGATGATAGTGGACGCTCGGATCGTAAACGTTGGTCGCGAGGTTCAGCACGCTCGGCGACAGGCGGCCGATCGAGTTGAGCACGCTGTACGAGGCCACCACGCGGTCATGCTGCGCGGTCACGAGCGCGACGCGCGCGTTCACCAGCGCCTGCTGTGCGTTCAGGACGTCGAGCGTGGTGCGCTGCCCGACCCTCGCCTCTTCGCGAACGCCGTTCAGTGCGATTTCCGACGCCGTCACCTGCGACTGCGCGGACGACACCTGCGCCTTGCCGGCGACGAGCTGGCCCCAGGCCTGCGCGACGGTGGCGCGGGTCTGATCGCGCACCTGTTCGAGGTTCAGGCGCTGCTGCGCCAGCGTTTCCTTCGACTGACGGATCAGCGCGTATTCTGCGCCGCCCTGGAACACCGGCACCGACACCTGCGCGACGGCGGATGCGCCGAACGCACGGTAGGTCGCCATGGTGCTTTCAAAGGACTGCTGGACGCTGCCCTGAAGAGTGACGGTCGGGAACAGCGCGCCCTCGTTGACCTTCACCTGCAGGAAGCTGACGTCGATGCCGTACATCGCGGCGGTGACGTTCGGGTTTTCCAGCAGGCCCCGATCGACCGCCGCGGCCAGCGTCGTCGGCAGGAAGCGGTCCACGGGCGAGCCGGGCGCGAGGTTCGACGGATCGTTGCCGATGATGCGGCGGAAATTCGCGCGCGTCGTCGTGAGGGTCGATTCGGCGGTCAGAAGCTGGGTGCGGCCCGCCGCGAGCTGGGCTTCGGACTGCGCCACGTCGGTGCGGGTGACTTCGCCGACATTGAAGCGGTCGCGGGTCTGCTTGAGCGTCTGTTCCAGCACGCGCACGTTGCTGCGCTGAACTTCGACAATGGCGTAGTCGCGCAGGTAATCCATGTAGATGGTCGCAGCCGCGAACAGCACGGTCTGCTCGAGCACACGCAGGCCTTCGCGCGCGGCCGACACCTGGCTCTCCGCCGCACGGGTCCGGTTGCCGGTCTGGCCGCCGTTGAACAGCGTTTGCGAAATGGTTGCGCCGACGGAGCGCGGCGCGTTGACGCCGTGAAGACCGATCTGGCTTAGCTGGCCGCTCCCATTCAGCGTGTTGGTCTGGGTGTCGGTGTATTGGGTTCCCGCGCTCGCCGTGACGGCGACTTTCGGCCGGTAGCCGGACAGTGCCTGCGGAACGTTTTCGTCGGTGGCGCGTACTGATGCACGCTGTGCGTTCAACTGCGGATTGTTTTGATATGCGCGAATAAGCGCTGCCTCGATCGTGTCCGCCATGGCCGGGGTGGCCATCGCGTGACTCATCAAAAGGGCAGCGAGAGCTACGCCCGCGCCGAGCTTCATCCGATACCTAACTTGCATTCATCAATTCCCCAAACCGGTTCGCGCGCCAAAGCACATCGAAAAGGCACGTCAAAACCGGCAGTCGAGTCGGGCGCCCGCCCGCTGATAGTCTATGCATCGGCCGCTACAGGTGAAACCCCGCGGACCCCGCAGTTAACCGAAACTGTTCATATGGGACATTGTAGCCACACCTGCCCGCAGGCGAGGACTACAGTCCTAGAATGCGAACGCCGGAACCCGCTCCAGCCCCGGCAGAACCGGCGCGGAGGCATCGAAAAGAACCCGGCTGCCGAAGTCAGCCGGAGAATGGGCCACAAGGGTTGCCCGGGGCGGCTTGACCGTGGCGAACACGCCGACCAGCCGTCCACCGAGTTGGAGCTGGTCATAAAGGCCGCGCGGTTCGACCTCGGTCGCGCCATCCAGAACGATCACGTCGTAAGGACCATGGGCGCTGTCGCCGGCGGCAGGTTCGGCCACTGAGACCGTGACATTGGAAAGGCCGGACAGGTTGGTCCTGGCCGCGGACGCCAGAGCCGTATCGGATTCGGTCGCCACAACGTCCTTCGCCAGACGGGCGATCACAGCCGCCGAATAGCCGGTGGCGCAGCCGACCACCAGCACGCGGTCAGTCTCGGTGATTCCGGCGGCCTGCAGCATCTTTGCCAACACCGCCGGCTTGATGAGGCAGCGCTTCGCCTTACCATCGGCGGCGACATCGATGTCCAGATCCAGATAGGCGATGGCGCGCTTGGCATCCGGCACGAAGTTCTCGCGCGGGACCGTCAGCATGGCCTCGATGATCCGCAGATCGGTCACATCGCTGGGGCGGACCTGGCAATCGACCATGTTCCGCCGGGAGGTTGCAAAGTCAGACATAAGATACCTCAGGCATTCGATGATGACGGAAACAACGGCCGCCGGCCGGGCCCGGCGCGGCCCATATTTGCTGCAAGGCGACATACGATGCAAGCCTGCCCGGGAAGCTGTCCGCAGGGCACCCATTCGCGGCCTGTAGCGGGCGGTGCTACCGTTGTCGTGTTAGGGAGAACCGCGTTCACAGACGGCGAGAATCATGGACGACCGCGACAAGCCCCGCAGCCCTGCTCCACTGCCGGACATCGACTCCGGCCTGTCGGCGAACCACCTTTCCACCGTGCGGCGGCAGATGGTGGAGTTCGACGACCTCCCGCGCGCGGTGCGCGAGGCCCTCGCATCGGCCGACCAGCCGAGCGACCAGATGATCGACGTGCTGTGCGCCATGCATCGCGGCGGCTTTCCGCTGGAGGCCATGATGAAGGTGATCGCGGTCAGCAATGCCCGCGACGAACGCGAGACCGCTCAAGGTTAACCAGCGGCGATCACGGTTCCGCAGCCCGAATGCAGCCCGGGACAAAACGGACCGTTGCCTAAGTGATTGGCCTTCGCTAAGAACTCGCGCCAGTGAGGCCACGTGGCGGAGTGGTTACGCAACGGTCTGCAAAACCGTGTACACCAGTTCAATTCTGGTCGTGGCCTCCAGATTCCTTCATCCGCCGGGTGCCGCACCCGGCGATATGATCGGGCGATGTGAACTTTCGAAGACTTTGCTCTTTGCAAGCCACGGAGCCTTTGTTATACGCGGCCCCATTGCTGATTCAGCAATATTCCTCGGTAGCTCAGCGGTAGAGCATTCGACTGTTAATCGAATGGTCGCTGGTTCGAATCCAGCCCGGGGAGCCAAATTAAATCAATCACTTACAATTTAAACCTGAGATTTTGGATCGGAATAATCCCGCTCTGGATGGCCCTCCTCGTGGGCTCATATTCCCGCGCGCGCCAGCGCGCAGGTTCGCCTTGTCCGTCCTGATCGAAAGCACTACCGGCGACGGCCGTAATTCCTGACGCAGGTCGCGCGGATACCGGACGCCGATGCCATACACTGGCGATAGCTGAAATATCTGCAGTCGCCCGGACCGGCCGAATTCTTCAGACAGAATCGTGCGCCTCGCGCTGCTTCGGCACTCGAACCGAGTGCGGCACCGAGGCCGATCAGGGCAATCGCAATCATCATTCGACGCATTGTTTCCTCCTGTGTTGTCCGACAAGAACATCACGGCCCGGTCAATGTTCCAGAAGCGGCGACGACTCGCCTTGTGAAAGTGTTGTCGTGCCGACGCGCCAATGAAAAAGCCCCGGCTCGCGCCGGGGCTTGAAGGTTCAAAACTGGAAAAGAAAAGAACTTAGTACTTCGCGAGTATCGGACCGCCCCAGTTGAAGTGATAGTTCACGCCAACCTTCACGGTGTGGAGATCGTCAGTGTAGTTGAGAGTGCCTCTGGTCGTTCCGCCAGCGCTTACCAGAGCGATGTTGGTCCGATCAAAGTTGTAATACTGGTACTCAACCTTCGCCGACCAGGCTGGAGCGAACATGTACTCCAGACCGCCGCCGATCGTGTAACCCGTCTGCTTGCTGTCGACCACGACCGTGCCTGAGGTCGGGAAACCGTTGAGCGACGAGAAGCCGTTGTTGTCGCGGAATGCGACACCGCCCTTGGCATAGATCAGGCCCGGACCCCAGGTGTAGCCGAGGCGGCCGGTGACGGAGCCGAGCCAGTCATTTCGCTCGCGAAGAATGTCGCGGATGTTGTTCGGATTGCCGCCGCTTCCGCGGATGGTGCGGTCGTTACCGGACAGGCCGCTGATCTGACCCTCGATGCCAACCACCCAGTTCGGCGCGAACTGGTAGTCGGCGCCGATCTGACCGCCGCCGAGGAACGCGCCGTCATTGCCGCTGGTTGATGCGGTGGCAAACGTTCCTGCACCGGTAAGACCGTTATTGTCGCCGAACGCGGCTCCGATGTGCACACCGGCGTAGAAACCGGTCCAGTTGTAAACGGGAGCGGTGTAGACGGGTGCCTTGGTATAGGTGCGCGCAGGCAGGTCGGCCGCAGCAGCAATGGATGTGGATGCAAGAAGCGCGAGCGCAACAAGATTCAGTTTCATCTTAAGTCTCCGGCAATCCGTAAAATACAAGACATCATGCGCACCGTTCGCCTGGCGGATCAAGCGCGTGCAGCTTTGTCGGTCAATTTGGCTGGAAACTGAGCTATTTATACCACAACAAGATACCTTTACGGCGAGCGCAATGTATTTCGCTCACCGAAGACTCAATAAATTCAATGAGTTAGACTTGCTGCTGGGGTTGTTTTCCTTGCGGCCAGGCAGGCGCGAACATACCTGAATCCGGGCCGGCCGAGCGACATGCGGACCGTAATCGGGAAAAGGTGATTTGAGCGTGACCGAAAAGGCCGGGAGTCGAGACGCCAGTGCCGAACTCGATCGTCATTTCGACTGGATCGCGGAGCGCCTGCCGCCGAAAGGCGCGAACTTCGTCCGATGGGTCCGCCAGCCCTCCTCACGCTGGGTCCGGATTCCCCTCGCCCTGCTTCTGATCGTTGGCGGCGTTCTCAGTTTTCTGCCCGTGCTCGGCATCTGGATGCTGCCGCTTGGCCTGCTCCTTGTCGCGCAGGACGTGCCCTTCCTGCAGCAACCGCTGGCGGATGCGCTGGGTTGGGGCGAACGCAAGTGGATGGAGTGGAAGGCGAAGCGCGAAGCGAAAGATGAAACGCGCACCACGAAGGATGACCAATGAGCACGCCGCTCGACATCATCGTTCCGGCCCTGATGTGCGCGGCCCTGCTGTGGTGGATCGGCCGCGGCATGGGCACGCGCGCGATCCTGCTTGCGACATTCATCACACTTACAGTCATCGCGGGCGTGATGCTGATCGAAAACCGCGGTGGGCCGTAGGTTTTCACGCGCGAACTGCCGGTTTCCTGCACGCTGACGTTACCAGGACGATCTGGCCGCCCGTTACGTTCCGGCGTAGAGATGATCTGAACGGGAGACGCAGGCAATATGGTGAGTGACGCGAACATTCATGCTGGCCAGTGCCATTGCGGCGCGGTGCGTCTGGAGGTGACGCTGAGCGAGGGGTTCAGTTCGATCCGCCGTTGCACCTGCTCTTATTGCCGGATGCGAGGTGCCGTCATGGTGATGGCGGAAACGGGTGGGATCAAGATCCTGCAGGGTACGGACTCATTGACAAGCTACCGTTTCCATACCGGATCGGCCGAGCATTTCTTCTGTTCCCGCTGCGGAATATACACCCACCATCAACGGCGATCTAACCAGAACCTCTATGCCGTGAACGTGGCTTGCCTCGACGGGCTCAGCCCGTTCGATTTTCCCGAAGTCCCAGTCATGGACGGCGTCAATCACACGAACGACACCGGCCAGCCGACGCGCCAGGCGGGCACGCTCCGCTTTATCCCGGCCGACTGAGTGCGACAGTCGGCCGACGACCGTCAGGATGACGCGTACTTCTTGCCGCGCCGGTTTTCCGGACGGCGATAATCCCGCTTCTTCGGCTTCGGCGCGAGTTCGGGCATCGTCGTCTGCACATCGCGGTACTGTGTCAGCATCCGCTGGAAGGTCGCGTTGAGTTGGGTTTCGATCTCGGGACGGTTTTCCAGCCGCGCCAGCACCATGCCGGCGGCTTCGATGGTGGACAGCCCGTCGCGGCGTGGCTCCTTGCGCAGCTTGCCGTAAAGCGACGGTTTCGCCGGGCCGAGAATGATGCGCCGGCATTTCAGCATCCACGCATTGCGCCACCACAGCGCCTTGGCCTGGCTCCAGGTGCCGTCGAGCAGCACGACGCCTTCGAGGTCGCGCAGGATTCCGCGCTGGTGCTCCTCAAGCTCGCCCTTGCGGTCGATCGCGACCACGTCGCGGTCGGTGGCGAGATCGGCGACCTTCGCGGAGCCGAGATACAGGATCGCCCATTGCTGCGGATCGACTTCGCGTCCGAGAATTTTGGACAGGCTCGGCCAGGACAGCCCGACCTTGTGCGTGGCGTTCGTGAGCTGCTGCGCGGCGAGCCGCGCCGTGCCCAGCGTCCGGTCCTGTTCCTGCGGATGCTGCAGGATCAGAAGTTCGATCCGGTTGTCGATCGGTGCGATGCTGTCGCAGATGCAGAACGGCAGCGGCTTGCCGCAACGCGGGCATTCCTCGATCTCTTCCGCGACACCGGCGGCAACAGGCTTGGCTGATTTGGACATGGCCCGGCTATACGCTTCGCGCCGCCGATCAGCAACCGCTCATCGTCCCGTCACGCGGCTTTGGATGCGGGCGTGCTTCGCCGCCGCAGCCAGCGGCCCATCAGGCGGCGGCCGCTCTTGCGCGGAATCAGATCGATGTCGCTCACGAGCTTCGCGCCGCCCTTGCGCCGTTCGAGGGTGATCTTACGGCTGTGAAACTGCTCCAGTTCGGGACGGTGCGCGACGCTGACGATGGTGGCGTCGCTGAGTTCATCGTGCAGCAGCTTCATGATGTTGTCCTGCCCCGCCTCGTCCAGCGCCGACGTCGCTTCGTCGAGAACGATGATGTCCGGCCGGTGCAGCAGCAGGCGCGCGAAGGCGAGCCGCTGTTTCTCGCCGCCAGACAAGGTCTGGTCCCATGGCGCGTCTTCCTCGATCTTGTCCTTCAGGTGCGCGAGGCCGACCTTGTCGAGCGCCTCCGCCATCTCCTCGACGGTCCAGTCCTCCGCCGCGCCCGGATAGGCGATGGCCCGGCGTAGCGTTCCCGAGGGCACGTAAGGTTTCTGCGGCAGCATGAACATGCGCCGGTCGGCACGAATGTCGACGCTGCCGCCGCCCCATGGCCACAGGCCCGCGATGGCGCGCACCAGCGTGCTCTTTCCGGTGCCGGATTCGCCCGCGACCAGCACGCGCTCGCCGGGCCCGATCTCCACCTCGGACTGTCCGACCACGGCGGTGCCGTCATCCAGCGTCACCGACAGGTCATTGAGCCGCAGCATCGCGTCGCTGTCCGTCTCGCCGCGCGTGATCCGGTTGGAGCCGTCGCCGGTCTCGGCACGTTCAAGGCCGTCGAGCGACATCATCAGCGATGCGATGCGCCGCGCGCCGGCGTTCCATTCGGCGAGGCGCGGATAGTTGTCCACCAGCCAGCCGAAGGCTGTCTGCACGATGGTGAAGGCCGAGGCCGCCTGCATCACCTGCCCCAGCGTCATGCTGCCGTCGAGAAACTTCGGCGCACAGAGCAGGATCGGAATCACCGGCGCGATCAGGTTCGAGCCCTGCGAGACGACCGTGGTCCGCATGTGCTGGCCGCACAGCAGCGCCCATTGCCGCAGCACGTTGCCAAACGACTTGTCGATGCCGGAGCGCTCCTCGTCCTCGCCGCCGAGCAGCGCGATGCTTTCGCCGTTCTCGCGCACGCGCGTCAGCGCGTAGCGGTAGTCCGCCTCCGCCTGATTTTTGCTTTCCGAGATCGAGACGAAATTCCGGCCGATCACGACCATCGATCCGCTCGCGATCACGGCGTAGACGACAGCGGCAATCACCAGAAAGCCCGGAATGGTGACGGTGGCGCTGCCGAACGACAAGGTCAGCGCGCCGCCGATGGTCCACAGCACTACGATGAAGGTGGTCGCGGACAGGAACGCCTGCGTCACACCGGCCGCGAAATCCACCGGCGCATCGGTCGCAATCCGCAGATCCTCGGCAATGCGATATTCGGGATTTTGATGATCGCCGCCGACCAGATTGAGCTGATAATAACGGCCGTTGGTCAGCCATCGCGACACCACGGCGTTGGTGAGCCACGAGCGCCAGCGGCGCTGCGTGCTCATCCGCGCGAACACTTGCGTGACGCCGACCACCACGCTGCCGATGGCGAGCGGAAAGAAGATGCCGGTCAGATAGAAAACCCTGGCGGAATCCTTTTTCTCGATGGCGTCGAAGATCGAGCGGTTCCAGACGTTGATGCCGTACTGGAACGAGATCTGAAGAACGATCAGGAGAAGCAGGCCGAGGGTGAAGGCCCATGCCAGACGACCGCCTCCCTTGCCCCAGAAGCCGCGCGCGCTGATCCAGAACCGCGTCAGCAGGTAGTCGCGCCGCAACTCCTCGGCTTCCTCCGGCGACAGCGCTGAATCAGGTTCTAGAATTTCGGGCGGCGGGGCTTCGACAGGATTCCCGGTTTCGGCGACAACTTCCTGAATCGGCGGCTTTTTCATGCCGGTATAATGCGGTGGAATTTATAAGGTTCCCGCGCGTCGTTGCGTTGCCGCAAACTACTCGGCAGGGGCTCCGCCAGTCACGGTCACGGGCCGGTCACGCCCGCGCAGCCGGTCGATCAGCAGATAGATCACCGGCGTGGTGTAGAGCGTGAGGATCTGCGAGACGATCAGGCCGCCGATGATGGTGATGCCGAGCGGCCTGCGCAGTTCGGTGCCCGGCCCCGTCGCCAGCACCAGCGGCACGGCGGCCAGCAGCGCCGCCATGGTGGTCATCAGGATCGGCCGGAAGCGCGCGATGCAGGCCTCGAAGATCGCGTCTTCCGACGACAGGCCGCGCTGGCGTTCGCCCTCCAGCGCGAAGTCCACGATCATGATGCCGTTCTTCTTCACGATGCCGATCAGGAGAATGATGCCGATGAAGGCGATCACGGTCAGCGGCGTGTTGGTGGCCTGCAGCGCCAGCAGCGCGCCAAGTCCCGCAGACGGCAAGGTCGAGATGATGGTCAGCGGATGCGCGAGGCTCTCGTACAGCACGCCGAGCACGATGTAGACCGCAATCAGCGCGCCGAGGATCAGCAGCGGTTGCTTGCTCGCGGTCTTCTGGCTGTCGGCGGCATTGCCCGCGAATTCGCCGCGGATGCCTTCCGGCATGTGCAGTTCCTCGACCGCGCGCAGGATATTGCCGGTCGCGGTCTGCAGCGGAACGCCGTCCGGCACGTTGAATGAGATAGTGTTCGACGGGAACGACGACTGGTGGAACACCGACAGCGGCGACAACCCGCGTTCCATGTGCACCACGGCCGACAACGGCACCTGCGAGGCGCCATTACCCGCGACATAGATGCTGTCCAGCGCCGAGGGATCGCCCTGCAGCCGCGGATCGACTTCGAGAATGACCTGATACTGGTTGCGCTGGGTGTAGATGATCGAAACCTGCCGCTGCGAGAACGCATTGTTCAGCGCGTTGTCGATGTCCGTCACCTGCACGCCCAGACTCGCGGCGGTCTTGCGGTCGAGCGACAGATTCAGCGCCAGACCGGCGACGTTGCGATCGCTCGAAATGTCAGTGATGCCGTCCACGCTTTCGAATTTCTTGGCGACGATCGGTGCCCACTTCGCCAACAGGTCGAGATCGGAACTGATGAGCGTATACTGGTAATTGGAGTCGCTCTGGCGTCCGCCCGCGCGCAGATCCTGCGCCGCGAACATGAAGAGACGGATGCCGGGGACCTGGCCGAGATTGCGCCGCAGGCGATCGATCACCTGCGTGGTGGTGAGGCCGCCGCGTCCCTCCAGATCCTTGAGACTGATGAACATGCGGCCGGTGTTGGAGCCGCCGCCCGGCCCGCCGCTGCCGCCGAGGCTCGAGCCGACGCCTGCCACGGCGGAATCCGCCAGCACGATGTCCATGACACGTTGTTGCAAACCGAGCATGGCCTGGAACGACACGTCCGGCGAGGCGCGGGTCACGCCGATGATCAGGCCGCTGTCATCGGTCGGAAAATAACCCTTCGGTGTTTTGACGTAGAGCGTGACCGTCAGCGCGATGGTCGCGAAGAAAACCAGCATGGTCAGGATCGGCAGCCGCAGCACCACATGCAACGTGCGCTCGTAAAGCCGCACGATCCGCGTCAGGCCGCCTTCGATCAGCCGATCGAACCATGTCGCGTCGGGCGAGATCGCGCTCTTGATGTAATGCGCGCAGATCATCGGCGTGACGGTGAGCGACACCACCATCGACACCAGGATGGCGAAGGTCAGCGTCAGCGAGAATTCGCGGAACAGGCGCCCGACAATGCCGTCCATGAAGATCAGCGGCGTGAACGCAGCCACCAATGATATACTGATGGACAGCACGGTGAATCCGATCTGCTTTGCTCCGAGCAATGCAGCCTGATACGGTTTCATGCCGTCTTCGAGATTGCGGTACATGTTTTCGATCATGACGATGGCATCGTCCACGACGAATCCGACCGATACGGCCAGCGCCATCAACGAAAGATTGTTGATCGAGAATCCCGCCACCCACATCGCCGCGCATGTGCCCGCCAGCGCCAGCGGCACGGAGATTCCGGCGGCAATGGTCGGCGTCATGCGGCGGACGAACACGAACACCACCAGCATCACCAGCACGGCGGTCGCGCCCAGCGTCCATTCCATGTCCTCGACATTGGCGCGGATGGTGCCGGTGCGGTCCGACAGGATCGAAATGTCCACGCCGCCCGGCATCCACTGTTTCAGCTCCGGCAGCAGCGCCTTGACGCGATCGACCGTGTCGATGACGTTGGCATCCTGCTGCTTGGTGATCAGGATCAGCACCGCGGGCTGCTTGTTGAACCAGGCGATAGAGCGGCTGTTGCGCGTGGCGTCACTGACGGTCGCGACGTCGGACAGCCGGACGAAATTGCCGCCGCTGCTCTTGATCACAAGGTTGCGGAACTGGGCGGCGGTCCGCATCTGCGGATTGGTGGCGATGGTTTCGCCGAGCACCGGACCGTTGAAGGTTCCGACCGGGCCAATGGCGTTGGCGTTGACGATGGCGGTGCGCACATCGTCACTGGCGATGCCCGCCGTCGCCAGCGCGCCGGGATTGATCTGCACGCGCACGGCAGGCTGATCCGCGCCGCTCACCGTGACTTCGCCGACACCCGGCACCTGCGAGATGCGCTGCGCGATCACCGTGTCCGCGACGTCATAGATCGCGCTCGACAGCATGGTCTTTGAGGTCAGCGCGACGATCAGCACAGGCGCGGCGGCCGGGTTGGCCTTGCGGAAGTTTGGAAGCGTCGGCAGATCGGTCGGCAGGTCGGCAAGCGACGCGTTGATCGCGGCCTGCACGTCGCGTGCGGCGCGGTCGATGTTGCGGCCGATGGCGAATTGCAGCGAGATGCTGGTGGAGCCGAGCGAACTGGTCGAGGTGATCTGGTCGATGCCCGCGATTTCGCCGAGCCTGCGCTCCAGCGGCGCGGCGACGGTGGACGCCATGATGGTCGGGTCCGCGCCGGGACGCGACGCCGACACGCGGATCGAGGGGAAATCTACCGACGGAATGCTGGCGACCGGCAGGAAGTTGTAGGCCACCGCTCCGACCAGAAACAGTCCGATGGCCAGCAGCGTGGTGCCGACGGGCCTTCGGATGAACGGTTCGGAGAGCGAGGCCATGGCTACACCATGGTCGGTTGAGATGAAGACAACTGAGCCGTCATCCTGAGGTGCGAGCCCTTGCGAGCCTCGAAGGATGACGGCAATGAGACGCCGTCGCCCTTCGAGGCCTTCGCTGCGCTTCGGCACCTCAGGGTGACGGCGTGCGTCGTATGAGAGGTTTGCGCCATCACTGGATGCCCTCGGTGGCTCCCGCGATCGGCGGCGTCGGCTTGCCGGATTGATCCGGCGGAACGGCGGCCTCGATCCGGCGGTTGATGCGATCCAGCGCGAGATAGATCACCGGCGTGGTGTAGAGCGTGAGCACCTGCGACACCAGAAGGCCGCCGATGATCGACACGCCGAGCGGAAAGCGCAGTTCCGCGCCGGTGCCGCTTTCGATCGCCAGCGGCAGCGCGCCGAACAGCGCCGCCAGCGTGGTCATCATGATCGGGCGGAAGCGCAGGAGACAGGCCTGCACGATGGCGTCGTAGGCCGTCATGCCTTGATGCCGCTCCGCTTCCAGCGCGAAGTCGATCATCATGATCGCGTTCTTCTTGACGATGCCCATCAGCAGGATGATGCCGATCAGGCCGATCACCGACAGGTCCTGTCCGCACAGCATCAGCGCGAGGATTGCGCCGACGCCCGCCGACGGCAGCGTGGAGAGAATGGTGATCGGATGGATATAGCTCTCATAGAGCACGCCGAGCACGATGTAGATCGTCACCAGCGCCGCGAGGATCAGCCATGGCTGGCCGGACAGCGACTTGGAGAATTCGGCTGCGTCGCCCGAATACAGACCGACGATATTGCCCGGCATGCCGATGCGCGTCTCGATCTCCGCGACCCGCTCGACCGCATTGCCGAGTGCCTCGCCCGGCGCGAGATTGAACGACAGCGACACGGCGGGAAACTGCGCCTGATGCGAGATCGACAGCGGCGCGGTGGTGCGCACGATGCTGGCCACCGCTTCGATCGGCACCTGCGCATTCGGCGATCCGCTCGTGCCCGCAGCGCCGGGCACGTAAAGCTTCGAGAGCACCGACGGATCGCGCTGGTATTCAGGCAATGCTTCCAGCACCACACGGTACTGGTTGGCCTGTCCGAAGATGGTCGATATCTGCCGCTGGCTGAAAGCGTCGTTCAGTGTGTCGTTGACCGCCTGCACCGAAACGCCAAGCTGGCCCGCCCGCTGCCGGTCGATGTTGACGATGGCGCGCAGGCCACCCTCCTGCCCGTCCGACGACACATCACGGAACAGCGGATCGCGGCGCATCTCCTGCACCAGCTTCTGCGACCATTCGACGACCGCCGCGGCATCCGTCGCGGTGAGCGTGTACTGATACTGCGAACGGCTGACGCGCGTGCTGATCTGGATATCCTGCACGGCCTGGAAATAGACTGTCATGCCGGGCACAGCCGCCACGCGCTGTTTCAGCCGGTCCACCACCACGGCGATATCGGTCTTGCGCTCGCCGCGCGGCTTCAGCGTGAGAACGAGACGCCCCACATTGGTGGTCGGATTGACCGATCCCGCGCCGACGACGGATACGACGCCGACGATGTCCGGATCGGCCTTGATCGCGTCCGCCACCTGCGTCTGCCGCAGCTTCATGTCGGAGAACGAGACTTCAGGACCGGCTTCGGTTACGGCGGTAATCGAGGCCGTGTCCTGCAACGGCAGGAAGCCCTTCGGCGCGACCACATACAGGCCCAGGGTGGCAAGAATGGTCAGAAACGTCACCAGCAGCGTGGCGCGCTGATGCCGCAGCACCACCAGCAGCGTGCGGTGATAGAATTCGATCATCCGGTCGATCCAGCCGCTCAGCGTGGCAAGGCCGGGCACCTGGAATTCCTCGTGGTGCAGCTTGAGAAGCCGCGAGCACATCATCGGCGTCAGGGTCAGAGATACCACGGCGGATGTGACCACGGCGATGGTCAGCGTCAGCGCGAATTCGCGGAACATGCGCCCGACAAGGCCGGACATGAACAGCAGCGGAATGAACACCGCGATCAGCGACACCGTCAGCGAGATCACGGTGAAGCCGATTTCGCTCGCGCCGCGCAGCGAGGCCTGCATGACGTTTTCGCCGTTCTCCATGTGACGGACGATGTTCTCGATCATCACGATGGCGTCGTCGACGACGAAGCCGGTGCCGATGGTCAGCGCCATCAAAGACAAGTTGTCGAGACTAAAGCCCGCAAAATACATGATGCCGAACGAGGTGATCAGCGAGAGCGGCAGCGCCACGCCCGCGATCAGCGTCGCGCGCAGCGAGCGCAGGAAGATCAGCACGACCAGCGTCACCAGCAATACGCTCAGGATCAGAGTGAATTGCACATCATGCACGGAGGCGCGGATGGTGACCGTGCGATCGCTCACCACTTCCAGATTGACGCCTGCCGGAACCGCCTTCTGCAATTTCGGGATTTCGGCGCGGATCTGCCGCACCACCTCAATGACGTTGGCGCCCGGCTGGCGCTGAATTTCGATCACCACGGCGGGCTTGCCCTGATACCACGCGCCGGTCTTGTCGTTTTCCAGCCCGTCGATGATCTGCGCGACATCGCCGATGGTCACCGGCGAACCGTTGCGATAGGCGATGATGATCGGCTTGTAGGCCTCCGCCACGGCGATCTGGTCGTTTGCCGCGATGGTGTAGGCCTGCTGCGCGCCATCAAGTGAGCCCTTCGGGCCCGACACATTCGCGCCCGCGATCGCGCTGCGCAGGTCTTCCATCGAAATACCGTAGGCGGCGAGCCGCGCCAGATCGGCCTGCACGCGCACCGCAGGTTTCAGCCCGCCGAGAATGGATACGCGGCCGACGCCGGAAATCTGCGCGAGGCGCTGCGCGATCATGGTGTCGCCGATGTCGCTCATGGACCGCAGCGACGAGGTATCCGACGTCATCGCAATGGTCAGCACCGGCGCGTCGGCCGGATTGACCTTCGCGTAAGTCGGCGGATACGGCAGGTTCTTCGGCAGCACGCCTGCCGCGGCGTTGATCGCGGCCTGTACGTCCTGCGTCGCGCCGTCGATGTCGCGGTTAAGATCGAACTGCAGCGAAATCTGGCTGACGCCGAACGAACTCACCGAGTTCATCGACACCAGCGACGGAATCTGCCCGAGCTGCCGCTCCAGCGGCGCGGTAACCAGCGACGCCGCGACATCGGGACTCGCGCCAGGCAGTTGCGTCGTGACCTGCACTGTCGGGAAATCGACCTGCGGCAGCGCGGAGACCGGCAGCGCCCAGTAGCCGAGCGCGCCGCCGATCAGCAGCGCGACGCCAAGCAGCGACGTGGCGATCGGCCGGCGGATGAATGGCTCAGAGACGCTCATCGATGCGCGCTCGCGGGTTGAAGTGGTGACACCGAATTACTGCGGCGCTTTCGTGCCGCCGCCCGTCTGCTGCTGGCCGCCTTGGGACGCAGCCCCCTGCTCCTTTTGGCCGCGGCGTCCGCCCCTCTCACCGCGCTGGCCCTTGTCGCCGTTGAACTGCCCCTTCTGCCTGCGCGGCGCGAGGTCCGGTGTCGGCGCCTGATAGTCCTTGCTGATGCTGACCTTCGCGCCCTCGGACAGGTTGGCGAACCCGGTCGTGACCACCTGATCCTGCACCGTGATGCCGGACGCGATAACCGCATTGGTTTCGGTCTGCAGCGTGACGTTGACGGTCTTCGCGTTGACCACGTTGTCGCTGTTGATGACGTAGACGAACGTTCCGGCCGGGCCGCGCTGAACCGCCGATGTCGGAATCACGATCACCTTGTCCAGCGTCTGCACTTTCAGCCGCACGTTGACGAACTGGCCAGGCCAGAGCTGGAACTGGGCGTTGGGAAACTCCGCCTTCACCTTCACGGTGCCCGTGGTCTGGTCGACCTGGTTGTCGATGCCGGTCACGTGGCCCGTATCGATCACGGTCTTGCCGTCGTTGCCGAACACGTCGACGGCCAGCGCTCCCTTGGCCGCCGCCGCATTGACGCGCACGATCTGCTGCTGTGGCAGGCTGAACTGGATCGCGATCGGCTGCAGCTGCGTGATCACCACGACGCCCGTCGCATCCGACGGCTGGACGATGTTGCCCTGATCGACCTGACGCAATCCGGCGCGGCCCGCGAGCGGCGCGACGATTTTGGTGTAGCTGAGGGTGGCCTGTGCGTTGTCGATGGCGGCCTGATCCGACTTCACCAGCGCTTCGAGCTGCGCGACCAGCGCCTTCTGCGTGTCGGCCTGCTGCGCGGAACCGGCTTTTGCCGTCGCGAGCTGCTGATAGCGGACCAGATCCATCCGCGCGTTGGAGAGCGTGGCCTCGTCCTGCGCCTTCTTGGCCACGGCCTGATCGTACTGCGCCTGATAGATCGCCGGATCGATCTCGGCCAGCACGTCGCCGGCCTTCACGTCCTGGCCTTCCTTGAACTTCACCGATAGCAGCTTGCCGCTGACCTGCGCGCGCACCGTCACGTTGTTGAGCGCGCGCACGGTGCCGACGCCGTCGAGATAGACCGGCACGTCTTCGATGCGCGGCGTCGCCGCCAGCACCGGGATCGCCATGTCCGGGCGCGGCCCGCGCGTGGCGGTCTGGCTGCTGCCGTGAAAATACGTCCAGCCGAGATAGCCGAGACCGCCGAGGATCACGAGCCATACCGCGATCGATACAGTCCGCCGCCGCGCGCCGGATGCCGCGCGCGCGACACCATCGCCTGCGGCTTTGGCCTTGTCATTGAGGTCGGGCTTAAAGAGCATCCGCGGCCCCTTCCGTTATCCTTGGCGGCACTCCGGGCGACCAGCCGCCGCCCAATGCCTGATAGAGGGTGACGACAGCCAGCAGCCGGGCCAACTGGTATTGCGCCAGCGAATCCTCGGCCTGAAAGAGCGTCAATTGCGTGTTTAGCACAGTCACGATGTCGGCCGTACCGGCGCGAAGCTGCCGCTCCGACAATTCGAACGCCCGCCGCGACGATGTCACCACGATACGCTGCAGCCGGACCCGCTCGTTGGCTTCCTTCAGGGTCGTCAGCGCCGTGTCCACATCGGAGAAGGCGGAAATGACCGTCTTGCGATAGGTCTGCAGCATTTCGTCCTGCCGCGCCTGCATCAGGTCGAAATTGGCCTGGATCCGCCCTGCGTCGAAGATCGGCTGGGTCAGCCCCGCCGCCATGTTGAAGAACGCCGATTGCGGCGTGAACAGAGCCGCGAGCGCCGCGCTCTGGTAGCCGCCGGATGCCGTCAGCTGGATGCTCGGAAAGAACTGCGCCCGGGCGCTGCCGACATTGGCGGTCGCAGACGCCAGATCGCTTTCCTGACGGCGAATGTCAGGACGCTGGGTCAGCAGTTCGGACGGCAGTCCCGGCGTCACGCGCGGCAGGGCTATCGCGCCCAGCGTTCCGCCCCTCAGCCGCATGCGCTCCGGCGGCCGCGACACCAGCGTGGCCAGCACGTTGCTGTTCTGCGCCAGCGCCTGCCGCAGCGGCGGCACCGATGCCTTCTGATTGGCGAGCACGCTTTCCTGCTGCGCCAGATCGAGATCGGACCCAGTGCCCGCATCGACGCGCGCCTTGATGGCGTCGTAGATTCGCTGCGCGCTGGCGATATTCCGCGTGGCGATGGCGATCCGGTCCTGCGATGCGATCACGGTGAAATAGGCATTGGCGACGCTTGCCAGCGTGGTCAGCGCCACCACGTCGCGATCGAAGCGGTTGGCATTGGCGGTTTCTTCCGCCGCAAGCAGAGCGTCGCGGTTCTTGCCCCAGAAATCGATCTCGTAGCTCGCGCTCAGCGTGGCGCTATGGTTCGTCACTTCGCCGCGCCCGATGGCGCTGCCCGACGTCACGACGCCGGTGTTGCTGGACGAGCGGGAGCGCGATCCGGAAAAGCCTCCGGTCACGCTCGGCAGCAAGGCCGCGCCAGCCGTCTGCGCCAGCGCATCGGCCTGCCGGATGCGCGCGACCGCGGCGGCGATATCCAGATTGACGGTCTGCGCCTCCTCCATGAGGATCGTCAGTTCCCGCGACCGGAATCCGCGCCACCAGTCGAGCGACGGCGGCTTGTCGTCAGCCGTGGCGGGATTGCCCGCGGCCTTGTAGGCGGCCGGCACGTCCAGCGCCGGATCGGGCAGATCGGACGTGACGATGCAGCCGCTCGATGTGGCAGCCAGGGCGAATGCGGCACACAGCATGAGCGGAGACCGGATGACTCCACGCCTCAATTTTTGGGGCAACTCGAACACCGGCGCGAACATTCTCCAAGGGTTAGAATCTCATTCTAGCGGTCCGTTCCGTGCCGGGACAGGGACGATGCCGCGCCGCCCCCAAGACAGCCGCAAGCTGTGGCGCCCCGGTATCAGGCGGTGGAATCGCAGAAACCCGCGATACATCGGCATTTCTCATCGTTCATCTTGCTGAATGCTCCGCGCCTTACGAAGATTTCATCTTCAATCGCATTCGCTTCACTTTAGAACCGGTTGAAATCGCCAGTGAATTGCCCAGCCTACAGAATCATTCCCGTCTCTTGCGGGTCTTGTTGCGCTGCCGAATTTGCACGCCTCGGAACGGGAACTCTTGCGTCCACGGTGCGAAGACGCGAAGCTCATCACAACCAACAAGCGAAGGACAATTCGGCGGCAGACGGCCGGTACCACGCGAGCAGACGATCTGGACCCAGAGCCACATCTTACTGACGGATATGCGCGATGCCTGACCTGACCATCCTCACTTCCGATAACGTCGAGACGGTACTGTCCGGCGTCCCCAAAACGGTTCGCATTGCGCTGGGCTTCGCCGCCAAGCTTCGGCGCGGCACTTTGGACATCACCCTGCCCGACGGCCGCGTTTTACGCTGCGGCGGACAGGAGCCCGGCCCTGCCGCGCAGATGACGATCCACAGCTACAATTTCGCGTGGCGATTCGCGCGCGGCGGCGACATCGGGATTGCGGAAGCCTATTTGCGCCGCGAATGGGACACGCCGAACCTCACGCAGTTTCTCTACATCTTCTGCCTGAACCACGACCTGATCCAGACCATGCTCGCCGCAAATCCCGCCGCGCGTGTCCTGCAACTGGTCCGGCACTGGTTCAATCGCAACACCAAACGGCAGGCGCGGCGCAACATCTATGCGCACTACGACATCGGCAACTCGTTCTATTCGGCCTGGCTCGATCCGAGCATGACCTATTCGTCGGCGATCTTCGAGGATCACACCGACGATCTCACCTCCGCGCAGAACAACAAATACAAGCGGCTCGCCGAGGCCATCAACCTGCAGCCGGGCCAGCGCGTGCTGGAGATCGGCTGCGGCTGGGGCGGCTTCGCGGAATACGCGGCCAAGCATTACGACGCCAAGGTGGTCGGCCTGACCATCAGCAGCGAACAGCGCGACTTTGCGCGGCAGCGGATACAAGCTGCAGGATTGAACGACAAGGTCGAAATCCGGTTTCAGGATTACCGCGACGAGCGCGGGCAATATGACCGCATCGCCTCCATCGAAATGATCGAAGCCGTCGGTGAGCAGTTCTGGCCGCAATATTTCAGCCAGCTTCGCGATCGGCTCGCGCCCGGCGGGTTTGCCGGCATTCAGGCCATCACCATTCAGGACCGGTTCTTCAACGCCTATCGCCGCGAAGTGGACTTCATCCAGCGGTATGTCTTTCCCGGCGGCATGCTGCCCTCGCCGCAGGTGCTGAAATCGCTCGGCGAGCGGTTCGGCGTTCCTGTTATCCGCGAGCGCATTTTCGGAGAGGATTATGCCAAGACACTCGCGACATGGAGAGATAATTTCCGCGCGGCATGGCCCAGTTTGACGCCGCTCGGTTTCGACGAACGCTTTCGGCGGCTGTGGGAATATTACCTCGCTTACTGCGAGGCCGGATTCCTGTCGGGGAATATCGATGTGCGGCAGGTGGTGTTCGCCAAATCGGGTTAACCACGGCGAAAACACTGCAGATCACGCTTGCAGGCGCTACCCTTGTCGGGACGGCATGCGGCATCTAGGTTGATTGCTGCACCAACGTTTCATCGTCCTGACATATCTGGTCCCAATGCACATTCGCAACGACGTCATCGAAGCCATCGGCAACACGCCGCTTATCAAGCTGAAACACGCCTCGGACATCACCGGCTGCACCATTCTCGGCAAGGCCGAGTTCATGAATCCCGGCCAGTCGGTCAAGGACCGCGCGGGCAAGCAGATGATCCTCGAGGCGGAGGAACGCGGCGAGTTGAAGCCCGGCGGCCTCGTGGTGGAAAGCACCGCGGGCAACACCGGCATCGGCCTGGCCGTGGTCGCGGCGGCGCGCGGTTATCGCACCATCATCGTGATTCCGGAAACGCAGAGCCAGGAAAAGAAGGACGTGCTGCGGCTGCTCGGCGCCGAACTGGTCGAGGTTCCGGCGCTGCCTGTCAGCAATCCGAACAACTATCAGCATGTCGGCCGCCGCCTCGCGGATGAGCTGCGCAAGACGGAAAAGAACGGCGTGCTGTTCGCCGACCAGTGGAACAATCTCGACAACCGCAAGGCGCATTACGTCTCGACCGGTCCGGAAATCTGGGACCAGACGAACGGCAAGGTGGACGGCTTCATCTGCTCGATCGGCAGCGGCGGCACGCTGGCCGGAACGTCGATCTATCTGCGCGAGCGAAACAAGAACATCAAGATCGGCGTGGCCGATCCGCGCGGCGCCGCGATGTACAATTACTTCGACCATGGCGAGGTCAAATCCACCGAAGGCGGCTCGGTGACTGAAGGCATCGGCCTCGGCCGCATCACCCCGATCGTGCAGGACCTCCACGTCGACAAGGCCTACCTGATCGAAGACTCCGAAGCGGTGCCGATCGTGTTCGATCTGCTCGAACATGAGGGGCTCTGCGTCGGCGGATCGAGCGGCATCAATATCGCCGGCGCGATCCGGCTGGCGAAGGACCTTGGCCCCGGCCACACCGTCGTGACCATTCTGGCCGACTACGGCACGCGCTATCAGTCCAAGCTGTTCAACCCGGACTTCCTTCGCTCGAAGAACCTGCCGGTGCCGGAATGGCTGGAGCGCAAGAACACGATCAAGCCGCCGTTCGAGAAGGTGTGAGCGTTTTCGTCATTGCGAGCGCAGCGAAGCAATCCATGGTCACAACAAGATGGATTGCTTCGTCGCTCCGCTCCTCGCAATGACGGATAAATCTCACCGCAAAATCTGACTGAGAAACAGTTTCGTCCGCTCGTGTTGCGGATTGGAGAAGAAGCGGTCCGGTGTGTTCGCTTCGATGATCTGGCCCGCGTCCATGAACACCACGCGGTCGGCGACCTCGCGCGCGAAGCCCATTTCGTGCGTCACCACCAGCATGGTCATGCCCTCCTTCGCGAGGTCCACCATGGTGTCGAGCACCTCCTTGACCATCTCGGGATCGAGCGCCGAGGTCGGCTCGTCGAACAGCATGACCTTGGGATTCATCGTCAGCGCGCGCGCGATCGCCACGCGCTGCTGCTGGCCGCCTGAAATCTGGCCGGGATACTTGTTCGCCTTGTCGGGAATCCGCACCCGCTCGAGATATTTCATCGCGGCGGCTTCGGCGTCCTTCTTCGGGATGTTGCGCACCCAGATCGGCGCCAGCGTGCAGTTCTCCAGCACGGTGAGATGCGGAAACAGATTGAAGCTCTGGAACACCATGCCGACTTCGCGGCGCACGTCATCAACGCGGCGCAGGTTCGGCCCGAGTTCGATGCCGTCCACCACGATGCGGCCTTCCTGGAATTCCTCCAGCGCGTTGATGCAGCGGATCAGCGTCGACTTGCCCGAGCCCGACGGGCCGCAGACGACAATGCGCTCGCCGCGCCCGACCACTAGATCGATGTCGCGAAGCACATGAAATTCGCCGAACCACTTGTTGAGGCCCGAGATGCTGACAATGGGATCTGCGGTCATGGGTTCATCTCAGACATTCTTGTGGGCATTGAGCCGCCGTTCCACGAACAGCGAATAGCGCGACATTCCAAAGCAGAACACGAAGTAGATGATGCCGGTGAAGGCAAAGCCGGTGAACAGCGTGGTCGGCGTCGCCCAGTTCGGATCGGCGAACGAGGCGCGTAACTGTCCGAGCAGATCGAAGATCGCAACGATCAGCACCAGCGTGGTATCCTTGAACAGCGCGATGAAACTGTTGACCAAGCCCGGAATGACATGGCGCAGCGCCTGCGGCATCACGATCAGTCCCGTCGTCTTCCAGTACGACAGGCCGAGCGCGCTGGCCGCTTCCGCCTGCCCGCGCGGCACCGCCTGCAGGCCGCCGCGAATGACTTCGGCGTTATACGCGCCCGCAAACAGCGCGATGCCGATCAGGACGCGCACGAGGCCGTCCACGGTGAAGTTGCCGGGCAGGAACAGCGGCAGCATGTAGGTCGCGAAGAACAGCACGGTAATCAGCGGCACGCCGCGCCAGAATTCGATGAAGGCGATGGAGAACACGCGGATCAGCGGAATGGTCGAGCGCCGTCCCAGCGCCAGCGCCATGCCGACCGGCATCGACGCAACGATGCCGGTGACGGACACCACAAGCGTCACCAGCAGGCCGCCCCATGAGCGCGTATCGACGATCGGCAGGCCACCGTGATCGAGCCCCATCACGGCGATGACAAGCGCGATGCCGCCAAAGATCGCAAGGCAGTTGAGAAGCGGCCGCCAGCCGTTGCGGAAGGCGCCGGTCGCAAAAAACACGATCAGCGAGACGATGACGGTCGTGAACATCACGTCAGCCCATAGTGTCGGGCGGAGCGCCTCTGTATAGTCGCGCAGCCATTCCAGCGGCCACACGATGAGCGCGAGGCCGTCACCGATCCAGCCGACAAGCCGTCCGATCAGCCAGACGACCTGCGCCAAAGGTCCGCTCGCCGTGGCAACGAGACTTCGTCCGGCATCCTGAAAACTGATAGCCAGCGCGGAGCCGAGATCGGCGATCCAGTGAATCGCAAATCCCTTCAGCCCGCCGCCGCGCAGCAGGAAGAATCCAATCACCGGATAAGCGAGAAAGAACAGGCCGGAGTTGAGCGCCTTGGCGGGTGCGCGCGGAATCAAGAGCGGCAGCAGCAGCAATGCGCCCAGCGCGAATGTCAGGTTGACGCGCCAGCGCTCCTGCGCCGGATAGAAGCCGTAGATGAACTGATCGAACTTCGCCTGAATGAATGGCCAGCAGGCGCCGACCACATGCCCGACATTGGATTCGAGACAGGCATTGCGGTCGCTGCCCTGCCACACCGCATCGACGAACAGAAACCGGATCAGCGGCACGAGGATCAGCCACAGCAGCACCGCGCCCGCGACTGTCAGCATGATGTTGAGCGGCGTGTTGAACAGCCGCTCGCGCGCGAAGCCGACCACGCCCGTCGTCTTCACCGGCGCGCGGCGCGGCTCGGCAAGACTTGCGCGAACAAAGGAGGCTGCCTGTTCGCTCATGCGGCCAGACTCCTGTTTATGCGCCATCCGTAGAGGCTCATCAGCGCGCTCGTCACCAGCGAGATGAGGAGATACACGCCCATGGTCAGCGCGATGATTTCGACCGCCTGCCCGGTCTGGCTCAGTGTCGTGCCCGCGAACACCGAGAACAGATCGGGATAGCCGATGGCGACCGCGAGCGATGAATTCTTGGTGAGATTGAGATACTGGTTGGTCAGCGGCGGCAGGATCACGCGCATGGCCTGTGGAATCACAATTAGCCGCAAAGTCTCTCCGCGCGACAGGCCGAGCGAGGCCCCCGCCTCCATCTGGCCCTTCGGCACGGACTGGATGCCCGCACGGACGATCTCGGCGATGAAGGCCGCCGTATAGGTCGAGAGCGCGATGGTCAGCGCGGCGAATTCCGGCAGGATGCGGGCGCCGCCGGCGAAGTTGAATCCGCGCAACTGCGGCATGTCGAATGTCAGCGGCGCACCGAACAGAACGAACGCCAATAGCGGCAGACCAAGCAGCATCGCCAGCACGAACGGCCAGATGGACAGCTTCTGGCCTGTCGCGAACAGCCTGCGCCGCGCATAAAAACCCATCACCAGCGAAGCCACGATGCCGATGACGATTGCCACGACAAACACGCCGAACGAAGCCTGCGGCACCGGGTTTGGTACCACGAGTCCGCGATTGCTGAGGAACACCGCACCGAACAGCGAAATGCTCTGCCGCGGATTGGGCAGCGTCGCGAGCACGGCGAGATACCAGAACAGGATCTGGAACAGCAGCGGCAGGTTGCGGATCAGTTCGACATAGCCGCCCGAAATCCGCGCCAGCAGCCAGTTCGGCGACAGCCGGCCCAGCGCCACCAGCACACCGATGATGGTTGCGATCACGATGCCAATGATCGAGACCAGCAGCGTGTTCAAAAGGCCGACGACGAATACGCGCGCGTAGGTATCGCTTTCGGTATAGGGGATCAGCGCCTGACTGACAGCGAAACTCGCGGTATTCGACATGAAGCCGAAGCCGGAAGCGATCCGCTGCGCCTGCAGGTTGGCGCGGGCGTTCTCAATGATCTCGTAGCCGACCCAGAGGACAAGAGCGACAAACAGGATCTGAACGACAACGCCGCCCCACCCCGCCTGTCCGCCGAGCGCGCGACGAAGCCGCGCGGCCAGCCGGAGCGGCGGTTTGCGAGGTTCGCCAGCCATGGCCGCGCCGGACCGCAGCGTCAACGGATCGGCGGCGCGTATTGCAGGCCGCCCTGATTCCAGAGCTTGTTGAGGCCGCGCGCGATCTGCAGCTTGGAGCCCGCGCCGACATTGCGGTCGAACGACTCGCCATAGTTGCCGACGGCCTTGATGATGCGCGTCACCCAGTCCTTGGTGAGACCAAGCTGTTCGCCGAGGCTGCCGTCGGTGCCGAAGATTCGTTTCAACTCGGGCTTGGCGGACTTCGCCATCTCATCGACGTTCTTCTGCGTGATCGCGAGTTCCTCCGCGTTGACCATCGCGAACAGCGTCCACTTCACGATGTCGAACCACTGGTCGTCGCCATGGCGCACGACGGGGCCGAGCGGCTCCTTCGAGATGACTTCGGGAAGCACCGCATGGTCGGTCGGCGCGGCGAGCTTCAGCCGCTCCGCATAAAGCTGCGAGACGTCGGACGTGAACACGTCGCAGCGTCCGGATTCATAGGCCTTAATGGTCTCGTCCGCGGTGCTGAACGCGATCAGCTCATACTTCATGTTGTTGGCCTTGAAGTAGTCCGAGACGTTCTGCTCGTTGGTGGTGCCCGTCTGCACGCAGATCGACGCGCCGTTCAGTTCGAGCGCGGAATTCACCTTGAGCGATTTGCGGGCCAGGAAGCCCTGCCCGTCGTAATAGGTGATCCCGGTATAGTTCAGTCCGAGCGAGGTGTCGCGCGACAGCGTCCATGTCGAATTGCGCGACAGGACGTCGATCTCGCCGGACTGCAGCGCGGTAAAGCGGTCCTTCGCGGAGAGCGGCACGAACTTGACCTTGGACGGATCGTTGAAGATCGCGGCGGCGATGGCGCGGCATACGTCGACATCGAGACCGGTCCAGTTGCCCTTGTCGTCCGGCGCGGAGAAGCCGGGCAGTCCCTGGCTGACGCCGCATGACAGGGTGCCGCGGTCCTTCACGCTCTGCAGCGTGCCTCGGTCCTTCGGCTTGTCCTGCGCCTGCGCGTGAACGACCTGAACGAAGGCGGCCTGAACGAATCCGACCGCAAAAAAAGAAATGAGAGCGAGTGAAACCCGTTTCATGGAATGGCCTTTCTCGATGGTTCGGCGCTTGCGACGGATAGTAACGTCGCGCGGCATAAAACGATCCTGCGGAAGCGCGAACAGCAACTAAATATCTGGTCTGCATAACAGAACGCCATGCGCGGCGGGTCAAGGGGTTGACGCCGGGCATCGCGGCCAGCTTACTGCATCTCTCTGCGGCAAGATGTCTTTCACAAGCGAATCCTCATGACCGTTTCCAAGAATCACGGCCCCTCCGGGCTTGCTCCGCAGACCGAACTGGTCACATCCGGCCGCGATACCGCCGCGCAGAAGGGCTTCGTCAATCCGCCGGTCGTGCGCGGGTCCACGGTGCTTTATCCGACGGCGGACGACCTGCATGCGCATCGCGGCGAATATCAATACGGTCGCCACGGCACGCCGACCACGAAGGCCCTGCAACAGGCGTTGATGGCACTGGAAGGGCCGAACTGCGCGGGCGTCGGGCTTGCCCCGTCCGGGGTCGCGGCGATTTCCACAGCATTGCTGGCGATTCTCAAGGCGGGCGATCACCTGCTTGTTATCGACAGCGTGTATCGTCCCACGCGGAATTTCTGCGACAGCCTGCTCAAGCGCTATGGCATCGAGACGGATTATTTCGATCCGCTGATCGGCGCGGGAATCGAAAAGCTGTTCAAGCCGAACACACGGGCTGTTCTGGTCGAGGCGCCGGGATCGCAGTCGTTCGAGATGCCGGACATTCCGGCGATCGCCGCGGTCGCTCATGCGAAGGGCGCGCTCGTCATCGACGACAATACATGGGCCACGCCGCTGTTTCATCGCTCGCTCGATCAGGGCGTCGACATCAGCCTGCAGGCGGCGACGAAATATCTCGGCGGGCATTCCGACATCATGTTCGGGACAATCTCGGCCAACACCAAGGCATGGCCGCTGATCACGGATGCGATCCGCCTGCTCGGCGTCTGCGCGGGGCCGGACGATGTATTTCTCGCTTTGCGCGGCATCCGCACGCTGGCGGTCCGGCTCGCGCATCATCAGCAATCAGGACTTGAGATGGCGCGCTGGTTCGCCGCGCGGCCGGAAGTTTCGCGCGTGCTGCATCCCGCGCTCGAAAGCGATCCGGGCCATGCGATCTGGAAGCGCGACTTTACCGGCGCGAGCGGCCTGTTCAGCATTGTGCTGAAACCCGCCTCGCAGCAGGCGGTGGATGCGTTCCTGAACACGGTGACGCTGTTCGGCATGGGCTATTCGTGGGGCGGATTCGAAAGCCTCGTGATCCCGTTCGACTGTTCATCGTATCGCACGGCGACCCGATGGAATCCGGGCGGCCCGACGCTGCGTTTCCACATCGGGTTGGAAAATGTCGACGATCTGAAAGCGGATCTGGAGCGCGGCTTCGCAGCGATGAAGGCGGCGGCCAAGTAGCAGACCGCGTCATCCTGAGGTGCGCGCCGCCTTCGGCGAGCCTCGAAGGGATGACCATGCACGATGTCGCCGTCGCCCTTCGAGGCTTGGCGGCTTCGCCGCCTGCGCACCTCAGGGTGACGGCACTCCGCAACGCGCCTCAACCCTTCTCGACCTTCGAACCCTTCGCGCGGTTCTTCACGATCAGCATGATGTTGCGGACGTAGATCAGGGTCGCGAGGCTCTGCCCGAGAATGATCACCGGTTCGCGCTTGGCGATGCCATAGATCAGGGTCATGAATCCGCCGCCCATGGAGAAGAACCAGAAGGCCATCGGCACCACGCTCTGGCCCGCACGTTCGCTGGAAATCCACTGCACCAGAAAGCGCGCGGTGAACAGCAGTTGCGCGACCAGACCGAATGCGAGCCAGAAGTCGAACTTCGCGATGAACACGTCGTAAAGATAATTGCTGAGATCCTGACCGAACTGAATCAGCATCAGGTCACCTCCGTCGCCACAGGCGTCGATTTCTTGCGGCGGATCAGCCACCACACGCCCGCGAGATCCATGATCCCGATCCAAAGCCGGTCGAAGAAGCCGTAATTCGACACGCCCGAATGGCGCGGCCGGTCGATCACATCGACATAGGCGATGTCGAAGCCTTCACGCCGCACCAGCGCGGGCAGAAAGCGATGCAGGCCGTCGAAATACGGCAGCGACAGGAATACGTCGCGGCGGAATCCCTTGAGGCCGCAGCCGGTGTCGCGTGTGCCGTCGCGAAGGATCAGATTGCGCACGCCGTTCGCGGTGCGCGACTGGAATTTCTTGAAGCCGGTATCCTTGCGGCCGACGCGCTGCCCCGCCGCAAGGCCGATCCGGCCGTTGCCCTTCTCGATCGCTTCGATCAAGTTCGGCAGAAATGCCGGATTGTTCTGGCCGTCGCCGTCGAGCGTCGCGACGATCTGGCCGCGCGCGAAACGAACACCGGTGCGCACCGCCGCAGATTGTCCGCTTGAGGCCGCGTGGCGGATCTGGCGCAGATTCTTGCGCACGCGCATCTCGGCGGCGAGCCGCTCGCCGGTCGCGTCGGTCGAACCGTCGTTGACGTAGATGATCTCATAGGCCCAGCGGCCGTCGAGCGCCGCCGCGATCTCGGCGATCAGCGGGGCGACATTGTCCTGCTCGTTGCGGACAGGAACCACAATCGACACGTCAGGGATCGGCTGGCCGGAATGGGAGGATTGATCGCTCATGTCCTGATGGGTCCGCAGACACGGTAACCCCGTGCCGGGCGACCGCTTCTTATGGTGCGAAGGCCTCGCGGGCAACCCTTTTCAGACCAGCCCATGACGGGCCTGAAAGCGGCTCAATCGTGCCGTCGGAGCGGATGGAAAAGCCCAGCCGTCGCGCCGCGAACCAGTAGCGCACGGCCATGGCGCCGATCACACCGGTCAATGCGCCCCCGACCACATCGCTGGGATGATGCGCCAACAGAACGACCCGGGTGATGCAGATCAGCACGGCATAGGTGAACATCACCGGCACGGCCTTGCGCCAGAGCGCCGACACCGCGAAGGCGAGCGCGAACGCCGTGGTCGCATGGCCGGACGGCAGGCTCTCAAAGGCCGCGTTTCCGGCGAAATGCGAGAAGTTGAAGGCATTGGGCTCGCCGCCGACAAATGGCCGGCTTCTGCCGATGATGTATTTGAGGACTTCGCTGGTGAGAACGGCCACCAGCACGGCGAGAAACACGTACTGCAAGCGTAACCCGAGCGCAGTCAGGTTCGCGCGCGACACACCCGTCAGCCGCGGCAGGATCAAGAGAACAAGAATGAGAACGATCGCCAGCGTCCACAGCACGTATTCGGATTTGGCGAGATCGGTGAAGTGCCGGAGCGGCCAGAGGCTCAGCGTGCCGCGCGCAGGCATTCGCGTGATAACGGCGACATCCACGGCGAACATCAGGACGCCGATGACAATGGCCGCCAGCACCGAAAGACCCAGCCATCGCCGCGCCATTGCCCGGCGTGCCTCGGCACGCCGCGAATGCGACGGCGCGCGAACAAGCCGCGCCATCGCATGCCAGGCGATCGCGCCAACCTGCGCGATGTAGCCAGCTTGCGGAGCGCGGTCCGCGTTGATGGTCATTATTCCGTGCCTTCCGACCGGAAGATGGCGACCGAGATGGCCCTGCCCTGCGAGAAATTATAGCCGTCAATCCGCGCGCCGGCGTTGTAGCGCAGGCCGATGGCTTCGGCGCGCTGCGCGAAGGCGCGCTCCTCGCGCCACTCCACAAGGGCGAAGCGGCAGCTTCCCTGCAGCAGGAAGTCGGCGGCGCCGGACCCGTTGGTCAGCAGCGTCTGCGTGCCCACCATGAACACCAGACTTGGCTCCTGGAATCCCGCGGCAGCGGCCTGCGGTCCGATACATTCCACGCTGCGTAGCGCGCGCGCGATCTGCACGCTCGGAAACAGCGGCGCGAGCGACGGAACGATCACTCCGTACACGCATGCGGCGGTGAACCACGACGCGCCGACGGCATTGAGCAGCGATCGTTCGGCGCGGTGATCGTCGTACATCCACCACGCGAAAAGCCCGAGGATCAGCGCACCGGCCGCGAACGGCCAAGCCAGAAACTCCGGTTGCCGCAGCAGGGCGATGGCGCCAACCACACAGGCGACCGTGAGGATCAGCGGCAGCACGAACCACCACGCCGAACCGCGCACGATCCATGGGGTGCGCGACAGCACGCGGCGCTCAAGCGCGCCGATGATCAGGATCGCGATCGCCGGATACAGCGGCAGCACATAATGCGGCAGCTTGGTGATGACGATCTCGAACACGATCCATGCGGGCACCAGCCATGCCAGCAGGAATTGCGCGCCGGGTTCGCGCCGCGCGCGCCAGATCGCGGGCGCTGCCATTCCGGCCAGCGTCGCGCCGGGCCAGAACGTCACCCAGAACAGAATGAAATACAGTCCTGGCGGCGCGCCATGGGATTCCTGCGCGCTGGCGACCTTGTTGAGCATGTCGCTGCCGAGCGAATCCGCGAAGAAGGTGTCGCCCGCTTTCAGGAAAATCGCGACGAACCACGGCAGCACCAGCACCAGAGTCCAGATCAGTCCCCAGACCGGGCGCAGCCGCCACAGCCAGGCGGCGGAGCGGTCCATGATCGCGAGCGCGATCACGGTCAGCGCCACGAACATCAGGATCAGCGGGCCTTTCAGCAGGATGCCCCATGCGATCGCCGTCCAGAACACGCCAGCCAGCAGCCACGATTGCGGCGCGTCGTCGCCGCGCTGCCACGACAGATAGGCGCGCGCCATCGCACCCATGACGGCGGTCGTCGCCAACAGCAGCATGGCGTCGGTCTTGGCAAGGCGCGCCTCGACCCCAAGCAGGATCGAACTGCACATCAGAAGACCGGCGAGAAACGCGCCGCGCCGCGTGACGAAGGCGAGCGCCGTCCAGTAGGTCAGCAGCACCGCGCCGATCGCGCCGATCAGCGAGGGAATGCGATAAAGCCAGATGCGGACCTGCGCGCGCGGCAGGCCGAGCGCTGAGGCGGTATCCACAACGACAGCCTGCGCCCAGTAAATGCCGACCGGCTTCTTGTAACGAACCTCGTCCTGAAAACGGATGTCGATGAAGTCGTTGCTCTCCACCATCTGCTTGGTGGCCTGCGCGAAGCGTGCCTCGTCGCGGTCGACCGGCGGAATGTTGAAAAACCCGGGCAGGAAGAACAGCAGCCCCGCCAGAACCAGCAGCGCGACGGCGCGCGTATGGCTGCGCATGGCGAAATCGACCACGCGCACCAGTCCGCTGCCGGGGTTTTTCGGTTCCACCGGCTCGCGCGGCGCGCCAAATCTGGGCCTTGGGTAGATATCGTCCATCGGTTTCGCATACGCGGAAACCGCCTTCGCGACAACAGCTTGGACTGGTTCTACTGAATTCTCACGACAACTGTGTCCGCCGCGCCAGTCGAATCCATCACCGTAAGGCGGGCGAAGCCCGGCCCCGGCGGTTCGATCAGCTTCTGGCGGCGGCTGTCGATGGTCCCGACCGCGATGCCGTTAACCATCATGGTCAGCGGCATCACCCCGCCCGCCACCTTGACCGGCATCGCGGCCTGGCTCTCACCGCTGCCGGACGTGTCGATCCGCGAGCCGTTCAGCGGGAACTGGATGCGCAGCGTCTGCTCGCTGCCGGTGCGGACGAAATCCCCCGCGGGCCGGAAGCGCCGCAGCGGCAGCGGCAGCTTGGCGTTGCTCGCCATCAACGTGCCCTTGGGGGCTCTTGCCAGCGGCGCGGGAAGTTTTCCGGTTCGGGCGAAGGCATCGAACAGGATCGGTGCGGCCGCGGTTCGGCCGGTCAGGCCCGGCACCGGCGCGCCGTCCGGGCGGCCGACCCAGACCCCGATGGTCATGCGGCCGTCGAAGCCGACCGACCATGCGTCGCGGTAGCCGTAGCTGGTGCCGGTCTTGAAGGCGAGCCGGTTATGCGGCGCGTTATCCGGCGGCGGCGTGCCCATCAGCACATTGCCGACCAGCCATGCGGCGGACGGATCGAGCAGACGGCGGGTCTCGGGCTCGGCCTTGTCGCCAGCGCGCACGATTTCCCGTAACGGGACAGTCTCGCCCTGCCGTGGAAAACCGGCATAGAGCCGCACCAGATCGCTGAGGGTGACGCCGACGCCGCCGAGACCCATGGCAAGGCCCGGTGTTTCATCCTTGGGCAGGATGAGATTTCCACCGGCCTGCTTGATGCGCGCGGTGAGCCGGCTGGACCCGATGCGGTCGAGCAAGGCGACCGCCGGCACGTTCAGCGACATCTGCAGCGCCTTGCGCACGGTGACCGTGCCCTGAAAGGTCATGTCGAAATTTTCCGGCGCGTAGGAGCCGTAGCGGACCGGCCGGTCGTCGATCAGGCTTTCGGGATGAACGAAGCCGTCCTCGAAGGCGAGGCCGTAGATGAACGGCTTGAGCGTCGAACCCGGAGAACGCACCGCGCGGGTCATATCCACCTGCCCCGCACGCCGCGTGTCGAAATAGTCCGACGAGCCGACATGGGCGAGCACGTCGCCGCTCTCGTTGTCGATGGCGAGAATGCCGACCGACACGTCCGGCCCGAGCGCCGGCGCGCGGTCCTTCGCCAACTGTTCCAGCGATTTCTGGATAGTGGACTCCAGCGTGAGCTGGATGCGCCGTTCGTCCTTCATGATCGCCAGCGACTGATCGGTGGAATGCGGCGCGAGCAGCGGCATCGGCTTGCGCAGGCGCGGCACCAGAACGGCTTTCGCCTGCACGGCATCTTCTGTCGAGACCTTGCCGTCGTCCACCATGCGCGCCAGCACGCGATCCCGCGCGGCGCGCGCCACATCGGGATGGCGGTCGAGCCGCCGGGTTTCCGGCGACTGCGGCAGCGCGACCAACAGCGCGGATTCCGCAAGCGACAGCCGCTTCGGCTCCTTGCCGAAATAGGCGAAGGACGCCGCGCGCACGCCTTCGAGGTTGCCGCCGAACGGCGCCAGCGTCAGATAGAGATCGAGGATCTGGTCCTTGCTCAGTTTTCGCTCAAGCTGAATCGCGCGCACCATCTGCCGCAGTTTCGCGCTGACCGAACGCTCCTGCCGCGGCTCCATCAGCCGCGCGACCTGCATGGTGATGGTCGAACCGCCCGAGACGATGTGCCCGCGCGTCACGAGTTGCAGCGCCGCACGGCCCATCGCCAGCGGATCGACGCCGATATGCGAGCGGAAACGGCGGTCTTCATAGTTCAGCAGTAGATTGAGATAGCCCGGATCGACGTCCTTTACCGTCGCGGGCAGCCGCCAGCGCCCGTCCGCCATCGCGAATGCGCGCAGCAGCTTGCCGTTGCGATCCACGATGGTGGTCGAAACCTGCTTCACCTGATCGAACGGCAATGGCGGGAGGGAGGCGATCCAGAAGGCGGCGGCGATGACACACAACGCGGCGGCAACAGCCGTCGCAACTGCAAATCGTCGAAGGATGCGATGCCTGCCATTTTCTCCGTCATTGCGAGCGAAGCGAAGCAATCCATTCGAGCCAACAACCCGAAAGAGTGGATTGCTTCGTCGCTGCGCTCCTCGCAATGACGGTGGAGAGCTATGGTCCGCGTCCCCGCTCATTTCGCCTTGGCCACTTCGACCGTTCCGGTGCCGGTGCGGCCGTAGCGCGAAGGATTGTACATGTCCTCGACATAGGCCTGTGGCAGCACGTATTTGCCCGGCGAGACCGCGCGCACGATGTAAGCGACGGTGAACACCGCCTTGTCATCGCTGGCGCGCTCAATGGATGCACTGAAACGGTCGTCGCGGAATTCGGTGTTCTCCGGGTCTTCGCCGTCCTCGATCCAGTCGAGCGTGCCGCTGTCGCCGGACGACACCAGCTTCGGATTGTCGATCTCAAGGCCCGCCGGAAGATAATCGGCCACCATGATGTGACCGTATTCCGGTTTGGCCTCGGTGATCTTCAGCACGACCGCGAAGCGATCGTTCTGCTTCGCCTTCGACACATCGGCAGGCTTGCCGTCGAGGGTGAAGTAGTTACGCTCGATCTTGAAGCCGTTGGCAACGGCGGGCTCCGGCGTAATCGGTGCGCCGGTCACGGACACCACGGCCTGCACCGGCACCTCGCCGGTATTGGTGATGGTGATCGGTTTGGCTGCCACATCGGTGCTGCGATAGTTACGATAGACGGCGTTCTTCGCGACCTCGCCGTTGATCGTCACCGCGAGGCTGCTCGCCTCCTTCGCCAGTGCCCGCGAGGCCAGCACCATCCAAGCATTCTCCTGCGTCGAGGTGTAAGGCGTGAGACCGCGCGCGGCTTCCACCCGCTCGACTGCGAGGCTGATGGTCTGCTTCGGCGCGCTGCCTTCGCTGGCCAGCGACACCAGCGCCGCCGCATCGCGCAGTTGCGAGCCGTAGTCACTACGGCCGAATTCGAGCGCCGGTTTCGGGGCGAGGCTGTTGACCGCCGCAGCATAGACGCGCTCGGCACGGGCGCGGTCACCGACCAGCGCCAGCGCCGCCGCAAGCTGTGCTTTCGCAATCGGCGTGGCGATGTTGTTCAGCTTGGTGTCCGCGAGATAGCGCAGGTCGCCGATCGGCGCGGTGCCGTTCTTCGCCAGCACATAGAGGCCGTAGGCAAGATCGCGGCCGCCGTCCTTCTCCGGCTCGTCGGCGTTGACGACCGAGTTGCGGATACGGTCCAGCGCCGTCCTGAATAAAATGTCCGGCACGGCGAAGCCCTTCTCGCGCGCCCGCGTCAGGAAATCGGTCACGTAAGCATCGAGCCAGGCATCGTCGCCGCCTGCCGACCAGAGGCCGAACGAGCCGTTCGAGCCCTGACGCGCCAGCAGGCGATCGATCGCGTCCTTGATGCGCTGATCGACGGCAGCGTCCAGCGCCAGATGGTTCTCCGCTGCAAGGTCGTTGACATAGAGCAGCGGCATGGCGCGGCTGGTGATCTGCTCGGAGCAGCCGAACGGATACCGGTCCAGCGCCTTGAGAATGGTCGCGGCATCGAGCGCGGTGGACAGCCCCACGGAGAGCTGCACGCCGCCGGTGCCCTGCACCAGATCGGAGAACATATCCGAGGTCAGCGTCAGGCTCTCACCCTTGGCCAGCGTCCGGATCGAACGGCGCGCGAGGATCTGCGTCGCCGGTTTGACGTTGAGGTCATAGTGACGCGCCAGCGTCAGCCCGTTCGGCCCCTTGATATCGACATCGAGCACCGCCGCCCCCGCGCCGCCCGACGCATCGAGTGCCAGCGCGACAGTGCTGCGCTGCTTGGCAGCGAGGCGCATGGTGGTGGCCGGATTGCCGGTGAGTTTCACCGGACCCGTCGTCTTGACGCTGATGACATAGTCGCCCGCAGCGCCTTCGACGTTGTCGAGGTCCATGGTCATGGTGCCGCGATCGCCATTGAGCAGGAAGCGCGGCAGCGTTGCGGTGAGCACGACCGGATCGCGCACGGTGACGTCGGTATTGGCGCGGCCGACCTTGGTCGCGGTCCAGGCCACGGCCATCACACGCGCGGTGCCCGCGAATTCCGGAATGTCGAATGTGACTTCCGCCGTACCGTTCGCCCCGACCGTGACGATGCCGGAATAAAGCGCCAGCGGCTTCTGCGTCGGAGGGCTGCCCTGCAGCTCCGCGCCTGCGCTGTCGCCGCCGGTGCGAATTTGTCCCCGCGTGCCCTGCATGCCGTCAATCAACTGCCCATAGAGATCGCGGATTTCGGAGGTCATGCGGCGCTGGCCGAGATAATAGTCGTCCGGCGCGGGCGGCTTGTAGTTGGTCAGGTTGAGAATGCCGACGTCGACGGCGGCCACCACGATCTTGGCGTCCTCGCCGCGGTTCAATCCCTCGATCTTCACCGGCAGTTTGAGCGCCGTGCCCGGACGCACCAGCGCGGGCGGCGCGAGCGAGACCTTGAGCGTGCGTTCGCTCTTGTCGATGCCGAACCATTTCAGCCCGATGGCGCGGCCCGGCATGCGGCCCGCCGCGGTGTCGAGCGGACGGCGCAGCGTCGCGACCACATAAGCGCCGGTGCCCCAATCCTTGCCGATAGCGATATTGACCTTGGTCTGGCCTTCCTTGACGTCAGCGGATTGCGTGGTCAGCAGACGGTCGCCCAGCACATTGATGGTGAGCTTGCCCGCCGTGCGCGCATTCACGGACACCACCATGGTATCGCCGGACTTGTATTCCGGCTTGTCGATGGAGGTCTCCAGCAGGTCCGGCGTGTCGGCGCTGCCGTCGGAATACCAGCCGACATCGAACTGCACCGAGGTGATCGGACCGTCATTGTCGGTGGACTTCACGTCGAGCCGGTAGCGGCCCGGCTGCGGCGCGACCTGAATGCGTGCGGGCTTGTCGGCGGCGACCGTGACATCGCCATCGGCCACGCGTTTGGTGGACTTCACCGGCTCGTATTCCCATGACGAGCCCTGCCGGTACCACTGATAGCGCGACTCAAGCTTGAGCAGTTCATAGCGCAGGCCGCTGCGCGCCAGCGACTTGCCGTCGGGCGAAACATAAACAACGTCGAAATTCGCGGGATCGCCTTCGGCCACGTTCTTGTCGCTGAACAGCGGCTTGACGCCGATCATGTCGTCGCCGGGCGCGACCGGAATGGTCAGCTTGCGCTCGACGGCGCGGCCGCCGCTTTCCACCATGCGCACGAAAACCTGCGCCTCCTGCGGACGGGTCGAGGACGGCGGCTTTGGCAGGCTGACCTTGAACGTCGCCTTGCCGTTGGCGTCGGCCTCGGGGAGGTTTTCCAGCGGCGTTCGCTCGTTGCTCTCATTCTCCTCATCCGCCACGCCGAACCTGTAACCGGCATAGCCCGGACGATCGGCTGCGGCGGAGACCAGCAGGTCGCCCTCGAGCGAAAGGCCTGCGGCAGGCGCGCCGTAGAGGAAGCGACCATCCACTTCAAGTTCTGCAGGAACTTCAGATGAAATCTGCTTTGCCTTGGAATTCAAAGAGAATTCGATGCGATCCGCGATGTAATCCTCGACCATGAAGGTGGTTTCGCCGACCGACGGCGCTTTCGGATCGGTGAAGGCGCGGACCCGCCATGTCCCGGTCGGGACGGCGGAATTCAGCGGCAGGGTGAGACTGCGGCCGCCCGCGCCCTGATCCGGCACCACGGCGCGGCGGAATTCGACGCCGTCCGGTCGTTCGACCACCAGAGTCAGCGGCGCGCCGGTCACTCCGTTGCCCTGCCCGTCGCGCAGCAGCGCGGTGAGATACACCGTCTCGCCGGAGCGATAGACGCCGCGCTCGGCATAGACGAAGGCGTCGGGGCCTGCTGGCACCGTGCGCCCGGAGACGCCGCGATCGGTCAGATCGAAGGCATTCGATTTGAGACTGAGGAACGCGTAGTCGCCCTTGTCGCCTGAGACGGACAGCAGCGCCGGAGACAGGCCGCCATCGCCGCGCGCCAGCCCCGCCTCGAACAGGACGTGGCCCGCGCTGTCGGTCTTGCGCGTGGCGAGGATCTCATTGCTGCGCGAGACCAGCCGGACCTCCGCGCCTGATGTCGGCGCGGTGGTCGCCAGCGAATTGACGAAGACGTGGATGCCGTCGTTGCCGGAATAGGCGGTCAGCCCGAGGTCGGAGACGATGAACCACTGGGTCGCCAGCTGGTTTGAGTCGTCGTCACCGGAAGACCCCGGCCCCTTGGCGGCGGCGGTCATCACATAGATGCCCGGCTGCATGTCGCCCACGGCCTGATCGACCGGGAATGCCGTCACCACGTCGGCATTCAGCGTCGGCTGGGTGGCGACCTCGCCGCTCCAGACCTTGACGCCTTTCTCGTTGCCGAGGTCTGACAGTTCATAAGTCGAGAGGCTGCGCTGGAAGTCGCTGCCCAGCACCGAGTTGATCAGGTTGCGGTCACCGATCCGGAAGATGTTCACCGACACCGCCGGCGTGTTGACGCTGACCAGCGGGATGCCCTTCTGGCCGGTGCGGGGCAGCACATAGGCGCGGCCCGTGAAGCGCACGAATGGCTTGCGATCGCGCACATAGATGTTGAACTCCGCCGACTTCGGCAGGGTTTCTTTCACCGTCGACGGCAGACCTGCGCGCAGATTGATGGTGTAACGCTCGCCATGCTTGAGGCCCTCGACGCAAAGCTGCCTGTCTTCCGACGTCAGCGCCGGACTGTCGGTGCCCGCCAGCGCCACGAAGGGATTGAAGTCCGCCCGCTTGGGCAGATCCTCGGAGAACTGGAAACAGGCGCGCGGCGACGCCGAGTCAGAGTCCACGCTGTAGTCCAGCAGCCGGAAGCCCTGAGCATCGCGCAGCTTCTCGTAACTTCCGCGCACCTCCGCGACCTCTTTCTGGTCGAGGGAGAGACGCAACGCATCGAGCGCCGGACGCCAGAGTTTCCGCTCGGCCAGAGCATTGCCCAGAACCGCGAGGGCATCCGCCTCCTCGCCTGGATTGGCGGCGCGCTGGTAAGCGATATAGGCGGCCGTCGATGCGCGCTCATAGAACAGGGTCCGCTCCCGGTTGTCGGCGGGGCGGATCTGGAAAATGGTTTTCGCCAGCCGCAGCCAGTTACCGCTGTCCTCCGGCGCGACCGCCGTGGTCTGGCCGAGCAATGTCAGCGCGCCGCGCAGATCGCCACGCTTGAAGGCGGCGTCCGTGTCGGACTTCAGCGTCGCCGCCGTCTTGTTGATGATCCCCGCTTCGGTCTTGATCTGCGCCTCGAGCCGCACCCCGGCGTCGGCCAGATCGTCCCGCCTGAACGCCTTGTCCGCCGCACTGGCCGACGCAAGGCCGAGCGCCAGGGCGGCGCAAACCGAAAGGGCGCGAACCAGACCGATCATAGTGAAGCTCCCTGCCGACGGACACAGGCCGTCTTGAAATACAGACAATGCGCGAATCGTGACGGACTCATGGTCGTATCGATAACCGCTCGAAATATTCCGCGCGATGGCGTCGAGCCGATCGGTGCGTGATCACGCACCGGGCCATGACACCGGCATCAGAATTTTAGGTCGGGACGCGTCAGGGACGCCAGACTTTTGACTCGCCTCCGCTGATGTGTCGCGGCGCGCCTTTGAAAGGTTCAAAGCGTTTCGCGAACGGAAGCGGCTTTTTCAGCACCAGCACCCGGTGAGGACTTCGGTGACTTCGCGGCGAATTCAGACGGATCGCTGTTTCGCACGTGTTGATGCGAACGTCGCGCACCGATGAAAGGAATGGAGATGGCGATCCCAGCAGGATTCGAACCTGCAACCCGCGGAGTAGAAATCCGCTACTCTATCCAGTTGAGCTATGGGACCGTCTAAGAGCCTGAAATCAAACGGGATCGTTCTATATTGTTTGGGTTAAAAAAAGAACGGCAATTTTCCGCTTTGGCCGCGCATGCCGGGTTGCCGTCTGACGCGATTCCGTGCCCCGCGATCCGATGAAGGCTTGAACGGCTCGTGTCCTTCTCGCTTAAAATCCGACGCAATTCCTGCGTCAGTGTTTAGCGCTTTGCATCTAGCCTTCGACCGGCGATTTATTCCCCGGGCCCGGCAGACGCGCGGTCCGCAAGAATTGCAGTTCGCGCCGATCGCAAGCGACGTCGCCGCAGGTGGGCAAAGCAACCAAAAGGTTCGCCATGTACGTTGTCTCCGGTCTTCTTGTCATTTTGTCCGGCCTGTTTTACGCGGCCGACCAAGGCCAGCTCGGCCGCATCGGAAGCACCATGTGTACTTACGGCGATGCTTTCTGCCGCCATCCGGTTTACGTACTGGTCGGGGCCGGCCTCGCCGCCCTGTGGGGCGCTTTCGTCAGCGTCCGTTAGCCGCCGCAGGCTCGCACCCTTCCGGCCGGGATCTCCCGCGATTTTTTCTCGCATAAAAATACCGGCGGAGCCCTGACACGCCGGAAAACCTGCTACAAGGCGCGGCATCAACATCACGCCACAGAAAGAGAGAGATGGGTTTCAAGGAACCAAGTTTTGCGGACCGCGCTGCCGCTGCGCGGAACGCCAGAAAGAGCATCGTCGAAAAGTTCAAGTCGCAGCCGGCTGCTGACGATCCCGCCGTCCTGAAGCGCGCCGCCGAGCGGCAGGCGCAGGCCGCTGCGCGCGAAGAAGGCAAGAAACGCCGCGAGGCCGAAAAGGCCGAACGGCTGGCGCGCGAAGCCGAGCTTGCCGAACAGGCCCAGGCGGAAGCCCTCCGGCTTCAGGCCGAAAAGGAAGCCGCCGAGGTCGATCTGAAGGCCAAGCAGAAAGCGGCGCGCGACGCACGCTATGCCGCACGCAAAGCCCGCAAGTAAGTCAGACCGCAGCGACGTATCATCCAAATAAAGCGGGAGCCTGCCCGGCAGGCTCCCGGATCGATAAATAAGGACGGGATGAATTACTTCTTCATCTCGTCCTTTTTCATGCCGTCGCTCTTCTTCATCATGCCGTCCTTCTTCATCCCGTCGTGACCCATGGAGTCTTTCTTCATGGCGTCCTTCGACATGCTGTCTTCCTTCTTCATGCCGTCCTTGGACATCTTGTCCTGAGCGAAAGCCGCCGGGGCGGAAACCAGGCCGAAAGACAGAACGGCTGCGAAAGCGATGGGGGCAATGCGTGCCATGGGAGTCATCCTCTGAAACTGTTGCAAGATGCGACGAAGGTCGCTTCGACAGGTTCGGAGCAAGGCCGCGGTTGTTACACGGACCCGATGTATATTTTTCGCGTCCGCGATATTTCGGAACCCCATCGCATGCCGGCCGGGCCAAAAGTATAGGTGGGTTGTTGCGCTTGTGCGTCGCAGCAAAGGTAGCAATGTTCGCAGAGCTAAGTCACAATGCGCGCCGACGATCATCACCTGACCGGCGCTACGCCGCTGATCAACAATAAAAAACGCCAAAGGGAGAGACCCATGATGCTGACACGACGTCATCTTCTCGCAACGACCCTCGCCGCACCCGCCATTCTTCGCTTCGGTCCCGCGCAGGCTGCGACCACGCTGAAAATCTCGCACCAGTTTCCCGGCGGCACGATCGACAAGGGCGACTTCCGCGACCGGCTGACGCGTGTGTTCGCGGCCGAGATCACCAAGCGCAGCGGCGGCGAACTGACCGCCGAGGTCTATCCGGGCTCCTCGCTGATAAAGACCAACGCCCAGTTCTCCGCCATGCGGAAGGGCGCGCTGGACATGAGCCTCTATCCGCTTCCCTATGCGGGCGGCGAATTGCCTGAAACCAACATCGGCCTGATGCCCGGACTCGTGTCGAGCTACGATCAGGGCCTCGCCTGGAAGAACAAGCCGGTCGGCAAGGCGCTCACCGACTTCCTGGCCGACAAGGGCATCATGCTTATCACCTGGGTCTGGCAGGCGGGCGGCGTCGCCAGCCGGTCACGCCCGCTGGTGTCGCCGGAAGACGCCAAGGGCCTGAAGGTGCGCGGCGGCTCGCGTGAAATGGACATGGTGCTGCAGACCGCCGGCGCGGCCGTGCTGTCGGTGCCGTCGAACGAAATCTACGCGGCGATGCAGACCGGCGCCTGCGACGCGGGCATCACCTCCTCCACCAGCCTGATCTCGTTCCGCCTCGAAGAGGTCGCCAAGCATCTCACGTCCGGCGCAGGCCAGTCCTACTGGTTCATGCTCGAGCCGCTGATGATGTCGAAGGCGATCTTCGACAAGCTGCCGAAGAAACAGCAGGACATCATCCTCACGGTCGGCGCGGAGATGGAAGCGTTCGGCCGCAAGGGTGCGCAGGACGATGACGTCGAGGTCACCAAGGTCTACGAAAAGGCCGGAGCCAAGGTGAGCGCTCTCGATGCCGCGACCGTCGGCAAGTGGCGCGACATCGCCCGCGACACCGCGTGGAAGGACTATTCCGCAAAGAGCGCCAACTGCGCCAATCTGATGAAGCTCGCATCCGACGTTGCATGATGCACGGCTCTCTTGAAGATCAGCGCGAGCTGGTCGGCCCGGCCTCGAACAATGCGCTCCTGGCCGGGCTTACGCGTGCGCTCGCCCTCTGCAATCGCATCATCGTCGTTCTTGCAGCGATGGCGCTCGTCCTCGCGTGCCTCATCCTGAGCTACAGCGTGCTGACCCGCACGCTGTTCCACTCGCCGACCTACTGGCAGGACGAGGCCGCAGTGTTCCTGCTGGTCGGCGCAACCTTCCTGACGGCGCCCTTCGTGCAAAGCCTGCGCGGCCATATCGGTATCGAGGCCTTTGTCGGCCTGCTGTCTCCGGCCATGAACCGGCTGCGTCTGTTGCTGGTGGACGTCGCGAGCCTGGCGTTCTGTGCCTTCTTCTGCTGGAAGTCATGGACGCTCATGCACGAAGCCTGGGTGGATGGGCAGGTGTCCAATTCGATGTGGAGTCCGCCGCTCGCCATTCCCTATGGCTTGATGGCGGCCGGCATGACGCTGCTCTGTGTCCAGATCCTGCTTCAAATTCTGACGTCTTTCGGCAAGTCTTCTCGCGACAAGGCCTCACGTTCATGACCGTTCTGGGTATTGGCATCAGCTATGGGCTCGCCACCCTGGTTGCGATGTTTTCCGGCATGCCGATCGCGTTCGCGCTGGGCGCCGTCGCTGTCGTCTTCATGGCGATCTACATGCCGTCCGCCTCGCTCGATACGGTGACGCAGAACGTCTACGAGGAAATGGCATCGATCACCCTGCTCTCGATTCCGCTGTTCATCCTCAAGGGCGCAGCGATCGGCAAATCCCGCGCGGGACAGGATCTCTATTCGGCGCTGCATGCGTGGCTGCACAAGGTGCCCGGCGGGCTCGGCGTCGCCAACGTGTTCGCCTGCGCGCTGTTTGCCGCGATGGCGGGCTCGTCGCCCGCAACCTGTTCGGCCATCGGCTCGGCGGGCATTCCCGAAATGCGCAAGCGCGGCTATTCCGGCGGCTTCGCCGCGGGCATCATCGCCGCGGGCGGTACGCTCGGCATCCTGCTGCCGCCATCGATCACCATGATCCTGTTCGCGGTCGCCGCCGAGAAATCGCTGGGACGCCTGTTTCTCGCGGGCATCGGTCCCGGCCTTTTGCTGGTCACGCTGTTCGGCCTCTATGCGGTGGTTCGCTTCCGCAAGGAATACGCCGCCGCCAAGGTGGCCTACGAGGCAACCGGCAAGGACTCGCCCATTCTGGCGCACGACGAATTCACCATGGCGGAGCGCTTCAGCGCGCTGCCGCGCGTGCTGCCGTTCATCATCCTGCTGACCGGCGTGATGATCGCGCTGTACGGCGGCTATGCCACGCCATCGGAAACGGCGGGCCTCGGCGGCCTGCTGGCATTGCTCTTGATCGCGCTGATCTACGGCGTCTGGAAACCGGGCGATCTGTCGCCGATCCTGACGTCGACCATCAAGGAATCCACCATGCTGATGATGATCATCGGCATGTCGCTGCTTTATTCCTACGTCATGAGCTATCTGACGATCTCGCAGTCGGCGGCCAACGCCATTGTCGCGATGCAGTTGCCGAAGTGGGAACTGCTGGCGGCGATCCTTGGCATGGTGATCGTGCTCGGCTTCTTCCTGCCGCCGGTGTCCATCATCCTGATGACCGCGCCGATCATCCTGCCGCCGCTGCGCGCAGCAGGATTCGATATCATCTGGTTCGGCGTGGTGATGACCATCGTGATGGAGATGGGGCTGATTCACCCGCCGGTCGGGCTGAACATCTTCGTCATCCGCAACGTCGCACCCGACATCCCGCTCTCGGAGGTGATCTGGGGCACGCTGCCCTTCGTGCTGCTGATGGGCTTGGCCGTGCTGCTGATGTGCTTCTTCCCCGGCATCTCGACCTGGTTGCCGGATCTGGTGATGGGGCCGGAGTCGATCAGGTAAAAGACCGCGTCATTGCGAGGAGCACTTGCGACGAAGCAATCCATCTTTTTAATTCAAGGAATGGATTGCTTCGCTTCGCTCGCAATGACGGCTGAGCGCCACGAGTTCGAAAAAGCTATTTCTTCTTCGCGTTCAACGCCGATGCCACGCGGCTGACCGGCTTCTTGCTGAGGAGGTCCGCGATGCCGTTGGTGGCGGCAACCAGCCTCTCGATGTCCACGCCGGTTTTCACGCCCATGCCTTCCAGCATGTAGACGACATCCTCGGTCGCGACGTTGCCCGTCGCGCCCGGCGCATAGGGACAGCCGCCGAGGCCGCCCGCGGCGGAATCGATCACCCGCGCGCCCTCTTCCAGACCGGCATAGAGATTGGCGAGCGCCTGCCCGTAGGTGTCGTGGAAGTGCATGGCGAGATGCTGCATCGGCACCTCAGTCCCCGCTGCACGCAGCAAGGCACGCGCCTTTGCCGGGGTGCCGACGCCGATGGTATCGCCGAGCGAGACCTCATAGCAGCCGAGATTCCAAAGCTTCTTCGTCACATCCACGACGGCGGACGGCTTCACCTCGCCGTCATAGGGACAGCCGAGCACACACGAGACATAGCCGCGCACCTTGATCCCGTCCGCCTTCGCGCGCTCGATCACCGGCATGAAGCGCTGGATAGATTCCGCGACGGTGCAGTTGATATTGGCTTTCGAGAACCCCTCCGACGCGGAGGCGAACACCGCGATCACCTTCGCGCCTGCGGCTTTGGCGGCTTCGTAGCCCTTCTCGTTCGGCACGAGGACGTGAAACTCAAAGCCCGGATGATGATCGACCGCGCGCAGTACCTGATCGGAGTTGACCATCTGCGGGATGGCCTTCGGCGACACGAAGCTGCCGACCTCAATGGTGTGCAGACCCGCCTTGACCAAGTTTTCAATGAACGCGATCCGCGCCTCGGCGCTGACCGGTGTTTTCTCGTTCTGCAACCCGTCGCGCGGACCGACTTCGACAATGCGGACCTGATCGCTCATGATTTAAGCCTTTAAACTTTAACCCTTGGGCTCGATCTCGGCGAGTTCGACGCCTTCCGCGACGATGTCGCCGACCTTGCACTTGAGCTGCTTGACCGTGCCCGCAAACGGCGCGCGCAGCGTCTGCTCCATCTTCATCACTTCCAGCGTCAGGATCGCGGCGCCCTTCTCGACGGCCGCGCCTTCCTCGACCAGCAGCGCCACGACGGTGCCCGGCAGCGGCGCGACGACGCGGTCCGCACCCGCCTGCTCCTCGTCCTCGGTGCCGAACGGATCGACCCAGTGGACTTCAAACCGACCGTTGCGGGTGCGGACATAGACCTCGTGACCATCGAGCAGACCGGCGACATGGTGCCGGACACCGTCCAGCACAAGGTCGAGACCGCCGCGTGCGGAGGCCGAGCTTGCGAACGAGAGTTCGCGCCCGTCGATCGCCAGAACAGACGACCCGCTGCCATAGCGCAGCGCCACCCTGCGCTCGCCCTCCGCCTGCCTGAACACGAAGTTGCGCTGGCGCATGCCGACGGCGGTCCAGCCCGAAGCACGCCACGGTGAATGCGCATCGCGGCCCGCGGCAATCTTTTCACTTTGCAAAATCGCGCCAACCGCCGCGCCGAGTTCAAGCTCGGTCAGCGCAGTTTCCGCAGGCGTCAGCTTCGCCAGTTCGCGCTCGATGAAGCTCGTATCGATCCTGTTGGCGCGCACATCCGGATGCGTGATCAGCGCCGACAGGAACGGAATGTTGGTGATGACACCGCGGACGTCGGTTTCTTCGAGGCCGCGGTTGAGCCGCGAGATCGCGAGATCGCGCGTCGGCGCCCAGGCGATCACCTTGGCCAGCATGGCGTCATAGTTCGGGGAGACGGTCTTGCCCTCAGTGTAACCCGCATCGATGCGCAGACCGTCCACTTTGTCCGGCGTCTGCCAGGTGCGGATGCGGCCTACGGAGGGCATGAAGTTCTTGTTCGGATTCTCGGCGTAGACACGCGCCTCGATGGCATGGCCGTTGAGCGTGATCTGGTCCTGCGTCAGCGGCAGCTTCTCGCCGAATGCGACGCGCAGTTGCAGTTCGACCAGATCGACGCCGGTGATGAGTTCGGTCACCGGATGCTCGACCTGCAGGCGTGTGTTCATTTCGATGAAGAACGTCTCCTTGCCGTCGGAGACAAATTCGATGGTGCCCGCGCCGACATAGTTCACCGCGCCCGCCGCCTTGCGCGCGGCGGCGCAAACAGCCTCGCGCTGCGCGGCATTGAGCGTCGGCGATGGCGCTTCCTCGATCACCTTCTGGTGGCGACGCTGCAGGGTGCATTCGCGCTCGAGCAGCGAGATCAGGTTGCCATGGCTGTCGCCGATGATCTGCACCTCGATATGGCGCGGGTTCAGAACGAACTTCTCGATCAGCATGCGGTCGTCGCCGAACGCTGCCAGTGCCTCGCGCTTGGCGCTGACGATCGCGGCCGACAGTTCATCCGCGCTGTTGACCACGCGCATGCCGCGCCCGCCGCCGCCGGCGGAAGCCTTGGCGAGAACCGGATAACCGATCTTCGCCGCGGCATCGGCCAGCGTTTTCTCGTCCTGCGCCTCGCCGTGATAACCAGGCACCAGCGGCACGCCGGCCTTTTCCATCAGCGCCTTGGAGCCCGACTTCGAGCCCATCGCCTCCATCATCTCCGCGGTCGGGCCGACAAAGACGATGCCCTCCGCGGCGCAGCGGCGCGCGAAGTCGGCATTCTCCGACAGAAAGCCGTAACCCGGATGGACCGCTTCCGCGCCGGTCTTCTTCGCCGCCTCGATGATGCGGTCGATATTGAGATAGCTGTCGCGCGCCCGCGCGGGGCCGAGCAGCACGGCATCATCCGCCAGCGCCACATGCACGGCGTCGGCGTCTGCTTCGGAATAGACCGCGACGGTGCGCAGGCCCATGGCGCGCGCGGTTCGGATCACGCGGCAGGCGATCTCGCCACGGTTGGCGATCAGCAAAGTGTTGAAGCGGCGACACAGCGCGGCGGGAGTCTTGGCGGTCATCGGATCAACTCCACGACGGTTTGCGCTTTTCGAGAAACGCCGTGAGGCCTTCGCGCGCTTCGGGCATGGCGCGCACATCGGCAATGAGTTGCGCGGTCTCGGTCATCAGGGTTTCATCGATCGGGCGGCCGACGATATCGCCCGCAAGCTTCTTGGCGATGCTGCGCGCGCCGGGCGCAGCGGACTTCAACTGCTTGAGCATCTTGGCGATGCGCTCGTCCAGCGCGTCGGCCGCAACGACTTCATGCAGCAGGCCGATGCGGCGGGCCTCGTCCGCATTGAAGACTTCAGCGGTCTGAAAATAGCGCCGCGCGGTGCGCTCGCCGATGGCGCGCAGCACATAGGGACTGATCATGCCGGGCACGATGCCGAGGCGCGTTTCCGACAGACAGAAGGTGGCGTCCGCCGATCCGATGGCGATATCGCAGGCCGCGACCACGCCGACACCGCCGCCATAGATCGGGCCCTGCACGCGGGCCACGGTGGTCTGCGGCATCCGGTCGAGGGCCGACAGCATGTGCACCAGCGGCATGGCGTCCGCGATGTTCTCCTCGCGGGTATATGTCCCGGCCTCGCGCATCGCGTTGATGTCGGCTCCGGCGCAAAGGCTCTTGCCCTCGCCCGCCAAGACCAGCGTCGCGATGGCGCGATCTGCGGCGATGCTCTCGAACGCGGCGCGCAACTCCTCGATCAGCGCCCGGTTGAGCGCATTGTTCAATTCGGGACGATTCAAGGTGACGCGCGCCACGTCGTGGTCGCGTTCGATGCGGACAAGGTTGCTCATGGCCTGCTCCGCATCACATTCTGAACACGCCGAATTTCGGCGGCTCGAGCGGAGAATTGGCGGCGGCCGACAATCCGAGGCCGAGCACAAGGCGCGTGTCGGCGGGATCAATCACGCCGTCGTCCCACAGCCGCGCCGTGGCGTAATACGGATGGCCCTGCGTTTCGTACTGTTCGCGGATCGGGCTGCGGAACGCGTCCTCTTCCTGCGCCGACCATGTGCCGCCCTTGGCCTCGATGTTGTCGCGGCGCAAGGTGCTCAGCACCGTCGCGGCCTGCTCGCCGCCCATCACCGAGATGCGTGCATTCGGCCACATCCAGAGGAAGCGCGGACTGTAGGCGCGGCCGCACATGCCGTAATTACCCGCACCGTAAGAGCCGCCAATGACCACAGTGAATTTCGGCACGGATGCGGTGGCAACAGCGGTCACGAGCTTGGCGCCATCGCGCGCGATGCCACCCGCCTCGTATTTCTTGCCGACCATGAAGCCGGTGATGTTCTGCAGGAACAGCAGCGGAATGCCGCGCTGGCAGCACAGTTCGATGAAGTGCGCGCCCTTCAGCGAACTTTCGCTAAAGAGAATGCCGTTGTTGGCGATGATGCCGACCGGATAGCCCCAGATATGCGCGAAGCCGCACACCAGCGTGGTGCCGTAGAGCTTCTTGAATTCCTCGAATTCCGAGCCGTCGACGATGCGCGCAATGATCTCGCGCACGTCGAAGGGCTTGCGCGCATCTGCGGGCACCACACCGTAAATGTCCTCGCGCTCGAACAGCGGTTCGCTCGGCTCGCGCAGGCCCGTCGCGGATGACGTCGCGGGATTGAGGTTGCCGACGATACGGCGCGCGATGCCGATGGCATGCGCATCGTTCTGCGCATAGTGATCGGTGACGCCGGACTGGCGGCTGTGCACGTCCGCGCCGCCGAGTTCTTCGGCAGTGACGACCTCGCCGGTCGCGGCCTTCACCAGCGGCGGACCGCCGAGGAAGATGGTTCCCTGATTGCGCACGATGATGCTCTCGTCGGACATCGCGGGCACATACGCGCCGCCGGCGGTGCACGATCCCATCACGATGGCGATCTGCGGAATGCGTTCCGCCGACATGTTGGCCTGATTGTAGAAGATGCGGCCGAAGTGCTTTTCGTCGGGAAAGATTTCGTCCTGCTGCGGCAGGAACGCGCCGCCGGAATCCACCATGTAGATGCACGGCAGATTGTTCTGGCGCGCGATATCCTGCGCGCGCAGATGTTTCTTCACCGTCATCGGATAATAGGTGCCGCCGCTGATGGTCGCATCGTTGGCGACGATCACGCATTCGCGGCCCGCGACACGGCCAATACCGGTGACGATGCTGGCGGAATGCACCGCGCCGCCGTAGAGGCCATACGCCGCCATCGGCGAGAATTCCAGAAACGCGGTACCGGGATCGATCAGCAGATCGACGCGATCGCGCGCGAACATCTTGCCGCGCGCCATATGCTTGGCGCGGGAGGCTTCGCCGCCCCCGCCCGCCACCTGCGCGAGCTTGTCCTTGAGGTCCGCGACCAGCCCCCGCATGACATCGGCATTGCGCGTGAAATCGGACGATTTGGGATCGAGTCCGGACCGAAGAGCCATGGTTTCCTGCCGCGTAACAGTTTGATCTTGCTTACTTCCGTCCTTTCCGGACGGCTTCGACCCGCAAGGTGTCACTGCTTGGCGGCGGAATGCAACCACAACTTTCGCGGAGAAACGTGCAGCGGGTCAGGCCTCTGAATAGGCCAAAGCGCACATTGGAAATGTCATGTCCCCGACATTTCCGGCCGCAATTCCACGTGGGACAATACCGGGGTCAGTGGGTCCAGGGCTCGGGCCGGCGGAACGCGAAGTTGTCCGCATAGGCCTTCACGCGCGGCTGCAATTCCTTCGGCTCCAGCACCTGGTAGGGAATGCCTTCCCGCTCGCAATAGGCGACGGCGTCTTCCTTGGTGTGGAAATGCAGCGTCAGCTGCTGCTTCATGTCGCCCGACGAGGTCCAGCCCATCAGCGGCTCGACCACGCGCGGCTGCTCCGGCTCATAGTCCAGTTGCCAGGCCTTGGTCTTCGCGGCGCCGGATTGCATCGCATTTTTAGCAGGCTTGAAAATTCGTGCCGTCATGGAGGTCAACCAGTCCTGAACCCGTTGATGCGGCCCAAACCGCGTCGATAAAATGCGTGTGATTCTAGCCTCTGCCACGATCAAGTTCGGGCGCGCCGTTCCTGATTAGAGACTTTGCACATCGGTTTCTGGTATAGTGCGTTGGAAACGCGGTGACAATGTCCGGAAACGCCCGTTTGACCCGGCGTCAGGGTCGTTTTTCATCGGCCAGCATTGCGAAACGGTATTCATGGAAATCCAGGCAACACTTCCCGAACGAGGCCGCGACCTCCGGCTCGATTTTTTCCGTGGTATCGCGAACTGGTGGATCTTTCTCGATCACATTCCCAACAACGTCATCAACTGGGCGACGCCCCGAAATTACGGGTTCAGCGACGCGGCGGACCTGTTCGTCTTCATATCCGGGTACACGGCCTCCTTCGTCTACGCCAAGATGATGCTGGACCGCGGGTTCATCGTCGGATCGACCCGGCTGTGGAAGCGCGTCTGGCAGCTCTATGTCGCGCACGTCATTTTGTTCGTGATCTATATCGCGGCCATCGGCTGGGTCGCGCTGCGCTACGCGGACCCCGACATCATCAACGAGTTCAACGTCGCGGTGGTCGTCGATAATCCGATCCAGACGCTGACGCAGGGCCTTCTTCTTCGCTTCAAGCCGGTCAATCTCGACGTGCTGCCGCTTTACATCATCCTGATGGGATTCTTCCCGCCGGTGCTGTGGCTGATGCTGCGCAAGCCGGACATGGTGATGATTGCCTCGCTGGCGCTGTATTTCACGGCCCGTCAGTTCGGCTGGAATTTCTCGGCCTATCCGGCCGGGTCCTGGTACTTCAACCCGTACACCTGGCAGCTCCTGTTCGTGTTCGGCGCGTGGTTCGCGCTCGGCGGAGCCCTCGAATCACGCTCGGTGATCCGGTCGCGCTGGCTGCTGATCGTGGGCTCGCTCTATCTGGTCTTCGCGCTGGTCATGACCATGGCGGGGCGTTTCGAAGCTTTCGGCGAACTGTTTCCCAAGTGGCTCTATGACGCCTTCAATCCGAACGACAAGACGTTCCTCGCGCCCTATCGCGTCATCCACTTCGTGGTGATCGCGTTCTTCATCACGCGGTTCATTCCGAAGGACTGGAAGCCACTCGAATCGAAATGGGCCGAACCCGTCATCAAATGCGGCCAGCAGTCGCTGCAGGTGTTCTGCGTCGGCATCTTCCTCTCCTTCGTGGCGCATTTCGTGCTGATGTTGAGCTGGGGCACGGTCTGGGCGCAGCTCGGCGTGAGCATTATCGGCATCGCGATCCTGACCGCTGTCGCCTATTACGGAAACTGGTCGAAGAAGCAGGACAAGCCGGCCGCGAAGGCCCCAAAGCCGCCCGCGACCCAAGCATCACCTGCAGCCGGAGATTGATCCGGTCGAACAAGGCACGCTCCGCTGCGTTTTAAAGTCCGGTATTGCAGACCTTCTGCCTTGCTGGCTCCGCTCGGAGCGTGTATCTGCAGGGCCTCTCGGGGTATAGCGTAGCCTGGTAGCGCGGCGGTTTTGGGTACCGCAGGTCGGAGGTTCGAATCCTCCTGCCCCGACCAACCATTTGAAAAATTTAGCATTTCAAGCCCCGGCACCTCGTCGGGCGGCCTCACGCTGTCGAACGCGGAATCGCCCTCACCGGGTTCCGAACAGCGGATGCGCCACCCGGTCGCCCGGCTGGATTCCGTATTTCTTGGCGGTGCCGCCGATCACCTCCAGCACACCCTTCGCCAGGCCGCCGGACGGAATGATCTTCTCGGACTGCGGCACGGTGTTTTCGGCAATCCGGAGAATGCGCCCGTCGGCCCGGATGAAGATCATGTCGAGCGGGATAAAGGTGTTCTTCATCCACATCGAGACCTGCTGCTCCGGCGTGAAGTCGAACAGCATGCCCCGTCCTTCGGGCAGCTCCTTGCGGTACATCAGGCCGGTGGCGCGCTCCTCGTCGGTCTTGGCAACCTCAACCGAGAAGACGTGAACGCCGGACTTGGTGACGATCTCGAGCGGCTGCACGTCAGCCGCGAAGGCCCGCACCGGGGCGACGGCCAACAGCGCAACCACAACGGTTGCAAACGCAGGCAAAAGCCAATTCCGGCTTGAGAAGCGGAAAGCGACGGAACGTATCAACGAAAGATCAGCAAACATTGAGGGGCCACGCCATGATGGTGAAGGCCGGCACCCTAGCCCGGCAATCATGGCGAAGACCAGACAAGCCATGGACTGAACGGCCTGAATCACGCGGATGTAATTGATGAAGCCGCAACGGCCAGGAGCCCGGCGCTGGCCGCCCACACTCAGTGCGACGACAGACCCGGCGCGCCGGTTTCCGGCTGGATCTCGGCCGCCATCATGCCCTTGGAGCCGGGCCCGAACCGGACCAGCACATACTGACCGGGACGAAGCTCGGTCATGCCATAGCGGCGCAGGGTTTCCATGTGGACGAAGATGTCCGGCGTACCTTCACCACAGCTCAGGAAACCGAATCCGCGCAGCCGGTTGAACCACTTGACCTGCGCCCGCTCGAGGCCGCTGGTCGGCGTCACGGTGACATGGGTGCGCGCCGGAAGCATTTGTGCCGGATGGATCGCGGTCGACTCGTCCATCGAGACGATGCGGAAAGCCTGATAGCCCTTCTGGCGTTGAACGCACTCGACAATCAGCCGCGCGCCTTCATAGGCGGTCTGGTAGCCGTCGCGGCGCAGAACCGTGACGTGCAGCAGCACGTCTGGCGAGCCATTGTCGGGGATAATGAACCCGTAGCCCTTGGAGGCATCGAACCATTTGATGGTGCCGGAAATCTCGACCAGGTTGGCTGCTGCGCCATCGGCCTCCGCGAACGAATCCGTGACCAGATTTCGCTCGGGACTTCCCATCTTTTTGGACTCAAATCCGTCCGAACCCATGACCCCCGGACCTCAATACATCTGCGTGGCCACGTCCTGTGACCCGTACATTGGCAACCTTCGCGATTCTCACCGAGACGACGAACCGATGCGTCGCGAATCCCTTAACGCAACGATAACATTCCGGACCGAGCCGGAAAGGCAAAAAAGGGAACAGTGGCGACCTATGAACAGGCTTGAACGATTGCGAATCGATTGGGCAGGTCAGTTTCCGATAAACGGCCCGAGGGTCTCGCCGATGTCGTGATGAATCACCAGGTCGGCGATCTCATCCATGTCGGTCGGTTCGTTGTTGATGATGACGAGTTTCGCGCCGCTATTCCGCGCCATTGCCGGGAAACCTGCCGCGGGCCAGACCACGAGCGACGATCCGATGGCGAGAAACAGATCGCAATGCTGCGCGAGTTCCGAGGCGCGGCGCATTTCATCTTCCGGCATGGACTGGCCGAATGAGATCGTCGCGGACTTCACCGGGCCTCCGCAGTCGGTACAGGCCGGTGCGAGCCCGGCCTCATCGAAGCGCTGCTTCACCCACGGAATTTCAAACCGCGTGCCGCAGCCGATGCAGCGGGCATAGGTCGTATTGCCGTGCAGCTCGACGACGTGCTCGGGCGCGAAGCCGGAGGCCTGATGCAGATTGTCAATGTTCTGCGTGACGACGGCAGGCGCCTTGCCGGCTTTGTACAGCGCCGCCAGCGCCCGGTGGCCCCGGCTTGGTTTCGCCGCCGCGAAGCTCGGCTCCATGGCGAAACGCCGCCGCCATGACTCATCGCGCGCATCCTGACTGGCGACGAACTCATCGAAAGGAATGGGCCGGTTGCGGGTCCACAGACCGCCGGGAGAGCGAAAGTCAGGTATGCCGCTTTCGGTCGAGATGCCTGCGCCGGTGAAGGGAAGGATCACCCGCGCTTCGGCGATCATGTCGCCCAGCCTATCGATCCCGCTGCGCAAATCGGATGCGATCATTCAACCCGCCTCTCACGACTGAACATGCCAGATCCTCTCCGCAACAAAATGGGGGCGCAAAGCCCCCATCCTTATCGCAAAGCAATTATCGGATCAGGCCGCCTTGATCGCCGGCTTGGCGGCGTCCTGAGGCTTCGGCGCCTCCTGGGGTTTCAGCGCGTCCCTGATGTCCTTCATGTCTTTCTTCGGGGCTGCGACCTTCGCCTTCTTGCTCAGGACTGCCAGCTTTTCCATTTCGATGGACAGTTCTTTCTGACGTGCAGCGATCTTTTCCGCGAGCTTCTCACCCGCCAGATCGCACAGTTGCGCCAGATCGTCGATCGACATGGACTCCAGATCTACTTTCTGCATGACCTTCTCCGTTGACCGTTCACGGAGGTAGCAAGAAGGCCCCAGCCTCGCTAGGCGAAGCCGGAGCCTTATCCACTGTCATGCCGAGGCCGCGATCAGCAGCCCGTGACTCCGCTGGGCGATCCGCTGTGACGTTCACGCAGATAGGCCAGCCCGTATACGGCCAGACGTGCCGGATCGGTTTCGCCTGCGGACGACAGCGTTTCGATGTAATTATCGACGCTGTCCCGCGCCTCGCGCAGGCCGTCCTCATCCAGATTCCGCATCATGCCGAAGGTATGGATAATCCGATCGACAACATCATCCATGCACAACTCCTCCGTTGTAATTTTACGGCGCTACAACATGCAACCAACGAATTGGTTCCCTGAAATGTGCGTTTTTGACCGGATTCCGATCCCGTTCGGCATATCTGCAGGCGATCCACCGAGGTTGTGAAAATCAACCAGACCGGAACCGATGGCCTCACCTTCGCGTTGCCATTCCAAGAGCAGTCACCTCATCAGGGTGAAAGCTCGAAAAGCCCCGTCATGTGCCTTGGCAGATGGCGGGGTTTTCCGTCAGGAGGAGCACATGGCTACTTTTCACTTCCATCTGGTGGACGCGACAACGGATACCGACCTTGGGAGCCAGGAATACGAAGACGCGGTCCAGGCCACGGAAATCGCGGACTCGCTGTCCAAACGTCTCGCGCTTGAAGAAACCACCCTGCTCGGTGGCGGATGGGCCATTGTCGTTACCGACCAGCAAGGCGAGGTGTATCGCTCGGATATCGAGCCCGTGCATCTTCACTGAGATGTCCTGTTAAGCGATGCGGCTGCATCCGGATGAATTTGATGCTATTCAATGCGCGCCCGTTTTTCACAAGGACAAGAAACCATGCGTTATCTGCACACCATGCTGCGCGTCCGCAATCTCGATGTTGCGCTCAAGTTCTACAGCGATGCTCTCGGACTGAAGGAAGTCCGCCGCACCGAAAGCGAAAAAGGCCGTTTCACGCTGGTGTTTCTGTGCGCGCCCGAAGACGAGGCCCTGCTCAAGCAGGTCAAGGGGCGCGGCGCGCCGCTGGTCGAACTGACCTACAACTGGGACGAGGAAACCTACGGCGAGGATCGCTACTTCGGCCATCTCGCTTACGAGGTCGACGATATCTACGCCACCTGCGAGCGCCTGAAGAAGCTCGGTATCACCATCAACCGCCCGCCCCGCGACGGGCAGATGGCATTCATCCGCTCGCCCGATCTGCATTCGATCGAGCTTCTGCAAAAGGGCGATGCGCTTGCACCGCAAGAGCCGTGGAGTTCGATGCCGAACACCGGACATTGGTAAGCGCGTTCGCCCTCGCGCATTGATCGGAACAACAGCGCCGGCCCGACGTTCTCCATGTCATCGCAACCATGAAGGGAGAGGAATATGGGACGCGGAATTCTGTTGTGGCTGCTGGGCGTGCCGATCCCGGTCATTATCCTGCTGTGGCTGTTCTTCGGCCGCTGAGGCACCAGGTTGAAACCCCGCTCACGCGGGGTTTTTGCTGTCCGCTCGAAACGGCAGCATCGCGAGCCGATCAGGGCTTCCGGCAGTCCGCCCGCGCATCGAGAAGCTTGATCAGCTTGTTGCCCGCTGCCTTGAGGATGCACATCTCGACCTGCTTGCCGGCCGGCACGAGCTTGGCGCAGATGATCTGCGGGTTGTCGTCATAGACCGGCGTCGAAACCTTGCAGTTAGCTTGGCACGATGCGGGGTAGTCGAGAGGGTTGGTCAACAACACGCTCGCGGATTCGCCGTCCGGCGCGATGGTGCATGTGATCGGGACGGACTCTGCCCGCGCGATAAGGGGCCACATGCCCGCCAGCACCAGTCCGAGAATCAAATGTCCTGTCCGCAACATGGGTCAATCGTGATGCTCTTGTGATAAGGGATCAAGGCCCCCGAAGGCGGCTCGCCTGCTCGTCCCAAGTTGCAAAAAACGGCGATCTCTGTTCGAAATCGGCGGAGACAGCTGTCGAAATCGCCGGGCCGTTCGGGAAGGTCGCATGCAGAACATCGTCAACGCATTCCTGCTGGTGTATGCGGCGCTGTTTCCGATCGTCAATCCGGTCGGAAGCGCGCCGCTTTTCCTGCGCATGACCCGCAGCTGCACCAGCGCGGAACGCAGTACCCTCGCCCTTGGCGTCGCCAGAAACAGCTTCTTCCTGCTGCTCGGATCGCTGTTCATCGGCTCGCACGTTCTGGAATTTTTCGGGATCACCCTTCCCGTGGTGCGCGTCGCCGGCGGACTGGTGGTGGCGACATTTGGCTGGAAACTGCTTCACAGTCCCGAAGATACCGAAGCGGAAAAATCCAGCGTCGCGCAGGGCAACCCCGCCATCGACGCCTTCTATCCGCTGACCATGCCCCTCACCGTCGGCCCCGGCTCGATTTCCGTTGCGGTCACGCTCGGCAGCCAACGCCCGACGCCGTCTGAGGATATCACCCAACTCGCCGTCCTCGGCACCGCCGCCGTGGCCGGACTTGCCGCCGTCGCTCTGACGATCTTCGTCAGCTATCGCTTCGCCGACCGGATCATGCTGTTTCTCGGCAAGCGCGGGACCGACGTCATGATGCGATTGTCGGCCTTCATCCTGTTCTGCATCGGCATCCAGATCATCTGGAACGGGCTGAGCGTTCTGATCGCAAAGGCGGCCTGAGGCCTGAACTATGCGGATTTTGCGGCGCAACAACACGCAAAGCCTCATTTTCGGCAATGAAATCAATTAAGCATGAGTTCCATTCGCCAAGCGACGCATTGAACGCCGCAGCAAATTTCGCTACAGGTTTACCGATGCGGACCCTCTGACGGCCGCCATGGCAGGGTCTGCGTGATGCTTGTTTCCCGGCAAAAAGCTGCTTCGACATTCGCGATGACAGTCAGCGCATTGGCGCTCGGATGTCTGCTGATCGTTGCTCCCCAAACGGCGCACGCCGAACCGACGGCTGCCAGCACGCGCGTCGCAGCATCCGACGATCTCAATGCCGTGTTCAAGACGCAGCCCTGCGTGTCCTCCAAATCGCTCGCGCAACTCGATGCGCCGATCGCACGCGTGGCGAAGCGGCTCGATGCGCATGAGCCCGTGACCATCGCGGCTCTCGGATCGTCCTCGACCGGCGGCGCGGGCGCGACCTCCGCTGCCTATTCCTATCCCAGCCGCCTCGAACGCGAATTGCGCCAGCGTTTTCCCGGCGCGGCGATCAGCGTGATCAATCGCGGCGTCAATGGCGAAGAAGCCGCCGACATGATGGCCCGGCTTGATCCGATCCTCGATCAGAAGCCGGATCTGGTGATCTGGCAGCTCGGCACCAACGCTGTGATGCGTGACACCAGTGCTCCTGCCGTCGGCGAATTGCTGAAAACTGGCATCACACGCATCAAGAAGACCGGCGCCGACGTGCTGCTGATCGATCCGCAGTTCGCGCCCGCCGTCAATGCCAAGCCGTCCGTCAACGAGATGGTCGGCCTGATCGGCTACGTCGCCAAGCAGGCGCACGTTCCGCTGTTCCGGCGCTATGTCGCCATGCGCCGCTGGCATGAAGACGAGTCCATCGCCTTCGACCGCTTCATCGCCGCCGACGGCCTGCACCTGAACGACTGGGGCTATTCCTGCTTCGCCCGCCTTCTGGCCGACAACATCGCAGGCGCCGTGGCGCGGTCGCGCACCGTGGCCGATGTAAAACCATTCCAGTAAGCCGCGGTCAGTTTTCCCTCACCTGTGATAGTATCCGGTTTCCGGATGATGCATATCGCATGCGACAGTTACGTCCTGCCGGACCGAGGCCGCATGACACATTCACAGTCTTCCGCGCATTCCCATGCGCACGATCACGACCATCATGAGGATGACGGTCATGACCATGCCCATGATGGTCATGACCATAGCCATTCGCATGGTCCGGGCGGTCACGTTCACGCGCCGGCGAACTTCGGAACGGCCTTCGCGGTCGGCATCGCGCTCAATACTGCCTTTGTCATCGTCGAAGCGATCTACGGTTATGCCAGCAATTCAACGGCGCTGATCGCGGATGCCGGACACAACCTGTCCGATGTGCTGGGACTGGTGGTGGCATGGATCGCGGTGATCCTGGCGAAGCGACCGGCCTCCCCGCGCTACACGTATGGCCTGCGTGGCTCGTCCATTCTCGCGGCGCTGTTCAACGCCGTCTTCCTGCTGATCGCCGTCGGCGCCATCGGCTGGGAAGCCATCCTGCGGCTGATGAATCCTGAACCGGTTGCGGAAATGACCGTGATGGTCGTCGCCGCCATCGGCATCGTCATCAACGGCTTCACCGCATGGCTGTTCGCATCGGGCAGCAAGACCGATCTCAACATCCGCGGCGCCTATCTGCACATGGCCGCCGACGCCGCCGTGTCCGCAGGCGTGGTCGTTGCGGCTTTCATCATCATGTTCACCGGCTGGCTATGGCTCGATCCGGTGGTCAGCCTTGTGATCGTCGCCGTCATCGTCTGGGGCACGTGGGGACTGCTGCGCGACAGCACAGCGATGTCACTGGATGCCGTGCCGTCCAACATCGACCCGGTCGCGGTGCGCGCATATCTCGAACAGCGGCCCGGGGTGACGCAGGTGTGCGATCTCCACATCTGGCCGATGAGCACGACCGAGGTCGCGCTGTCCTGTCATCTCGTCATCCCGTCCGGGTATCCCGGTGACGCCTTTCTCGTGGAAGCATCGCATCAACTCGATGAGAAATTCCATATCCATCATGTCACCATCCAGATCGTGACGAATCCGGTGACAGGCTGCGAGATGATGGCCGGGCACGTGGTCTGAAACGAAAGCTATTTAGATCGCGCCGAGATACGCTGCCTTGACCTTCGGGTCCGACAACAATGTCGCGCCGTCGCCTTCGAAGGCCACCTTTCCGGTTTCCAGCACATAGCCGCGATCGGCAATTTCCAGCGCCGCGCTGGCGTTCTGCTCGACCAGCAGGACCGTGACGCCGTCCTGCCGCAACGTGACGATGGCGGCAAGGATCTGATCGACGAGCGTCGGCGACAGGCCGAGCGAAGGTTCATCCAGCAACAGCAGCTTCGGCTTTCCCATCAGCGCGCGGCCGATCGCGAGCATCTGCTGCTGACCGCCCGAGAGCCCGCCTGCGAGCTGATGGCGTTTCTCGGCCAGCACCGGAAACATCCCGAACACACGGTCGCGGTCGCTTGCGATCTCTCCATCTCGGCGCATGTAAGCGCCAAGACGCAGATTGTCTTCGACCGTGAGCGGCCCGAAAATCTGGCGGCCTTCGGGCGACTGGGTCATGCCGCGCGCTACGCGCTTGTGCGGCTTGAGGCGGTCGATGCGCTCGCCGAGAAAACGGATTTCGCCCGCCGTGATCGGCTGCACGCCAGACAACGCGCGCAGCAACGTGGTCTTGCCCGCGCCGTTGGAGCCGATCAGCGCGACGACCTCGCCCGCGCGCACGGCGAGGTTCACGCCGTGCAGGACCTCAATGCGGCCGTAGGAACTGCGCAGGTTGGCGACCTCAAGCACGGGCTGCCTCCCTTGCGCCGTGCTTGCCGAGATAGGCTTCCAGCACAGCCGGATTGTCGCGCACCTCGCGCGGTGCGCCATCGGCAATCGGCTTGCCGCGGTTGAGAACCAGAATCCGGTCAGAGATTTTCATCACGAGTTTCATGTCGTGCTCGACCAGAACGACGGCGATGCCTTTGGCGGCCACGCGCCGGATCAACTCGTCGATCTCTTCGGTTTCCACCGGATTGCAACCCGCGGCAGGCTCATCGAGCAGCAGCACGCGCGGCTCGGCGGCAAGCGCGCGGGCGATTTCCAGCCGCTTGCAGGCGCCGTAGGACAGCGAGCCCGCTGCCACGTCCGCGCTCGCGCGCAGGCCGACCTCGTCGAGCAGCGCCAGCGCGGCATCGCGTGTCTCGGCATTCTGCCTTGTGACCGACGGCAGGCGGAAAAGTTCGGCCAAAAGGTTGCAGCGCTCGCGCAGATGCCGCCCGACCATGACATTTTCGGCGGCGGTCATACGCTGGAAGATCTGCAAGTTCTGGAACGTGCGCGACAGGCCGCGCGCCGCCAGCCTGTCTGGCGGCAGGCCGGTGACGTCCTCGCCATCGAGTTCGACGCTGCCGTGATCGCGATTGTAGACACCGGACACGATGTTGAAGAGCGTGGTCTTGCCCGCGCCGTTCGGCCCGATGATGGAAAGAATTTGGCCCGGAGCAACCTCGAAGCTGACGCCGTCAATCGCCTTGATGCCTCCGAACGAAATCCCGATATCCTTCGCCGCGAGGATCGTCATGATTGCGTCCTCCTCGCCAGCGCGCGGGAGAGCGTCGGCACGATGCCGTCGCGCATGAAGATCATCGAGACGATGATGATAAAGCCGAGCAGCAGATGCTCGTATTCCTGAAACACGGTCAGCACTTGCGGAAGGGTGATGAGCACCGCCGCGCCGACAATGCTGCCGACGACCGAACCAAGGCCGCCGAGCACCACCATGGTGACAAGCTCGACGGAATGCAGGAAACCGGCTTGATCCGGATTGATGAAGCCGTTCATCAGCGCCAGCGCCGAGCCTGCCACCGACGCATACACGGCCGCAATCACAAAAGCCTGTAGCTTGAACCGCGCCACGTCGATGCCCGCGACGCGCGCCGCGACCTCGCTGTCATGCAGCGCGCGGAAAGCGCGGCCGGTCGGCGTGTCGTTGAGGTTGAGCGCAAGCCATGTGCCCAGCACCAGCAGCCCGCCCGTGATCCAGTACCAGGTGTCCGATCCACTGACACGCCAGCCGAACAGCACCAGCTTCGCGACAGGCATGCCGTCGGGTCCACCGGTCCAGCGGCTTTCCGTGGTGAGAACCAGTGCCACCAGCACGCCAAGGCCGAGCGTGGCGATGGCAAGATAGTGCCCCTTGAGCCTCAGGATCGGACGGCCGACCAGATAGGCCAGCACGCCGGAGATCACGCAGCCGATCAGCAGCGCCGCCCATGGCGGAATACCGAAATGCGCCGGTCCGATCGCAACGGCATAGGCGCCAATACCGAAGAAGCCCGCATGGCCGAGGCTGACCTGCCCCGCCTGCCCCATCAGGACATTGAGGCCAATGGCCGCCAGCGCCGAGACCCAGACCAGCGACGCCACGCGGAAATAGTAGCTCGACGGAAAGATCGCCGGAAGCACCGCGACAATCGCCGCGAGCACGATCAATGTCAGATAGCGATGGCCGATCTTCTGCAGCACCGCTCAGACCCTTTCCACGGTCCGGCGGCCGAACAGGCCTTGCGGCATGGCGAACAGCACCAGCAGGATCACGATAAAGGCGAACGCGTCCTTGTAGGTCGAACTGATATAGCCGACGCCAAATGCTTCGAGCAGGCCGAGCAGCAGCCCGCCCGCAACCGCGCCGATCGGATTGCCCATGCCGCCGAGCATCGCGGCGGCAAAGCCTTTCAGCGCCAGCATGGTGCCGACATCGTAGCTGGTGAGCGTGATCGGCGTGATCAGGATGCCGGCAATGGCGCCGATAGCCGCCGAGCCGCCGAACGCCAGAGCCATCACGGTCGCCGTGTTGATGCCGACCAGTCGCGCCGCGAGCCGGTTGGCTGCGGTCGCCAGCACAGCCTTGCCGATCACGGTCCGCTCCAGAAACACATAGAGCAGGATCACAATAGCCGCGGTGCCGCCCAGCACCCAGAAACTCTGCGGCTGAACTGTCGCGCCGAGCAGATGCACGGGCGTATCGCCGGAAATGCTCGGCAGCTTGTGGAACTGCTTGTCGAACAGAATCTGCGCCGCGCCGCGCAGCAGGATCGATGCGCCGATGGTGATGATGATCAATGTCACCGGCGATGCGTCGCGCGCGGGCTCGATCGCCAGCCAGTACAACAGCAGACCGACGATGACCGAAACGCAGACCGCAAGAACCGCCGCGAGCGGCAGCGGCACGCCGGCGGCGGTGAGGAACACCGTCACCATGCCGCCGAGCATCACGAATTCGCCCTGCGCGAAGTTCACGACATCGGACGCGTTGTAAACCAGCGTGAAGCCGAGCGCGACCAGCGCATAGACCGCGCCGACGGTCAGTCCGGAAATCAGAAACTGGACGAACTCGGGCATTCCGGCTCCGCGAACCAGGCTGTCGGCAACGACATGAAGCGATCAGAAGAAAGAACGCTTCCGGATGGATCGACCTGAGCCGTCCGGAAGCGCGATGATGTCACGCTTTACGCGTCGCGCCTATGCGCCCGGCTTGATCAGCGTCCAGTCGCCGCCCTTGATTTCGAGCATGCGGAACGCGGAGAGATCGAGGCCGAGATGGTCGGTCGGCGACATGTTGACGATGCCGCCGGTGCCGACAAAGCCCTTGGTCTTCTCGATCTCGTCGCGGATTTTCTTGGGGTCGTTGTTGCCCGCGCGCTTCATGGCTTCAACCAGAATGAACAGGCCGTCATAGGCATGGCCGCCGAAGGTCGAAACCGGCTGCTTGGTCGCATCCTCGTAGGTCTTCTTGTAATCGACCACGACCTTCTTCTGCGGATCGCTGTCCGGCAGCTTGTCGCCGACCAGCAGCGCAGCCGCCGGCAGACGCACGCCTTCCGCCGCAGGGCCGGCAAGCTCGATGAAGCTCTTCGAGGCGACGCCATGGCTCTGATAGAACGGCGTCGCGGTCATGCCGAGCTGGGCATAGTTACGTGTCACGATGGCAGGCCCCTGCCCGAATCCCGGATTGACCACGGCCTGCACGCCAGCCGTGTTCTTGATCTTGGTCAGCTGGCCGGTCATGTCGCTGTCGCGGGGACCGTAGCTTTCCTCAGTGACGATCTTGATGCCGTAGTTCGGCGCCGCCTTCACGCACTGGGCCCGCATCGAGGCGCCGAAACCGTCGGTGCCGGAGATCAGCGCGATATTGGTCAGCTTGCGCTGCTTCAGATTCTCGAAAATCTTCTCGCAGGCCATCTTGTCGGTGTGCGGCGTCTTGAAAACATATTTGCGCACCGGATCGATCACCTCGACCGCGCCCGCAAACGAAATGAACGGAACCTGCGCTTCCTCGAACACCGGGATCATCGCCATGGTGGTGCCGGTGGTCGAACCGCCGGCCATCGCCACCACCTTGTCGTCCTCGATCAGGCGTGTCGCGAAGGTGCGCGCCTTGTTGGCGTCGCCGCCGTCATCATAAATGACGAGTTCGATCTTCTTGCCGTTGACGCCGCCTGCGGCGTTGATCTTGTCGACATACATCCGCAGCGTCTTGTCTTCGGGCTCGCCGAGAAACGACGCAGGACCGGTGACGGAGAGAACGGAGCCGATCTTGATGGTCTGCTGCGCATGCGCCGAGCCGCTGAACGCCAAGGCGGCGACACTCGCGGCCAACATGAACTTCAATGCCGATATGGATTTCACAGCTCATCCCTCCCTGAATGATGGGCGCCCGGTTTTTGAGGGCTTGCCCGACATGTTTCCAACCCTAATGCGCATAGTCTCAAGTGCAACTATCCGCGCATCTGATTCAGCAATATAATTGACCGGACGGTTGGTCAATAGTAATCTGACATCCAACGGCTGCCAAAACGGCCGATCCGGGAGGATGCCTTGGAAGCAAGTCGATCTCACGACAATGCGGATGCGCACGCGCTGGCCGAGGCCTGCGCGAACACGATGTGGCAGGACGACCGCGCCAGCAAAGGACTCGGCATGAGCCTGCAGCGGATCGCGCCCGGCGAGGCCGTGATGTCGATGACTGTCCGCAAGGACATGACCAACGGTCACGGCATCTGTCATGGCGGTTTCATCTTCACACTGGCAGACTCGACCTTCGCTTTCGCCTGCAACACCTACGATCAACGAACAGTCGCCCAGCAATGCGCGGTGACTTTCCTGCGCGCTGTCAGCGAAGGAGAAACGCTGACGGCGCATGCGGTAGAGCGCAATCGCGCCGGACGCGGCGGCGTGTATGACGTGACAGTTCGCGACAGCAGCAACACCGTGGTCGCGGAGTTTCGTGGACATTCGCGAACCATTTCAGGACGTCTGCTTGGTTCGGACGACCATGACCAGAACAGCAAATAAGCAAGACCCGGGAGAGACCATTGATTCAGATTCCGTTGCGCAAGCTCGACCGGCTGACGCCCGACCAGGCGGACCTCGATCGCTTTGAGACCGCCTCCCGCGACGACATCCGCGCGCTGCAGCGCGAGCGGCTGGCGTGGACGCTGCGCCATGCCTACGACAATGTGCCGCACTATCGCGCCAGGTTCGATGCCGCCGGCGTGACGCCGGATTCCTTCAAGGACCTCTCCGACCTCGCGAAGTTCCCCTTCACCATCAAGACCGACCTGCGCGACAACTATCCGTTCGGCATGTTCGCCGTACCGGAACAGAACGTCGCGCGCATTCACGCCTCGTCGGGCACCACGGGCAAGCCGACCGTCGTCGGCTACACCAAGCGCGACATCGACACTTGGGCGGACGTGGTTGCGCGCTCGATCCGCGCCGCAGGCGGCCGCCCCGGCATGAAGGTGCATGTCGCTTACGGCTATGGCCTGTTCACTGGCGGCCTCGGCGCCCATTACGGCGCGGAGCGGCTCGGATGCACCGTGATTCCGATCTCGGGCGGCATGACCGAACGGCAGGTGCAACTCATCAACGACTTCAAACCCGAAATCATCATGGTGACGCCCTCCTACATGCTGGCGATCCTCGACGAGTTCAGGAAGCAGGGCCTCGATCCGCGCAAGTCCTCGCTGCGCATCGGCATCTTCGGCGCTGAACCGTGGACCAATGCCATGCGCGAGGAAATCGAGGAAGCGTTCGATCTTCACGCCGTGGACATCTATGGTTTGTCCGAAGTGATGGGACCCGGCGTCGCCAGCGAATGCGTCGAGACCAAGGATGGCCTCCATATCTGGGAAGATCACTTCTATCCCGAGGTCATCGATCCCGCGACCGGCGAAGTGCTGCCCGACGGCGAGAAAGGCGAACTGGTCTTCACCTCACTGACCAAGGAAGCCATGCCCGTGATCCGTTACCGCACGCGCGATCTCACGCGACTGCTGCCGGGCACCGCGCGTTCGTTGCGCCGGATGGAGAAAGTCACCGGCCGTTCCGACGACATGATGATCGTGCGCGGCGTGAATGTCTTTCCGACGCAGATCGAGGAAAAGCTGCTCGCGATTCACGATCTGTCGGTTCACTACCAGATCATCCTCACCCGCGAAGGCCGCATGGACGAGATGGAGATTCAGGTCGAGGCCCGGCCCGATGCCAGCTTCCCCGGACGGCAGAAGGCGACCGGTGAACTGATGCAGTCGGTGAAGGACACCATTGGCGTCACCGCGCGCGTGACCGTTCTCGATCCGGGCACCATCGAGCGCTCCGTCGGCAAGGCGAAGCGCATCATCGACCGCAGGCCAAAGGAATAAGGCTTCACATGGCCCGCAAACGCGCCAACGACTACGACGACAAGCGGCAGGCGATCCTCGATCGCTCGGCGGAGCTGTTCTCGGCCTATGGCTACGACCGCGCATCAATGAGCAAGATCGCCGATGCCTGCGGCGTATCGAAAGCGAACCTCTATCATTACTACAAGGACAAGGAAGGTCTGCTGTTCGACGTCATCCGCTTCCATCTCGAGGAATTGCTGGAAGTCGTCGAGAGCGCGGACAATCCCGATGCGCAACCTGAAGTACGCCTCAACGGATTGATCGCCGCCCTGCTCGAAGCCTATCGGGATGCGGATTCCCAGCACAACGTGCAGATCAGCAGCATGCGCTTCCTGCCGGATGAACGTCAGGCGCAGCTCAAGGCGATGGAGCGCGATCTGGTGAAGATATTTTCGGCGGCCGTCGTCGGCGTGGCGCCACATCTGAAGGGCACCAAGATGATGACGCCGGTGACTATGTCGCTGTTCGGCATGGTCAACTGGCACTACCTCTGGTTCAGGAGCACCGGCTCCGTCAGCCGGAGCGAATATGCCGAGATCGTGACGCGCCTGATCACCGATGGCGCGCGCAACCTGCTCAAGCCTGCTCCGAAGCAGATGAAACGGACCGCAGCAGCCGAATAATCTTTCCATCATCCGGTGCCTGTCCGCACCCAACATCGAAGTGATCGCATGAAACTCGAAAGCTACGTCAAGGGACACTGGACAGCGGGAAGCGAGTTGATCGAGGTCCGCAGCGCTGTCACCGGCGACGTGGTCGCTGAGGCGACCAGCGGCGGCCTCGATCTGCGCGAGGCTCTGGCTTATGCGCGCAATGTCGGCGGCAAGAACCTGCGCAAGCTGACGTTTCATCAGCGCGCAGACCTTCTAAAAAAGCTCGCGCAATACATCACCGAACGGAAGGACCAGCTCTACAAGCTGTCGTTCCAGGCGGGCGCGACACGCACCGACAACCTGATCGACGTGGATGGTGGCATTGGCACACTGTTTGTCTATGCCGGCAAGGGCCGGCGCGAACTGCCGAACTCCACCTTCCTGATGGACGGCGCGGTTGAACAGCTGGGCAAGACCGGCACGTTTGCCGGCCAGCATATCGTCACCTCGCTGCAGGGCACTGCGGTCCATATCAACGCTTTCAATTTCCCGTGCTGGGGCATGCTGGAGAAACTCGCGCCTGCCCTGCTCGGCGGCGTTCCTGTCATCACCAAGCCCGCCACGGTGACGTCCTATGTCGCCCATGCGCTGGCGCGCATGATCGCGGAGTCCGGCATCCTTCCTGAAGGTGCGTTCCAATTTATCGTTGGTTCGACCGGCGACCTGTTCGACCACCTCACCTGTCAGGATGTGGTGTCGTTCACCGGTTCGGCCAGCACATCGGAAAAATTGCAGCGCCATCCCGTGATTGCGAAGGAAGCCGTGCGCTTCATCGCCGAACGGGATTCGCTCAATGCCGCGATCCTCGCGCCGGACGCCGCGCCCGGCTCGCCCGAGTTCGATCTCTTCATCAAGGAAGTCGCCAAGGAGATGACCGTCAAGGCGGGGCAGAAATGCACCGCGATCCGCCGCGCATTTGCGCCCAAGGCGCATGTCGAAGCCGTCATTGAGGCATTGCGTGACCAGCTCGATAAGGTCGTGATCGGCAATCCCGAGCTTGAAAACGTGCGGATGGGACCGGTCGTCGGCCTCGACCAGCGCCGCGATGTGCTGGCGCATGTGAAAACGCTGCGAACCGAAGCGCAGCTTGTCGCGGGCGATCCGGAGAACTTTGACGTTCAGGGCGCGGATGTGCTGCGCGGCGCGTTCATTCCGCCGCTCCTGCTGCATTGCGCCGATCCCGTTCACGCGGCGCATGTGTATTCGGTCGAAGCCTTCGGTCCGGTGTCGACCGTGATGGGCTACGGCGATCTGGACGAAGCCATCGCCCTCACCAATCGCGGCGGCGGCAGCCTCGTGGCGTCGGTCTATACGCACGATCCAAAAGTCGCCTCTAATCTGGTGTTCGGCGTTTCCAGTTTCCACGGGCGGCTGGTGATGATCGACCGCGATTGCGCCAGGGAGCAGACCGGACACGGCTCGCCGATGCCGCAGATGGTTCACGGCGGTCCCGGCCGCGCGGGCGGCGGCGAAGAACTCGGCGGCGTGCGCAGCGTGCATCATTACATGCAGCGCACCGCGCTGCAGGGTTCGCCAGCCATGCTCACCGGCATTACCGGAAGCTGGACGAAGAACGCGCCCATTGTCGAGAAGGACAGGCATCCGTTCCGTTATCATTTCGAGGATCTGGATATCGGGCAGACATTCCACTCGAAGGAACGCACCATCACTCTCGATGACATCGAGCACTTCGCCAACTTCACCGGCGATACTTTCTATGCGCACATGGATGAGGAAGCGACCAAGGGCCACCCCTTCTTTCCCGGCCGTGTCGCGCACGGCTATCTGCTGCTGTCGTTCGCCGCGGGCCTGTTTGTCGATCCCGATCCGGGCCCTGTTCTCGCCAATTACGGCCTCGACTCGCTCCGCTTCACCAAGCCGATCCAGCCCGGTGAAACCATCAAGGTCCGGCTGACAGCCAAGGACAAGTCGCCGCGCAACAAGCAGTATGGCGAAGTGCGCTGGGATGTCGAAATTCTGACGGACAAGGGCGAGTCGGCCGCGACCTACGAGCTTCTCACCATGAACGCGGTCCGGCCGCAGGCTTAAAAAGACCAAAGGGAGAAAACCATGATTCTCGTCACTGTGATGTATCCGGCCGGAGAAGCCTTCGATACCGACTACTATCTCAAGACGCATATGCCGCTGGTCAGGGATCGCTGGGGTCAGCATGGACTGAAAAGCGCGCAGGCCATCAAGGGCGTCGTGAAGCCTGATGGCAGCGCCCCGGACTATCAGATGATCGCGCTGATCACGTTCGGTTCGCTGGATGATTTCAAAGCCGCCGGAAAGGCGCATGGCAAGGAAATCTTCGCGGACATTCCGAACTTCACCAAGGCGCAGGCCGTGGTGCAGATCAACGACATCGTTGGCTGATTTATCGATCCGCAATGCCGGGAGCGGAGCCACGCGCAAATTCGGAGCAACTTCATTCACCAGAGAATGAAGCGATTGCGCGCGAATTCTCGCTGAAGGGCCTGCCGGATTCGTTTTACGACGACCCCTACCCGACTTACCGCGCCTTGCAGTCGGCTGACCCGATCCATCGCATGCCGGACGGATCGCTGTTCCTGACACGGCACCGCGATCTTGAAGCGATCTACAAGAACACGTTTCATTTCAGTTCCGACAAGAAGGTCGAGTTCGCGCCGAAATACGGCGCGGGTTCGTTGCTGTTCCAGCATCACACCACGAGCCTCGTCTTCAACGATCCGCCGCTGCACACCCGCGTGCGGCGTCTGATCGCGGGCGCACTCAATCCGCGCGCCATCGCCGAGATGGAGCCGGGCCTGATCGCGCTGGTCGACAGGTTGCTGGACAACATGGAGGCACACGGGAAAGCCGACCTGATCGAGGATTTTGCCTCCGCGATTCCGATCGAAATCATCGGCAACCTGCTCGACATTCCACACGCGGATCGTGCGCCGCTGCGCGGCTGGTCGCTGGCCATTCTCGGCGCGCTGGAGCCGTTCCTCACGGATGAGGCACAAGCGCGCGGCGAACGCGCCGTCGGTGAATTTCTCGATTACCTCCGCCATCTCGTGACTGAGCGCCGCGTCCGTCCGGGCAATCCCGAGCATGACGTGCTTACACGCCTGATTCAGGGTGAAGCCAGCGGCGAGAAGCTGAGCGAGATCGAACTTCTACAGAACTGCATTTTCATCCTGAACGCAGGTCACGAAACCACGACCAACCTGATCGGCAACGGACTCGAATTGTTGCTGCGCTTTCCGCACGAACGCCAGCGCCTGATCGGCGATCCCGCGCTAATCAAACCGGCCGTCGAGGAATTCCTTCGGTTTGAAAGCTCCAATCAGCTCGGCAACCGCCGCGTGGTACAAGACACCGAGATCGACGGCCTTGCCATCCCGAAAGGCACGCTCGTGACACTCTGCATCGGCGCTGCCAACCGCGATCCGGATGTCTTCGCGGAGCCCGACCGTCTCGATATCACCCGCGCGCCGAACCGCCATCTCGCCTTCGCCTCCGGCGCGCATGCCTGCGTCGGCCTGACGCTGGCGCGGCTGGAAGGCCGGATTGCCATCGGCCGCTTCCTTGCGCGTTTTCCGAACTATGCCGCCAACGGCCCCGCCTATCGCGCAAGACGCGTGCGCTTTCGTGGATTCACAGCTCTTCCCGTTACATTATCTTAAATCACAGCAGGAATGCCGTATGCCGACCTTTGACAAAGCCGCCGCAGAGACGTTGCTGTCCACTGTTTTCGCGCCATGGGTTCAGGACCTTCGTCTGTCCATTGAAGCCATCGGCGGCGATAGCGCGGTCCTTCGTATGCCCTTCTCGGACAGACTCTGCCGGAGCAATGGCGTCATCTGCGGGCAGTCGCTGATGAGCCTCGCGGATACGGCAATGGTCTTTGCTGTCTGCGCCGCCGCGGGCGAATACATCGGCATGACGACGGTGGATCAGACCATCCACTTCATGCGCCCGGCCACGAAAAGCGATGTTCTCGCCGATGCCCGTGTCGTGCGGCTCGGCAAGACCATGGCTTATGGCAGCATCACGATCCGCACCGATGGCGACGAGCGGCCTGTTGCAATGGCGCAAACCGCCTATGCCCTGCTGCGTGAAAGCAAGTAAAATTGCAAAACTCATGTCTGCACGAGATTATCCGATCTCGGGCGATCTACTCCCTCTCCCCAATGGGGAGAGGGTTGGGGTGAGGGGCTTTCAATCTATCGAGAGATTCTACGCCCTCACCCGCCGCGCTTCGCGCGTCGACCTCGCCCCACGGGAGAGGTGAAGAAGAAGGGCCTGCTGATAGCTCTGTTGCACCTGAAATCCAGCAATCACATCTGATCGTAATCGACTACGACGCGCGACGAGACTGGGTGCGCCTGGCACGTAAGCACGAAACCGGCCTCGAGTTCCCACGGCTCCAGCGAGTAGTTCAGGTCCATCACCGTCTCGCCTTCGACCACCTTGGCCCGGCAGGTGCTGCACATGCCGCCCTTGCAGGCGTAAGGCAGATCCATGCCCGCGCGCAACGCCGCGTCGAGAATGGCTTCGCCTTCCGCGATCGGCACATCCTTGCGTTTGCCGTCCACGATCAGAGACGCGATCGCCTTCGGCGGGGCTTCCGGCGCGATCTGGACCTTCGCCCGCGGCTTGCCGCCAAGCCCGGAGACGAACCGTTCGACATGCACGCGTTCGGCGGGAATGCCGAGATCGACACAGGTGCCCTCAATGTCCGCGCTCATCTCGACGGGACCGCAGACAAATACATGGTCGACGGCGGCGGCAGGCACCATCGCGCGCAGCAACACCTCCACCTTCTCCCGGTCGAGGCGGCCATACAAAATGGGCAGATCCTGCTCTTCCTGCGACAGCACATGGAACACCGACAGGCGTCCCATGAAACGGTCCTTGAGTTCTTCCAGCGCTTCCCGGAACAGAATGCCGTTGGTCGTGCGGTTGCCATAGAACAGGAAAAAGCGGCTGTTCGGCTCGCGCGCGAGAATCCCGCGAACGATGGACATGATCGGCGTGATGCCGGAGCCTGCGGCGAAGCCGACATGCACCCTCGCCTGATCCGGCGCATGGGCCACGCCGAAGCGGCCCGTAGGCGTCATCACGTCCAGCTCATCGCCGGATTTCAATTCGTCCAGGGCCCAGCTTGAGAACGCGCCGCCGTCCACGCGCTTGACCGCGATGCGCAGTTCATGGTCGTCCGGGCTCGAGCAGATCGAATAGGATCGCCGCACCTCTTCCCCATCCATCGTGGTGCGCAATGTCAGATACTGTCCGGGCGCAAACGCATAGTCTCCGGCCAATTCATCCGGAATGGCGAATGTCATCGAGATCGCGTCGGATGTTTCGCGCTTGAGATCGTTAATGGCGAGACGATGAAATTTCGGCGTGTGGGACATGGATAATGTCTCTAGTGGCACTTGAAATAATCGAACGGTTCGCGGCACGACCTGCAGCGCCACAGCGCCTTGCAGGAGGTCGAGCCGAATTCGGACAGCACTTCCGTGTCGATGGAGCCGCATTGCGGACACGCCACCTGCTGTTCGCCGAACAGCGCACGACGGCCGCTGCCGGCCTGCGGCGGCGCGATGCCGTAGTCCTTCAGCTTCTGGCGGCCATGCTCGGTCATCCAGTCGGTGGTCCAGGCCGGCGACAGAACGGTGCGGACTTTCGAGTTGCGAATTCCCTCGCGCGCCAGTGCCAGTTCGATCTCGAGTGCGATCATGTTCATCGCCGGGCAGCCGGAATAGGTCGGCGTGATTGCCACCTCCACGCCTTCATCGGTGACGGTCACATCACGCAGCACGCCAAGATCGGCGATGGTCAAAACTGGAATCTCCGGATCGACCACCTGCGCCGCCGCGTTCCACGCGGTCTGGCGCAAATCATGAATGCTGGCGGCGCTGTTCACCATGTCGCGTTCGGAAACGTTCGCTGCATCGATTGCAGCTCGCTGAGAAGATGGCCGAGATGTTCGCTGTGATGGCCGGTGCGGCCACCTTTCTGCATCCAGTTGTTGGCCGGAAGCGTCAATGTGGCTTGCGCCAGCACCGACGACACCGTGTCCATCCATCCGGCCCGCAGGGCTTCAGGATCGACCGCAACGCCCCCGACAATAAGCTCTACATCGCTCGCATCGACGTGAAACAGCTCGCCCGTGAAGGACCAGAGATCGTCGATGGCGACCTGCGCGCGGCGATGGCTTTCGTCGGTGCCGTCGCCCAAGCGGATCATCCATTCGGAAGTGTGGCGCAAATGATAGGCGCTTTCCTTCTCGGATTTCGCTGCGATCGCGGCCAACGTGGCGTCCGCCGATTTCATCATCGCGCGCCAATATGGATCGGCAAATGCCGAATAGAAGAACTGCCGTGCGATAGTGCGGGCGAAATCGCCGTTGGGCTGCTCGACCAGCAACAGATTGCGGTACTGCCGCACGTCGCGCAGATATGCGAACTTGTCTTCGTCGTTTCCGGCGTTCTCGACCTTGGCCGCGTAAGTATAAAGCTCCCGCGCCTGCCCGATCAGGTCGAGGCCGATATTGGCCAGCGCCATGTCCTCTTCCAGCATGGGCGCATGGCCGCACCATTCCGAGACGCGGTGGCCGAGGATCAGCGCATCGTCGGCGCGACGCAGGGCGTACAGCACCAGCGGGCTTTCGGCGACTTTGATCGATGCAGTGGTCATAGTTACCAACGTTCCGGTTCGAATTTTGCTGTCATTGCGAGCGAAGCGAAGCAATCCACGGCAACACGCTCAAATGGATCGCTTCGTCGCTCCGCTCCTCGCGATGACGAATTGCCCGATGCGCAACGTCACATATGTCCGACTTCGTCCGGCACATCGTAGAAAGTCGGATGACGATAGACCTTGGACATCGCCGGCTCGAACATCATGCCTTTCTCCGACGGGTCCGACGCCACGATCGCGTTGGACGGCACCACCCAGATCGAAAGCCCCTCGCCCCGGCGCGTGTAGATGTCACGTGCCGCCTGCAAGGCAAGCGTGGCGTCGGCCGCATGCAGCGAGCCGCAATGCTTATGGGCAAGGCCGTTGCGGCTGCGGATAAAGACTTCCCAGAGCTGAACATTCGGTGTGGCCATGAGGTGTCCTCCGATCAGGCGGCAGCGGCGCGGCGCGCCTTTTGTTTTTCGGCATAGGCTGCAGCCGCTTCACGCACCCACGCGCCGTCGTCATGGGCCTTGCGGCGCGCCGCCATGCGGTCGCGGTTGCACGGGCCATTGCCCGCGAGCACCTGCTTGAATTCATTCCAGTCGATGGTGCCGTAATCCCAGTGCTTGGTGTTTTCATTCCACTTGAGATCGGCATCGGGCAGCGTGAGGCCGAGATAATGCGCCTGCGGCACGGTGGCATCGACGAACTTCTGCCGCAGGTCGTCATTGGAGAAACGCTTGATCTTCCACGCCGTGGACTGGTCGCTGTGCTGACTGATGTTGTCAGGCGGACCGAACATCATCAGACACGGCCACCACCAGCGGTTCAGCGCATCCTGCGCCATCGCCTTCTGATCCTCGGTGCCGCGCGACAGTGTGAGCATGATCTCGTAGCCCTGACGCTGGTGGAACGACTCTTCCTTGCAGACGCGGATCATGGCGCGCGCGTAAGGACCATAGGAGCAGCGGCACAGCGGAATCTGATTCATGATCGCCGCGCCGTCGACCAGCCAGCCGATTGCGCCGATGTCGGCCCAGGTCGGGGTCGGATAATTGAAAATCGAGGAATACTTCGCCTTCCCGCTCAGCATCGCGTCGATTAATTCCTCGCGCGACGTGCCCAGCGTTTCGGCGGCGGCATAAAGATAGAGACCGTGGCCGCATTCGTCCTGCACCTTGGCCAGCAGCGCCGCCTTGCGACGGAGGGTCGGCGCGCGCGTGATCCAGTTGCCCTCGGGAAGCATGCCGACGATTTCGGAATGAGCATGCTGGGAAATCTGCCGCGTCAGCGTCTTGCGATAGGCCGCCGGCATCCAGTCGTTCGGCTCGATGCGATCGTCGGCATCAATGCGCGCCTGAAAATGCGCCGCGCGTCCGGCGTCCTCGATAAAGGGAGCCTCAGCTTCGGGGGCTGCATTGAGCGCCTGGGTATACATCGCCGTTTCCTCCGGGAGACACCGGAGAATATATAACAGAATTTTATTCCATCAAGCTATTTGTGTAACACATTGTGCTGCACATCCGAGAACCGCCGGCGGAACTCCTCCCCGGGCGGGCTCAATGGGCCGGACACACTCTCCCCGGCTTCGTCGAGCCACAATTCGGATGACGGCAGAAGGGCTTGGTACAGCCGCGCGCAAAGTGCCCGGGCTTCCGGCGCAGGCCAGCCGGATGGCAACAGGTTCGAGGGAAGCAGCGGATCGCGCAGGATCACCCGCCGGTAGTGATGGATCAGCAGGACACGCGCGAGAATCGCATCCGCCGGCGAAAGTGCGTCTGTGCCGCCGATCCAGCTTTCGAGCGGCCCGAAAGTCTTGATGAACTCACGATACGAATCCGCCGTCCGCTCCAGCGACCAGCTGGCCTTCACCAGTTGGCGCCCCGCCGTATCGTCGGCGGAAACTTCCAGCCGGATGGCCCCTTCGACGCCCCGCGGCAACGGCACGGCGGACGGTGCAACCCATACACCTGGAATGGGGCTGCCGAATCCCGCTTCCGTCAGCGCGGTCCGCGACGCTTCGCGATCGGCACCGTTTTCAATCAGCAGCAGCTCGAACCGCCCCGCCCAATCCGAGACATGCGGATTGTAGACATGCTCGACCGCGCTCTCGAAGCGCTCGCGGCCGCGCTTGGCCAGCTTGTAGAAACTCTTGCGACCCACCTTGTCCCGGTCGAGCCAGCCATCCGCCGCCAGCCGCGATACCGCCGTGCGGACCACGCCACCATCGGTCCCAAGGATTTCGAGGAATTGTAGCAGCGTGCCGAGCCAGACCGAGCCGCCGCGCGGCAGGATGGCGTCGCCATAGAAGGTGATGATGAGGGAGCCGGTGCGTGATGGCTCACGCTTGAAGCGGCTGACAATGCGGGACAGAGGATGAGGACTCATGCGCGAAAGCATAGTGCATTCGCCGATCCCTGCGAGGGCATTCCCGCATGTCACCGCCATTTCGAGATACCTTCCAGACAAAATTTGGATATCCGACAGGCTCCTGAAAACAGGAACAAATGTTTCAGATCATGATCTTCATGTTTTACTTTAAGATTTAATCTGGCCGTTTCGTCACGCTACTGCTGGTCAACTGCTTCAGCGTCAATGCGTTTCCGAGTGCGGCTCCGAGAGCCGTATTGTCGAGGATGCACCATGTCGGGACGTCTGACTGGCTCTGCGTCTCGACTTGCTCCGCAAGAGAAGCGAGCGCTGCGTCGTCGTAATCCGAATAATAAATCTTCGGCGCGCCGTGCCAGCGATAATAGGCCAGCCCGGTCCAACCGCCCGGCCTGCCCGCTTCGGCCACCGGCGCGGGATCGGCCGCGACGCGCGCAATTTTCAGATCGGCCAGCCGTGATGTCACCTCCGGCGTGAACCAGCTTCGGTGCCGTGGCTCAAGAGCAACTGGCGTCTCGATGCGTGCCCTCAAGTCCTGAAAGAACCGGTCAGTAACCTCCCCGTCGAAACCGAAACTCGGCGGCAGTTGCACGAGCAGCACGCCGAGCTTCTCGCCGAGACCCATGACTTCCGCCACGAAGCGATCGAGCAGCGGTGCGCAATCGACCAGGCGCGCATCGTGAGTCATCGCCTTCGGCACTTTCACCGAAAAGCGGAAATCGTCCGGCGTGGAGCGCGCCCAGCGCTCATAGGTCTTGCGCTGGTGGGGGCGATAGAACGAGGAGTTGATTTCGACGGCATTGAAGCGGCGCGCATAGCGCTCCAGATGGCTGCCGCCTTGCGGAATTTCCCCGGCGTAACGTGACGGCACGCCCCAGCCGGCGGTGCCGATCCGTAAAATGGTGTCAGACATTAAAGGCATGTAAGCCCGGACCTTGCGGGCATCCACCACCCTCCTGTCCAAAGTGTATCTGATGGCTTGCCGCAGTGACGAAACGCCATTATACGTTGCCCCGCGCTGGCCAAATCACCTTAACGGCTTAGGTCTGGCGCCGCCCCCAACACCACTAACCTGTTGGTTTTGTGCGACTAAATGCTCCCTTCGTCTATCGGTTAGGACGCCACCCTTTCACGGTGGAGAGAGCGGTTCGATTCCGCTAGGGAGCGCCACCCCATCGCCAAGAACGGTCGTGAGGCCTTCGCGGTTATGCACGCGCGCCGACATTCGCAGCGTCCCATGAACGCCTTGCCGGACTATGCACCCATTCCGAGCGACCGGCTCATGACAGGCCGGAACAGCGCACCTGCAATCAGGACACGTCACATCGTAGCAAGCCGAACCGACGCACCATCTTAACAACGACACGAGCCGAGGATTAAGCTGACCATGACCGGCGCAGCCGGATCGAACATGGAGACTGACGATGACAATGCCCCAGGACGTGGCCCGGCTCCAATCCCAGATGAAGGAGGCCGTGAAAACCCACTGGAAGGCCTTCCTGATCGAAGGCATCGTTCTTGTGATCCTCGGGCTGGCCGCCGTGGCCATTCCGCTGCTGGCAAGCATCGCGGTGACGATCTTCCTCGGATGGCTGTTCCTGATCAGCGGCGTTGTCGGCCTGTATCTGACTTTCACCACGCGCGGCATGCCGGGTTTCGGATGGTCGCTGCTCTCGGCCCTGCTGGCGGTCGCCGCGGGCCTCATCCTGCTGGTGCAGCCGATCGCGGGAACGCTGACCCTGACCCTCGTAGTCAGCGCCTACTTCATCGCCGAAGGCGTCACGACCATCATGTATGCCCTCGCCCATCGCCGCGAACTGAGCGGCCGCTGGGGCTGGCTGCTGTTCTCCGGTATTGTCGACCTTGTGGTCGCGGGCTTGATCATCGCCGGGCTCCCCGGCTCGGCTGCATGGGCCATCGGCCTGCTTGTCGGCATCAACCTGGTTTTCGGCGGAACATCGCTGATCGCGATGGCGCTCGCAGCGCGCAACTCGTGAAATTCCGCCGATGCCAACAGCTTCGATCTAGCAGCCGCGGCAGATGCTCTTGATCCTGCGGTCGAGAGCCTTGTCCTCGGCGGACTCGGCGTAGCCCTTTTCCTGCGCAGCGGGCACTTCGTTGGCCCGCGGCTGCCGGTGTCCGACCGGCGCCTGAGGGATTCCACGTGCGTCTGGGCTGGCCGATGGAGTTGCGGATGCCCCGCTCTTGCTTTGCGCCAGCGCGCCCGAGGCAGCCAGCAACACTGCAGCGACAGCAATCGGGATGGCTTTTCTCATGTCACGTCTCCACCAATGCGATTCCTCAGCGTGACGGCATTCTAGCGAGAACCGAGCGGCGTTTCTATCGTTCCGCAGTTGCGCCTGCCCTGCGCCGCACAATCCTGTGTCTTGCGCAGATCGGCCATCGAACTGAGCAACCAGATACCCGCAGCGACCAGCACGAGGAAAAATCCAAGCATCACGGCGTTTTCGACCGCGCGGTTGCCGTCATCCTCCGGTGGTTCGGGTGCGGTCATCGCGATCAATCGCTTGCCGGCGGATAGAGATGGACGTCGCCGCAGTAATCGGTGACGCGATATTGCTGCTCCGCATCTTCACGTCTTCGCGACAAGTACTGCGGGCCGACCGGCGCCTTGCCATGACCGCCAGGAATATCGAGCACGTAATCCGGCTGGCACAAACCTGACACGCGTCCCCGCAGGGACTGCATCAGTTTCTGTCCTTCTTCCAGCGTGGTTCGCAGGTGCGCCGTACCCGGCGCAAGGTCACCATGATGCAGATAGTAAGGCTTGATGCGGCATTCCACAAAAGCGCGCATCAATGCTTCCAGCGTCGCTGCATTGTCATTGACGCCGCGCAACAGCACGGACTGGCTAACCATCGGAATGCCCGCATCGGCCATGCGCGCAAAGGCGGCACGCGCCGCATCCGAGAACTCGCGCGGATGATTGACATGCAGCGCTACCCAGGTCGTCGCTCCCTTCACTTTCAGCGCGGCAACCGTCTCGTCTGTCACCCGCGACGGATCGGCGACCGGCACGCGGGTGTGGATGCGGATGATCTTCACATGATCGATGGCCGCAAGATCGCCCATGATCTCCTGCAGACGACGCGGCGACAGCATCAGTGGATCGCCGCCGGTCAGGATCACCTCCCAGATTTCGGGATGCGCGCGGATGTAATCCAGCGCTTGCGCATAGGCATCCGGAGATAGCGCCGTCTCTTTTCCGGGGCCGACCATTTCGCGGCGGAAGCAGAACCGGCAATACACCGCGCAGACATGCACCAGCTTGAACAGCACACGGTCCGGATAACGGTGCACGATGCCGCTGACCGGCGAATGGGCGTAATCGCCGATGGGATCGGCATTCTCCTCGGGCCGCGTGACGAGTTCGTCGGCAGAGGGAATATATTGCCGCGCGATCGGATCGTTCGGGTCCGACGTATCGATCAGGGCCGCGACGTCCGGTGTCACGGCCACGGCATAGCGCGCCGCGACCTTCTCCAGCGCGCGCAGATCATCCGGCGCAGCAAGACCGTGATCGACAAGATCGGCGGACGTTCGCAGTGTCGCGGCAACGCGGCTCATGCGTCACGCTCCTGCGGCGTCCAGACCACCTGATCGATGCGACTTGCACCGCTCGCCAGCATCACCAGACGATCGAACCCAAGCGCCACGCCACAGGCTTCCGGCATCTGCGTCATGGCCGAGAGGAAATCTTCATCAAGCGGATAACGCTCGCCATAGCGGCGCTCCTTCTCGTCCATCGCCTGCGTGAACCGCAGCCGCTGCTCCACCGGATCGATCAATTCGCCGAAACCATTCGCGAGTTCGACGCCGCAGGCATAGACCTCGAAGCGTTCCGCCACGCGCGGATCGGAAGCCTTGACGCGCGCGAGCGCGGATTCCGGTGCGGGGTACTCGTAGAGGATCGTCAGACGGCCCTGCCCCAGATTCGGCTCGATGTGCTCGACCAGCACCTTGCTGAAAATATCGGACCACGTGTCGTCATCGGTCACGCGCACACGACCAGCGACCGCCGAGGCCAGCGCGTCGCGATCCGCGCGTCCACCCGGAATGGTGGCCAGCAGATCGATCCCGGCAAAACGCGTGAAAGCGTCGGCAACGGTCAGAAGATCGGGCTCGGCAAACGGGTTGGCGGTCTTGCCGCGAAACGAGAACATCCCGATGCCGGTGGTCTGCGCAGCCTGCGCGATCACCACGACGGTGTCGGCCATGATGGTCTCATAGTCCTCGTTGGCGCGATACCATTCCAGCATCGTGAATTCCGGCAGATGAACCGGGCCGCGCTCGCGGTCCCGGAACACGCGGGCAAATTCGACGATCTTCGCCTCTCCGGCGGCCAGAAGTTTCTTGCAAGCGAATTCCGGCGAAGTCCGGAGATAATAGCGCGACCTGATTCCCGATGCAGAGGTCAGGTCGGCGGCCGGGGCATGGAGATGGGTCTCGTTGCCCGGCGATATCTGAAGAATTCCGGTCTCGACCTCGGCGAATCCCTCGTCCTCGAACCAGTCCCTCAGGCTGCGCAAAATAGCGCTGCGGGCCTGCAGGAACGGCTTGCGGTCGAGATGGCGGTCCGGCGACCACCAGGGCGACGGTTTTTGCTCCGGGTTCATGCCGGAAACGCCCGATTCCGGTGCAAAATGCTGGCTTTACCGGTCCAGATCAGTATGTTGCAGCCCGAAACAGCCTTGCCGGACCAGCAGGCGCCGACCCGGCGCGGCAACCGGCCCTGAACGTTAGGAAACCTATCTGTGAAAGTCATCGCCAGTTCGATCCGCAAGGGCAACATCATTGAGCAGGACGGCAAGCTATATGTTGTTCTGAGTGCGGAGAACATCCACCCCGGCAAGGGAACCCCGGTCAGCCAGATCGAAATGCGCCGCATCAGCGACGGCACCAAGGTGTCCGAACGCTACAAGACCACCGATCAGGTCGAGCGCGCCTATGTCGAGGACCGCGACTACAACTACCTCTATGAGGACGGCGACGGCTTCCACTTCATGAACAACGAGAGCTTTGAACAGCTCATGGTGCCGAAGGATGTGGTCGGCACGCAGGCGCCTTACCTGCAGGAAAACATGACGGTCAAGCTCTCGATCCATGAGGGCAACGCGGTTTCGATCGTGCTGCCGCAGCGTGTCACGCTCGAAGTGGTCGAGACCGAGCCTGTCACCAAGGGCCAGACCGCGTCGTCGTCCTACAAGCCTGCGATTCTCTCCAATGGCATTCGCACCGGCGTTCCACCGCACATCGGAACCGGAACGCGCATCGTCGTCCTGACGGAAGACGGCTCTTACGTCGAGCGTGCCAAGGACTGATCGCGTTCGGCGAATGGCGCTGGCGAAAACACCAGATCACGACAGAGCGGCATCAACGACAGGCTGGTGCCGCTTTCTTTTCGCCGCGATCCTCTCCTTCGGCGTTATCGTATCGTCCGTTCATGCCGACGAATTCCGCACTCCTGAAATTTCCGTTGTCAGGCCCGACTGGCCCGCGGCTCTGAGCCAGTTGAAGACTGAGATCGATTCACAGCCATTTGCGGCGGATCATTTCAGCTTCGCGAAACGGCGGCTGCATCCGATCAATCCGCATCGCATTGATGCGCTGGCGCAGCTCAATGCCGTAACCTCTCCGGTCTTTCCGGGAATCCAGTTCAGTCCCGTGCCGGTGCTGCTGCCGTTCGACAGCGCGCTCTATCTGACCGATCGGCACAACGGCGCGGTCGGCCTGCTCGTCTCCCGCTATCAGGCCGGGTTCGATGCCGCCGCCATGTTCGATGCCGGACCGGCGGGATACGATGCGGTCTTCATGCTCCCTCCCGGTTCGGGCGACGGCATCCCGCACCGGATTTACGCAAAGCCCGTCGAAGTCCAGATATCCGCATCGCTTCTGATCTACGACATCAAGGACCCGCTTGCGGGCAAGGGCGAGCCGGTCAAGGCGCTGGCGGCACAGTTTCCGAATCTCCGCCGTGTCATTCGCGAAGGCTATGTGCGTTATGCTTTCACGCGCTTCGGCGTGCCTTACGTGGTGTCGATCCAATGCCGCGACGCGCGCGCCCGCAGCCGCCGTCTCTCTTGCCGTGAAGCGGCTCCGGTCGCCGAGCGTTTCCTGAAGGCGCTTCATGTCGCGGGTGGAACACCGCGCGGTTCACGCTATCCCATCACATCCGAGGTCGTGGAACGCCCCATCGCGTATTCCCCGGACTTCACCTATCGGCCGCCCGGGGAGATTATCGAGAACAGCGGCTATCGTGGACAAAGCGGACGGCGGGACATGACCGCCTACGCGCAGATCCGATTTCCGATCGAAAAGGCGCCCGCTTTCGCCAACTCGCAGTCGTTCATGAACTGGGGTGACTGCAATCTGACGGGCCGCGTCTCCTTCCGCCCGACCAAAGGCGACGAATATCACTGCAAGCGCAATGACAAGCCGCTGGTGTTCGATGAATCCGCCAAAGAAAATTACAGCTATCCCTGGCAGGACAATTTCTGCGAAACGCGCGACTTCGAGGTTGGCCAGTGCGCCAACGGCATGGGTCATCAGGGACAGGACATCCGGCCCTCGTCGTGCATCCTGCGCAACGACGGCGCGGACCGCTGCCTTCCGGATATTTTCCCGACCGTCGCGGTGCGTGACGGCGTGCTGATCCGCACGCCGACACAGCAGGCGGTGTTCCTGCTGGTCAACACCCGCAACGAGCATATCCGCTTCCGCTACATCCACATGAATCCCGCGCGGCTCGATGCCGACGGCGTCGTGCATGGCCGTCGCGTGGCCGAGGGAGAGCGCATCGGCGTAGTGTCGAATTTTCAGGAGCGCCCGGGCGGGACAACCGCGCATCTTCATTTCGATATCCAGGTCTTCACGCGCGACGGCTGGCTCTGGGTGAATCCCTACGTCACGCTGATTTCCGCTTACGAACGGCTGATCGGCGGCCGCGGACACGACTACATTCCGCCTCCGCGCGAAGCGCCCGCGATGGCGCATGCTTTGCCGGGGGCGGACTCGCCGGATTTCTCCCGCGAAGGCGACGGCAGATAGACTGCATCGCACCGGTTCCGCGTCAGTTTGACCTTTGGCCGAATGGGGCTGGCGGCGTTAGACTGACGTCATGACGCAAAGAGATTCGTCGGCCCGCACCCTGACGCGACGTGCGCTAATCGGAACCGCGCTCAGTGCAGGTGCGCTGATCGCAAGTCCCATCCGCGCATTCGCCACCACGCCGCCGGGATTCGACAAATGGCGAGAAGGTTTCCGCGCCCGTGCGCTGGCGCGCGGCATTTCGGAAGGCACTTACATCCGCTGCCTTGCTCGCATCGAGCCGGACATGAGTGTGTTCCAGAAGATGCGCAAGCAGCCGGAGTTCAACGAACAGCTCTGGCAGTACATCAACCGCCGGGTCTCCGACTGGCGGCTGAGCGCGGGCAAGGTCGCGCTGCAGAAGCACGGCGCTCTATTCTCACGCATCGAAAAGGATTTCGGCGTGGAGCGCGGCACGCTGCTGGCGCTGTGGGGCGTCGAGACGGCCTATGGCGATCCGCTCGTCCAGCAGAACCACATGCGGCCGGTGTTTCCCTCCCTCGCCGCACTGGCGTGGAACGAGCCGCGCCGCAAAAAGTATTGGGAAACCGAACTGATCAACGCGCTGCGCATCGTTGACAAGCACTGGAGCACGCCGGAGGAGATGCGCGGCTCGTGGGCCGGTGCGATGGGGCACACTCAGTGGATGCCGGAGGTCTGGCTCAATGTCGGCTTCGACTATGACGGCGACGGCCGTGTCTCGCCGTTCGGTCGGCCGGACGATGCGCTCGGTTCCAGCGCACGCTTTCTGGTCAATCGCGGCAAGTATCGCCGCGGCGAGCACTGGGGCTACGAGGTCAAGGGCGCAGCCGGCAGCGGCGGCGGCAACAAGAGCTACGCGCAATGGGCTGCCGCGGGCGTGACGCGCGCGGACGGGCAGCCCTTCCCGCGCCCCAACGACAAGGCGCAGCTCTGGACACCGGTTCAGGGCGGCCCGACATTCCTGCTGGGGCCGAATTTCTACGCGGTGAAGAGCTACAATCCGTCGATGAACTACGCGCTCGCCATCGTCCATCTCGGCGACCGTATTCTTGGCGCAGGTCCATTCGTGCAGCCGTTCCCCGGCTCGGAGCGCGCGTTGACGCTGGCTGAAATTCAGGAGGTGCAGACGCGCCTGACCAAAGCGGGCTTCGACACCGGCGGCACCGATGGCCGGGTCGGCAACGACACCATGAAGGCCGTCCGCGATTTTCAGACCCGGGCCGGACTGTCGCCCGCTGACGGCTATGCCGGGTTGAAGGTGCTGGCCCGGCTCCGGCAGGGATCGTAGTTCCTGTCATTGCGAGCGAAGCGAAGCAATCCATAACCCGGTTTCAACAAGCTGGATTGCTTCGTCGCAAGTGCTCCTCGCAATGACGAATTACCTAATCACCGCCGGCCCCGGATCAGGCACAGCGACATCGGTGACACGCATCTGGACACGCTCGGAGCCTTGCCAGCGATCGACCGTCAGCGACCCGGCGACATGCAGCATCTGTCCGCGATTTTCGATCAGTGCATTACCGAGCTTCTGGCCGAGCGAGCGGAAGGCGATGCCGTTGACGAAGGCGCCGTCGCCGGACTTGAAGCGCAAACGCAGATGCGCCTGACCGACTTCATCGGCGAACACCAGTTGATGTGACGGCAGCGCGATCAGCGGTTCGGGATTTCCCGCGCCGAACGGCCCCGCACGATTGAGCGTGGACACGAAATCGGTGGTGACCGCACGCGCTGTCACCGCGCCGTCGATGAACAGTTCGTTGGCGTGACGGGCATCCGCAACGGTGGCCGCCAGCGCGCTTTCGACAAAGGCGCGAAATTCCGCGAGCCGTTCCTTCCGCAGCGTAATGCCTGCCGCCATGGCGTGCCCGCCGCCCTTCAGCAGAAGGCCCTCGCTCACCGCCTCGCGCACCACCTTGCCGAGATCGACTCCGGGGATGGAGCGGCCGGACCCGGTGCCGATGCCGCCCGGCTCGAGCGCAATCGCGAACGACGGCCGCGAGAATTTCTCCTTCAGGCGCGAGGCCACAAGGCCCACCACGCCCGGATGCCAGCCTTCGGAGGCCGTGACGATGACCGAGCCCTTGTCGTCAAGGCCGAGCGAAGCCAGCGCCTCCGCTTCGGCCTGCGCTTCCGCCATCTGCTCGATGACGCGGCGTTCGGTATTGAGACGGTCGAGTTCTGCGGCGATCCGCGCCGCTTCCGAAATATCGCTTTCCAGCAGCAGCCGGACACCGAGGTCGGCGCGTCCGATCCGCCCGCCCGCGTTGATGCGCGGACCAAGCGTAAAGCCGAGATGCCACGCCTCCGGCGGGCCGCTGAGCCGCGCCACGTCCATCAGCGCGGTGTGGCCGACGTGATCCCGCCGGCGCAGCGCGATCAGGCCCTTGGCCACGAAGGCGCGGTTGAGGCCTGTCAGCACGGCGACATCCGCGACCGTGCCGAGTGCGACATGATGAAGTGCATCGAGCAGGTTCGGCTCGGGCCGCTCGGACGTCCAGAAACCACGCGCGCGCAGCTCGCGGTTTACCGCCACCAGCGTGACGAAGACGAGACCGACGGCGGCCAGATGTCCAAGCCCCGACAAATCGTCGGGCCGGTTCGGATTGACCAGCGCGTCGACGACCGGAAGATCGTCGCCGCATTGATGGTGATCGATCACCACCACGTTCATGCCGAGCTTTTTGGCTTCAGCCAGCGGCTCGATGCTGGTGGTGCCGCAGTCCACGGTCACCAGCAGCGTGGTGCCCTTCGCGGCAAGGCCGCGCACGGCTTCGACATTGGGACCGTAGCCTTCGAAGATGCGATCCGGAATATGGATCAGCGGATCGAGCCCGCAATGGCGCAGATGCCATGTCAGCAGCGCCGCCGACGTCGCGCCGTCCACGTCGTAGTCGCCAAAGATCGCGACCTTTTCGCCGCGCACCGCCGCATCCGCGATACGCTTGGCGGCGGCCTCCATCTCCGTCACGGTCAGGGGATCAGGGAGCAGCTTGCGGATGGTCGGATCGAGAAAATCCTCCACGGCATTGATGTCGATGCCGCGTCCCGCGATGATGCGCGCCAGCATCTCCGGCACCTGATAGCGCTGCGCGATGGCGAGCGCGCGCGCCGCGCCGCGCGGATCAAGCCTGTCGCGCCACACACGGCCGGTCGCGGACCGCGTCACGCCGAGAAAGGCGGGCGGCGTCTCAACAGGCAATGCGGAAACCGGAAGCGTCATGATGCTGTCCGCAGGTAAGCACGAAGCGCGAGCATTCAATGATTCGGGGCGAAGCGATTAGCAGCCCAGCTTGTCAGCGAGGTCGTTGAAGTCCTTCGCCACATAGTCCCAGTTGCCCTCGGCCTTGAAATCCCGGTTCTGGTGCGGGCCGTATTCCGTCGGGCGCGCGACAAAGGCGGTCTTGAGGCCGCATTTCTGCGCGGCGTCGAGATCATTGTTGTGAGCCGCCACCAGCATCACCTGCCCGGGTTGCAATCCGAGAATTTTCGCCGAGCCGAGATAGGCCTCGCGGTCCGGCTTGTAGTGCCGGAAAATCTCCGCGCTCAACACCAGATCCCACGGCAGGCCTGCATGCTTGGCCATGTTGGTCAACAGCGCGACATTGCCGTTCGACAGTGGGCCGATGATGAACCTGCTCTTGAGCCGCGTCAGGCCGCCGACGCTGTCGGCCCATGGATTGAGGCTGTGCCAGCCGCGCGTCAGGTAATCGTAGTCGTCCGGTGTCAGGCCCTTGATGCCGAGCTTCGCTGTCAGCGGCTCGATGGACTGGCGCTGCAGGTCGTCAAGAATGACGAAGCCGCGCTCGGGATGCTTGCGCACCTCGTCCATCGAAGGCATGTACGCGCCGCGCCATGCGTCAACCAGCGCGGTCCAGTCGCCTGCGATGCCCTTCGCCTTGCCCCATGCGGTGAAGTTGTCGATCAGGCTGGTCCGCCAGTCCACCACGGTGCCGAAGACATCGAACAGCAGCGCCTTGATCCCGGACATCGAAATTCCTCAGAAAATCTTGCGGTATTGCATGAAGCCGGAACGGTCCGCGACTTCGTCATAGAGAATCTGCGCCCGCGCATTCTCGAACTGCGTCAGCCAGTGCACCCGACTCGCGCCCGCCGCCTTCGCCTTCTCATAGACGGCTTCGATCAGCTTGCGGCCCACGCCATGACCCCGCGCGTCCTTGTTCACGAACAGATCCTGCAGGTAGCAATAGTCGCCGGGCGTCCAGCAGGAACGATGAAAGATGTAGTGGACGATCCCGGTCAGCTTGCCGTCGACATAGGCGCCGAGCACATACATCGGCTCCGCGTCATCGTGGAAACGCTTCCATGTGATGTCGCTGGTCGCAGCCGGAACGCTGGTCTTGTAGAATTCGAGATAACCGGCCCACAGCGGCTCCCATGCCGCGCGCTCATCCTCGCGAACAGATCGGATGACAACGCGCTCGGTCATGGGATTTCTCTGCTTAGTCGAGATGGAACTTCTCGAACTGGCGATGCTCGCCCTTGATATAGCGGACGGTGCCGGTCACCGAGCGCATCACGACGGTTTCGGTCTCGATCACGTTCTTGCGGAACTTGACGCCCGAGAGCAGCGAACCGTCGGTGACGCCGGTCGCCGCAAAGAGGCAATCCCCGCGCGCCATGTCCTCGATGCCATAGACCATGTTGTGGTCCTTGATGCCCATCTTGGTTGCGCGCTCGCGCTTCTCGTCGTTGTCGAGAATGAGACGGCATTGCATCTGGCCGCCGATGCAGCGCAGCGCCGCCGCGGCCAGCACGCCTTCCGGGGCGCCTCCGGTGCCCATGTAGATATCGACGCCGGTGTTTTCGGAATCGGCGGTGTGGATCACGCCCGCGACGTCGCCATCGGTGATGAGGCGCACGGCCGCGCCGGTCGAGCGGATCGCGTTGATGATGTCGGCGTGGCGCGGACGATCCAGCACCAGCGCGGTAATGGCGGACGGATGCACGTCCTTGGCGCGGGCCAGCCGCTTGATGTTTTCAGCGGGCGGTGCGTCGAGATCGACCACGTGTTTCGGATAGCCGGGACCGACGGCGATTTTCTGCATGTAAACGTCGGGCGCATTCAGCAGCGTGCCGCCTTCGGCCATCGCCATGGTCGCGATCGCGCCGGGCATGGCCTTGGCGCAAAGCGTGGTGCCTTCCAGCGGGTCCACGGCGATGTCCACTTGCGGGCCGCCTTCAGCGCCGACCTTCTCACCAATGAACAGCATCGGCGCTTCGTCGCGCTCGCCCTCGCCGATCACCACCGTTCCCTGAATTGGAATCTTGTTGAGTTCGCGCCGCATGGCGTCGACGGCAGCCTGGTCGGCGGCCTTCTCGTTGCCGTGTCCCCGCAACCGCGCTGCGGACACCGCGGCCCGCTCCGTCACGCGGCAGATTTCCAGCGTCAGAATGCGCTCCAGCAAAAGTTGCGGCGGAACGGAAATCGTAGCGGATGACATTGGCTAACTCCTCAAGCAACGTGCGTATCAATAGATCGGATCGATCGGACCCTGTCAGTTCTTTTCGATGCGGATGACCTGCGGACGGCCAGTTATCACCCGGTCTTGCTGAACGGCCTGCAAGGCGCGTCGCACCGCGTCCTCCGAGGTCGCATAGGTAATCAGGATCACAGGCACCGGCGCAGGCTTGCCGCGCTTGCCTACGACATCCACCGCACCGTCCGGATGACGCTGCACGATGGATTCGATGGATATTTTCTGCTCCGCAAGCCGCGTGGCAATGGTCGCGGCTGTTCCGGCGAGATCGCGGGCCATCAGGCGGATGTAATAGCCGCCTTCGTGACGCTTCATCGGCGCCTTGGTGGTGGTCTTGAGCTTCGCCACCGGCCGCCCGAACGGCAGCGCACGGATACCCCGCGCCACGTCCGCGATATCGGCCAGCACGGCGGATGCGGTGGCCGCGCCGCCCGCGCCGGGACCGACCAGCGTGATCGGCGGAATGCCGTCGCCGTCGATGGTGACCGCATTGGTGACGTCCATCACCTGCGCGATCGACGATGATTTCGGCACCATGGTCGGATGCACGCGCTGCTCAATACCGGAATCGGTGCGCACCGCGACGCCCAGCAGCTTGACGCGATAGCCGAGTTCTTCGGCGGCGCGAAGGTCCTCCGGCGCGATGGACGAGATGCCTTCGACATACACCGCGCTCTGATTGACCTTGGTGCCGAACGCGAGGCTGGCGAGGATCGACAGCTTCTGCGCGGTGTCGTGGCCGTCCACGTCGAAGGACGGATTGGCCTCAGCGTAGCCGAGCCGCTGCGCATCCTTCAGACATGCGGCGAAGGACAGGCCTTCACGTTCCATCCGCGTGAGGATGTAATTGCAGGTGCCGTTGAGAATGCCATAGACGCGATTGATGCCGGTGCCGGCGAGGCCTTCGCGCAGGGTCTTGATCACTGGAATGGCCGCGCCAACGGCGGCCTCATAATTCAGCGCGCCGCCGTGTTTCTCGGCCAGCGCCGCGAGCCGCGAGCCGTGCCTGGCGACCAGCGCCTTGTTCGCAGTGACAACCGACTTTCCGTTCCGCAAGGCGGCTTCGATGGCGGACAGCGCCGGTTCGCCCGAACCGCCCATCAGCTCGACAAAACAGTCGATCCGCGGATCATTGGCAAGCGCGAGCGGGTTCTTCGCCCATTCGATCCCGCGCAGGTCGACGCCGCGTTTCTTGACCTTCGAGCGGGCCGACACCGCGACGACGCGCACGCTGCGGCCGCAGCGCGCAGACAGGACCCTGCCCTGACTCTCGATCAGACGAACGACTTCGGCACCCACGGTGCCGAGGCCCGCGATACCCACTTTAAGGGGTGCGACCATGCTGCTGAAAACCTGCCGGAAAAACTACCGCCGATTGGCGAGCGGAACCACGTTGTGCAACGATTCAACGCCACTTTCAAGGAAACGCCGGATATTGCGGGCGGCCTGACGGATGCGCTGCTCGTTTTCCACCATGGCGATGCGGACATAACCCTCGCCGTGTTCGCCGAACGCGACACCGGGCGAGACCACGACGCCGGACTTCTCGACCATCAGCGTGGCGAAGGCCATGCTGCCCACGTCACGGAATTTCTCGGGCAGCGGCGCCCAGGCGAACATCGACGCAGCGGGCGGCGGAATCTCCCAGCCCGCGCGGCCGAAGGTCTCCACCAGCACGTCGCGGCGCTTGCGATAGATCTCGCGAACTTCGCGGATGCAGTCCTGCGGGCCATTGAGCGCCGCCGTCGCGGCGACCTGCACCGGCGTGAACGCGCCGTAATCGAGATAGGACTTCACGCGGGTCAGGGCGGCGATGATGCGCTCGTTGCCGACCGCAAACCCCATGCGCCAGCCCGCCATGGAAAAGGTCTTCGACATGGAGGTGAATTCGACCGTCACATCGATCGCGCCCGGCACCTGCAGCACCGACGGCGGCGGCTCGTCGTTGAAGTAAAGCTCCGCGTAGGCCAGATCGGAGAGAATGAAAATCTCGTGCTTCTTCGCGAAAGCGACGAGGTCCTTGTAGAAATCCAGCGACGCCACATAGGCCGTCGGGTTCGACGGATAGCAGGCAATCATGGCGATGGGCTTGGGGATCGAATGGATGATCGCCCGCTCCAGCGCGCCGAACAATTCGGGTGTCGGCTCGGCGGGAACCGAACGCACCACGCCGCCCGCCATCAGGAAGCCGAAGGCATGGATCGGATAGCTCGGGTTCGGCACCAGCACCACATCGCCGGGCGACGTGATTGCCTGCGCGACGTTGGCAAAGCCTTCCTTCGAGCCGAGGGTGGCGACCACCTGGGTTTCCGGGTTGAGCTTCACGCCAAACCGACGCTCGTAATAGGCCGCCTGAGCACGGCGCAGGCCGGTGATGCCCTTGGAGGCCGAGTACCGGTCGGTCCGCGGCTTGCCCAGGGTTTCCTTGAGCTTCTCGATCACGTGGGGCGGCGTCGGCAGGTCCGGATTGCCCATGCCCATGTCGATGATGTCGGCCCCGGCATTCCGCGCGGCCGCCTTGGCCCGATTGACCTGTTCGAACACGTAAGGCGGCAGACGGCGGATGCGATAAAACTCTTCCATGGGTCGGGCTCCGAAAACCGGTAAAACCGGCAATAACAGCAGGATCAGTAACGTGTTTCGTACCGAAGTGGAATTCGATACGGGGGATAGGAGGCGTGGAATTTCCGCATATTAGCCGGATTCGGACGCAAAACGCGCCACCTGGCCCCGAATTCGTCTTTTTGCAATTGAATCGTGGTCTTTTTAGCACCAACCCTCAGTTGCGCGACGTGCAATCTCAGTTACTCCGGCGCTGGGCGGCCCGGGCGCCGGAGGCCTGACGGTCACGCGCGGCCGCCAGATCCTTCTCCAGTTTGTCCTGCTGGGCCTGATCGAGCACGACATCCTGACGCGGGGCCGGAACGTCGTGCACGGCGGGAAACTCTGTGGGGGTTGTGGGCCGCGCAGGCGTATTGGCGGGAAGTCCGATCAACGGCGCGTCGGCAATCTGACTCGCGCATCCGCCAAGGGCCAGCCCGAGCAGGAGCACACCGGCAAAAGCCGGCAGTCGCCTCGTCCTGCTCATATGGCGTCGCACAGAAATGATCTCTTTCCCGATTGAGCGGTAAACAAACTCGCGCCGTCAGCCGTCATCGGCGCATTAACGTCCGACAAAGACCTTCGGAACCAGACTGCGTTCATGAGGCTCTAATGTGACGGAAGCGTTAATTATGCCGCATCGCAGCACATGCAAATCACCGCACGCATCTGAACTATGCCATGATGATCTTGATGATCGAGACGCTGACGGCGCGCGACGCGTAAGGTTTGGAAGTGGGCGATGACAGAGATTCTGACAAACGCGAAAACCACGAATGGCGAAGCTCCAAAGGGCTTCGATCCGGAAATTTTCTCCGCAAATCTCGCGCGCACGATCGAGAACAGCGGCCGCGCCCTCTCCGCCTATCTGAAGCCGCGCCAGACCGGCGAGACGGCCGACCAGCCCGGCGAATTCACTGAGGTGATCAAGACCCTCACATCGGTGGTGAACTACTGGCTCGCGGACGAACAGCGCGCCGCGGACGTTCAGACCAAGATCGGAAAATCCTATCTCGGACTGTTGAATACCGCCGCGCAGCGTCTGTCCGGCGAGGCGCCCGCGCCTGTCATCGAACCGGCTCCGCGCGACAAACGCTTCCAGGACCCGGAATGGAAGAGCAATCAGTTCTTTCAATTCCTCATGCAGGCTTATCTGTTGACCACGGATTGGGCCACGGAGCTTGTGAAGAATGCGGACGGCCTCGATCCCCACACCCGCAAGAAGGCCGAGTTCTACATCCAGCAACTCATCAACGCCTTCTCGCCGTCGAACTTCGTCCTGACCAATCCGGAAGTGCTGCGGCAGACCCTGGCCAGCAACGGCGACAATCTGGTGCGCGGCATGACCATGCTCGCGGAAGATATCGAAGCCGGTCACGGCACGCTCAAGATCCGCCAGTCTGCAGCCAATCTCGAGATCGGCCGGGACGTTGCACTGACTCCGGGCAAGGTGATCTTCCAGAACGAGGTCATGCAGCTCATCCAGTATGAGCCCGCTACGGAAAACGTGCTGCGCACGCCGCTGCTGATCGTGCCGCCGTGGATCAACAAGTTCTACATTCTCGATCTCAACAGGCAGAAGTCGTTCGTGCAGTGGTGCGTCAATCAGGGCATCACGGTGTTCCTGATCTCGTGGGTCAATCCCGACAAGACGCTCGGCGGCAAGACCTTCGAGGACTACATGCGCGAAGGTCCCATCGCCGCGATGGATGTCATCGAGAAAGTCACCGGGGAAATGCGCGTCCACACCATGGGCTATTGCGTCGGCGGCACGCTGCTCGCGACGACGCTGGCATGGCTCGCGGAGAAACGCCGCGTGCGCGTGACATCGGCGACGTTCCTTGCCGCGCAGGTGGACTTCACTCATGCCGGCGATCTTCTGGTCTTTGTCGATGAAGATCAGATTTCCAGCCTCGAACGCAGCATGAAGCAGGCAGGCGTGCTCGAAGGCAGCAAGATGGCGATGGCCTTCAACATGCTGCGCTCCAACGACCTGATCTGGTCCTACGTGGTCAGCAACTATCTGAAGGGCAAGGAACCCGCGGCGTTCGATCTGCTGCACTGGAATTCCGACGCCACGCGGATGCCCGCGGCCAACCATTCCTTCTATCTGCGCAATTGCTATCTCGAGAATCGCCTGTCCACCGGCACGATGACGATCGACAACACCCAGCTCGATCTGTCGAAGGTGAAGGTGCCGGTCTACAATCTCGCGACCAAGGAAGACCACATCGCGCCGGCGGAATCCGTGCTGTACGGTTCGCAGTTCTTCGGCGGCCCGGTCAAATACGTGCTGGCCGGATCGGGACATATTGCAGGCGTCGTCAATCCGCCGGAGCTTGGCAAGTATCAGTACTGGACCAACGAACGCGTTCAGGACACCACCCTGACCGACTGGGTCAAGGACGCCGTCGAACACAAGGGATCATGGTGGCCCGACTGGCGGTCATGGCTGGAGACGGTGGATGCCGAACAGGTTCCGGCCCGCGTGCCGGGCTCCGGCCCTCTTCCGGTTCTGGAAGATGCACCGGGCAGCTACGTCCGGGTCCGCGCATAGGCCGTTCATCTTCCGCCTTCACTGAAACATCCGGCGCGTCATTGGCCTTGGTCATTGGCCTTGCATCGCCGATCGTCTATGACTGCACACGATATATTCGTGCGACGCGACTCGGCGCGCATGCGCAGAAGCGAGCGATATTTCACCCGCGTGCACGCGCGGGCCAAGCAAGTGAAGGGAAACGTCGATGACACGCGAACTGTTCTGGCTGACGCTGACCGTTATTCTGACCGGCCTGCTCTGGGTACCTTACGTTCTCAATCGCTGTCAGGTTCGCGGCCTCGGCGGCGCCATGGCGAACCCATCGCGGAATGACAAACCACAGACCGAGTGGGCCAACCGGCTGATGTTCGCGCACGACAACGCGGTCGAGAACCTCGTGATCTTCGCGCCGCTGGTCCTGATCCTCAATGCCATCGACTATTCGACCAAGTGGACCGTGCTGGCCTGCGCCGTCTATTTCTGGGCACGCCTCGCCCACGTCCTGGTCTACGCAATGGGCGTCCCGGTGCTGCGCACTCTCACCTTCACCATCGGCTTCCTTGCTCAGGCGGTTCTGGCGCTGGCGATTTTCAAGATCTTCTGATCGCGTCCATCCGCGCAAACGAAAAGGGACGGCATTGCCGTCCCTTTTTGTTTGTTGCCGGTGCCGATCCCGTTACGGGAACATCGGCGGCTGATCGATGCCGAGCGTTTCGGCAAAGCCGAGAACGAGGTTCATGTTCTGCACGGCCTGACCCGATGCCCCCTTGGTGAGGTTGTCGAGGGTCGAGATGATGATCGCGCGGCCGGGAACACGGTCCGCGACCACGCCGATGAACGTCATGTTCGAGCCGCGCACATGCCGCGACTGTGGCGCCTTGCCGAACGGCAGGACGTGAACGAACGGCTCCTTCTCGTACTGCTTCGCCAGAATCTCATGCAGATCCTGCGCGATCTTGCCGCGCCGTCCCCGCACATAGATGGTCGAGAAGATGCCGCGGTTCATCGGCGTCAGATGCGGCGTGAACGAGACGACGACGTCCTTGCCCGCGGCTTTCGAGAACTCCTGATCGAGTTCGGCCATATGCCGGTGCTGGCCGACCCCGTAGGCATGAAAGCCTTCGGAGACCTCGGAGAACAGCATCTCTTCCTTCGCCGAGCGGCCTGCACCCGTCATGCCGGACTTGGCATCGATGACAATTTCGTCGGACTCGATCGCCTTGGCCTTCAGCAGCGGCACCAGCGGCAACTGCGCGCAGGTGGTGTAGCAGCCGGGATTGGCGACAAGCCGCGCCTTCTTGATGTCGCGCCGATAGACTTCCACGAGGCCGTAGACGGCTTCCTTCTGCAATTCGAGCGCGTGATGCTCGTGGCCGTACCACTTGGCATAGGCCGCGGGATCTTCCAGCCGGAAGTCCGCCGACAGATCGACGACCTTGATGCCGGGTGCCTTGGCCAGAACGTCCTTCAGCACCTTCTGCGTGGTGGCATGCGGCAGTGCGCAGAACACCAGATCAAGTCCCGCGTTGGCCCAGTCCACTTCGTCGATGGTCACAAGACGCGGCAGATAATACGGCGCGAACTGCGGAAACACGTCGCCCATCATCTGCCCTGCCCGCCGGTCGGCGGTCAGCAGAGCGATCTCGACACGGGGATGGCGCAACAGCAAACGAACGAGTTCGGCCCCGGTGTAACCGGAGGCGCCCAAGATGCCGATTTTCTTCTTCTCAGCCATAATCTGTCCTTACCCGAGCGAGTTTGATAAACGCTACCGGAGCAGGTCTTGCGGCAAGTTTTAATGAGAAACAAGATGCCGCGGGACCGTATCCGGCGGCATTGACGACGATCAGACGCGATCAGCCGCCCATACCGCGATGGTGCGGCGGCGGCGAGACAGCAGGATGGTCGATGCGTCGGTCATGGGCGCGGATATAGGTCCGCGCCCAGTTCCAGTCAAGCCGCGTTCGGCAACAGCTAGATGACGGGATTCCAGGGCGCCGGAATCCAGCGATAACCGCTGCCATCCTTCTCGAGGTTGGCGAGGCCCGGAAACGGATAATGGAAGCCCTGCACGCGCATCCGCTCGGCCGAGATCATGTCGTAGATCTTGCGCCGCGTGGTTTCCGCCTGCACCGGGTCCTGATCGAACATCAGATGCCAGCCGGGATTGCGGGCGAACAGGTCCGGATCGTTGGTCACATCGGACTGGATAAAAACCTTGTCCGCGCCCGACGACAAAACATACGAAGTGTGGCCCGGCGTATGTCCGATGGATTCAACGGCCAGCATTCCGGGAGCGACGTCCTTGCCCCACTCGTAAGGCGTGACCTTCTTGCCAAGGCCGGTTTCGAAAACGCGGCGGTTGTTCTTGAACAGACCGACCATGCGGTCGCCCGATGCGCGGCTCATCTCGCCGTCATCCATCCAGAACTTCCACTCGACGGCGGGCACCAGCACTTCCGCATTCGGGAATGCCGGCTTGTTGTCGGCGGTCAGCAACCCGTTCACATGGTCGCCGTGGAAATGCGAGATCACCACGAGATCGATCGCCTTCGGATCGAAGCCCGCGGCCGCCATGTTGGACGCGAACTGACCCGCCGCGCCCTTGCTGGCGGCGAACGTTCCCGGGCCGTTGCCGGTATCGACCACCACCAGCTTGCCGCCAGTGTTGATGACCAGCGGCCCGAAATTGATCGTCATTTTGTCGCGCGGGCGGAAAGCCTTTTCGAGCGCGGCGTTGACCTCGTCCTTCTTGACGTTGAGGACGAAGCTGTCGCCGAGAGGAAATGTCGAAGCGCCATCCGACACGACCGTCACTTCGGCGTCACCAACCTTGTAGCGATAGAAGCTAGCGTTCTGCTTGCCCGCGAGAGGCGCAGCCGCTTTCGCCGGAGCCGCGGGCAACAAGGGAGCCGCGGTGAGCGCCGCAGCGCCAGCCAGCGCATGACGTCGGGTCAATTCCATGGGGGTTCTCCTTGGTGGTTTTTCAAAGATCTTGATTGTTGCGGCTGGTTTTCCGCCGCTTGTAGAAATCGTTCGCAGCGTGACGCGAGAAACGTATGTCAGCCTAACACCGTTTGACGACGGCTATTCCACATCAGAAAAAGTTGAAGAGACGTCACATCATCATTTTGACGCCGAACAATCCCGGCGCCATCAGAACACCCGACCAGACGAATGCGGATGTGAAGTTCGCAAACTGGAAACGCCAGTACGGCATTTCCACAACGCCCGCGACCAGCGGCACCGTCGCGCGCAAAGGCCCGGAAAAACGTCCGAGGAAGACGCCAAGAACGCCCCACTTCTTCATGAAGCGTTCAGCGCGCGGCAGCATGTCGGGGAAACTCGACATCGGCCACATATGGGCGATGCGGTCGTGGAATTTGTAACCGATCCAGTAGGACACCCAGTCACCGAGGGCCGCGCCGAAACCCGCCGCAAGCCATATCGGCCAGAAACTGATCCCGCTGACGCCGATCAGCGCGCCGATGGACACCAGCGCGCCCCAGGCCGGGATGATCAGGGAGAGAAAGGCCAGGGACTCGGCGAACGCGAGCGCAAAGACGACAGGCATCGCCCAGACCTGATGGTCGCGGACAAACTCCGCGAGCCCCCGCGTCATCTCTTCAAACGTCATGCAATTGTCCCGATCCCGGTCTTATCCCGTGTGCCGGTTCCCTTCGATCCGCATACCACGGCGCCGCGTGCCTTGTCTGGACGCCGCCTGCGTCACATTTACCGCCCCAACCGTGGCATAGTAACGCCAGTTGATTCGCCCACCGATCACGATCTAGCAAGATTTAAGATTTATGCGGAAGCCCTTGAAAACCAAAGAAAAAGACTCCGATCTGTTTGGCGCGTCGGGCGGCAAGGCCCGTCCCGCTCCGAAACCTGCGACCAAGCCCGCCGGGGCTGAGGCCGGGTACACCGCCCGCGATATCGAGGTTCTGGAGGGGCTGGAACCGGTCCGCCGCCGTCCGGGCATGTATATTGGCGGAACCGACGAGAAGGCCCTGCACCACCTGTTCGCGGAAGTCATCGACAACTCGATGGACGAAGCGCTCGCCGGCCATGCCACCTTCATCGGCGTTCATCTCGGCGCGGACGGCTATCTGACCGTGACCGATAACGGCCGCGGCATCCCGGTCGATCCGCATCCGAAGTTTCCGAAAAAGTCCGCTCTCGAAATCATCATGTGCACGCTGCACGCGGGCGGCAAGTTCGACTCCAAGGTCTATGAAACCTCCGGTGGTCTGCACGGCGTCGGCGTCTCGGTGGTGAACGCCCTCTCCTCGCAGCTCGTTGTCGAGGTCGCGCGCAATCAGCAGCTCCATCGCATGACGTTCGAGCGCGGCGTTCCGAAGGGCAAACTCGAAGACCTCGGCAAGGTCAACAACCGCCGCGGCACCAGCGTGCGCTTCAAGCCGGATACCGAAATCTTTGGCGCGAAGGCGCACTTCAAGCCGCAGCGCCTGTTCAAGATGGCGCGCTCGAAGGCGTATCTGTTCGGCGGCGTTGAAATCCGCTGGAATTGCGATCCCGAATTGCTCAAGGGCATTGAGGACGTTCCGGCCGAGGCGACATTCCACTTCCCCGGTGGCCTGAAGGACTATCTCGCCGCGGCAATCCATGCCGATACGCTGGTGCATCCGGACATTTTTTCCGGCAAATCCGGCCGCAACGGCGCGCATGGCGCGTGCGAATGGGCCGTGGCATGGACGGCGGACGCCGACGGCTTCCTGTCGTCCTACACCAACACGGTGCCGACGCCGGATGGTGGCACGCATGAAGCAGGCTTTCGCAGCGCCTTGCTGCGCGGCCTCAAGGATTACGCCGAGCGCATCGGCCAGGGCAAAAAGGCAAGTTCGGTCACGTCCGAAGACCTGATGGTCGGCGCGGCGGCGATGCTCTCGGTATTCGTGCGCGAGCCGGAATTCCAGGGCCAGACTAAGGACCGTCTCGCCACCGCCGAAGCCCAGCGCATTGTCGAGCAGGCCATCAAGGACCCGTTCGATCACTGGCTGACCGGCAATCCCGTACAGGCCAACAAGTTGCTCGAATTCGTGGTCGAGCGCGCGGACGAACGCCTGCGCCGCCGCGCTGAAAAGGAAACATCGCGCAAGACGGCGGTGAAGAAGCTACGACTGCCCGGCAAGCTCGCCGACTGCACCAACAGCGCGACCGATGGCTCCGAACTCTTCATCGTCGAAGGCGACTCCGCAGGCGGCAGCGCCAAGCAGGCGCGCGACCGCAAGACGCAAGCCGTGCTGCCGCTGCGCGGCAAGATTCTCAACGTCGCATCCGCGACCAAGGACAAAATGACCGCCAACGCGCAGCTCGCCGATCTTATTCAGGCGATCGGCGCGGGCACAGGCGCGCAATACCGCGAAGAGGATTTGCGTTACTCGCGCATCATCATCATGACCGACGCGGACGTGGACGGCGCGCATATCGCGTCGCTGCTGATCACGTTCTTCTATCGCCAGATGCCGCGCCTGATCGATGAAGGGCATCTCTATCTGGCGGTGCCGCCGCTCTATCGTCTTACCCACGGCTCGAAGACGTTCTACGCCCGTGACGAGAAGCATCGTGACGAACTCCTGAAAAAGGAATTCCACGCCAACGCCAAGGTCGAGATCGGCCGCTTCAAAGGCCTCGGCGAAATGATGCCCGCGCAGCTCAAGGAAACCACCATGGACCCCGCCAAGCGGACCATGCTGCGCGTGATGCTGCTGCCCGACGATCGCGAAGGCACCGCGGATTCCGTCGAGCGGCTGATGGGCAATAAAGCCGAGGCGCGCTTCGCCTTCATTACCGACAAGGCGGAATTCGCCAGCGAGGATCTGCTGGACGTCTAGCACGGCGGCGCTAGGCGACCTCGTCAAGATATGATTTGATCTCCGCGAACAGCGGGACAACATGACAACATCGTCTTTCGACCTTACAGGCAAGGTCGCCATCGTTACCGGCGGCAATGGTGGAATCGGCCTTGGCATGGCACGCGGCCTCGCTCGCGCAGGTGCGGCAATCGTTGTTGCCGGACGCGATGAAGCCAAATCGAGAGACGCCGTTCGTGAGATCGAACAGATCGGCACGAAGGCCATCGCAATTTCTGTCGACGTCACCGACAAGGCCGCCGTCGCAGCGATGGTAGACGCCACGCTAAAGCAATTCGGGCGGATCGATATTCTCATCAACAATGCGGGCATGAGCGTCCGCCAACCCGCCCATGTCATCAGCCTCAAGGACTGGGAGACGGTGATCGATACCAATCTCACCAGCGCGTTCATCTGCACCAAGGCGATCTATCCCGCGATGAAACAGGCTGGCGGCGGCAAGATCATCAATATCGGCTCGATGATGTCGATCTTCGGTGCAGGCTTTGCGCCCGCTTACGCCGCGAGCAAGGGCGGCATTGTGCAATTCACCAAGTCCATCGCCGTGTCATGGGCGGCCGACAACATTCAGGCCAACGCCATCCTGCCCGGCTGGATCGACACCGCCCTCACCGTGAAAGCGCGCGAACAGGTGCCGGGGTTGAATGAGAATGTGCTGGCGCGCACGCCTGCGAAACGCTGGGGCACCGGCGACGATCTCGCCGGCACCGCAGTATTCCTGGCGTCATCGGCATCCGACTTCGTCACCGGCACCGCGATTCCGGTGGACGGCGGCTACTCCGTGCAGAGCTAGCGCCGGAAGGCCTTGATCTCCGACAGGCTGCCGTCCTGATAGGTCAGTTCGACCGAAACGGATTTCGTCGTGGCCGGAATCTTCATGTACGACGCCGCGTTTTCCGGAATCGCGGACGGGTCTTTCGGGTTGCAAGGCGGAATTTTCACGGCCTGGTTCGGCACCGTGGTGTCGATGCCGATGCGCATTTCCCGGATCGCGCAGCGGTAACTCAATATCTGCGAATAATAGACCAGCGGAGTATTATAGCCGCCGAAGGCCAGCCAGCTGTTCGACGTCATATCAAGCAGCTTGCGGTGACTCGCGATCAGCGCCGCCTCCGGATCGAACTTGATCGGGAACGGCCCCTGCATCTGTCCCGTCGGATCGACATAGCGCACCTGAATGGTCGCGGCCGGCGCGTCGTTCGGCAGTTCGATGGACGGGTTCGGCATCCGCCGCCGCGTGCGCGGATCGAGCGCGTCGGTGAATCCGGTCTCCTTGAACTCGCCGCTTTCGCCAAGTCGCCAGGAGATCGCCAGCGCCGGATCGGCGATCGAGAACGCAACGGACCATCCGCCGTTGTGACGCATGAAGCTCGCGATCGGTGCATTGCCGTTATCGATCGCGATGGGCGGCATCGGCTGCACGGGCAATGCGGCAACCTGCGTCTTTGCCTCGACCGCGATGGCGCGCTCGCCCTCCTTCGCGGGTTTGAGGACGAAATCTCCGACGATCTGGTCGTAGTAAGCGGGCGTCTGCATCCGGCTCGCCGATGCCGTCATCTGGCGCACATCGGATTGGGTACGCTTGGCGATCTGCACCAGATTGAGTCCGGGCTGTGCGAGTTCGCGCACGAAGCTGCGGGTGAACACCGAATTCGGGTTGGGATCGTTATCGCTCAGGCGGTCGAGCGCGGTCTGCTTGGCGCCCGCCGAGAAAATCACGAACACGCCTTCCGGCGGCGAGATCGGGGCAAGGCCTCCGCTACCGCCCAATGCACGTGTGCCGGTCGATTCGAACGGATTGTTGCGGCAGGCGTCGAACACGAAAATGGAGGTGCGTGCGCCGCGTGTCTGCAGCCGCGAGATGACACGTTCGGCCGCAAATGCGCCGTCACGGATCAGTTCTTCCTGCCCCTGCGTCACCGCGGCGATATCCGTCGGCAGCAGATAGTTCTGACCGTTAATTTCGAAGCCGTGTCCTGCGAAGAAGAAAAACGCCGTGTCGCCCGGCTCCACGATCTTGTCGAACGCGAGCATGGTTTCGCTGAACGCGGTGCGGGTCTGGTTTTCCGCGAACAGCACAGTGAAGCCGAGCTGCCTGAGCGCATCGCTCATGGCGCGCGCGTCATTCACCGCCTTCTGTAGACGCGGGACATTGCGGTATTCGTTGTTGCCGATCACCAGCGCAACGCGCTTTTCGGCATGCGCCGGCGCGGCCAATGCCGTGATCAGCAGGCCAAAGCCCAGCAGCCATTTTCCGATCCGCGGTCTTGTCATCATTCGATCCCCTTGGACCCCATCTCTGGCGGCCATTATCCCATAGTCACGGGGGACAGAAAGCTGGTTCAGGAAACGGTTCCAACCGGTCAAAAGACCTTCAACTTATTGTCGTATTAAGGGTTTTCCTGCATTTTAGCCTCAAATTCATTGACTTTCGCGGGATCGGCCCTATGTTCCGCTGCAACGCGGTCAGAATCGAAACGCGATCTCCTGGCCAGCCGCCTGTCGGCAAGTTTGTCCTCCCCGTGCCCTAAAGCGTGCCGTTCCGGGGTGAGCGCGACAGCCAGTTTTCCAGAGTCAGAACGGCGATTTCGACCAGAGGCATGATCCCGAAAAGCGGTTTCCGGATCAGATCGTGCCCGAAACAGAGGCTCAATGTCCTTTTCCAATCTCGGCCTGTCCGACAAGGTTCTCGCCGCAGTCGCGGCCACCGGTTACACCAACCCCACCCCCATTCAGGAACAGGCGATCCCCCACGTCCTCTCCCGGCGTGACGTGCTCGGCATCGCCCAGACAGGCACCGGCAAGACCGCCGCCTTCACCCTTCCGATGATTACCCTGCTCGAAAAGGGCCGCGCCCGGGCACTTATGCCGCGCACCCTGATCCTCGAGCCGACCCGCGAACTCGCGGCACAGGTCAAAGAGAACTTCGACAAATATGGCGCAGGCCAAAAGCTCAACGTGGCCCTGCTGATCGGCGGCGTCTCGTTCGGCGATCAGGACCTCAAACTGTCCCGCGGCGTCGACGTTCTGATCGCGACCCCGGGCCGCCTGCTCGACCATACCGAGCGCGGCAAGCTGCTGCTGACCGGCATTGAGGTGCTGGTGATTGACGAAGCCGACCGCATGCTGGACATGGGCTTCATTCCGGACATCGAGCGCATCTGCAAACTCGTTCCGTTCACGCGCCAGACGCTGTTCTTCACTGCGACCATGCCGCCGGAAATCCGGCGCATCACCGAGACCTTCCTCCATAATCCCGTGAAGGTCGAAGTCTCGAAGCCCGCCTCCACAGCCGTCACCGTGACCCAGTCGCAAGTCGGCGTCGGCCGCGAGGCGCACGAGAAGCGCGAAATGCTCCGGCAGTTGCTGCGTGACGCCAAGGACCTCAAGAACGCAATCATCTTCTGCAACCGCAAGCGCGACGTCGCCGTCGTTTATAAATCGCTGCAGAAGCACGGCTTCAGCGTTGGCGCCCTGCACGGCGACATGGACCAGTCGGCCCGCATGGCGGCGCTCGATCAGTTCCGCAAGGGCGAGCTTCCCCTTCTTGTTGCATCCGATGTGGCCGCCCGCGGCCTCGACATCCCGGAAGTGAGCCACGTTTTCAATTTCGACGTTCCGCATCATCCAGACGACTACGTACACCGTATCGGCCGCACCGGCCGCGCCGGACGCCTCGGGACCGCGATATCACTCGTAAGCCCCGCCGACCAGAAGTCGGTGGCCGCCATCGAGAAACTGATCGGCCAGCCCATTGCTCATTCCGACGTCGCACCGGTCGCCGTGAGCAACACGCCCCGCCCCCCGAAAGAACCCCGCGCCGAGCGCGCCTCAGAGGATCGCAAGCCGAAGCGGGAGTCCCAGCGCAGCCGTGGCGGACGCAACCGGACCCGCAAGCCGGAAGCCGCCGAAATGCCGGTCGCCGCTCAGCCCGCTTCGATCGGCCGCGCCATGCCGCCGCTCTCTCGAGAGCCGCATGAGCCGGGCGATCACTCGCATCTTCCCGCGTTTCTGCTGAGGCCGATCCGCGCCCGCGGCTGATTACCGATCGGTCGACCCGTCCGGCGTTTACGGGTCATTCATTCTCATCCCTTAACGTGTCATCATTAATTTTAGCCATTTCGCTGAAGTGGGCGTGCAGAAGCGCGCCTTGAGGGGCACGGAAAGTGATCGGCCTGCTGGAAGAACATGAACGCACAATGGCGTTCGCCGAAGTGGCATTGGGGCAGATCAGATCCCTGCGTCAGACGGCCGTGCCGCGAAACTACGAAATCTGGTACATCTACGCGACGGGCTATAATTCAGCCCTGAACAAGATCATCAACGAGACGCTGGCGCGCAACGGCAAGCTGACCGAAAGCGACCTCGAACAAATCTACGAAACCTACCTTTCCCAGAATCGCACAAGTGAACGTATCGACACGGTCGGTACTCAGGTCATCAATGAAATCGATGACGTGATGAACCTCATCACCGACGCGCTGGGAATGACGTCGACATTCGGACGCAGCCTCGAAGGCGCGACCCAGAAGCTCTCCAGCGCCCGCGACCGCGAGCAGGTCAAGATGGTGGTCGAAGCCCTCGTCGCCTCGACCAAGGAGATGCAGGAAACCAACAAGGCTCTGGAAGCACGCCTTGCGACCTCCAAGCTGCAGATCAACAATCTTCAGCACAGCCTCGATGCCATCCGCAACGAGAGCCTGACGGACCCCCTTACGTCGCTCGGTAACCGCAAGTTCTTCGACCGCGCAATCGATAACGCCATTCAGAACGCGATCGAAACCGCTGAGCCGCTGACGCTGCTGATGCTCGACATCGATCACTTCAAGTCGTTCAACGACAATTACGGCCATCTCACCGGCGACCAGGTGCTGCGCCTTGTGGCCCTGTCGTTAAAACAGACGATCAAGGGACAGGGCATCACCGCGCGCTATGGCGGCGAGGAATTCGCCGTCGTGCTGCCTAACACCGCCCTGCGTCAGGCGCTCACGGTCGCCGACAACATTCGCCGGGCCGTGATGTCGAAGCAGCTCAAGAAGAAATCGACCGGCGAAATTCTCGGCCGCGTCACAATCTCGGTGGGCGTGTCCATGCTCCAACCGGGAGACGATCGCGACAGGCTGATCGAACGCGCCGATGCCTGCCTCTATGCCGCCAAGCGCAACGGCCGCAACCGCGTGATCTGCGAAGCCGATCCGGAATTCTCGTCAACAGATCATCGCATTCAGGTTGCTTGATCTATTTGGCGGCGCGCTTTGGCTTTGACGTTTTGCCCGCCGAAACCTTTGCAGCAGCTTTCTTGCGTATAACTGCTTTCTTTGCCGCCGGTTTCGGCTTGACGCCGGCAGGCGTGACTTTTGCCGGTCTGCGCTTCCCGGCGGTCTTCCTTGCAGACTTTCGCGCAGCAGCCCGTTTCGCCGCCCCGACAGCTTCACGCGCCCAGACCGCCAGTTCTTCCGGATCGTCGTAAAGCCGTTCCGGTAGATGGCGATACGAATTGACCACAACGGTCTTGTTGCGTGTGTCGTACTGGAAGGGCTTCGCGCCTTCGGCGTCGTAACGGGGAATGGTCAGTTCATCCACCCGGAAAATGAGGCCCGCACGCAGAGCCATGGCGAAGTTCACACCATCGGCACTAATGCCGAAGCCGCTAAACATCTTGCGCAAAGAGATCGGGCCGAATTCGGAAAAAAGGTCGATTAGGTGGTCACGGTCCATTGCCATGGACCGATCTTTCAGCCGTCGATCTTTGCAGGCGTCAGCTGAACCGACTCGCCGCAGCCGCAGGCGCTGACCTGATTGGGATTGTTGAAGACGAACTGGGCCTGCATCTTGTCAGCCTTGTAGTCCATTTCGGTACCGAGCAGGAACAGGACGGCCTTCGGATCGACAAGAATCTTCACGCCCTTGTCTTCCACGATCTCGTCAGTCGGCTTCACGTCATGGGCGTATTCGACGGTGTAGGACTGCCCGGCGCAACCGCCGTTCTTGATGCCGACGCGCAGACCAACAATTTCAGAATCTGCACGCTCCGCGAGTTCCTTGACGCGCGACGCAGCGGCGTCCGTCAGGCGCATGACCTGCGGGCGCGGGCGGACGGCAGGCTTTGAAGGCGCAGGAGCATTTGGCGTCATACCGGTCATGTGTTCATTCCCCGTGGCGGTTCAAGGCCGCCCTGAAATGCAGAATAGCTACCGAACGTGAGTCGTCTCAACTCACCACATGTTGAGGACGAGACGGGCCTCGTCGGACATCCGGTCCGGGGTCCAGGTCGGCTCCCAGACCACGTTGACACTGACGGGACCGACGCCCGCGACACTGGCGACGGCGTTCTCGACCATGGTCGGCAATTCGCCCGCCGCCGGACAGTTCGGCGTGGTCAGCGTCATCTCGACGTCCACAGAGCGGTCATCCTTGATGTCGACCTTGTAGATCAGGCCAAGCTCATAGATGTCCGCCGGGATTTCCGGGTCGAACACGGTCTTGAGCGCCGCAACGATATCGGTGCCGAGCCGTTCGGTCTCTTCGGCCGGAAGCGCGGACTGGGTGTCGAAGCGAGGCTGGGCTTCGGCCGGTTCTGTGGTCTGAACGGTATCGTTCATGCGAATAACTCCCGCGCCTTGATGAGCGCCTCCGCGAACTGATCGACTTCAGCGCGCGTATTATACAGCCCGAATGACGCACGGCACGTCGCTGTAACGTTGAATCGCTCCAGAAGCGGCATGACGCAGTGGGTGCCGGCCCGCACCGCGATGCCGGCCCGGTCGATCACGGTGGCTACGTCATGCGGATGCGCGCCCTTCATCTCGAAGGAGATGACCGGCCCCTTGCCTGCTGCCGTGCCGATGATCCGCAACGAATTGATCTCGCGCAGCCGATCCGTGGCATAGGTCAGAAGATCGTGCTCGTGCGCGGCGATGCGATCCTTGCCGATCGAATTCACGTAATCGATGGCGGCGCCCAGCCCGATGGATTCCACGATGGCGGGCGTTCCGGCCTCGAACTTGTGCGGGGGGTCGCCATACGTCACCCCGTCCATGGTGACTTCGCGGATCATCTCGCCGCCGCCGTTGTACGGGCGCATGGCCACCAGATGATCGTACTTCGCGTACAGCACGCCGATGCCGGTTGGGCCGTAAAGTTTATGGCCGGTGCAGACGTAAAAATCGCAATCGATGCCCTGCACGTCGATATTCAGGTGTACCGAGCCCTGAGCGCCATCCACCAGAACGGGAATGCCGCGTGCGTGCGCGATCTTCACCACGTCCTTGACTGGCACGATGGTGCCGAGCGCATTCGACATCTGAGTGATGGCGACCAGCTTGGTCCTGGCCGTCAGCAGCTTCTCGAATTCGTCGATCAGGAAGTTGCCTTCGTCGTCCACCGGAGCCCACTTGATGACGACGCCATGCCGCTCGCGCAGGAAGTGCCACGGCACGATGTTGGAGTGATGCTCCATGATCGAGAGCACGACTTCATCGCCCTCTTTCAGGTTCGGCTCACCCCACGACGACGCCACGAGGTTGATCGCCTCCGTGGCATTGCGCGTGAAGATGATCTCTTCATTGCGTTTTGCATTAATGAACTGGGCTACCCGACTGCGGCCGCCTTCATAGGCTTCCGTTGCCGCATTGGCGAGGTAATGCAGCCCGCGATGAACGTTGGCGTACTCGGATTTGTAAGCTTCCGTCATGCGGTCGAGCACGGCGTTCGGCTTCTGCGCCGAAGCCGCGTTGTCGAGATAGACCAGCGGCTTGCCGTAGACCTTCAACGCAAGGGCCGGAAAGTCCTTCCGGATACGCTCGACATCATATGAACCATTGGCGACGGCGGGATGCATGATCAGTCTCGCGTTGCCAGCCACCGTTCGGCAGCAGCGACCGCAAAGTCGCGAAGGTTGTCGTCGGCGATCGATTCAATGGCCTCGCCGACAAAAGCAGCGATCAGCAATGCCTGTGCCTCCTTCTCCGGAAGGCCGCGCGCGCGCAGATAAAACAGCAAGCTCTCATCGAGCGCACCCGCTGTCGCACCATGACCACAGGTCACGTCGTCCGCGAAGATTTCAAGCTCCGGTTTGTTGTCGGCTTCCGCTTCATCGGACAGCAGCAGCGCACGGGTCATCATCTTGCCGTCGGTCTTCTGCGCGTCGGGTCGCACGATGATGCGGCCCTGGAATACCGAATGGGCACGCCCATCCAGCACCGAGCGGAACACTTCGCGGCTGGTGCAGTTCGGCACGGCGTGATCGACCACGAACGTCGTATCGCCGTGACGTGCCGCGCCGAGCAGGTTGACGCCATTGGTGGAAAGTTCGCTGCCTTGACCCGCAAGCGTGATGAATCCCTGATAGCGGCTGAGAGCGCCGCCATGGGTCAGGTTGAAGGTGTTGAGTTTGGCATTCGCGCCGACCGTGAAGATCGCGGTGGTGATGTTGGCCGCATCCAGCGCGTCCTCCATCAGGCGGACGTGCTGAAGCTCCGCATCGTCACCAATCCAGATCACGATGGAGTCGTGCGTCTGATACGTCCTGGCACCTTCAGCAGCCACAAGGCTTTCGACCAGATGGACGCGCGCGCCCTTCTCGATCTTCACCAGTGAACGCGTAGCTGCGGACTGCGCTGAGCGCGTCGCGACATGCACGATATGGACAGGCTTGGTCGGCGCCACACCCGCCGCCACGTCGATCACGACGCCATCGGTCGCCAGCGCCGCGTTGAGCGAGATCATCGCATCGGAAGCGACAGTGGTCCGCAGCAGATCGGCGCGAACCTGATTGCTGCCGTCCTCCAGAATCTCTCGAAGCGCGCGAACCTGAACGCCCGCCTCCAACGCAGCAACATCGGACAGCTGCGGCGCGAATACACCGTCGACCAGCACGAGCTTCTGCGTGCCCTCGATGCCGAGCGACTTCACAGCCTTTGCGGCGCGCGTGAGCGCAGCCTGATCCGGCGCAGGCGCAAGCGGCGCAACTTCACGAAGCTGCGCGCGCAGGTCGGTATATTTCCATTCTTCGATGCGCCGATGCGGCAATCCGCGACGTGCGAAATCGTCGAACGCGGCCTGCCGCAACTCGGCCACCGGGCCGGTGCCGGGCAAGCGGCCGCGCGCGGCGGCGAATAATTCGCCGACCGGCTGCCCTGTGGGCGATTTGGCCAATGCAACGTTCATTGCGATGCTCTCTTACGCTGCTTTGTTTTCAAATTGCGCGTAGCCGGACTTCTCCAGCTCCAGCGCCAGCTCCTTGCCGCCACTCTTCACGACACGTCCCTTCGACATGACGTGCACGACATCCGGCACGATGTAGTTCAGGAGGCGCTGATAGTGCGTGATCACGACCATCGCACGATCCTTCGAACGCAGCGCGTTAACGCCGTCAGCCGCCACGCGCAGCGCGTCGATGTCCAGACCGGAATCCATTTCATCGAGGATGCACAGGCTCGGCTGGAACAGTGCCATCTGCAGCACCTCGTTCCGCTTCTTCTCGCCGCCCGAGAAACCGACGTTGACGCCGCGTTTGAGCATGTCCTGCGGAATGTTGAGCGAGGCCGCGACTTCGCGAACTTTCTTAAGGAAGTCCGGCGTCGAGTATTCGCTCTCGCCACGCGCCTTGCGCTGCGCGTTCAGCGCGGTGCGCAGGAACGTCATGGTCGCAACGCCGGGAATTTCCACCGGATACTGAAACGCGAGGAACACGCCCTTGGCGGCGCGCTCGTCCGGGTCCATCTCAAGCAGGTCTTCGCCCTTGAACAGGATCTCCCCGCCGGTCACTTCATAGCCCGGCTTGCCCGCGATGACGTGCGACAGCGTCGATTTGCCCGAACCGTTCGGACCCATGATGGCGTGAACTTCGCCTGCATTCACAGTGAGGTCGAGACCATGAAGGATCTCGTTATCTTCCACCTGAACCTTGAGGCCTTTGACTTCGAGTAGCGCGGTCATCCAACACTTCCTTCCAGCGAGATCGAGATCAGCTTCTGCGCCTCGACCGCAAATTCCATCGGCAACTGCTGCAGCACATCCTTGACGAAGCCGTTGACGACCAGCGCCACGGCCTCCTCCTGCGACAGCCCGCGCTGCACGCAGTAGAACAGCATGTCTTCCGAAATCTTCGATGTGGTTGCCTCGTGCTCGAACAGCGCCGAGGAATTCTTGGCTTCGATATATGGCACGGTATGCGCGCCGCACTTGTCGCCGATCAGCAGCGAGTCGCACGCCGTGAAGTTACGCGCGCCGGTCGCCTTGCGATGCGCGGTGACAAGGCCGCGATAGGTGTTCTGCGAGACACCAGCCGCGATACCCTTCGAGATGATCCGGCTGGTGGTGTTCTTGCCCAGATGAATCATCTTGGTGCCGGAGTCGACCTGCTGGTAGCCGTTCGAGATCGCGATCGAGTAGAACTCGCCGCGCGAATTGTCGCCGCGCAGGATGCAGCTCGGATATTTCCAGGTGATCGCGGAACCGGTCTCGACCTGCGTCCACGAAATCTTGGAGTTCTTGCCACGGCAGTCGCCACGCTTGGTGACGAAGTTGTAGATGCCGCCCTTGCCTTCCGCGTTGCCCGGATACCAGTTCTGCACCGTCGAATATTTGATCTCGGCATCATCGTGCGTGACGAGTTCGACCACGGCGGCGTGCAACTGGTTCTCGTCGCGCTGCGGAGCGGTGCAGCCTTCGAGATAGGACACGTATGCGCCCTTGTCCGCGATGATCAGCGTGCGCTCGAACTGGCCGGTGTTGCGCTCGTTGATGCGGAAATAAGTCGACAATTCCATCGGGCAGCGCACGCCCGGCGGCACGTAGACGAATGAGCCGTCGGAGAACACTGCCGAGTTCAGCGTCGCGAAATAATTGTCGGATGTCGGCACCACGGTGCCGAGATATTTCTGCACCAGATCCGGATGCTCGCGGATGGCTTCGGAGATCGGCATGAAGATCACGCCGGCCTTCTTCAGCTCTTCCTTGAACGTGGTCGCGACCGAAACGGAATCGAACACCGCATCGACGGCCACACGACCGGACCCGTATTCACCGCCGATGGCATCGTCATCGAGTGTGCTCGGCTCGCCCTGCTTGCGCACGCCAGCGAGGATTTCCTGCTCTTTCAGCGGAATGCCGAGCTTCTCGTAGGTCTTGAGAATTTCCGGGTCGACATCAGCCAGCGACTTCGGGGCAACGAACGCCTTCGGCGCGGCGTAGTAGTAGAGTTCCTGATAGTCGATCTTCGGATAGTCGACGCGCGCCCAGGTGGGCTCTTCCATCGTCAGCCAGCGGCGATAGGCTTCCAGCCGCCACTGCAGCATCCACTCCGGCTCGTTCTTCTTGGCGGAGATGAATCGGACGATGTCTTCCGAAAGACCCTTCGGGGCCTTTTCGGATTCGATCAGAGTTTCGAATCCATAGCGATATTGATCGACGTCGATCTGGCGAACCCGATCGACCGTCTCTTGTACGGCCGGCATTTCTATCCTCCGCTCGCGGTTTCAAGGACCGCGGTGGACCGCTTAAGTTGTATCGGGAAAGAACGCGCGCAATGCGCGAATGTTAGAACTGTTCAAGCCCGATTGCTGAGGCTTTACCTAATACACCTGCGAGCTTTCTCCAAGCCTCAAGGCATCGATCTATATCGGCTTCCGTGCTGTCCCAGCCCAGACTCAGACGAATAGCTCCAGATATCAGCTCCGGCGAAGCGCTCATTGCACGCAAAACGTGTGACGGCTGGACCTTGCCCGAAGAACAGGCGGAGCCGGACGACACGGCGACCCCCTCCAGATCGAATCCGATCACGGTGGTTTCGGCCTTCATTCCCGGCATCGAGACCAGGGTCGTATTCGGCAAGCGTGGTGCAGAATCGGCGAAAATCGCGACACCGGGATACTGCTTCAGACCGCTTTCCAGCCGTGCCTGAAGGGCTTTCATGCGGACGGCATCCGCATCGGCGGATGCCATCGCGGCCTTCAGTGCCGCTCCGAAGCCCGCGATACCGATCACATTCTCGGTTCCCGCCCGGCGGCCCTGCTCCTGCCCGCCGCCGCGAACCTGCGCCTCCAGGCCAAACAGGCTGTCGGCCACGATCATCGCGCCGACGCCCTTGGGGCCGCCGACCTTGTGCGCAGAAACCGTAACAATATCCGCGTTCAATTCCTTGATATTGAACGATATTTTCGTAAGAGCCTGAACCGCATCGACATGCAGCAGCCCCCCATGTTCCCGAACCAGTACCGCAATCTCGGGAATCGGCTGAATCGCCCCGGTCTCGTTATTGGCCAGCATGACGGACACCAAGGCTGTTGAGCCGCTCGCCAACAGCGCCGCCAATGCATCCAGATCGATAACGCCCGATGGCAGGACCGGCGCGAGTTCCACTTTCGGGAACCTGCCGCCGGCCAGCACTGACGGGTGCTCGATGGCGGACACGATCAGGCGCTGAACCGGCCCGGTGTCCTTGCGCCGCAATCCGGGCGTCAGGGCCAGCGCATTGGCTTCCGTGCCGCCGGACGTGAACACCACGTTGCGCGAATCTCCGCCTACAGCAGAGGCAACAATCGCGCGGGCTTCCTCAATCAGCCGCCGGGCCGCACGGCCTTCGCTATGGACCGACGACGGATTGCCGCTGATGTCGAAGGCAGCCGCCATCGCCGCGCGGGCTTCCGCCCGCAACGGCGTGGTCGCATTCCAGTCGAGATAAACGCGCTTGCGCATGATGTTCGACGATCCGGTCCGATCTGACGGCTTTAGCCCACAATTCCATGAAAATAAGCAGCAATTCAGGCCAGAGCCACCCGCGCAGAGGCTCAATATGCTTGCTTTTCGCCCCTTGCCCCATGCTAGAACGCGGCACCCGTTCATCGCGCCGCGCTGCGCGCAGATAACACACGAGAGCCATCACGTTTGCATCGGCCTGCTGGCCGGCACAACGACGCTTCTAAAGGATCATTGATGCCCGAGGTCATTTTCACCGGCCCAGCCGGCCGTCTTGAAGGCCGCTATCACCCGGCGAAGCAGAAGAACGCGCCGATTGCCATGGTGCTGCATCCCCATCCGCAGTTCCAGGGCAACATGAACCACCCGATTGTGTATCAGGTCTATTACGCCTTCGTGGCGCGCGGCTTCTCGGTGCTCCGTTTCAACTTCCGTGGCGTCGGCCGCAGCCAGGGCTCGTTCGATCACGGCACCGGCGAACTTTCGGATGCGGCGTCGGCTCTGGACTGGGCGCAGACCATCAATCCCGAAGCGCGCGCGTGCTGGGTCGCCGGTTTCTCGTTCGGCGCGTGGATCGGCATGCAGCTCCTGATGCGCCGTCCGGAAGTGGAAGGCTTCATTTCGATCGCGCCCGAGCCGAACCGTTATGATTTCTCGTTCCTCGCGCCCTGCCCGTCGTCCGGCCTGATCGTCCACGGCGACAAGGACATCGTGGCACCGGCGAAGGATGTCACCACGCTGGTCGAGAAGCTGAAGACGCAAAAGGGAATCGTGATCGACCAGCAGGTCATTCCCGGCGCGAACCATTTCTTCGTCGACAAGATGGAGCCGCTGATGGAGTCGGTGACGTCCTATCTCGACATGCGGCTCGCCAACGTCCGCTAACAGCGATCATTTTTCACAAACGAATGGCGCGGATGAGACATCATCCGCGCCATTCTCGTGTCTGGATCTGCGCCTTGCGTATCAACGCGGCTTCGCGAGCACACCGCCGGTCAACGGCGTCATTACACCGGTCGTTCCGGGAAATGTCAGCGGCAAGCCCTTGAGGCTCCGCACGGCCATATAGGCAAACGCCTGCGCTTCCACGGCATCACCGGACCACCCGAGATCGCTGCCGCGCAAGACCTGCGCAGGTGCAAGGCGCTCGCCCAGCATCCGCATCAAGGTCGGATTGCTTGCACCGCCGCCGACGACGATCCAGCTCGCGGGCATCTTCGGCAGGCTGGATGCAATCATCGCGATGGATTCAGCCGTGAAAGCCGTCAGCGTGGCCGCGCCGTCTTCGACGCTCATGCCATTGACCGTCAACGCTGCGAAATCGTTGCGGTCGAGCGACTTCGGCGGACGCAAGCCAAAGAACGGCAGGCTCAATGCGCGCGCAATCCATTCGACGTCCGCACGTCCCTTCGCAGCCATGCGGCCGTCGCGATCGACCGCTTCGCCGGTTGTGCGCAACATGAAATCGTCAAGCAGCGCGTTACCGGGACCGGTATCGCAGGCCATCAGCGTATCGCCATCGATGTAGGTGATATTGGCTACGCCGCCGATGTTCACCACCACTGCAGGGCCGTTGCGATTCAGCATCCGCACCAGCGCGCGGTGATAGACCGGCACCAGCGGCGCGCCCTGCCCGCCGGCCGCCACATCGGCGGCGCGCATATCAAACACGACGGGGATGCCGAGCGTCTTTGCCAGTGCAGTTCCATCGCCAATCTGCACTGTCAATTTTCGATCCGGCCGATGCAGCACGGTCTGGCCGTGAAAGCCGATCACATCAATCGCATCGCGCGTCAGACTGTTGGACTTCAGGAAGGTCTCGACCGCCTCGGCATGCGCCCGCGTCACCAGCGCCTCGGCCTCGGCAAGAGCGCCCGGCCGCAAATCGCGGTTCGTGAGCGAAACCGCGTCGGCAAGGGCTTTCCGCAGCAGATCGCGCTCGCTGTCGGAATAGGCGCGATAAGAGGCCGGGCCGAAGCCGTCGATTGCATCGCCATCCGTCTCGATCAGCGCGACATCGACCCCGTCGAGGGACGTTCCGCTCATCAGCCCGATCGCCCTCAAACTCGCCTCCTCAGTTGAATCCGACGCCGGACCTGATACACCACAGGCCCCAATAAAACGCTAAATTCCCCTGAATCGCCAAAGAGTGCCGCCATGAGCGCCTACAAGTCCGACTTTCTCAGCATCCTCGAAAGCCGCGGGTTCATTCATCAGCTTTCCGATGCCGCCGGTCTCGACGCGCTCGCCGCCAAGGGGGAAGTGACGGCCTATGTGGGTTACGATTGCACGGCCTCGTCCCTGCATGTCGGCCACCTGCTTTCGATCATGATGCTGCACTGGCTGCAGCACACCGGCAACAAGCCCATCGTCCTGATGGGCGGCGGCACCACCCGCGTGGGCGATCCGTCCGGCCGCGACGAGACGCGCAAGCTGCTCACCTACGACCAGATCGACGCCAACAAGGAATCCATCAAGGGGACCTTCACCAAGCTTGTCCGCTTCGGCGACGGCAAGAGCGACGCGGCGATGGCGGACAACGCCGAGTGGCTGACCACGCTGAACTACATCGAGATGCTGCGCGACGTGGGCCGCCACTTCTCGATCAACCGCATGCTGACCATGGACTCCGTGCGCATGCGCCTAGAGCGCGAGCAGGAGCTCTCGTTCATCGAATTCAACTACATGATCCTGCAGTCCTACGACTTCGTTGAGTTGTCGCGGCGCTACAAGTGCAACCTGCAGATGGGCGGCTCGGACCAGTGGGGCAACATCGTCAACGGCATCGATCTCGGCCGCCGTATGGGCACGCATCAGCTTTACGCGCTGACCTGCCCGCTGCTGACCACGGCGTCCGGTGCCAAGATGGGCAAGACTGCCGCGGGCGCGGTGTGGCTCAATGCCGACCTGCTCAGCGATTACGACTACTGGCAGTTCTGGCGCAACACAGAGGACGCCGACGTCGAACGCTTCCTCAAACTGTTCACGCTGCTGCCGCTCGACGAGATCGCCAAGCTCGCCGCCCTCAAGGGACAGGACATCAACGAAGCCAAGAAGGTGCTCGCGACCGAGGCGACAGCACTGATCCGCGGCCGCGAGGCCGCCGACGCTGCGTCGGAAACCGCGCGCAAGACATTCGAGGAAGGCGCAATCGCCACCAACCTCCCGACGCTGGAAATTTCGCGCGGCGAACTCGAAGAAGGTGCGGCGGTGCTCGGGCTGTTCGTGAAGGCCGGACTCGTCGCCTCGAACGGCGAAGCGCGCCGTCAGATCAAGGGCGGCGGCTTACGCGTCAACGACACGCCGATCACGGACGAAAAGATGGTTCTGAAAACCGGTGACCTGACATCGGAAGGCGTCATCAAGCTGTCCATGGGCCGCAAGAAGCATGTGCTGCTGAAACCGGTGTGATCACCGCTCGCATCTAACTTCGGCTGACCATGGTCATCATGGTCGCCGACATGGTGGCGATCATCTTCTCGTTGCCGCCGTCGCTCGCGAATGCGCGGCCTTCGGAAACAACCAGCGTGCGGCCCGGTTTCACGACACTTCCGACAAAGCGGAACATCTGCCCTTTCGCCGGCGCCAGCAGGTTGATCTTGAATTCGACAGTCAGGACATCAGCGTTTGCCGGCATCAGCGTATAGGACGCAAGCCCGCACGCCGTATCGAGCCCTGCGGAAACGACGCCGCCGTGCAGAAATCCATTCTGCTGCGAGAACCGCTCGTCATACGGCATCTGCAATTCGACGACTCCCGGCTCGATCTTCGCGAGCGAGATTCCCATTGTCGTCATGGCCTGCTGATTGGCCAGGGTCTTTCTGACTCGCGCCTCAGAGGCCGGATCCTGAACCTGAAAGAGACTCATTGGCGGGGCGTCGAGAAATCCGGCGGGACGTTTTGCTTGCCGGTGTTGAAATCGAAGATCTTGCGAAACACGCCCGGAGCCATGGCCGAAATCGGATTGACCCGCAGCACCGGCGCGCCCGGCGTGCCGACGACTTCATAAGTGATGCCGATCAGGCCTTCGTTGCTGCCGCCGCCGAGGAACAGACCGACAATGGGAATCTGCCCGAACATATTGTTCAGGCCATAAAGCGGCACGAAGGTGCCGCTCATCTTCACCTGATTGACGGGATAGTCGATCATGCCTTCGATGGTCGCGCCGATCGTCGGACCGCGCAGAACGCCGTCCTTGACCCGTAACACACCAGCCTGACGGGTGAACTCCGCGCGCATCCCGGAGAATGCAACACCCTGTGGATTCGCATTCGGCGCATTGGCCACGGCACGGTCGAGCGCGGCTTCACCCTTCACCGTGAAGTCGCGCACGTTCAGCAGGCCCTCCTGCGGCGACGTATCGGACGACGGCGGATCGACGGCCAGCCACATCTTGCCGCCATTCATCTTCGCGTAAACGTCGCTGAAGCGGAAAAAAGCGCCGGCGTCGTTGGTTTCGACATACATCACCTCGCGCCCTTGGGCGCGGCCACGCATATCACCAATCAGCGGCGTATCGCGCCCCAGCTTGGCATTCAGCGCGAAGGTCTTGATCGCGCCGCTACGCCGCGACAGCTTCAGATCCACGCTGCGCAGCGCCTCGCCGTAATAACCGGCAAGAGCGCCGAGCTTGGCATCGATATCGAGATCAATGCTCTTCGATTTTTCCTTTGCGGTGGAATCCCGGCCGGACATCGCACTCTTGATGAAGCCGCGGCCATCAAACACATCGCCGCGCATCGTGACCTTGAGCGCGCCGTCGGCGCCGCGCTCGGCCTTCAGGCTTGCCTTGTCGCCCTCAGAGGGCGAGAAGGTCGGGAACGATGCATTCACCAGATCGTTCTTGTCGTCGATTTCAAGCGCCCCCTTGATCGACGTACCGTTTCCTTCGATGACGATATCCTCGAAGCGCGTGCCCTGGGCTTTCTGCACCACGTTGAAGGTCATCTTGGTGTTTTTGCCCGCGACCTTGGTCCATCCAGGCAGAAGATTGTCGATCCGCGCTGCGGTCAGATCGGCTTCCACGCCGAAGCGGTTGTCGCGATTATCGCCCTCGCCGCCTGCGATCTTGCCGGTCAGCTTGACGGGAATCGCGCCGCTGATGCTGGATCCCAGATCGACACCGAGACGCGTGCGCGCGGCATCGTCGAGCACCGCCGCGACACGGACATCCGCTTCACCCTCATTGACCTTGCGATAGTCGAGAGTCGCGGGCTGACCGCCGATCTTGACGTCGCCCTTGACGCGATAGCCCTGATTGTCGGCGACGATCTTGAGCGAGTTGGCTTCGAGCTTCTGGTTAAGCGCAAGTTTGTCGACGGCCAGAGCACCGAGGTCGAGATTCACCGAATAGGTCGTGTCGGCCTTGGTCAGCGCGTTCTTCAGCGGCATCGCCAGCGTGACGATGGCGGAAACTGTGCCCTTGCTCGAATTGGGATCGATGACTGTCTCGCCGACATCGCGCAAACGATCCGACTGCAGCACTTCCGCTGCGGCGGGAACTGGTCCATCAAGCCGGAAGCGCACGCGGGTCGGCGCAGGCTTCGGTGCAAGATCGGGAATCTCGAACAGCAGGTCCGAGATGTTCAACCGGCGTCCGGCGGGCGTGTCCACGGCGCCCTGTCCCACCGTCACGTTGACAGTGCGGCCACTGACGCGCCCCTTCATGTCGGCATCACGCACCGAGGGCATATCATCGACAGGACGGATGGTGAGGCCATTCGCGGAGAAATTGACCGAGAGCCCGTCGTCGGGAATCGGCGGGCCGCCGCGCACCAGCGTATGCATCGGCGCGTTCACCGCGATGTCGAGGCGCTGAAGCGTTCCGCGATCGACGCGCTCGATCAGCCATTCCCGCACTTCGGGCGCGACAAGGACCGGCCAGATGCGTTTCAGCACCGACACCGGCATCGGCGTCGCCGCCATGCCGAGCGTCAGCCGTGGCTCACCCGAATAATCGACAGCACCTGACCCGGCGATGCCGATTTCGCCGTTGCTGATATCGCATTGGGTCATCACCACCCGGCGATTGTCGGTATCGAAGCGAATGCGGATGGCGATGCGGTTGAAGATCGACGGATTCTCGCCGTTCTCGCCCGCCAGCAAAATCGTCCCGCCGCTCAGGCCCAGTTGCCAGTTCGGCACGCTGTCGTTCGGCGGCTCCAGATGCGCGAGCATCGTGATGCGGTTGGCGCCCGAATAGACGTGAAACGGCGCGACCATGACACGGCGGCCTGCATCCCACTCGACCCGCGCGTCGGCGTGATCGATCACCATCGGATAATCCGGCACCTTCAGGTCGACGATCGTGCCCTTGTCGACGACGAGTTCGCCGCGGAAGAACGTCGGCAGTCCGTCACGCCCGATTTCACCCTTGAATTCGCCGCTCAGCGGCATGTCCGCCGCATAGGTGAAATCCTTCAGGCGCGCAGCGAGCAGGAGATTGTTGGTCGGCACCTTGTTGGCGCTGATGCTGACCGAGCGCACACCGTTGGCAGGCGCACCCACAGCAACTTTCAATTCCCAGCCGTTCTTGCCTTCCTCGCCGACGCTAAGCGCGGCTCCTCCGCCGACAGGCCGCCGCAGGCTCAGGCTGATATTGTTGAAATTGATCACGCCGCCATTGCGCTGATCTTCCACCGTCAGTGCGCCGTTGCGCAGACCGATTTCGTTGAGGCTTTGACCGTCGAGCCCCTTGGCGCTGAGGCTGTCCAGCCACTCAAGCGCCGCGATCAGTCCGCCAGCACCATTCGATGCTGCGGCCGAAGCGGCGGGAACGGCCGGCGGCGCAGGCGAGGCCTGGAACGGAAGCGGCGGCGGTGCGGCCGGCGCCTGTGACCGCGCGGGCTTTACCTGCCCGGTTGCAAGGGGCGTGTTGCTCTGGCCCGTGGAGACAATGACGCGTCCGTCCGGCGTGATCCTGACTGCAAGCTCCGCGCCCACAAGACGAAGCGTTTCGGCGCGAAGATGCCCCGTCAGCAGACCGGCGCCGGACAGCCGGACTTCCGCCTTCGGCGCACTGGCGACGATGTTGCGGGACATATCGCGCACCACGATGTCGCGCAGACGCACTGCCACGCGAATGCGCCCGGCACGCTCGATCTGGGTCCCGCCGACCTCCACCTTGTGATCGTGCCCGAGATTTTCCTCGATCGCGGACGCCAGCCATGGCGTTACGATATCCAGGTTCACCGGCCCTGCGCCAAGACGCAGCCATAACGCGCCAAAGGCCGCCGATGCCACGACACCGAGGGAGAGAAGGACCACGACAATCCGGCCCATCCACCGGCTATGGCCCACCGAACGCCGGAGTCCCCGAAACCATTCCGAAACCCGGTGAACCCCGAAAGTCCGTTTGTTCAGAAGTTTGATCGCCCGGTCGCATGCCGCATCGTCATGATGATCCCATCCGGAATCATCCCAATGCCGGTGCTCATCGACAGCCTTCGCAAAGGCTTTTTTGGGCTCGGAACTCGGCATTGCCTCTCGGTACTGATGTCAGCCAGGCCACTGCCGGGCATCGAATAGGAGATTCGCTCCGCCGTAGGCGATGCAGTCAGACTAAAGGTCCGGTGTTAGTTTATTGTATCGTCCATTGTTCAAGCGGTGGCCGCAGCAAATCGCAGGCCTCAACGAGTGCTATCACCATATTCCGGGGACCTCTGGAATGCCCAGCCGAAGAGCGCTTTTGCGTCCTGCTGCCGGGTCCCCACGAATCCCAAAATACTCCACTGAAAGCGACGAAAGGAAGGCGTATGTCCAAGAAAATGCGTAAGAAATCGTCCAAATCAGCCGTTGGCCGATCCGGCTCAAGGACGGGTGACGCAAAAGCCGGGACTCGCAAACCGATCGGCGCAAAAAAGTCAGGTTCAACCGCTGCGCGAACGACCGCCAAAAAGACAGCCAAAAAGACCGCCGCCAAGTCGGGCGCGACGTCCAAGGCAGCACCGGCGAAGCGCGCCGCGACGGCGTCCCGTGGCAAGGCAGCTGGAGCATCACGCCCCGCAGCGCCCCTGAACGAGGGCGACCGCGCCCCGGCGTTCACCCTGGTACGTGACGGCGGGCAATCCGTCTCATTGAGCGACTATGCCGGACGCAAGTTGGTGATCTTTTTCTACCCCCGCGCCGATACGCCCGGCTGCACACTCGAGTCCATTGCGTTCAGCCGCCTCGCCGATGCCTTCGCCAAAGCCGGGACCGCGGTGCTCGGCGTCTCGGCCGATCCCCTCAAGGCGCAGGAGAAGTTCCGGGACAAGCACGACCTCACGGTGCCGCTGCTGTCGGACGAAAAGCTGGACATGCTCAAAGCCTACGGCGTCTGGGGTGAGAAATCGTTGTACGGCCGGACCTTCATGGGCATTTCCCGCACCACGGTTTTGATCGATGGCCGTGGAATCATCGTCCGGATCTGGCGCAATGTGAAGGTCGACGGGCACGCCGACGATGTTCTCACCGCGGCAGGCGCTACCTAAAAAGACAAACACTCCATTTCCCGAAAATTAACCATGAACAGGTCAAATCAGCTTCCGTAAGTGAGCTGGCTGGAGCGTTACCGGCCGGCGCGGGAGTGCTGATGTCGAACCGTTCCGGCCATTCTTATTCCGATCATCCCCACCATCATGCCTCGCATGGTCATGGCCACGGCAAGCCGCAGCATCGGCGACCGGCGCATGGACATCACCGTCCCGACCGCAACGGCTACACCCTGGTCCATCACGGCAAGGCCGTGCGTTTCGGGCCCGTGGTGTTCTGGATCGTGGCGGGGTCGATCATTATCATGGGCGCGTGGTCGGCGGCGACGGCCACCTATTTTGCGTTCCGCGACGACGTCCTGACACGCCTGATCGCCCGTCAGGCGGAGATGCAGTACGCTTATGAAGACCGCATCGCCGAGTTGCGTGCGCGCGTCGATCGCACCACCAGCCGCCAATTGCTGGATCAGGAACAGTACGACCAGAAGCTCAACACCATCATGCGGCGGCAGGCTCTGCTCGAGCAGCGCGCCGCGGCACTGAATGCGATGCCGGATACGGCAGCTACTGGCTCCATCAAGCCGACCGCGCGCATGCCGCAAGCCAGTGACGCAGGCACCACGACGGGTATTCCGAAGCCTTCGCCGATCAGCGACACGGTGATCTTCGTCACCCCGCCGGATCGCGAAGCGCGGCTTGAATCGCGCGTGCCGGCCAACGCCAAGCCCCGCACCGAATTTGCGCAGATGCAAGGCGTGGACAAGACACTGGTGAACCTGCAGGCCGCGCTCGACAAGGTCGAGAACCGCCAGATCGCAACGCTCAGTTCCGTCGAAGAAGGCTACGAGTCGCGGATGCGCCGGATGCGCGGCGTCATTACCGATCTCGGCCTCAACATGGCGCAGCTTGAATCCGCCACGCCCAAGGGCGGTGTCGGTGGACCGTTCGTGCCGGTCACGAAGCCGTCTGCGGACGCGGGCGCCTTCGAACGTCAGCTTTACCGGATTAATCTGAGCCGTGCGCAGGTGGACAAGCTCACCCGCACGCTGTCGCTGGTGCCCTATCGCAAGCCGGTGATCGGGAATGTCGAATTCTCATCAGGTTTCGGCGTGCGCAGCGATCCGTTTCTCGGCCGCCCGGCGATGCATACGGGCCTCGATTTCCGCGCCTCCACCGGTGATCCTGTCCGCGTCACCGCCAACGGCAAGGTGGTGAATGCCGGATGGTCCGGCGGTTATGGCCGCATGGTGGAAGTGGATCACGGCAATGGCCTGTCAACGCGCTACGGCCACCTCTCGCAGATCAACGTCAGGGTCGGCGAATACGTGAAGATCGGCCAGGTGGTCGGAGAAGTCGGCTCGACCGGCCGTTCTACTGGCCCTCACCTGCATTATGAAACCCGCATCGATGGCGAAGCCGTCGATCCGCAGAAATTCCTGCGCGCGGGGGTCCGCCTCTCGCAGGGCTGATCGTCTCCCACCGGTTCAATCCTTGCGGCTAAACCTGAGATGCATGGCATTCGGCGTCGCAACATGCTCGCTGACTGTGTAGCCGAGCGCAGGAAGATCGATTCCTTCAAAAAGGGATTCACCGCGCCCCAACAGAACCGGCGACATCGCGATGTGCAGATCGTCGATCAATCCCGCGCGAAGATATTCGCGGATTGTCGTCACGCCGCCACCAATCCGGATATCCTTGCCTGCGGCGGCTTCTTTCGCCCGCTCAAGCGCCGCCTCGATCCCGTCTGTTACGAAATGAAAGACGGTGCCACCCTTCATCGTGATCGGCACACGCGCATGATGGGTCAGAACGAAAACCGGACAGTGATATGGCGGCTCGTCGCCCCACCATCCCTTCCAGCTTTCATCCGGCCAAGGGCCGCGCACAGGGCCGAACATGTTCCGGCCCATGATCCACGCGCCGAGATTCTCAAATCCCATCGCGGCCCAATCATCGTCGGGGCCAACGCTGCCGCCATCCTTCCCGAAGACCTTGTTCTGGAATGTCCGCGTGGTCATCGCCCATTGATGCAGGCCGAACCCGCCTACACCAAGCGGGCTCTCAAGACTCTGATCCGGGCCAGCGCCATAACCATCAAGGGAGATCGAGAAACTGCGAACGATCAATTTGCCTGGCGCACTCATCGCAGCTCCTCACAAAACAAGGTCAGTCGACGTCCTCGATCGCGCCCGGCGTGGTGCCGAATGCCTTCTGCGCCAGCGTTGCGGCCATGAACTCATCGAGATCGCCGTCAAGCACGCCCTGCGTGTCGGACGTCTGCACGCCGGTGCGCAGGTCCTTCACCATCTGATAGGGCTGCAGCACATACGACCGGATCTGGTGCCCCCAGCCGATATCGGTCTTGGCGGCCTGATCGGCGGCGGCTTTCTCTTCGCGCTTCTTCAGCTCGATCTCATAAAGGCGCGCGCGCAGCATGTCCCACGCCTGCGCGCGGTTCTTGTGCTGGGAGCGTCCCGCCTGACAGACCACGGCAACACCGGTCGGGATGTGCGTGAGGCGCACCGCGGACTCGGTCTTGTTGACGTGCTGGCCGCCCGCGCCGCCCGAGCGCATCGTATCGACGCGCACGTCCGACTCCTTGATGTCGATCTTGATGCTGTCATCGACCACGGGGAAGATCGCGACACTGGAGAACGATGTGTGCCGCCGTGCGTTCGAATCGAACGGCGAGATGCGCACCAGACGATGCACGCCCGCCTCCGTCTTCAGCCAACCATAAGCATTATGGCCGCTGATCTGAATGGTCGCAGACTTGATGCCCGCTTCTTCGCCCTCGGTCTCTTCGAGATATTCGATCTTGAAGCCGTGCTTCTCCGCCCAGCGCGTGTACATGCGCAGCAGCATGGAAGCCCAGTCCTGACTTTCAGTGCCACCGGCACCGGCATGGACTTCGAGATAGGTATTGAACTTGTCGGCCTCGCCCGACAGCAGGGCTTCCAGTTCCTGCCGCGCAACATCCTTCTTCAGGGCCTTGAGCGCATTCTCGGCTTCGAGAATGACACCCTCGTCATTCTCGGACTCGCCGAGTTCGATCATCCCGATCTGATCCTCGACCTCGCGCTCGGTGCGGCCGATGCCGGTGAGCTGGCCCTCGAGCGAGGTCCGCTCCTGCATCAGCTTCTGGGCTTTCTGCGGATCGTTCCAGAGATTGGGATCTTCGGCGAGAGCGTTCAGTTCGGCGAGACGGGCCGTTGCAGCATCGACGTCAAAGATGCCTCCTCAGCAGCCCGACTGACTGCTTGATCTCTTCGACAAGGCGTTCAATTTCAGGACGCATAATGTTTCCAGCTTGCGGTGAGCCCGCGATTCAAATGATGGAACGGATGTAACGGCTGACGGCAGGAAGCGCAACTTTGTAGGCCCGCGTATTCCAATCGCAAAACCAGCCCACCCTCGGATCAAGTCCGAGGGCATGCTTTTGCGGAATACGCGATGCGCTAATAAAGCCCGCCGGTGCCGGGCCGGAAGATCGCGCGATCTGCATCAGGCGAAACGCCGGGCGAACGGCCATCCGCATCGGCAACGCCGATGACCGAATAGTTGTCCGGCGGCGCCGTGCCCGGCTTGAACGCTTCGAGGATCGTCCGTCCGCTGTCGCCCGGACCCGCGCGCATGCCGGTCTTGGCGTCGACACGGATCAGCTTGATGCCGGCCGGAACGCGGAACGGCACGGCGGGCTTGTCCGCCAGCGCGAGTTTGAGGAAATCCTTCGCGACCGGCGCGGCCAGATGACCGCCGGTGCCGCCCTTGCCGAGATTGCGCGGCTTGTCGTAGCCGATGTAGATGCCGACCACGAGATCCGGCGAGAAGCCGATGAACCAGGCATCCTTCTCGTCGTTGGTCGTGCCGGTCTTGCCCGCGACGGGCTTGCCGACTTCGCGCACGACGGTCGCGGTGCCGCTTTGCACCACGCCTTCCATCATCGATGTGATCTGGTAGGCCGTCATCGAATCCAGCACTTGCTCGCGGCGATCCACCAGCGTCGGCTCGGGCTGGTTCTTCCAGCCGTCAGGCGCATCGCAGCCGCGGCATTCGCGCTGGTCGTGCCTGAAAATGGTGTGGCCGTAACGATCCTGAATGCGGTCGATCAGCGTCGGCTTCACGCGCTTGCCGCCATTGGCGAACATCGAATAGGCGGTGACCATGCGCATCACGGTCGTCTCGCCCGCGCCAAGTGCGTAGGACAGATAGTTCGGCAATTCGTCATAGACGCCGAAACGCTTGGCGTATTCGCCGATCAGCGGCATGCCGACATCCTGCGCGAGACGAACGGTGACGGTGTTGAGCGAACGGATCAGCGCGTTGCGCAGCGTGGTCGGGCCGTAATACTTGCCGGTCGAATAGTTCTCCGGCCGCCAGACGCCGACGCCCTGCCCCTGATCGATTTCAATCGGCGCGTCCACGACCACGGTCGACGGCGTGTAGCCGTTATCCATGGCGGTCGAATAGACGATGGGCTTGAAGGACGAACCGGGCTGGCGATAGGCCTGCGTCGCGCGGTTGAACTGGCTCTGGTCGAACGAGAAACCGCCGACCATCGCCAGCACGCGTCCGGTCCACGGGTCCATCGCGACCATCGCGCCGGACACTTCCGGCACCTGCCGCAACCGATACTGTCCCTCGACCTTGCTGCCGTCCTTCGCCAGCAGCGGATCGACATAGATCACATCGCCCGGCGCAAGTACCTGCGTCACCGCTGTCGGCGTCTTGAAGCGTGTCGGGCCGGAAGCCGCCTTCGCCCATCGCACGCCATCGAGCGTGATCAGACCCGTGTCACGCGTCTTGAGCACGGCGCCGCCAAGTTCGCGACCCGGCTGAAAGCCGATCCGTGCGGACTGATCGTTGGCCTCAAGCACCACGGCCATACGCCACGGCGATATGTCCGAGAGCGATTTGACCTCGGCGAGTTTCACGCCCCAGTCACCGGACACGTCGATCTTGTTCTGCGCCCCGCGCCAGCCCTGCGCCTCGTCGAAATTGACCAGCCCGGCCACCATCGATTTGCGCGCCATGACCTGAAGCTTGGGATCGAGCGTGGTGCGAACCGAAAGACCGCCCTCATAGAGTTTCTTTTCGCCGTAGCGCTCGAAGATGTCGCGGCGGACTTCCTCGGCGAAATACTCGCCTGCGAAAATGTGCGCGGCGTTGCTGCGGCTGGTCACGACCAGCGGCTCCTTGCGCGCAGCGGCGGCATCCGCCGGCTTGATCCAGCCGTTCTCGGCAAGACGGTCGATCACATAGTTGCGGCGCTCGATGGCGCGGTCACGGTTGCGGACCGGATGCAGCGCCGCCGGCGCTTTCGGAAGCGCCGCGAGATACGAGGCTTCCGCAACGGTGAGTTCGTTCACCGATTTGTCGAAGTAGACCAGCGACGCGGCGGCGATGCCGTAGGCGCCGAGGCCGAGATAGATTTCGTTCAGATACAGTTCGAGGATTTTGTCCTTGGTGTAGGTGCGCTCGATGCGCATCGCCAGCAGGGCTTCCTTGATCTTGCGGTTGAACGAGACTTCATTGGTTAGCAGGAAGTTCTTTGCGACCTGCTGGGTAATGGTCGATGCACCCTGCGGACGGCGGTTGGAGCCGAAATTCTGAGCGTAGAGAATCGCGGCGCGCGCCATGCCGGTGAAGTCGATACCGCCGTGCTCGTAGAAATTCTTGTCCTCGGCCGCGAGGAACGCATTGATGACGGGTTTCGGAATCGCCTGGATCGGCAGATACAGGCGCCGCTCCTTGGAATATTCGCCGAGCAGCGAACCGTCGGCCGCGTGAACGCGCGTCATTACCGGCGGCTCATAGTCCTGCAGCTGCGAATAGTCCGGCAGGTCCTTGGAGAAATGCCAGATCAAGCCCGCCACGGCGGCAACGCCGACAAGGAATACGATCGTTCCCGCGGCAAACAGAAAGCCCATGAATCGCAACAGCAAGCGCATCGTCAGTATCCGTCCTAAGCGTCTGGCGCGATCACCCGAGGCATCCGACCGGGAATGCGGAGCCAACTATACCATTCGCCGCCGGTGAATGGATCGATTCTGGTCCCGCCCCAACCTGAAATTCTATAGAGCGGCGGCTGTGGCCAAACTAGGGCCCTCTGGCGATAATTACCCTGCGAATTCAATCCGAAGGGCTTTAACGCGAAGGGCCCGCCGAAACCACGCGTTTGCCGAGGAACGCATCCACCGCCTGCGCCACGGAACCGACCGTGCGGGACCGCCAGCTTTCTGAAACCAGATGCTGCAGGTCGGCCTTGTTGGACACGTAGCCGAGTTCGACCAGCACCGAGGGAACATCATGCGCCTTGAGAACGCGGAAGCCCGCGGACTTCAGCGGACGTTTGTGCATGCGCGCGACTGTCTTCATTTCGTTGGCAAGGATATGGGCAAAACGGCTTGAAAATGTTCGAGTCTCGCGCTGGGTGAGATCGATAAGGATGTCGGCGACATCGGCGGGTTCTTCCGTCAGGTTAATGCCCGCAATGGCATCGGCCTTGTTTTCCGCCTCGGCCAGTTTCTCGGCTTCCGCGTCGGAGGCCTTGTCCGACAACGTATAAATCGTGGCGCCCTGCGCATCGCCTTCGCGCTTCGGAAGCGCGTCGGCATGGATCGAAACGAACAGCGCGGCCGTGTTGGCGCGCGCGATCTTCACGCGGTCCCCGAGCGGAATGAACGTGTCGTCGTCGCGCGTCATGACCACGCGAAACTTGCCGCCCTTTTCGATCCGGTCCCGGAGCGCCTTGGCGAAATCCAGCACAATGGTCTTTTCGCTTTCGCCGCTCGGCGCCTGGGTTCCATTATCGAGGCCTCCATGGCCCGGATCGATCACGATGACCGGCCGCGGGTCTGCTGACTTGGCCGAATTGGCGGTGCCTGTGTTTTCGGCCGGGGCTGCACTGGCCTCCATGACAATGCCCGGGCGCAATGTCGGCTTCTCTTCGACCGGCTGCGTCGACTTGAACGCGGCGCGCTCCACGGCAACGAGTTCGACCACGAGCCGCGCGGGCTGCCCGTTCGCAGCATCCATGACGTAGGACTTTTCGATCTTCGCAGGCCCCGTCAGGTCGAACACAAGACGCGATCCACCGGGCATGACGAGGCCGTAACGAAATGCGCGGATCAGCCCGCGCCCGGCGCTTCCCGCATCGGAGGGAAGCTTGAACGTCACCTGCGGAATATCGACCACCACCCGGTAGGGATCGCCGAGGACGAAGGCGCGCGCATCGATCTTTTGGTCGAGGTCGAGAATGAAGCGCGTCTGCTTGTCGTCGCCCGCCACACGCACGTCCGAGGCGACAGGAAAGCTTACCGCAACCGCTGGCTGCGGCGCGTGGGATTCGACAGCTTCAGCGGACGAAACCGTCAGACACAGCGATGCTGCGACGCACAACCGCGCGAATGCCAGCAAAGCGAAATGGTTGAAGCGGCTCGACAAGGAATCCGTGCCTCCGATAGCCCTCTTTAAGGCAATAAAACCGCACAGTTAATGGTTGCTTACCGGCTGCTTCACAATTGGTCCGCTGTGTTGCACCGGTGTGACGCTTCCCTTGCCAGAACGCCGCATTCGACGTATGTATGACGAGCTGACGGTTTAAACTTGCGGTTGTGTCGCGCTCAGCTTCCCGGTGCAGCGCCAGCTCCTTGAACTCCCGTTTGAGAAGCTAGTGTACCTTCCGTCCCTCCACAGCCAGCGCAGCGCGCGGCTGACACGGAGCGGCGGTTACCAGCCCGAGCGGCTACTCACATGACCGGCGAACGCAGTCGCAAGGCTGCGGACCATCGAGAGCCAGCGCGCGCCACCTGCGCCGCGTTGGGCTGCCAGCAGCCGATCCGCTGACATGTCAGTGGCAGGATACGGCGGCGCCTGTGCCGCCACATTGAATTAGACGGGCCGACGCTTGATGCGCCAGACTCCAATGCCGAACGGGATGCGTAAGGAAATCCCATCGACGCCAGCAGCGATACGACGCGAACTGTTCCCGCGCCGCGTTTCGCTGACGTCGCAGTCGGCACGGTGCTTCGGGCGGCGTTTTGGCCTTCCCCTCACCCCCGAATCAGGTGGACCGTTACGTGACCCGGCCGCGCGCCATGCGCTGGCCGCCGAACGTCCCGTTCGCCGTCAAGAGTTCCAAAATGCCAAACAAAATGCTCATCGATGCCACCCACCCGGAAGAAACCCGGGTGGTCGTGGTCCGCGGAAACCGCGTCGAGGAATTTGATTTCGAGTCTGCCCAGCGCAAGCAACTGCGCGGCAACATCTATCTCGCCAAGGTCACCCGCGTCGAGCCGTCGCTGCAGGCCGCCTTCATCGAATACGGCGGCAACCGCCACGGCTTTCTCGCCTTCAGCGAAATCCATCCGGACTACTATCAGATCCCGGTCGCTGACCGTCAGGCCCTGATCGAGGCCGACGAGCGCGCGCATCGCGAGGCCGAGGAAGAGTCGGAAAACCGCTCCAGCCGCCGCCGCTCGCGCCATCGCAACTCCCGCCGCCGCGACCGCGGCGAGCGCGTTCAGAGCGAGATCGTCGAAGGCGCCGCGCCCGACGCCGAAGCCGGCATATCGGCGAACACCATTCAGGTTGGCGATCACGATCCGGAACATGCGCACGACGAGGCGCATGCCGGTCACGCGCACGACGCGCCGCATGACGAACATGACCATGTGCACGGTGAAGCGCATGACGCCGCGACCGCTGCCGGCGAACATCATGAAGAACATCCCGCCGACGACGCACAGCCCGTGGCCTCCGCAGAGGCGTCTGCGCATGACGTCGCGCAGGAGAGCGCCCACGACGAGCCTGTGGCCCATGACGATCACGGGCATGATGATCACGAACACGACGATCATCATCAGGAAGCGCTTGCGCACGACGACGTGCACGAGAGCGACGACGCCCCTCACGGCGACGATCATCACGCGGACGACGAGCATCATTCGGACGATGCCGATGGCGAGGATGATGAAGACGGCGAGGATGCCGAGGAAGAACACGTCGAATCCGTCGGCGGCGACGATGTGCTGGAGGAAGTTCCGGAGCGCGCTTTCCGTCCTCGCCGCCAGTACAAGATTCAGGAAGTCATCAAGCGCCGCCAGGTGATGCTGGTTCAGGTCGTGAAGGAAGAGCGCGGCAACAAGGGCGCTGCGCTCACGACCTATCTCTCGCTCGCCGGTCGCTACGCCGTTCTGATGCCGAACACCGCGCGCGGCGGCGGCATCAGCCGCAAGATCACCTCGGCGCAGGACCGCAATCGCCTTAAGGACGTGGTGCAGGATCTCGATGTGCCGGAGGGTATGGGGATCATCCTGCGCACCGCGGGCGCGTCCCGCACCAAGCCCGAGATCAAGCGCGATTTTGAATACCTGATCCGGATGTGGGAGACCGTCCGCGACACCACGCTGCGCTCGCAGGCGCCGACTCTCGTTTACGAAGAAGGGTCGCTGATCAAGCGTTCGCTGCGCGATCTCTACAACAAGGAGATCGACGAAGTTCTGGTTGCCGGCGAGTCCGGCTTCACCGAAGCTCGCGACTTCATGAAGATGCTGATGCCGAGCAATGTCCGCTCGGTGAAACAGTATCGCGACGGCCAGCCGCTGTTCTCGCGCATGGGCGTGGAGAGCCAGCTCGATGCGATGTTCTCCCCGACCGTGACGCTCAGGTCCGGCGGCTACATCGTCATCAACCAGACCGAGGCGCTGGTTTCGATCGACGTCAATTCCGGCCGCTCGACGCGCGAGCACCACATCGAGGACACCGCGCTCAAGACCAATCTTGAAGCCGCGGAAGAAGTGGCGCGGCAGCTTCGGCTGCGCGACCTGGCGGGCCTGATCGTCATCGACTTCATCGATATGGACGAGAAGCGCAACAACCGCGCAGTCGAGCGCAAGCTCAGCGACTGTCTGCGGCAGGATCGCGCGCGCATCCAGGTCGGCCGCATCTCGCATTTCGGCCTGCTGGAAATGTCGCGCCAGCGCATCCGCGCCAGCGTGCTGGAAAGCTCTACCGAGCCCTGCCCGCATTGCGGCGGCACGGGGCATGTCCGCTCGGTTTCGTCCGTCGCGCTGCAATTGCTGCGCGGCCTTGAAGAAACCCTGATGAAGGGTCCGACCCATAATCTCACGGTACGCACGCGCACCGACGTCGCGCTGTATGTGCTGAATCACAAGCGCGGTCATCTGCGCGATCTGGAAAACAGCTTCAAGGTCTCGCTGGCGGTGATCGCCGATCCGACCATCGCCGGTCAGCAAGCCTATGTCATCGACCGCGGCGAAGCCGTGCATACGCTGGAAGCCGCCAAGGCGATCCTCGCCGCGCAGGTCGCCGCCGTCCCGGCTGCCGTCGAAGACACTTACGATTACGGAGACGACGAAACCTTCGAAGCCGAAGCCGAGTTCGAGGGGGACGACGAGGAGAACGCCGAAGCGTCCTCCGCCGAGGATGCTCCCGCCGCCGAGGGCGAAGAAGGCAACCAACGCCGCAAGCGCCGTCGCCGCCGTCGTGGCCGCGGCGGAGAAGCGCGCGATGGCGCGCAGGCGTCCGAGCGCGGCGATGCGCCCGGCATCGTACCGCAGGATGACGCAGTCAGCGAAGCCAGCGACGCAGACGAAGGCGATGACGAGCAGGACGATCAGACCGGCGAAAGCCGTGCGGATCAGAATGCGAACGGCGAGCGCCGTCCGCGCCGCCGTGGGCGTCGTGGTGGTCGCCGTCGTCGTGGCGGTCAGGATGCAGGTGCCGGCGAGAACGATCAGCCGGATGAAGGAATCGTCGCCACGATTTCCGACGACCTCGGCCCTCTTCCCGAAGCAGAATCCGCAGAGGCTGTCGCCGACCTCTCGTCGCCACCGGAAGAGGCGGCGCGCGATCAGCGCCCGGCCGATCACATGCCGCCTGAACCGGCATCTTCCGTGGCAACTCCCGAGCCGGAAGACGCTGCCGAAGCTGCGCCGCGCAAGCGTTCAACGGTCCGCGAGAAGGTAAGCTTCTTCTTCGGTGACGAACCGAAGCAGGAAGCGGCCCCCACTCCAGTCGAAACTGAATCGCCGGTGTCGAGCGATCCAGCGTCTGCGGCTCCCGAAGCCACGTCAGAGCCGGCGGCCCCTCGCCGCATGGGCTGGTGGTCGCGCCGCAGCGAATAACGTCTGAAAATCATGCAAACGAAAACGCCCGCTTCGCAGCGGGCGTTTTTCATTCTGTGCACGATGGCTTCAACCGTTGCCGAGCCAGCGCGTGATGCGCGCAACCGCTTCCATGATCTCCTCGGTCGAGCGGGAATAGGAAAACCGCACGAACGATTTGCCGTGGAACGGGTCGAAATCTATTCCCGGCGTCGCCGCGACATGCGCCTGCTGCAGCATCGTCTTGGCGAAATCGTAGCTGTCCGCGTTGAACTTTGAGACATCGGCATAGAGATAGAACGCGCCGTCGGCCGGCAGGAATTCCGTCAGGCCGACTTTCGGCAATCCCTCGATCAGGATGCGGCGATTGTCCTCGTAACCATGCTTGATCACATCCATTTCCTCGCGTCCGTCGAACGCAGCTTCCGCCGCGATCTGCGACAGCGTGGGCACCGAGATCGACAGGTTCTGCTGCAAGGTTTCGACAGAACGCACCAGCGTTTCCGGCACGACGATCCAGCCGACACGCCAGCCGGTCATACAGAAATATTTCGAGAACGAGTTGATGATGATCGCCTCGGACGACAACTCGGCCGCCGTCACCGCTGGAAAAGCGTAGTCGAGGCCGTGATAGATCTCATCCGAGATAAAGCGGATGCCCGCGCTGTCGGCGGCTCCGATCAGATCGGCCAGAGCCTCGCGGGTCATCATGGTGCCGGTGGGATTGGCGGGGCTGGCGACCAGAACGCCTTTCAGCGGCGTCTTGCGATGCGCCTCCAGCAGCATCTCGCCGGTCAGTGCATGGCGGGTTGCGCTGGTGGTTTCGATCAGCACCGGCTCGCATCCGAGCGCGCGCAGGATATGACGATACGGCGGATAGCCCGGAGACGTGATCGCGACCCTGTCGCCCGGCTCGAAGGCGGAAAGAAACGCCAAGACGAACGCGCCGGACGAACCCGTGGTAATGATGATACGCGCAGGATCGACCTCCTGCCGATAGGTCTCGCGGTAATGACGTGCAATCCTCTGCCGCAGCGACGGAATACCGACGGCGGCGGTATAATCGATCTTTCCGATATCAAGCGCCGCGTGCGCGGCTGCGATCGACGTTTTCGGCGCGGAGGCTGCGGGCTGTCCCACCTCCATGTGAATCACATTGCCGCCCTCGGCCTCGATTTTGGCCGCGGCCGCCATGACGTCCATCACCATGAATGGCGGCACATTGCCGCGCGTGGACGGCGTCAAAAGGCCTTTTGCCTTGTCTGTAAGTCTCACATCGAGCATGAATCTGCTATTCCCGGAAAGCTGCAGCATGACCGCGGCGCTGTATCCACCGCGCCGTTGTCCTGCCGCATTCGGACGTCTTCTTAAGTAATGATTTTAACACCCTACATGCTGCTGTTCCATTGCCAAACTCGCAAGCCGCCCGCTCCTGCTGACCAAGCCATGACAAATGTCCTCTTGATCCCGCCAGCCGAACGCTTCTCCCCGCAGCATGGTGCGCGAAACAGCACTGTGCGGACCGGCCTGGCGTTCGGACGCCGCCTGACCGCGCTCGTGACCGCGGCGGCGCTGCTGGCGGGGTCTTGGCCCGCACAGGCCCAGCAGGGCGGCCCGCGGCTGCTGCGCGACGCCGAGACAGAGCAACTGCTGCGCGACTACACCCGCCCGATCCTGCGCGCGGCCGGTCTCGAAAAACAGAATATCCAAGTCGTGATCATCAACGACTCCACCTTCAACGCCTTCGTTGCCGACGGCCGCCGCATCTTCGTGAACTACGGCGCCTTGCGAGAGTCGGATACGCCCAATCAGATCATCGGCGTCCTGGCTCACGAAACGGGCCATCTTGCCGGCGGCCATTTGTCCAAGCTGCGCGAACAGGTCGCCCGCGCCCAGACACAGATGGTCATTGCAATGCTGCTCGGCCTTGGCGCTGCGGTCGCAGGCGCGCGCTCAGGCGCGGGGGCCGCCGGCGCGGCAGCCGTGGCAGCCCCCCAGGCGGCGATCATGCGCACCATGCTGTCGTATCAGCGCCAGCAGGAAGAAAGCGCCGACAAGGCCGGGGTGAAGTTTCTCAATGCCACCGGCCAGTCGGCCAAAGGCATGTACGAGACGTTCAAGCGTTTCTCGGAACAGTCGCTTTATGCCGCGGCCGGAGCTGATCCGTATAACCAGTCGCATCCGATGCCCGCGGAGCGCGTCCGGGCGCTGGAGGAACTGGCGAAGTCGAGTCCTTACTGGAATAAAAAGGACGACCCAGCGCTGCAGCTTCGTCACGACATGATGCGCGCCAAGATCTCGGGCTTCATGGAACGCGCGGATACCGTGTACCGGCGCTATCCCGCCTCCAATACAAGCCTGCCTGCCCGCTACGCCCGCGCGATCGCGACCTATCGTCATGGCGATCTGCGCAGCGCACAGTCACAGATCGATGCCCTTATCACCGCGCAGCCCAACAATCCCTATTTCTACGAGCTGAAAGGACAGGCCCTGCTGGAAGGCGGCAAGCCGAACGAGGCCATCGCTCCGCTCCGCAAGGCCGTTCAACTGTCAGGCAGCGCCCCCCTCATCGAGATGTTACTTGGCCAGGCCCTGGTCGCATCCGAGAATAAGGCCTACGCGGAGGAAGCCATCAAGATTCTCCGCATCGCGCTGTCGCGGGAACCGGAAGCTGCCCTCGGCTATACGCAACTCGCCATGGCCTATGGCCGCAAGGGCGACTATGCGGAGGCCGACCTCGCGTCCGCGCAGGCCGCGTTCATGCGCGGAGACCAGAAGACCGCGCGGGAATTGGCCTCGCGCGCCAAGACCCGGTTCGCCATCGGCTCGCCCGGCTGGGTCAAGGCCGACGACATCGTTAATACGAAGCCGATAAAGAACTAGGTTCCGGCCTCTCACAGCCTCGAAGGAATTCTCATGCTCTCGCTCCGCTCTCTCACCCCCTACGCCGTCGCACTCGCGCTGGCCCTGCCCGCCGTGTCCCACGCGCAGAGCTTCACCGACGCGCAGCGCAGCGAGATCCAGAAGATCATCAAAGATTACCTCGTCGCCAATCCTGAAGTGCTCGAGGAAATGTCCGCCGAACTGACCAAGCGTCAGAGCGCGGCTGAAGCCGAGAAGCATCGCGCTGCCGTGAAGAAGAACGCGGAAGTCATCTTCAACTCGCCGCGCGGCGTGATTATCGGCAACCGCAGCGGCGACGTGAACTTCGTCGAGTTCTTCGATTACAACTGCGGCTACTGCAAACGCGCGATGGGCGACATGCTCGAGCTGATGAAGGCGGACCCCAAGCTGCGCGTGGTGCTGAAGGAATTCCCGGTGCTCGGCCCGGGATCGATCGAAGCCGCCCAGGTCGCGGTCGCGGTGCGCATGCAGGACCCGACCGGCAAGAAATATCTCGACTTCCACCAGAAGCTGCTGGGCGGACGCGGACAGGCCGACAAGGCGCGTGCCATGGCAGCCGCCAAGGATGCGGGTCTCGATATGGCCAAGCTGGAAAAAGACCTTGCGAGCCCGGAGATCAACTCAACCCTCAACGAGAACTTCAAGCTCGCCGAGGAAATGGGCCTCAACGGCACGCCGAGCTACGTGATCGGCGGCGACGTGGTGGTTGGCGCGGTCGGAATCGAGGGGCTGTCGAAGAAGATCTCCGAAGCCCGCTGCGGCAAGGCATCCTGCTGAGCCGATGGGAACGCTGCGGCCTGTCGGGGAGTTGCCTGCAGGCCGCCGTGTTAACATTCGTTAAAATTGGTTAACTAGCGATTTCAAGGCCTTCTATCGGCCTTTTCAGATGATCTGTGAACGATTTGGCGGGGGATGGCGCAGCCGTTCAGGCTTCCCTCCCGGCTTTATGTTGCCTATAAACCGCCAAAGCTGCGTATTGCCGCATCATTTTCGCCGACATTGTTGGATTTGGTTTTCGGATGGCAAAGACGATTTACGTGCTCAATGGGCCGAACCTGAATCTGCTCGGCACCCGCGAGCCGGAAACCTACGGCCATCACACGCTCGCCGACGTGGAGAAGCTCTGCCACGAGAGCGCGGCCCGTTATGGCCTGACCGCCGATTGCCGCCAGTCCAACCGCGAGGGCGAGTTGATCGACTTCGTGCATGAGGCCGGCGCCAAGAAAGCCGCGGGCATCATCATCAATGCGGGCGGTTATACGCACACCTCGATCGCACTCCACGATGCCCTGATCGGGGTCAAAATCCCGGCGGTGGAAGTCCACGTCTCGAACATCTTCGCGCGGGAGAGCTTCCGCCATCACTCGTTCATCGCATCGGCCGCAGTCGCGAGCCTGTGCGGTTTTGGAATCGACGGTTATCGCCTCGCGATCAGCGGCCTCGCCGCCAGGATCGGCGCCAAGGCGACAGCCTGATACGTCTTCGTCATTCAAGAAAGCTTCGGATTACACATGGCCTCCTCGCCGCAAGATAAATCCTCCAAGGAATCCTCGAAGGCAAAACCGGCAGACGAACGCGAACTCATTCGCGAACTGGCAATGCTGCTCGACGAAACCAATCTCACCGAAATCGAGATCGAGCGCGCCGGCCTGCGGTTGCGGGTCGCCCGCAACATCAGCATCGCGGCAGCTGCACCGGCCGTGGCCTATCAGCCCGCAACCGCAGCGGCTCCAGCCACACCGGCGGCGGCGCCTGCACCTGCCGCGGCCGCAGCACCGGACCTGTCGAAGCATCCCGGCATGGTCCCCTCGCCGATGGTCGGCACCGCCTATCGCGCATCCGAACCCGGCGCCAAGCCATTCATCGATGTCGGCAGCAAGGTGAAGGTCGGCGACACGCTGATGATCATCGAAGCGATGAAGACGATGAACCAGATCCCGTCGACCCGCGCTGGAACCGTCACGCAAATCCTCGTCGAGGACGGCCAGCCCGTCGAATACGGCGAACCTCTCGTTATCATTGAATAGAACGCGCCGTTGTTCTGAGGCCCAAGACAACGCGCGAGCCCGACAAGGCGCCGTCGCCCGTCGAATGCTCTCCTCAGGATAACGGGACAAGGCAGACACGATGTTTGACAAGATCCTGATTGCCAATCGCGGCGAGATTGCCCTGCGCGTGCTGCGCGCGTGCAAGGAACTCGGCATAGCGACCGTGGCGGTCCATTCCACCGCCGACGCCAACGCGATGCACGTCCGCCTTGCGGATGAAAGCGTCTGCATCGGGCCGCCCCCGGCGAAGGACAGCTATCTCAACGTGCCTGCACTGCTCGCGGCCTGCGAAATCACCGGCGCGGACGCGGTGCATCCCGGCTACGGCTTCCTGTCCGAGAACGCACGGTTTGCGGAAATCCTTGCAGACCACAACCTGCATTTCATTGGCCCCAAGGCCGAACATATCCGCCTGATGGGCGACAAGATCGAAGCCAAGAAGACCGCCAAGCGTCTCGGCATTCCGGTCGTCCCCGGTTCGGACGGTGGCGTCGGCCCTGGCGACGACGCCATGGCCATCGCCAAGAAAATCGGATTCCCTGTTCTTGTGAAGGCGGCCGCCGGCGGCGGCGGACGCGGCATGAAGGTCGCGCAGACCGAAGCCGACCTGCAGCTCGCGTTGTCGACGGCGAGCAACGAAGCCAAGGCGGCATTCGGCGACGGCTCTGTCTATCTCGAAAAGTATCTGACCAAACCGCGCCATATCGAAATCCAGATTCTCGGCGACGGACGCGGCGGCGCCATTCACCTTGGCGAACGCGACTGCTCGCTGCAGCGGCGCCACCAGAAGGTCTGGGAAGAAGGCCCCTCGCCGATCCTGACTGCAGCCGCGCGCGCGAAGATCGGCGAAACCTGCGCCAAGGCAATGCGCGAGATGCAGTATCTCGGCGTCGGCACCATCGAATTCCTCTACGAGGACGGCGAGTTCTATTTCATCGAAATGAACACCCGCATCCAGGTCGAACATCCGGTGACGGAGATGATCACCGGCATCGACCTTGTGATCGAGCAGATCCGCGTTGCGGCCGGCGGCGACCTGCCGTGCACGCAGAACGAAATTTCGATCAACGGCCACGCCATCGAGTGCCGCGTCAACGCGGAAAACCCGGTCACCTTCCGTCCCTCGCCCGGCAAGATCCAGCAGTACCATCCGCCCGGGGGTCTCGGCATCCGGATCGATTCAGCAGTGTATCAGGGCTATGTCATCCCGCCGTATTACGACTCACTGGTCGGCAAGCTCATCGTTCACGGCAAGACCCGCGCCGAGTGCCTGATGCGGCTGCGGCGGGCGCTGGATGAAATGGTCGTCGATGGCGTCGAGACGACGCTGCCGCTATTCCGCGGGCTCGTCCGGGAGCCCAGCATCATCGACGGCGACTACCACATCCATTGGCTGGAACACTATCTCGCTGCCGGCGATACCAAATCCCCGTCCTGATCCTTCCGCGCTAGCGCCTTCAAGGTCCTGTTAGGGGTTCCGGCAATGGAACCCAAGTTCCGTTTGCGCATTGTTACGGGGGCGCGCTATGGATAGGTTTCAGGGGTAGGAAGTTGAATTTCCGGACTTTTCCATTGTTCATCGAACCTTCAGCGGACGCCCTGTGACAGTGGACGCGGCCCGTCGGCGCACGATCTGGCAAATTGCCCTGTTGGCGGCGGGATTCGTGGTTCTTGTCGCGATCAGCGTTGCCTCCATTCTTCTGGTCAGCAAGACGCGTGAGGACAGCAGCTGGGTCGTCCACACCGTCGAAGTTGAAAACCAGATATCGACGGTCCTGCTCGAAGTGCGCCGCGCGGAAAGCGCGACCCGGGGTCATCTCCTGACCTTGCAGCAGCAATATCTGGACGAATACGACGCCGCCGTTGCGAAGGTCGCGCCTGCGATCAACAAGCTGGCGGCCATCACGACCGACAATGCCGTTCAGATCGAAAACAGCAAGCGACTGCGTGAGGTCGTGGATGCGCGGCTCGCCACACTGGCGCGCTCGATCGACCTTGCAAAGCAGAACAACATCCCAAGGGCCACGGCGTTGCAGTCTGATGCCAATCGCGCAACCACGAACCAGGTTGCGGACGTTGCGAATGCCATGCGCGCCGAGGAGGATCGCCTCTTCCAGATCCGCACGGCGACAGCGGACCGCAGCCAGCTGCTTGCGGCGATCGTGACAACCTCGGGCTCCGCCCTTGTGCTGCTTCTGGCCGGCATATCGATCTATCTGATCCGGCAATCCGCCAATGCGCGTGAAAAGGCAGAACAGCAGCTTCGGGACAACAACGCCAATCTGGAATCCACCGTCGAAACGCGGACCGCGGACCTGCGCGAAGCCAACGAGGAAATTCAGCGCTTCGCTTATATCGTCAGCCATGACCTCCGCTCTCCCCTGGTCAACATCATGGGTTTCACCAGCGAGTTGGAAGAACTGCGCACCGACATCTTCAGCCGCATCGCGCGTTATAGCCGCGCGGCAGCGACCGAACTCTCATTGCCAGTGCCGGTCGGTGAAAGCGATCCCGGCGAAGCGCCGGAATTGCAGGCCGAGGACAAGCAGCTTTCGCAGGACTTTTCGGAAGCGCTTGGATTCATCAAGTCCTCCATCGGCAAGATGGATCGGCTGATCACAGCCATTCTCAATCTCACCCGCGAAGGCCGCCGCGATTTTCATCCGGTTCCGATCGAGACAAGAGAACTGATCGAGACGATTATTTCGTCGGTCGCTCATCAGGCTTCGGAATCCAACACTCAAATTCGCGTTGAGCCGCTGCCCAACATCGTCAGCGATCGCCTTGCATTGGAACAGATCTTTTCCAATTTGATTGATAATGCGCTCAAATATCTCACGCCGGGCATCCCGGGCGATATTCAGATCAAGGGGCGTTATAAGTTAGGCTTTGCCGTTTTCGAAGTGACCGACAACGGACGCGGTATCGATCCCAAGGACCACAAGCGCATATTCGATCTCTTTCGCCGGGCCGGTATTCAGGACCGTCAGGGACAGGGCATCGGGCTTGCGCATGTCCGGGCGCTGGTGCGCCGCATGGGCGGCACCATCAACGTCACGTCAGAGCTTCACAAGGGCAGCACGTTTACGGTCACCCTGCCCACCCAATGGAATTTCGGCACCCAAGGAAAAGTAGAATGAGTCTTCCTGTCAAAATCGTCATGATCGAAGACGACGAGGGTCATGCCCGTCTGATCGAACGCAACATTCGCCGCTCCGGTGTGAACAATGAGATCATTCCGTTCACCAACGGTACAGATGCGGTGAAATACCTGTTCGGAAGCGATGGGTCAGGCGTCAATCACAAGGACCAGGCCCTGCTGATCCTGCTCGACCTCAACCTGCCCGATATGACCGGGATCGATATTCTCAAACGTATCAAGGAGAACGAACACCTTAAATACGCACCGGTTGTGGTTCTCACGACAACGGACGACGAGCAGGAAATCCGGCGCTGCTACGAACTGGGCTGCAACGTCTACATCACCAAGCCGGTCAATTACGACAACTTCGCTCACGCCATCCGGCAACTGGGCCTGTTTTTCTCCGTCATCAAGGTTTCGCCCGTTCAGCCATGAAACCCTCCTCGCCCGTCCTCTTGTACATCGACGACGACGCCGATTTGGCGCGACTGGTCGAGCGTGGTCTCAAGAGACAGGGATTTGCCGTCGAACACGCGGGCGATGGCGAGAGCGGACTTGCGCGCATTCGTCAGGGCGGGATCGATGTCGTTGCGCTCGACCAGCACATGCCGGGCCTCGACGGCATTGAGACACTGACCGAAATTCTGAAGATCGCCGGCGCGCCGCCCGTCGTCTTCGTGACGGCATCGCAGGACAGCAAGATTGCGATCACTGCACTCAAGGCCGGCGCATCGGATTATCTCGTCAAGGACGTACAGGGCGAGTTTATCGCCCTTCTGGACGTTGCTGCCAGAGGCGCGCTGGAGCAGGCGCTTGTGCGCAAGGCACGCGACGATGCTGAGGCGGAAGTTCATGCCTCCCGTGATCGCTACGCGGCGCTCGCCGCCGAGCGCGAGGTGCTGCTGCGCGAAGTCAACCATCGCGTCGGCAACAGCTTGCAGATCATCACATCACTGCTGCATCTGCAGGCCAATTCGAGCAACGACGAGCATGTCAAAACCGCGCTGACCAACGCGATGGGCCGCGTCGCCGCCATCGCTCAGGTCCACCGCCGCTTGTATACATCGCAGGATCTGAAAACGGTCATGCTCAATCAGTACCTCGAAGCGCTGCTCGAGGATCTCCGCCGCTCCGCCGAAGGCAATCGCATGTCGCGGTTGACGCTGAAAGCCGAACCGATCGAGATCGACCCGGATCGCGCCGTCGCCATCGGTATCATCGTCAACGAACTGGTGATGAACGCGGTCAAATATGCTTATCCCGACGGCGCAGGCCCGATCCATGTCGAGCTTCGCTCGTGCGAGGAGGGTCTCAAGCTCACGATCTCCGATGACGGAGTCGGGCTTGAAGTGAAGAAAGACAATCCCCACTCCACTGGCATGGGCCAACGGATCGTCAGCGCCATGGCAACCAAGCTCAACACCAAGGTCGAGCGCGATCCGAACCATCGCGGCACGCGAATGGTCATGCGGCTCATCGACCTGGCCGAATTCACGACCCGCGAGCCAGCCGGCACCGCTTGACCGTCGCGGAAGCGATCCCTTCCTGTTATGGTTGCGCATGAGCTCGCGCGACGCCGCATCCTCGGAAATCACGCCCAGCGTTCTGCTGCGCGCCTATGCGTGCGGCATTTTCCCGATGTCGGAAAGCGCCGACGATCCGACGATTTTCTGGGTCGAGCCCGAACAGCGCGGCATCATTCCCCTGAAAGGCTTTCGTGTCGCCTCGCGCCTCGCGCGTACTGTGCGATCGGATGTATATCGCGTCACCGTCAACACGGCTTTCAGGCAAACTCTCGCCGGATGCGCGGCGCCCCAACCGGGCCGCGACGAGACGTGGATCAACGGCCGGATTCGCGACCTCTACACGTCACTCCATGAGGAAGGTTATTGCCATAGCGTCGAAGCCTGGCTCGGCGATGATCTTGTCGGTGGCCTGTACGGCGTCAGCATCGGCCGCGCCTTCTTCGGCGAAAGCATGTTCCACACGGCGCGCGACGCATCGAAAGTGGCGCTGGTGCATCTGGTCGCGCGCCTGATCGCTGGCGGTTATGCACTTCTCGATACGCAGTTCGTCACGGATCACCTGCGCACGTTCGGTGCGGTGGAGATTCCACGGCGGCGCTATCGCACCCTGCTCGATGAAGCCCTGACGGGACAGGGCGACTTCTTTGCGCTTCCAACTGACCAGCCCGTGCCCGGTGCTGACGCACTGGCGCTGATCGCCGCGGCGTGAGGCGCCAAAAGCAAAACGGCCGCCTCGCGTGGCGGCCGTTTCATATCTCACATTGAAAGCCGTTACTGACGGAATGGTGGGAACGGATTGGGCGGCGGTTGACGCGGTGCCGCAGGCTGCTTCGGCGCGGGTGCACGCCTCTGCTGCGTCGGCGGAGGCGCGGCAGGCTTTGGTGCTTCCTGCTGCGCAACCGGCGTGGATGGCCCCTTACAGTCGGTCAGCCAGATGTCATAGATCGGGTGCTCGATGCCGTGCAGACCCGGGCTCGCGGCAAACATCCAGCCGGAGAATATCCGCTTCACCTCGCCCTGCAGGGTGATCTCGTCCACTTCGACGAAGGCGTCGGTGTTCGCCGATTCCGTAGATGGACGCGTGTAACAGGCCTGCGGCTTGATGCGCAGCGCGCCGAATTGCACGGTCTCACCCATCTCCGCATCGAACTTGATGATGCGGCCGGTGATCTTGTCGAGACCCGCAAACACCGCCTGCTTGTTGACGATCTTCTGCGCGGGCGGCTCGGTCACCACCTCATCGCCGGGCTGCAAGGATGCGGGCGCAGGCGGCGCCGTCCGTGGTTGCCGCTGTCCCGGCGGAAGTCCCGGCAGTGGCTTGGCTCCGGGAGGTGTATTTGCGACGTTCGGCGCGCCTTGCCCAGGCGCACCCGGCTGGGCCGGTACGGCTGCGCTACCCGGCGGCGGCGCAAGAGGCTGGGTCTGAACCGCGCCGGGAGGCGGAACGCCCTGCCCGGGTGGCAAACGATTCGGAGTGGGAAGCAGGCGGCCCTGCGTCGGAATATCGGGGACGTCCTCTTCGTCCGGCTCCTGCACGGGCTCGCCACGCGGCGCGACGTTGGCGGGCGGACGCGGCCGGTCAGAGAAGATGTTGCCGATCTGGGCGTGCGCCACCGTCGTCGAAAGCGAAGCCAGCGAGGCCGCAACGACGGCTGCAAAGGAAAACGTTGTGATGGTCCGGATCATAATGCGTGACGTCACGAAAGCACGATACCGAAAAGTGCGATGCGGCGTCTGGACAACATCTTGCTCCACACCTGTCGGAACGATCACGTTCATGAGCCTAAGCTGATCCGGCCTTGGTCTATGGTCCAACCGAATCGGACCCACGTCATTTTACAGCGAATGGGTCGTGCGCAGAGGCACCGGTTAACATGCCGATTACGGCGGGGAAAGGGCGACCGGTTTTCCGCGCCGACACCGCTGATCGATGAGCCGGGTTATTGTCCCGGCGTCCAGGCCTGATAGTCGCCTGTCGCTTTCGGACGGCGGCCTGACGCGAGCGTGGAGCCAGACGGCCGATAAGCTGCAGGCGTGCCGGTCATGTTCGGCCGATGCGGCTTTTCCCACTCGCGGGCTTTGTAGTCGATCTCGGTTGGCGGCGTGTCCACCGTGTGATGGATCCAGCCGTGCCAGGCCGGCGGAATGCGCGTCGCTTCAGCGTAGCCGTTGTAGATCACCCAGCGGCGCTCGAAGCCGAGTGTCGGATCGATCTTGCCGCCGCGCGTGCGATAGTAGCGGTTGCCGCTCTCGTCCTGTCCGACCAGTTCGCCAAATCGCCGGGTCCAGAGCTGGGTGCCAAAGGTCGAACCGCTCCACCACGTGAAAAAGCGCAGAAAAAACAGCTTCATGGCGGGAATCCGGCTGTGGGCGCACCAGCGGTGCAATGCCCGTTTGATGCCATCGGGCGGGCCGATTGTCCAGCACCAACAGCGGCTTGATGCGGTGCATGAACCTATCGTCCACCCGTGCGTTGACCTGTTCCCGCCCATGGATCCGGGAATTCCCCGCGATGTTCGACGTCATCAAATACAGCTATGCCGAGGTCCTCAACACGCTCTGGCAATTGCCGAACTGGCTGATCGCGTCGGTGCTTGCGATCGGCGGCGTTGTCGTCGCGCTGATCGCTGACGCGCTGATCGTTCATACGCTTCGCACGACCTTCGGTGTCAGGCATCCCAACACCCGCTCGCTGCTGACGCGAAGCAAGGGACCCCTGCGGCTCGGCCTGATCGTTCTCGCACTGTCGCTTGTCGTAAGAACGGCTCCCATCGGCGAGCGCGTCGCCGTGGTGTTCAGCAGCGTTCTGAATGTCGCCTTCATTGCGTTGCTCGGCTGGATCGCCCTCACGGCCGTGCAGATCGGGTCGCAGGTTTATCTGCGCCGCTTCAAGCTCGACGCCGAGGACAATCTCCTCGCACGCAAGCACGTCACCCAGATCGGCATTCTCAAGCGGGCCGCCGACACACTGATCGTCATCCTTACCGTCTCGGTCGCGCTGATGAGTTTCGAGGAAGTCCGCCAGTATGGCGTCAGCCTGTTCGCCTCAGCGGGCGTCGCGGGTCTCGCCATCGGTCTTGCTGCGCGCCCCCTGCTCTCAAATCTGATCGCGGGCGTGCAGATCGCGATGGCACAGCCCATTCGTCTCGACGATGTCGTGTTTCTGGAAGGCGAATACGGCACCATCGAAGAGATCGCGTCGACTTACGTCGTCATCAAGCTCTGGGACTGGAGGCGCATGATCGTGCCGCTAAGCTACTTCATCGAGAAGCCGTTCCAGAACTGGACGCGCGAGACCTCCGCCTTGATCGGCTCCGTATTTCTCTATGTGGACTACACCGTGCCGGTGGAGAAAGTACGCGAGAAACTGATGGAGATCGCACGTGCCTCGCCGTTATGGGATGGCCGCGTGGTCGTGCTTCAGGTCAGCGATGCCAAGGATCGCACGATAGAACTGCGCGCGTTGTTGAGCGCGCGCAGCGCGCCTTCCGCATGGGATTTGCGATGCGAGGTGCGCGAAAAGCTGATTGCTTACCTGCGGGAGGAATATCCCGATGCGCTACCGCGCACGCGTCAGGAAATCGTCCCGCGCAGCGCAGAACATCACACCGAACTGGCGCCGCACTCACTGGTATCGGATCACCATGCGCGATGACCACCCAACATGATTTGGTCGCAATCCATTCATGCTGCATTGGGATTCCGCGTGAAAAGATCACGGTGAAGTTTTGGTAAGAACGGAACGTCTCATTCCGCGGCTCGTTTCTTATCAAATTCACCCGGAGTTTGAGCGATGATCAATCTGAAAATAATTGGCGCTGCAGCCCTGCTCGCAATCGCGCCCGCGCTTGTATCGGCAACAGCTGACGCGCGGCCCGGCGGAGGCCATGGCGGCGGCGGCGGATTCTCTCGTGGCGGCGGAGGTGGCGGTGGGGCATTCCGCGGCGGCGGTGGCGGAGGCATGCGCAGCTTTGGTGGCGGCGGAGCATTCCGTGGCGGCAATTTCGCCGCGCGCCCAGGCTTTAGCGGCGGTCCCCGCGTCGGAAACTTCGGCCGCTCGGCCGCGATAGGCGCAGGTGCCGGTGCGCTTGCAGGACGTCAGGCTTTTGCTGGCCGTCCCGTTGCGCAACTCGGCAGCGGCGGCCGTCATTGGGGCGGTCGTGGCTGGCGCGGCCGGCACTGGCGCGGTTACGGCTATGGTTTCGGCGGCGGCCTTGCGCTGGGCGCGTTGGGATCGTCGTACTATTACAGCGACCCGTACTACTACGATGACTCGTACGCCTATGCCCCGGACTATGATTATGCCGCAGCTCCGGTGAGCGGCGATGACGCCGCTTACTGTGCGCAGCGGTTCAAATCATACGACCCGGCGTCGGGCACCTATCTGGGTTATGACGGCCAGCGTCATCCCTGCCCGTAAGCTGTTGTCTTGCTGTTAACTTCGCTTCTGGAGCATTGTTCCCATTCGGGAACTGCCCCAGAAGCGCCTGAATTGATAAAAACATTATTGGCCTCTGGATGGAGCTGCGCATTCCGCCAGCCTCCCGACGCAGAGTGATCGATGCGGGCTTGGAGTGAATACATGGTCAGATTGAAGAATGTTTGTGCGGCCGCAGCCGTCGCGCTCACGCTTCCGATGGCAGCGATGTCGTCCGGTCAGGCTGCGCCTCTGTCGCCGAGCCAATCTCTTGCGGCTGCGCATGCCGGTGCGGCCAATCCGCTTGTTACCGAAGTTCAGTGGCGGCGCGGTTATCGCCGTGGTTGGGGTGGCGGCGGCGCAGGCCTTGGTATTGGCCTCGCAGCAGGCGCGCTGATCGGCGGCGCTATCGCGGCAGGCTCGGCGCCTTACTACGGCCCGGGCTATTACGGCGGCCCGGCTTACTATCCGGCCCCTGCTTATGGTGGTGATGCCGTTGCCTACTGTATGCAGCGCTATCGTTCGTACGATCCCGCCTCGGGCACGTACCTGAACTATGACGGCAACCGTTATCCCTGCCCGTAAGCAGAACAAACCATTCAAAAGAAAAAGCGGCGCATGCACCTGCGCCGCTTTTTTTATTTCATAGCGCTATCGCTCAGGAGCGCGAAGCGAGCGCGACACCGGCAATGGTCAAGGCCAGCGCTCCGATCTGGGCAACACCCAGCGGCTCGCCGAGCGATGCTGCCGACGCCAGCACACCGATAACCGGTATCAGCAGCGTGCCGATGGCGGCAACGGATGCGGGCAGCCGCCCAAGCGCGCCGAACCAGCAAAAGAAGCCGACGCACATCTGCAACACGGCTGAATAAGCAAACAGCCACCAGCCGAGCGTGCTCAGTTGCGTGAATTGCGGATGCTCGAAAAAGATTCCGATCAGAACAAGCGGCAGGCAGCCGATCACAAGCTGCCATACCGCAGCGGTGAGCGGTGGTAGCCGCAGCGGCAGGCGCTTGGTCAGAACGGTGCCGAGCGCGAAACCGAACGCAGCCAGAAGAGCGAGTATAATTCCCGGCATTTTCGCCTGGTTTGCGGCAACGCCGTCGCCGCCCATCAACACCACGAGCCCCGCGATCGCCATCGCCATCGCGATGATCCGCCGCACCGTCAACCGTTCTCCAAGAATGGGCCAGGAGAACATGGTCGCCCAGACCGGCATGGTGGCGCCGATCACAGCCGTCTCTCCCGCCGGAAGATAAACCAGCGCCAATCCGATGAGACCCATCCAGCAACTCACGCTGAGGACGGACAGCAGCACAAGACGCGGCCAGCGGTCACGTGGAACGCGCAGCGAAACGCCTTGAGCCAACGCGATCACCGCCAGAAGTCCGGCCCCGACAATTCCCGGCACGCCGCGCATCGACAGCGGCGGCAATTCCTGAAGCAGATGTTTTCCAACGGGCCAGTTGATGCCCCAGGTCAGCGCCGTGACCATCAGCATCGTGTAGCCGACAAACCGGGACCGGCGCTGGATCGCCTCGCGCTCGGCGGGGGACGTTTCGTTGAGAATCCGGGGTGGCGTTCGCGTATCCACAGGGGTCGTCCTTCGACTCATAGTCCACGGCCATGTGGATGATGGGGAGAAAGACCACGCGCGGCGTTCATGATCCACCCGAAACCCGCAAAAAGCGCGCATATCAAATGCGCGATTTCGGAAGCGGAGATCAAAGCCGCCGGGAACTCACAGCTGAGCGAGAAACCGGCTTCCGAATCCGCGAGGACTCACCGATACTTGCCGCATGGCGGGCTCCACCAGCGATGTCTCTTTCCGCTGGAAATCCCCATTTTCCACCATATTTAGTGTTTGATTCAGATTTCGACACTAATCCTTGACGAGCCGGATAGAGTCGGCCTAGCTTCGAGATCGTTCGGCGCGGGGGTTTTCAGTCTCGCCGGGCACCTCCCGAAATGGGTCGAAAAGGCAACTCCGTCAGGCCGGTCGAGGTCACGGGCCGAGGATTTGTCTGCTCTTTTTCGAGGAGCCGGGCCGCTATCCGGCGAAAAGGCGAAACCGCGGCAAACCGCGGCGCATAAGGCGAGTTTGGGGCGTTGGGGCAAGGCCGTCGTGGGGACGGATTTGGCCCGCCAGAGTTAACAGGCCGGGGGCTGTCGGACCGGAAACGGGACGAGCGTGAACGGCAAAGCTGCGGACGAACCGGTTCGCAAATTGAAATCTCCGGCGTACCGTCTGGGACGGGCGCGTCGGCACAAAGACGGGGCACGACCATGCGCATTGAACGCCGCTACACCAACGCCGATCAGTCTCCCTACGCCGGGATCGACTTTCGGCTGACCACAAGCGAGATCCGCAATCCGGATGGCTCGGTGGTGTTTCGGCTGGAGAATGTCGAAGTCCCCGACTTCTGGTCGCAGGTGGCTTCCGACGTTCTGGCGCAGAAGTACTTCCGCAAGGCGGGTGTCGCCGCGCGTCTGAAGAAGGTCGAGGAAGAAACCGTTCCATCGTGGCTGTGGCGCTCGGTGCCGGACACTGAAGCCCTCAACGCCCTCCCCGAGTCCGAGCGCTTCGTCGGCGAACATTCCTCCAAGCAGGTGTTCGACCGTCTCGCAGGCTGCTGGACCTACTGGGGCTGGAAGGGCGGCTACTTCACGTCGGAAGAAGATGCTCATGCCTTCCACGACGAACTGCGCTTCATGCTGGCCAAGCAGATGGTGGCGCCGAACTCGCCGCAGTGGTTCAACACCGGCCTGCACTGGGCCTACGGCGTCGACGGTCCCGGCCAAGGCCACTTCTATGTGGACTGGAAGACCGGCAAGCTGACCAAATCCAAATCGGCCTACGAGCATCCGCAGCCGCACGCCTGCTTCATCCAGGGCATCGAAGACGATCTCGTCAACGAGGGCGGCATCATGGACCTGTGGGTGCGCGAAGCGCGCCTGTTCAAATACGGCTCCGGCACCGGCTCGAACTTCTCGCGCCTGCGCGGCGAAGGCGAAAAGCTCTCGGGCGGCGGCCGCTCATCCGGCCTGATGTCCTTCCTCAAGATCGGCGACCGTGCGGCGGGCGCGATTAAGAGCGGCGGCACCACGCGCCGCGCGGCCAAGATGGTCGTGGTCGACGCCGACCATCCGGATATCGAAACCTATATCGACTGGAAGGTGCGCGAGGAGCAGAAGGTCGCCGCACTCGTCACCGGCTCGAAGATCAACCAGAAGCACCTCAAGGCCATCATGAAGGCCTGCGTGAATTGCGAAGGTTCGGGCGACGACTGCTTCGACCCCGAGAAGAACCCGGCGCTGCGCCGCGAGATCAAGCTCGCGCGCCGGGCCCTCGTCACCGACAACATGATCAAGCGGGTGATCCAGTTCGCCAAGCAGGGCTACAAGGACATCACCTTCGACATCTACGACACCGACTGGGATTCCGAGGCCTACCTCACCGTCTCCGGCCAGAATTCCAACAACTCGGTCTCGCTGAAGGACGATTTCCTGCGCGCGGTGGAAACCGACGGCGACTGGAATCTCAACGCCCGCACCAGCAAGAAGGTGATGAAGACGCTGAAGGCGCGCGACCTGTGGGAGAAGATCGGCTACGCCGCATGGGCCAGCGCCGATCCCGGCCTGCACTTCAACACCACCATGAACGACTGGCACACCTGCAAGGCCAGCGGCGACATCCGCGCGTCCAATCCGTGCTCGGAATACATGTTCCTGGACGACACGGCGTGCAACCTCGCCTCCGCCAACCTCTTGACCTTCTACGACACTCAGACCCGCCGCTTCGACGTCGCGGCCTACGAGCATCTGTGCCGCCTGTGGACCGTGGTGCTCGAAATCTCCGTGATGATGGCGCAGTTCCCGTCCAAGGCGATCGCAGAACTTTCCTACGAATTCCGCACCCTTGGCCTCGGCTACGCCAACATCGGCGGCCTCTTGATGACCATGGGCCTCTCCTACGACTCCAAGGAAGGCCGCGCGCTCTGCGGCGCGCTGACCGCCGTGATGACCGGCACCGCCTACGCGACCTCCGCCGAGATGGCCGCCGAACTCGGCACCTTCCCCGGCTACAAGAAGAACGCCGCGCACATGCTGCGCGTGATCCGCAATCATCGCCGCGCCGCCCATGGCAATGCCTCGGGCTATGAAGCGCTCGCCGTCAATCCGGTGCCGCTCGATCACGCGAGCTGCCCGCAGGGCGACATCGTCACCCGCGCCAAGGCGGTGTGGGATACCGCGCTCGAACTCGGCGAAAAGAACGGCTATCGCAACGCGCAGACCACTGTGGTCGCGCCGACCGGCACCATCGGCCTCGTCATGGACTGCGACACCACGGGCATCGAGCCGGACTTCGCGCTGGTGAAGTTCAAGAAGCTCGCCGGCGGCGGCTACTGGAAGATCATCAACCGCGCCGTGCCGGAAGCGCTGCGCGCACTCGGCTATCCCGAAAGCGAGATCGCCGAGATCGAGGCCTATGCCGTCGGCCATGGCTCGCTCGGCCAGGCGCCGGGCATCAACCGCTCGACCCTGAAAGCCAAGGGCTTCACCGACGAAGCGCTGGACAAGATCGAGAAGCAGCTTCCGACCGCCTTCGACATCAAGTTCGCGTTCAACAAGTGGACGCTGGGCGACGACTTCCTGCGTGACACGCTCAAGATCGATCCGGAAGTCTCCAACACGCCGGGCTTCGACCTGCTCGCCAACCTCGGCTTCACCAAGCGCGAGATCGAAGCCGCCAACGTGCACATCTGCGGCGCGATGACGGTGGAAGGCGCGCCGCATCTCAAGGCCGAGCACTACAGCGTGTTCGACTGCGCCAACCCCTGCGGCAAGATCGGCAAGCGCTATCTCTCGGTGGAAAGCCACATCCGCATGATGGCGGCGTCGCAGCCCTTCATCTCGGGCGCGATCTCCAAGACCATCAACATGCCGAACGACGCCACGGTGGAGGATTGCAAGAACGCGTACCTGCTCTCCTGGAAGCTCGCGCTGAAGGCCAACGCGCTCTATCGCGACGGCTCCAAGCTGAGCCAGCCGCTGAATGCGCAGCTCATCAGCGACGATGAGGACGAGGACGACGCCATCGAGGCGTTCCACGACAAGCCGATGGCCGCCCGCACCGCGCAGGTGGCGGAAAAGATCGTCGAGAAGATCGTCGAGCGCGTCACCGTGATCCGCGAGCGCGAGAAGATGCCGGACCGCCGCAAGGGCTACACCCAGAAAGCGGTGGTCGGCGGCCACAAGGTCTATCTGCGCACCGGCGAATACGACGACGGCCGCATCGGCGAAATCTTCATCGACATGCACAAGGAAGGCGCGGCGCTGCGCTCCTTCATCAACAACTTCGCCATCGCGGTGTCGCTCGGCCTGCAATACGGCGTGCCGCTGGAAGAGTATGTCGACGCCTTCACCTTCACCCGCTTCGAACCTGCGGGCCCGGTGCAGGGCAACGACTCGATCAAGTTCGCGACCTCGATCCTCGACTACGTGTTCCGCGAACTGGCGGTGAGCTACATGGGCCGCTTCGATCTCGGCCATGTCGATCCGAGCGACATGGGCTTCGACGCGCTGGGCAAGGGCGTCGAGGAAGGCAAGTCGCCGGAGCAGCACGGCGCGACCAAGTATCTGTCCAAGGGCCTCACCCGCTCGCGCACGGACAACCTGGTGGTGATGCGCGGCGGCGCGGCAGCAGTCTCCGCCAATGACGACAGCGCACCGGCGGGCGGATCGAAGGTGACGGCGCTCTCGTCAACGCATGTGGGCGACAGCATCGAGGGCGCAGCCGCTCTCAAGGTGGCCGAACCCGCGCGTGAGTTGTCACCGACGGAAAAGCTGGAAGCGCAGCAGTGGAGCAAGGCGGGCTCGGCCGCACAGGCCGCACCATCCAAGGCCGAGCGCCGCGCGGAAGCAAAAGCGCGCGGCTATGAAGGCGACATGTGCACGGAGTGCAGCAACTTCACGCTGGTGCGGAATGGCACGTGCATGAAGTGCGATACGTGCGGCTCAACGACGGGATGTTCGTAAGAGCAGCTTGGTGTGCGAGCACGAATCCTCGCATAGGATGGCCGGTCTCGGCCAAAGTGCGCCGAAAGTCACTCCAAAGATTGGCCGCATCCTGATGCGGTAAAAAGAACCCGCCGGAAACGGCGGGTTTTCGCCGATTATTAGCACGCCGGATGCACCAATAATCCGGGAATGAGTCTCGGCACCGAGGAGCTATATGGCTAAGCAGCGGAGTTTGTTCGATACAGAAATCGGCATTGTGAAGGCAATGCTCAGAAAGGGCTGGCGAAATGACGCGATCCATTACTACTTCAACAAACCGGATCGGTTGATCAGCTCCGGACGCATTACGCAGATCAAAAACGGCAAGTACGGCGCGTCTGTAGAAGAAGCGCAGCCGGAAGAGCTCGAGGCGTTCCTATCAGCTTGGCAAGATCCAAAGAAAGCGCCCCCGGCACCATCTCCAGTCGACATACGTCTCCTTCGCTCCATGTTCGTCCGCGAAACCGGTACGTGGCGACTGGCCGGCGGCGAAACGGATCGCGTCGAGTGCAAGGCCGGCTTTCGACTTCAACCGGAGGATCGGTTCTCGAAGGCGCTCCGCGCGATCGCAGGCTTGGCCAACAACAAGGGCGGCTACCTCTTTTTCGGCATCACTGATGCAACCTACCAGGCCGATGGACTTTCCGACGACATCTTCACAAAGTCGGACATATCGCTCCTGAACCGTATCCTGACGGGTTCCCTCGACCCCGTTCCTCACGTCACAAAGGGCCTCATCGAACTCGGTGGCAAGCAGGTAGGCGTGCTCTATGTAGAAAAGCACGATCATGGTCCGGTCATCGCCATCAAGAATGTCGGCCAAGACGTAAAGGAAGGAGGAATCTACTTCCGCTACGTCGGGGAGACACGTTTGATCAAGCCAGGAGAACTTAGGCAGATCATCGCCGCACGCGAGCGGCGGGCGGTCGCCGAGTTTAGCGCCCGCATGAACCGCGTCGCAACCGGCAAGGAAGCGACGATCGATTTGGATTCCGGCGAAGTCGCCGGCACCAGCGGCAAATTTCTGATCGATAAATCTTTGCTTCCGAGCATCCAGTTCGTACGTGAGGGCGAATTCGATGAAAAGAAAGGGGCACCGGCTCTCAAGCTGATCGGCGACGTGGAGCCGGTTTCGGAGGTGGAGCGGGAGCGAACGAAAGTCATCCGCGAAAATGTCACGCCCGATGCCGTCGTTCGTAACTTCCTGCGCAACGAAAAGGTTGCCGAGCTCATGCAGTATATCCACTTTCAGGCTCACGCTCAGCGAAAGTGGTTTCCTGTGTGGTTCTACATCGATCAAACGCAATCGACTGCCAACGAGGTCGCTGAAGACCTACGCAAACAGGTAGCTACCTATCCATCGTCTCGCGACGCTCTAGTCGACCGGCTCGCGGGAAAAGACTCGGCCTTCCGCCAATCGACCGGGAAGGCGGAAGCCCTGCGCGGAAAATTGGTGCGAGGCGAGATCAAGGCACCAACCGATATAGAAGAGGACGTCATTTTCGCCGGTGCAGTTCAAGCTCTGCCTACCACGCTGAAGCCTAAGGATCTCGATATCATCCGGACGACCCTTCTGAAGTGTCTTGATCGGGCTCAAGAATCAGATTCGCGTAGCAGCAATCGTCGAGGTGCCATTTATCGGGCTGCATGCCGGGTCGACGAACTGGCTTACTCGAAGAAAAAATAGCCACACCTAGGCTGCTTTAGCGTCGACACCTATGAAACGACCTTACCCCGGATGGAGTGTAGCAAAATCCGGGGCTGCGCGATCTAACTGCACCGCCTTCCCACATTGCGCTTCGCTCCATGCGGGCTACCGGCAAACGAAACTTCCCACCACTCACAGTCGTCATCACCGGCCTTGTCCCGGTGATCCACTTTTCCCTTTGCGGACATATCCAAAGGCGTGGATGGCCGGGTCAAGCCCGGCTATGACAAAGATCGCGTGGGTGACGCGCTCGTCATTGCGAGGAGCGTTAGCGACGAAGCAATCCAACCACATGCTTGCTGCACGTCCGGACTGGATTGCTTCGCTACGCTCGCAATGAAGGATAAGACGTCTGCGCAGAAAACGCCCGCCAACCGCCTGCTGAAACTCTCGCACATTGCCGCACCGCAATGACGAATTTCATCCGACAGGTCAGCATTGCTGTCTGGAACAAGCTGGGCATTAGCCTAGTTTGGAAGATGGAATGGAGGTGCGTCATGCGGCTTCATCTCAATGGCTTCGATGACGACGGCAGCGACCGGCTGGTGTGCCTTTCGGTCGTGGTGGCGGTGCTAGCGCTGACAGCGGCGGCCGTGCTCTATCTGGGTCTGGTCTATCAGGCTCCGGCGACGACGGCGGCGCGCGTGTTGCTGTCCGCGCCGCTCTGAATCGAATGCACGATCCGGACCGATCCAGCATGGATCGAGGGCGATCCTGCGAGGCGCACCATGCGCTCTCGCTTCAGCGTGACGCCGTCTGACCAACTCATCTCATCGCGCTAGTGACGCTTGAAATACTGCACGTCGCGCTCGTGCTTCTCCGCCGCCGCGCGCGACTTGAACGTGCCGAGATTGCGGCGCTTGCCAGTCTTCGGATTGATTTTACGGGAATAGAGCCGGTATTCGCCGGAGCTTAGCTTGCGGATCATGGCGACCTCCTGACGTCATCGCTGATCCATTTCAATGCCGGACGCAGCCACGCGTTCCGCTGGGCGAACAAACGCGTGAGACTGCGCGATCTCGCCGCGCGTGACCTGCGGCCGCCGATCTTCCCTCACCGCCCGTTTCATGTAGCATCCGCTTACGCCCGCTGCCGCGCTCCCCGTGCGGTGCAGGAAAAACAAGAACAATCAGGATGCGGTTCGCCGCTCTTCGGAAAGGAAACGCTGCAATGAAGTCCCTCGCCCGCGCGCTGGGAGCGCTGACCATTCTTGCCACCTGTACGGCTGGTGCCGGACAGGCTGCGGCCGCCGACTACCCCAATCGCCCGATCCGGCTGATCGTTCACTTCCCGGCGGGCACGTCCACCGACGTGATCGCGCGTTCTTTCGCCGACAGCATTTCGCCGAAGCTCGGGCAGCAGATCATCATCGACAACAAGGCCGGTGCGGAAGGCTCCATCGCGGCCAGCGAACTGAAGCGCAGCGCGCCGGACGGCTACACCATCCTGCTCGCCACCAACAGCGCGATGTCAGGCGTGCCGACCACGCGCAAGACGCCGCCTTATGACGTCACCACCGATTTCACGCCGATCACCGATATCGGCCGCTACAATTTCTTCGTGTACGTGAACAAGGATATTCCGGTCAAAACCCTGTCGGAACTGATCGCCTATGCGAAAGCAAATCCGGGCAAGATCGCCTATGGCGCGCCTCACATCACGGGCCGTCTGGCGTCCGCGACCCTTGTGGCGGCCAACAATCTCGACGTGACCCCCGTCCCCTACAAGGGCGAACCGACGGCCATCACCGACCTGATCACGGGGCGCATCCAGATGATGATCTCCACCTCCGGAGGCGGCATGCCCCAGGTGAAGGCCGGAAAGCTCGTGGCGCTGGCAACGATCCTCGACAAGCGCAGCCCGATCGCGCCGGACGTGCCGACCATGGCGGAAGCCGGATTTCCGGATTTCAAAATCCAGCCGTGGGCCGCCCTGTTCGGGCCGGCGAACATGCCGCCCGAGATCGTCGCCAGGTTGAACAAGGCGTTCACCGAAGCAATGAACGATCCCGCCGTGAAGCAGCGGATGGCCGAGCAGGACTTCGCGCTGAAACCCTCGACGCCGGAACAGCTCGGAGAACTCGTGAAGCAACAGCTCGATGTTCACCGCAAGGCGGTCGCGGCCGCCGGCGTCGAGATCGTCGATTGAGAGTGCGGAAAACAGGGAGCGGCCTGCCGGCCGCTCCTACACGCTATGCCTCGGCTTTGCGATCTCGCCGCGCGTGGTCGCGATGCCCATTTCAAAACTGTCGGCGATCCGCTTCGCGCGGTCGATGAAGGCCTCGGCCACCTCATCTGAAAATATCTCGCGCGCGGTCTGCTCAAACAACGCCAGCCAGCGGTCGAAATGCTCGCCCCGCAGCGGCAGCATCAGGTGCGGGCGCATCGGGCGGCCGTTGTAACGCCCGGTCCGCAGCACCATCGACGACCAGAAATCGCTGATCTGCGCGATGTGATGATCCCAGTCCTTCACCTGCGCATTGAAGATCGGACCGATCAGGTCATCCTCCCGCGCGCGGCCGTAGAAGGTCGCGACCAGCCGCGCGATGTTCTCCTCGGTCAGGTCGGGATGGAAGGTGTGGAGCGTGGGATTGGGCTGGCTGGTCATGCGATTGATGTAGGCCGCCCGCTCGCCGCAGACAACCGCCGCAAGACCAGCTTGCGCTATTTGCAGACCTTGTCGCGCCGCTTGTCCTGAAGCCGCCGGTCGCAATAGGTCGAGCAGGCCTTCCCGCTGACCTTGGTGCAATACGCGACACATTTGTCATAGCTGCATCCCCAGGCGTCCGCGGCGCGAGCCATCTGCGGCGCAGCCGCAAAAGCCATCATGACAACAGAAGCAACCCCTAATCTCACGAGCAGCATGTCGGCCTCCCCCAACCTGTAAACCGCCGAGATTACATCAGGCGGCTCCCGCTCAAACTAGCCAAATAGCTAGGGAGGCAGATTCACATCCGCCAACCGCATGCCCTCCTGCCCGGCATCTATCCCGGGTGGAGACTAGGGGGAGCAGGATGGCCGCTCATGGACCTGCTTCAGCGCCCTCGCCGCAACCCGCAAGCTGGGCTATTTTGCGCGGAGGATCACGGCTTCCGGAGCCACCCCTGCGCAATATCGATTTCAGTTCATGGCAGAGCGTCCTGGTGACGCTGGCGGGTCTCGCGCTGATCACGCTGATCGGCGTCGGCATCCGCCTGCTCGCGATGTTCACCATCCAGCAGCGCCGCGAGCGCATGAACCGCCAGATCAACGAGCGGCTGCGCACGCTGATCGCGGCCTACAAGGTGCTCGGCGGCTCGTTCACCGGCGACCTCGCCGTTGATCCGATGCATCTTCGCGACCTGCGGCGCGCCGAGCCGTCCGCCGAAGATGCGGAGCAGCCCGGCAATGGCGTGGGCGGGTCGGACCGCAAGCGGCGAATCCGCGATGCCGTGGAGGCGGCGCTGTCGGATATCATCCTGCTTGGCACCGAGCAGCATGTCCGCCTCGCCGAACGCGCAGCGCGCGAACTGGTGGACGGCCGCCCGGTCCATACCCATGAACTCGTGGTGGCGCTGCGCGATTTCATTCGCGAAGCGCTCGATCTCGATCCCGTCCCCGCCGATCTCGCCATTCCGATGCAGGGCCCCGCGCGGCCCTCAGCGTCCGGCGGACGCGGCGGCAAGGGCGAACGCGAAGGCTCGGGAAAGGGCGGCGGAGGCGGCGGCGGCATGGGAATGGGTGGCGGCATGGGCGGCGGCGGAATGGGAGTCGGCACTTATGACGACGACCACCACCACGCGTAGAAACCATCCCCGTTTGAAACACGCCTGCTCTTGATTCCGGTCAATTCCTGCGCGCCGCCCTGGTGTATGCTCAAGGCACACGCCAACAGGAGATCGCCATGTCCGCATCCGAAATCGCCAGCCGACATTTCGCCGCGGCGATCGCCGAAGCCAAAACCTCGGGACAGGACAGTGATGGCGTCTGCCGCGCGCTGCTCGGGCTTGTCGTGAACAAGTATCTCGAGACGCGCAGCGTCGGCGATGTGCAATCGGAACTGCATTTTCTCGCCGACAACTGCGATCCCGATACGGACTTCGCGTTTATGCGACCATGAGGCGATGTCGTAACGTCGCGACCGTTATTAAGATTGTGTCCCGGGCGCGGCGCAGCATGCAATGATGCGCCGCTGAACCGGGACCGTTCGAGACCGTGACGGTCCCGGCTCTGCGATGCACCGCTGAAGCGCTGCATCGCGTCCGGGACACCAGTCCTCAAACCTCACCCCTTCGCGTAATTATAGAATCCCTGCCCGGTCTTACGACCGAGATGGCCGGCATCGACCATTTCCTTGAGCAGCGGCGCGGGCCGGTACTTCGGATCGTTGAAGCCGGTGTAGAACACCTCCATCACCGACAGCATGGTGTCGAGGCCGATCATGTCGGCCAGCGCCAGCGGCCCGATCGGATGGTTGCAGCCGAGCTTCATGCCCGCGTCGATCTCCTCCGCCGAGGCGATGCCTTCGGCCAGCGCGAAAATCGCCTCGTTGATCATCGGGCACAGGATGCGGTTCACCGCGAAGCCCGGGCTGTTCTTGGCGGTGACCGCCACCTTGCCGACGCGCTGTGCAAAAGCGAGCGCCTTGGCGTGAGTGTCGTCCGAGGTCTGCAGGCCGCGGATCAGTTCGAGCAACTGCATCACCGGCACCGGGTTGAAGAAGTGCATGCCGATGAAGCGGTCCGGACGGTCGGTCGCGGCGGCGAGTTTCGTCACCGAGATTGACGAGGTGTTGGTGGCCACCAGCGCATGCGGCTGCAGGCCGGCGCAGAGGTCCTTGAGGATCTTGATCTTGAGGTCTTCGTTTTCGGTCGCGGCTTCGATCACCAGATCGCAGGAGGACAGCTTCGATTTGTCGGTGGTTCCGTTGATCCGCTTCAGCGCAGCGTCGCGATCGGCTTCGGTCATCTTCTCTTTCTTGACCAGCCGGTCGAGGCTGCCGCCGATGGTCGATACGCCACGCGACACGGCCGCGTCGGAGATGTCCACCATCACCACCTGCAGGCCCGCAGCCGCGCAGACCTGCGCGATGCCATTGCCCATGGTGCCGGCGCCGATGATGCCAACCGTCTCGATCATGTCCGTCGTCCTTTCATTGCTTCATTCAGGCAGCCACCCTGCCGCGTAGCTCACGCGGCCCGGATCGCACCTCTTTCGTGGGCTTGTCTACTCTGCCGGGCGGGGCTGCGCCACCGCCAACATCGGCTGCGCCCGCGCGATGGCGGCCAGCGAGCAGCCCTCGCAATAGCGGCGGTCCTTGTAGTCGATCCAGTTGTGCGCGAACACGCGCTCGTTCGGGATGTTGTAGCGGGTCTGCAGCACCCTCACGAGGATGCGCCAGGCCGCGACCTGCGCCTCGGTGGGCGGCTTGCGCACGTTGGGATAGTTGCCGACGAATTCGATGCCGATGGAATTGTCGTCGGTGATCTGGCCGAAGGTCGAACTGTTGTCGATGAACTTGTTGTCCTTGCGGTTGCCGTCGCGGACATGATGCGGGACGGCGAATTCCACGATGGACCAGTAGACCGTGCCGTCGGTTTCGACCCATGCCGTCGCGCCGCGCCGGTCCGGTTTCTCCGTCTGTTTCTGCGCCATACGGCGCGCCGATCCCGGCGGCCCCTCGGACTGATGGACCACGATATTGCGCCACTCGCGGGCCAGTTCGAGCCGCCCCCATGGCGTCAGCCAGACCATGTTGAGCCCCGGAATCTCCGGCGTGCCTCTGGCGCGGGCGGCATTTTCAAAGCTTGTTGGCGGCGCGGAAGGTCCCGTGGCCTCGTCCGGGCGCCCGAGGCTGGCCGTGGTCTGCGCGGCCGCAGGCCAAGAGCCACACAGCAGCAATAGCGTCACGATCGCGCGAAGGACCATCCCCAAATCGCCATCCCCGTTCCGGCCCGTCGAGCATAGCCCACCGCCCGGATTGGAAAAGACCTAACTCAAGCCATCCCGCTCAAGCGGACAGCAAAAAGCCCCGCTCACGCGGGGCTTTGCAATCGTCCGTGCAAGTGGCTTCAGAAGCCGACCGGCTTAGCCCATGCACTTCTTGACCGAGCTGTTCTTGGCAGCGCCCGAGAGCGGCTTGCCGTCGGCGCTCTTGGCGTTGTCTTCACAGCACTTCTTCATGAAGCTGGCCTTGGCCGCGCCCGACAGGGGCTTGCCGTCGCTGCTGACGGCCTTGCAGGACGCATCCGCCAGCGCAGGCGCGGCGGCAAAGAGGCTCAAAACGACAACAAGAGAGAGACGTTTCATAGGAGGCTCCAGGCAAATGAATACGTTCAGTGTATCTGAACGATTCATCCTGCCAAGGGTTCCATGAACGGAAGATGTATGCCGCCGCCCGCCCGGCGTGAAGCACACAGCTTGCGTTCGCGCAGGCCCGGCGACAAGCTGCCGGTCCTGCCCCATCACCGGTTTTCCCATGCAAGACACCCTGCCCCTGATCCTCGCCGCCATGATGGCTGCCGCCCCGGCGGCGGCTGCCGACATCACGGTCATGAGCGGCGGCGCGCCGAAGGAAGCGCTCAGCGAATTGATCCCGCAGTTCGAAAGCGCCACCGGCCACCGCGTGAAAATGAGTTACGTGCTGATCACGGCGCTGCGCCAGAAGATCATCGACGGCGAGACGCCCGACATGGTGGTGATGCCGACCACGGCCATCGACGAACTGATGAAGCTGGGCAAGCTCCGCGAAGCCGGACGCGGCACGTTCGGAACGGTCCGCCTTGTGGCCATCGTGAAGACCGGCGTGGCGCGACCGGACATTTCGACATCCGATGCCTTCAAGGCGGCGCTGCTGAACGCACGTTCCGTCGTTTATTCACGGCCCGGCGCAACACCGAGCGGCACGCACATGGCGAAGATCGTCGCCGATCTTCAGATCGCAGATGCCATCGAGAAGAAGGCGGCCTACAAGCCCGCGCTTGAGGGCGGCGTGCAGATGGTGGCCGACGGCGCGGCGGACATCGGCATCTATCCGGCAAGTGAAGTCGTGCATGTCGCAGGCGTCGAACAGATCGGTCCGCTGCCCGACGCGCTGCAACTCAGCCTCGTCTATGCGGGCGCGGTGACGGCGGCGAATACATCTCCCGAGGCCGCGGCGGCCTTCATCGCGTTCCTGTCCACGCCGGACAAACGCGCGGTGTGGGACAAAGCAGGGTTCGGTCCGGCGCCGTAAAACGCAACACCGCTCATCCCCATGCGGCAGAAGCCAAAAGCAAAAAGCGTGATCGCTTCACGTCGCCATGCATCGTGTCGCGCCGCGCCTGCCGTGGCGCAGGATGGTGCCCGACTTGTTCATGGTCAGCGTGATGCCGCGGCCGGTATAGCGCGCGCCGGTCAGTGTGAAGCGCTTGCGTAGTGCGACGGCCTTGCCGTCAAGCTGCAGATGCAGCTGCTTCGGATCGTATTTCAGAAAAGCCGCGGTGAAGCGCGCGCCGTCGGCGCAGACGAAACTCTGAAACGTCCCGTCCTGCGCGCGCAGCGGCGTTGACGCGCTCATCATCGCAATCGAAATCGCAAGATACATCGCCTGTCGCTTCACGCTTCAGTTCCCTTCTGCGCGCGGCGCGTTCAATTGAGTCCGCACTGTGGCGAATTCTAGCATCGAACGGCTTTATCCGATATCGCCCCCGATTTAATCCGCATTTAACCAAAAGCCGCCTTAATAGCGCTCCGCATGTTTGCGAGATGCTGCACGGTTACTGATCGCGATTCCGTGAAGCGCAGGCGGCGGGAGTGAGTTGCGTGCAAAGTTCCGAGCGTAAGGTGCATGGCGTACAGTATCACGTATAGAGTTCCGGACGCCCGGCCCGCGCAAGCGCAACCCCGAAAGATCAGCCCACAAGCTGCGATCGGAAGCACCGGCCTTGCCGTCGTGGTGTTGGCCTGCGCGTGGACGCTTTACAGCAACGTGCTCGGCCCCGCCGTTCAGGCGATGGCGCCCGAACTTCCGCAGGTCACGTTCATCCCGGGCGCGAAAGCCGCGCTGAGCACCACGGTCGCCGATCTCGACGTCACCTCGTCGCTCGGCACGCCATCCCAGAGCTTCACGCCCCTGAACTTCAATCAGCGTTTCGTCATCCGGTCCGACGATCCGCCGGTTTCCGGTTCGACACTGACCGAAGCCGACCGCGAGCAGGTCGCGCCGCAGCAGACCTACGCCGTGGCGTCGCTTGCGCCCGAGGCGCTTCCCGCGCCTGCTGAAACGGCACCGGCTCCGGTCGTCGAAGCCACACCTGCTCCGGAGATCAAGCCGGCGGAAGCCACGCTGCCGCTGCCCGAAGTCCGGCAGGCTTCGCTCGCCATTCCATTGCCCGCGCCGCGGCCCGCCTCGCTCCGCGCGAATGACGGCCCGTCCCGCAGCGAAACCGCTTCGGCCAATCGCGCCGCGGCTCTCGCCGCCGTCGCCCAGCCGAAGCTGACGATCTTCGAGAAACTGTTCGGACGGCAGGAGAAAGGCCCTCTGCTCGCCTTCGCCGCGCCGGACGGCGGCATCGCCAGCGACGGCAGCAGCCTGACGCCCGGCCGCTACGACAAGCAGACCGCCGTCTACGACATCACCGCGCGCACGGTGTACCTGCCGGACGGCACCAAGCTGGAAGCCCATTCCGGCCTCGGCAGCAAGTTGGACGATCCGCGCTTCGTGCACGTGCGCATGCACGGCGCGACGCCGCCGCACACTTACGATCTGACGTTGCGTGAAAGCCTGTTCCACGGCGTGGAAGCGATCCGGCTCAATCCGGTCGGCGGAGAGCGCAACGTATTCGGCCGCACCGGTCTTCTGGCGCACACCTACATGCTCGGCCCCAACGGGGACTCCAACGGCTGCGTGTCGTTCCGGGATTACGACAGATTTCTGCGCGCCTTCAAGCGCGGCGACATCAAGCGCCTCGTCGTGGTCGCCAAGCTGGACTGAGGCTCCCGAAGGGGTGTCCTGAGCGGCAAAGGGAGCTGACTGTCAATCAGCCACCGCGCGTTCTATCGTGCCTGACAGACATCTCATCTGCGGAGGCACCATGAACGGCAAGGTCATCGTCATCACCGGCGCCTCCGGTGCGCTTGGAAAGGTCGTCGCCGAGGCCGCCCGCGCACGCGGCGCGAAACTTGCCGAGATCGATCATGCAGCTTCCAGCGTTCCACCCGCACCCGACCGGCTGGTGATCGGCGGCATCGATCTGTCCGATGCCGCGCAGGCCTCACAGGCGATCGAAACAACCGCCGCGCATTTCGGCCGGCTCGATGCCCTCATCAATATCGCCGGCGCGTTTGCCTTCGAGACCGTGGCCGACGGCGATCCCAGGACGTGGCAGCGGCTGCACGCCATCAACGTCATGACCGCGCTCAATGCCTCGCGGGCCGCGATCCCGCATCTGGTCAATTCCGGCGCGGGGCGGATCGTCAATATCGGCGCCATGGGCGCGCTGCAGGCGGGCGCGGGCATGGGCCCCTATGCCGCGTCCAAGGCCGGGGTCCATCGTCTGACCGAGGCGATGGCCGCCGAACTCAAGGGCAAGGTCACCGTCAACGCGGTGATGCCCTCGACCATCGACACGCCCGCCAACCGCCGCGACATGCCGCAGGCGGATTTCACGAAGTGGGTCACCGGGGACGAACTGGCCAGCGTCATCCTGTTCCTGGCCAGCGAGGCGGCCAGTGCGGTCACCGGAGCGCTGATACCGGTCAATGGGCGGGTTTGATCCCGGCTTCTCGCCTTTTGGATCAGGAAGCTTCCACACAACATGAAGTTTAGCCCTCAAGGCTAAGCCACGCATTTCCTGTGCATTTCTCCAAACCTGCCACCAATCCCCCGCCTTGAGGCGTAGATTGCGCCTTCGCTCATGGCCGCCCGCTGGCCGCCATGTCCTTCCCCCTGAAGGAGGTCCCGATGCTCGAAAACGTGCCGCTGCGCGACGCCAAGCCGGCCGTGATCGTGTGTCCGAACTGCAGGCGTCACCTCATGGAGGTGATGGATGTGCGCTGGGCGATGACCAAGCTTGAGTTCAAATACGCCTGCACCGGCTGCGGTGCAGAAACCACCCGGGCGATCGCGGGCGATACGCCGGTGTTCGTCTCACGCGCCTCGACCCATCTGCGCAGCCTGGAAATCTTCAACTTCAGCCCGGATGCGGAACGAACGCGGCACCGTCCGGCTGCCGCGCGGCTCACGCCGGACCTGCAGGCCCCGCGCAGCTCCCGCTAAAGTCTTCACGGCTTTAGAAACACAGGTTGGTGACAGCCTTGCCCGACTTGTCCTTGAGCACGTAGGGACATTCTGCGCGCTTGAGCGCCGCCTTGGCGTCCTCGTTGCCGAGCGCAGCAGCCTTCTCGTAATACGTCTTCGCCGCACCGGAATCCTGCGCACCGCCGCGCCCTTCCTTGGCGAACGCGCCCATGCGCTCCAGCGCGCCGGGATGATCCTGCGCCGCGGCCTTCTCGAACAGACGCCGTGCCCCGGCATCGTCACGCGGCCCGCCGATACCATCCTGCAGCATCAGCCCCAATTGAAACTGCGCCTCCGCATTGGTCTCAGCCGCCTTGGCCAGCAGGCTGCGCGAGCGCGCGGGATCCGCCGACGCCGCGCCGCCTCTGCCCGACAGCACCGCCAGATTGCTGACACCGCGCGGATTGCCGCCCTGCGCGGCGCGCTCGAACAGCTTTCCCGCCGTTCCTTCGTCCTTGGCGATGCCCGCGCCGGTGGCATACGCGACACCGAGTTCGACCATCGCCGATGTGCTGCCTTTGTCAGCGGCCTTTCGCCAGGCTGAAATCGCCTCGGCCTGCTGATTGCCCGCGGCATAGGCCCGGCCAAGCTGATACATCGCGCGGCGCGATCCACCGGAAGCTTGCCTGCAGAACTTGATTGCGGTCGCGACATCTGATGTCGCGATGTTGACCACGCCTTTGGTATCCGCAGGCTTGTCCGGATCGGAAGGATCGGCGGCGAGCCTGTCACACAGCACCAGATCGGCCGATTGTGCCTGTGCGGTTTCATGCGCCGAAATGATCCGCAGTGCCATCAGAACGGCGGCAAGAGCCGCGCGCGATCGCGGCCGCATCAACGCGGTGAAGGTCCAAAGCCGTGTCATGTCACGGTTCTAGGCTGCGCGGCAAAGGTCAGCAAGCGCGCTTTGACGTCACGGACACGTGTAGCGGCGGCTCGCTCCCGCCCTGAAACCCGCTGGTGGCTCGCGCGTTGATCCGTGCTGCTTTTGCGTGCAACGCGCTTTTGCGTGCCGCAACCGCCATCATACTTCCAAACAGGATTACATCATGTCCAAAACCGTCGCCGAAACCCTTGTCGGAGTGCTTGAGGATATCGGCGTCACCCACATTTTCGGATTGATCGGAGACTCGCTCAATCCGCTGGGCGACGCCGTGCGCAAAAGCAAAATCGAATGGGTCGGCGTGCGCCACGAGGAAGGCGCGGCACTGGCCGCCACCGGACAGGCCAAGCTCACCGGCCGGCTCGGCGTCTGCGCCGGCACCACGGGCCCCGGCAGCACACATCTGGTCGCGGGCCTTTACGAAGCCGCCCGCGATCATGCGCCGGTGCTTGCGCTGTCCGGCGACATGATGCGCGCCATGCACGGCACCGAGTTCATCCAGACCACGACCCCGGACCTGCTGTTTCGCGACGTCTCGCTTTACACCGAAACCATCTCCGTGCCCGCGCAGGCGCCCGCCGTGATCCATCAGGCCATTGCCGCCGCCTATGCAGGCCCCGGCGTCGCTCATCTCACGCTGCCGCAGGATTTGCTGTCCGCCAAAGCCAGCGGCGCGGCGTCGAGCCTCGCCACGCTGCGGCCACGCACCGAGATCACCCCGGACGAGGACTCGATTTCCGCTGTCGCGCGCCGCATCGACCGAGCGGACAAGATCGTCGTCATGTGCGGCCACGGTTGCCGCGGCGCGGAGGATCTGCTGCGCGCCCTCTCCGACAAGCTGAAAGCGCCGCTGGTCCACACCTTCCGCGGCAAGGAGCTGATGGCCTATGACGATCCGCACTGGATTGGCGGTCTCGGCATGATCGGCACGCGGCCGTCCTACGACGCCGTGCAGGATTGCGACCTGCTGCTGATGGTCGGCACCGACTATCCCTATTCCAACTATCTGCCCGCGCACGGCAACGTCATCCAGATCGACGAACGCGCACAGGTGCTGGGCCGCCGCGCACCAACGGAATTGGGCGTGATCGGATCGGTTCGGCCTGCGCTGAAAAAGCTGCTCGACAAGGTTGCCGACAAGAGCGGCACGAAATTCCGGGACAAGGTGACGGCAGAGCGCAAACGCTGGGACGAAAAGCTTGCAAAGCAGGCTGACCTCACCCGCAGCAAGGACGTGATCCATCCGCAGGCGGTGGCGCGTACAGCGAGCGATCTCGCGAAGACCGACGCGATCTTCGTCACGGATACCGGCCTCAATACGCTGTGGTCCGCGAACTGGATTCGCCAGACCGGCCGCCAGCGCATCGTCGGGTCGTTCAACAACGCGGCTGTGGGCACGTCCGTCGGCATGGCCAACGGAATTCAGGCTCTCGACCGGTCAAGGCAGGTGATCGTGCTGACCGGCGATGGCGGCTTCAACATGCTGATGGGTGAGTTCATGACCGCCGTGCATCACAAGCTGCCGATCAAAGTCATCATCTACAACAATTCGGCGCTTGGCCTGATCAGGCTGGAAGCTGAAAGCGTCGGGCTTGCGCCCTTCAACGAGGCCATCGAGTTTCCCAATCCGGATTTCGCCGCGCTGGCGCGCGCCTGCGGCGGTCAGGGATTTGCGGCGAAGCTGCCGGGCGACCTCGAAGGCGCGATCCGCAGCGCGCTGGAAACCGATGGCCCGGCCATCGTCGACGCGGTTGTTTCCGCCGACGAGATGCCGAACGTCCCGCATCTCGAAGCCGAGATGGTCGGAAATTTCGCGCTGGCCAAGATCAAGGAAGCGGTTCTGGCTGTGACAGGGTGATTGAACGGATCGTCATTGCAAGGAGCACTTGCGACGAAGCAATCCATTCTTTTATTCTTCAAAAGGTGGATTGCTTCGCTTCGCTCGCAATGACGAGTGGTGGCCCTATCCCTTCAGCCATTCCAGCATCGGCGCGTTGATCTCGCGCGGATAGGTGTGACTGAGATCGTCGATCTCGGTATAGGTCACGTTCGCGCCTGCAGCCGAAAGCGCCGCTTTCGCCTGCCGCGCCACGTCCACCGCGAACATCCAGTCCAACCTGCCGTGCACCAGATAAACCGGCAGCCCTTGCAGGCGGTCCGCATCGGCCATCGACAGCAGCATCGGATGGAATGTCGCCGACACCGGCGCGATGTGGGTGAAGGGAGAGGCGCTCTCCAGCGCGCTGACATAGCAGAACGTACCGCCGTCGCTCATGCCGGTGAGAAGAATGCGTTGCGGATCGATATTCCAGCGCTCGCGCACGTGCGCGACAATCCGCGCAAGGTTCGGCGTATCGTTGTCGTCGCCCATCAGCGCCCATGTGGAGCCGAGCGAATTGCCGCTCGAGGTCGGCGTGACAAGAATGGCGCCGAAGCTGCGCGCATCCCGCAGCCAGGACCACAGGAAGCTCCGGCCATGGCCGCTGCCGCCATGCAGCGCCACTACCAGCGGCCAGTGGCGTTCCGGCGTATAGGTCTCGGGCACATACAGCGAATAGCCGCCGCGCGTGCGCGCCTCGTTGGCGACATGCATCACGCCGGTCTCTTCCTCCCGGGCAGCCGTCATGCTGCGCGCAAGGGCTTCGGAGTTGCTGCGCAACGAGGCATCGAGAAAGTAACTGTTCACCGCAGGAACGGCGGCGGCGAGCGGATACAGGGCTTCCAGCGCGCGCGGGGTGCGGCGTAGCGCCTTGAACACGGCGCGGATGTCGCCGCCGTCCAGCGCGGCGCGCAATTCGTTGAAGGCCGCCAGCGCTTCGCCGCTCGACAGGAGAAGCGCGCCGCCCACGGCATCCGGTGCTTCGGCCTCGCTGAACTGTGACCGCGCCGCGCGTAGTCGCGCGTCCGGCGCGCCGACCGCCGACATCACCTCGGCGAAGGATTCCGGATCGAGATGGCGCGCGATCAGGCTGAGCGTTTCAAGGCAGGCGAACAGCGGCGGCAGGATCAAGGCGGGATCTGATGTCATCACCGCACGATAGTGTCCGGGCGTGTGCTGACAAGGCTTGCTCCGGCTAATCGGTGATGTCCCAACCGGCGGACAAGGTCCTACTGCTCCGGCTCCGTGGTAAAGAACAGCGGATAGCCCCTCGCCTTGCCGAGTTCGGTACCTTCCTTGGCCTTGGTCTCGGCCACATCGCGCGTATAGACCGCGATGACGCAGGCGCCTTTCTGATGCGCCGTCAGCATGACGCGGCTCGCCGTCTCCTCGGCCATGCGAAACACCGACTTCAAGACCATCACGACGAATTCGCGCGGCGTGTAGTCGTCGTTGAGCAGGATGACCTTGTAGAGCGGCGGACGCTGCACCTTGGTCCTTGTCGTCGTTTTCGGTTTGACGGTTGTCGGGCTCATGGAAATCCCTTCGATCATGCGTCGGGTCTCTTTCCGGGAACGGCCGGAGCGCCTGCGCATTGTCAGACCGAGGGCCGCATGCCGCAGACAGCATCAAGTGCCATTTCACGGATCGATTATAGCGCAGCCGAACGGACGCTTCACGTCACTTTCACCAGCGGCCGGACTTACAGCTATGTCGGCGTTCCCGCCGAGGTCTATTTCCAGTTCTGCCGGGCCGCCTCGAAAGGCGAATTCTTCAACGCCATGATCCGCGACCGTTACGAATTCAGCGAACAGCACTAGGTTGTCGCGCGAAGAATGGCATGGAACCCGGTGGCGGTTGCCGCGTTATTCTCGTAGCCAACGGGCTGCGGCCCCAACCCCCTCATCTCCTGCTAGGAACACATGGACTCGCGCCCCATGACTGCCCCCTATTACACCGATCCGTCGACATCGAGCTTCAAGGTGAATCCCGTCTCGTTCGTATTCGCCGACGATGGTCTGGTGCCGAACAATCCGCTGCCCTTTCTCCTCTATAAGGACGCCATTCCCTTCCCGGCCGATATCCCGGCGGAAGAAGCCGTCGAGGCCATGTTCACTGCCAACGGCTGGGGCTCGACATGGCGCAACGGCATTTTCGACTATCTCCACTATCACAGCACGGTGCATGAGGTTCTCGGCGTTGCCCGCGGCCGCGCTCAGGTCCGTTTCGGCGGCGATCACGGCGAGGTGCTGGAAGTCCGCAAAGGCGATGTCGCCATCCTGCCGGCCGGGACCGGGCATCAGTGCCTGTCGGCGAGCAGTGATTTCCTCGTGGTCGGCGCATATCCGCCGGGCCCGGAAATGACCGTCGAACGGCCGACGCCGGAAAATCATCGCAAGGCGCTCAAGCTGATCCCGCAGGTCAAAGTCCCCGCGACGGACCCGGTTTATGGCGCGGACGGTCCCTTGGTGGCGCTATGGCGCAAGCCAAACCGCGCCTGAGCAGCGGGCGGCATATCTAAAATTGGAAATATCTGCGCTTGGCTTATGGCGTCGCGAAAGTGCGCGATGCCTCTTCCCGGCCCATTGGCACGCAGACCTTCTTGCGGCGAAGCGCGCCGAGCGCGCCCGTCACTTTAAGGACCTTGCCGACGCCGCAGGTGCCGTCGTCCACATAGACGACCGACCATGGCGACAGGAAATAAGGTTCTTTTTTCAGAAAGCTGGGCGCCAATTCCGTCGCCAGACAAGGCGTGGACACAGCACAGACGAGTGCAAAGGCGACGACGGTACGCATAACGCTCTTCCCTGAGACCGGCGACTTTTACAATGCGCCGTTTCCGTGAATGTTCCAAGACACATCGCGCGCCACCCTGATATTTTTTGCGGCGCGTGGCAGCCCAATATCACGCCATCGTTTCGGAACGGTATATGGCGCGCCGCATTGGCCCCTCATCGATTCAACATGGGAGGTCCTCATGCGACACCATCTGCTTTTGCCAACACTCGCAGCGGCCGCCTTGGCCGGCTCAACCCTGATCGCGGCGGCACAGGGCGTCGCGCCGCCCTCATCGCCGGGCGGCACTGCCGCCGGTTCGCCTGGCGTTTCTCCGGCGACCCCACCGGCGGTGAACACGACGCCCGGCACGACCACCGGCAGCAACACCAGCGGCATCAACCAGCCGGGCGTCCCTAACACTTCGACCCCGGGCTCCATCGGCACCGGCGCATCGCCGAGCGGCCTGCCCGGCGACAGCACGACCAATCCCGGCTATCCCGGCCCGGTCGACGGCGGCGCGAACCAGCACTGATCCGGGGCCAGCTAGGCTTACACTTGAAAGAAACCATAAAAATCCGCGCGGCTCGCAACAACCGCGCGGATTTTGAACGCGAGCGCCGGAAAACCTATTCGGTCTTGGTGGTGCTGTTCGAACTGGTCCGGGGCGAGGCATCCTTGCCGCCGCCCGCGATGCGGACCTGATCGCCGTCGTTGATGCCATCCAGCGGGGTGATGATGATCCGGTCGTCCGGCGACAGCCCCGAGGCGATTTCGATCTCACGGCCGAGATCGCGGGAAATGGTCACGGGCTTGAACAGGATCTTGTCGCCTGCCGTCACCGTGGCGACCCGCAGGCCGCTGTTGTTGAAGATCAACGCGCTCGCCGGAATGCTGAGCGGCTGCACATCGCTCGTCAGCGCAAGCTTGACGCTGGCATAGGCTCCCGGGCGCAGCTCGTTGTTCGGATTCTCGATCGCAAGCTGCATGCGCGTGGTGCCGGACGCGATATCGACCGACTGCGCCGACGCCTCGACGGTCGCCGGGAACGTACGGCCGGCGTATTCCGGCACGGTCACACTCGCCTTCGCGCCGATCTTGATGCCCGGCAGATAGTTCTGCGGCACGTTCACGTAGAGGCGCAGCTTCTTGACGTCGGAAACCACGAACATCGCAGCGCCCGAGCCGGTGCCGCCGTTGATGAGCGCGCCGACATCGGTGTTGCGCTCCGTGACGACACCATCAAATGGCGCGGTGACGTTTTTGTAGCTCGCCAGCGCTTCCAGCCGCGCGACGTTCGCCTGCTGCGCGTTGACCTGCGCTTCCTTGCTGGCGAGGTCTGCGGAGCGCTCGTCGATTTCCTGCTGTGAGACGAAGTTTTGCGCCAGCAACGTCTTGCGGCGCGCGAGGGTCGCGGCGGAGAGCTTGGCCGCCGCCTGCGCATTCAGGAGGTCCGCCTTGGCCTGCATCAGTTGCTGATCGAGGTCCGGCGCATCGATCTCCGCGAGCAGTTGTCCCGCCTTCACGGATGCGCCGATATCGACGTTCCACGATTTCAGATAGCCGCTGACGCGGGCAAAGATCGGCGCACGGGAATAGGCTTCCAGACGGCCCGGCAGGTCGAGCGAGGCGTTCAGAGGCTTGGTCCCCGGCAGCGCCACAGCAACGGTCGGCACCGCCTGCGCATCGGTCCATTCGCGCAGCTTGGCGTCGCCGTTCGAGCGCGAGATGATGCCGGTCACGACGACAGCCGCCAGCACGCCGACACCGATGGTTCCGGCCAGCCGTATCTTGCGCGGCGAAACGGAGGTGTTCTGATCAGTGGGCATGCGAAACCTCCAGCGCTTCCGCGGACTTCGCGGGCGCCTTCTTATGAACCATACTGAACACGACCGGTACGAACAGCAGCGTCGCGGTCGTTGCGAAAATCAGGCCGCCGATCACGGCGCGGCCGAGCGGTGCGTTCTGCTCGCCGCCCTCGCCCATGCCCAGCGCCATCGGCGTCATGCCAATGATCATCGCCAGCGCCGTCATGATGACGGGACGGAAGCGGACAAAGCCGGACTCCAGCGCGGCGGCGACCGGATCGCCGAGGACATCATATCGCTCGCGGGCGAAGGCGATCACCAGCACCGAGTTCGCCGTCGCCACACCCATGCACATGATCGCGCCGGTCAGCGCCGGCACCGACAGTGTGGTGTGGGTGGCGAACAGCATCCAGATGATGCCGGCAAGCGCCGCAGGCAGCGCCGACACAATCACGAACGGATCGGACCACGACTGGAAGTTCACGACGATCAGGAGATAGATCAGGACGATCGCGCCGAGCAGACCGAACAGTAGCCCCGTGAAGGCGCTGTTCATGGTCTCGACCTGCCCCATCAAAACCACGCGGCTGCCGCGAGGGAGATCCTTGGCAGTGTCCGCAATTGCCTTGTTGATATCGACCGAGAGCGCACCGAGGTCGCGGCCCTGCGGCGTCGCGAAGATCTGCACGAGGTTCTGAATGTCGTATTGCGAAACCACGGCGCTGGACGTGTTGCGTTTGATGCTGGCAAGACCGCCCAGCATCGGCGTCGTCGGAACGCCCGCGGCGGAAATCGGAAGCGCTTCGAGCTTGCTCAGCGAGTCGATCCGGTACTGCGGCGTCTGCATCACGATGGAATAGGACACGCCGTTGGTGGGATCGAGGAAGAAGGTCGGCGCGACCTGCGAACTGCCGGCAAGGTTCACCACCATGCTGTTGGTGACGTCGCGCGCGGTCATGCCCACATATTGCGCGCGGGTGCGGTCCACGTCGACATTGAAGCTGGGCGCGTTCGGCGACTGCTGGATACGTGCGTCGGCAACACCCGGAATGAGCCTGACCCGCCGCAGCAACTTATTGGCGTAAGCGAAATTCCCCGCGATGTTCGCGCCGCGGATCTGGATATCGATCGGCGCGGGCGAGCCGAAGTTGAGGATCTGGCTGACGATGTCAGCCGGAAGGAAGGCGAAGGACACGCCCGGGAATTCGCGCGGCAGCTTTTCGCGCAACTCCCGCACATAGTCCTCGGTCGGCTTGTGATCTTCCTTTAGCTTGACCTGGATGGTGCCATCCTGCGTGCCGATCACGCCGGTGTTGCTGTAGGTCAGATTGATGCCCGAAACCGGCATGCCGATGTTGTCGGCCATGGTTTCGATCTGGTCCGGCGGGATGATCTGACGGATCACCTTCTGAACATCCGCGAGCTTGTTGGCGGTTTCCTCGACGCGCGTTCCGATCTGGGTGCGAACCTGAAGCAGAATCTGGCCGGTATCGACCGACGGGAAAAAGTTGCGGCCGAGGAACGGCACCAGCAGGAACGACAGCGCGATGGCCCCCAGGAAGCCCATGACGAAGACCTTGCGATGGCCAAGCGCCATGATCAGCAGGCCGTGGTAGACGTCCCTCACCCTTGCGAACCGCTTTTCGAACCCGCGCTGGAACAGCACCAGCGGGTTGCGGCTTTCCGGCGGCGGCAACGGATTGCCGTTCTCGTCATGCGGATGGGGGTGCAGCAGGTACTTCGCCATCGTCGCCACCAGGGTGCGCGACAGGATGAACGACCAGGCCATCGCGAACATCACCGCTTCGGCCATCGGCACGAACAGGAAGCGCGACACGCCGGTAAGGAAGAACATCGGCACGAACACGATACAGATACAGAGCAGCGTGACGAAGGCCGGGGTTGCGATCTGTCGCGCGCCTTCGAGAATGGCAGGCTCGACTTCCATGCCGTGCTCGAGATGGTAGTTGATGTTCTCGATGGTCACCGTCGCGTCGTCGACCAGAATGCCGACCGCGAGCGCCAGGCCGCCGAGCGTCATGATGTTGAGTGTCTCGCCGATCAGCGACAGGCAGACGATGGCGCCCATCACAGAGAGAGGGATAGAGATCGCAATGATGAGCGTCGACCGCCAGCTTCCGAGGAACAGCAGGATCATGATGCTGGTCAGCGCCGCCGCCAGCACGCCCTCGAAGGCGACGCCTGCGATGGCGCCGCGCACGAAGATCGACTGGTCGCCGAGCAGATTGATCCGCAGCGAGTCCGGCAGCGTATCCTTGACCTCTTCGATCTTCTTCTTGATGCCTGCGATGATGTCGAGCGTCGAGGTCGCGCCCGCCTTCAGCACCATCATCAGCACCGAACGGTTGCCATCGACATGGACGATATTGGTCTGCGGCGGATTGCCGTCACGGATCTGCGCGACGTCGCGGATGTAGACGGTCGCGCCGTTGACGACCTTGATCGGCAGGTTGCCGAGTTCGTCGATCTTCAGCGGGGAGTTGTTGAGTCGGATGTTGTATTCGAAATTGCCGATCTTCTGCGTTCCGACCGGCGTGATCAGGTTCTGCGCCGCGAGCGCATTGGCGACATCCTGTCCCGCGAGCCCCAGCGACTGCATCGCCGCCGGATTGAGATCGATCTGGATCTGGCGCTGCTTGCCGCCGAACGGCCAGGGGATCGCCGCGCCCGGCACTGTGACCAGCGGCGTGCGCAACTGATTGGTCGCGAAATCGAAGATGGTCTGTTCGGTCAGCCCCTCGCCGCCCAGCGCGAGCTGGATGATCGGCACGGTCGACGCGCTGTAGTTGAGGATCAGAGGCGGCGTCGAACCAGGCGGCAACTGCTTCAGCATGGTCTGGGCGATCGCCGTGACCTGCGCGTTGGCCGTGCGGATGTCGACGTTCGGCTGGAAGAAGATCTTGATGACGCCGTAAGTCGTGTACGAGGTCGCGGCGATGTGCTCGATGTCATTGACCGTCGTGGTCAGCGCACGCTGGAACGGCGTCACGATGCGGCCGGACATCTGGTCGGGCGGCAGGCCGGTGTACTGCCAGACCACGCCGATCACGGGAATCCTGATCTCGGGAAAAATATCGGTAGGCGTGCGCAGAGCCGCCAGCGGACCGGCGATCAGCAGCAGGATGGCCATCACCACAAAGGTATAGGGCCGGCTGAGAGCAATACTGACGAGCTTGTTCATGCCGCACGTTTCTTGGTCGTGGGGTTATCCGGCGCCCCGCAACGGAAGACCTTGTTCTTTTAATGTTTCGCCGCGTGGCGCTGATGTACCCGACTCTGGCGTGCCGGTGCAACGCCGCAGGGCTCACAAGCCCTTGTTTGCAGCGCAATATAGCCGGAAATCGCGACTTTCAGCCGAGGCTTTCGTTCACGAAAGCGTCAGAGCACAAGCTGGGTCTGGGTAACCACCGCCACCAGCCGTCCCTCCCCGGTTTCCAGCCGGGTCTGCCACACCTGCGTGCGGCGGCCGACATGGACCGGCGTTGCTGTCGCACGCACCGTGGTGCCCGCTTTCGCGCCACCGACGAAGTTGGTTTTGCTCTCGATGGTGGTGGTGCCCTTGGCGTCGGATGGCAGATTGATGACGGTGGCCGCCGCGCCGACGGAGTCCGCGAACGCCATCACCGCGCCGCCATGGATCGAACCGCCGACGGTGCACAGATCGTCGCGGACCAGCATGGTCGCCACGACCTTCGTCTTTTCGGCTTCAACGAAAGTGATGCCCATCAGAACGGCCAGCGGCATCGGCCGCGACTGGATCATTTCAAGAAAAGACACGCGGTTGCTCCGTCATCGATGCGATCGTGCCGGCGCACCTGCGGCCGACATGCAGACGGCAAGTTTAGCGAAGGGCGTGGAAAAGGCGATGACCTCCGGGGTCATCATCCCGCGCGCGTCCTGCTGGCGCACGGTCTCGCGGAACGATCCGCCGCGCTCGCCGTTACATTCAGACCTGTCACCCGCCCACCCCATCTCCCCGCCTATGAGAATCAGGACCGTCCGACTACGATGAGGCATGACCTACGTTTATCTCATCTCGGCGATCATCCTCGAGGTCATCGGCACGTCCGCGCTACAGGCATCGGAGCAATTCACCCGGCCGAAACCGCTGATCCTGACGGCGATCGGCTATGCCGCCTCGTTCTATTGTCTGTCGCATGTGCTGCGAACCATGCCGGTCGGCATCGCCTACGCGATCTGGTCCGGGCTCGGCATCGTCCTGATCACGCTGGTGGGCCTTGTCTGGTTCGGACAGAAGCTGGACACGGCGGCCGTTGCCGGGCTCGGGCTCATCATCGCGGGCGTCATCACCATCAACGTGTTTTCATCGACGGTTACACACTGACGCATTGGAGAGACAACGCATGGACAATCGCAACATTCTTTACGCCGTCGTCGGCGCGCTCGTCATTGCGGTCGCCATCCTCGGCTACAAGGTCTATCAGGACAACAAGAAGCCGGAAGGCCTGCAGATCAACGTCGGCCCCAACGGACTGAAAATCCAGGGCAAGTAATCGTCATGAAAACACTTCAGCGGAAGCTTCGTTGCGGTGCGCTGGCATCGCTCGCACTGCTCGCACTGTGCGGAACGGCAAGCGCTGATATCGTCGGGCGCGAAAGCGACATCACGGAGTTGCGTCTCGGCCAGCGCATCTATGTCGATGACGGCTCATGCCCTGCAGGGCAGATCAAGGAAATCGCCGGCATCAGCCTGAGTGCGTCCGGCATCGTCCGCACACGCAAATGCGTGGAGCGCAGGGGCAAGCGCTGACACGCCGGGTCTGCGTTTTCGCAGCCACGATCAGAGGCCGTTGGCGTTGCATGGGTCGCTGCAGTTATGGATGGCGCCGGTGCTAAAATCCTGCCAGAGTTCTCTGATTGCATTTTAGGATGATGACCGGAAGCAAGCAGAGGCATTGGTGAGCAAGCTAAAACTGAAACACCGATTGCGCGCTATGTTTTTCCCGTCCGAAAGCCGCGCCTACAAAGAGCGCGCACACCTCAAAAAGCAGACGCGGGCCGGGGAACTGTTCCAGAAGGTCATGGCCGGTCATTGCGACAGATGCGGAGCCCAGTCCGGATTTTACGAAGGCCCAAGCGGCGGCGCTTTGAGAAGCCTGTTCTGTCGAAACGACGACTGTCGCGCGAACTACAACGCCACCGATCTCGGCAACGGCACAGGTTGGGCTGAACTGGTCGGCCGCGCTGAAGCCGCGACCTACGATCGCGCCAGGCATGGAGCCTTCTCTCCAGCCAAATAGATTGCCAACCGGGGCAATCGGGCGGATCTGTTGTGTCTGTCTTGTCCCCGCGCGCTATCCCGAAATGAAATCGCCGCACTTCTGCACGGTGTCGTTGGCGCCCCACGGCATGATGGGGACCGACGCGGTCGAGTTCTTCGGCGAGCCGTCGATCAGCTTGTCCGAATAGACCATGTAGACCAGCACGTTCCGCTTGGCGTCGCAGCCGCGCACGATCTGCATCTTCTTGAAGAACAGCGAACGGCGCTGCCGGAACATGTCCTCGCCCTGCGACATCTTACTCTTGATCCGGATCGGACCGATCTGATGACAGGCCAGCGAAATATCCGAGACCTGCTCGGCGAGGCCGAGCCAGCCTTTGTAGCCGCCCTTTTCCGGCACCGTGAAATGGCAGGCCACGCCTTCGACTTCCGGATCGTCCACGCCATAGGTCGCAAGCTTGTCGTCCGGGCTGAGTAGCTTGAAGACGGTGGAGCGGCGGAAGATCAGATCCGGCTCATCGGCCGCGGCCACCGGCGACACCGCCAGCCATGAGAGAGCCGCAGCCAGCAGCATGGCGGCTGCCGGACGAATCAGGCGAAAAGACATCGGTGGAACTCCAGCGAAAGAGGTCTGCGAAACACGGCACCGGCGCCTGCCGGTCGCCCCTCATGTGGGGGTGGCGGGCCAAATGTTCAAAGGCACGAGAATTTGACTGCGGATAACCCGCCGTTAAGCGCTTTTGAAGGCAATCCGGCTAGCTTTTCAGCACCGGAAACCGCAAGGCACGACGTATTGGACAGAATAGCCGCAAACAGGCCCATGAACATTCAGCCCGTTCGCGACACCAATACTAAAATCATTTTGAGGACATCTGGCGTGCACGGCAATTGGAAAGCTTCTTCACGCGACCTGCGGATATCGGCTGGTCCTGTTTCTCTCTTTGGCAACCACACACGCCCGGCCCGACGCGGCCTGCGGAAGAGTGCGTGGTTCGCGACCCTTCTGACCGCCGGTTTCGCCCTGCCCGCCCAAGCCCAGTTCTGGTTGCCAGATACGGCCGCCGACTATCGCGAGGTGATGCCGCAACAGATCGAACAGCGCCCGGAACACCGGCGGCCGCGTGCCACGCGCACCCGCGAAAAGCTGCCGGACGCGCCGAAGGAAACCGCCAAGCCGGTCGGGCCGGTCATCATCGCTATCTCCATCGAAAAGCAGCAGCTCAAGCTTTACGACCAGAACGGCCTGTTCGCCGAAACGCCGGTCTCCACCGGCATGCGCGGCCATTCGACGCCGATGGGCGTGTTCAGTATCATCCAGAAGAACAAATATCACCGCTCCAACATCTACAGCGGCGCACCGATGCCCTACATGCAGCGCATCACATGGTCCGGTGTCGCTTTGCATGCCGGCGTGCTGCCCGGCTATCCGGCCTCGCACGGCTGCATCCGGATGCCGATGAACTTCGCGATGCGGATGTGGGGATGGACCCGCATGGGCGCCCGCGTGATCATCACCCCCGGCGAAATCACGCCAGCGGATTTTTCACACCCCCTGCTCGCAACCCAGAAAACGGAGCCTGTCGCCGCGGCGTCCAGCCCGCAGCAGCATGCGGAGACCACGCCGAAGTCCGACAAGTCGGCGATCGCCGATGCCGCGCTCGACAAATCCGATCTCAGGCTGACGCCGATCCACGACAGGATCGAGCCGGTGCAGACCGCCGACGCCAGCGGCGTCCTTCCGCAGAAGAGCGACGCGGACATGACGGCGAAACCGGACGTCGCCAGCGCCCCGGACGCCAAGCAGGTTGACGCCAAGCAGGTTGACGCCAAGCCAACGGATCAGACGAGCGAAACGCCGCAGGACGCGCCGAAGAACGCAGACCTGCAAGACGCCGACCAGAAGAACGCCGATCCCAAGGCCGACAAGGATCAGACCCGCGTGACCGACGCAACAGCGTCGGTGACCGCTGATCCTGTGTCCCTTCCGCAGGAAGGCGCTGCCGAGTTCATCGGCCCCGTAAAGCCGCGCAGCGGACACATCGCGGCTTTTGTCAGCCGCAAGACCAACAAGCTGTACGTCCGCCAGAACTTCGAGCCGTGGTTTGAAACGCCGGTGACCATCGCGGCTTCGGACCGTCCGCTCGGCACCCACGTCTTCACGGTCCGCGCCGACAAGAACGACACCAACGCGCTGCGCTGGTCGGTCGTCTCGCTGCCCGCTCCTTCCCGCGCGGCACGCCCAGCGAACGACATGCCTCGCCGCAAACATGCCGTCGCGGCCGAAGCCCCGCCGCCCGCTCCGCCATCATCGCCCGCCGAAGCACTCGGACGCCTGAACATTTCCGATGACGCCATGAAGCGCATCGCCTCCGCGCTCGCGCCGGGCGGCTCGCTGATTGTGTCGGATCAGGGCCTCGGAGACGAAACCGGACGCGGCACGGATTTCATCGTCCAGTTGCGATGATGACGCAGGTTCGTCACACGCTGTTGAAGAGCGCGCGGCAAACAGCCCGCTATCCTGCCCGCGCAGGGACATGGATGGACCGACGATGATCGACCGCAGGCAGATGATGGCGACCCTTGCCGCAGTTGCGGCAGGCGCGCCGCTGGTCGCAAGCCGCGCGCAGGCACAGGCGGTCATGAGCCGCATCACCGCCTACGGCTTTTCGTTTCCGGGCCTGAAGGGCGGCGACATTCGTCTGTCCGATTTCGCCGGCAAACCGCTGCTGGTGGTCAATACCGCCTCCCTGTGCGGCTTCACCCCGCAATATGCCGGACTGCAGGAGCTATGGACGCGGTTTCGTGAGCGCGGGCTGATGGTAATCGGCGTGCCGTCCAACGATTTCGGCGGACAGGAACCGGGCGGCGCAACGGACATTTCGCAGACCGCCGAGCAGACCTATCACGTCACCTTTCCGATCACCGGCAAGACCAACGTGAAAGGACCGGCTGCGCACCCCTTCTACAAATGGGCGGCGACCGAGCGTCCGGCGGACCTCCCAAGTTGGAATTTCCATAAGTATCTCGTCGGACGTGACGGCTACATCGCGGACGCATTTTCCTCGCGCGTCGAGCCGACCGATACCCGCGTCGTCACCGCGATCTCCCGCGCACTCGTGTCCTGAATCCGACGTTCGCTTCATTTTGCAGCGCCTTCCATAGCGGCCTGACGACACCCCGATTAACCCTGCCAACGCGCCTGTTGAAAACCGGTTGGCGCTATCACCGATGCAGGATTAGGCTGACGATCGGGGACTACGTCGGCGTCCGACGCACCGGACGCGGGAGATTTCGCGTTCAGGGGTATTTCAATGCGTCTCAAGGCAACTTTTTTCGTCGCCGCTACTGTTTCGATCTGCGCCTTCACCAGTGTCTGGTCGCAAGCCTTGATCCCGCAACGCACCGCCCCTCCGCCAGCCCCTGCTGCAACCCCGTCAACCACACCTGCTGCCGCTCCTACACCGGCCCCCTCACCTGCGGCTCCGACTGCCGCAAAAACCAATTGCGCCAATCCGAATGCCCTCGGCGTTTCGCGCGTGGTGCAGATCGACACCACCGGGGGCCCCGGTTTCGGTTTCGAGCATTTCAAGCAGCTCGATTTCCTGCGCGACAAGGAAGTGGTGCTGACGTTCGACGACGGCCCGTGGCCGGTGAACACGCCTGCCGTTCTCAAGGTTCTGGCGGAGGAATGCACCAAGGCGATCTTCTTCCCCATCGGCAAGCATGCCACCTATTATCCTGAGATCCTCAAGCACGTTGCGGCCGAAGGCCACACCATCGGCTCGCACACCTGGTCGCATGCCAATCTCAACAACAAGAAGCTGACCGATGATCAGCGCAAGGAGGAGATCGAGAAGGGCTTCAGCGCCGTGAAATGGGCGCTCGGCAGCGCGCCTTCGCCGCTATTCCGCTTCCCCGCACTCCAGCATCCGCCGGCGATGGTGACCTATCTCGGCGAGCGCAACATCTCGATCTGGTCCTGCGATCTCGACTCGTTCGACTTCAAGGCGCGCAAGGCGGAGAAAATCGTCGAAACGATCATGACCAAGCTGGACAAGAACGGCAAAGGCATCATCCTGATGCACGATTTCCAGAAGCACACCGGCGAAGCCATGCCCGAACTGATGAAGCGGCTGAAAGCCGGCGGCTACAAGGTGGTGCAGGTCAAGGCCAAGGCGCCGGTGACGACCCTTCCTCAATACGACGAAGAGGTCGTGAAAAGCGCCAAGCTGCCGACGGTCAGTTCACGTCCGATCGACAGCGTGGTACAAACCATCTCGGAATGAGAATTTCACAAGATCACAACAGCGGCCTGGCGCGCGCATGACTTCGCCGCGCCTCCGCATCGAAGGCTATGTCATCCTCTCCGCCAACGGCATGCTGGCGGACGCGCATGGTGTCATGCCATCTGAACTGAAGTTCGACGCCGATCAGACATTTTTCGAAGCGGCTCTCGACCGCGCGGACCTGATCGTCCACGGGCGGCACTCGTTCGAGGATCAGGCGCGCTCACCCCTGCGCACGCGCATCTGGGTGACGCACAAGGTCGCTACCATCGAACGCGATCCCGCCAATGCCAAAGCCACCCTGTGGAATCCGGCCGGCGCGCCATTCGAGGACGCCTGCCGCCATGCAGGCGTGACATCCGGCACGGCAGCCATCATCGGCGGCCCCACCGTGTTCGGCATGTTCATGGATCGCTACGATACGTTCTGGCTGTCACAGGCCCATCGCCTGACAATTCCGAACGGCCGCGGCGGCTTTCCAGGGATTCCGGAACGGTCCGCGCAGGAGATTCTCGCCGCGCATGGACTGAAGGCCACGGAGACGCGCATGCTGGATGCAGAGCATGGCGTCGATCTGACGGCGTGGCGGCGCGACGCATAACCGGAGTTAAACCCCGGTGTAGCGATCCTCTTCCAGCGTCACCTGGCGCGGATAGCCTGCAATGACCAGCAGCCCGCCGATCAGCGACAGGTTTTTCAGCGCGTGGATCATGTTGTTGATCCGATCCGCACCGGTCATGTCCCAGAAATTATGGAAGTAGAACGTCGCCACGCAGACGAACAGCAGCAGCACCCAGGCAAAGAAGCGCGTTCCGATATTCAGCGCGATGAACAGCCCGCACGCGACCTCGACGACGCCCGCGATGATCGCCATCAACTGTGCCGTCGGCATTCCCGTGATGACTTCAAGCTGGCCTGTATACGGCGTCACCAGGACAGGCAGCGACACCTTCTCGGCGATCGCCTGCGTGGTGGATGCAATGTCGAAAAGTTTCGAAGCGCCGGAAAAGACAAACAGGACAACGAATAAAACGCGTCCAAGCGTCACGAGAGCTGGCATGGTCGGCCCCATCATTCCAAACAGGGCCGACTATACAGGACGAAACCTTATCCGAACAGCGTCGGCTGTTGCCGTCCCGCCCGCTCCTGTGCTTCCACCGCCGCGACCGCCGTCATGTTGAGAATGCCGCGGGCCGTCACCGACGGCGTCAGGATATGCGCCGGGCGCGCCGGGCCGATCAGGATCGGCCCCACCGGCAAGGCGTCGGCGAGGATCTTGATCATCTGATAGGCGATGTTCGCCGCATCGAGGTTCGGCATGATCAGGACGTTGGCCGATCCCTCCAGCCGCGAATGCGGCAGCACAAGCTGGCGCGACACGGCGGTCAGCGCCGTGTCGCCCTGCATTTCACCGTCAGCCTCGATTTCCGGATGATCGTTCAGCAGGATTTTGGCCGCCTGCCGCATCTTCTGCGCCGAAGCGGAATCGTAGCTGCCGAAATCGGAATGCGACAGGAACGCGACCTTCGGCTTGATGCCGAAACGCTGGACGTGGACAGCCGCGAGCGCCGCCATCTCGGCCAGTTCCTCTGCGGTCGGATTGGTCCTGATCTGCGTGTCGCCGATGAAGTACGAGCCCTTGCTGGAGATGACCAGCGAGAGTGCCGAATAATCCGTGAGCCCCGGCGTCACGCCGATGATCTCGCGAATGCGCCGCAGGTGGCTCATGTAGCGGCCGTCGACGCCGCACAGCATGGCGTCGGCCTCGCCGCGCGCCACCGCCAGCGCCGCGATCACGGTCGCATTGGTGCGCACCAGCGTCCGCGCCGCGTCCGGCGTGATGCCGTGACGGCCCGCCAGATCGATATAGCTCTGCACATAGGAGCGATAACGCGGATCGTCCTCGGGATTGACGAGGTCGAAATCGGTGCCCGCCTGGATCGAAAGGCCGAAGCGCTTGATGCGCGCGGCAACGACGGATGGGCGGCCGACGAGGATCGGGCGCGCCAGTTTCTCCTCAAGCACGACCTGAACCGCGCGCAGCACGCGCTCGTCCTCGCCTTCGGCATAGATCACGCGGACCGGCTGGGTCTTCGCCTTGGCGAACACCGGCTTCATGACAAGACCGGAGCGGAACGCAAAGCGGTCAAGCTGGCCGATATAGGCATCGAAGTCGGTGATGGGCCGCGTCGCCACACCGGAATCCATCGCCGCCTTGGCGACCGCAGGCGCGACGCGCAGGATCAGGCGCGGATCGAATGCGCTCGGGATCAGCGAGCCGGGACCGAAGCCCTGCGTCTCGGCGCCGTCGAAACGCACCACGGCATCGGACGGAGGATCGCGCGCAAGCTGCGCCAGCGCATCGACGGCGGCCCGCTTCATGTCTTCGTTGATCGCCGTCGCGCCAACGTCGAGCGCGCCGCGGAAGATGAAGGGGAAGCACAGGACGTTGTTCACCTGATTGGGGAAGTCCGACCGGCCGGTGCAGATCATCGCGTCCGGACGCACCTTGCGCGCCTCGTCCGGCATGATCTCCGGGGTCGGGTTGGCCAGCGCCATCACCAACGGTTGGTCCGCCATCTGCTTGACCATCTCGGGCTTGAGCACGCCGCCCGCCGATACGCCAAGGAAAATATCCGCGCCGCCGATCACATCAGCCAGCGTGCGCTTGTCGGTTTTCTGGGCATAGACGGACTTCCATTTGTCCATCAGCGTATTGCGGCCCTCGTAAACGAGGCCATCGATATCGCAGACCCAGATGTTCTTGCGCTGCGCGCCGAGCGACACCAGCAAGTTGAGACAGGCGATCGCCGCTGCGCCCGCACCGGATGCAACGATCTTCACGTCTTCAAGATTCTTGCCGTTGATCATCAGCGCGTTGCGAACAGCCGCGCAGACGATGATGGCGGTGCCGTGCTGATCGTCGTGGAAGACCGGAATTTTCATCCGCGCCTTCAGGCGATCCTCGATCTCGAAGCACTCGGGCCCCTTGATGTCCTCGAGGTTGATGCCGCCGAAGGTCGGCTCGAGCGCGGCCACGGTCTCGACAACACGATCGATGGTATCGGCGGCGATCTCGATGTCGAACACATCGATACCGGCGAACTTCTTGAACAGAACCGCCTTGCCTTCCATCACCGGCTTGGACGCCAGCGGACCGATATTGCCGAGACCCAGCACGGCGGTGCCATTGCTGACGACGGCCACAAGATTGGAGCGGGTCGTAAGTTCGGCGGCCTGCGCCGGATCGGCGGCGATCGCTTCGCAGGCGGCGGCAACACCCGGCGAATAAGCCAGCGCGAGGTCGCGCTGGTTCGCCAGAGGCTTCGTCGCCTGAATTTCCAATTTACCGGGCCGGGGAAGTCGGTGATAGGCCAACGCCGCGAGGCGAAGTTCTTCGGACAAATTGGACGCCATACCGACTCCGTATCTTAAAGCTCCGGCTTCCGCCGGTTTAGTCCCGTCTTGCGACGGTTATGCGATTCAACTTTGAGGCAGATTGAGCCGGATATGAAGCTCGCGCAACTGCTTCAATGAGACTTCCGATGGCGCGCCCATCAGCAAGTCCTCTGCCCGCTGATTCATCGGGAAGAGCGAGATTTCACGCAGGTTGTTCGTACCGCAAAGCAACATGACAATGCGGTCCACACCGGCGGCCATACCGCCGTGGGGCGGCGCGCCATACTGGAAGGCGCGATACATGCCGCCGAAACGCTCGATCACGGTCTCTTCGCCGTAACCCGCGATTTCGAACGCCTTCACCATCGCCTGCGGGCGATGGTTGCGGATGCCGCCCGATGCAATCTCATAGCCGTTGCAGGCGATGTCGTACTGGAAGGCCTTGATGGTGAGCGGGTCCTGCGTTTCCAGCGCTTCGAGTCCGCCCTGCGGCATCGAGAACGGATTGTGCGAGAAGTCGACCTTCTTGTCTTCCTCGTTGTACTCGTACATCGGGAAGTCGACGATCCAGGCCAGTTCGAACCGGTCCTTGTCGATCAAGTTCAATTCCTCGCCGAGCTTGGTGCGCGCGAGGCCCGCGAACTTCCAAAACTTCGATGGATCGCCCGCGACGAAGAACGCGGCGTCGCCATCCTTGAGGCCGAGCTGGTCGCGGATCGCAGCGGTGCGTTCCGGACCGATATTGTTGGCGAGAGGACCCGCACCCTCTCCGCCTTCGCGCCACATGATGTAGCCGAGACCCGGCTGGCCTTCGCCCTGCGCCCACGAATTCATGCGGTCGCAGAAGGCGCGCGAGCCACCACCCGGACCGGGGATCGCCCAGACCTGATTGGTCGCATCTTCCAGCATGCGCGCGAACACCTTGAAGCCCGAGCCGCGGAAATGCTCGGAGACATCCTGCATCACCAGCGGATTGCGCAGGTCAGGCTTGTCGGTGCCGTATTTGCGCAGGCTTTCCGCGAACGGAATGCGCGGCCATTTCTTGGTGACGGGCTTGCCGTTCGCGAACTCCTCGAACACGCCGGTGATCACCGGCTCCATCGCCGCGAACACGTCTTCCTGCGTGACGAAGCTCATTTCGAGATCGAGCTGATAGAACTCGCCCGGCAGACGGTCGGCACGCGGGTCTTCGTCGCGAAAGCACGGCGCGATCTGGAAGTAGCGATCGAAGCCCGACATCATCAGAAGTTGCTTGTACTGCTGCGGCGCCTGCGGCAGCGCATAGAACTTGCCGGGATGGATGCGCGACGGCACGAGGAAGTCGCGCGCGCCTTCCGGGGATGAGGCGGTGAGGATCGGCGTCTGGAATTCAAAGAAGCCGGCCTTCTTCATCCGCGCGCGCATCGAGTCGACGATGGCGCCACGGGTCATGATGTTCTGATGCAGCTTTTCGCGGCGCAGATCGAGGAAGCGATACTTGAGACGGATTTCTTCGGGATATTCCTGATCGCCGAACACCGGCATCGGCAGTTCGCCGGCTTCGCCAAGGACCTCGATCTCGTTGATGAAGATTTCGACCGTGCCGGTCGGCAGTTCCGGATTGTCGGTGCCTTCGGGGCGGCGGCGGACCTTGCCGTCGATCTTCACCACCCACTCGGCGCGCAGCTTCTCGGCCAGACCGAACGCCTTGGAATCCGGATCGACCACGCACTGGGTCATGCCGTAGTGATCGCGCAGATCGATAAACAGCAGGCCGCCATGATCGCGAATACGGTGGCACCAGCCGGAGAGCCGGACCTCTTGACCAATGTCGGCTTCGCGGAGCGCGCCGCAGGTGTGGGAACGATAGCGATGCATGAAAATCCTGGAAACCAGCGTCGGAGGACAGAATCAGGGGGTGAAACGCAAGGATGCGCGCGCAGGGTTTACCCGAGCGGAAGGAACGCGGCAACCTGATGGCGACGGATAGTATCCGTTATCGCGGAAAAAATCTTAACAAAATCAACGATCCCGCTGACGGATGCTCAACTCTCACCCGTCGCCCGCCGTCCCTGCTGGATGACGATGGTCGGTACGCTGAACGTCCCGGTCCGGACCGTGAAGACCCGGCTGCCCGGCTTGCGGCCCTCGCGCGGATCGGAAACCTCAAAGCCCGCCTGAGCGAGCCGCGTCCGCGTGGCGTCAAGATCGGCCACCCGCCAGGACAGGCCATAGATGGTGTCCGGGCCATCGACGCGGCCTTCCTTGAGGCGATGAATGACCTCGAAAACCAGTCCACCGGTACGGAAGAACAGAAAGCGGGTCTCGAGCTTTTCGATGGTCCGGTCCAGTTTCATGTCGAGGCCGAGCCGCGCGCCATAGAGCGCCGCCGCCCGTTCAGGATCGGGCGTGGAAAGAACGAGATGATCGAGCGCGTCGACAGTTGCATCTGCCGTCGGTGGCGATTGTGCCAGCCACTCCTCGCGCTGCAGAAAGAACATCCGGATGCCGTGAGTCCCTGCCGTGGCGCGGGTCCGCTTCCAGGTAAGCACGCGACCGGACGCCAGATCGCGGCTGGAGCCTTCCGAAACATCATCCGGCGCAAGGCCGAGCCGCGAGAGCCGGTGATGCGCCTGCGCGATGTCATCGACACCGAAAGCAAGACTGGCAAGTCCTTCGCCCTGCTTGCCGAGCGCGGCGCGCACGCGGTCCGCGGCTTCGCCTTCGCCCGCGGGCGCCATCAGTTCGAGCGACATATTCTCGAGAACGAAGATTGCAGTCGCCGCGCCGTCGCTTTGCGCGCGCCATTGCGGGGCACGGCCGAACAGCGCCTGATAACCGGCGACACCCGCCTCGATGTCGCGAACGAGAAGTACGGCGTGATCCAGTCCGGTAATCATGGGGCGCGAGAATCCTGATGAAGCGCCCGCACATCACCACAGCGCACGGCGAAAAGCAGCCCTTTTGGCGGGCTGCATGGCTCCATTGACTCCGGTGCCTAGTACCGCCGATTTGAAGTCCCTGCATCACTTGCGGCAACCGCACGACTGGGACTTCAAATCGAAAGCGGTACTAGAATCATAGTCCTGCTAGTACCCTTTGCTTTCCGAAGTTCGTTAAGATGAGTGTTGCGATGTATCACGAACTTCGGAAAGCGGGTACTAGCGATCGAACCGGCAGCGGCGCTCGCGCTTGGTCCGCTTGACGAGATGATCCTGACGGCACCTCTCCGACTGATCGAGATCGTAGGAACTGCGCGGGCCGATGCCCATGTGCATCGACGGCGCGATATAGATCTGGGGCCTGACCGGCACGGTGGTGATATTCAACTGCGAGGCGGAACTGGTCGCCGGATTCAGCATCATCGCCAGCGCGCCGATCACGCCGATCCTCACCAGATATATCCCAGCCATCGATCCAGCCCTTGCGCGTCTTGTAGCGACACGCATTGGTCGCAAGCCGTACAGCGCAGGTTCACCTCGAACGCTCATAACGCATGTCAGGCGGCATGTATAAAACGTCAGGCACCACCATTTTTCATCCGATAGTGCGCTGCGAAAAATGTTCTCCGCGCGAATCCCGGCATATCCGGACATTGCGGGCCACCTGTGCCATGCCCTGAAAGCTGGCCGGATCAGCCGATTTTCGCATGGAAAAATCCGCTCAAGGCGCTATTAACCCCGGATGGAAATTATCTCGACCACGGGCGATCTCGCCGCCCTCTGCAATCGTCTCGCCAAACACAGCGTCATCACTGTCGACACCGAGTTTTTGCGCGAAACCACCTATTATCCCCTGCTCTGCGTCGTGCAGATGGCCAGTGCGGATGAGGCTGCCGTCATCGATGCGCTGGCCGACGGAATCGATCTAACGCCGTTCTTCGAACTGATGGCGAACGAGAGCGTGCTGAAAGTGTTCCACGCCGCGCGCCAGGACATCGAGATCATCTTCCACCGCGCCGGCATCATTCCGCATCCGGTGTTCGACACCCAGGTCGCAGCGATGGTTCTCGGCTATGGCGACAGCATCGCCTACGACCAGCTTGTGGAACGCATCACCGGCACGCGGCTCGACAAGACTCACCGCTTCACCGACTGGTCGCATCGCCCGCTGACGCAGGAGCAGATGACCTACGCCGTCGCCGACGTGACGCATCTGCGCGATGTGTTCGCGGCGCTCGATGCCGATCTCAAGAAGCGCGGGCGCAGCGACTGGGTCAGCGAGGAGATGGACGTTCTCACCTCGCGCAAGACCTACGATTTCCATCCCGAGCGCGCCTGGGAACGATTGAAGACTCGCGTTCGCAAGCCGAAAGAACTCGCCGTGCTGATGGAAGTCGCGGCATGGCGCGAGCAGGAAGCGCAGACCCGCGACGTGCCGCGTTCGCGCATCCTGAAAGACGACGCCATTGGCGACATCGCCACCCACGCACCGGCAACGCTCGAACGGCTCGCCGGTTTGCGGTCCCTGCCGAAGGGTTTCGACAAGTCGAAATGGGGACAGGACATCATTGCCGCCGTAAAGCGCGGCGCCGCGCGCGATCTCTCGACCCTGCCCAAGCTGGAAAAGCCGCGCGGCAACAATGGCGGCAGCGCCACGGTCGAACTTTTGAAAGTGCTGCTGCGCATGACATCGGAACGTCACGCGGTGGCGAGCAAGGTGATCGCCACCGTGGACGATCTCGAACAGATCGCGGCCGACGACAACGCCGATGTCGGCGCGCTGCACGGTTGGCGGCGCGAGTTGTTCGGCGAAGCGGCGCTCGCGCTCAAGAAGGGCCGACTTGCCCTCGCCATCGACAAGGGCCGTGTGGTGCGGGTCGACCGGGAGTGATAAAGTAGGCAGGATCAGACAATGGGATGGGGTTGCCGATGTCCATTGTATACCGTCCTGCCCGCGACAACGAACTTGAGACCGCAGAGGCCCTGGTCGTTCGCAGCATCAACGAACTGACCGAGCGGCACGGATTTGGAAAAATGGCGTCGCGGCGGCCGGCGCACTTCCAGTTATTCTCCCTCCGCGACGATCCTGATGGCCTGTGGATCGCGGAAGATAACGGAGCCATTCTCGGCTTCGCCTTCAGTTGGGTCAGCGGCGACCTCTGGTTTCTTGCTGAACTGTTCGTGGCTCCCGGCCAGCAGGGCAGCGGCATCGGCAACGAATTGCTCGCGCGGACTTTGGCACATGCGGAGCAAAACAAAGCCGCACACAAGGCCCTGATCACATTTGCCTTCAACACCGTGTCGCAGGGTCTCTACATCCGGCACGGCCTTTATCCGCAAATTCCGCTGTATTTCGTCAAGGCCACGCGAGAAACCCTGCTCGCCCGCCTCAAGCCGCCAAGGCTTCACAGCACGCCGCTTTCCATTGCAGACCTTGGGCAATTGACTGCCATCGACGCGCACGCGCAAGGCGTCTCACGCGAGAAGCATCATCGCTACCTGCTGGCCGACAGTGCGATGACAGGCGTCCTGCTGCATCACGGCAATGAGTGCGTCGGCTATGCCTATATCAATCCCGACGGCCATATCGGGCCGCTGGCAGTGACGCGATCAGACATGGTTGGCGCGGCATTCCAGAGCGCGTTGGCGCTAGCCGTTGAACGCGGCACGGCGCAGACAACGGCGCTTATTCCCGGCGCCAGCGATGCAGCGCTCGACGTTGCGAGCGGCCACGGGCTGCGGATCACCTTCCCGATGTTGCTGATGTCGTCCCGCGCATTTGGGGACTGGAGGTGTTACCTGCCGCGCAATCCCGGCTTTATGTAACCGCGAGATTATCGCGTTTTCCGACGGTCGCGCTCACCGCGTCTTCCTGAACGTCAGGTTGATGCGTTGACGCCCGAGCAGCGGATGTTCACCGTCCGGGAGCGGCAATACGCCATGATAGGCCAGCCGTGACGGGCCGCCCCACACCACCACATCGCCATGGGTCAGCCGGTAGCGTGTGGTCTTGTCTGAGCGGTTCATGCCGCCGAACAGAAACGTTGCAGGCAAGCCCAGCGACACCGAGACGATCGGATGCGCAAAATCCAGTTCGTCCTTGTCCTGATGCAGCGAGAGCTTCGCGCCGGGCTCGTAGCGATTGATGAGGCAGGCCTCGGGCCGAAAATCCGCAAAGCCCACCTTCGCCGCGGCCTCGTGCGCAAGCCGTGTGAACACGTCCGGCATCGGCGGCCACGGCTGGCCGCTGTCAGGATCGATGGCATCATAGCGATAGCCCGTGCGATCGCTGACCCAGCCCACCGCGCCGCAGTTGGTCATGGCCACCGACATGCGATGGCCGCCCGGCGTCACGAGATGCCGGAACGGCGCGCGCTGGACAATCGCACGCACGGCTTCGATCAGCGGCGTCTCGAAGGCGCGGGCAAAGCCGCCGAGCAGCATCGCACCTGGTGCAAGCTGGACATCACGCGGATCGCTTCCAATGGCATCGAACAGATCCATCATCTACTTCGCATCGTGGAAAATGATGCCGAGAGTATGACGATGGCCGGTTCTTATCTGGCTGACGCCATGCCGGAGATTGACCCGGTAGGTGCCGCGCGTGCCCTGCACCGGCCGGTGATGCACAGCGAACACCACCGCGTCGCCTCTCTGCAACGGCACCACCGCCGGGCGGGACTGCATGCGCGGGCGTTGTTCGGTCAGCACGAATTCACCGCCGGTAAAGTCCTCATTCGGCTGCGACAGCAGAATCGCGACCTGCAACGGAAACACATGCTCTCCGTACAGATCCTGATGCAGACAGTTGTAGTCGCCCGCGCCGTATTGCAGCAGCAACGGTGTCGGCCGCGTCTGTCCGGCCTCATGACAGCGGGCGAGGAAGTCCGCATGCGCGGCGGGGTAGCGGATATCGATCTCCATCGTCTCATTCCAGCGGTTGGCGATCGGCGCAAGACGCGGATAAAGCGCCGCGCGCAGGTCCGCGACGATGTCCGGCAGCGGATATGAAAAGTACTTGTATTCGCCGCGCCCGAAGCCGTGGCGGCTCATGACGATGTGACTGCGGAAGATGCCGTCGTCGGGATAAAGCCCCGCCATCGCGCGGCACTCGCTCGCGGACAACGCACCGCGCAAGACCGCCCAGCCGTTGCCGTCGAGATGGTCCGCGATCGCAGACCAGTCCATCGCGTCCGCGCGGGTCTGCGCGGATGACATCGGGATCTTCGCTTTTGCTGTGGCGATCATGGCCGGCTCCTTTGTGATGAGCCGTACCTAGTTGACGCTTTGCAGGCCTTCCACCCGTTTTCCGGGCGCACAAGGCAAAGCCGGGGCGGAAGCCACGAACTTCCTCCCCGGCCGTCGCCCGAGCCAAAAGGGGTAACTCATGGCTCAGGCTATCTGACTTTCAACAGGACTTCAGGCGACCGCCTTCGCGCTGGCAGGCACTTCGGAAATCGTCTTCAGGATCTGCGACGCGATGGCATAGGGGTCGCCCTGCGAGTTCGGGCGGCGGTCTTCGAGATAGCCCTTGTAGCCATTGTTGACGAAGGAGTGCGGAACGCGGATCGACGCACCGCGATCAGCGACGCCGTAGCTGAACTTGTTCCACGGCGCGGTCTCGTGTTTGCCGGTCAGACGCTTGTCATTGTCCGGACCGTAGACCGCGATGTGATCCATCAGATTCTTGTCGAACGCCTTCATCAACGCTTCGAAGTAATCCTTGCCGCCGACCGTGCGCATATACTCGGTCGAGAAGTTGGCGTGCATGCCCGAACCGTTCCAGTCGGTGTCGCCAAGCGGCTTGCAGTGGAATTCGATGTCGATGCCGTACTTTTCCGTCAGACGGAGAAGCAGGTAGCGAGCGATCCACATTTCGTCGGCGGCCTTCTTGGACCCCTTGCCGAAAATCTGAAACTCCCACTGGCCCTTTGCGACTTCCGCGTTGATGCCCTCGTGGTTGATGCCAGCGGCGAGACACAATTCGAGATGCTCTTCGACGATCTCGCGGGCAACCGAACCGACGTTCTTATAACCAACGCCGGTGTAGTACGGCCCCTGCGGCGGCGGATAGCCGGCTTCGGGGAAACCGAGCGGACGTCCGTCCTTGTAGAAGAAGTATTCCTGCTCGAAGCCGAACCATGCGCCGGCGTCATCGAGAATGGTCGCACGGGTGTTGGTCGAATGCGGAGTCTTGCCGTCGGGCATCATCACTTCGCACATCACGAGCGCGCCGTTCTTGCGCGCCGCGTCCGGATAAACGGCCACCGGCTTCAGCACGCAATCGGACGAATGGCCTTCGGCCTGCATCGTCGAGGAGCCGTCGAAGCCCCAGAGCGGAAGCTGCTCGAGCGTCGGAAAGCTGTCGAATTCCTTGATCTGAGTTTTGCCGCGCAGGGACGGCACCGGCTTGTAGCCGTCGAGCCAGATATACTCGAGCTTGTATTTTGTCATTTATGTCTCTCGTGGTTGACGATGCATGGGGTCGTGGAGGTCCCAAGGCCGGCCTGCCGCCGAAATGGTCCGGCGGCCAGCCGCGCCTTAATAAGCATTTAATATGCCAACTTGCCGCACAGCGATGGCGGCGGCCACGGCCGACGCCCCACCGCAAAATCCGACCGATATTTGACTGCGATTCGGGTCGTGCTGCACCGCCGTGCGCGTTTTCGGATCATTTTCGGCCCCTGCCTCATTCGACAGCGGCGGCGATTAAGCCGATTCCAGCCAGGAACGCTGTATTGACGGGGCCGTTAAGCTTTCAAGCGCATGCTGAGTGAGAGCGCAAAATCGCAGTTGCACAAATTGCTGGCAATTTGCTGCTTTTTATAGGGCAACCCGCGCAGGATATGGGCTGTTTCCTATATAAAAGTCTCGACGCGTTCTCGCGTAACAGAAACGGAGACTGACAATGACCATGAGTGTCTCTTTGCCCTCGGCAAAGATTTATCAATTCCCAGTCGGAGGCCGCAGGGCTCTCGTCGGTTATCGGGCTGAAAACCAGCCCGCCGCCAATCAGGCCCCCGCCATTGACACCACCGGCTGGTACCACGAAGCGGCGATCGAAGAAGCCAAGAACGGCAGCGAGCACTGATGTCGCCCGCCGGATCGAACCCCGGGCAGCGTAGCCCGGCGACGGACGCACCATAAAAGGGTCGAAGCACAACGCTTCGGCCCTTTCGCTTTGAGGGGGTTTTATGCGCCGAAGATCGACCAGCTCATGCGCTTGCTGAGATTTTCCAGCGCGATCCGGCCCAGCTTGGAATTGCCGTTGCTGTCGAGACCCGGCGCCCAGACCGCGATCGAGGCCTTCCCGGGCGCAATGGCCAGAATGCCCCCACCCACGCCGCTCTTGCCCGGCAGCCCGACCCGATAAGCGAACTCACCCGAGCCATCGTAGTGTCCGCACGTCATCATGATGGCGTTGATGCGCCGCGCGCGCTCCGGCTGAACCACCAGGAAGCCGGTGGACGGATTGCGCCCCGAGTGAGCGAGGAAACGCCCCGCCATCGCAAGCTGGCGGCAGGACATGGCGATGGCGCAATGGTGGAAGTAGACGCCCAGCGTGAAATCCACCGGATTGTCGAGCACGCCGAACGATTTCATGTAATTCGCCAGCGCGATATTGCGAAAGCCTGTCCGCTGCTCCGAAGCGGCGACCGCCTCGTCGATGAAGATCGAACTGTCGCCGGACAGAAACTGCAGAAAGCGCAAAATCTCGCCGAGCGTTTCCTTCGGCTGGTGGCCTGACAGGATCGCATCTGTCACCGCAATCGCCCCGGCGTTGATAAAGGGATTGCGCGGAATGCCGCGCTCACGTTCGAGCTGCACGATGGAGTTAAACGGACTGCCGGATGGCTCGCGGCCCACGCGCTGCCACAGCTTGTCGCCGATCATGCCGAGCGCCAGCGTCAGGGTGAACACCTTCGAGATGCTCTGGATGGAAAAGGTGGTGTCGGCATCGCCCGCGGCGGCGACATGCCCGTTGGTATCGACCACCACGAGTCCGAACGAGCCGGCATCGACCCCCGCCAGTTCGGGAATGTAACTCGCAACGTCACCGCGATCGGTCCGTTGCATCATGTCTTCGGCGATGTCCTTGACGGCGCGGTCGAGAGTGGCGTTGGTCATTGCGTTCCGGTTTGGCTACTTCAATTGACGCGTGTCATGCGACAAACGTGCCAAACATCGATACGCGCTGCAATGGATGCACGGTTACTTGACGATGGTCCCGGTGCGTCCCATCAGCCGCGCAAGCTGCTTGAAGCGGTTGGTCACGCGATCCGCTGCCAGCTCCGATGCGCGCTTGTCGAACACCAGAATCAGCTTCCGGCCCTGATTGCGGAAATGCGTATGGGGCAGCACGCCACGCTGCGCCGCCGAGATCATGAAGGCCACGCGGAACATCGCGCCGATCAGGCGGGCGCGCTCGACCATCGCGGGCGAAGCAAGCGCGCGCACGGCTTCCGGCGCTTCGTTCTCCGCATTGAGGCCCGCATAGCGATAGTAGACGGCAAGCGCAAGAAACGCCCTGCCCTCGTGCGTCACCGCGCCGAAATTGCCATTGGTAATGAGATTGAGCGTCTGCTCGCCGCGATGATCGGGATGCGCACGCCAGCCCGCATCGGAGAGCCAGCAGGCCACATGGCGCAGCCGCTTCTCATCCGCCGTTTCACGCAGTCCCGCGACCCGGAACAGCTTGTCGGTCCACACGATCAGATCGTCGGCATGGCGGGGCGAACGCGAGCGCAAGGCGTTCAGCGTCTGCGCCGTGGCGATCAGTCCGTCCTTCTGCTTTTCCTTTTCAGGCAGCATCTCGAACATCAGGCCTTCGCGCACGCCATAGGTCGAGAACACGATGTTCTTCGGCTTTGCGATGCGAATGATGTATTCGAGAACGAGGGCTGCGTAGGTCAGCAGCGGACGCCGGGCATCGGCCACGGTCTCGACGTCGGCTAATGTATTGCTGGCCGCGAGACGGCGCAGGCGGCGCGCGAAGGACAACGCATCGTCCGCCGGAATGGTATAGCCGTGCATCACGCGCAGCGGATAGCCGCTCTGGATGATGTGGATACGCGCCAGCGCGCGCCATGTGCCGCCGACGGCGTAGAACGTCCGGCCGCTGCCCGCTTTCAGGGTGGGAAGATCGGTCAGGAGATCGGAAACCAGCTTGGCGGCCTTCTTCAGCGATCCCTGCGATGCATCCTGCAACGCAAGACCGCCGAGCGGCAACGTGACGCCGCGGCTGAGGCGATGACCGCGTACGTCGATCAGCTCGAGCGAACCGCCGCCGAGATCACCGACGATTCCGTCCGCCTTGTAGACGCCCGACGCAACGCCGAGCGCGGAAAGTTTCGCTTCACGCGCGCCGGAGAGAATTTCAATGGAGCAGCCGCAGATGCGCTCCGCCTTGGCAATGAAGTCCGGACCGTTGCTCGCATCACGGCAGGCCGCCGTCGCGATCGCACAGACTTCGCCGACCTTCATCACCCGGCAAAGCGCCTTGAAGCGCTTCAGCGCGGCCAGCGCCTTCTCGACCGCATCCTCGGCAAGCAGACCGGTGGACTGCACCTCACGTCCGAGACCGCACAGCGTCTTCTCGTTGAACACCGGCGCGAGGTTGCGTTCCTTGTTCTCATAGACGACAAGGCGCACCGAGTTCGAGCCGATGTCGATGACGGCAACGGTCGTCGATGGTTTGCGAACAGGACGATGCCGTTCCTGAACGGGTGCCGGAGCCACGGGTTCGCTCTTCGTGCCTCTAGCGCTCTGAACGGCGCGTAAGACGGCGTGGCGAAGATTCTTTAAGCGACTTTCCACGGCCTGACAGACTCGGATTTGTCATGAAGTAATTGTGCACATTGAAAGGCTCCTCGCCTTTCGCGGCCTTCATACGCGTTGACGATCCGTCCGGCAACAACTGCCAGCTCTGTTCATTATCCTTCAGGTTCGCGACCATGATCTGCTCGAGAACCTGCTGATGCACCGTGGGATTTTGCAGCGGGCACAGGACCTCGACACGGCGGTCGAGGTTCCGCGGCATCATATCCGCCGACGAGATATACACAGCCGCCTTCGCACTCGGCAGGCCGTGGCCCATGCCGAAACAGTAGATTCGCCCGTGTTCCAGGAACCGGCCGATGATCGACTTGACCCGGATGTTTTCCGACAGGCCGGGCACGCCGGGCCGCAGGCAGCAGATTCCGCGGATCACGAGATCGATGGAGACCCCGGCCTGCGACGCATCATAAAGCGCGTCGATGATCTCCGGATCGACCAGCGAATTCATCTTCAGCCAGATCGCCCCGGGCTTGCCGTGCCGCGCATGATTGATTTCGCCGTGGATGTGCTCGAGCATCCGCTTGCGCAACGTCAGCGGCGACACGCCCATCTTCTCGATATCGCGCGGCTCGGCGTAACCGGTGATGTAGTTGAACACGCGCGCCGCATCGCGCGCGATCACCGGGTCCGACGTGAAGTATGACAGATCAGTGTAGATACGCGCGGTGACCGGATGATAGTTGCCGGTGCCCGCATGGACGTAAGTCGTCAGGCCCGCGCCTTCGCGACGAACCACCAGCGACAGCTTGGCGTGGGTCTTGAGTTCGAGAAAGCCATAAACCACCTGCACGCCCGCGCGCTCAAGGTCGCGCGCCCAGCGGATGTTGGCTTCCTCGTCGAACCGCGCCTTCAGTTCGACCAGCGCCGTCACCGACTTGCCGGCTTCGGCCGCTTCCGCAAGCGTCCGCACGATCGGTGAATCGCGCGAGGTGCGGTACAGCGTCTGCTTGATGGCGACGACGTCGGGGTCGCGCGCCGCCTGCTGCAGGAACTGCACCACGACGTCGAACGATTCATACGGATGGTGGACGATGAGGTCCTTCTGCCGGATCGCGGCGAAGATGTCTCCGCCGTGGTCGCGCACGCGTTCGGGATGGCGCGGCACGTAGGGCGTGAATTCGAGGTCGGGACGATCGAGCCGTGTCAGTTGCGACAGTTCGTTCATCGCGAGCACGCCGTCCACCAGCATCACATCGTCGTCCGGCGTGGACAGCGCGCGCTGCACGAAGGCGCGCAGATCGTCCGGCATGGTCGCTTCGATTTCGAGACGGATCACCGATCCGCGGCGGCGGCGCTTCAGTGCCGACTCGAACAAACGGACGAGATCCTCGGCCTCTTCCTCGATTTCCAGTTCGGAGTCGCGGATGATGCGGAACGCGCCCCTTCCCTTGACCGTGTAGCCCGGGAACAATCGCCCGATGAACAGGCCGGTCGCCTGCTCCAGCGTAATGAGGCGCACCGAGCCGTCCTTGGCTGCGGGCAAGCGAATGAAGCGGTCGATCTTGCCCGGCATGCGGATCAGCGCGTTCATCGCCTTGCCGTCGGAGTCGCGCACGAGATGCAGCGCGATGGTGAAGCCGAGGCTCGGAATGAACGGGAACGGATGCGCCGGGTCGATCGCCAGCGGCGTCAGCAGCGGGAAGATGTTGTGAAGGAAATGGTCTTCGATCCAGTTGCCTTCGCTCTTGGTGACGTCCTTGCCATCGACCAGAACGATGCCGACGTCGGACAACATGCTGCGAAGATCGCGCCAGATGGCCTGCTGGTCATTGGCAAGCTTGGAAACCGTCTCGTTGATCTGGACAAGCTGCTCGGCCGGCGTGGAACCGTCCGGGCTGCGCTCGACGATGCCTTCGCGGACCTGAGCCTTGAGGCCCGCGACGCGAACCATGAAGAATTCATCGAGGTTGTTGGCGGAGATGGAGAGGAACCGGACCCGCTCCAGCGCCGGGTGGTTGGGATTGACCGACTCTTCCAGCACGCGCCGGTTGAAATGCAGCCAGGACAACTCGCGGTTGATAAAGCGCTCCGGACTGGTCCGGATCAGGTTTTCGGGCGCAATTTCCGCAACTTCTTCTTTTTTAACAGTGCCTTGCGCGGAATCCATGAACCGAAATCCTATTTGTGCCGACGGCCGGAAGTGTGGACATTCTTCACAGACACAATGTGCCAATCGCGTGACAGTTCGATGACATGATGCGCCGGGACTGGTTAAGGACCAAGCCCAGGATCGGAGCCCTGCGCCGTCAGGCCGCAGGATCTTTCAGAACCTCGGCCGCCAGCGCCCGGGTCACGGCCCGCCCCTGACGCAGGGCTTCGTGGTCCAGCGCTTCGACCGCCTGGCGCGCCGCCGCGGACGAGCGCTCGATGCGGGTGGCGAGATAGCTCACCACGCTTTCGTCCACGATCGTCTGCCGGTCCGCGAACAATTTCACGATCAGCGCCCGGAAGAGATGATCGTCCGGCGGTGCCAGCGTCACCACGGACACCGCCCGCAGCCGCGAACGCAGGTCGCGCAGTGCGACCGGGAACGCCGACGGCAGCGTCCGCCCCGTCATCAGGACATAGGCCTCGTCTTCACGGGCCAGATTGAGCAGATGGAACAGCGCCCGCTCGTCGAACGACGCCGGATCAAGATCGTCCACCACCAGCGCTCCGGTGGCAAGTTCGCCCGGCACATTGTCCGGCGTCAGTGTCTGGGCCGAAACCGATCGCGCGCCCGCCTCCGCCGCCCAGATCGCCGCCAGATGGCTTTTGCCGCTGCCCTCGGGTCCGACCAGCATCATGACGCGGTTCGGCCAGTCCGGCCACGCATCGACAAGCGCAAGCGCCTGCGCATTCGCCGCGCCTTCCATGAAGTTGTCGCGCGTCAGGCTTTCCGCATGCGGCAATGCCAGGACCAATTGACGGGGGCGGACGCGGGCTACCACGCAAAACTCCTGACCGGACGATCCGGCTTACGCAACATCGAACAACGGAATCGTATCACGGAATGGGCGCTGTGGTGCTCATGTGGCGCGCCCATTCCACGAGATAGAATGACACGGACAACAGCGTCAGCACGGTCACGCATCCCGCGAGAATGATCTCGTAAGGCGACGCGGTGAACTGGAAGCCCAGCGACGCAAGCACCAGCGCCGCGAAGGACACCTGGGCCACGGTGTTAAGCTTGGACACCATCAAAGGTTTCATCGGGACGGGATTGTCGAGAATCCAGGAAATGATGACCGCGCCGACGATCATGAAGTCGCGTGACACGACCAGTATGACCAGCCAACGGGGAATATCTCCCGAGATACCGAGGGTGACATAGATCGACACCAGCAGCGCCTTGTCCGCGACAGGATCGAGCAACGCGCCGATCTCAGTGGTCATGTTGAAGCGCTTGGCGAGAAAACCGTCGATGGCGTCGCTGACCCCGGCGGCCACAAAGATAAAGAAAGCGATGGTCATCTGGTTCGACGCAATCGCCCAGACGATGACCGGCACCAGCAGGATGCGGATAAGGGTAATGATATTCGGCAGATTCACGCGCTTTTTCCCGGCTCACTTGGTTTTAGCGACCCGGCCGCCCCTTGCATAGGATTGCCACCCGGACTATCGGCCGCATTTCCCGCAGCTATGCACAGCCGGCCGTTCCGGCCATTGCGCCAGCATGAAATACGACGTAACCACCGGCTAACCCTTGGAAACTTGGCATGACCGATCAGAAATCCGGCCTGACCTACTCGTCCGCCGGCGTCGATATCGACGCCGGAAATCGGCTCGTGGACCTTATCAAACCCATGGTTCGCGCTACCGCGCGGGCGGGTGCTGATGCCGAAATCGGCGGATTCGGCGGCCTGTTCGACCTGAAAGCGGCCGGTTTCAAGGACCCGATCCTTGTCGCCGCCACCGATGGCGTTGGAACCAAGGTCAAGATCGCCATCGAGACCGGGATTCATGGCGGCATCGGCATCGATCTCGTGGCCATGTCGGTCAACGATCTCGTGGTCCAGGGCGCCGAACCCTTGTTCTTCCTGGACTACTTCGCCTGCGGCAAGCTCGACCCTGAGGCCACCGCCTCGATCGTGGCGGGTGTTGCCGAAGGCTGCCGCGAATCCGGCTGCGCGCTGATCGGCGGCGAAACCGCCGAAATGCCCGGCCTCTACAAGGACGGCGACTACGATCTGGCAGGCTTCGCCGTCGGCGCAGCCGAGCGCGGCACGCTGCTGCCGCACAAGGACATCGGTCCCGGCGACGCCGTGATCGGCCTCGCCTCCTCGGGCGTTCACTCCAACGGCTTCTCGCTGGTGCGAAAAGTCGTCGAGCAGTCCGGCGTCGCGTTCGACGCACCCGCGCCGTTCGCGCCAGTGATGACGCTCGGTGCGGCCCTGCTCGCGCCGACCAAGCTCTATGTGAAGTCGTGTCTCGCGGCGATCCGCAAGACCGGTGCGGTGAAGGGCCTCGCCCATATCACCGGCGGCGGATTCACCGACAACATTCCTCGGGTGCTGCCAAAGCATCTCGGCGTCCGCATCGATCTGAGCGCCGTGCCCGTGCTACCCGTGTTCAAGTGGCTGGCAGCCGAAGGCAACATCGCCGAACTCGAGCTGCTGCGCACGTTCAACTGCGGCATCGGCATGGTCGCCATCGTCAAGCGCGAGCAGCTTGTCGAGGTCATGGATACGTTTGCCGAAGCCGGCGAACGTGTAGTCGATCTCGGTGAGGTCGTGGAAGCCTCAAGCGACGAACGCGTGATCTACGACGGCCATCTCGGTCTGGCGGACTGACATGGCAAAGCGCCGCGTCGCCATTCTGATCTCGGGGCGCGGCTCGAACATGACCGCGCTGATCGAAGCCGCGAAGGCGCAGGACTTTCCGGCCGAGATCGTTCTGGTGCTCTCGAACATCGCCGGTGCCGCGGGACTCGCGAAGGCAAGCGAAGCCGGCATCGAAACCGCGACCATCGAGAGCAAGCCGTTCGGCAAGGACCGCGAGGCCTTCGAGCGGAAACTGCAGGACACGCTCGTCGCTCACAACATCGAACTGGTCTGCCTCGCCGGATTTCTGCGCCTCCTGACGCCATGGTTCGTCAGGCAATGGGACGGGCGGATGATCAACATCCACCCTGCTCTGCTGCCCTCCTACAAGGGCCTTCATACCCACGAACGGGCCCTGGCCGATGGCGTGAAAATCCATGGCGCAACAGTCCATTTCGTCGTGCCGGAAATGGACTCCGGCCCGATCGTCATGCAGGGCGCGGTCGCGGTGCTGGATAATGATACACCAGACACGCTGGCCGCCCGCGTGCTCGGGGTCGAACACCGGATCTATCCGGACTCCCTGCGCCTCGTAGCCAGCGGCAATGCGCGTCTTGCGAACGGCCGCTGCGTGACGGATGCCAAAGGCAGCCCCGACGACGCTTTGATTTCGCCTGAAGTTATCTAGCCGCCGACCGCGCCGCAGGCGTTACACGCCACACGACATTCCCGACATCGTCCGCCACCAGCAGCGCACCCTTCTTGTCGATCTTGACGCCGACTGGCCTGCCCCGCGCCTCACCGTTGTCATTGAGGAAGCCGGTCAGGATGTCCTGCGGCGGTCCGGACGGCATGCCGTCCTTGAAGGGCACGAAGATCACCTTGTAGCCGCTGCGCGGATTCCGGTTCCACGATCCATGCTGGCCGACGAACGCGCCGTTCTGATAGGCCGCCGGAAACAGTTCGCCCTGATAGAAGGTCAATCCGAGCGACGCTGTGTGGGGGCCGAGCGCGTAGTCCGGCACGATCGCCTTCGCCACAAGGTCTGGCCGCTGCGGATTCACCCGCGTATCCACGTGCTGGCCGTAGTAGCTGTAAGGCCAGCCGTAGAAGCCGCCGTCCTTCACCGACGTCATATAATCGGGAACGAGGTCGCTGCCGATTTCGTCGCGCTCATTGACCGCAACCCAAAGTGCGCCGCTCTGCGGCTGCCATGACGGTCCGTTCGGATTGCGCAGCCCCGACGCAAACACCCGCGACGATCCGGTGGCGATATCGATTTCGAGAATTCCCGCACGGTTCTTCTCCGCATCGATGCCGTTCTCGCCGACATTGCTGTTGGAGCCGACGGTGGCATAGAGCTTGGTGCCGTCAGGACTTGCGACCAGATCTTTTGTCCAGTGGTGATTGATGCGTCCGCCGGGCAGATCGGCAACCTTGACGCCGGGCGTTGTGATCTTCGTGTCGCCGTCGCGATAGGTGAACTTCATCACCGCATCGCTGTTGGCGACATAGAAGTCATTGCCGACAAGTGCCATTCCGAATGGCGAGTTCAGCCCTTCCAGAAAAACGGTCCGCGTTTCGGCCTTGCCGTCACCATCCGCATCGCGAAGCAGCGTGATCCGGTTGGCGCTCGGCGTCGAAGCTCCCGCCTTCCCCATCGCGTATTTCTCGAAAAAGCCGCGGATGCCGCCGCTGTCGTCCGGCTTCGGCGGCGCATTGGTTTCGGCAACGAGAATGTCGCCATTGGGCAGCACGAACAATGAGCGCGGATGGTCGAGCTCCGATGCGAAAGCCGCGACCGCAAAACCATCGGCCGCTTTGGGCTTCTCGCCCGACGGCCAGCCGATCGCCTTCGCGACATTGACGGTGGGAATCCAGTTATGCTTGGGCGCAGGCAAAGCCGGTTCCGGACCGTAGCCTTGCGCGATTGGAACGTCGGCTTTTTCGTTGCAGGCGCCGAGCGTCAAAGCGGCCGCGGTGAGCAGAAGAACAGTCCGGATATTCGCATGCATGATCGGTCCCTCGCATGCCGGAGCAATGCATCGGACGCGACAAGGTTCACAGGGCCAAAAACCCATCACGCAAAGTTCAAAACCAGAGCGGGCCCAAAAACAAAAATCCCCGGCGCGACGGCCGGGGAAATCAAAAGCGATCATGCGACGGTCAGGAAATCTTCAGGTTCTCCGCTGACGACTTGCCGCGATTTTCGACCAGTTCGTATTCAATCGTCTGGTTTTCATTGAGGGTCGTCAGCCCCGCGCGCTCCACCGCCGAGATGTGCACGAACACGTCCTTGTCACCCACCGCAGGCTTGATGAACCCGTAACCCTTTGTCGGGTTGAACCATTTGACCATACCTTTTGCCAACGTCCGTCTCCTCGTCCCAAATAAAAATAGACGCGGCCACGCGCTTTGCGTGCCGCGCTGTTAGCGGGCTTCCTGATTTTTGCAGGTTTTTCTGTCTTCCAAACACACAGCCGAACGGCCCAGATCCGATTGCGGCGGCGATCCCAACACGAAAATTTCGGCTTAGCAAGCCTCATGCCCGGTTTGGAAGAATTCCAGACCGCGTCAAATCCGGCATTTGGCGTGTGGCAGCGCCAACACAGACCAGCGGCAACGCCTCTTCTCTCAGCTCCGGTGCGTTGACGCCATCGCGGGATTCAGGGCAAATCTCATCGACGATTGCGCAAATTCCTTTTGAGTTCCGTTTCTTATGACAATTCAGCGGACAAATCTGGGCCGGATGAAACTGGCATTTGCGGTGGCGGCCACCGCGACCGCCTGCGCATCGTCTAATGCCCACGCGCAGTTCGCTCCGATTCCAAACGCCACCGACAACAACTCGCAATTCGCCGTTACCGCCTCCCAGTTCGATATCGGCAGCAGCTTTCTCCAGCGTATGAACCGCGAAGCGACTTACGGATTCGCAATGCGAAACAATTCCGGCGGTGGCGGCGCATCGCAAAGCACCGCCGAGCCGCTTTATCGCACCTGGGCCGAAAGCTATGGCATCGGCGCACGCACCGGTGCGCAAGGCACGTTCGTCGGCGACAAGCGCTCCACCATCGGCGTCGTGGGCGGCATTGGCGCGACCATCGCGCCCGGTCTGAACATCGGCTTTTCGGCGGACCAGAGCCGCACGCAGATCGACGTGCCGCTGGCGCTGCAAAGCGCGGCGCTGAACATGACCCAGATCGGCGTCAATGCATCCTACGTGAATGGACCGTGGGGCATGGCGCTGGCCGCCGTGCACGGCTTCGCTCAGATCAATGCATTGCGCGCGACCGCGCTCGGAACCGCCGCCGCCAACTATCGCGGCAACATCGATGGCGTGCTCGGTGAACTCAACTACTCCTGGTCGTTCGGCCAGAGCCGGATCGTGCCCAAGGTCGCGCTCGAATACATCTCGGCCCGCACCGACGGTTACAGGGAATTCGGCGGCACGCTTCCAGTGTCGGTTGCGGATTCCCATGGCGAACGGGCGCGCGTGCTGGCGGGCGCCGAGGTCGGCCACTACTGGATCATCGGCCAGCAGGCCATCGATGTGTCCGCCTATGGCAAGTTCGTCGATAACTTCGTGCAGAATATCGGCGACGTTCAGGTCAGCCTGGGCAACAACGCCATCAGCGTCGCTGGCGTGCGCGAAAGCCGCAACGGCGCGGATGCCGGTGCAGCAGCCTCATGGATCGTGAGCAACACCGTCAGGCTTTATGCCAACTACGACGGCAAATTCCGCAGCGGGTTCGAATCGCATCAGGGAACGGTCGGCGTCGAATTGAAGTGGTGAGCCGCCAAAGGCAGGCAGCCGTTCGACCTGTCTAACCAGCACAATGTATAAACACAGCAATGCCGCCCCGGTTTCACCGGAGCGGCATCATGTTGTTGCCGAACTGAATTACGCCGCCGCGGCAGGGGCTTCGTGATGTTCGCTCAAGGCGCGCTTGCGCCAGATCGAACCGACCACCAGAACCACGATCACGCCGAGCAGCGCCAGAACGATCTCCCCGATCTCGCCGTTGAACTTGAGCTGCTTGGCGAAGCCGAAGAGCGTCGAGGTCGTGTCGATATCGAGGGCGATGTGACCGCCGAGGGCACGATGCAGCCATGGCGCGACCGCCGGATCGGTGGCAATCACCTCGCCCGCGATCCAGCCGAGCAGCGCCGCACCCAGCCATACCAGCGCGGGCAGACGATCCAGCAGCGCCATGATCAGCGCAGCACCGGCGACGATCATCGGAATGCTGATCGCTAGTCCGAGCATCATGAGCACCAGACTGCCGTTGGCCGCGGCCGCAACCGCGATCACGTTGTCGAGGCTCATGATGATGTCGGCGACGGCGACGATACGCACGGCAGCCCACAGATGGGCCGCCGCCTGCACGCCGTCTTCGTCTTCCTTTTCGGGAACCAGCAGCTTGGCCGCGATCACGAGCAGCGCAAGACCACCGATCAGCTTCAGGTACGGCATCGCCATCAGCGAGGCGACGATGCCGGTGAAGATGACACGAAGCAGGACAGCGACGCCCGCGCCGAGAATCATGCCCCAGACCCGCTGCTTGGGCTGCAGGTTGCGGCAGGCCAGCGCGATCACGAGCGCGTTGTCACCGGAGAGCAGGACGTTGATCCAGATGATCTTGGTCAGCGCCACCCAGAACTGAGGGTGCTGGATTTCATTCTCGAACTGAACGAACCAGGCGCTGATATGCGCTGGATCGAAAATCTGCATCAACGAGTCCACGGCGAAGGCCCCCCGACCACTTGCTGTTGGCGGCTGTTATGATCAGCCGACGATTTCATTCCCCGAGAAGAACTGAGCGATTTCGACGACCGCCGTTTCCGGAGCGTCCGAACCATGCACGGAGTTTTCGCCGATCGACTTGGCGTGCGCCTTGCGGATGGTGCCTTCGGCGGCCTTCGACGGATCGGTCGCGCCCATCACATCGCGGTACTTCAGGATCGCGCCTTCGCCTTCAAGAACCTGAACCACCACCGGTCCGGAAATCATGAAGTCGACGAGTTCGCCGAAGAACGGGCGCGCCTTGTGAACGGCGTAGAAGGTTTCGGCCTGCGCGCGGGTCATCAAGATGCGCTTCTGGGCAACGATGCGAAGTCCGGCCTTCTCGATGATGGCATTGACGGCGCCGGTCAGATTGCGCGCGGTCGCGTCGGGCTTGATGATCGAAAAGGTGCGCTCAATCGCCATGGTCTTGTGTCCTTGAAACAATGTTGGAGGTTGCCGCGCTTATAACGGCGCGGTGGTGCATCGGCAAGCTGGTATACCAGCCGCTGCGTCCGGCATGGACGGCACCCCGCTCCCGATACCGTTGTCGGCAGCCTCCCGCAAGACTTACAACAATTTCATCGAGATGAATGTTCTCTGACCGCGCCATACCGCCGCAGTTCAGGGCCACCGGCCTAGCGTGAGGGCATCGACCATCGGCCGCCGAACAATTGTCAGCCATCGGCGTTCGCCCTCATTGCCTCTCACAAGGAGACCATCATGATCCGGAAACTCATCCTCGCATGCGCCGCGGTCGCGGCGCTCGGCGCAACGGCGTTCACCGCCTCCGATGCATCGGCGCGCGAATGGCACAGCGTCCGTCCGCTGTATGGCGGAAGCTATGGCTATCACGGCCACCGCAACTGGGGCGGTCCGCGTTTCGGCTTCGCCCCGCGTTACTACGGCAGCTACGCGGGATGCTATCAGCGCCGCCTTGTCGCCACGCCGTGGGGACCGCGCTGGCGGACCGTGAATCGCTGCTACTGATTCTTCCCCTCTGAAACTGCAAAGACCGGTTGCCAAGGCAGCCGGTCTTTTTGCATTTCGGGTTCCATGTTCCCGGTCTTTAAATTTTTACCCATTTCAAACCATGCCGGAAGAACGCATGAACGAACGGCGCCCTGCTGCATTGGTCTCATGATATTGAATCAAGCTTGAAGCGAATTGGAGCTTGCCATGACGAACCGATTGAATGCTCCGGTTGTGCAACTGGACCACATCCACAGCGAAGCCGTCTTGCAAGGCATCGGCGAGAGACTGCGCGATGCATTGGGACGCGAGCCGCAGAACATCTCCGAACGGCTGGGCGAACTGATCGCGCGTCTGCCTGAACTGGATCGCGAACAGACACCCTCGATCATCCCCACGATGGAAAACGACACGCATTGAATTTCCCGCGCGCCGGCTTCTTACGGCGCGACGGGGTTTGTCCATTTGACGCGCAACCTCAGTGATTCAGCCTGATAAAGCTGTTGCGTTCGGCGGCCTGTTCCGTAAAAGCCCGCCATGCTTTCCATCAATGACATTTCGATCCGGATCGCCGGACGGCTGTTGATCGACCAGAGCACGGTGCAGATCGTGCCGGGCGCACGGGTCGGCTTTGTCGGCCGCAACGGCGTCGGCAAATCCACGCTGTTTCATGCCATTCGCGGCGATCTGCCCACGGAAACCGGCTCCATCACCATCCCGCCGCGCTGGACCGTCGGAAGTCTGGCGCAGGAAGCTCCCGACGGTCCGGAAAGCCTGATCGACGTGGTGCTCAAGGCCGATCTGGAACGAACCGCACTGCTGCACGAAGCCGAGACCGCTACCGACCCGAACCGTATCGCCGACATCCAGACCCGGTTGGTGGACATTGATGCCCACTCCGCGCCTGCCCGCGCGGCCGCCATCCTGTCGGGCCTCGGATTTTCCGCCGAGGATCAGGCGCGCGCCTGTCAGGAATTCTCCGGCGGCTGGCGCATGCGCGTGGCCTTGGCAGCGACTTTGTTTGCAGCCCCCGACCTCTTGCTGCTGGACGAACCTACCAACTATCTCGATCTCGAAGGCACGCTCTGGCTTGAGGATCACCTCGCCAGCTATCCGCGCACCGTCATCGTCATCAGCCACGACCGCGACCTGCTCGACACCTCGGTCGATCAGATCCTGCATCTCGATCGCGGCAAGCTGACGCTCTACAAGGGCACCTATTCCTCGTTCGAGGAACAGCGCGCGACGCGCGAGATGCTCGACGCGAAGCACGCCAAGAAGCAGATGGACGAGCGCAAGCGGCTTCAGGCGTTCGTGGACCGCTTCAAGGCGAAAGCGTCGAAAGCAAAGCAGGCGCAGTCCCGCGTCAAGATGCTGGAACGCATGAAGCCGGTGACGGCGCTGGTGACGCAGGACGTGCGCGAGATCACATTCCCGGAGCCGGAGAAGCTTCTGTCGCCGCCGATCATCGCCGTCGATGGCGTGTCGGTCGGGTACGACCCGGACAAGCCCGTGCTCAACAAGGTCACGCTGCGCATCGACAACGACGACCGCATCGCCCTGCTCGGCGCTAACGGCAACGGCAAATCGACGCTGGTGAAATTGCTGGCGGGCAAGCTTGCGCCGTTCTCGGGCAAGGTGGTGCGCGCCGCCAGCCTGTCGGTCGGCTATTTCGCGCAGCACCAGACTGATGAGCTTGATCTTGACGGCTCCGCCTACGATCACCTGCGCCGGCTGATGCCGAACGAGACCGAAACCAAGGTTCGCGCGCGGGTCGGCGCCATCGGCTTTTCCGGCAAGGCGGGCGATACCAAAGTGAGTTCGCTGTCGGGCGGCGAAAAGGCGCGGCTGTTGCTCGGGCTCGCGACCTTCTACGGTCCGAACATGATCATCCTCGACGAGCCGACCAACCATCTCGACATCGACAGCCGCGCGGCGCTGGCGGAAGCCATCAACGACTTCCCCGGCGCGATCATCATGGTTTCACACGACCGCTATCTGATCGAAGCCTGCGCGGATCAATTGTGGGTGGTGGCGGATCGCGCGGTGACGCCTTACGACGGCGACCTCGACGACTATCGCCGCTCCGTGCTGACGGCGCGCGGCATGCGCACGTCCGGCCGCGAAACAACCAGCCGCGAAAAGCCTGCGCGTCCCAAGGGCGAAAAGCGCGTTCCGCTCAAGCAGCAAATCGCCCATGCCGAAAGCGAGATCGAACGGATCACCGGCATCATCGCGAAGATTGATGCGGCACTTGCGCTGCCCGATTTGTTCAAGCGCGATCCCAAGCAGGCCGCACAGTTGACCAAGGCCCGCGCCAGCGCCAGCGAGGCGCTGCAGCGCGCCGAAGATTCATGGCTCGAAGCGAGTTCGTCCTACGACGAAGCCGCAAGCTGAGGGCGCGATCCTCATCTGAGGAGCGCGCTTGCGCGCGTCTCGAAGGATGAATTCGTGTCAATGAAGAAGCTTTTTATCTTTCACTCATGGTTCGAGACGCGAGGCTTTGCCTCACTCCTCACCATGAGGATTTAAAGATCAGCCGCGCTTTCTCTTTGCGGGGCGAGCGGGCTTCGGAGGTTCGGGCACATCGACGCGCTCGATCGACGTTAGGCGTCCCGACGTGAAAGTATATGCGCCGGGCCTTGGCCCATGCATCCATGTGATCAGCGCGACGCGGTCGCCGCGCTCGTTGTTCGACATGTTGACGTTGTCCGGTGCAACGCCGATGCCGCGCACCACGTCACATTCGGTATGGCCGAGCGCGACAGGCGGTGCGGCCGGAACCACCGGGACAGCTTCCGGCGACGCGTTCGCATTGGCGTCCGTCGGGCTCGGCGCAGGCATGCCCGCGCACGCGCCATCGGATGAAACCAGATCGTTCGGGGTGATCTCCGCGGTCGGCGTCAACGGCGGTGTTTCGATGCGGCTGTTGCCCGCCTTGAAGATCCGGCCGGGACGCGCGAACCACTCCTGGTCTTTCATGGAGAAATCCGACAGTCCGCTGAATCCGCTGCAGCCGGAAACCATCGGCGCCACGATAACGAGGGCTGCCAGATGCCGTGCGGAGATGCCTTTACGCGGGATGTTCAAATTCGTTCTCACACCAACTTCAGCACCCCGACGGCGCTTTCCGGAACCTGCTCATGCCTTAAAGCAAATGCATAAACAACCACTTGCGAGTCCTGCGATTGAGAGAGGGAAACACCTTGCTCTCGTCGCGCGAACCCGCCTTCCACCATCCCTTTGCGGCACCATGGTGGCTAACCGACAGTCAGGTCAACGAAAAAAGACCGTATTGTTAACAGTGCCGCAGGATCGGCCTGCTTATCGGATCAACTTCCGATGAGCGTTCACCGTCTCAACGCGCGCACGCATTAAGCGCGCTTCTGCCATCTGCCGCGTTCGTCGGCCTGCCAGTATGTGAGATCGAGACCGCGCGACTTGCCGTCGGTCCACGCCGCGCGCGCTGCGCCAAGCGCTTCATCGTCATCGCCGTTAAAGACCATCACGATCCGCTCATAGGTCGCACAATCCTTGGGCAATCCCGCGCTATCGACGATGAAGCGGACAGTGGCGTTGTTCGGATTGCCTTCATCCAGGACAAGCACAACCGGCTGGTTCAATACGTCGCTGTCGCGCCAGGTTCCATGCGGCAGAAAGGAATCGTCGCGATAGGTCCACAGATGTGCGTCGAGCGCGTCCGCCCGCTCCTCGGACCCGGCCTGCACGGCCACGCGCCATCCACGCTCAAGCGATTTCTCAAGCAACGGCGGCAACACCCTCTCGAGCGTCATGTCTTGCAGATGATAGAACAGGACTTCGGTCATGGCGGCCGTGTCTGACTGTGTTGGCCCGTCATTGCGAGCGAAGCGAAGCAATCCATTTGCACAAGTATGGATTGCTTCGTCGCAAGCGCTCCTCGCAATGACGGCTCTGCCTTACTTCTTCGCTTCGTAGTTGTCGGCAACCAGCCTGTTCAGCAGGCGCACGCCGTAGCCCGATCCCCAACTGCGGCTGAGATCGGATGCGGGCACGCCCATCGCGGTGCCCGCGATGTCGAGATGCGCCCACGGCGTTTCGTCCACGAAGCGCTGCAGGAACTGCGCCGCCGTGATCGAGCCGCCGTTGCGTGTGCCGGTGTTTTTCATGTCGGCGAACTGCGAATCGATCTGCTTGTCGTATTCGGGACCGAGCGGCATGCGCCAGACGCGCTCGCCGGTCTCCTGCCCCGCCGCGGTCAGACGCTCCGCGAGTTTGTCGTCGTTCGAGAACATGCCGGCATACTCGACGCCGAGCGCGACCAGAATCGCGCCTGTCAGGGTGGCGAGATCGACCATGAATTTCGGCTTGTGCTTCTTGGCCACGTACCAGAGCACGTCGGCGAGCACGAGGCGGCCTTCCGCGTCGGTATTGATGATCTCGATGGTCTGGCCCGACATCGATGTGACGATATCTCCGGGACGCTGCGCATTGCCGTCCGGCATGTTCTCGACAAGGCCGATCGCGCCGATGACGTTCACCTTCGCCTTGCGCGCCGCGAGCGCATGCATCAGGCCGACCACGCAGGCCGCGCCGCCCATGTCGCCCTTCATGTCCTCCATGCCGCCCGCGGGCTTGATGGAGATACCGCCGGTATCGAAACAGACACCCTTGCCGATGAAGGCGACCGGCTGCTCGCCGGCCTTGCCGCCGTTCCAGCGCATGACGACCATGCGGCCGTCATGCTCGGAACCCTGCGAGACACCGAGCAGCGCGCCCATGCCGAGAGCGGTCATGGCCTTGACGTCGAGCACCTCGACTTTCACGCCGAGCTTGCGCAACTGCGTCGCGCGGCGCGCGAATTCGGCGGGGAAAAGCACATTCGGCGGCTCGTTGACCAGATCGCGCGCCAGCAGAACGCCATCGACCACATGGTTCTCGGGCGAGAAAGCCTTCCGTGCTGCGGCGACGTCAGCCACCGCGACGGAAAACTGGGTGCGCATCGGCGCGTTGTCGCCGTCCTTGTTCCTGGTCTTGTAGCGGTCGAATCGATATGCGCGCATTCGCACGCCCGAGGCGATACCCGCCGCCTGAGAAGCCTTCATCGCGCCCGACGGCAGTTCAGCGAGAATCGTAACAGTCTCGGTTCCGGCCGTGATCTTGGATGCGATCTTGCCGCCGAATTTAATGAAGTCGCCATCCTTGAGCGACGCGGACTTGCCGGTGCCCAGCACGATCAGACGACCGACCTTCAGCCCTTCCGGTGCCAGAATGTCGAGGACGGCCCCGCTCTTGCCCTTGAACTGGTTGGCGGCGGCGGCGCGCTTCACGACGCTCGCGGCCACGCCAAGCGCCTTGGCTGTGGCCGGGCCAAGCTTCAGCGTATCGTCGCAAAAGACCGCGAGAACACCGCGCGGGGCGGCAGAAAACGGAACGAAGCCGACCTTGACGGCGTCGGGCATTAGCAAATCCTCCAAATAGGCCAGAATCTGGCCGGACATCCCACTATGACGCCTTCCCGCTGGCGCTGCCAACCGGCTCGGGCGCATGCCTGCGGCGTGGCAGGATTCGGCCTCCGGGCGCGTGGCCGGAATGCCACGTCAAATGATTTATTAACCACGCGGAGCGGTCAGCCCTAGCACAGCCATTTTGTTGACCGATCAAAGGGATGCTATGAACTAAGAATGTGCCGGAAAGATCCGGCCCAGCGCCCGTGGGGGACCTTTTAAAAGGTCTGGGCGCAGGGCGGAGAACCGGCTGGATTTGGGGATATCGCCGCCTGATGGGGTCACTCGGCACCACAGTTTTTCGGACAGAAGCGCCACTGTCCGTTCGGGTTCTTGCGACCGCACGGCTTGTCCGGCGGCATGCATCTGCATGAGGCGATCCCGCGCATGGTGACAACCATCCTTGCCCGTTATTTCGCCGCGCGTTTCGTCATCGCAGCGCTCGGAACGTTTGGCGCGATCTTCTTTCTGGTGATCACGGTCGATTACATCGAGCTGATGCGCCGGGCGAGCAGTCTGCCGAATGTGCCCGTCCTGTTCGTTGCACAGACCGCATTTTTCCGCGTTCCGCTGACGCTCGAAAAGCTGATGCCGTTCTGCATCCTGATCGGCGCGATGGTGTCGTTCCTGGCGCTGTCGCGGCGGCTTGAACTCGTGATCGCCCGCGCCGCAGGGATTTCGGCGTGGCAGTTCACGACCCCCGCCCTCGTCAGCGCCCTCCTGCTCGGGATTCTGGCAACCACGGTCTACAACCCCGTAACGGCGGAGATGCTGGAACGCGGCAAGAGAATGGAAGCCAAGCTCTTCACCGACAGCGCGCCGCAGGATGGCGCGGGCTTCTGGCTCAACCAGTCGACCAGCGAAGGGCAAAGCATCATCAACGCTGCCCGCAGCGTCGGACAGGGCGCGCTGCTGACCGGCATCACGGTGTACCGTTACGATCCGTCAGGGACCTTCAAGGAGCGAATCGAGGCCAACGAGGCCACCCTTGAACCGGGGCGCTGGGTCTTCAAAGGCGTGCGGCGCTATAACCTCGACAATCCCATGGTCGAGGAAGCCACCGCAACCCTGGCCACGACCCTGGTCATGGCGCAGATCCGCAACAGCTTCGCCACGCCCGAAACTGTGTCTTTTTGGCAACTCCCGGACTACATCCAGTCGTCCCAGAACTCCGGACAGACCATGGCGGGATACCGCCTGCAGTATGAAAAGCTGATTGCACGGCCGTTTTTGCTGGCTGCAATGGTGTTGTTGGCAGCTGCCGTCAGCCTTCGGTTCTTCCGGTTCGGCGGCGTGCAAAAGATGGTTTTGAGTGGCGTTGCAGCAGGGTTTCTGCTCTATGTCCTGTCGAAAGTAACTGAGGATTTAAGCAAGGCCGAGTTGATGCATCCGCTCGCTGCCGCGTGGTTACCCGTCTGCGTGGGTGGCCTCTCGGGTTTTCTGGCCTTGCTCTACCAGGAGGACGGGTAGTGGCTGTTATCGCCGCCCTCCAAGGACTGACGCCTGCGTTCAGGCGGCGCATTCGCTTGCGCCGTCAAAGCCTCGCCTTGTCTGCTGTTCTGGGGCTTTGCGGAGCGCTCGGCTTTGCGGGCGGGACGATAACGCCCGCCTTGGCGCAGCAGACCGTCAACTACCGTTACAACCCGCTTCCCCCGAAGCCGCCCAAGCCCCCACGCCCCCAGAACAACGACGGGCAGATGCTGGTGCGCGCGACCGAGGTGAACTACGACTACAACAACTCCCGTGTCGCGGCGGTCGGCAACGTTCAGATCTACTACAACGGGTCCACGCTCGAGGCCGACAAGGTCATCTACGACCAGAAGACCAAGCGCCTGCATGCCGAGGGCAACGTCCGTCTGACCGACATCGACGGCAAGATCACCTACGCCAACCTGCTCGACCTGTCCGACGATTACCGGGACGGGTTCGTCGATTCGCTGCGGCTCGATACCGCGGATCGGACCCGCATGGCCGCGACCCGCGCCGATCGCACCAACGGCGATGTCACGGTCTTCCAGAACGGTGTCTACACCGCCTGCGCCGCCTGTAAGGACAATCCCAAGAAGCCGCCGCTCTGGCAGGTGAAGGGCGCGCGTATCATCCACAACCAGACCGAGAAGATGCTTTATTTCGAGGACGCGACCCTCGAGTTCTTCGGTCATCCCGTTGCGTATCTGCCATACTTCTCGACGCCGGACCCGTCGGTGAAGCGCAAGAGCGGCTTTTTGATTCCGAGCTATCAGTCCAGCTCGCGCAACGGTTTTGGCGTGGAAGTTCCGTATTACTTCGCGCTAGCGCCGGACTACGACGCCACCGTGACGCCGCGCTACACCTCGAAGCAGGGCCTGCTGATGCAGGGCGAATTCCGCCAGCGCCTCATCAATGGCGCTTACGAAATCCGCGGCTACGGCATCCGTCAGGACGATCCGAGCAAGTTCCTTGGCGAACCCGGTGACCGCGAGTTCCGCGGCGGTATCGACACCAAGGGCCAGTTCGCGCTCAACGACAAATGGGTCTGGGGCTGGGACGCGGTTGCGGTTTCGGACAAGGCGTTCTTCTACGATTACAATCTCGGCCCGTATAAAAACGCGCTCAACTCCTTCCTGCTTGTGCCGGATACCGGCCTCTCGCAGATTTATCTGACCGGCGTCGGTAACCGCAGCTACTTCGACGCGCGCGTGATGCATTTCCTCGGTTACTCGGCGGCGGACGATCAGGGCCAGATTCCGATCGTCCACCCGGTGATCGACTATTCGAACGTCCTCAACCGCAACGTGCTGGGCGGCGAGTTCAGCTATAAGGCGAACTTCCTCAGCCTGAGCCGTCAGACGGCATCGTTCGATGCGATCAATCCGACCGCATCGCTGAGCGGCTGGTGTACGCCGACGTCCGCAGATCCGACGAAGAAAATTCCGGCGAACTGCCTCCTTCGCGGCATTCCCGGCGATTACACCCGCCTGACGGCGGAAGTGTCCTGGCGCCGGTCGTTCACCGACTCCATCGGCCAGATCTTCACGCCGTTCGCCTCGCTGCGCGGCGACCTGATCAGCGCCAACATCGACAACCAGCCGGGCGTGGAGAAATACCTTCCGGTCGGCTCGACCCAGACCGCGCGCCTGATGCCGACGGTCGGCCTCGAATACCGCTATCCGTTCATCAACGTGCAGCCGTGGGGCACCACCACCATCGAACCCATCGGCCAGTTGATCATCCGGCCCAACGAACCGAGCGCCGGCCGCCTTCCCAACGAAGACGCACAAAGCTTCACCTTCGACGACAGCAACCTGTTCAGCGTGGACAAGTTCTCGGGCTACGATCGCGTCGAAGGCGGCGGCCGCGCCAATGTCGGCGTCCAGGCCACCACGCAGTTCGACCGCGGCGGCTCCATCAACTTCCTGTTCGGCCAATCCTACCAGTTGTTCGGCCTCAACTCCTTCGCCGTGCAGGACCTGACCAACACCGCCGTGGACAGCGGTCTGGACAAGGCCCGCTCCGACTACGTCGCGCGCATCGCCTATCAGCCGAACAGGATTTACAGCGTCATTGCCCGCACCCGCCTGGACGAGGCCACCGGCGCCGTGCGGCGCTTCGAACTCGAAGGCAAGGCGAACTTCGATCGCTTCGGCCTGAGCCTGCTTTACGGCAACTACGACGCGCAGCCGGAACTGGGCTTCCTCAACCGGCGCGAAGGCATCGTCGCCACCGGCTCGTTCAAGGTCGCCAACAACTGGATGCTGTCCGGCGCATTGCGCTATGACATCACCAACAACACGGTCAATCAGTACATCGTCGGCGCAGGCTATGTGGACGACTGCTTCATTATCGCAGCGAACTACATCACAGACTACGCCTATACCTCAGCCAACTACACCACGCCGGTGACCGATCACCGCATCATGCTGCAGATCGGCCTGCGCACCATCGGCTCCAGTTCGTTCAACACCTCGCAGTGATGTCCCGCGACGTGTCGTCTCCACGATCAGGTTTCACGACACTTTCGGGTTGAGCCCGGAAAATGTCCGGATTTCATCAGGCGTGCGCATTGCCGCCGCAAACTCGGGGTTGATATTGCGTGATCCACGCGAGAACCTCCAAATCTGGCTAGCATGAGTTCGACCATGATCGCTGACCTCCTCCTTCGTCACATCCGCACCGCTGCGCTGGCTGCAGCGGTCCTTGTTGTTTCGGGCTTCGGCTCGAGCGTGATGGCGCAGTCCGTTGCGGCGATGGTGAACGGCGAACCGGTGACGAATTTCGACATCGATCAGCGCATCAAACTGACCGCCCTGACGACCAAGAAAAACATTTCCCGTCAGGAAGCTCTCCAGGATCTGATCAACGACAAGGTCAAGATCAAAGAAGGAAAGAAATACGGCCTCGATCTGTCGAGTTCGGATCTCGATGGCGCCTATGGCAATATGGCGTCACGCATGCGCATGAGCGCAGATCAGCTCAGCAAGATGCTCGAAGGCCACGGAATTCGTCCCGAAACGCTCAAGCTGCGCATCAAGGCCGACATGACATGGGGCAATCTGGTGCGCGGCCGGTTTCAGTCAAGCTTCCTTGTCCCCGAAAAGGATCTCGTCGGCATCGGCGTCTCCGGTGACAAATCTGAAACCGAGAGCTTTGAGTACCTGGTTCGCCCGATCGTCCTTATTGTGCCACGCGGATCGCCCTCATCCGTGGTCGAAAATCGCCGCAAGGAAGCGGAGCTGCTGCGCAGCCGGATTCAATCGTGCGACGAGGCGCAGGAATTGTTCCGCGCGATGCGCGACGCGGCGATCCGCGATCAGTTGACCAAGACGTCCGCCGACCTTCCGCCCAATTTGCGCGAACTGCTCGACAAGACTCCAGTCGGAAAACTCACTCCGCCCGAGGTCACCAAGCAGGGTATCGAGATGGTCGCGCTCTGCAGCCGCAAGCCGACCAAGGCCGATACGCCTGCCAAGCGGGCGGCCCGCGAAAAGATCTACAACGAGAAATACGAAGCGAAGTCCAAGTCGTATCTTCAGGAAGTCCGCAAGGGCTCCATGATCGAAATCCGCACCAAGTGATCGCAACGTCGCAACCATGACCCAAGCGGCCGCCCCTCAAGCTCTGGCGCTGACCATCGGCGAGCCGGCGGGCATCGGCCCCGACATCACCATCGCGGCGTGGCTGAAACGCCGGGAGCTTGATCTTCCAGCTTTCTACCTGATTGGCGACACCGCAGCGATCGCAGCGCGCGCGCAGGTTCTCGGCGTCAGCATCGCGACGGCCGAAATCAGCGCGGAGAATGCCGGCAGCGTTTTCAACGATGCCCTGCCCGTCGTGAAAACAGGCATCGCGGCCACAGTGAAACCGGGCCAGCCCGACGGCACCAGCGCGCCCGCCGCCATTGCATCGATCCGGCATGCCGTGGCCGACGTGATCGCCGGACGCGCGAGCGCAGTGGTCACCAACCCAATCGCCAAGAGCGTGCTGTATCAGGCAGGCTTCTCCCATCCCGGCCACACCGAATTCCTGGCACAACTGGCCGCCGCGACCGGCGGCGCGGTGCCCCATCCGGTGATGATGTTGTGGTCGCCGGACCTCGCCGTGGTGCCGGTGACGATTCACCTGCCGCTGCGCGACGCCATCACGCAGCTCAATACCGATCTGATCGTCAAAACCGCGCGGGTCGTCGCGGCGGACCTGAAGGCACGTCTCGGCATCGCAAACCCGCGCCTCGCCATTTCCGGTCTCAATCCGCACGCTGGTGAAGACGGTTCGCTCGGCACTGAAGATCAATCCATTATCGCACCGGCCATCGCCGCGCTGCGCCGGGATGGCATAGAGGTCCGCGGGCCGCTGCCTGCCGATACGATGTTTCACGCGGCTGCGCGCAAGACCTATGACTGCGCGATCTGCATGTATCACGATCAGGCGCTGATCCCGATCAAGACCATCGCATTCGATGACGGCGTCAACGTCACGCTGGGGCTGCCCTTTATCCGCACCTCGCCGGATCACGGCACAGCGTTCGACATCGCAGGCACCGGGCGCGCCAATCCGTCGAGCCTGATCGCGGCGCTGCGCCTCGCCGCACGCATGGCCTCGGCCTCCGGCACATGAGCGCCATCGATAATCTGCCGCCGCTCAGCGACGTCATCCGGCGTCACGAACTTTCGGCGAAGAAATCGCTTGGCCAGAATTTCCTGCTCGATCTCAATCTTACCTCGCGCATCGCGCGCGCGGCGGCACCGCTTGAGGACGCCACGATCGTCGAGATCGGCCCCGGTCCGGGCGGTTTGACCCGCGCACTGCTCGCGCAAGGCGTGCGGCGCGTGATCGCAGTGGAACGCGACGAGCGCGCCATTCCTGCGCTGGAAGAAATCGCGCAGCACTATCCGGGGCGGCTGACTATCGTGAACGCCGATGCGATGACGTTCGATCCGCGGCCTTACCTTGATGGCGAACGCGCCAAGATCGTTGCCAACCTGCCCTACAATATCGCGACGGTCCTTCTGGTTGGCTGGCTCACTACCGACCCATGGCCGCCGTGGTACGACATGATGGTGCTGATGTTCCAGCGCGAGGTCGCCGAACGCATTGTCGCCCGCGAAAACGACGACGCTTATGGCCGCCTTGGAGTGCTCGCGAACTGGCGCGCGGAAACGAAAATCCTGTTCGATATTTCTCCGAGCGCATTCGTGCCGCCGCCCAAGGTCACCTCGTCCGTGGTGCGGCTGATCCCGCGCGCCAATCCGGAGCCGTGCGATCTTCGCACGCTGGAGCGCGTCGCCGCGGCTGCCTTCGGCCAGCGCCGGAAGATGTTGCGCCAAAGCCTCAAGTCGCTCGGCGTCGATCCCGCCGTGCTGGCCGCCGCAGCAGACGTCGAAACGACGCGGCGCGCCGAAACCATCCCCGTTTCAGGCTTTGTTGCTATGGCCCGTGAATTGGCCAATAGTCCGCCAGCAAGAAAAGAACCGATTTAGGGAGAAACTGAAATGGCCGTGATGCGCCGCCAGTCACTTGTGAAATTCGACGCTCCGCTCTGCGAAACCATCGCGGAAACCCCGAAGCCGCAGGGCCGGGAAGTTCTGGTGCGTATCGAGCGCTGCGGACTGTGCCATTCCGACCTGCATATCCAGGACGGCTATGCAGATCTCGGCAACGGCAAGAAGCTCGACACCACCAAGGGCATGGCGCTGCCGTTCACGCTCGGCCATGAGATCGCAGGCGTTGTCGATGAAGTCGGCCCCGATGTGGACAAGGCGCTCATCGGCAAGAAGAAGGCCGTGTTTCCGTGGATCGGCTGCGGCCAGTGCCGCGACTGCCTGAACGGCGACGAAAATCTCTGCGCGCGCAACCGCTATCTCGGCGTCGCCATCGATGGCGGCTTCGCCAGCCACGTGCTGGTGCCGGATGCAAAGTATCTGCTGGATTACGATCCCCTGCCCGTCAACGTCGCCGCGACCCTGATGTGCTCGGGCGTCACCGCCTACGGCGCACTGAAACGGCATCTGGGGCGGCCGCGCGAGCGCAACATGCTGCTGATCGGCCTCGGCGGTGTTGGCATGATGGGCCTGTCGTTCGCGCAGGCGATGTTCAAGCAGCCGATTTCCGTCGCGGACCTGAGCGCGACCGCACGCGAGACCGCACTGAAGAACGGCGCGAGCGTTGCCTACGATCCGTCCGAAGCCGATATCGTCAAGCGTATCCTCAAGGAAACCGAAGGCGGTTTCGACGAGGTGGTCGATTTCGCGGGCAACGAGAAGTCGATGGCCTTCGCCATGAGCGTGCTGGCACGCGGCGGCAAGATCGTCGTTTCGGGCTTGATGGGCGGCAACTTCAGCATCCCGATGGTGCAATGGGTCTACAAGCGCATGACCGTCGAAGGGTTCATCACCGGCACGCTGGCCGAGGCCAGCGAACTGATGGCGCTGGCACGCGCCGGCAAGATCAAGCCGACGCCGATGAAGGAAGAGCCGATGGGCGACGTTCAGAAATGGATCGACCAGTTGCGCGCCGGAAAGGTCGTCGGCCGCATCATGCTGACGAACTGAGCGCCGCGCTCAACCGGGCTTCGCCGCCATCCAGATCACATGACGCGCGCCACGCCGCGATGACGTGGCGCGAACATTGATTTCCGCAACATCGAATCCCGCCCTGCGCAGACGCTGCGTGAAACGGGCATCAGGTCCGGACGACCAGACGCCGAGCACGCCACCGGGCCGCAGCGCTGCATGAGCCGCGGCTAATCCCGACTGACTGTAAAGCGCGTCGTTGGCTTCCCGCGTCAGACCTTCGGGACCGTTGTCGACATCCAGAAGGATGATGTCGTAAGCGGCACGCTCGGCGCGGATCAGTTGGCCGACATCGATTTCGCGAATGGTCACGCGCGGATCCGTCAGGCTGCTGCCAAAGATTTCCGCCATCGGCCCCCGCGCCCATGCCACCACACTCGGCACAAGTTCGGATACGACGATCCGCGCATCGGGACCGAGCACGGCCAGTGCGGCGCGCAGCGTGAACCCCATGCCCAGTCCGCCGATCAGCATGCGCGGCTTGTTTCGTGGCTGAACGCGCTTCCAGGCAAGCGTCGCCAGCGCCTCCTCCGATCCGCTGAGACGGCTGTTCATCAACTCATTCTGGCCGAGCTTGATGGAGAATTCGGCGCCCCTGCGCATCAGGCGAAGTTCGCCGCCGCCCGGCACCTGCGCGGTATCCAGAAGTTCCCAGGGGATCAAAAGCCGCTCCTTAGCATTCAAATCACAGGGGAACGCGCCCAAATGTTGCCCCGGCGAGTCCGGATTTGCGGCCCATTGCGACCCAACTTCTCCCCGACAAATCCACCGGGAATAAGTTCCGTGTTGCGCAAGGGGGACAGGATGTCAAACCGAACCGCTATCGTCGCGTCTGTTTTGCTCACAGGCTGCGTTTCGATCTCCATCGTCATGCCAAGTGTCGCGTTCGCTGCGCCGGATGCCGGAAGCGAATGCCTCTCTGCGCCGAAGGCGACAACGCCCGCAGGCGGTCATTGGTACTATCGGCTCGAGAAAGGCACCAAGCGCAAATGCTGGTATCTCGGCGACGCCGGCGGCAAGGTGAACAAGACTGCCGAAACAGCGCCCGTGGCCGAACCGGACGCGCCGCCGCCGAAGAAACCGCTTCAGAAATCGGTTGCAAATGCCCGCGCCGAATTGCGCGCAGGATCGCCCGCGAACGAGGATACATCGCTCTCGGACTCGACATGGCCTCCGCTCACACCCGCTGCCGACGAATCCAGCCATAACGACAATCAGAGCGCTGCGGTCCAGCCCGCCCCGGAGCAGGCGAGTCCGGAAGGCGGAAATCTCTCATCGCGCTGGCCGGAGCCGAAATCCGTTGCCTCGGCCACCGACCAGCCAGCGACAAGCGCGCCCGCTCCTGCGCAAACCACTCCGGCCTTGACGCCAGACCGTCTGGTGATGGCAGCGGCAACGCCCGCGCCCGCGCCCGCGGCGACATCCGCTCCGGCGGTTCAGCCGGTGGCTGCCACCGCTCCGGCCGAGGATAATTTTTCGATCCGGATTCTGCTGAGCATTCTGGTCGGCGTTCTGGCGCTCGCGGCCATCGTCGGGCCGGTGATCTTCCGCTTCATCAAGCCACGGCGCAACAAGCGCGACACCGTTCAACGCCGCCCGATCTGGGACATGAATACATCCGGTGCGATCCTTCGTCAGGACGATCCGCGCATGGCACCGCCGCTGGCTTACGTGGACCCACTGCCCGAACCGCGCGTCCTCGATGAAGCGGTTGATGAGATCGAACATCTGCTGTCGCGTGCGTCGCGGCGTTCAGCAGCGTGAGCAGGATTTCAAGGTGAGACGGTCAGCCGTCTCACCTACTTCGCGAGCTGATTTTGCAAATCGCGCACGAAGGCGGACAGGCCCGGCTGCCGTTCGCGCTTGAGCCGTTCGGCATTCAGGATGGTCACGACCTGGGTATAGGCTTCGTTGAGATCGCTGTTGACCACGACATAATCGTATTCCGCCCAATGGCTGAGTTCGTGGCTTGCGCGGCTCATGCGCCCGGCGATGACTTCATCTGAATCCTGTGCGCGGGTGTGCAGCCGCCGTTCAAGATCCCCTGCGGTCGGCGGCAGGATGAAAACGCTGACCACATCAACCCGCGCCTTCTCGCGCAGTTGCTGCGTACCCTGCCAATCGATGTCGAACAGCACGTCACGGCCGGACGACAGCGCATGTTCCACGGGCTGGCGCGGCGTGCCGTAGGAATTGTCGAACACCGTTGCATGTTCGAGCAGCCCGCCGTCCTTCACCATGGCATGAAACCGTGCCTTGTCGATGAAGTGATAATGCTCGCCATCGACTTCGCCCGGACGCATGGAGCGTGTCGTGACCGAAACCGACATGCTCAGGCCTGGCATTTTCTCGATCAGCATGCGCGCCAGCGTGGACTTGCCCGCGCCCGACGGCGACGACAACACGAACATCAGTCCGCGCCGCTCCACGCCCTTCAAGCTGCCATCCACCGCCATGATGCCGTCCCCTGCCGTGCGAAAGACTATTCCAGATTCTGGACCTGCTCGCGAAACTGCTCCACCACATTCTTCATCTCGAGCCCGATGTTGGTCAGTTCGATATCGTTGGATTTCGAACAGGTGGTGTTCACCTCGCGGTTGAATTCCTGCGCGAGGAAATCCAGCCGGCGTCCCACCGCGCCGCCCTTGCCGAGCAGTTCGCGTGCCTGCGCGATATGCGAAGCGATACGGTCGAGTTCCTCGCGAATGTCGGCCTTCGCCGCGATCATGATCGCTTCCTGGCTCAGGCGATCGGAATCAAAGCGATCCGAGGTGTCGAGCAGCAGGGCAACCTGTTCGGCAATCCTCGCCTTGATGGCGTCCGGCTTGCGTCCGGGCGCGGTTTCCGCACGCTTCGCAAGCTGTTCGATTTCACCCATCCGTTGCAACAGGATCTGGCCAAGCGCGGAGCCCTCACGCTTGCGCATCTCGATCAGGCTTTGCAGCGCTTGCTCGAACGCAGCGGAAACGGCGGCACGCGCGGCCTGCATTTCGGCTTCGTCGCTCTCCGGCTCGACAACTTCGATCACGCCCTTGATTCCGAGCAGGCCGTCCACGCTCGGTGCGACGGCGTCGGTGCGTGCGGAGATCTCGGCCGCCACCTTCAGGATCGACGAGAGAACCTCGTCATTGATACGCACGATAGAGGCCGCGCCGGTACGTTTGACGGACAGGTTGGCGTAGACGGTGCCGCGCGAGAGCAGTTCGGCGGCGCGCTTGCGGGCCGGCGCTTCGATATCGTCCCAGCCGGGCGGCAACCGCAGCCTGAAATCAAAGCCCTTGGCGTTGACGGACTTCAATTCCCATTCGAACGCATACGGACCGCTGGTGCCGTGGCTGCGCGCAAAGCCGGTCATGCTCGACAGCGCCATCGCGAAACGTCTCCTCACCGAGAAACAACTGCGTCAGCTTGTCCACGAAATCGCAGGATGGTGCAAGACCGCAGGCGCAATCCTGAAGTCCGGAAAATCCGCGATTTCAAAAGGCCGGGATATTGAGGCGCGAGACTTACTGCGTCGCTTCTTCTGCCGCCTCGGGCGCGCTGGACGCAGCCGCCGGAGGGCGCTTGGCGGTCCGTTTATGCGCCGCCGACGATCCCGTGATGTTGGTCCACGGTTCATGGGCCATGATGCTCGAAGGCGCGGAGGCGCGCGGCGCGGTTTTCGGAGCTGCCTTTGGCGCAGCGGCGGGCTTCGAGGGTGCCGCAGCCGGCGCCGGCGGTGTCGCGGCGGCGGGCTGCGAGTCCTCCGGATCGGCGGTGTCGTTCTGCTGCTGGCGTTCCATCGAGCGCAGCTTCGCGACACCCTTCTGATGCTGGTCGTAGGTTTCCGCGAAGGTGTGCCCGCCGGTGCCATCGGCAACGAAGAACAGGTCGCGGGTGCGCGCGGGGTTGGCGGTCGCCTCAAGCGACGCGCGGCCCGGATTGGCGATCGGCCCTGGCGGCAGCGCGTCGATCACGTAGGTGTTGTACGGCGATGGCTGGGTGATTTCGCTGCGCTTGATGGGACGGCCCAGCGTCCCCTTGCCGCCGACAAGGCCGTAAATGATAGTCGGATCGGACTGCAGCTTGATCTTCTGGCGCAGGCGGTTCGCGAACACGGCCGCGACACGGCTGCGCTCATCCGCCTTGCCGGTTTCCTTCTCGACGATGGACGCAAGCGTCACAAGCTGTTCCGGCGTGCGGACCGGGACGTCGGGGTTGCGGCGCGACCATACATCGGCCAGCACGCGCTTCTGCGCCTGCTGCATGCGGGCGATCACCTGATCGCGCGGCGTGCCGCGCGGGAAATTATAGGTGTCGGGCAGCAGCGTGCCTTCGCGCGGCTGCTCCTTCAACGAACCGGTGAAAATATCGGCGTCCTGAATGCGGGCGGCGATCTGCTCGGAGGTGAGGCCCTCAGGGATCGTGAAGGCATGCTGGACCACTTTGCCTTCAACGATGGTGTTGATGACATCGCGCAGGCTGGCGTTCTTCTGGAACAGATACTCGCCGGACTTGAGGCCGGACCGCGCATTCATCGCGAGCACGCCTCCGATGAAGGTCCAGCGATCGGCATCGATCACGCCATTGCGCTGAAGGATGTCGCCGATGTCGGCCATGCCGGCACGCGGCGGAATGTTGACGACCTTGTCTTCCGCGAGAGGCCCTTTGGCCTCGATCGTCTTCTTTCCATAAAAGAAGAGTCCGCCGACCCCCAGCATGGTGATGATCAGGAAGGTCATGATCGCGTTGCCGACCACGACGAAAGTGTTGCGCGCGCGCCTCGAATGCTTCGGCGGCTGCGGCACCTGCTCCGGCTCAAGCGCCGCGCGCGGACTGCGCGGAGCAATGGGTGGTCTTTGGCTCATCGAAGCAACCTGATTCCTGCAAGCCGATTAGTGTCGTTGATTCAGTACTCTACGCGCGTTCGAGAGATAAATTATGTCCGAATGAGGCAAAAGGTTGAAAACGGTTCCGCCTCACCATCGGCTCAAAATCTTTCGGCCCAAATCTTTTGGCCCAAATCTTTTGGTCGACGCCTTTTAAGCCATGCCCCGCAACCTGTGCTGCGAAACAGATCAAATGCAGTTTAGAAAAGCACGAGTTAGTTTGCCAGCCGGCGAACAATCAGCGACGCATTGGTGCCGCCGAATCCGAATGAGTTCGACAGCGCCACATTGATCTCGCGCTGCCTTGCTTTTTTCGGCACCAGATCAATCGCCGTCTCGACGGATGGATTGTCGAGATTGATCGTCGGCGGCGCGACGTTATCCCGAATCGCCAGAATGCTGAAGATCGCTTCGATCGCGCCAGCCGCACCGAGCAGATGTCCGGTGGAGGATTTGGTCGACGACATCGAGACCTTCGATGCCGCATTTCCCAGCAACCGCTGCGCCGCGCCAAGCTCGATCTCGTCACCGAGTGGCGTCGAGGTGCCGTGCGCGTTGATGTAGTCGATGTCGGACGGAGTAACGCCCGCGCGCTTCATCGCCATCTGCATGCAACGGAAAGCGCCGTCGCCATCCTCGGCGGGTGCGGTGATGTGGTACGCGTCGCCGGTCAGGCCGTAGCCCACGATCTCGGCGTAAATCTTCGCACCGCGCTTCTTCGCGTGCTCGTATTCTTCGAGCACCACGACGCCTGCGCCCTCGCCCATCACGAAGCCGTCGCGATCCTTGTCATACGGCCGCGAGGCGATGGTCGGGTTGTCGTTGTACTTGGTGGCCATCGCGCGCAACGCGCAGAAGCCACCCATGGCAAGGCGGTTGACGGCGGATTCCGCACCGCCTGCCACCATCACGTCGGCATCGCCGAACGCGATTAGGCGGCTGGCGTCGCCGATAGCATGCGCGCCTGTCGAACAGGCGGTGACAACCGCATGGTTCGGGCCCTTGAGGCCGTGCTTGATCGAGACGTAGCCCGACGCGAGATTGATCAGACGTCCGGGAATGAAGAACGGCGACAGCTTGCGCGGACCGCGTTCCTTCAGGATCACGGCGGCTTCGCCGATCCCCTCAATGCCGCCGATGCCCGAACCGATCAGGGTGCCGGTGGCGCAACGCTCTTCTTCCGTGCTCGGATGCCAGTTGGCATCATCGAGCGCTTGGGACGCAGCGGCCATCGCGAAGATGATGAAATCATCGACCTTGCGCTGTTCCTTCGGCTCCATCCAGTCATCGGCATTGAACGTGCCGTTGGTGCCATCGCCGCGCGGAACCATGCAGGCGATCTGACAGGTGAGATCGGAGACCTCGAATCTCTCGATACGGCTGGCGCCGCTGTCGCCGTTGAGAATGCGTTTCCAAGTCGGCTCTACGCCATTGGCGAGCGGCGAAACCATGCCTAGGCCCGTGACGACAACCCGCCTCATACGTCAATCTCCAGCTAACCAGCTACGCCAGCGCGCCACTAAAACAGCAAGACGGCGGGTCGTTCGATCACAACCCGCCGCGTGTCGTCGTGGCTGCGCGTTGGCGTCAGCTCTTTGCGTTCTTCTCGAGGAACTTGGTGGCGTCGCCAACCGTGAGGATGGTTTCCGCGGCGTCGTCCGGAATTTCGCAGCCGAATTCCTCTTCGAACGCCATCACGAGCTCGACGGTGTCGAGGCTGTCGGCGCCGAGATCGTCGATGAAGCTGGCGCTGTCGACAACCTTCTCGGGTTCGACACCAAGGTGCTCGACCACGATCTTCTTAACCCGCTCGCCAATCTCACTCATCGTTTAACCTCGTGCTTGTTCCATTAAACTCGACCGTAAAACGATCCGAGCCCCTCGCGGTGCGAAAAAATGCGAATTCGTGCCATCCGTACCACGCATTACCGTGCCTCGCCCGGAAGCGAGATTTGCCGGAAACGGCGGCTGGCGCCGAACGGCAATATACGGGGTTTGACGATCCTGCAATGGCGTTTTCCCCAACCGAGTGCCGTCCGGTTACCATACTTCCCCGGACTTGACCACAAAGCCCCGGCTTCCGTCCACTGACCTTACCGCTTGACAAAAAGCCAGAAAAATCAACCTCAAATCATGGCCATCCCGCCATTGACGTGAAGGGTCTGGCCGGTGACGTAGGCCGCCTCGTTCGAGGCCAGGTAAACGGCAGCCGCCGCGATGTCGTCCGGCGTTCCGAGCCGGCCTGCGGGCACCTTGCCCAGCACCGCTTCACGCTGCTTCTCGTTGAGGACGTCCGTCATCGGCGTGGCGATAAAGCCCGGCGCGATGCAGTTGGCCGTCACGTTGCGGCGGGCGTATTCCGCTGCAACCGACTTCATCATGCCGATCAGACCAGCCTTGGACGCCGCGTAGTTGCCCTGCCCGGCATTGCCGGTGACGCCGACCACCGACGTAATCGCAATGATTCGACCGAACCGCTTGCGCATCATCAGCTTGGTCGCAGCGCGGGCGAGACGGAACGTCGCAGTCAGGTTGACCCGGATCACGTCGTCGAAATCCTCGTCGCGCAGCTGCACGAAAAGATTGTCGCGGGTGATGCCTGCGTTGGCGACGAGAATATCGAGCTGCCCCATCGCCTTTTCAGCGGCGGGAACCAGCGCCTCGACCTCGTCCATGTTGGACAGGTTGCAAGGCAGAACGTGTACGCGATCCTTCAGTTCGCCGGCGAGCGTTTCGAGCGCTTCGCGCCGTGTGCCGGAAACCGCTACCGTCGCGCCCTGCGCGTGAAGCGCCTTCGCGATCGCACCGCCGATGCCCCCGGTCGCGCCGGTCACGAGCGCCGTCTTGCCAGTCAGATCGAACATGTTGCCCCCTTGGAAAATATCCAGGTCAGAATCTGTGCTCCGTTTGCCGCAAGAAAATGCCGCCCGTCAATCGCCGGATGGATCAGTTCGTGTTCCGCAAACGAAAGAGCCGTCCGCAGCCGGGAAGATGCGGACGGCTCGGCCCCAGCCGGGAATTGGGGCGCTGCCCAAAAACTGGAGGTAAATGGTCAGCCCGAAATTCAGAGCAAATATCGGACCAAGCAACCGCCCGGCCGTACCCTTTACTTTGCCGCCGCGAGCGCAGCCTTCGCCGCGTCGATGTCGCCCGGGCCGCCGACCGAGACGCCGACCGCGCCATCGGCGATGCGCTTGACCAGACCGGACAGCACCTTGCCCGCGCCGATTTCCAGAAAATGGGTCACGCCGTTCGAAGCCATATACGCCACGCTCTCGCGCCAGCGCACGGTGCCGGTGACCTGCTCGACCAGCCGCTTGCGGATCTCGTCCGGATCGGTGATCGCCGACGCCAGCACATTGGACACCAGCGGCGCCTTCGGCTTGTTGATGGTGACGTTTGCAAGCGCTTCCGCCATCGCATCGGCGGCCGGCTGCATCAGGCTGCAGTGGAACGGCGCGGACACGGGCAGCAGCATGGCGCGCTTCGCGCCCTTGGTCTTGGCGATCTCGACGGCGCGATCGACCGCAGCCTTGTCGCCGGAGACGACCACCTGCCCGCCGCCGTTGTCGTTGGCGGCCTGACAGACCTGTCCCTGCGCGGCCTCCTGTGCCACGGCTACCGCCGCGTCGTAATCGAGACCGAGCAGCGCCGCCATCGCGCCGACACCGACCGGCACGGCCTTCTGCATGGCGAGGCCGCGCGTCCGCAGCAGCTTCGCCGTATCGCTGATCGAGAATGTACCCGCAGCGGCCAATGCCGAATATTCGCCCAGCGAATGACCGGCGACGAATGCCGCATCGCGCGCCACGTCCACACCCGCCTCGCTTTCCAGCACGCGCAGGGTCGCCAGCGACACCGCCATCAGTGCGGGCTGTGCGTTCTCGGTGAGTTGCAGCGTCTCGGCGGGGCCATCCCAAATGATCGAGGTCAGCTTCTCGCCAAGGGCGGCATCCACTTCGTCGAATACGGCCTTCGCCGCCGGAAAGGCATCGGCCAGCGCCTTGCCCATGCCGACCGTCTGCGACCCCTGCCCCGGAAACGTGAATGCTGCTGTCATGGAAATCCCCGCAAATGATACGGCCGTAAGACACTGCCAGAGCGGCGGGTGTCAAGTTGCGGCGCGATGGTCCACAGACGGCAGCGGGTCCCGGAACCCCGGAGCACCCCGCACGTTGGTTCCGGAATCATCCCGTGGAGTGAGCATCATGGAGAAAGATCCTCGCAAACCACAAACACTGGCGCTGGCGCCTGTCTTGATCTTCGCGGCCCTCCTGATCGCCGTTTTCGGAGCTGCCTTGGTCACGACATACGATCGTACCCCGACGGCCGTGACCGCCGCTGACAAGCCGCCATCGGGCACCACCGGAATGGCAAGGCCGAACGCGAGTATCCAGCATTAGGCGGCAGCGATCCGCCCTTGCGAAGGTAATTATTTACGCTGACGGGAACTTTGCCGCCCGTTTAAGCACTCCTCAACAGCCGCAGCCTTCTAATGCGCGCATGACAAGCGCAACAGCACCGATCTGGCCGGTACATCCCGCTGCGGGGCATCTGAAATGGATGCGCGGCTATGCCAGTTGGCTTCTCAGCAGCCCCACCTCGCAACCCGATGACATTACCCGTGCGCTGATGCATCAGCGGACGAGCAAGACCAAGACACTCGTTGTCGCGATCTTCGCATCGTTTCTGCTTGCATCGATTGCCGCAGCGCTCACCGGGGCCCTGTGGGCCTATGCTTGGCTGGCAGCGGAGCTGGTTCTGGGCAGCATCAGGCTCGTTCTGATGATGAAAGCTCTGGCAAAAGCGAAAGCCGCCCAGCAAACGGAAATGATCGTCGCGCCGATCTGGGCCGGACTGACGTCGATGACCCTGATCTCGGCAGGCTGCTATCAATGCGTCCGGTCGGGCGTCTTGCCGCTGATCCTGATGGCCGGCATCGGCCTCGCCAATCTGATCGGCGGGATTTCGTCGCGCAATGCCGGGACCCCACGTTACGGAATTCTCTTGATCTGCATCCTGACGCTGCCGTTCGCGGTGGCGACAATCCTGTCCCCGATCCCTTTCCTGTTTCTGATCGGCCTTCAGACCCCACTCTACACCGCCGGAATGATTTTCCTGCTGCTGGAAAACCACAAGGTGCTACTCGATCTTCATCATCTGGAGCGCAACAACCGCCGGATGGCGCACCATGACCTGCTCACGGGTCTGCCTAACCGCGCCTTCAGTCAGGAACTGTTCTCGGACCTGCTTGCGGCTCCCTGTCCTGAAGAAGCATCCCGGAAATCCAAACTCACCGTGTTTTGCCTCGACCTCGACGGCTTCAAGGCCGTCAACGACGGCTTCGGACATGCGGCGGGAGATGCAGTTCTTGTGGCCGTCGCAAACCGTCTTCGGACAAGCGTGCGCGATGGCGATTTCGTCTGCCGCCTTGGCGGCGACGAATTTGTCGTTCTGCTTCCGAACATAGATCCCGACCAGGCCGCAGATGCGGCCCGGCGTATCATCGTGCAGGTGTCCGAACCGTTCGACGTAGCTCCGGAGGCGCGGATTGGCGTCAGTATCGGGATCGCATCGGCCCCATGGGACGGCAACTCCGCCGACGAACTGTTGAGTGCCGCCGACCGCGCCATGTACGCGGCCAAACGGCGTGGCAAGGGCGGCTTCGTCTTCCACGCGTCCGTCTGCGAGGCGCCCAGCCTTGTCCCGTCGGACACCGCCTTTGCCGGATTCGGGCCGGCGTCCTACCCTCAGGGCGCAAAATCGATGGCCGGAGCCTGATAATCGGCCTGATTTCATGCGCTTTTCCGCGATTTCCGGGCTCCTTGCCTTGCAAATACGCGCGGAATCCTTATAACCGCGCCATCCGTGGGTCCCGGCCGGGAGCTGAACGGACGGTCTCAGCAATCTCCCTTTGGCGATTTTTCTCCTGTGGCGATTTTGATGTGACAGGGCCAGTCGGTCCGTCGTCCCGTGCTTCCGCCTTCTGAGCAATATCGAGTCCTTTCCGAAGGTCTCGAAGGGCTTGCCGCCAGGACCCGCGCTAACACAGGAAAGGACACCCATGCCTCTTTACGAGCATGTATTTCTCGCGCGTCAGGACGCGAGCGCCCAGCAGGTCGAAGACTTCACCACCCAGATCACCGGCGTGATCGAAGGTCTCGGCGGCAAGGTCACCAAGACCGAGAACTGGGGCGTGCGCTCTCTCACCTACCGCATGAACAAGAACCGCAAGGCTCACTTCATGATGCTCAACATCGACGGCCCCGCAGCGGTGGTCGCCGAGATCGAGCGGCAGGAACGCATCAACGAAGATATCATCCGCTATCTCACCGTCCGCGTCGAAGAGCTGGAGGAAGGCCCCTCCGCGATGATGCGCAAGTCCGAGCGTGACCGCGACGAGCGTGGCGGCGGTTTCCGTGGCGACCGTGAAGGCGGTGGCTTCCGTGGTGATCGTGGTCCGCGCCGTCCGCGCGACGAAGACGCAACTGCAGCGGTTGAGGAGTAAGAGATATGGCTGAAGCAGGTGCACGCCGTCCGTTCTTCCGTCGCCGCAAGACCTGCCCGTTCACGGGCCCGAACGCGCCGAAGATCGACTACAAGGATTCCAAGCTGCTGATGCGTTACGTGTCCGAGCGCGGCAAGATTGTGCCGAGCCGCATCACCGCGGTGTCGGCCAAGAAGCAGCGTGAACTCGCCCGCGCCATCAAGCGCTCGCGGTTCCTGGGTCTGCTGCCTTACGTGATCCGCTAAACGACATTGCGAGCGCGCGGCATTCGCGCGCTCGCTTTTCTCTCAATTCAATTCTCATAACACTTCGGCATCAAGCCGTTGTGGATGGTTGGGGTTCAAGGAACCTCTAACTGCTCGAAAGGAGCAGGACAGCTGATGATGACGGGTATCCTCATTGCACTGGCGGCCGGCCTCGCGTCGGCGACGATGTTCGCGTCCATCGTTTCGGGCGCGCTGATTTCGCTCGTGCTGTTTTATCTCGCGCCGCTGCCGCTCATGGTCGCTGCGCTGGGATGGGGATCGGCCACGGCCCTCGTCGGCGGAGTGATCGCTGCGCTCGGCCTCGGCCTTGTCTTCGGCATTCCCTACATGGCCGCCTTCGCGCTTACTATCGCCCTGCCAGCATGGTGGCTCGGACATCTGACGCTGCTGGCGCGCCCGGTTTCCAGCGATCCCCAGCTTGCCAATCTCGCGCCTGCCCTCGACTGGTACCCGACCGGACGCCTCCTTGCCTGGACGGCGCTGTTCGCCACCCTCACCACGATCAGCGCGCTGCTGACTCTGGGCACCGATGCCGAAACCATCAATGCGGCCCTGCGCAGCGGCTTGTCCCGCATCATGGGCGCGCGCGGCACGGCCACCGGCGAAGCCGACCGCGTTGTCGATGCGCTTGTGGTGATCGCGCCGGGCGCGGCCACCATCATCGCGATGACGACCCTGACGCTCAATCTGTGGCTTTCGGCGAAGATCACCACGACCTCGGGCCGCCTGAAGCGGCCATGGCCCGATCTGCGCACCACGATGCTGCCGCGCGCGATCCTCATCGTGCTGGTGGTCGCGGTCGCGCTCTCGTTCCTCGGCGGGCTGCTGGCGATCATTGCGCAGATCGCAAGCAGCGCGCTCCTGATGGCCTATGCCGTCACCGGCTTCGCCGTGCTTCACACCGTGACGCAGGCCTTTTCGGGCCGCGCCTTCGTGCTCGTCGCAGCCTACGCTGCAACCCTCTTCATCGGCTGGCCGCTGATCGGAATGATCAGTCTTGGCCTTGCCGATGCTGTGTTCGGAATTCGGCAAGCCTATTGGGCGCGGCGCGGGCCGCCGCCAATGCCGATGACCTGACATCCACTTCGAACCGGACTTTTCACTTCAACCAGAACTTTAAACGGAGAACTCAAATGGACGTTATTCTGCTCGAACGCGTGGCCAAGCTCGGCCAGATGGGCGACGTGGTCAAAGTGAAGGACGGCTACGCCCGTAACTTCCTGCTCAAGCGCAACAAGGCCCTGCGCGCGACCAAGGAAAACCGCGAGAAGTACGACGGCATGAAGGCCGATCTCGAGGCCAAGAACATTCAGGCTAAGGGCGAAGCCACCAAGGTTGCCGAGAAGATCGACGGCCGCAACGTCGTCATCATCCGTCAGGCGTCGGAAACCGGCCAGCTTTACGGCTCGGTGTCGGTGCGTGACATCATGGCCGCGCTGGAGAAGGACGGCGTCTCGCTGAACCGTCAGCAGGTTCTGCTCGACGCGCCGATCAAGGCGATCGGCCAGCACCAGATCACCATCGCGGTGCATCCGGAAGTCGAAGTCCATGTCACCACCACGGTCGCCCGTTCCGAAGCGGAAGCCGAGCGCATCAATCGCGGTGAAGATGTCAACAGCCGTCAGGAAGACCGCGACGCCGCTGCCGAAGCGATCGCCGCCGCCGGCGAGTTCTTCGATCCGGAAGCCGACCACGACGAAGAGCCTGCTACGGCTCCTGCCGAAGAGAAGTAAGACGTCGGCGCAAGCCACTCATCTTCAAACGAAAAGCCCGGCCTCGGTAAGGCCGGGCTTTTTTGTTTGTCATACGAAGCGTTGATGTCAGCGAGAGATCGGGGGCTCAGGCTTGCCGGCCGGAACCGGCGGAGGGCCGACAGGAGTTGCGGGCGTCTTCGGTTCAGGCGGCGGTCCCATGTCGATGGTCAGCGGGCCCGACGGCACCTCGGCCTTTGGCAGCGCGGTGGCGACGCTGGCGGGCTTCTCCGCCTCCTTCGGCGCTGTTTCGCTCTCCTTTGGCGCAGGCGTTACGGCCGGCACCGGGTCCGGACGTGTGCCCTCCGCCTTCGGCGGTTGGGTTGAGGCGGCCTCAGCCTTCGGAGGCTCGGTCTTGGAAGTTTCGGCCTTCGGAGATTCGACCTTGGGCGCGTCCGTCTTGGCAGCCTGGCCAGCAGGCGCATCGCTTTTGGCAGGCTCATCCTTCGCCGGTTCATGACGGGCTTCGTTTTTCGGCGGCGGTTCTTCCTTGCCGGCCTTGCCCTTGGCGGCCAGCCGGGCCGCGCGGCGCTCGGCGGCGGCTTTTTTGCGCTCCGCCGCAGCCTTCTGACGCTCGGTCTGCGCTTCGGCCGAAGCTTCGCCGGAATGCTCCGGCGCCCTGCCGGTTTTCGCCTCCTGCCCCTGCTTGGTGAGATTGCCTCCCCCCGGAGCGGCATTCGCGGCCCCGTTCGACAGGACATAGGCACTCATGGCCGCGGCCATGTCGGAGCTTGTGGTGTAGTGCTGACGCAGGAAGCCGGGCAGCGAACCAGGCCCAACGCTCTTGAGCAGTCCTCGGGCACTCTTGTGACACAGAGAGCAGGTGCTGGAGAAAATCTGCGAGGGAGGTTTGCCGGCTTCGAGATTTTGCGCGTCGGCCGGGAAAATCCCGAGGCAGCCCCATGCAAAAGCCACCGTCGCCAGAATGAGCGCTCGGCTCAACATCCCATGTCTCCAGATATCAACCGGCCGGAACGGCAGCCAATCGCCCGCTCCCACCTCACGGTCACCTTTAGCGGATTATGACGCGAATGGAAGCATTGAGATTTCGCATATTTGTGAGGTTGGGCCCAATTCCCCAAAGATCGCAGTCCGACCCCGGACGAAAACGCAGGGCAGCTTTACCGGGGAGCGCCATACGTCAAATTGCGATTGAAAAAGGGCGAGAAAATACCCAACATTCAAAGCAGTCGTACCAATCTGGGTCGTTGAACATGCGTTCGATGGATCGTCTGCTGCAATTCTTCCTGAGCCAGTTTCTCAAACGCGGCTCGGTGACGTTCACGACGGCGTCCGGCACCAGCTTCACGTGCGGCGACGGGACGGGCCAGCCGATTGCGGCCAGGTTCCTGACCACGGAAGCCGAGCGTCACCTGCTGCTCGATCCGGAACTGGCGCTGGGCGAGCTTTACACCGAAGGCACCTTTGTCATGGACAAAGGGTCGATCGCGGATCTGCTTGAAATCGCGCTCGGCCAGACCGACTTCACGCCTCGCTGGTCCAAATTCCAGTGGCGCCTGCGTTATCTTCTCCGCCACCTCCAGCAATTCAACCCGCGAACGCGGTCGAAGCGCAACGTCGCCAGTCACTACGATCTCGACGGGCGGCTCTATCGCCTCTTCCTCGACGCCGACATGCAGTACAGCTGCGCGTACTTCGAGACGCCGGATACGACGCTCGACGACGCCCAGCTCGCCAAGAAGCGCCACCTCGCCGCCAAGCTGCTGGTCAAGCCGGATCAGCGCGTGCTCGACATCGGCTGCGGATGGGGCGGCATGGGCCTTTATCTGGCGGAGATGACCGGCGCGAAGGTGACCGGTGTTACCTTGTCGGAAGAACAATTGGGCGTCGCCAATGCGCGCGCCGGGGAACAGAATCTGTCCGACCGTGCGGAATTCCGCCTGCAGGACTATCGCGATACGCCCGGCCCCTTCGAGCGCATCGTCTCGGTCGGCATGTTCGAACATGTCGGGGTCGATTACTACGACACCTACTTCAAGCGCTGCGCGGAACTGCTCACCGACGACGGCGTGATGATGCTGCACGCCATCGGTCGGCCGGAAGGACCGGGCATCACCAACCCGTGGATCGCCAAATACATTTTCCCCGGCGGTTACATTCCCGCGCTGTCGGAAGTGCTTCCCGCCATCGAGCGTTCCGGACTGCTGGTCACTGATATTGAAATCCTGCGACTGCATTACGCCGAAACACTGAAGGCATGGCGCGAGCGCTTCCTGGCGCGGCGCGAGGAAGCCGCCCGGCTCTATGACGAACGCTTTGTCCGGATGTGGGAATTTTATCTGGCGGCGTCGGAAATGTCGTTCCGCAAGCAGAACTCGATGGTGTTTCAGATTCAGCTTGCCAGGAAGCAGGACGCCGTTCCGCTGACCCGCGATTACATCGCCCGCGAGGAACACCGCTTGCACAGCATCGAGGCCGCGAAACTTCCAGTCTTGCGGCTTGCGGGCGAATAAACTTTGCGATCAACGTCAGCGTTCCTGACATTGTCACGGTCAAGCACAAAGCGTGTGCACGGCAATTTCTTTTTCCGGCGCATCCGCCTTGTGGGAATCGTGCATAAGATCAAAGCGTGGTTTCTCCCGGTGTGATCCGGGTGCCAGATACGCGCCCCGCATTTGCCGAATTGAAAGCGCACTTTCCCGCGATGGCTTTGACCGATTCGAACATTATCAAGCTCGCGCCGGACGCCGGCACGTCGGCCTACCGCACCGCGCCTCATAATATCGAAGCCGAACAGGGGCTTCTGGGTGCCATTCTGGTCAACAACGATGCGTTTTACCGTGTCTCGGACTTTCTCGAGCCGAAGCATTTCTTCGAGCCGATCCATCAGTTGATCTTTGAAACCGCAGGCAGCCTGATCCGGGCCGGCAAGACCGCGACGCCGGTAACACTCAAGACATTCGTGCCTGCCGAGACCGATCTCGGCGGCATGACGGTCGCACAGTACCTCGCCCGCCTCGCCGCCGAAGCGACCACCATCATCAACGCGCAGGATTACGGACGCACCGTCTACGATCTGTCGATCCGTCGCGACCTCATCCGCGTCGGCGAAGACATGGTCAACGTCGCCTATGACGCGCCGGTGGACTTCGCGCCGCGCGCTCAGATCGAGGACGCCGAAAAGAAGCTGTACGACCTTGCCGAAGCCGGCCGTTACGACGGCGGCTTCCAGAAATTCTCGACAGCATTGAAAGTCGCGGTGGACATGGCGGCGAACGCCTACAGCCGCGACGGCAACCTGTCCGGCATCGCGTCCGGCCTGCGCGATATGGACGTGAAGATGGGCGGCCTGCAGCCGTCCGACCTCATTATCCTCGCCGGCCGTCCCGCCATGGGCAAGACCGCGCTTGCGACCAACATCGCCTTTAATATCGCACGGGCATGGCAGGGCGAACTGCAGCCCGACGGCCAGATGAAAACCGTCAACGGCGGCATCGTTGGCTTCTTCTCGCTGGAAATGTCGGCGGAGCAGTTGGCCACGCGTATTCTGTCGGAGCGCACCGGCATTTCGTCGAGTTCGATCCGCCGCGGCGGTATCAGCGAGCAGGACTTCGACAAGATCCGGGATCACTCGATCGAAATGCAGAACCTGCCGTTCTTCGTCGACGACGGCGGCGGCCTGTCGATCTCGCAGGTCACCGCGCGTGCGCGGCGGCTGAAACGGCAGAAAGGCCTCGACCTCATCATCATCGACTACATCCAGCTTCTGTCGGGCTCGGGCCGCCGCTCCGACAACCGCGTGCAGGAAATCACCGAAATCACCACCGGCCTCAAGGCGCTGGCGAAGGAACTCAACGTTCCGATCATCGCGCTGTCGCAGTTGTCGCGTCAGGTCGAAAACCGCGACGACAAGCGCCCGCAACTCGCCGACCTTCGCGAATCCGGATCGATCGAACAGGACGCCGACGTAGTGCTGTTCGTCTACCGCGAGGAATACTACCTGCAGAGCAAGGAGCCGCGCATCGGCACGCCGGAACATGAGAAGTGGCAGCTCGACATGTCGCTGGTTCATGGCAAGGCGGAAGTCATCATCGGCAAACAGCGCCACGGCCCCACCGGCACCATCAACCTGCAATTCGACGCCAGCGTCACGCGGTTCGGCGATCTCTCACACGATGGTCAGCTTCCGGAACGGTTCGAGTAACTCGCGCATCATGATGCGCGAGTGTCGTGGCAAGTGTGCTAGGGTTCGAACGGATATCCTGAATCACCCGTTGTACATGTAGACCGATGACCCCCGCCTCCGATCCGAAATCCATCGACACATTGCCCGCCGGAGCCACCGGCCTTCTGACCATCGACCTCGATACCATTGTCGCCAACTGGCGCAAGCTCAGCAGCCAGGCCATTCCGGCGGATTGCGCCGCTGTCGTGAAAGCCGACGCCTATGGCTGCGGGATCACGCAGGTGAGCCGCGCGCTGGCGAAGGCCGGATGCAGAACCTTTTTCGTCGCCACGCTCGATGAAGCCCGCGCCGTGCGCGAGGTCACGCCGACCTCGACGATCTATGTGCTCAACGGATTCTTCCCGGGATCCGGCGACCAGTACGCCAAGTTCGACTGCCGTCCCGTGCTCGGCGACGCCGTGGAGCTTGCCGAGTGGGATGCGTTCCGCACGACCAGCGGATGGGAAGGCCTTGCGGCGGTCCATGTCGATACCGGCATGAACCGTCTCGGCTTCCGCATCGCCGACGCGCAGGCGCTGGAGGCACGGATCAAGGGCGGCAAGCACGGCTTCGCGCTGGTGATGAGCCATCTTGTCAATGCCGAGATGCTGGGCGACTCTGTCAATGGCCGGCAAGTCGCCGCCTTCCGCGAAATTGCATCGCTGTTTTCCGGTGTTCCCGCTTCGCTGGCCAATTCCTCCGGCATCTTCCTCGGGTCCCAATTCCATTTCGATCTGGTCCGGCCGGGCGCAGCGCTCTACGGCGTCAACCCGACGCCCGAAGCCGATACGCCGATGCAGCCGGTGGTCGATCTCAAGGCGCGCGTGGCACAGGTCCGCACCATCGAGAAGGGCGAGACTGTCGGCTATGGCGGCACGTGGACGGCGCGGCAACAGACGCGCCTCGCCGTTATCTCAGCGGGCTATGCCGACGGCTATTTCCGCGCCGCGGGCGGCATCGACAATCTGCGCAGCGCCGAAGTGATCGCGGCGGGCCAGCGTTGTCCGGTCGCCGGACGCATCTCGATGGACCTTCTGGCCATCGACATCACGGCCCTGCCCCCCGGCGCGATCCGCCGCGGCGGCATGGTGACGCTGATCGGCGACGGCATCACGGTGGATGAACTGGGCCGGCACTTCGACACCATTGGATATGAAGTGCTCACAAGCCTCGGCCGCCGCTATGTGCGCGCCTACAAGGGCGGCGCATAAAGAGGAACGGCAATGCCTGACATCATGGAGTTCAAGCCGGGCGACTACAAATTCATCGTCTCACCCGGCGGGCCGTTCTCGAGCGGCGTCACTCCCATGCCGGGCTTTGCCCTGCGCCGGGTGCGCTTCGCGCGGCCCGTTCCGATGGCGGATGGATTTGCCTTCATCAAGATGCATCTGGAGCGGGAAGGCCGTCCCGTCACTGCGCTCGCGGCCTGCGAACTGCGCTCACCCGCCGCCATGACCGGCGAACAGTTTCAGGCCTTCAATGGTGAGTATCTCAGGACTTTGCATCAATGGGGCTGCAAGGCCGGCGACATCAATCCGCTGGCGCGCAGCAATCTCGCGCCGATCACCGAAGTCCCGCGCGAGGCGATGTTCTTCGCCTTCACCTACACGGTGCCGGAAGCCAATGCGTCCGGCGACTTCCTGATCTCGGGCAAGCCGGAAATCCGCGACGGTGCGCCTCCGGCGGAGCGCATCGTCAGTGGGCGCGACGTGTCGCTGAAAGGGCTTGAGACCAAGGCACGCTTCGTGATGGACGCGATGCGCGAGCGCGTCGCCGCGCTCGGCTGCGACTGGAACAACGTGACCGCTGCGCAGATCTACACCGTCCACGACATCCGGCCGCTGCTCGAACCGGTGTTCGCGCATGACAGCATCAGCCAGATCGGCCTCGCCTGGTATCCGGCATGGCCGCCGGTCATAGGCATGGAATTCGAGGTCGATGTACGGTGTGTGCGGACCGAACTCGTGATCGACGCGCGCTAGGCTGAACCGCCATCGGATTCAGCCGCCGTCATCGCGCGCGAAGCGAAGCAACCCAGCGCTACGGGAAAGAACTGGATTGCTTCGTCGCAAGTGCTCCGCGCAATGACGAATAGCGCGCTCTGGCGTCTTACTTCTTCACCACGAAACGCTGCGCGCGTTTTCCGCTGTCGACCTCGGTCGTATAGACATTGCCCTTCGAATCCAGCGCCAGATTGTGGACCCAGTGGAAATCGCCGGCCATGCGGCCGTTGCGGCCGAACCGTCCGACGATGTCGCCGGTGTCGCGCTTGAGGATGCGCACCTCGTTGTTGGCGCCGTCGGCATTGAGCAGGAATGTCTGCTTCGGATCGTTCCAGATTTCCAGATCCCAGATCGAGCCGTTCGCCAGCGTGTTCTTTTCGACGAACATCTCCTTCACGAAGGTGCCGTCCTTCTTGAATACCTGAATGCGATCATTCTGACGGTCGCACACATAGACCAGGCCGTCCTTCGCGATACGCACGCAGTGAACCGGGTTGCCGAACTGCTGTGACGGTGCGGCGGCGGGATTGTAGGCGCCGAGTTTTTCATCGGTCGGCGGCTTGCCGTAAGCGCCCCACATCCGCTTGAACGCGCCTGTCTCTGAATCAAACACAATGACGCGGTGGTTATAGTAGCCGTCCGCGACGTAGAGCTCTTTCGCGGCGGCATCGACGGTCATGTTGGCCGGACGGCCGAGACGCGCTGTGTCCTTGCTGTCGGTCTGCGGAGCGGACTTGCCGATCTGCATCACGAACTTGCCGTCCCTGGTGAACTTCAGAATCTGTCCGTCAGTATCGCCGTTGCCCGCGAGCCAGACGAAACCCTTCGCATCGATATAGATGCCGTGCTCGTTCGCGGGCCAGTCGTAGCCCTCGCCTTTCCCTCCCCACGAACGCAACAGTTTGCCCTGCTGATCGAACTCCAAGACCGGCGGCGCGGGTACGCAGCACTTCGAGCGCGGCGGCGTCAGGCTCGCGGCCTTCTCGTCATCGGTCAGCGTGCGCGGACGCTGCACCACCCAGATGTGATCCTGCGCATCGACGGCGACGCCCGCCGCCTGCCCCATGATCCAGTCATTCGGCAACGGCTTCGGCCAGAACGGATCGACCTGGAATTTCGGCGCGTCGGCGGCATGAGCCGCGCCAGCGATGACAAGACCGGCAACGGCGGCAATCCAGTTCATGGCGTCACTCCCTGTTTGTCGCGTCGCATTTTGTTGAACGCGCGCGCCCTTGTTGCTGTGGTGTAGCGGCCGTTCGCCGGTACGCAGATGCAGGATAGCGCCGCCTGCGCGGTTGAACACCGCCGGCGTGACAGGCCGGCGCTTTAACCAAGCGAACCGGCTACCCTGAAAGCGGCAGAGATTTCCGGAATGGAGATTGACTTTTGGCGCTAAATAGCGAACAAAAGAAGAACATAGATTCAGCGATATCGGGGCATTGTGAATGGCGCGCGCGGCGGTTCTTTCTTTCGTCTGCCAGAATTGCGGCGCGGCCTACAACAAGTGGCAGGGCAAGTGCGAGTCCTGCGGCGAGTGGAATACGCTGTCGCAGGACGATCCGACCGGCGCGGCGTCGGTCCCCGCCAACCTGCGCGCCAAGCGCCGCGGCCGCCTGTTCACCCTTGAAACCCTCACCGGCGCGAGTCCGGAGCCGCCGCGTCTCTCGTCTGGCATGGCGGAACTCGATCGCGTCACCGGCGGAGGCTTCGTGCGCGGTTCAGTGCTGCTGATGGCGGGTGACCCCGGCATCGGCAAATCCACCCTGCTCACGCAGGCCACCAGCATGCTGGCGCGGAACGGGCACCGCGTCGTCTATATCTCCGGCGAAGAAGCCGTCGGACAGGTGCGGCTGCGCGCGGCGCGCCTCGGCCTTGCAAACGCCGCCGTCGAGCTTGCGGCCGAAACCTCGGTCGAAGATATCATCGCCACGCTGTCGGAAGGCAAGCCGCCTCGTCTTGTGGTCATCGACTCGATCCAGACCATGTGGACCGACACCGTGGAATCCGCGCCCGGCACCGTGACGCAGGTTCGCGCCTCGGCACAGGCGCTCATTCGTTTCGCCAAGAAATCCGGCGCGGCGCTGATCCTTGTCGGCCATGTCACCAAGGACGGCCAGATCGCGGGACCGCGCGTGGTCGAACACATGGTCGATGCCGTGATGAGTTTCGAGGGCGAAGGCTCGCAGCAGTTCCGCATCCTGCGCGCGGTGAAGAACCGTTTCGGCCCCACCGACGAGATCGGCGTGTTCGAGATGACGGGCCTCGGCCTGCGCGAAGTCACCAATCCGTCCGAACTGTTCCTGTCCGAACGCGATCTCGGCAGCCCCGGTACCGCCGTGTTCGCCGGGATCGAGGGCACCCGCCCCGTGCTGGTGGAACTGCAGGCGCTGGTTGCGCCCACCACTCTTGGCACGCCGCGACGCGCGGTGGTCGGCTGGGATTCAAGCCGGCTATCGATGGTGCTGGCGGTGCTGGAGGCCCATTGCGGGGTCAAGCTCTCCGGCTATGACGTCTATTTCAATGTCGCCGGCGGCCTGCGCATCAATGAACCGGCCGCCGACCTCGCCGCAGCGGCGGCGCTGGTGTCGTCGCTGGCGAACGCGCCCCTGCCGGTCGATGCGGTCTATTTCGGCGAAATCTCGCTGTCGGGCGCGGTGCGGCCGGTCGCGCAGACCTCGGCGCGCCTCAAGGAAGCCGCCAAGCTCGGCTTCGGCCGCGCCGTTCTCCCGGAAACCACACGTGGCGATACAGGAGGCGACGCGGGCCTGTCCCTCTCCAGCATCGGATCGCTGACCTCTCTGGTGGCCGACATCGCAGCGAAGGGCCGCAAAGCCACAACTTCAGGAAAATCCGCTTCGAACGCCGGATTCCGGCCCGACAACGGCTAAACGCGGCGTGACGCTTTCGTGACCGGGCGCTATACAGGCCGCGCCCGGCAACGATGTCGAATGCGCTACCCGCCGATACGGTTCATTAACTGAACTGGAAGCCCGGCAGGAGCGATGCGATTTTGACGGTGTGCTGCTGGGATTTGCGGGTTCCCGGCCCTTGCGGGACGTGCCATATGGCCGTCAGCTACAGGAGCCCGGACGACCCGATTCGGGCTTGAAACTGAAAGCGGACCTGACCAGACGATGCCGATAACGCTTCTCGACATTATCGTTCTTGCCGTGATGCTGTTGTCGGGTCTGCTGGCGATGATCCGCGGCTTCATGCGCGAGATTCTCTCGATCGCCGCCTGGGGCGCCGCCGCGCTCACCACGCTCTACGCGTACCAGAAGTTGCTGCCGACCGCGAAAACCTATTTCAACAACGACACCGTCGCCGCCATCGCCGTGGTGGCGGGCGTGTTCATCCTGACCCTGATCGTGGTCTCGATCATCACCGTGCGCATCTCGGACATGATCCTGGATTCGCGGATCGGCGCGCTGGACCGCACCCTGGGCTTCCTGTTCGGCCTCGCCCGCGGGCTGCTGATCATGGTGGTCGCGTTTTTGTTCTTCGTCTGGCTGGTGCCGGACAAACAACAGCCCGAATGGGTCCGTAACGCCAAGTCGCGGGTAATGCTGCAAGGAACCGGCGATTGGCTGATGTCGCTCTTGCCTGATGACCCCGAGAACACCATCTTGAAGAAGTTCAAGAAAAAGGGCGACGAGGAGCAGACCGATGCTGCTCCCGAACCGCGCACGACGGCAACGGTGGGGAACGACGGCGGGTATGGCAAGGCGGCCCGTGACGGGCTGAAACAGTTGATCGAAGGCAAAGCCGCAGGACGCTAGGCCCAGTGCCAATCCTGCCTTATGCGAGGGCGTGGTGGACCATATGACAAACACCTCAGGCGATCAGACTCCCGACCCGTCCCGAAATCCCGACTACGACCTCGACTGGGATCTCGATAAGGATCTCAACGGCGACACGCTCCGCGAGGAATGCGGCGTGTTCGGCATCTTCGGGCACCCCGAAGCCGCAGCCATCACGGCGCTGGGGCTTCATGCTCTCCAGCATCGCGGGCAGGAAGCCGCCGGCATCGTCACCTACGACCATGGCCGCTTTCACTCCGAACGCCGCCTCGGCCTTGTCGGCGACACCTTCTCCCGCGCCGATGTGATTTCCCGCCTGCCCGGCAATATGGCCGTAGGCCATGTCCGTTACTCCACCACCGGCGGCACCATCCTGCGGAACGTGCAGCCCCTGTTCGCCGAACTGAACGCGGGTGGCTTCGCCGTCGCCCACAACGGCAATCTCACCAACGGCCTGACGCTACGTCGCGAACTCGTGCGCCACGGCACCGTGATGCAGTCGACCACCGACACCGAAGTGATCCTGCATCTGGTCGCGCAATCCAAGCGCGGCCGTTTCATTGAGCGCTACATCGAAGCGCTGCGCGCCATCGAGGGTGCCTATGCGCTTGTCTCGCTCACCAACAAGAAGCTGGTCGGGGCCCGCGATCCGCTTGGCATCCGCCCGCTGGTGCTCGGCGAACTGGACGGCTGCCCGATCCTGACATCCGAAACCTGCGCGCTCGACATCATCGGCGCGAAATATGTCCGCGACATCGAACCCGGAGAAGTCATCGTGTTCGACGAAAGCGGCGAGGAAATCCACAAGCCCTTCCCGCCGATGCCGCCGCGTCCCTGCATCTTCGAGTACATCTACTTCGCGCGGCCCGACTCCATGGTCGGCGGCCGCTCGGTCTATGAAGTACGCAAGGCTTTCGGCGCGCAGCTTGCCCGCGAAAATCCGGTCGAGGTGGATGTCGTCGTGCCGGTGCCGGACTCCGGCGTGCCTGCCGCCGTCGGCTACAGCCAGTTCTCGGGCGTGCCGTTCGAACTCGGCATCATCCGCAACCACTATGTAGGCCGCACCTTCATCCAGCCGACCCAAAGCGTGCGCGAACTCGGCGTGCGCATGAAGCACGCACCCAACCGCGCGGCCATCGAAGGCAAGCGCATCATCCTGATCGACGACTCGCTGGTGCGCGGCACCACGTCGAAGAAGATCGTGCGCATGATGCGCGATGCAGGCGCCAAGGAAGTGCATTTCCGCCTCGCCTCGCCGCCGATCGTCAATCCGGATTATTATGGCATCGACCTGCCGGATCGCGGCGGACTTCTGGCCGCAACGCATACGCTGGAAGAAATGCGCGAGATCATCGGCGCAGACTCGCTCGCCTTTTTGTCGATCGACGGCATGTACCGCGCGATGGGCTATCCGGGCCGCGATCCCGCGAATCCGAAATTCGCCGATCACTGCTTCACCGGTGCCTATCCGACCCATCTCACGGACCAGAGCCAGGTCGAGACGCCGCAGCACCAGCTTTCGCTGCTGGCCGAGGCAAGCTGAGCGCCTTCTGTCTTATGTAACAGTGGCCCAGCCTCGGTTGGATCGCTTTTGCATTAGCCATACCGTAAGACCGCCGCATTCCTGATCCTCGGGCACGTAGCTCACGACGTTAAAGCCGTGGGTATCGGCCAGCGCCCGGTAATCCGCAGGATCAAGGCTGGCGTGATAGAGCGCCTCACCCCGATAGTCACCGATCGCCTCACCCGCCGCAGGGCCGCTGGTGAACATCAGCGCCGCGCCCGGCGCAGCATGGTCGCGAAAGACCGGCCACATGGCGCGTTGGTCGTCCGGCGTCATATGGAAGAAACTGTTCCATGCAATGACGCCACCGAATTTGCGGCCGAGATGAAGATCACGCATATCGCCCGCGATCCAGTCATGTGTCGGAAAGCGCGAACGGCATATACCGATCAACGTTGGCGATGAATCGATGCCGGTGACGGCATGCCCGGCCTCGATCAGATAACGCGCCACCGGCTCACCGGACCCGCAGCCGAGGTCCAGTACGGCGGCGCCTGAAGCCATCACCGCGCGAAAATTGTCCAGCCACTTGCGCTCGACAAGGCGGGTGCCGCGATCCCGGTCGAAGGCCATCGCGTGGCGCTCATACAGCGCGCCAATATTCTTGGACGAAGAATCCCAGGACATCGATGACGTTCCGTTACAGCGTCCGCACCATGAATTGCGCATCCTCATCGCCGTAGCTGCGCAGCTTGTCCGCGAGCGCCGCGATATCCAACCGCGCGAAGCCGCGACGCCGCCAGAATCTTGCCGATCCGTTCACCGCCACCAGCGACATCGTCCTGTATCCGGCTTCGGATGCATGCTCCGCGAGCGCATCGACAATCGCCGCAGCCACGCCGGTCCCCCGTGCCTCGCCGGCCAGTGCGAGATCGTGGATATAATAGGTTGCGGGCCCTGCGGGCAATTCGCCCAGCAGCGAATTGAGCGGCGGCGCATCAAGCGCCCGCCACGGATGGCTGAGCACATAGGCCGTCGGGGATTTCCCGTCGACGTAAACATGGCATCCCTCGGGATAAAGCCGCAGCCGCTCGGCAAACACCTCGGCATCCTCCGGGAAAGACGGATGAATACGGGTGGCGAGATCGCTGACGGCGGACAGATCATCCACCGTCATGCGGCGCCAAGAGGCGGATCGCATGGTCATGATTATCGTCTATCACAATGATCGCATCCGCCTCCAGCACCCGGCTTGCCCGCGCGTTGTGGCTGGGCATAGCGCGTCGAAGACGGGCGTGAACGCCCTTTCGCCCGGCCATCCACGTCTGTAAAACCCTCCCCAGAAAAGACGTGGATGCTCGGGACAAGCCCGGGCATGACGATTCCAGAAGCGCAGGCTATTCCGCATGTCGACCAAACCGCTCTCCTCCCGCATCGCTCTTGTCACCGGCGCATCGCGCGGCATCGGCAACGCCACCGCGCGCGCACTGGCAAGGGCGGGCGCGCATGTCATTGCTGTCGCGCGGACACAGGGCGGCCTTGAGGAACTCGACGACGCAATCCGCAAGGACGGCGGAACGGCGACGCTGGTGCCGTTGGACGTGACCGACCTCGATGGCATCGCCCGCCTCGGCGCTGCGCTGAACGAGCGCCACGGCAAGCTCGATATCCTGATCGGCAACGCAGGCGTCGCGGGCACATCGTCGCCGCTCGGCCATACCGATCCGAAATTCTGGGAGAACATGATGGCGGTGAACGTCACCGCCAACTTCCAGTTGATCCGCTGTATGGAGCCGCTGCTGCAACAGTCCGACGCCGGACGCGCGGTGTTTATCACCTCCGGGATCGCCACCAAGGCGACAGCATATATGGGCCCCTACGCGGCATCCAAGGCTGCGCTCGATACGCTGGTGCGCGTCTGGGCCAACGAGACCGCGACCACATCGATCCGCGTCAACCTGTTTAGCCCGGGCCCGATCCGCACCCGGATGCGCGCCACGGTGATGCCGGGCGAAGATCCGCTGACGCTCGATACGCCCGAGCAGGCCGCCGAATACATCGTCCCGATGTGCGCGTCGTCATGGACCGACAGCGGAAAGTTCTTCGACTATCCGTCGAAGACTCTGAAAAGCTTTCATCAGCCATGGACGTGACGGTCCCCATCCGGCGCGTGACGACATCATCTGCCGGACCACGTAGCTGACATTGCTGCAGCAGCCCCCGTCAAATGCCGGGTCGGCACGGTAGCGCTTTGAGCGTAAATCTCGGGCCAGGATTATTGGAAACCGGGCGAGGCAGGTCGCCCGATCAATGTGATCGTGAGCCGCTTGCAGCCTTTACCCGTCAACGAGATCGCGCGGCAGTTCGCAGCGGTCATGGACAAGAGCCAGAATCTGCCGCCGCCGGACATCCAGCGGCGGCAAAAGATGCTGCTCGAAAGATTGTGCCGCCACGCCCATGCCCACGTGCCTTTCTACCGGGACAGCAATCGGCTTGCTCCCCTGTTTGGAAAAGACGGGACATTCAATCACGAGCGCTGGTCCGAAGTTCCGGTGCTGACGCGCGCCGAGGCGCAGGACAACGAGAAAGCACTGCTGGCGGAAAAATTGCCGCCCGAAATGTTGCCCTTGATGAACGACCGCACGTCCGGCTCGACGGGCACGCCGCTACGCATCAAGCGCACATCGATGCAAATGATCTACTCGCAGGTTCTGCTCCAGCGCGCGATGAAATGGAACAACTGCGGACCCATGCAGCGTTTAGCGATTACCGATGTCGTGGCGCAGGATGACGAGCGTGTCGATGGCGCTCCCTCCTCTCCCGAGCAGCCCGTCCTGATCCCTGCCCATCTTTCCGCAGCCGAACAGATGGACATCGTCGCCCGCGAAAAACCGCACCATGCCATCGTGTTTCCCAATCTCGTGGAAGCGTGGATCGATACCGGCGATCTCGATAAACTCGACAGCCTGCACACCATTTTCACCACCGGCGAGGTGTTGCGGCCCGAGATAAGAGCGCTGCTCGATCGCTCGCTCAAAGTCCGGATCATCAATCTTTATTCGGCGACGGAAACCGGACCGATTGCGATCGCAGGCCCCGACGGCAGGCTGCGGGTGTCCGAGGAGATCCTGCTGCTGGAGCAGCCTTCCGGTCCTGTCGATCCCTCGAAGCCGGTCGCGGTCGTTGCAACGCCATTCTATGCTTACGGCATGCCGCTGCTGCGTTACGCGACCGGAGACTATGTCCGTTTTTCGTCGCGTCGGCCGCGCGAGGCGACGAACTTGCGCCGGCTTGAGAACGTGCTCGGACGCGAACGCAGTCTGTTCCGACGCGCCGACGGCACGCGCATCTGGCCTGCCGTGCACGGCGACATTCTCGGCGACATCATTCCGCTGCGCGGCTGGCAACTGGTGCAGGAAACCGTGGATGACATCGTACTGAAGATCGTGTCACCGGTTACGCCTACCGACGAAGCCGTCCTTCAATGCCGCCGCGCTCTTGAAAAGATGGTCCCCGGATTCGGCACCAGAATTGAAGTGGTGGATCGGATCGCCGACGAACGCGCGACAGGCAAGCGGTTCGAAAGCTGCATCTCGATGGTGGCGTGACAGCACCGATCGCTCAGCAATCAATACAAAAAAGGCTGGCGGAATCTCTCCCGCCAGCCCCGATGTTTTTCAGAGGAAATATCTAGAACCTGTAACTGACGCCCAGTGTCGCGTTAACCTGATCGAACCTGACGCGTGTCGGCAGCGCATTTCCGACGTTGTCGACGAGATTGAATGTTTCGGAACCGAAATCCGTGTAGCGGACTTCCACGCGTCCGGTCCAGTTGCGCGAAAAGGCATATTCCGATCCGATGCCGACAGTGTAACCCACCAAAGTCTGGTTCGCTGACGACTGGAAACCCGGGCCGATCACGCAAATGCCCTCACAAGCCGTCGGATTGAGATTGTAGATGCTCAAATTTGAATCGACATCCGCGAATGCGACGCCGCCCGTGACGTAAAGCAGCCAGTTGTTCTCTGCGAACCCGCGCGGGCACGAAGCGAAGCCTGCCAGTTGTTCTTGAGCGACAGGCTACCGATCGAACGGAGCGTCGCACGCGGGCTGTCGTCGAAAGCCTGACTGCCCCGGACACCCGATCCGTCGAAATCGCCTTCGATACCGAAGACAAATTTATTCGACTGCCAGTTGTATCCGGCATGGATACCACCCAGAAAGCCATCGACGTTGAACTTGTCCGCATTCGCCCCGACAACCTCACTCAGATTGTCGTGCTCGTCGCCCCACGCATAACCGACATGGGCGCCGACATAAAACCCGCTCCAGTCATAGATCGGCTGAACGTAAGCCGGCGCCTTGACGTAGGGCCGCGCCGCGAGATCCGCAGCCGCGGCCGGGAGAGAGAAACAAGCCGCGGCGCCAAGCGCGGCAATTGAAAGTATAGTCCTATTCATGGTCAGCCCTTCGATTCCGTTATGACGCCACTATCGTCATCGAAGGACAAATCAAAATCCGGCATATGCCGGTATTCAGGGCAATAAAGCGCCGTGTTGCAGCCTTGCTACAGGTTCCCGCTCCTCTGAATATCACTGTCGCGGGACCGTTTCGCTTTAGCGAACGAACGACATCATCCGGCGGATCATGGCATCGACATTCCCGTGATGGCGGCGGCCGCGCGCACGGCGCGGACGATCGTCATCGTCCGACGCCGATGCATGCACCTCACTCGTCCGCTTCGGACCGATAGCATCGAAGTTCGCCTTCTGCTCGTCGCTGAGCGAGCCGTAGAACGTATCGAGTGGCGTGCGAACGGTGTTCACGGCCTCAAGCATGGTGGTGAGCCTCTTGCCGACAGCGGCGAGCCGCGCGGGTGGCGTCGCCGCGTTTTCAGACTGACATGACGCCTTGAGCATGTCCGAGGCTTTCACCGCGGCGTTTTGCAGATCCTGCAATCCCCTCCGCTGGTCGTCCGTCGGCTTCACCGACTGTTCGATCGCCGCGGCGGGCCAGTCCGTCACGCCGGGCTGCGAGACATCACAACTGGTCGCCGTGTTCGCGGCTTCAGCAGAGCGAGACGGCCGCCGACGCTCCGCGAGCGCGTTGAACTTCGCCTTCTGCTCGTCGGTGAGCGCTCCGTAGAATTTTTCCAGCGGCGGCTGCACGGTATTGACCGCCGCGACCATCGCTTCGATGCGCTGCTGCATCACCGCCAGCCGCCGGGGTGCCGTCAAGGCGATATCCGTCGGACATGCCGCCTTGATATCCTGCCCCGCCTTCAGCGAGGCGTTGGCGAGATCATCCAGCGCGGCGCGCTGCGTTTCGTTCGGCTGCAACGCTGCCTGAATGGAATCGATGGGCAGTCCCGCGATGTCGCGGCTGTCATCGCCGCACATCTGCGTCAGACCGGAGCGGTCGTCCGAACTGGCCGATGTGGATGGCTGTGTGCCGCCGCTGCGGGCGGCGCGCCCCGGAAGGTAGCTGCCATAAGCCGCAAGATCGTCGTAGCCATAGGGTGCGAAAAGCCCCGCATAAATATCCGGATAGCCGTAGTCCCAGAATGCGGCGTCGTAGTCGTAACCCCAGAGCGAATAGCCGTAGATGTCATTGAATGCGAACGGCCAAAACACCGGCCCGACCCAGCCATAGCCGCCGCGGCGATGCCGCCACCAGCCGTGATGGTTATGCCATCCTGCAGTCGCCAGACGTGACGTCACCATCGCGCGGGTGGCCGGATTGCGCAGCGCGCTCCTGTTCTGAAATGCGCGGTTGACGGAATTGGTGTGCAGCGCATTCCTGACGGCTCGGGAGTGACGTGCTGTCACAGCGTTCGACCGGATGGCATTCGACCGGGCCGCAGGTGTGTTGGCAAAGCGCCGCGACGAACTGCTTCGCGCGGCATTCAGGCGCGCGGCGCGCCCGCCGTGTCCGCGATGGACGTAAGACCGGCTGAAGGATCGGCCGCCACCCCTGAATGCAGGCCGTGCATACGAGCGCGAGAAATTCGGGCGGGCTCCAAAAGAGCGTCCACCGCCGATCCGGGCGCCGCCGCCCCGAAAGCCTCCGCCGTGAAATCCGCCGCCTCTGAATCCTCCACCACCATGAAAGCCGCCACCCCCGCCATGAAAACCGCCACCGCCGCCACGGCCTCCGCCGGGACGCGCCGAAGCGGCGTCGTAAACTCCGACCGACAGCAGGCCGGCAAAAAACAAAGCCACCAGACTCGATTTGATGAAGGAGGACATGACGAACTCCACGGCAATCACCGAAGCTGCAAATGCAGCCTTGCGGGCTCAATCTTGTTCAATCCAAAAAGCACTAAATTGTTCCCACCGGCATCGGTGCTCCGTCAGCGGCGGACACCATCATGCCGGACACATCCCGATCCCGCAGGATGGTGATCGGGATTATGCAGGCCAGAAGATGAACCGGAGATGTCTAGGACTTCCGCTTGCGCTTGTGCGCGAACGGGTTGGCCTTCTCGCGTAGCGTGATGCGGATGGGCGTGCCGGGCAATTCGAAGGCACCGCGCATGCTGTTGGTGAGATAGCGCAGATAGGATTCCGGCACCGCGTCCGCGCGCGAGCAGAACACCACGAAACTCGGCGGGCGGGCCTTGGTCTGGGTGATGTAGTTGAGCTTGAGCCGACGGCCAGACACCGCCGGGGGCGGATTATTCTGCACGGCCTGCTCGAACCAGCGATTGAGCGCCGCTGTCGGGACCCGGCGATTCCAGACCGCATAAGCATCCTCGATGGCGCTCATCAACCGGTCGATGCCCTCACCCATCATGCCGGACACAGCAACCACCGGCGCGCCGCGCACCTGCGGCAGCCAATGGTCGGCGTCCTCGCGCAACCTCGCGATCTGGTTCGGCGCGCGGTCCATCAGATCCCACTTGTTGACCGCGATCACCAGAGCGCGGCCCTCGCGCTCGATCAGATCGGCCAGACGCAGATCCTGCTCTTCGAAGCGGTTCTGCGAGTCCATCATCAGCACGACGACTTCCGCGAACCGCACCGCACGCAACGCGTCAGAGACGGAGAGCTTCTCGAGCTTGTCTTCAATGCGCGAACGGCGACGCAGACCCGCCGTATCGAACACGCGAAACTCGCGCCCCTTCCACATCACGTCAACAGCGATGGAGTCGCGCGTCGTCCCCGCCTCCGGGCTGGTGAGCAAACGTTCCTCGCCGAGCAGGCGGTTGATCAACGTCGACTTGCCCGCATTGGGACGTCCGAGCACTGCGACACGGATCGCACGCGTCGAAAGATTTTCGTCGACGCCGTCGACATTCTCGAATGCGTCCGGGTCTTCGTCCTCGTCCTCAACGGGTTCGGGCATGAGGTCGCGCAGCGCGTCGTACAGGTCGCTGAGGCCTTCTCCATGTTCGGCGGAAATCGGAATCGGATCGCCGAGCCCGAGCGCGTAGGATTCCATCGCGCCCGCCTCGCCATGCTTGCCTTCGCTCTTGTTGGCGAGAAGCAGGACCGGCTTGTCGGCGCGCCGTGCGAAATCGGCAAAGGCACGATCGTTCGGCGTCAGGCCCATGCGCGCGTCGATCACAAACATCAGCGCATCGGCGGAAGCGATGGCCGCCTCGGTCTGCTCCTGCATCCGCGCCGTGAGCGATCCGCGCGGCCCTTCGTCGAGGCCCGCGGTGTCGATGATGGTGAATTCCAGATCGCCGAGACGCGCGGCGCCCTCGCGCCGATCCCGGGTGACGCCCGGCTGATCATCCACGAGCGCCAGCTTCTGCCCGACCAGACGGTTGAACAGCGTCGACTTGCCGACATTGGGCCGGCCGATAATGGCAATCGTAAAAGACATGAATAGTCCGTTCGCCTTTTGGCGGCCCGGTGTCAACAAAGGGAACAGATGAAACAGCGCGTCCTGTCATAGACGACACGCGCTATCAGCGTCTTCAGCGGGAGAATCCTCCGCTCGGCAGAGGTGCCGGGAATACGGACGGAGCCTGCGCCGCGGGAGGCGCAGCTTGCTGTGGCTGTGCCGCTGGAGCCTGCTCCGGATCGGGCGGCGGCGCGGTGATGCGGGTGCGCTTCGGCTTCTTCATTTTCGGCGGCCGCGCGTTTGGATCATCCACAGGCGTGGGGAATGGCTCGGCTTCGCGCGACGCCGCTGCGGATTTGGCGGCTCCCCTGTGGGCCTTCGGCTCCGGCGCAGGCGGCGGCGCTTCGGCCACAGGCGGAGGCTGATCCGGCGGCATCTGCTGCGCGCCCTTATACATGTCCTTTGGCACGCCATGCTCGACGCCGGGCACACCTTCCGGGAAGACGGGCTTGCGCTCCCCGGGCAGCTTTTTCTTGGTGTCGAACCAATCCATCATGTCGGTCGGATCGAAATTGCCACTGGAACAGCCAGCGAGCGCGACCGAAATCGCGGCAAGGACGGTGGCGGCAATCAGGCGTTGCGAGCGGCGCATCGATATCTCATTTGAATTCTGGGTTGTCCGGACATGATCCAGTCCGGACAACCAAACTTGTCCCGGAAAGAGTGTGCCCTACTGGTCTTAACTTTTCGCAGCCGGCGGCAGCAAAGCCTGCAGCGCTTCGGCGCGGCTGCGCATGCTTGCGGGCGTGCGGGCATCGTTGCCGATCATGTCCAGCCACTGACGGGCGGCGACGGCATCGTTCGCGCGCCATGCCGACAGCGCAAGAAGCTCGCGCGCGGTATGGCGGTAGGTGCGACCTTCGCCGGTTGCCGGTTCAAGCCGCTGACGCATGGCGGCATAGGGCTCGGTTTCGATCAGGAGGCCGCCGGCCCGAATCCGCGCCAGATCCTGCTCCGAACTCGACAACGAGGTATCCGCGATGATGGCGTCATAGAGCTTGCCCGCTGCCTGCGGATCGCGCGTGGCAGCCTCCGCAGCAGCGCGAAGCCGCGCCAGCCCGCGATAGCCCTTCGCCCCTTCGGTGGCGATCTTGGAGAAAGCCGCTTCCGCTTCGGCGCTCTTGCCCTGCTCGGCCAGGCTGACGGCCGCCTCGAAGGCCGAACCGGCCTCGGCCGCTTTCTGAGCCTCCAGGTACTGGTAGCCACGCCAGCCGCCGACGGCGGCAACGACCAGAATCGCGGCCGCCACGATGAAGATGGAATAGCGATCCCACAGCTTCTTGAGCTGCTCCCGTCGCAATTCCTCGTCTACTTCATTAAATATTTCAGACACTTAATCGTCCCGCCCGGCATGTTTGGAAGAAACTGTGAAACGCCGCCGTCCGCGCCTGTGCAGCGCGGCTCCCCGTTGTGACGGCGGCGATACAGTACCGGTATGGCGGCGGCAAGGCAAAGCCAGCCGGATCAGAGTGTTAACAGTGACCGGCACTCGCTACAGATCGAGGGGGGACCCACAGTCGTTCACGGAATGATCTTCGCAGGCGGACGCGCCGTCAGGCCGATGCCGGCCAGTTCTCAGGCCGGAGGGGGTGCAGCCGTAACGCTTGCGAAACACCCGGTTGAAATACGAGATGTCGTTGAAGCCGCAGGCCGCAGCAATGACGCTGATGGAGCGGCCCTTCGCCTCCGGATCAGCCAGCATCCGCGCCACCTGCGCCAGACGCAGATCGAGGACATAGGTCGAGAACTTCGCCCCCTCGGAGGCGAACAGCTTTCGAACGTAGCTCGATGAAATGCCCTGATGGGCCGCGATGTCCGCAAGGCAAAGCGCTGGATCGTCGATCTTGGCCAGAATGTATGCCTTGATCGCTGTCATGCGCGCACCGCGCACGGTGAAGACTTCCATGTCCATCCGACGTCATCCCAAGACGAGGCGAAGGCCGCCTCATGGATATGTCGCTGACAGAGCGTGACAGGTTCAAATCCCTCGAGCGTAACCGAAGCCGATGCGCATATGTCACAGTCTGTGGAAAGGCTCGCCAACCTGACTGATCAGCTAGGTCAGTCAGCGGCCCGAACTCGCTTACCGTCAGAACCACGACACCGCGCGAGACGAGAGGCCGCATCGCAGCGCCCAACCGCATCCTTTTTGAATCTCGAATTTATCCGCGTTCAATTATTTAACCCAGGACACATCCATGCGACGTTCCCCGACACTGGCTGCAATTCTCGCAGCATCGTCTCTGACCGTTTCGGCCGGATCGCTCTCAGCGGCCGATCTGGCGCCGAGGGTCTTCACCAAGGCGCCGGTCCCGGTTTCGGCTTACGACTGGTCCGGGTTCTACATCGGCGGCCATCTCGGAATGGCGGGCAGCAAAACCTGCTTGAACCAAGTGTCCCCCACGGCTTTTGCACCCGATACCGGCTGTCAGAGCGCCCACGGCGTTCTTGGCGGTGGTCAGATCGGCTATAACATCCAGTATTCCAACTTCGTCTTCGGCGCGGAATTTTCCGCGAGCGGTCTTGATGTCGCCGGGCGCCACACGCCGCCCGCGGGCACCAACAACGACAATCTTGAAATCACCGCCGACACCGGTGCGCTGCTGATGCTGACAGGCCGCGCCGGCATGACCTGGAACAACAATATCCTGGCTTACGTGAAGGGCGGCGGCGCATGGACCCGCAACAATTATTCCTTCATCGAAAACAACCAGCCGACCATTAACGTCAGCGCCTCGCGCTCCGGATGGACGATCGGCGGCGGCGTCGAATACGGGTTTCACCCGAACTGGACGCTCGGCATCGAATACAATCACGTCGATTTCGGAAGCAGCGACCTTACGCTACAGCCGGGCTGGATCATCGCAGCCGATCAGAAGATCGACATCGTGACAGCGCGGATCAACTACCGCTTTGCGCCCGGCTGGAGGGCGTTCTGAAGCGAAAAGCATTCGGACGTAGATAATTAAAAAAGCCCGGCATCATCGCCGGGCTTTTGCTTGCAGATCTCAGGCTTTCGGCTTCACGCCGTAAACGTGTTCCGGCCCCGGGAAAGCGCGGGAGCGAACCTCGTTCGCGTAGTCCTGAATGGCGGCCTCGATGCCGGGGCCGAGATTGCCGTAACGCTTGACGAACTTCGGCACCCAGGGCGACAGCCCGAGCATATCTTCGAGCACCAGCACCTGACCGTCGCAGGCATTGCTCGCACCGATGCCGATGGTCGGAATCGGAATGATTTGCGTGATGCGCTTTGCCAGTGGCTCGGCCACGGCTTCCACCACCACAGAGAAAGCACCGGCCTGCGCCACCGCAACCGCGTCGTCCTGAATCGGGCCGCCGTTGCCGCCCTGCTCCAGCTTGAGAGCCTCCTCCTTGCCCTGCGACTTGAAGGAACCGAGCGTGTTGATGGACTGCGGCGTGAGGCCAATATGCGCCATCACCGGAATGCCACGCGTGGTGAGAAATTCGATGGTCTCGGCCATACGCACGCCGCCTTCGAGCTTCACCGCGCCGCAGTGGGTTTCTTTCAGGATGCGTGCGGCGGAATGAAACGCCTGCTCCTTCGACGCCTCATAGGAGCCGAACGGCATGTCCACCACGACCAGCGCCTGCTTCGAGCCGCGCATCACCGCATGGCCCTGCAGGATCATCATCTCCAGCGTGACGGGAACGGTGGTTTCGAAGCCGTGCATCACGTTGCCGAGCGAGTCGCCGACAAGGATGACATCGCAATAGCGATCGACCAGCGCTGCGGTGTGGGCGTGATACGAGGTGAGCATCACGATCGGCTCACCGCCTTTGCGCTTGAAAATATCAGGCGCGGTCTTGCGCTTCACCGCTGTCTGCACGGACATATCTTAAACTCCAATCACAGGAACGCCGATTACGAGAGGATGGAATGCGAAGGCGAGCGCGGCATAGACCACGACGCCGACCGCAACCGCGATCAGATCGTTGCCCACCCCGCCGACAGGAATCGGCGGCGCGCCGGGGTCGGTTCGCCGCTTGAGGGAGATGCGGTCATAGACCGCCCAGGCCAGAACCGATCCGAACAGGATGATCGAGCCGAGATCGCCATTCGCCAGAAGATGCAGCAATGCCCAGAGCTTCACGCCCGCCAGCATCGGATGCTTGAGCTTCGAATAGATGTTGCCGCGAATATAGGACGCCACCACCAGAATGACCGCGGGCAGCATCAGGGCCAGCGTGATGTGCCGCATAGCCACCGGCGGATACCAGACGTTGATCCAGCCGGTCGCACGATAGAGGCTGAAGCCCCACGCGATCAGCGCGATCCCCGCGAGCGCCACCAGCGAATAGAGGATCTTGTAGCCGCCGTCGCCCAGCCGCGCGATCACCGACGCGCGCGTGGCGCGCAGGGTGGTGAGAACATGGATGCCGAGAAACAGCACCAAGCCGGCGATCAGGATCAACAAGCCCATCTGTCCCTCCCGCGTTGCGCGGGGCGCGGCCTTCAGGCCCGCGTCCGAAGCGTTTCCACCGTGCGTCCGATCCTGATAGGGTCCGGCTGCGCATTGCCCCGGTATCATTTTTATGACCCCGCGTGCAATGCCGCTGCTGCATCGCAACCCTGCCCCGGAAGTTCCTGCCAGCCTCATGAAATCACTTGCAATTGCTGCGCTTACGCTGGCCCTCATCACCTCGTCCTCCAATGCCCGCGCGGCCGAACCGTCCTGGCCGCCGAAAATCGTGAAGATCGTAGTGCCCTATGCGCCCGGATCGACACCGGATCTGGTGGGACGGATCGTGGCCGACGACCTTCAGGCGCGGCATCCCGGTGCAAGCTTTGTGGTCGAGAACAAGACCGGCGCGGGCGGCAATATCGGCACCGACGCGGTCGCGAAGGCCGCTCCGGACGGCGCGACGCTCGGCGTCAGCCTCGGCGGGCCGCTGGCGATCAACACGCTGCTGTTCTCGAAGCTGCCTTACAATCCGGCGAACGACATCGCGCCGATCACCATGCTCACCTCGCTGCCGAGTGTTCTGGTGGTGCCCGCCAGCCTGCATATCGACACGGTCGCGGACTTCGTCGCGATGCTCAAGCGCGATGGCTCCAAGCTCGCGTTCGGCTCGATCGGCGCGGGCTCGCTGTCGCATCTCACCATGGAAGCCATCGCCCAGCGCGCGGGCACCACCATGGTGCACATTCCCTATGGCGGCTCGCCGCAGGCGATGACCGCGATCATTCGCGGCGACGTGCAGGCCGCCTGCCTGCCCGCAATCTCAGTGACGCCGCAACTCGCATCAGGTCAGGTGAAGATTCTCGCGGTCGCGACCGCGCAGCGCTCACGCTTTCTGCCCGACGTACCGACGCTGAAGGAAAGCGGCATCGACGTCGAATCCGATGCCTGGAATGCTCTAATCGCGCCTGCGGGCACACCGCCTGCGATCATCACGCAGATCAACGACGAAATTCATGACGCAATGGCCAAGCCGAGCGTGCGCGAACGGCTAGAAACCCAGATGATCGAGCCATCGCTTTCGACACCCGCGGGTCTGCGCGCGCGGATGGACGCCGAGATCAAGCTGTGGTCCGATGTCATCAAGCGCGGCGATATCCGGATCAATTAACAATAAAAGCGAGGAGCGCCTCATGACTGACGCCGCATCATCTACCGTCGCTTTCGAGCGCAGCCACAACATCGTCATCGACGCTCCTGCGAAGGCGGTGTTCGACTACGTCACCAATCCGCAGTCCTGGCCGGAATGGCTCGCCGCGTCCCATCACATCGACAGCGAGAATCGTCCGCTCGAAACCGGCGAGACATTCCACGAGAAATGGCACATCCGCTCGGGTGAAGTCTCGCTCGACTGGATCGTGCGTGCCGCTATCAGCCCGAAGATATGGATCGTGCAGGCAGAAACCACGTTCATCGGCCCGATCGTGATTCAGTACACCTGCGAGGAAAAGGATGGTCGCACCACCTTCACCCGCACATTGCGCAATCCGGCGCGCAAGAAATTGCCGACGGACGAGCAGATCGCGAACATGGATGCCGAAGCCGCTGTCGGGCTCGCGAATATCAAGACCAATGTGGAGACACGCGTGCGCTGAACGGCGCCTGCCGTGTAAAGCCCCGGCAAAGACGTTCACGGCTTCGCCGGCAACTTCTCCGGCTCGAACACGCGGTTATCGATGTAGCGAATCGTCATTGGCTGCCCGACGATGGCATTGCCAAATCCCTTGGTCAGCGCAAAGGGCATGCAACCATCGAGCGATGCCGTGACTGCATTGAAGTAAATATCACGCAGGTGCTGCGACACGCCATCCGTTACGTAGGTGATCCGCGGCGGACCGATCAGGTCCCCGTCTCGCTTGAGCGAGAATCTGACTGACATCTCCAGTCCTTCGCGGGATGTCTCCTGTAACGGCGGCGTCCAGCAGGCGCGAAGCGCCATGAACAAATCGGCGATCGTGTTCAGCTCGTGATCGGGCTTGATGTAATCCGGCGCATTCTTTGCGTCCGGCCTGCTCAAAACCGTGACTTGCAATGTATCGCCAAGCAAATGACCGGCCCGCGGAACGCAAGGGCCATAACGAATCGAATTGCAGAAGGACCGCGAGTCGCGCAATCCGCTCGGTCTTATACCGCTCAACGGGCGCGAAATCTGCGACGCGCCACTGCGCTGATAGTCCAGGGCAACACTCCCCCTTGCCCCTAACGTGACCGCAGCAACCATGAACGCGATCGATACGCATCGTGACATGCGGACCTCAATGGCAAGCGCGGTCTTACGCCTTCTTCTTCACGTCCTTGACGGATGAGAACGCGATGCCTTCCGCACGCTCGCGGGTGTAGTCGAGATAGAACTGGTTCTTGGCGAGGAACACCGGATCGCCGTCGACGTCATCGGCGACGCCGGAATTGTTGGCCGCGACGAATGTCTCCAGCTTCTTGCGATCATCGGACGAAATCCAGCGCGCCAGTGAATATTCGCAGATTTCAAATTCCACAGGCAGCGAGTATTCCGCATCCAGCCGCGCCTTCAGCACGTCGAGCTGCAGCATGCCGACCACGCCGACCAGCGCGGGAGCGCCATCCCGCGGGCGAAACACCTGCACGACGCCCTCCTCGGACATCTGCTGCAGGGCTTCCTTGAGCTTCTTGGCCTTCATCGCGTCGGTGAGCCGCACGCGGCGCAGGATTTCCGGCGCGAACGATGGCACGCCCACGAAGGTGATCTCCTCGCCTTCGGTCAGCGTATCGCCGATGCGCAGCGTGCCGTGGTTGGGAATGCCGACCACGTCGCCCGCGAAGGCTTCATCCGCAATGGCGCGGTCCTGCGCGAAAAAGAACTGCGGCGACGACAGGCTCATGTTCTTGCCGGTGCGCACCAGCTTGGCCTTCATCCCGCGCTGAAGCTTCCCCGAACACAGCCGCGCAAACGCAATGCGGTCGCGGTGGTTGGGATCCATGTTCGCCTGGATCTTGAACACGAAGGCGCTCATCTTGGCGTCGTCGGCTTCGACCTTGCGCTTGTCGGCATCCTGCGCGCGCGGGGACGGCGCGTAGCGGCCAAGCCCTTCCAGCAGATCGCCGACGCCAAAGTTGCGCAAGGCGCTGCCGAAGAACACCGGCGTGAGGTGGCCTTCGCGGAAGGCGTCGATCTCGAATGGCTTGCAGGCTTCCGACACCAGCGCTAGTTCTTCCTCAATCGCACTGGCATCGAGATTGGGATTGCGGCTGGCGAGTTCGGCAATCGCGATCTGCTCCGCCTGACCAGTCTTGGCGCCGCCGCCTTCCAGCAAGCGGATGCCGCCATTGAGAATGTCATAAGTGCCGGCGAAATCGCGGCCACGGCCCACCGGCCACGTCACCGGCGTGGTGTCGAGCGCCAGCGTCTTCTCGATCTCGTCCATCAGTTCGAACGGATCGCGGCTTTCCCGATCCATCTTGTTGATGAAGGTAATGATGGGAATGTCGCGCAGGCGGCAGACCTCGAACAGCTTGCGGGTGCGCGCCTCGATGCCCTTGGCGGCATCGATCACCATCACGGCGGAGTCGACCGCCGTCAGCGTGCGATAGGTGTCCTCGGAGAAATCCTCGTGGCCCGGCGTATCGAGCAGGTTGAACACCAGATTCTCGAACTCGAAGGTCATCACCGACGTCACGACGGAGATGCCGCGCTCGCGTTCGATCTTCATCCAGTCCGAGCGGGTGTTGCGCCGCTCACCCTTGGCCTTCACCTGCCCGGCAAGATTGATCGCGCCGCCGAACAGCAGCAGCTTTTCGGTCAGGGTGGTCTTGCCGGCGTCGGGGTGGGAAATGATCGCGAAGGTGCGGCGGCGGGCCACCTCATCGGCGAGGGTGGCGCGCGCAGGGGATTCGGCGGAAACGGCGGTGTCGGTCATGGTGGCGAGCGTGTGGCAGGGAAACGCGGCAGGATCAAGGGACTCCAAGTTTCATGCACTTGCATCTTATTTTGACTTGTCCCATAATGTCTACGCGGGGACGGCCCCGCTTCACCCACATATCCGCAGGGACGACCCTGCTATGGAGAGAGCCATGGCATGGGCAATCCTGTTCGTCGCGGGTCTGATGGAAATCGGCTGGGCGATCGGCCTGAAATATACCGACGGATTTACCCGCTTCACCCCATCGGCCCTGACGCTTGTCAGCATGATCGCCAGCGTGCTCCTGCTCGGTGTCGCGCTCAAAACCCTGCCCGTCGGCACCGCCTATGCGGTCTGGACCGGCATCGGCACGACGGGAACCGCCCTGCTCGGCATCTGGCTGTTCGGCGAACCGGCCACGGCCCTGCGGCTGGCCTGTATCGGCCTGATCGTCGCGGGGATCATCGGACTGAAGGTCGTGACCTGATTATTGGCACGTGATCTTATCCGAAAACCGGTACCCGCTTTTCGGGATCATGCGCTAGCGCCACCCCGCGAGCGTCACCGCGAAATAGGTCGCGGCAGCCACGATTGCGGCGGCCGGAAGCGTGAAGATCCACGCCCAGACGATCGAGCCCGCCACGTTCCAGCGTACCGCTGAGACGCGGCGCGCGGCACCGACGCCGACGATGGCGCCGGTGATGGTGTGCGTGGTCGAAACCGGTACGCCGAGGAAGGTCGCGATGAACAGGGTCGCCGCCCCGCCCGTTTCAGCGCAGAAACCCTGCATCGGCGTCAGCTTGGTGATGCGCAGACCCATGGTGCGAACGATGCGCCAGCCGCCCATCAACGTGCCGAGCGCCATGGCCGCCTGACACGCCAGCACCACCCAGAATGGCACGCTGAACTCGCTGCCGAGATAGCCCTGCGAGTAGAGCAGCACCGCAATGATGCCCATGGTCTTCTGCGCGTCGTTGCCGCCATGGCCGAGGGAATAGAGCGAGGCCGATGCAAATTGCAGAATGCGGAATGCGCGATCCACGGCGAACGGCGTCGAACGCACCGAGGCCCATGTCACGATCGCCGTCAGCACCAGCGCCAGCAGAAATCCCACCAGCGGCGACAGCACGATGGCAAGCAGCGTCTTGGTCAGTCCGCTCCAGACGGTGACGCCGACGCCGGCCTTTGCAATTCCCGCCCCCAGCAGACCGCCGATCAGCGCATGTGAGCTACTCGACGGCAATCCGAGCGCCCATGTCACCACGTTCCAGACGATCGCGCCGATCAGAGCGGCGAAAATCACCTGCGAGTCGATCACCTCCGGATGGATGATGCCGGTGCCGATGGTTTCGGCGACATGGAGGCCGAACACTGCGAACGCGATGAAATTGAAGAACGCCGCCCATGCCACGGCGAATTGCGGCCGCAGCACGCGGGTGGACACGATGGTCGCGATGGAGTTGGCGGCGTCGTGCAATCCGTTGAGAAAGTCGAACAGCAGCGCAACGACGATCAGTCCGACCAGGACAGGAAGAGCGAGCGAAGCATCCACGGCGCGATCCTGACCTTTAAACCTGTTCGATCACGATGCTGTTGATCTCGTTCGCCACGTCATCGAAACGATCGGCGACCTTCTCCAGATGCTTGTAGATTTCCGCGCCGACGATGAAATCCATCGCATTGCCGTCGCGGTGCTTGAGGAACAGCTCCTTCATGCCGATGTCGTCGAGATCGTCGACCCGACCTTCAAGCCGGGTGATTTCCTCGGTCAGCGCCGTCAGCGTCGTAACATTCTCGCCCATCGACTGCATCAGCGGCACCGCGCGGCCGACCAGATTGGCGCACTGGACGAGGATACTGCCGATCTCACGCATCGGCGGCTCGAAGCTGCGAACCTCGAACATCATGACCGCCTTCGCCGTCTGCTGCATCTGATCGATGGCGTCGTCCATCGAGGTAATCAAGTTCTTGATGTCGCCGCGGTCGAAGGGGGTGATGAACGTGCGCCGGACAGCGGTGAGGACTTCGCGGGTGATCTGGTCGGCGTCGTTCTCGAACTGGTTGACGCGCTGGCAGTAGACCGGTGTCTCCTCGCCTCCGCGCAGCATCCCCTCCAGTGCTTCGGCGCCCTTCACCACCGCTTGGGAGTGCCGGGCGAACAGGTCGAAGAACCGCTCCTCGTGGGGAAGCAGTTTGCGAAACCAGCCAAGCATTGGGGCGTTCTCCGGTGCGACAGAATTGTCATCTATCTGTCACAAACCGATCCGCAGACCAACAGATTTGACCGGCGCCAACGCGCCGGTCACCCACCGGATTATCTTGAAGATAAAATCAGTGGAATCAGATAATTAGAGCGATCGCTTAAAGAAATGCGCGATTTCGCCGATGATGCCGCGGCGGAAGGTGAGCACGCAAATCACGAAGATGGCGCCCTGAATCACCGTCACCCACTGGCCGAATCCGGCCAGGTACTGTTGCATGGCGATGATCACGAAAGCTCCGACCACCGGCCCGAACACGGTGCCGAGGCCCCCGACCAGCGTCATCAGCACCACCTCGCCCGACATGGTCCAGTGCACGTCGGTGAGCGAGGCATTCTGCGCCACGAACACCTTCATCGCCCCCGCCAGCCCGGCCAGGCTGCCGGACAGAACGAAAGCAAGGAACTTGTACTGATCGGTCTTGTAACCGAGCGAGATGGCGCGCTGCTCGTTCTCGCGGATCGCCTTCAGCACCTCGCCGAACGGCGAGTTGATGGTGCGGTAGATCAGCAGGAAACCGAGCAGGAACACCGCCAGCACGGCGTAGTAGAGCGTCGTCGTGTTCGACAGATCGAAGATGCCGAACATCTTGCCCTGCGGAATGCCCTGGATGCCATCTTCGCCGTGGGTGAACGGCGTTTGCAGGTAGATGAAGAACAGAAGCTGCGACAGTGCCAGCGTGATCATCGCAAAGTAGATGCCCTGCCGGCGGATCGCGATCAGGCCGGTCACCACGCTCAGCGCACAAGCGCCGATCACACCAAGAACAATGCCAATCTCAGGCGATACGCCCCACACCTTGAGTGCATGCCCCGTCACATATCCGGCGGTGCCGAGGAACATAGCATGGCCGAACGACAGGAGGCCGCTATAGCCGATCAGCAGGTTGAAGGCACAGGCGAACAGCGCAAAGCACAGTGCCTGCATCACGAAGTAAGGATACAGCCCGGTCAGCGGCACGCTGACCAGCAGCACCGCCATGATGACGAAGGCGATCATCTCGTCGCTGGTGGTGCGGCCCGTTGCGGGAACGGCGTTGTCGGTGATTGTGCTCATGTTAGTTTGCCCGTCCCGTCAGTCCCGTCGGCTTCACCAGCAGCACCAGCACCATCAGCACGAACACCACGGTGTTGGACGCCTCGGGGTAGAAATACTTGGTCAGTCCCTCGATCACGCCGAGAGCGAATCCGGTGATGATGGAGCCCATGATCGAGCCCATGCCGCCGATCACCACCACCGCGAACACCACGATGATGAGGTCGGCGCCCATCAACGGGCGCACCTGATTGATCGGAGCCGATAGCACACCCGCCAGCGCCGCAAGGCCGACGCCGAGGCCGTAGGTCAGCGTGATCATGCGCGGCACGTTGATGCCGAACGCACGCACCAGCGTCGGGTTCTCGGTGGCCGCGCGCAGATAAGCGCCGAGCCGGGTCTTCTCGATCAGGAACCAGGTCGCGATACAAACAATGAGCGAGAAGATCACCACCCAGCCGCGATAGATCGGCAGGTACATGAATCCGAGATTGACGCCGCCCTTGAGCAGATCGGGAATGGCGTAAGGCAGGCCGGACGATCCGAAATAGTTCTGGAATACGCCCTGAATCACCAGCGCGAGGCCGAAGGTCAGAAGCAGGCCGTAGAGATGATCGAGGCCGGTCAGCCATTGCAGCATGGTGCGCTCGAGCAGGATGCCGAACGCGCCGACGATCAGCGGCGCCAGGATCAGCGCCCACCAGTAGTTGATGCCCGCGAGATTGAGCAGGAAATACGCGACGAACGCGCCCATCATATACAGCGCGCCGTGCGCGAAATTGATGATGTTGAGCATGCCGAAGATCACGGCCAGCCCGAGGCTCAGCAGCGCGTAGAACGAGCCGTTGATCAATCCGACCAATAGCTGGGCATACAGGGCTTGCATCGTATCAGTTCTCTCGCGCGCAGTTAGAAACGATCATGGATGGAAGGCCCGGCGGCACGAGGCCGCCGGGCGATCGCGATTACTTCTTCAGCAGCGGGCACGTGCTCTTGTCGAGCGGCGTGAACGCCTTGTCGGCCGGAATCTTGGAGACCAGCTTGTAATAGTCCCACGGTCCCTTCGATTCCGACGGCGACTTCACCTCGAACAGGTATGCATCGTGGACGTTGCGGCCGTTCGGCTCGATGGTGCCCTTGCCGAACAGCGGATCATCCACCGGCATGCCCTTCATGGCCGCGACCACCTTTGCGCCGTCATGCGGATTGCTGCCGAGCTTATCGAGCGTCTTGAAATAGTGGATCAGCGAGGAATACACGCCGGCCTGCACCATGGTCGGCATCGCCTTGTTCTTGGCGCGCTCCTGGAAGCGCTTCGAGAACGCGCGCGTGCCGTCGTTGAGATCCCAATAGAAGGTCTCGGTCATGTTCAGGCCCTGGGCGATGTTAAGGCCGAGCGCATTCACGTCCGACAGGAACATCAGAAGGCCCGCGAGCTTCTGTCCGCCCTTCACGATGCCGAATTCGGACGCCTGCTTGATGCTGTTGATGGTATCGCCGCCAGCATTCGCCAGGCCGATGACCTTGGCCTTTGAGGCCTGCGCCTGCAGCAGGAAGGACGAGAAGTCCGACGTGTTGAGCGGGTGCTTAACGCTGCCCACGACCTTGCCGCCGTTCGCCGTGACCGCGGCGGTGGTGTCGCGTTCGAGCGCAGCGCCGAACGCATAGTCCGCCGTCAGGAAGAACCATGTGTCGCCGCCGCTCTTGGTCAGCGCCGAACCGGTGCCGTTTGCGAGCATATAGGTGTCGTAGGTCCAGTGAATGGTGTTGGCGGTGCACTGGCTGTTGGTGAGATCGGAGGTGCCGGCACCCGAATTCAGAAGGATCGAATTCTTCTCCTTCACCAGATTGTTGATCGCCAGCGCGACAGACGATGTCGGGACGTCCGAAATCACGTCGACCTTCTCGACGTCGATCCACTGGCGAGCGATGTTCACGCCGATGTCCGGCTTGTTCTGATGATCGCCGGAGATCACTTCGATCTTCCAGCCCTTCGCCGTCAGGCCGGAATCCTCGACGGCCATCTGCGCGGCGAGAACCGAACCGGGCCCGGCGAGATCCGCGTAAAGTCCGGACTGGTCATTCAGCACGCCGATCTTGACGTTCTTGTCCTGCGCGAATGCCGCAGTGGCAAAACCTGCCACCAGAGCGGTGCTCAACATCAGAGCGGATAGTGTTTTCGTCATGTTACCTCCAAAGACTTCTTTACGACTTGCAGACTACAGCGTCGTCATCCGGATGCCGAGATCGGTTTTGATGTGCTGACTAGAACTAAGGGCTTAAACGGCGATAGGTACGGAAGCCGGCGGCTGCCGCCGCCGGCGTCCTGATCACTTCTTCAGCAGCGGGCACGTGCTCTTCGCGAGCGGCGTGAACGCCTGGTCGGCCGGGATGGTCGCGACCAGCTTGTAGTAATCCCACGGCCCCTTCGATTCCTCGGGCTTCTTCACCTCGAACAGATAGGCAGGATGAAGTTTGCGGCCGTTAGGCTGAATGGTTCCTTTCCCGAAGATGATGTCGTCGGTAGGCGTTGCCTTCATTTTCTCAACGATCTTGAGGCCGTCATGGGAGTTGCCGCCCATCGCATCCAGAACCTTGAAGTAATGCAGCAGCGACGAATACACGCCGGCCTGAACAGTGGTCGGCATCGCCTTGTTCTTCATCCGCTCCTGAAAGCGCTTGGAGAATGCACGCGTGCCGTCGTTCAGATCCCAATAGAAGGTTTCGGTGAAGTTCAGCCCCTGCGCCACAGGCAGGCCGAGCGCATGGATGTCGCTGATGAACATCAGCAGGCCCGCGAGTTTCTGGCCGCCCTTCACGATGCCGAATTCGGACGCTTGCTTGATCGCATTGATGGTGTCGCCACCGGCATTCGCCAGACCGATGACCTTCGCCTTGGACGCCTGAGCCTGCAGCAGGAAGGACGAGAAGTCCGACGTGTTCAGCGGATGCTTGACGCCGCCGATCACCTTGCCGCCGTTTGCGGTCACAGCATTGGTGGTGTCGCGCTCGAGGGCGGTGCCGAATGCGTAGTCTGCCGACAGGAAGAACCAGGTGTCGCCGCCGCTCTTCACAATTGCGGTGCCGGTGCCGTTGGCGAGCTGATAGGTGTCGTAGGCCCAGTGAATGGTGTTCGGTGAACACTGCGCGTTGGAGAGATCGGACGTGCCCGAACCCGAATTCAGATAGACGCCGTTCTTTTCCTTCACGACGTTGTTGACGGCGAGACCGACCGACGATGTCGGTACGTCGACGATGACGTCGACCTTGTCGCGATCGAACCATTGCCGCACGATGTTGGAGCCGACGTCCGGCTTGTTCTGGTGATCGCCGACAAGCACGTCGATCTTCCAGCCCTTTGCCGTCAGGCCGGAATCCTCAACGGCCATCTGCGCCGCAAGCGTGGAACCCGGGCCTGTCACGTCGGCATAGAGACCGGACTGATCGTTCAGTACGCCGATCTTGATGTTCTTGTCCTGCGCGAATGCTCCCGATACGGCAACGAATCCGAGCGCCGTGGTGAGCATCAGCGATGCCAATGTCTTCTTCATAACTTCCCCCTTCTCTCTCTTTTTGATTGTGCCGGACGCTTGATACGCCCGTGCAACTAGACGCCGAGATACGTGTGCAGCTTCTCCATGTTGGCCTGGAGTTCGGAGTTCGAGAACGCGTCGATGATCTTGCCGTGCTCCACGACGTAGAAGCGGTCGGCCAGTGTCGACGCAAAGCGGAAGTTCTGTTCGACCAGCAGGATGGTGAAGCCTTCCGCCTTCAGCCGCGCGATCATCTTGCCGATTTGCTGGATGATCACCGGCGCAAGGCCTTCGGTCGGCTCGTCCAGCATCAGGAACCGCGCGCCGGTGCGCAAAATGCGGGCAATGGCCAGCATCTGCTGCTCGCCGCCGGACAGCTTGGTGCCTTGGCTGCCGAGACGCTCCTTCAGGTTCGGGAACAACTCGAAGATCTGATCGAGGCTCATGCCGCCGCCCCGGATCGTCGGCGGCAGAAGCAGATTTTCCTTCACGTCGAGACTGGCAAAGATGCCGCGCTCTTCCGGACAGAATGCGACGCCGAGGCGCGCGATCCTGTCCGAGGACAGGCGGATCAGTTCCTTGTTCTCGAACTCAATCGAGCCCGCGCGCTTGGCGATGATTCCCATGATCGACTTCAGCGTCGTGGTCTTGCCCGCGCCGTTGCGGCCGAGCAGCGTCACCACCTCGCCGGGACGCACGTCGAAGTTCATGCCGTGAAGGATGTGGGACTCGCCGTACCACGCTTCGAGATTCTTGACGGACAGCACAGGCGCGCCGGTCGCAGCGGGATTATTCATGGCCCGCTCCCAGATAGGCTTCCTTGACCTGGGGATGTTTGGTGAGCGTGGCGTAATCGCCCTCCGCCAGCACCTTGCCGCGGGTCAGCACCGTAATGGTGTCGGACAGGTGGGCAACGACATTCAGATTATGTTCGACCATCAGGATCGTATACTTCTGCGAAATGCGCTTGATCAGCGCCGCGACCTTATCGATGTCCTCATGGCCCATGCCGGCCATCGGCTCGTCGAGCAGCATCATTTCCGGATCGAGCGCCAGCGTGGTGGCGATCTCCAGCGCGCGCTTCCGGCCATAGGGCATCTCGACCGCCGGCGTATTGGCGAAATCGCTGAGGCCGACGTCCTCAAGCAGTTCGCGCGCGCGATTGTTGAACCGATCAAGAGCCGATTTGGACCGCCAGAAATCGAAGGACGAGCCGTGCTGGCGCTGCAAGGCGACGCGCACATTCTCAAGTGCGGTCAGATGCGGAAACACCGCCGAAATCTGGAACGAGCGCACCAGCCCCAGCCGCGCCACGTCGGCCGGCGCCATCGCGGTGATGTCCTGCCCTTTATAAAGAATCTGGCCACGCGACGGCTGCAGGAACTTGGTGAGCAAGTTGAAGCACGTCGTCTTTCCGGCCCCGTTCGGGCCGATCAGCGCATGAATCGTCCCGCGCTTTACCCGCAGATTGACGTCACTCACGGCCACGAAGCCCGCGAATTCCTTCGTCAATCCGTGAGTTTCAAGAATGAACTCATCAGACAAGAAAATTCCCCCTGTCAGCCTTCATGCCCGGTTGGAGCGCGTGGCCGCTTTTATCGCCCGGTCCAGAGGACCAGCGGTTCGGGAGGGAATATGCAGCGAATTGTAAGCGATGCGCAAGCTGCAATGCTGCCCAGCGCAGGTTGCAGAAAGAGCAAAAAGTCTAAGTACCGTCGCGACCTAGGCTGGGTTTCGGAGACAATTCCAGCCTCCGGAAACGCTCCATTAAGCTTAATGACCCGCAACAGCCGTGTTTCACAGAAAATTTCAATCCCTCGGCGGAAAATGCTGGCAAGGATTTTCAGCATTTTTATTACAGGACTGTTGCCATGGAATTCATGAGCGCATCGCCGGCTATTCTGAAATCCATTAAGCAGCGCGAACTTTTGAACTATTGGCTGCAGCTCTATGCCCAGGACCGATGCCCGCCAAGATTCAACGATTACCAGCCTGAACGCCTGGCGGAGGAAGTCGAAGACCTCGTCTACATCACCGTCGAAAAAAACGGTAACGACCCCCGCTTCGTGATTGAAAGCGATGGCACCCGGATGTCGCGCGCCTATGGCTACACCGGCAAGGGCCGTTACCTCGACGAATATCTGGGCGCCAAGCTCGCGCCCGTCGTCATTCCGATCTACCGCGAATGTGTCCTGCAGCGACTTCCGATTTTCACTATCTCGCAGGTGAATGACTTGCACGGAAGCAAGGTCGACTATGAGCGTCTGCTGATGCCCTTCGCCGATGGCGATGACGTGAACCGGATCATCGCGTCGTTGAAAACCATCAGCGACGATGGCGGCTTCGAAATCCGGAACCTGATGCGCGCCAACGATGTGGCGCCGATGTACAAGCTTTATTCGGTGATCGACCACGACCTGTTCGACAAGCGGCCCGGCCGTATCGCGCCCGGCGACGCCATCGAATTCGTGTGAACTCCGGCCCCGATCCGCAGCCCGCTAGGCCGAAATCGGCGTGCGCTCCATCTCTTCGCCAAGTTCGATGGGATGCGCCATCGCCTCGTGCAGCTTGTCCTTGTCGAGTTCGCCTTCCCAGCGGCTGATGACAATGGTCGCCACACCGTTGCCGACCAGATTGGTCAGCGCGCGGCATTCGCTCATGAACTTGTCGATGCCGACCAGAATAGCCAGCGACGCGATCGGAATATCCGGCACAATCGCGAGCGTCGCCGCCAGCGTGATGAACCCCGCGCCGGTAACGCCCGATGCGCCCTTCGACGTAATGATCGCGACGCCGAGAATGCCGAGTTCCTGCCAGATCGTTAGATGGGTGTTGGTCGCCTGCGCCAGGAACAATGTCGCCAACGTCATGTAGATGTTTGTGCCGTCGAGATTGAAACTGTAGCCGGTCGGAATCACCAGACCGACCACGCCGCGCGATGCGCCGAGCCGTTCCATCTTCTGGATCATCTGCGGCAGCACCGTCTCCGACGAACTGGTGCCGAGCACGATCAGCAATTCGTCCTTGATGTAGCCGATGAAGCGAATGATCGAGAATCCCGAGAAACGCGCAATGGTGCCGAGGACGAACAGCACGAACAGGATGCTGGTGAGGTAGAACGTCCCGATCAGCGCCGCCAGATTCCACAGCGAGCCAAGGCCGTAGGCGCCGACGGTGAAAGCCATCGCGCCGAATGCCCCGATCGGAGCCGCGCGCACGATGATGCGGATCACGCCGAAGAACACCTTCGCTGCCATGTCGATGGCATGCGCGATGGGCTCGCCCGCGGGCCCCATGAAGGCAATCGCGAAACCCGACAGGATCGACACCAGCAGCACCTGCAGCAGGTCGCCCTTGGCCAGCGCGCCGATGAAGCTTTCCGGAATGATCGCCATCAGATGCGCGACGATGCCGTCTTCGTGCGCCTTGTTCACGTAGGTCGCGACGGCTTTCGGATCGAGCGTCGCGGGATCGATATTGAATCCGCTCCCCGGCTGAATGATCTCGCCGACAATCAGACCGACCAGCAACGCGATGGTCGAGACGACCTCGAAATAAAGCAACGCCTTGAGACCGACCCGGCCGACGCGCTTCAGGTCGCCCATCGAGGAGATGCCATGCACCACCGTGCAGAAGATCACCGGCGCGATCATCATCTTGATGAGCGCGATGAACCCATCACCGAGCGGCTTCAGCGCCTTGCCGGTGCCCGGATAAAAATGACCGACCAGCACGCCAAGTGCGATGGCGATCAGCACCTGAACATAAAGAATGCTGTACCAGGGCGATCGTGTTGCGGCGGGAGCGGTCGTGACGGTCATGTGGGGAACATCCTGAGAGCGAAGCGGCGACAATACACCGGCAGAGGGCCCCGCGCCAGATTGTCGCACCCTTCAAAGCAGATTGCTGTGCACAGGATCGTCCGCACTTGCATCCCACGACGGCATGCAACCGTTCTGTTCCATCGCTTTTTAAAGCTGCTCCCGATTTCAGGGCGACGTTCATGATCCGTCATAATGCGGCGCGCGGCGGCCGAGGCTTACGCGGCCGGAAACGGATCGCCCCTCAAAAGCAGATGCGGCAATGTTAGGACTTGAACGCCGCGGCGTAGGTTTCCGGCTTGAAGCCGACCAGGATCTTGGCGCCCATTTCGAGAACCGGGCGCTTGATCATCGACGGCTGATCCAGCATCAGCGCCAGCGCCTTCTTCTCGGTGAGGCCTTCCTTGTCCGCATCCGGCAATTTCCGAAACGTTGTGCCCGCGCGGTTGAGCACCGCCTCCCAACCGGCCGCCTTGCACCAGCGCGCGAGATGTTCCTTGTCGATGCCTTCCGCCTTGTAGTCATGAAAGCTGTAAGCCACGCCATGCGTATCGAGCCACGCGCGGGCTTTCTTCATGGTATCGCAGTTCTTGATGCCGTAGATGGTGACACGCAAGGATTTGTCCTCGTGCAAAGTTGGGTTCGGACCGACTGTGCAGCCACTGGCGGAAGAGATCAATCCGCCAGTCCATCCGATGACCTGTGCATGAATTCATACGCGGGAGAAACCCGCCCAAAAATGACGGGCGCTTGGTTATGCGAGCCGGAAACCGACGCGGAATGCGCCCCAATGGCGACCACGTACAAAAATCGGCGATGAGAGATCTTTCATCATCACGAACTGCCCGCCGCCCATGTCACGGCGATAGGTCTGGAGCATGAAAGGCTTGGTGTTCATGCTGACTTTCTTCACCGCGCGGTCGCTGAACAGACGGCGGTTGCGGCAGTTGGCGCCATTCCAGACCGGGTCTTTTCCCTGGGGATGACGATAGTTTGGATTGTGGGTGGGAAGGTACCCGCCCTTCGCCCACGCAACGCTGAACACGATACGGGGATCGACTTTCTGAATTGGATCCTGAATTGCGGGCAGGATACGATCCGTCAATTCGACATAGGCAGTCATATACTGCTTCGGGTCGCTACCGGGAATTTCGCGATAGTTCTCGTCGAACAACTGTTCAAGCCCGATCTCGCCGCGCGCAACCGCGTCCTCAAACGCATCGGCGATTTTCCTTGCCGTATCCATCACTACCGGCACAAGCGCTGCGTCCATGGTTTCCAAACCACTGTCAGCGATCGACTGGATCAATGTCTCGGACGTTTCGAGCACGCCTTCCACGCGATCGTCAGCAGTCTTCAGGTCCGTGGACGACAGTTCGACGCCTTTGGCGAGATCACTCAGCTCCGAAATGACCGCGTCGCACTGGCCAAGATTTGCGGCAGCTGCACTTGCGATGGCATCGACATCGCGCCCCACCACCGCAAAATCCTGATGGACGCGGGCGATGACGCCGCGAATTTTATCGGTTCCCTCGCCTGCATGCTTGGCGTGCCCCGCCGCACTCAGACTTTCCTCGATCAGACGCCCGACTTCAGCGTCGAGATTGCGCACGGTATCGCCGATCTGAAGTGTCGCGGTCCGCGTCGCATCAGCGAGGCTTTTGACTTCGGCGGCCACCACGGCAAATCCCTTGCCCGCAGCACCCGCCCGCGCAGCCTCGATCGTGGCGTTGAGCGCGAGGAGATTGGTCTGCTTGGCAATGCCCTCGATGACATCGGAAACCTTGGCCACCTGCGCCAGGACGGCACTCACGGAACCCAGCCGCTCTTCCATCCGGCTGACCGAACCGATCAGGTCTGACGTGTGCTTGGCTGCGGAAGCGACCGCGCCATGCGCGTCGCTGATCTCGTTCACTGCGCTCGAAGTCGCGGTTTGGACAGTACGCGCCGCTTCATCGATGCTGCGGTTGGCCTCGACCATCGCGGTGGCCGCTTCCGTGAGATGACCGAACTGCGCAGACTGACGCGACACGCGTTCTGCGACGTAGTGCAGATTGCCAAGCACATCGGCGAGTTCGACACCCAGCTCGCCAATGCCATTCGAAAGATCGTCGAGCAGCGCAGTGCTGTTCGATCGCGCATCCGGATTTTCGGCGTTTCTGAAAGCTGGCGAGCTGGTCATTGTCAGGGGGCAGCAACCATTCGTTCATATTCAGAGTACGAATGTACAGCCGAAAGATGAATAACTTATTCCTAACGATTTATTGCGGATGCGAATTGCAGCCGAGCGCTACGACATACCATCAAATCGTAAGTGACGATCTCTCCATCTTGAGACCTGACGTCTCTGACAGGACTCGTCGAGACACTGGCTCGATCGAGATCACTCCCACTCGATCGTGCCGGGCGGCTTACTGGTCACGTCGTAAACCACGCGGTTGACGCCCTTCACCTCGTTGATGATGCGCGTGGCGGTCTCGCCGAGGAAGGCCATGTCGAAGTGATAGAAGTCCGCCGTCATGCCGTCGGTCGATGTCACCGCGCGCAGGCCGACGACGTATTCGTAAGTGCGGCCGTCGCCCATCACGCCGACGGTCTTCACTGGCAGCAGCACGGCAAACGCCTGCCAGATGGTATCGTAGAGTCCCGCCTTGCGGATCTGGTCGATATAGACCGCGTCGGCCTCGCGCAGGATATCGAGCTTCTCGCGCGTGATCTCGCCCGGACAGCGGATCGCAAGGCCCGGCCCCGGAAACGGATGGCGGCCGACAAACACATCCGGCAGGCCAAGCTCGACACCGAGCGCGCGCACTTCATCCTTGAACAGCTCGCGCAGCGGCTCGACCAGCTTCATGTTCATGCGTGCCGGCAGGCCGCCGACATTGTGATGCGACTTGATGGTCACTGAAGGCCCGCCGGTAAACGAGACGCTCTCGATCACGTCCGGATAGAGCGTGCCCTGCGCAAGAAAATCTGCGCCGCCGATTTTTTTGGCTTCCTCATCGAACACATCGATGAACAGGCGGCCGATGGTCTTGCGCTTCACTTCCGGATCGGTGACCCCTTCGAGTTCACCGAGGAAAGTCTTCGATGCATCAACGTGAACCAGCGGAATGTTATAGTGATGCCGGAACAGGTCGACGACGGTCTTGGCTTCATCCTTGCGCAGCATGCCGTGATCGACAAACACGCAGGTGAGCTGGTCGCCGATAGCTTCATGAATCAGGATTGCGGCCACGGATGAATCGACGCCGCCCGACAGGCCGCAGATCACTCTGCCCTTGCCGACCTGCGCGCGGATTTTCTCAACGGCTTCCTCGCGGAAAGCGCGCATGGTCCAGTCGCCCTTAAGGCCGGCAACCTTGCGCACGAAATTACGGATCAGTTTGGCGCCATCCGGCGTATGCACCACCTCGGGGTGAAACTGCATCGCATAGAACTTCCGCTTGTCGTCGGCGATCACCGAAATCGGCGAGCCCGGCGCCTTCGCAACACCGCGGAAACCATCTGGCAGCTTGGTCACGCGGTCGCCATGGCTCATCCAGACGTAGTGCTTCTCGCCGACCTTCCAGACATCCTCGAACAGCGCGCAGTTATCCGTCACCTCGATCAGCGCGCGGCCAAACTCGCGGTGATGCCCCGCCTCGACAGTGCCGCCGAGCTGTTGCGCCATGGTCTGTTCGCCGTAGCAGATGCCGAGTACCGGCACACCTGCGGTGAGGATCGACATCGGTGCGGAGGGCGCGTCCTGATCCAGCACGGAAGCCGGACCGCCCGACAGGATCACCGCCTTTGGCTTCATCTCCTTGAAGGCCGCTTCCGCCTTCTGGAACGGCACGATCTCGGAATAGACGCCGTCTTCGCGCACGCGCCGCGCGATCAGCTGCGTGACCTGCGAACCGAAATCAACAATGAGAATCTTTTCATGCGCGCCCGCCCGGTCGGGCGTCGCGGAGGCGGTCTGGCTGTGTGCTGTCATGGGGTGGAAATACGCGACGGGGGCCGGAGTCGCAACCCCGGAAAGCTTGCAGAACCGGGCTTATCGGCAGGTTTTGCGGGGGTGGATTGATCTCTTAACTTGGTCGTCCCGGCGAAGGCCGGGACCCATATTCCCTGATTTCTCGATTTGCGAGAGCTGTCGGAGCAATCGTTTCGCAGCACCACGACGTTCGGTGGTTATGGGTCCCAGCCTTCGCCGGGACGACGAAAATTGCCTATCCCGCCTTACGCAGCACTGATACGAAAAACCCGTCCGTCCCTGTCCGGCGCGGGGTCATCAGCAGACCTTCCAGCGATTGCAGGGTGGCAGCGAGGAAATCCTCGGTCTTGTCCCACAGCACCGAGGCCACCTGCTCCGGCGGCACCACGGCGAACTCCGGATGGCGGCTCACGAAGGCCCGGACCTGTTCGGCATTCTCCTGCGGCAGCACCGAACAGGTAATGTAGGCAATCCGCCCGCCCGGCTTCGGCAGCGACGCTGCACGCTCCAGCACCTCATTCTGGTCCTTGAGACGGACCTCCAGCGCACCGGGGCGCATCCGCCACTTCGCATCCGGGTTGCGCCGCCATGTGCCGGTACCCGTGCAAGGCGCATCGATCACGACGAGATCGGCCGATGCGTCGATATCGGCAAGCGTATCGTCGCCGCGCGGCGTGCGGACGTCGGCGTTGTGGACGCCGGCGCGCGACAGCCGCTCATGGATCGGCGCAAGCTGGCGCTTGTCGTGGTCCGTTGCGATCAGCCGGCCCTTGCCCTGCATCATCGCCGCCAGCGCCAATGTCTTGCCGCCAGCGCCTGCGCACATATCGATCACCTGCTCGCCGGGCTTCGCCCCGGTGAGCAGCGCCGCGAGTTGCGAGCCTTCGTCCTGCACCTCGACGCCGCCCTTGATGAAGGCCTCTTCGGAGTGAATGCCGGGATTACGCGCATCGGCTCCAAGATCAATCCGCAGGCCGATGGGCGACCATGGCGTGGGCCGCGCACCGAGATGCGCCATCGAGGCCAGCACCTTTTCCGGCTTGGCCTTCAGCGTGTTGACCCGCAGATCGAGCGGCGCGCGGCTCGCCATCGCGGTCGCTTCTTCCACCCGTGCGTCGCCGAACACGGCGGCGAACTGCGGATCGAGCCATTCGGGATAATCGCCCGCGATATGCGCAGGCGCGTCCTTCACGGTGCGCAATGTCAGCGCCGCGCGTTCGCTCTCTGTCAGCGGCTGCGGCGCGAAACGGCCGCCGTCGCACAATGCCGCAACGGCATCGGCATCAAGCCCGCGCTCGAGCTTGAGCATGCCGAGCAGCCGCGCGCGCGGTGTATCCTCATTCATCAGCCAGGCGGATGAGGCACGGCGGCGCAGCACGTCGAAGACAAGTCCCGCAATCGCTGCGCGGTCGCCCGAACCCGCGAACCGATGCGCGGTGCCCCACTCCTTGAGCGCGTTCGACGCCGGAACGCGCTGCGCGTCGATGGCGGACAAGACTTCGATGGCTGCGGAGAGCCGTGCGGCGGGGGTCATCGTGCTTTTCTCAGAGGAAGACAGCGATGACGTAACCGTCCCTCAGATCAGAAACAAGACTCGAATGGCGAAATAGAGCCACATCGCCAGCAGGACCAACGCCGCGGCTATGAAAAACGAAGTGGATCGTCCACCCGTCGCGGCGACAAGAAAACCTGCCTGAAAGATCTGCAGCACGACGAACACCCATGCCAGCAGGACGATGACGAGATCGGCGTGATGCGTCTCGATCGTCAGCGCGACCAGCGCATAGAACAGCACATGCAGATAGTTGAAGCTGTCCCCCTCGGCAGGCGACTGACGGCCGCGCCAGAACAGTATGAGGAATGTCAGGCCGGCCAGCACAAAGGTCGGCAACAGAAGCCCCTGAATCATCATTGAAATATCCCTCAACCCAAAATGAATGCGGCCGCGGCGAACTGATCGTCCGCCTTTGAACCGATCCATCAGATCAAGCGACCAATGGCCAGAAAGTTCCATTCACAGGCGCGACAGACGCCGCGGTGCTAGGATGATCGAGCGGAAAACCAATCCCAGCTTCATGCGTACCTTCGTTCGGCGCATGGTCAGCGCGGTTCTGATCATAGCTGTGGTCACAGCCGGTGGGCTCGGTTTGCGTGCCGCCGCGCTGAAACATCTCGGACTGTTCACACAGGCACCCGCGGTCGAATTTGAAATTCGCCTGCCGCAGTCAGCGGCAAAGAATGATCCCAGGCGTGACGCGCAGGTCGAGCTGCTCACCGACCAGAACCAGACGCTCGCCCGCCTCGACGAGACTCTACTCGTCACCGAGGACGGGCGTGCCGTACTGCGCGGTCAGGTCCCGCTGAAATTCCGAACCTCGGAACGCATGGTCGTTCTCAGTCTGCCGGGTCAGGCGCAACGGGCGTTCAAGCTGCGCTTGCCACCCAATCCCGGTTCTTCGCAAGAATTCGGACCATGGCACATGACCGATCGCGTCATGCCCGCCGGGAGAGCCCTGCCTCACGCCGGCGTGCCCGATGACAGCTACGCGATCCGCTATCGCGTGCTCTGAAAACTGGTCCAGCTTTTCATCACCGAACCATTTTCAGTAATCTTGTTTCAATCACGAAACAATTTTTCGGACGCAGCGTCACCTTTGTGCAGGTGACGCTGCGTTTCAAAATCAGACCTTATCCGGTCCGACGCGCACAAGCTGCTTGCCGAAGTTCGCGCCCTTGAGCAGGCCCATGAAGGCTGCCGGCGCGCTTTCAATTCCCTCGGTAACAAACTCACGATGCTTGAGCTTTCCCTCACGCAGCCACTGCGGCATGTCGCGGATGAAATCAGGGAACATCGCGTCGAAATCGCGGACGATGAATCCGCGGAAGTTCAGGCGCTTCACCAGAATGGCGCGCATGATCGAGTTGGCCCAGGGCGGGGTCGGCGTATCCTTGCCGAAGATCGTGTTGTAGTCGGCGATCAGACCGCACACCGGAATCCGCGCAAAGAAATTCAGCAGCGGGAACACCGCATCGAAGACCTTGCCGCCGACATTCTCGAAGTAGACATCAATGCCGTTCGGACAGGCTGCCTTCAGCTTCGCCGCCATATCGGGATCGCGATGGTCGATGCATTCGTCGAAGCCGAGGTCCTTCTTGACGTAGTCGCACTTGTCCTTGCCTCCGGCGATACCGACGGCGCGCGCGCCCTTGATTTTTGCGATCTGCCCCACGGCCGATCCCACCGCGCCGGACGCCGCGGCGACCACCACTGTCTCGCCCGCCTTCGGCTTGCCGATTTCGAGCAGGCCGGTATAGGCCGTCATGCCGGGCATGCCGAGCACACCGACAGCCGTGGAGATCGGCGCAACCTTCGGATCGACCTTGCGCAGCCCCTTTCCGTCCGACAGCGCATATTGCTGCCAGCCGGAATGCGAGAGCACGATATCGCCCTTCGCGAAGCCCGGATTGTTCGACGCCACGACCTCGCAGACCGTGCCGCCCTCCATCACGCCATCGACCGGCACCGGCGCGGAATAGGACGGTCCGTCGCTCATGCGCCCGCGCATGTAGGGATCGAGCGACAGCCAGATCGTCCGCAGCAGAAGCTGTCCTTCGCCCGGCGTCGGGACCGGGTAATCCTCAAGACGAAAATTGCTGGCATTCGGCTCGCCGACCGGGCGGGACGCGAGCACGATGCGCTTGGCAGACTGTGACATGGGATTCCCTCTGTGCTTTCATCGGATTTTTGACCTGAACGTTATTAGCCGAGAGTACGGCCCGCGGCCATGCGGTCAAAAACACAAAAGGCGGCATGGATGCCATGCCGCCGCTCGTTTCAAACAGAATAACGACGAAAGATCAGGCCGTGATCTTCGCCAGCGCCTTGTCGAAGGCCTCCGCCGCAGCCGGCAGATCCTTGAACGAGCGAATAAGACGCGAGTTCTGCAGCTCCTTTTCCGCGATGCCGGGCCTCACTTCAGAAAACGGCCGACCACCATCGATCATCGCCGCAGGTGCGCTCACATGAAACTCGTGATCGTCGGCAGGAGCATCTTTCGGCAGCCAGACACCGAGCGTCACGATATCGTTTCCGCGTCGGTAGGAAATATAACGGTCGATGGCGACCGACCCGTCACGCTGATGACCGCCGAGCTTGGCGAAACCTTTCGAATCCAGCAGACGATGCGCCTTGAAGCCTTTGACGCCTTCCGACTTCGCCTTCGCGGTTTCTTCGGAAAGGTCATACTTCGCGGCCATCTCCTTGCCGACCACGGCAAGCCGTTCGGATACCTCGTGCTCCAGCTCCTTCAGCGGCGAGCGTTCCTTGGACGCCTTGCGCGGCTTCAGCGCGTTGCGCTTGCCAAGCTCGGTCTTGCACTTTTCGGCGACGTCGGCGACCGATTTTCGCTCGGCATTTACCAGCAGGTTCTTCAGATCCTGATCCGAAAGCGCGGCAATCCTGTCGTCTGTCCAATCGACCATGTTTCTTCTTCTCTGAAATTGTTGTGGCCATCGTGGCCGGACTGGCCGCCGGTCCCGAAACCGTGAAACAGTCCCATGAAAGCGGCCCGTGAGATAGCGCCGACATGACATCGGCCGACTTGCGCGAAGCACAATTAAAGCGCCGCGCAACTATAGCGCGTTTTGGCGATCCGGTGAGGCCGAAATTGGACGGCGTTTATGCGCCGCCCGGATGGTAATTCGGGCTTTCGCGCGTGATGGTGACGTCGTGCACGTGGCTTTCGCGCAGGCCCGCGCCGGTGATCCGCACGAATTCCGCCTTGGCGTGGAAGTCTTCAATATCCTTCGCACCGACATAACCCATAGCGGCACGGAGGCCACCGGCAAGCTGATGCAGCACGTTGGCCACCGGTCCCTTGTAAGGCACCTGTCCTTCGATACCTTCCGGCACCAGCTTGAGCGTATCCTTGATGTCCTGCTGGAAATAACGATCGGCCGAACCGCGCGCCATCGCGCCCACCGAGCCCATGCCGCGATAGGCCTTGTAGGAGCGGCCCTGCCACAGGAAGACTTCACCCGGCGTCTCGTCGGTGCCCGCGAGCAGCGAACCGACCATCGCAACATTCGCACCAGCGGCAAGCGCCTTGGCGAGATCGCCGGAATACTTGATGCCGCCGTCGGCGATCACCGGAATGTTCGCCTTATTGGCCGCTTCCACCGAATCCATGATCGCGGTGAGTTGCGGCACACCGACGCCCGCGACAATGCGCGTGGTGCAGATCGAACCCGGGCCGATGCCGACCTTGATGGCGTCTGCGCCCGCGTCGATCAGCGCCTGCGTCGCTTCCGCGGTCGCGACGTTACCCGCAATCACCTGCACCGCGTTCGACAGGCGCTTGATGCGGTTGACCGCTTCAAGCACGCGCGACGAATGGCCATGCGCGGTATCGACCACGATCACGTCCGCACCTGCATCGATCAGGCGTTCGGTGCGCGCGAAGCCCGCATCGCCAACCGTGGTCGCCGCCGCAACGCGCAGACGTCCCTGCGCATCCTTCGACGCCAGCGGATAGGCCACCGCCTTTTCCATGTCCTTCACGGTGATCAGGCCAACGCAGCGATACTGCTCGTCCACCACCAGCAGCTTCTCGATACGGTTCTGATGCAGCAGCCGCTTGGCTTCGGTCTGACTGACGCCTTCCCTCACCGTGATAAGGTTCTGGTGCGTCATCAGTTCGGAGACCTTCTGCTCCGGATCGGTGGCGAAGCGCACATCGCGGTTGGTGAGAATGCCGACCAGCTTGCCCGGCGTGTTCGGGCCCGCACCCGTGACGACCGGAACGCCGGAGATGCCGTGATCCTTCATCAGCGTCAGGGCATCGACCAACTTGGCATCGGGCTCGATGGTGAGCGGGTTCACCACCATGCCGGATTCGAATTTCTTGACCAGACGGACCTGCTGGGCCTGGCCGTCGCCCTCGAAATTACGATGGATCACGCCGATGCCGCCGGCCTGCGCCATGGCGATGGCCATGCGCGCCTCGGTGACGGTGTCCATCGCGGAAGCGATGATCGGAATGTTGAGCGGGATGGCGCGGGTCAGATGCGTGCGGACATCGGCATCGGACGGCAGAATGTCGGACAGGCCCGGTTTCAGCAGCACATCGTCGAATGTGAATGCTTCGCGGATGCCCGCGCCCAACTGCCTGTTTGCCATTTGCCAACTCCGTTCTGCGGCCCTTGACCGCTCATAAAACCTCAGGATGCGCAAAACGGAGCGGCCGCGAGGTGCGTCGCTCGAATCGAAGCCCATCAATGGGGTTGGCGGTGGTCGATAGCATGTAAGAATGACGTTTCAAAGCATTTCGCGCCCGATTCAATGGATTTTGCGCATGGGACATCTGCAAAAGCCCCTCTAACAGTGGACTTTTTCGGAACGGGGGCCGCTCACGGCGAGTTTATTGACCTTGCCCCTCAGGACTCGCCTATCAGAGGGCAGATATTCTCTTCCCGCCTCTAATTCCCGAAAATTGTCCACAAAGCCGAGCCGATGCAAAAGGAACGCCTGATACCGCTGATCGTGGCCTGCGCCCTGTTCATGGAAAACATGGACTCGACGGTGATCGCGACGTCCCTGCCCGCCATCGCCGCCGATATCGGCACCAGCCCGCTGACGCTGAAGCTCGCGATCACGTCCTATCTGCTCTCGCTTGCGGTCTTCATTCCGGCCAGTGGCTGGACTGCCGATCGCTTCGGCGCACGTGCGGTGTTCAGCGCAGCCATCATGGTCTTCATGATCGGCTCCATCGGTTGCGCGCTCTCCACATCGGTGACCGATTTCGTGATCGCCCGCACGCTGCAGGGCATCGGCGGCGCGATGATGACGCCGGTCGGGCGGCTCGTGCTGTTGCGCTCCATCGACAAAAGCGCGTTGGTCAACGCCATGGCGTGGGTCACCATTCCGGCGCTGATCGGCCCGGTGATCGGCCCGCCGCTCGGCGGCTTCATCACCACCTATTTCTCGTGGCACTGGATCTTCCTAATCAACATTCCGATCGGCATTCTCGGCATCTGGATGGCGCTGAAGTATATCGATCCGATCAAGAGCGAAAATCCCGAGCGGTTCGATCTCGTCGGTCTCATGCTGGCCGGAATTGGGCTCGCCGGTCTCGCCTTCGGCCTGTCGGTGGCGGGTCTCGGACTGCTGCCATGGCCCATCGTCGTCGCACTGATCGCCGGCGGCGCGGTGTGCATGATGCTTTATCTGCGCCACGCCAAACGCACGGCGTCACCGGTGCTGGACTTCACGCTGTTGAAGCATCAGACACTGCGCGCCAGCCTGACCGGCGGCTTTCTCTATCGCCTCGGCATCGGCGCGCTGCCGTTCCTGTTGCCGCTCCTGATGCAGATCGGCTTCGGCCTGTCGCCATTCAAATCCGGACTGGTGACGTTCGCCTCGGCCGTCGGTGCGCTCGGCATGAAGACGCTGGCGGCGCGGATCATCCGCACCTTCGGCTTCCGCAAGATCACCGTCATCAATGCGGTGGTCAGTTCGTTCTTCCTGGCTGCGTGCGCGCTGTTTACGCCGGCAACGCCGCTACTGCTGATCATGATCATTCTGATCGTCGGCGGCTTCTTCCGCTCGCTGCAGTTCACTTCGATCAACACGCTGGCCTATGCGGAGGTGACGCCCGCCGAAATGAGCCGCGCCACCACGCTGATGAGCGTCAACCAGCAGCTTGCGATTTCAGCGGGCGTCGCGGTGGGTGCGTTCTGCGTCGAAGCGACCATGGCGCTGAATCATTCGAGCGAACTGGGTGCTGGCGACTTCTGGCCCGCCTTCGTGATCGTCGCGGTCCTCGCCGCGATGTCCGCCTATTCGTTCTGGAAGCTGCCGGAAGATGCGGGCAACGAGATTTCGGGCCACAAGACCGTCGCGATGGAAGGGCCGAAAGCACCGGAAGCTGCCGCGCTGGAATCCACGCAAGATGCACGGGATCAGAAGCTCTGACGGTCAGTCCCGCTGCATCTCGTTCGTGCCGCGAAATCCCTGCGCCAGTACGTAACGCTCGGACGAGTCCTGCCGACTCGCAGCGGGCTTCACATGCTTCACGGTGGCGAAGTCACGCTTGAGCTGCGTCAGCAGCTCTGCATCCGCGCCGCTCTGGAACACTTTGGCCAGAAAAGTCCCGCCCGGATTGAGGATTTCGCTGGCGAAAGCGGCGGCGCTTTCCACCAGCCCGATGATGCGCAACTGATCCGTCTTGCGATGGCCGGTGGTGTTGGCGGCCATGTCCGACATCACCACATCGGCACCGCCGCCGATCATGGCGCGGAGCCTGTCTGGCGCCTTGTCGTCGAGAAAATCCATCCGCGCGAAGCTGACACCCGGAAGCTCCGGCATCTCCAGGAGATCGATGGCAACGACCTTGCCCTTGCCTTCCACCGAGCCGACGCGCTTGGCTGCGATCTGGCTCCATCCGCCGGGCGCGGCGCCGAGATCGACCACCACCTGCCCCCGCTTGAGGATGCGATGCTTGTCATCGATCTCCTGCAGCTTGTAGGCCGCGCGTGACCGGAAGCCGTCACGCTTGGCCTGCGCGACGTAAGGATCATTGAGTTGCCGCTCAAGCCAGAGCTTCGATGACAGCTTGCGCTTGCCGCCGGTCTTCACCGTGACATGCAGCCGTCCTGTGGTGTCTTTCGCCATGAAAAAGCTTTCGGTCGCAGGTTGCGACTTCCATACGATGTTTCCGGCGCGCCGTCAGCAGGCCAGGATCGCGCCGTCGGCCCGCATCATCTCCACCAGCATGCCCTCGCGCAGCCCGCGATCCGCCACGCGAAGACGCGGCAGCGGGAACGCGGCGCGGATTGCATCGAGGATCGCGCAACCGGCCAGCACGAGATCGGCCCGCTCGGCGCCGATGCAGGCATTTTGCGCGCGCTCCTGATAGGTCATGTCGAGCAGACGGGCGATGGCGCGGTCCATCTCCGCGTCGTTCATCCACAAGCCGTCCACCCTGCGCCGGTCGTAATGCGACAGGCCGAGGTGAACGCCCGCCACCGTGGTCACCGTGCCCGACGTGCCGAGCAGATGCATGTTCGACAGGTCGTGGCCGTGCTGCGCGGCGAATGGCGCGAGATGTTTTGCAACTTCGTCGACCATCGCGCTGTAGGACTCGCGCGTCACGTGAGTACCGCCGAACTGTTCCGCCAGCGTCACGACGCCGAGCGGCAGCGATACCCACGGCCCCTTGGCCGGCGGCGCCTGCATATTCCCGCCCGGACGTTCGATCCGCACCACCTCGGTGGAACCGCCACCGATATCGAACAGGATCGCCCCCTTGGCGTCGACATCAAGCAGCGGCGAACAGCCGATCGCGGCCAACGTGGATTCGGTTTCGCGGTCGATAACTTCGAGCTTGATGCCGGTTTCGCGCTCGATCAGATCGAGAAACGCATCGGAATTGTCCGCCGCCCGGCAAGCCTCCGTGGCGATGGTGCGCAACCGTTTGGCGCCCTTGGCGCGGATTTTGTCCCCGCACACGCTCAGGGCGCTCACGGCGCGCGAGATGGCGGCATCGCTGATACGGCCCGTGGAGGCGATGCCCTCGCCCAGCCGGATGATGCGCGAAAACGAATCGATCACGCGAAACCCGTCATGGGACACGCGCGCGATCAGCAAGCGGCAATTGTTGGTGCCAAGATCCAGCGCGGCATACGCCGTAGGCATGGCCGGAGCGCGATTTTGGCCGCGATCCAGCACATCCCCCGTCGCCGGTCCTGACGGGCTGACACGCGGCTCATGGCCGTCGTGCAGCCGCACGTCTTCGTTCATGCAAATCCATCTCTGCCGCGCCGTTCCCGACGCGATCACTCTTTGGACGCAAAGTCTAACAGCGCAGGTGCATGGTGCAACCGCGGCATCCCCAATCGTCCATTGTGACCCCGATTGAGAGACCTTAAGTTTAACGCCAAGACCTAGCCTTAAGGCCTAGTCCCTGGCCCAGCGCGGCAGCTTTCTGCCGCCAATCCCTCGCTTTTCACCGGATTTCCCATGCTCGATCACCCGTCCCGCATTTCGGCCGAAAACGATGCCGCATTGCAAAAATTTGGTATTGGCCAGCCCATCCGGCGCAAGGAAGACGACACGCTGGTGCGGGGTAAGGGAACCTATACCGACGACATCAACCTACCCGATCAGGTCTACGCCTGGATCGTCCGCAGCAGCCACGCCCACGGGATCATCAAGGCCATCGACGTTGAAGCGGCCCGCGCCATGCCCGGCGTTCTTGGCATATGGACCGGCGCGGACCTCGCCCAAGCCGGCTACAATTCCTTCACCTGCGGCCTGCCGATGAAAAATCGTGACGGCTCGCCGCTGTTTCAAACCAACCGCCTGCCGCTGATGACGGACAAGGTGCGCTTTGTCGGCGATCCGGTGGCCTTCGTGGTGGCTCGGACGCTGGCGCAAGCGCGCGAGGCGGGAGAAGCCGTTGTCGTGGACATCGAACCGCTGCCGTCCGTGACCGGCGCGGAGGAAGCCACAAGGCCGGGCGCGCCGCAGCTTTACGATCACATCCCGAACAATGTCGCGCTCGACTATCACTCCGGCGATGACGCTGCGCTGGACGCAGCATTTAAGAACGCAGCGCATGTCACGCGCCTGACCGTCGTCAACACGCGCCTTGCCGTGGTGGCGATGGAGCCGCGCGCGGCGCTGGCGAGCTACGACAGGAAAACCCAGCGCTTCACCATTGAAGTGCCGACTCAGGGCGTGGCGGGCAACCGCACGTCACTGGCGAAGACGATGAACGTTCCGAACGACAAGGTTCACCTGCTGACACATAATGTCGGCGGCTCGTTCGGCATGAAGAACACGAACTATCCCGAATATATCTGCATCATGCATGCCGCGCGCGAACTCGGCCGCCCGGTGAAATGGACCGACGAGCGCTCCACCAGTTTCCTGTCAGACAGCCACGGCCGCGCGCAGGATGTCGAATGCGAACTGGCGCTGGCGGCCGATGGTACATTTCTTGGCGTGCGCGTGCGCGGCTACGGCAATCTCGGCGCCTATATCACCGGCGTCGCGCCGTTGCCGCTGTCGCTCAACATCGCCAAGAACATCAACAGCGTCTATCGCATGCCGCTGATCGGCGTGGACATCAAGTGCGTGCTGACCAACACCACGCTGATGGGCGCCTATCGCGGCGCGGGCCGCCCCGAAGCGAATTATTTCATGGAACGGCTGATCGATCGCGCCGCCGATGAAATGGGCATCGACCGCCTGACCTTGCGCAAGCGCAACTTCATCAAGCCCGCGCAGATCCCCTACGATGCCGCCAACGGTTTCACCTATGACAGCGGCGATTTCCCCGCTGTCTTCAACAAGGCCATCGAACAGGCCGACCTCGCAGGCTTCGCCAAGCGGAAGAAGGAAAGCCGCAAGCGCGGCAAGCTGCGCGGCATCGCCGTGGGCTCCTATCTCGAAATCACCGCGCCGCCCAGCGCCGAACTCGGCAAGATCGTGTTTGAAGCGGACGGGACGGTGCGCGTCATCACCGGCACGCTGGACTACGGTCAGGGCCATGCCACGCCGTTCGCGCAGGTGCTGGCGGCGCAACTCGGCGTGCCGTTCGAATCCATCCGACTGACACAGGGCGACAGCGACATCGTGCACACCGGAAACGGCACCGGCGGCTCTCGCTCGATCACCGCCAGCGGCGCGGCGATTGTCGAAGCCTCGAAGCTCGTGATCGAAAAAGGCAAACAGGCCGCGGCCCATGTGCTTGAAGCGTCCGCAGGCGACATGGAATTCGCCAACGGGCATTTCACTATCGCAGGAACCGACCGCAGCATCGCCATCATGGACCTCGCGGCGACATTGCGGAACGCACCGATGCCCGACGGCGCGCCTTCCTCGCTCGATGTCGATCACACCATTCAGGGCGTGCCTTCGACCTTCCCGAACGGCTGCCATGTGGCGGAAGTCGAGGTCGATCCCGACACCGGTGTGGTGCGGATCGTCAATTACACCGGCATCAACGATTTCGGCACGGTGATCAATCCGATGATCGTGGCCGGACAGGTTCATGGCGGCGTCGCGCAGGGCATCGGTCAGGCCCTGATGGAATGCGTCGCCTATGACGACAACGGGCAGCCGGTGACGGGCTCGTTCATGGACTACGCCCTGCCGCGCGCGGGCGACATTCCGCCGATGACACTCGGCGATCTGCCCGCGCCCGCGACCTCAAATCCACTCGGCACCAAGGGCTGCGGCGAGGCCGGCTGTGCCGGCAGCCTCGCCACCATCGTCAATGCAGCGCTGAACGCGCTGGCCGACGAAGGCGTCACCAGCATCGATATGCCGCTGACGCCGGAAAAAGTCTGGCGCGCGATTCAGGACGGGCGCAAGGCGAAGTCCGCGTGAACTGACGCGCGAGCGGCGTTTCCGGCACAAAGTCGCTCCGAAAACAGGGGCGATTTAGAGATATGATGCCGCGGTCGCCGGTGAACGGCACCGTCTCCCCGTCTTTGCAACCGATCCTCCCTTGATCCGCCCCCGCCTTTCGGGGAAGAGTGGTGACAGCCATGGCGGAGGACGGACGTGACAGGCCCAATCGAGACCCGAGTTCAGACCCGCGGCGACCTTGCATGGTCGATCGCGATGGGCGGCATCGGCATTGTCACATTCGCCGTTTTCGTGCTGTTCGCATGGTACTACGCCGCGACGCTGTTCCTGGTGTTCGCGGGCGTGCTGCTCGGCGTCGCGCTGACCGCCATGACACATTTGTTGCAGAAGGTGATGGGTGGCCCGCACGCCTTGCGCCTCGCCCTTGTCTGCGTCGTGCTGGCCGGCCTCCTGTCCGGGGTCGTCTTTCTCGGTGGCGCGACCATCGCGCGGCAGGCTGCCGTGCTCAGCAACACGCTGAAATCGCAGCTCGTCACCGTGAAGACCTTTCTCGAACAGCATGGCGTCGATACCAGCTATCTCGAACTCGGCTCCCTGACCGCCACACCAACGGCCACCTCCGAGACGCCTGCGACCAACACACCCGCGCCGCCCGCCGGATTGCCGAAGAACCTGCCGAGCGCGGGCGCCCTCGCCTCCGGCGGCGGCGCAATTGTGACCCAGACCCTCAAGCTGGTGCTTGGAACGGTGAGCGCCGTCGGCAACTTCTTCATCGTGCTGTTCCTCGGCCTCTCCTTCGCCGCGCAGCCCGGCGTCTATCGCAAGGGCCTGCTGGCGCTGGCGCCGAAGAAACACCGCACCAGCGTCACCGCCGTGGTGGACCGGATCAGCGACACGCTGGAGCGCTGGCTGATCGCGCAGATGATCACCATGGCTGCGGTGTTCCTCGTGACCTGGATCGGCCTGACCATCATCGGCATCGACAGTGCGTTCATCCTCGGCATCCAGGCCGGGTTGCTCGCCTTCATCCCGACCGTGGGCGCATTGATCGGCGGGCTGATCATCGTGCTGGCGAGCCTTGCCTCCGGCTGGGTCGCGGCGGCGAGCGCGTTCGTGCTATTCCTCGGCGTGCATGCGCTGGAAAGCTATATCCTGACGCCGATCATCCAGCGGCAGGCGCTCGACATTCCGCCCGCGACGCTGTTCGCGTTCCAGATCCTGCTCGGCGTCGTGTTCGGGCTGTGGGGGCTGGCGCTGGCGCTGCCGCTGATGGCCATCGTCAAGGTGATCATCACCTACGTCCGCGAAGACGACGAAGAACGCGAGCCCGAATTCAAGATGGCGTGACCGAAAAAAAGGCGCCGTTTCCGGCGCCTTTCATTCAGGGTCTCAAGCTCACCTCAGAAATTCAACACGGTGTTGGTGTGCTCGACTTCCGGCGGCGACGCAAAGTGCGGGCCGACCAGGGCACGCCATTCCTGGAAGTCCGACGACTCGCGGAAGTCCACGGTGTGATTTTCCAGCGTCTCCCATTTGATATGCAGCCGATAGCGCGACGGTTTTTCGATCGAGCGGTGCAGTTCGAAGCTCTTCCAGCCCTTGCAGCGCTTGAAGATGCTTTGCGCCATGACGACGGCGGCCTCGAAATCCTTTTCGCTGCCCGGCTTAATCTCGATCTGTGCAATTTCGGTAATCATGGTCTTCCGCCCTTTCTGGTTATGAACGGGCTCTAGCGCAAATCCGAAAGCCAGAAAAGCAAAAGGACGCCATGCGGCGTCCTGTTCATTGCAGCACGGCTCTGAAAACGCTCAGATCATCGCAAGAATGGCGCCGAGCAGAACCACGGCGGAGCCGCCGAGAAGCAACGGCTGCCAGTCCCGTTGCGAACCATAGCGCCCTTCCGCGCGGCGGGCGGCAATCAGCGCCCCCTCATACTCGTCGGACGTCGAGAACATGCAGGCAAAACCTGCGCGGGCGGACTCGACGGCAGCTTCGAGAGCGCTGAGGTCGGACTTGGAATCGCGGTGTGCTGTGAGCATGCCGCATCGTAAGTCGCGGATGGTAAACGGAGTGTTAGCAGACGGGCGGCGGTCAGACGGCGACTTCCATCGCCGGCTCGCCCTCAGGCTCGCGCTTCTCCGCATCCGGCTGCGGCGCGACTTTCGCGAGTTTGCGCCGGGAGCTTTCCAGCGACAGCGGCTGCTCCACGGCAACCTCCACGCGGTTTCGACCGCCACGCTTGGCCTGATAGAGTGCGGTATCGGCCGACGCCATCAGCACCTCGAGTTCGGTGTTCGCCGGTCCGCCGGACACACCGATGCTGACGGTGGTTTCCAATGGCGCATCGTCGATGGCAACGCCCGACGCCTCGAACGCCTCACGGACGCGTTCGGCGACCAGAACAGCCTCCTCCACCGAACAGGGCAGAAGGGCCGCGAATTCCTCGCCGCCCACCCGGCCGACAAGGTCCGTGATGCGCAACGAGCCGACGACGACATCGGCGAAAACCTTGAGCACATCGTCACCCGCGGCGTGGCCGAAACGGTCGTTGACCGACTTGAAATGATCGATGTCGAAGATCAGCACGGTGACGGGCCGGCCGGCCTTGGCTTCGCGTTCAATCATCCGCGCCGTCGCTTCGCTGAATCCGCGGCGATTGAGAAGTCCGGTCAGCGGATCGACCGAAGCCGCGGTCTTGTGCACGCTGACCGCGCGTTCCGACACAAGCATGACGATGATGAAGACCGTTCCGACGGCATAGAGAACCAGTTCCGCGGCGAACACCACGACCCAGACCTGCTCCATCAACTGCGCATCGCGGGAGCGGAACATATCGCCCAGAATAAGCGGGAGCATCAGAACCGCGCCGTGCATCGCCGGAATAACAAGGGCGGGCCATCGCGCACGCATGGACTTGCGGCGCTCTCGCAGCAGTTCGCCCGTGGTCAGCGCCGCATAGAAAGCGACGATGCCCGCACCCAGCAGCATTTGCACTTCCGGATTGAGCGGATGGAACGCGATTGTCGCCGCAACCCACAGCAAGGGCCCCGCGAGCACAGCGAGCCAGAGCGCCCGGCGTCCATGGAAGACACGCGCCGCGTCCCACACCAGGCCGCAGGCGATGAAACCAACCACGTTCACGGCGAGCGACAGCTTCCAGCCCAGGCCGGGGCCACCGGCTGTCCACAACGCGACGGATGCCGCGCCAAGGATATACGCCGTGCCCCACCAGCCGAGCGCAGCGATCCGCTCCTGCCGCCAGAAGAACAGCAGCATGGCGCCAAGCAGTGCCGCTGCGAGTGTCGCAGCAAGATAGAGCGTCGAAATATCGAGGGAGAGATGGGTGGTGACCGGCATCTTCTGCAGCGCTTCAATATCGATGGAGCTGGAATAGCTCCCTCAGCCACCGGCGAGACTAGCAACGGTATCTTGGCGCTCCGTTTGCGCGCGTCACACAATTTTCAGGAAAAATCGCGGCAATTCGATTGTATCTGGAACGACAAAGGGCGCCCGAAGGCGCCCTTTGTGCGGTCCCGTAACCGGGACAATTTGAACGAAGCTGTTAGCGCTTCGAGAACTGGCAGCGAAGCGCGCCTTAGCGCTTCGAGAACTGGAAGGACCGGCGGGCCTTTGCCTTGCCGTACTTCTTGCGTTCGACGACGCGCGAGTCGCGGGTCAGGAAGCCGCCCTTCTTGAGGACGCTGCGCAGATCCGGCTCGAAGTTGGTCAGCGCCTTCGAGATGCCGTGACGCACCGCGCCGGCCTGGCCCGAAAGACCGCCGCCGGCGACCGTCGCAACGACGTCGTACTGGCCCTGACGGGCAGCGGCGACGATCGGCTGCTGGATCAGCATGCGCAGGACGGGACGCGCGAAATAGGTTTCGACGTCGCGGGTGTTGACCACGATCTTGCCGGAGCCCGGCTTGATCCAGACGCGGGCGACAGCGTCCTTGCGCTTGCCAGTGGCGTAAGCGCGGCCCTGCTTGTCGACCTTCTTCTCGTACTTCGGACCTTCAGCCACGGCCGTCTTCAGCGACGAGAGCTGGTCGAGGGATTGCATGGTATCGGACATTATGCGGCCCTCGTGTTCTTGCGGTTCAGCGATGCGACATCCAGCGTCTCGGGCTGCTGCGCTTCGTGCGGATGCTCTGCACCGGCGTAAACGCGCAAATTGCCGAGCTGCACGCGGCCCAGCGGACCACGCGGGATCATGCGCTCGACGGCCTTCTCGACCACGCGCTCCGGGAAACGGCCTTCGAGGATCGACTTCGCGGAACGTTCCTTGATGCCACCGATGAAACCGGTGTGGTTATAATAGAACTTCTGGTCGCGCTTGCGTCCGGTAAGGACGACCTGAGCGGCGTTGATGATGATGACGTTGTCACCACAATCGACGTGAGGGGTGTAGGTCGGGAGGTGCTTGCCGCGCAAACGCATGGCGACCAAGGTCGCGAGGCGACCGACGACCAGACCCTTGGCGTCGATCAGCACCCACTTCTTGTTGACCTCGGCAGGCTTTGCCGAAAACGTCTTCATGTGAGTTGTCCGTGAAATGGCATGTCCGGCACAATCGCCGGACGTGGCGCGGTTCTAGATAACCGAACCGTGCGCGTCAATGCCGCGACACGGAAAATAATATCAATAAAACAATAACTTATAAATATGGTGTTATAATACCTCGAAAATCATCAAGTATTCGGAATGGAGTAGGTCGATGTCACATGGGCGATGGGATCGGGCGAAGTGCCTGATAACAGGCTCACTTCTCCGACAGCGAGGCGCTTTCCGAGCTTCATCAGCTTGGCGGCCGCCAGCACATCCTGGCCCGGCTCCCCTTTGCGGAGGAAATTGATGTTGAGGCTGGTGGTCATCGCCAATCCGACGGGACCGATGGCCGACAGCAGCACCACGTACATGGCGAGATCCGCCAGTCCCATGAGCGTCGGCCCGGACACGGTTCCACCCGGACGCAGCATCCGCTCGCTGTATGGCTGGCGCAGCAGGCAGGTCGCGCCGTCCGCGCTCTCGATCAGAATCTCGCCGCTGGCGAAGGCCTGCGGAAACTCCCTGTGGAGAAACGCTTCCACTTCTGCAACCGTCATTTTCGCCTTGTTCATGGAAGTTATGTCCTGCCCTGCACTCGTATGTGACGGTTTTGTATCTTATGGTGAGGACAATAACGACCCCACCAAAGTCACATTCGGCACCCTTGGCTGAACCATCGTAAACGCATGACTCTGCAAGCATCCCGCTCCCCGGTCCCACAAGCCCCCTCGCCGCTGCTGCGTGAAACCATCGGCAGCATCGCGGTGCTCACGCTCGATTCACCGGCAACCCGCAATGCCCTCTCGGACGCGATGATCGCGGCGTTGCATGCCGAACTGAACGCCATCCGCGACGACAGGATCATTCGTGCCGTCGTGATCGCGGCGAAGGGCCCTGCCTATTCATCCGGGCACAACCTGAAAGAACTGACCGCGCGCCGCGCCGATGCCGACAAGGGCCGCGCCTATTTCGCGTCGATAATGAAGGCCTGCAGCGAGATGATGCAGGCCATTGTCCACTTGCCGAAGCCCGTCGTCGCGGCCGTGCAAGGCGTGGCGACGGCCGCCGGATGCCAACTGGTGGCGACATGCGACCTCGCGGTCGCATCCGAGAAAGCGGTCTTCGGCACGCCGGGGATCGACATCGGTCTGTTCTGCTCGACGCCGATGGTCGCGCTGACCCGCAATGTGCCGCGCAAGCACGCCATGCACATGCTGCTGACCGGCGACCACATCTCCGCCGAACGCGCGCGCGAACTTGGCCTCGTCAACAGCGTCGTTCCGGCAGGCACCGAGCGGGACGCGGCCATCGAACTCGCGAAAGCCATTGCGTTGAAATCCGCTTACACGCTGAAGGTGGGCAAGGAAGCCTTTTACCGACAGGCCGAAATGACCCTCGCTGATGCGTATACCTACGCCGCACAGGTCATGACCGAAAACATGATGGCGCGGGACGCCGAGGAAGGCATCGGCGCCTTCATCGAGAAACGCGATCCCAAATGGGAAGACCGCTAGCTGCGGACCAAAACAAAGCGACATACCGGAATGAATCACGACAATTACGACGACAGCTATATTCGCGGGATTCTGACCGGCGTGAAATCGATCGCAATGGTCGGCGCTTCGCCGGTCAACGTGCGGCCGAGCTATTTTGCCTTCAAATATCTCGCCGAGCGCGGCTACGACATGATCCCGATCAATCCCGGTCAGGTCGGCAAAAACCTTGTCGGCAAACCGTTCGTCGCGTCGTTGAAGGACATCGGGCGTCCGTTCGACATGCTCGACATCTTCCGCAATTCGGATGCCGCTGCCGCCGTCGTCGATGAAGCGTTAGCCCTACCCGTGCCACCCAAAGTGATCTGGATGCAGCTCGGCGTACGCAACGATCAGGCCGCCGCGAAAGCGGAGGCGGCAGGCCTCAAGGTCGTGATGAACCGCTGCCCCAAGATCGAATACGCGCGGCTGACCTCCGAGATCCAGTGGCTCGGCGTCAATTCGCGCACCCTTAGCTCCAAGCGCGCGCCGATCCCGACAAGCAACATGCGATTGTCATTGAATCGGAGCAGTGTGGTCGGCGGCGTCACCGCCGCGGCGGATCGCGCCGCCAAGGACAAGAACGACGTGTCCTGATCCCGGAGCACGGCAGAACGATTATGCTGCCGCGCCCGGCCTGACGACAGACCTATTGCCTGTTAACGCCGCCGCTTGCCGATCGCTTGACGAAGAGTATAGCTGTCAGCAGCATATTCTTCTCATGCCCGCTCGCGGCTCTGGATAAGGACATCTCATGACGGACCGACTGCCCGGCTTCTCGACACTCTCCATTCACGCTGGCGCGCAGCCGGACCCGACAACGGGCGCACGCTCGACGCCGATCTATCAGACCACGTCGTTCGTCTTCAACGACGCCGACCACGCCGCTTCGCTGTTCGGCCTGCAGGCTTTCGGCAACATCTATACCCGCCTCGGCAACCCGACGAATGCCGTCCTCGAAGAGCGCGTCGCCGCGCTCGAAGGCGGCACGGCGGCATTGACCGTGGCATCGGGGCACGCCGCGCAAGTGGTGACGTTCCACGCCCTGCTCCAGCCCGGCGATGAATTCATCGCGGCACGCCGCCTCTACGGCGGCTCGATCAACCAGTTCAACCATTCGTTCAAGGCATTCGGCTGGAACGTGGTGTGGGCGGACACCGACGACGTCGCGAGCTTCGAGCGCGCGCTCTCGCCGAAGACGAAAGCGATCTTCATCGAGTCCATCGCCAATCCCGGCGGCACCATCACCGACATCGAAGCCATCGCCGCCATCGCGCGCAAGGCCGGCGTGCCGTTGATCGTGGACAACACGCTGGCCTCGCCCTATCTCGTCAAGCCGATCGATCACGGCGCGGACATCGTCCTGCACTCGCTGACCAAGTTCCTCGGCGGACATGGCAACTCAATCGGCGGCATCATTGTTGATGCCGGCACGTTCGACTGGTCCAAGAGCGGCAAGTATCCGGTCCTCAGCGAACCTCGGCCCGAATATCACGGCATCAAGCTGCACGAAACTTTCGGCAATTTCGCTTTCGCCATCGCCGCGCGTGTGATCGGCCTGCGCGATCTCGGCCCGGCCCTGTCGCCCTTCAACGCCTTCATGATCCTGACCGGCATCGAAACGCTCGCCCTTCGCGTTCAGCGGCATTCCGACAACGCCAAGGCCGTCGCCGAATGGCTGTCCGCGAATCCGGCCGTGGCCTGGGTCAGCTATGCGGGCCTGCCGGGCGACCGCTACCACAACTTGGCGCGTAAATACGCGCCGAAGGGCGCCGGCGCGGTGTTCACTTTCGGCCTGAAGGGCGGATATGACGCAGGCGTCAGCCTCGTCTCGAACGTGAAGCTGTTCTCGCATCTGGCGAATGTCGGCGACACCCGCTCGCTGATCATTCATCCGGCCTCCACCACCCACAGCCAGCTCAGCGACGAGCAGAAGGCGCTGGCGGGCGCTGGCGTCGATGTGGTGCGCCTCTCGGTCGGCCTTGAAGACAAGGAAGACATCATCGCCGATCTGGATCAGGCGCTTAAGGCGTAACGCGCCTTTCCAGGCTGAAACGGGAAACGCGGCGCCGGGCATGGCGCCGCGTTTTTATTTGGTCCAGAGCAAATGGCCTGAAAAAATCCGGGTTGCTGAAAACCAGCTCCAGCAAATGATCGAGGTTACAAATCCTGCTCGTGTATTCGATACTTTTCCGACAAGCGAAAAATTAGAATAGTTCGATTCAGGAGCCTTCGCCGACGACCAGGCGCAGCTTGGCCGAGGTGGTTTCCGGCAATGTCCGACCCAACCGCTCGGCCTGACACAGCACCAGCGTGAGCACGACGATCGCGACGGCCTGATGCGCCAGACCAAGATCGATCGGCACCTGATTGAGCAGCGTCAGAATGCCGATGATCATCTGGACGAACATCATCGACGCGATCCACGCAGCGCCCGTGGTCACGGCTGCGCTGGCGCGGGAGCGGAATGCATCGATCGCATGAAGAATGGCGACAATCACCAGCGTATAGGCGATCATGCGATGCGTGAACTGCACCGTCAGCGTGCTGTCAAAGAAGTTTCGCCACCACGGCTGTTCGAAGAACAGACGCTCCGCCGCCGGAATGAACGCGCCATCGATCAGCGGCCAGGTGTTGAACGCACGGCCTGCGCGCAATCCCGCCACCAGCGCGCCGAAGTACAATTGCAGAAACACCAGTGCGACGAGAATTCTACTGGTCATTTTGAGGCGCGCTGAGCCGAGCGCGGGCGGCAGACGATCGAGCCGCCGCAGCGTCCATACAATCGCGGAGAAGATCACCAGCGCAAGAATGAAATGGAGCGCGAGCCGGTACTGGGAAACGGACACCCGCTCGGTCAGGCCGGAAGAGACCATCCACCACCCGACCGCGCCCTGCAGGCCACCGAGCGCGAAAATGATCCACAACCGGCGCTTGAGATCGGACGACAGATAGCCGCGCCACAGGAACCAGAGGAATGGCAACAGGAAGACCGCACCGATCAGGCGGCCGAGCAGCCGATGGCCCCACTCCCACCAGAAGATCGTCTTGAACTCGGACAGGCTCATTCCGCGATTCATCTCGCGGTATTGCGGGATGGTCTTGTAGGCCTCGAACTGCCGCGACCATTCCGCGTCCGTCAGCGGCGGGACTGTCCCCGTGACGGGCTTCCATTCGACGATGGAAAGTCCGGATTCCGTCAGCCGCGTCGCGCCGCCCACCATCAGGGTACAGACGATCATGGCCGCGACCACGATGAGCCATGCGCGGACCTGCCGCATGCCTGCGGCGTAAGCCTGTTGGTCGGTCGAAATCGGCGTCAGCATCTCGAAAAAGCAGCCTTGAATGAATTTGCGCGGTCCTTATAGTCCCCGCACTTTTCCGCGCAAGCCGCGCCGCCACGGTCACCCGCACAATCCTGTTATGAAGATCCGCACGCGAAAACTTATCGGAACATTCGGGCTTCTGGGCCTCGTGGTGGTCTGGTCCCTCCTCGGCATGGCGATTGCGCAAACGCCGCTCTTGGCCTCGTCACGGCTGGCGCAGGCAATCTACTACGTGGTGGTCGGTCTTGGCTGGGTCCTGCCCGCAATGCCGCTAATCACGTGGATGCAGCGGCCCGATCCTCAGCCGTAGTTGATCGCAGGTTCCACGTCCCGGCGCTTTTCCCGCCGCACCGTGAGGCCCGACAGCACCACGCGCAAGGCCCGCAGCGATGTCCGCCGGCCGTCCCACATGATCCGTGGCAGCGCCATCGGGTCCGACCGGCCGTCGCTTCGGATCACGCCGGATTTGCCAGTGACCGCGGATGAAAATCCGGCCTCCTTCGCCAGCAATATCTCGCGCGGACCGAAACTCCCTTCGCCTCCAAACGGATAGGCAAAGTGCTGGCATGTCCCGCCGAGCGCATTTTCCAGCACCGTGCGGCCCATGGTCATTTCACGCAGCACATGTGTGCCTTTCATGTGTGCGAGGTTCGGATAGTTGACCGTCGCGCTCGCAATGGTCGCCTGCGGATCGCGCGCCAGCTTTGCGAGGTCTTCCCAGCCCATGGCGATGCCGGTTGAGACTGCGGCGAGATCGACACCGTAACGACTGCACAGGTCGGCGATGGCAACGGCCACGTCATCCGGCGCAAGCGTCATCATCCAGGCATGGAGGATACCGTATAGCTGGCGCTTCTCCTTGAGGGTCGCTGCGAAGAAATGGTGTTCGCTACGGTTCATCACGAGGCCGATCCGGTTGTTGCGCGCCACGACCTGTTCGAGCGCGAGCCACCATGCCCTGCCGATACCATCGACAAAGCCGGTCGGAACGTAGACCGTGAACGGAACGCGATGACGCGACAGCACCGGATAGGCATGCATCATGAAGTCGCGATAGGCGCCGTCGAACGTGAGCGAGACGAAACGCCGCGCCAGAGCCGCCTGCCCGGCACGCCCGGCCACATCACCGATCGGAAGAATATCGAAATTCCACGTCTTCAGCGCCGTGATCGCGCGGTCGAGAAACTCCGGCGAGACCTCCTGCGCACGCAGCGGCTGGAACGCATCGGCGCGCTTTGGGCGAACGTGCTGAAATCCGAGAATGACGCCGGCGCCGCCGGTCCGGCCTTCCATGAGGCGTGCGAGGCCGCTGAAATGCGCCAATTCCAGCCCGATATTCGCCAGCAGGCCTCCCTGAAACGGCACTTCGCCCCCTTTTCGAAGCGCGCGGAGAGCCGGCGCTACGGTATTCTCATTACCCTTTGTTGATATTTGTTTGAATAAGGTCGGTCCACGCTCCAACTTTTGAAATGTCTTGGAAATCAGGTCCTCGCATGGCCATGGCTGCGACACTTCACGGCCCCGACGCTGCGGCGCGGGCCACCACCGGCCTGAGCCGCATCGCGCGCGTGGACATCGTGCGCGACATGGCGGAGGCGGAAACCCGCTGGCGCTCGTTTGAGGGCCCCGATTTCCTCTTCACGCCGTACCAGCGCTTCGAACTTCTCAACGCCTGGCAGCAGACCGTCGGCAAACATGATGGCGTCATGCCGTTCATCGTCACGGCCTATGATGCCGACAATCACCCGCTGCTGCTGCTCCCCCTCGTCATCAGCCGCGAAAACGGCGCGCGGGTTGCGCGGTTCATGGGCGGCAAGCATCCCACCTTCAACATGGCGCTGTGGCGCCGCGCATTCATCGGGACAGTGACGCAGGCCGAACTCGATGCCCTGTTCGCCGCCATCCGAAAGCAGCCCGACGGTCCCGACGTGCTGGCCTTCACCCAGCAGCCACAGCAGTGGCAGGCCATCACCAATCCGCTCGCGGCATGGGCCGGACAACCTTCGACCAATCCATGCCCGATGCTGACCATGACGCGCGGCTGCAAGCCGGAAGAGCGGATCAGCACGTCGACACGGCGGCGGCTGCGCAACAAGGAGCGCAAGCTGCAGGCGCTCCCCGGCTATCGCTATTTCGTTGCGGAGACGGACGCGGACATCAACCGGCTGCTCGATGCGTTCTTCCTGATCAAGCCGCAGCGCATGGCGCTGTCAAAGCTGCCGGACATTTTCTCCGATCCCGCGACCAAAAGCTTTGTGCGCGACGCTTGCCTCGCAAAACTTCCGAACGGCGCGCGCGCCATCGAACTGCATGCGCTCGAATGCGACAGCGAGATGATCTCCATCTTCTCCTGCGTGGCGGATGGCGAGCGCTTTTCCACCATGTTCAACACCTACACGATCTCGGAAAATGCGCGCTACAGTCCCGGGCTGATCCTGCTACGCTACATGATCGACCATTTCGCCGAGCGCGGTTACACCTCGGTGGATTTCGGCGTCGGCTCGGACGAGTACAAGCTGACCTTCTGTAAGGAAGACGAGCCGATCGTCGATGCCTTCATTCCCTTGACCGCGCGCGGCCGGCTGACGGCCATCGGCATGTCGTCGCTGACTCACGCCAAGCGGCTGGTGAAGCAAAATCCCGCGCTCATGCAGATGGCGCAAATGCTGCGCAACGCCATTTCCCGCTGATTTTCAAGGCCGGCCTGACGGCTGACTTATGCAGCCGCCACCCGCTCGCCGGGAATAGCGAGGTCCATTGCCGTCGGCGCCAGGGTCAGAATGCTCACGCCAGTGAATCCGGATGCCAGCAACTGGTTCTTCATCACCTCCCGCGCATCCGCCGTGATGGTCGGATCAGGGATGATGACGGCATGCGCCTGTGCCGCGATCACACTGGCAGGCAGATCCGACGCGGTACCCGCATCCAGCACCACATAATCGTAGGCCCGCGACAGAGCATCGATCGCCAGATTGATCCGCGGCAATTGCAGCAACTGACGCTGGGACGCATCGCGGCCTGCGCCAACGATATGAACGCCCGACAGGCGGTCCTTGGTGATGATGTCACCGAACGAGGCTGCGCCCTGCATCAGTTCCGTCAGGCCGGGGGCTCCCGGGTCGGTTGAAACTGCGGACAACACGCTGGAAGCCATGGCGAGGTCGATCAGCACGACCTTCGAATCCTGTGACAGAACGCGTGCCAGGATCAGCGCTGTCAGCGGAATGCTTTCGTCCTGATGGGCGCCAATGACCGTGATTTTTCGGACTCCGTCACTTCCCCCTTTCAAAGCTCCGGCGAGACGTTCGATCTCGACAACGGCCGACGGCTTTTGAGGCCGCAGCACGTCGCGGATGGGGGTTTCCATCCGTGGACCCGTTGGAATGCCGGGGCGCGGCGTCGTCATCCGCAGCAGTTCACCCGCCGCAACATAGCCCGACGTCAACATCAGCATCGCCATGGTGGCGATCAGCACGGTCGGAAGCTTCTTCGGATAGGCGGGATTGTTCGAGACGATTGCGCGCGAAATGATCCGCGCATCGGACGGGACCGCATCGATGTTTTCGCGGGTGCTCGCTTCGCGATACTTGGCAAGATAGGATTCCAGCAGATCGCGCTGCGCTTTCGCCTCTCGCTCCAGCGCCCGCAATTGGACATCCTGTCCATTGTTCGACGTCGCCTGTCGCTTGAGCTGGTCGAGGCTGGCGCTCAGGCTATCGGCGCGTGCGCTCGCGATCCGCGCATCGTTTTCCAGCGAGCGGGAAATCTTGCTGGCCTCTTCGCGAATCTGGCGGTCGATGTCGAGAATCTGCGCTTTCAGTTCCTTGATGCGTGGATGGCCGCTGAGCAGCGTGGACGACTGTTCGGCGAGTTGCGCGCGCAGCGTCACGCGCTGCTCGGTCAGCCGGCGCACCATCTCGGAATTCAGGACCTCCGAGGCTTCGATCGGCTTGCCGCTCTGAAGCATCTCGCGGATCAGGCGCGCCTTCGATTCCGCATCGGACTTCAGTGCACGGGCGTTGTTATACTGCGTGTTCAATTCACCAAGCTGCTGGTTCGCCAGCGTGGTGTTGTTGGTGCCGATGAAGAGGTTGGACTTGGCACGGAACTCCTCGACCCGCGCCTCGGCGTCCGCGACTTTCTTGCGCAGGCCTTCGATCTCCACCAGCAGCCACTGCGACGCAGATTTCGCCTGATTCTGCCGATTTGCCTGCTGAAGCACGAGATAGTTATCGGCGATCGAATTCGCGACGCGCTCCGCCAGCTCCGGATCGCCCGACATGAATTCGACCACCATCACGCGCGACTTGTCGACGGCATAGGCCGTCAACCGGTCGAAATACGCCCCAAGCACCCGTTCCTCCGGGGTTGTCTTGAGGGGATCCCGGCCGAGGCCCAACATGGACAACAGCGTGCGCAGCGGCGAGACGCCACGCAGGACGGGATCGAACTCGGGCAACTCACCGAGCTTGTTGGCTTTAATGACCTGACGCGCGAGTTCACGCGACAGCAGCAATTGAACCTGGCTGGTCACAGACTCCGGATCGAGTCCGACCCGGTCTTCGGACCGCTCGCTGTTCGAGCGCAGGAAGATGTTTTCCCGCCCATCGATCAGAATGCGCGCTTCGGACTTGTAGCGCGGCGCAATCCTGTTGACCGCGATCATCGACACGACCAGCGCCAGCGCGGTCGGTACGATCACCCACATCCGCTTGCGGACCAGCGCCCGCCAGACCAGGCGCAGGTCCATGTCGCCGAGTTGCGGAGTTGCAGCTGCCTCAATAACCGGCTTGGCCGGTGCCTTCGGTGCTGCGGCGATGACATCGTCAGTGCGAGGCGGCGCGGCGTCAGCCCTGCTCCGGAACGGCAACTTGCTCGTCCAGTCCCGCAAGAACGAAAAACGCATCGCACACTCCCACCACCACGCAACGAAGCAGGAGCGACCACTCGCCCCGCGGAACCGATTACAGTCCATTAAGGTTGCTGCCCGGTTAATTGCCCGGAAAACCAGCCATTTTACGCCTTCGCGGCATCGATCGCGTCATACTTTGTTAACCATAAAAGCCCTTAATCGGATTCAATATTTCATCTGGATTCCCCCATGCGGCGTGGCCTCGCCTGCCTTCTTTTCGCAATCGCGCTGTCCGGCTGCATGAGAACAGCCGCGCCCGTTGCGGTGGATGATCGCGGCAGCCTGGATGCGATTGCTTACGGCTCGTCCCAGCCGGTGCGCGCCATGGATGTGCCGGCGACGCCTGTTTCCGCCTATGCCGCAGCGGATGAACCCTACCGGCTCGATTCCGGCGACCGGCTGCGCATTGTCGTCTACGGCCAGGACGGCCTGACAAACACCTATACCGTGGATGCGAGCGGCGCGATCACCATGCCGCTGATCGGCCCGGTTCGCGCACGCGGACTGACACCCGCCCAACTCGCAGCCGCGGTGACACGGCAGCTCAAGAACGGTTACCTGCGCGATCCTTACGTCGCGGCCGAAGTCGACGCTTACCGTCCGTTCTTTATTCTCGGTGAAGTGACGGCCCCGGGGCAGTACCCCTATGTGCCGAACATGACCATCGAGAGCGCCGTCGCCATTGCCGGCGGCTTTACCCCGCGCGCCGAGCGCGGCAGCATCAAATTAACCCGGATGGGTCAAACTGGAACCGCTCAGGCCATTGTGCCGCCTGGCACGCTCCTGAAACCCGGGGACACGGTTGTGGTCACCGAACGCTGGTTCTGATCATGTCCGAGATGCCCAATCGCCCGCTCCGCATCCTGCATGCCGTTCGCGCGCCTGTAGGCGGGATCATGCGGCATATCCTCGATCTTGCGGCAGGACAGGCCGAGCGCGGTCATGAGGTCGGCATTCTCGCCGACAGCCTCACCGGCGGCGAGCGCGCGGACGCGGCCTTCAAGGACATCGGTCCGAAGCTGAAACTCGGAGTCTACCGCCTCGCCATCCGGCGCGAGCCGCATCCGACCGATCCCATCGCGTCACTGCATTTTCTGCGTCTTGTACGATCACTTAAGCTCGACGTCCTGCACGGCCATGGCGCGAAGGCCGGAGCCTTTGTGCGTCTGAAGGGAAAATCCAAAAAGACGATCCGCGTTTACACTCCGCATGGCGGCTCCCTGCACTATCCGCCCAACACGCTCAAAGGCGCGTTTTATGCCCGGCTCGAGCGCGCACTGATGAACCGCACCGACTTGTTTTTGTTCGAAAGCGCGTTCGCGCGTGACACGTACCAGCGCGTGGTCGGCAAGCCCGCAGGGCTGGTGCGCTGCGTGTTCAACGGCGTGACGGCGACTGAATTCGATCCGGTCCCGCTTGCGGAAGATGCGACCGATCTCGTCTATGTTGGTGAATTCCGCGAAATCAAGGGCGCCGATCTGCTGGTACAGGCGGTCGCGCGGCTAAGGGCCGACGGCAAGCCCGTCACGCTCACGCTTGCAGGCGATGGCGAAGAAACGGAATCGCTGAAAGAACTGATCAAGCGCCTGAACGTCGAAAACGCGGTTCGTTTCATCGGGCACGTGAAGGCACGTTACGGCTTCTCCAAGGGCAAGCTGCTCGTCGTTCCGTCGCGTGGGGACTCGATGCCTTATGTCGTGATCGAAGCTGCGGCAGCCGGAATCCCCCTCGTCGCCGCGAGCGTCGGCGGCATCCCCGAAATCCTTGGACCATTCAAGGACGGGCTGTTCGTCGCCAACAGCGTCGGCGCGCTGGCGGATGCGATCGAAACCGGCCTTGCCGATCTCGATGCCGCGCGCGAGCGGGCCAAAAGCCTGCGCGAACGAATCTTCGTCCATTTCTCGCAAAAGGCTATGGTCGAGGGCGTCCTTGAAGGTTATCGCGACGCGTTCAACAGGCATTAACTTACCTTTCCCGACGATAACCAATTCTTCCGATTTGTTGGCTAGGCAGGGGAACTGAAGCCTTGGTTCCTTTTGGCCCGTCACCACATGACGGCAAACAATGGAATTCGCGCCGTGGACCCCATCGACGTCAGAACGATGATGAATGCCGCAACGGCTGCGGCAACCGTGATCGATGCCAACGGCGTCCCCAGAGAGGAGCGCCGCAAGCGGCTGTCTCCGGCGGCCCTCGCCGTCGTCAATGAGAAGGTTCGGAAGGCTTACTCCACGGTCGTGATCAGCGGCATCGTCCGCATCATCGACTTCGTCATGCTCAGTATCATCGGTCTTGCAGTCTATCTTTGGTACGTGGTGCCTATCGATGGCGCTTCGTGGCAATACTTCGTTGCCATCCCTGCCGTCGCGGCCTGTGCTGTGATCTGCTTTCAGGCCGCCGAAATTTACGACGTGCAGGTGTTTCGCGGACAACTCCGTCAGATGACCCGCATGGCCTCGTCATGGGCCTTCGTCTTCCTGCTCTTCATCGGCGCATCGTTTTTCGCGAAATTCGGCGACGCGATTTCCCGCGTCTGGCTTTCGGCCTATTTCTTTATCGGCCTCGCCGCCCTGATCGCAGGACGGCTGGTGCTGCGCACGATGGTCCGGCGCTGGGCCCGCGAAGGCCGCCTCGACCGCCGCACGATCATCGTCGGCTCCGACGAAAACGGCGAGAACCTGATCCGCGCGCTCGACGTGCAGGACGACTCCGACATTCACGTTCTTGGCGTGTTCGATGACCGCAACGACTCCCGCGCGCTGGATACATGCGCGGGCAAACCGAAACTCGGCAAGATCGACGACATCGTCGAATTCGCGCGCCGCACCCGTATCGATCTCGTGTTGTTCTCGCTGCCAATTTCGGCGGAAACACGCATTCTGGAAATGCTGAAGAAGTTATGGGTGCTGCCGGTGGATATCCGCCTGTCGGCGCATACCAACAAGCTGCGATTCCGTCCCCGCTCCTATTCCTATCTCGGTGAAGTGCCGACACTCGACGTCTTCGAGCAGCCGATCACCGACTGGGACATGGTGCTCAAGGCCACATTCGATCGCGTGGTTGGCGCGATCATCCTGGTCCTGCTTTCGCCGGTGCTGGCGCTGGTGGCGCTGGCCGTCAAGCTCGACAGCCCCGGCCCCGTCCTTTTTCTGCAGAAGCGCTACGGCTTCAACAATGAGCGCATCGACGTCTACAAATTCCGCTCGCTGTTTCACGATCAGGCCGACCCGCTGGCTTCGAAGGTTGTCACCAAGGGCGACAAGCGCGTGACCCGCGTCGGCCGCATCATCCGCAAGACCAGCCTCGATGAGCTGCCGCAGCTCTTTAACGTGGTGTTCAAGGGTAATCTCTCGCTGGTCGGTCCGCGCCCGCATGCGGTGCAGGGCAAACTACAGAGCCGCCTGTTCGACGAAGCCGTCGACGGCTATTTCGCCCGTCATCGCGTCAAGCCCGGTATCACCGGCTGGGCGCAGATCAACGGCTGGCGCGGCGAAGTCGACAGCGAAGAGAAAATCCAGAAGCGTGTCGAGTTCGACCTCTACTACATCGAGAACTGGTCGGTGCTGTTCGACCTGTATATCCTGTTCAAGACGCCGTTCGCGCTGATCAAGGGCGAGAACGCGTACTGAAACTTTGCCGTCCAGGCACAGATCCTCTTTTTGAAAACGCCTGTTCCGCTATGAACGCCTGTTCACGCAATAATGGAATTGCTACGGAACGCAGTCTGTCGTCCCTCGTTGTGCCCCGGGCAGAAACGAGGAGGACTGATATGAAAAAGTCTCTTTTGATGACAGCGGCGATGGCCGCTTTGATCGGTACCACCGGGATCGCAGCATCCCAGCAGTCGCCCGGTGCTGGCGGCGCGGCGAATGCGCCAGCCGCCTCGCAATCCGCACCTTCAGGCGGCGCGGGGATGGGCGGCAACGCCGGTCCGAACAGCGGCTCCGAAAAAGCGGCACCGATGAATCGCGGCGAACCGTCCGGCGCCATGAAGGGCGGACAGGCCCAGATGCCTCGCGAAGGTGGCAACCAGCACGCGCAGGACCAGAAGGCAATGGACCACAAGGGCAAGGCCGCGTCCGACTCGAGCATGGAACGGTCCAAGGACGGCACCAAGGCCGATCAGAAGAACGCTGCCGAAGGCAAGAAGGGCACCACCACCGGGCAGGCTGGTGCTGGCGCCAAGCTCTCGGGCGAACAGCGCACCAGCATTCGTACGTCGATCACCAAGCAGAACATCAAGCCGGTGACCAACATCAATTTCTCGATCTCGATCGGCACGCACGTTCCGCGCACCGTCGCATTCCATCCGCTTCCGGCTGAGGTCGTGACGATCTATCCGGACTGGCGTGGATATGAATTCTTCCTGGTCAACGACCAGATCGTCGTCGTGAACCCGCGCACGCTGGAAATCGTTGCGGTGCTGGACGCTTAAATCCACACCGAACGGAAAGGGCCGGTCCAAAGACCGGCCCTTTCTCTATCGTCCAATGGGAAAACTTAGCGAAGCCGCCCGCGCGCAACATTGTACGACCATGAGCGGCGGCCGTTGCTGAACACCACGCGCCTGAACTGCAACGCCCTCGCCTGTTCGGGAATCTTCGCCGTTTCGACAAGCTGCATCGCCATCTGCTTTGTCATCCGCGGCGAGATGAAACGAACGGTGCTGTTGCCGCGGCCAGATGCTTCGACTCTCATGCCGTCATCCCGCATCTGCTGGCCCATCTGGTGCGCGTAGAGTTCGCGGTTGGCGACAGCCGCGATCTGCACTGACGGCTGGAGAATTTCATACTGGATCATGCGCATGGCATTCGCCATATCGCTCGCCGCCGTATTCGCCGGGTTGGCCGCCGCCGCCATCTGCAAGCGCAATTCCATGCTGCGGAAGGACGAAAGGGAAACCGGCGTCTTGCTCCGGCTTCGCCGGGATGCCTCGTAGCCCGTTTTCAGCGCGTTAGCTTCCGCCAGCAACGCATCCAGCGCCGCTTTGTTGTCGGCGGCCTTCTGTTCTTCCGGCGTCAAGGGTGCGGGCGGCGCAGCAGGGGCGACGTCTTCCGGCTTTGCCGGATCAGCAGCCGGCACGGATGATACCGGCTCGGATTGCGCCGGAGCGGTCTGCGTGGCTTGGGCCGCCGCTTTGTCAGCCTCCGCTGCCGCGGTCTGAGCCGCTGGCGGTGTCTGTGCAGTTTGCCCAAAAACGAACCCGCCAGAAACGGCGGTGAGCGAAATCAGCGCTAAAACAATTTCTTTGCGTCGCAACACGTCCGCACCCAATCGTCAGAGGGATCGATGCCAAGTATTGATCAACGCAACCCAACGCTTCAAGCGCCGTTTTGTTCGATTTAAATGAGAAATAATTTCAGCCGCCGCATACGGCTGTCATCTGAAGATGGCCTATCGCGACGAGCCTGTTCAGCTCTCGCGAAGCGATTCCGCCAACTTGTGCTTGAGGATTTTCCCGGTGGAAGTGGCAGGCAACGCATCCAGCACGATGATCTGCGACGGTCTCTTGTAGGACGTGAGCTGTTTGCCCGCAAATTCCATCAGGTCGGATGGCGTGGTCTTCGATCCCTGCAAAAGCTGGACAAACGCGACCACTTCCTCATTGCCATCGGCTGCGCGCCCGACGACGGCGGACTGCACCACATCATCGTGCAAGCTCAGCACCGCCTCGATCTCCGCCGGATAAACGTTGAATCCCGAGCGGATGATCATTTCCTTAGTGCGGCCGACGATGAACATACAGTCACCATCGAGAGAAGCCAGATCGCCGGTGTTGAACCAGCCGTCGCCGTCGATGGCTTTTTCAGTCAGATCAGGCGCGCGATAGTAACCGCGCATCACATTGCGGCCGCGGACATGCAGTTCGCCCACCGTCCCGTTCGCCACCGGCTTGCCGTCGCGATCCACGATACGTCCCTCGACGCCGGGCATCAGTTTTCCAACAGCGCTGTCGGCGCGCGGAGCATTCATCCGCACGCCGGAAATGCCGGGGGCGCATTCGGTGATGCCGTACCCGTTCAACAGCGGCAGGCCCAGTTCGGCCTCGACGCGCGATTTCAGATCAGGATCGAGCGGCGCGCCCGCAACGCCGATATAGCGCAGCGATCCTGTCTCAAGTTTTGGAATCCCGGCGAGGGTCTTGTATTCGAGGAGACGCTGGTATGTGGCGGGTACGCCGTTCAGGATTGTGATCCCCTCTTCCGCGATGGCCTTGGCCAGCGCCGGCGGATCGTATTTGCTGACCAGGCGCACCGTCCCGCCCGCCATCAGCGTCAGCAGAAGCAGCGACACGCCGACAATATGAGAGATCGGCAGAACCACATACAGCTTGTCGCGATTGTCCACCCGCCGGAGCAGCCCCGTGGTCCTCGCGCTGAACAAAAGATTCTCGTGAGTCAGCATCACCCCCTTCGGCGTGCCCGTCGTGCCGGACGTATAGATCAGCACGGCGACCTGTTTTGCCCGATCGGACTCGACCGGTTCCGGGATCGTCGTTTCATTGAGTTGTCCGATGCCGATATTTTCGAGCGGGCCGACGTTGCCGATGTCAGCGCCGACGCGTCTGGCATGATTGGCCGCTTCCGCCGAGACGCCCGCACTGAAGAACATCCTGCGGGCGCCGCTGTGATCGCGGATCTGGTCCAGTTCGCGCGGCGACAGTCGCGGGTTCACGACAATAGCCCAGGCATCGACGGTGCTTGCAGCCAGCAAAAACCCGACAAGCGCAATGCTGTTCTCGCTGACGATCATCATGCGGTCGCCCGGACGAATGCCGAGGTCGCGCAGCGCTGCCGCGATCAGGCCGACGTTGACGGAAAGCTCCCGATAGGACCAGCTTTTGGCGTCCTCGACCAGCGCGGGATGATCCGGCGTCTCCGCCACGCCACGCGCCATGGTGTGATGCAGCCGGTCCGGCAGGCCATCCAGAATGTCCGCGACACCGAATTCACTTTGAGCACTGGCCACATTATCCTCCCGGCACCGCGAGCCGGCCGCTTCAGCGGCGGCCTTGAACCGGACGAAACATGCGTTCTTTTTCAGAACCAGTCAATCTGTCGCGATGGGGTGCGACGCATCGCGCGGAGATCCCGTTTTGAATGTCTTTAGCGGGTGGGTGATTGACGATAGCCGTTTACAACGGCCGTTCCGGTCAGTATGAATCAAAGTACCAAATAAGAACTATAGGGAGAACAACGTGGCTCAGAGCAAAGGCGTGGTCGTACTGGTTGGCGCGGGCGATGCCATCGGAGCTGCTGTCGCGAAACGCTTCGCCAGAGGCGGCTACAAGGTCGTCGTCGCCCGGCGTGATGCCGACAAATCGCAGGGCCTCGTCGATGACATGACAGCCGAAGGCCATGAGGTTCATGCGATGAGCGTGGACGCCCGGCAGGAAGCCGATGTGCAGGCTCTGTTCGCAAAGATCGAAAAAGAGATCGGCCCGGTCGAGGTCACGCTCTACAATGCGGGCTCCAACGTCAACAAGCCCCTGCTGGAGACCACCGAAAAGCTGTTCTTCAAGGCGTGGGAACTGGCGTGTTACGGCGGATTCCTCGTCGGACGCGAAGCTGCAAAATACATGCTCTCCCGCGGCCATGGCACCATTCTGTTCACCGGCGCGACGGCGAGCGTGCGCGGCGGCAAAGGCTTCGCGGCATTTGCTTCCGCCAAGTTTGGCCTGCGTGCGGTCGCCCAGTCCATGGCGCGTGAACTCGGCCCGAAGAATATTCATGTCGTCCACCTGCTGATCGACGCAGCCGTGGACAGCGAGGCCATTCACCAGCGTATGAAGGCTGCGAAGGGCATCGACGCCAGGGACATTCCGCCGGACAGTCTGACCAAGACCGACTCTATCGCCGACGCCTACTGGTTCGCGCACCACCAGCATCGCGACGGCTGGACGCATGAACTCGATCTGCGTCCCTCCGTGGAGACATGGTGATGGCAAGCGCTCCGAACCTCACCCTGTGGGGCGTCGGAACAAGCCGGACGATCCGTGCGCACTGGGCGATGGCCGAACTCGGCCTGCGTTACGAGACCCGCGCCATCGGTCCGCGCACCGGCGAAACCAAGACACAGGAATACACTAGGCTCAATCCGCGCCAGAAAGTGCCGATGCTGCAGGATGGCGATTTCTCGATCGGGGAAAGCGCCGCCATCGTCGCCTATCTCGCGCGCACCTATGGCACCCCGGACCGTTCGCTTATTCCCGAGGACAAGCAGGCCTACGCCAAATGGCTGGAGTGGTGCTTCTTCATCGTGACGGAGCTGGATTCCACGAGCCTCTATGTTATGCGCCGTCACAGCGCGAGCGCGCTGGGCCATATCTACGGTGTCGCCCCCGACGTGACGGCGAAGGCTGGCGAGTATTTCCGCGAGCAGTTGCGCCATGTCGAAGTCGCGCTCGACGACGGGCGAACCTTCCTGATGGGCGATCAGTTCACCAGCGCGGACATTCTGCTGACCACCTGCCTTGAATGGGCAATCGCCTACGAGGTCGGCATCTGCGACATCGCCAAACCTTATCTTGCGCGCATCCAGCAGAGGCCGGGTTATCAGCGCGGCAAGGCTGCGAATGTGCCGCCCGCAGCGGGCGAACCGGTGATCCGTCCGGCCTGATCTTTCAAAAATAAAGCCGCAGGATTCACCTGCGGCTGTGTTGTCAGTTCACGGCGCGAACCGCCTTGTCCGCGATCATCTTGTCCACATCGGCATCGCTGTAGCCGAGTTCGCGCAGCACCGCGCGCGAATGCTCGCCGACGCGTGGCGCAGGTCCGCCGATGGACGCCCTGTTGACTTCAAAGATCGCCGCGGGCTTCGGCTGCCGCACGCGGCCCACGGTCGGCTGATCGAATTCCTCGATCAAACCTCGCGCGATGACCTGCTCGTTGCTGACGATCTCGCTCCGGCGCAAAATCGGCGAGCACGGCACGTCGTTCTCGTCGAGCCGCTTCAGCCATTCTGCCGTGGTGCGCTGTCCGATATAGTCCTGCATCTTGTTGATGCGCGCGGTCGCGTTGACAAACCGTGCTCCCGGCGTCGCGAAACGCTCATCCTTCGCGAGGTCCGGATCGCCGGTTGCGCGGCAAAATCCCTCCCACTCGGAATCCGAGATCGTTCCGGCCGTGATGTAACCGTCCGACGTCTTGAACACGAGGTCCGGCCGGTCGTTGGGGTCCATGGTCGTGGCTTCCTTGCCCACCACCGTGTATTGCATCATGCCTTCCGGCCACAGATACGAGATCATGGTGTCCAGCATGGCCACCTGGATGTGATCGCCCTGCCCGGTCTTCTCGCGCGCATAAAGCGCCGAGGACACCGCCTGTGCTGTGAACACCGAAGTCGTCTTGTCGCAGACGATGGTGCGGATCATCTGCGGACGGTTCGTCACCGGCTGCGACTGAATGTCGGCAAATCCAGAAAGCGCCTGGACGATCGGATCGTAGACCCGTTTCTTGACGTAGGGTCCGCTGTCGCCGACGCCGCTGATCGAAACATAGATCAGCCGCGGATATTTCTTGCGCAGTTCCTCATGGCCGAGCCCAAGACGCTCCATTGTGCCGGGACGGAAGTTCTGCACCAGCACATCGGACTGCGCAGCGAGCCGGGCCAGTACCTCGCGGCCTGCCTCGCTCTTGATGTCAATCGACAGCGAACGCTTGCCGCGATTGCAGGACACGAACAGCGCGGAGAATTCACCGTTCGCGTCAATCGGCGTCCGGCTTCGGCGCGTGCCATCGCCGCCGGTCGGCTCGATCTTCAGGACATCCGCGCCCTGATCAGCCAGAAACATCGTGGCATACGGACCCGACACCACCGCCGTCAAATCCAGCACGCGCACGCCACTCAGAGGACCGGCCATCTGTTTCTTCCCTGTCTGTCTTGACGACTTGGCCGCGGGAAACCCGCCGCTGAATATCGGATCACGTTCACGGAAGGAGCGCCGTTGTCAGGCCGATTTGGCCTTCGCCGCGCCAAGCTGTTCGACGATCGATTCTTCGACATCGCGCACCTGATCCTTGCCGAAGAAGATTTCCTTGCCCACAAAGAAAGTCGGCGAGCCGAACGCGCCGCGTTCGACCGCATCGGTCGTCACCTCGATCAGCTTCTTCTTGACGTCGTCCTGCTGCGCGCGGGCGATCAGCCGGTCGATGTCGATACCGGACGACAGGAAGGCGCTCCGGAACACTTCCGGGTCGTCCATCTTCTTCGGCTCTTCCCACATGTGATGGTAGGCAGCGCGGAAATACGGCTCGAACATGTTTTCGAACTTCGCCGCGGTCGCGCCACGCATCAGCATCAGTGTGTTCACGGGAAAGAACGGGTTCGACTTGAACTTCGTGATGTTGTGGCGACGGATGAACCGCTCGGTCTCCAGCGCGTTGAATTCCGGCTTGTTCTTGATACCGCGCAGCGAGTCGAACGGCGACATGTTATTGGTCGCCTTGAAGATACCCCCGAGAAGGACCGGCACGTATTCGAATTTCACGCCCGTGCGCTGCTCGATACCCGGGAGAGCGTATTCCGCCAGATAGGCATTGGGACTGCCGAAATCGAACTGGAATTCGACCTTCAGGGGACTGACCACGGCGCTCTCCTCCTTGTTGGTACGTCGTTCGGCAGGCACTTATCACGGATGCCTTTGCCCGGGCGACCGCCGATTCATAAAGTTCTAAAATCGAACTGTCAATTCTGAACGCCCCTCGGCGCGGTTTTCGACCCTTGCAGGTGCAACTGGGACTTTTGTCCGGCTCAGTACCTATTTAGAATGTGCTTCCGATCAGCTATGAATGGCAGACCCGAAGCCGGTCCGACTCGGAGACGACGATGAGATGGGATGAACTCGAAGAAGAGCCGTGCTCGATGGCTCGCACCATCGGCGTGATTGGCGACCGCTGGAGCCTGCTGATCCTGCGCGAATGCTTCCTGCGAACCCGGCGGTTCGAGGCCTTCCAGTCGTCCCTCGGTATTACGCGCCATCTGCTCGCCGAGCGCCTCAAGAAAATGGTTCGCCTTGGCGTGCTGCGCCGCGTCCCCTATCAGGAGTCGCCCAAGCGATTTGAATACATCCTGACCCAGAAGGGGCTGGATCTCTATCCGATCATGATGGCTATCGTGCACTGGGGCGACATCCACATGGTGGACGAGCGCGGGCGTCCGCTGATCCATGTCCACAAGAATTGCGGCAAGCCGTTCGATCCGGTCATGGTGTGCTCGGAATGCGGAGAGCCGCTGCTTGCGAAGGAAGTCGACGTCCTCCCCGGCCCTGGCGCACGCCCGAAGGCGGAGACACCAAAGCCAGCTAAAGCGAATTCCCGTCAGCGGGCTTGAAGCAACCTATCGGGCAACCGCTGTTCTTGCGCGATTGAACAGATTCTGGACTCCTGTCAGCAGGCCGGTGGGTGCATCAATGATGAATCCGCGAAGGATCATCCAGAAACTTCCCAGACTGACCGCCGCCAGCAGCAGATATTGCAGATAGATCGCCACGGGATTGGCCACCGCTATTGTGGACAGAGCAAATCCTGCGATGCGCACGACAAGAATGCCGAGGATCAGAAGCGCAATGGCGAAGTTGCGATTCTGGCGGGTCGTCCGCGGCGCGCCGAGGAAGGCGAATGCCAGAAGGGCAAAGGTGAGCGGATAGAGGGGCGCAAAAACTCTGTCATTGAGCTCGGAGCGGAATTCGCCCGGCACCTTCTTGAAAATCGGGTCATCCGGCGACGGTGAGATCAAATCTCCAAGCGCCCTTTCGCGCGGGCCGTACATGATCGTCGCCTGAGAGCTGTTCGCGAACTGCGAAAGGTCGAAGGCATAGCTGTTGAACGCGACCAGCGCCGGATCGCGCTTGCCGGTTTCAAAACGTTGCAGATTGCCGTCCTGGAGAATGAGAAACGCGCCGCGCTCGGTTCTCTGAACCGTACCGCGATCCGCGAGAATGCTGATCCGCTCTGCCGGATTTCGCTGATCGTCGATGAAGATGCCGATCAGCAGCCCGCCCGGTTGACGGCCCTGGATACGGATCGTCAGAGGACCCAGTCTCTGGAATTCCCCCGGCCGCAGGATGTTCGTGAGCACGTCGGCGCCGATTTCGGTCTGCCATTTTCTCAGCGCGCGCAGGCATTGCGGCGTGAGTTGAATCGAAAGATAGGCGACCAGAATACTGACAATGCACGTGGCAATCAGAAACGGCCGCAGAAACCTGGCCGGTGACAGGCCGGCCGCATTCATCACGATGATTTCGGAATCGGTCGCCAGCCTGTTGAGCGTATGCATGATGGCGATCAAAAGCGCGAGCGGCGCAATGATCATGGCCAGCAGCGGGATGGCTAATCCCGTCACGCCGAGAAACACCAGGATCGACTGCCCCTGCCCGGTCATCAGATCGATGCCGCGCAACGCCTGCGTGATCCAGATGACGCCCGTCAGCGACACCAGAACCATCAGGAAAGACAGCAACACGCTGCGGACAATGTAGCGGTCGATTGCGCTCATCTGCGTCTGGTCACAGTCTTTCTGGCAGGCAGGGCCGACAAGGCGGCTATCGTGCTGAGCCGCATCGGATATTTAGCATTCCTGACTGGAAATAACACCCATGCCTGCGGCTATTTAGCGGCCGCTCCACGCGATCCGCCAAGCTGCCAGTGCCAAGCGGCGGAGGACAGATATCCTCCGCCGGCGAGCGCTGCGATGATATTATGTGCGGGCCAATGTGATGTTGGCGCCCTTGAATTCACCGCCCTCGGACGTAATGACCACCGCCTGCGAATTTCCGCGCGTCGTCAGTGCCAAGTTCGCCGAGAACGATCCGGCGCGAACCACCACCTGGAATCGGCCGCCGGATGTCGTGCCTTCGACATCGCCGCTGACGTTGCGCGTCGCTTCGCTCCACGTTCCGGTCAACCGACCATTGCTGGCGACCACGTTGCTGGTGAGTTCGATCTTGTAGCTGTCGCTGGCGCAGCGCAGCGTCTGCTGAAGCGCGTTGCCGTCACTGCGTACCGCATAAGTCGCACGGCAGCGGATGGCTTCCCTCGCACCGCCTTCGAGCGAAATCGTCCCCTTGCCCGCCCATACGCCGGACATTCCGGTAAACGGCTGCGCCGATTGCGCAAGTGAAGCGGCGGGAGCATACGCGATGCCGACGACGGCAAGGATAGCTGCACCGCGCCCGACTGATTCAGGAAAAAGCATTGGACCTCACATCAGAGAAATGCCCGGCACATATCCGGGCCTCGGTTAATCCTTCAAAGACACCGCGGTTCCATAATCGAACCGGAATCAGGATGAATTACGGAGAAAATACGCGCCTGATTGCGATCAAGCCGTTGTGAATCCGATCCGCTCTCTGTCCATGGCGATGCACCGGCTTTCATCGCATCGCGAATGCAGCTAGCTTCAATCGAAGCGACAACTCCGGTCTGCATATTCGCGAAAGAAGTACGCTCTTGACGACGCCACTTGCTGCAAAAATCGCCCGTGAATACGGAACGCCCGCGCTCGTCATCGACATGGACCGCGTGGAAAACAATATCGCGCGAGTGCAGCGAATCTGCGACGGGGCCGGTGTCGCCAATCGGCCGCATATCAAAACCCATAAAAGCCCTCTTCTCGCCCGGCTTCAGATCGAAGCCGGCGCGAAGGGCATCACCTGTCAGAAGCTCGGCGAGGCCGAGGTGATGGCGGAAGCGGGCATCGATGACATTCTCATCAGCTACAACCTGATCGGCGAGGAAAAAATGGCGCGTCTCGGCGCGCTGCTTCGCAAGATCAATGTCACAGTGGCTGCAGACAATGACGTGGTGATCGCCGGCCTGTCCGCCGCAGGGCGTTCCGCCGGACGTGCGCTACCCGTCGTGATCGAATGCGACACCGGCCGCAAGCGCGCGGGCGTGGAAACGCCCGCAGAGGTCATTGCCCTTGCAAACCAGATCAAGGCGACGAAAGAACTGACCTTCGCCGGGCTGCTGATGTATCCGACGGAAAGTGGCTGGCCGGAGGCCCAGCGATTTCATGACGAGGCGCTGGCGGGCCTGCGGCAGCTTGGGCTTGAACCTTCGATCGTGTCGACGGGCGGATCACCCAACCTGAAGAATGTCGGTCAGCTCAAGGGCGCAACGGAGCATCGCCCGGGCACCTACATCTACAACGACCGCATGCAGGTCGCGGCCGGTGTCGCGTCGTGGGACGACTGCGCACTTCACGTTTACTCCACCGTGGTCAGCCGCGCCGCGCCCGATCGCGGCATTCTCGACGCCGGATCGAAAACGCTGACGGCGGATACCGGCGGCCTCGACGGCTACGGACTGATCCTCGAACATCCGCAGGCGCGCATTGCGCGCTTCGCGGAAGAACACGGCTTTCTCGATCTCACGATGAGCAACACGCGGCCTGCCGTCGGCGATGTCGTGCGCATCGTGCCGAACCATGTCTGCGTCGTGGTCAACATGTCCGACGAGGTGGTGATGGTGCGCGGCGATGAGATCGTCGGCATTCTGCCGGTCGCGGCGCGCGGCAAGCTGCGCTGATCCCTGCCACTAGCGCCTGTTATACCCGGGCGAGAACATGTTCTTGAGCTGGATCAGGAACGTAAAAATCCACGCCAGCGCATACAGTCCCGCCAGACCCAATGCGGTCCGGCGATCCAGCAGCGACAGCCCGGCCCAGTACCAGACCCGATAGGCCCACAGGCCGGTCGTGGCGACGCCCATAAAGCAGACCAGAAGCTTCAGACCCCGGCTGTTCGCCACCCCGACTGCTGCGAACAGAATGGTCGCGGGGATCAGGAACATCTGACAGGCGGAAATCAAGGTCTCGTTCATGGCAGCTCCTGACGAATCGCGTGGATTGTAAATCATTCGCCGGCCGGGCCGCGAGACGTCAAAAATGAAGCGGCAACGTTCGGCCAAGGTCGCTTTTTGTGAGCGACGGGGCCTGCAGCCGAAGCCTGTCCCCGGCATTTGCCGGTGTAGCCGAGCGCCAACAGCGCCGCGGAAATCGGAATGCAAGAAGACTTTGCTGCTTGGCGTTTCGAACTGCGATGGGGATATTCAGGCGAACTTATATGATTTTGGAGTCGCCATGAAAACCCGGATCGCTATTGCTGCTCTGATTGCCTCAACCGTCTGCGCCTCTGCAGATACGCTCACAGCGCGACATAATTCTACAACCGCGGTCGCCGCTCCGATCTACAACTGGAGCGGATTCTATGCGGGTCTTTCCGCCGGATATGGCATCGGCAAATTTAAGGACAACGTCTCCGATGACAGCGACGACTATCGTCACTTCGATACCGATAAGAATGGCACCGGGTTCGTAGGAGGTCTCCAGGCCGGATATAACCTTCAATTCGGCCGAGGCCTGATAGGCATCGAAGCAGATTTCTCCTATTCCGACGTCAATCGCACGTCAGATGTTTTCGGAGACTTTCGTCGATACACTTCAAAGATGGAGGTGCCGTGGTTCGGACTGTCCGCGGACGTCTCGGATTCTTGCCAACCGACTCGTTGCTGATTTACGGCACGGGCGGATGGCTCTACGGACAGGCGAGCGCATCGCGCGTTTATCAGGGCAATACAACCGAGCCTCTGTGCGCGGCGAACTGTTCGATCGGCGCATTGGCCGAGAACAAATCAACCTGGGTGGTCGGCGCGGGTTTTGAATATTTCGTCTGGCGCGCGCTGACATTCACGTTCGAATATCTCTATGCCGAACTCGGTGGTCAGGACGGTGTGCACATAGAGAATTTGCCCGGCGGCGGCATCTCGGACGTGAGACTTTATCAGTCGACTTCGTTCCGTCTGAATGTCATCCGGGCTGGGCTAAACTATCATTTCTGAAGTGTTCGCCGGATTCGATCCCGTCATGCGCCGAGGCGCAGGCGTCAGAAAGCCTGAAATATCATTTTTATATCAAACGCTTAAATGGTCGGAGCGAGAGGATTCGAACCTCCGACCCCTAGTCCCCCAGACTAGTGCGCTAACCGGGCTGCGCTACGCTCCGACAATGGGGACTGATTAGGGAAATTAGCGGCATAAGGCAAGGCGAGACTGGCAAATGGCCCATGCCGGATTTGGGGCCGAAGTTCGGCCCTCTCTCACCGGGGCAGCGCCTGCTTCCGGTAGTCCGGCCTGATGGCGGCAGCGTTCTTTGCGACGAAGAACTTCGATGCGGCCGCCGTCAAGTGACCATCATCATGCGAGGTCGGCATACCGCCACTGTCTGGAACAGTGATCAGGCAACTATCGCCCTTGCACAAGGTCGCGGCCGGCGAAATGAACGTCACTCCTTCCGCGATGGCAACACGCTTGACCATCTGTTCCGCTGAGAACACCTGCTCCGTTAGGTAAGCTGAATCCCAGTCTGGGATTTTCTCCGCAGTCACGGAGTGCTTCAGGATGCTAAACTGAAAGTCCCGCAGCGGAATCACAGATGGCGCAAGCTTCCAGTGCGGAAACTGGCCGAACACGACGATGTGCTGCACGCCCACCGCCTTCAGCCATTCGATCGTCTGGGTCAGCGCCTTGTCATCGACCAACCGAAATTTACCCGCGCCATCATAAATTGACCATCGCGCAGCCAGGATCACGGTATCCGCGCGACGCAACTCGATCTTCTGCCGCGAAAAAGCGTTCGTCTCGTTGCAGTACGGGGGATATGACGCCAAAGCATCCGCCATCGGCGCACAGCCGAACTCAATGTAACCTGCCAGACGGAAATTCCGACGCTCCTGTTGCAGAGCCAGCAATCCGGGTAACAGATGATAGGCGTGTGAATCACCCCAAATCACGACAAGCGGTGAGTCGGGCGGCCCAACGCTATCGCATTCGGCGGATAGCTTGGCGGGGGTTGCGAGCTGACAAGCTTTGGCGATCTCTACATTATCGTCCTTGTTCATCACACGCTTGAGTACTTCGGGCGGGAAGCGACCGGGCAAGCCATCTTTCGCGTACACCGCAAGACCCAGGCCGCCGCCAACGACAAGAAGCACCGCAAGCGAAACGGCCTTGATGGAAAGGCGTCCGCCCAAGCGGATCGGCCGTTCGACAAATTTGAAAGTCAGATGCGCGAGAACACCTGCCGCAAGGATCAAACCGATCGACATGAGAATCGTCGGCTCTTTCTGAAAGCGGATAATGCGCGCGAAAACCAGAAGCGGCCAGTGCCACAGGTAGAGCGGGTAGCTGATCAATCCGATGTAAACCAGCGTGCGATGGCTGAGGAAGAAGCGGTTCGCACGCGCCTCCTCGCCCGATGCGATCAGAAGCACCGAGCCTGCCACCGGCACCAACGCCCACCACCCGGGAAAGGCCCTGTCGCGATCAATCGCGACCATTGCCAGCGCCAGCAGCAGCAGGCCGCCCCATCCCATCCATTCCCGGCCGCGAACGGAATGACCTGCCCGAGCCTGCAACAATGCGAGAATTGCGCCCGCCCCCAGTTCCCAGAAGCGGCTGAACGGCAGGAAGAATGACGCCACAGGATCGCTTGCGGTCTGCACCACATTGCCGGTGAACGACAGAACGGTCAGCCCGATCGCCACCGGAATCGCAGCGCGACGACGCGCCAGCACCGCCAGGATCAAGGGCCAGACCAGATAGAACTGTTCCTCAACGCCCAGAGACCAGATGTGCAGCAGCGGATTCAGCTCCGCGCTGGGCGCGAAATAATCTTGTTGCAGATATAGCGCGATGTTCGCGACGAAGCCCGCCGACGCCGCCGTGTTGAGGCCCAGCGTGCGGTAAGCATCGGGCAGCATGAACAGAAAGCCCACTCCGAGCGAAACGAGCAGGACAAGGATGAGTGCCGGAAAGATGCGCCGGATTCGTCGTCCGTAGAATTCCGCGATGCTGAATTTGCCGGCAGCGACATCCTGACGGATCAGGCCAGTGATCAGAAAGCCGGAAATGACGAAGAACACATCGACGCCGACGAAGCCGCCGCGAAAGACCGATGGGAAATAGTGAAACCCGATAACAAACAGGACTGCGACCGCGCGCAATCCGTCAACATCCCGTCGATAAGGCAATGACACGTCGATCTACTCGCAGGCGAAACTGGTGTCGCGTGCGAATTCATCGGACGACCCCGAATTTGAAACCCGCATGTCTGTCAGTCCATCGCCCGGTCGAGCAAGGCCCGCGCGCCGAGAAGGTCGTCGAGAACAGAGCGTAGTTTGGCCTGCCCGTCGCCACGAGCCCCACTGGGCTGCGGGCCCTTCTGCTGATGGCCGCTCTGAAGACCCTGGCGCACACCCGGCGGCGCATAGGCTTCTGCACCGGAGGCTTCGTTGGCTGGGGCGGGCTGTACGGCTTTCGGCGTAAGGGGCCTCGGCGCCGGCTCGGTCAGCGGCGGGCCAAGGTCGCGCAACGACAACGGCGATGCATAATGGTCGGCGTGCCCCGGTTCGGACGCGTCGTCGGCCAGTTCCTCTTCTTCGCCACCGTCCGCATCCTCGAACTCCGGAGGATCGGATACATGCTCGTCCCGCTCCGTCGCGAAGGACGGTCCATCGAACAACGGTGATGTGTGATCCACGGGCCCGTCAGCCAATGTCTGGACAGACTTGATGCCATGCTCGCGCAAGATCCGCTGCACGCCTCGGATCGTGTAGCCCTCGCCATAAAGCAGGCGGCGAATGCCGCGCAGGAGGTTCACATCGTCGGGGCGATAATAGCGGCGGCCGCCGCTGCGCTTCATCGGCTTGATTTGCGTGAAGCGCGTTTCCCAGAAACGCAGGACGTGCTGCGGCACATCGAGATCATCAGCAACTTCGCTGATCGTCCGAAATGCGTCCGGCGCCTTGTCCAAATGCAGGCTCCCTGTTGAAAGCCGCCGTTACGTGACGGTCAGTCGCCGGCGCCTGCCGCAGGGGCGCCGCTGCCGTTGGTGTTGTTGCCGTTGATGCGCTGCTTGAGAATCGCTGACGGCTTGAACACCATAACGCGGCGCGGAGAAATCGGCACCTCCGTTCCGGTCTTTGGATTGCGTCCGATACGCTGGCCCTTCTTGCGCACCATGAAGGAGCCAAACGAGGACAGCTTCACCGTCTCGCCTTTTTCAAGGCAATCGGTGATCTCTTTCAGCACGAGTTCAACGAACGCGGATGACTCCGTGCGCGATAAGCCTACCTTTTGGTAGACCGCTTCGCACAGATCAACACGCGTGACTGTCTTCCCGGTTCCGGTCATCCGCCCGCCCCACTCACGGCGAAAAAAAGATTATGTTCTGAAATTATGAGCTTAGTGACTGAGGGTCAACCTTACTCATCGATGCAACGGCATGGAATTGGCTTCAATTATGGCCAAATTCTACCAAATGACTCTACCACCGCAACAGCACTGATCCCCATGTGAAGCCGCCGCCCATCGCTTCGAGCATCACAAGATCGTTTGTTTTGATGCGTCCATCGTCGGCAGCAGCCGCAAGTGCAAGAGGAATCGACGCAGCCGACGTGTTGCCGTGCCGATCGACCGTCAGCACCACTTTCTGCGGTGCAATAGAGAGCTTCCTGGCCGATGCATCGATGATACGCTTGTTGGCCTGATGCGGAACCAGCCAATCGAGATCGTCCGCGGTCGTGCCGGTGGCGGCGAACGCGTCGACGATCACGTCGGTGATCATGCCGACCGCATGCTTGAACACCTCGCGGCCCTCCATGCGCAGATGGCCGACAGTCTGGGTGCTCGACGGGCCGCCGTCGACAAACAGCTTGTCCTTGTGCCGTCCGTCGGAGCGCAGATGGGTGGTCAGGATGCCGCGGTCCTTCGACGTTCCAGCCTGCGGCTGCGCTTCGAGGATCACCGCTCCCGCGCCGTCGCCGAACAGCACGCATGTTCCGCGATCGTTCCAGTCCAGAATGCGTGAGAAGGTTTCCGCGCCGATCACCAGCGCGCGCTTGAACGCGCCGCTCTTGAGGAAATTGTCGGCGGTCGCCAGCGCGAAGATGAAACCGGAGCATACCGCCTGCAGGTCGAACGCCGCGCCGTGATTGATGCCGAGGCCGTTCTGGATCGCGACAGCCGTGGCGGGAAAGGTGTTGTCCGGCGTCGAGGTCGCCAGCACGATCAGGTCGATCGACTGGGTATCGATACCGGCCTTGGCGATGGCCGCCTGCGCAGCCTTGAGGCCGAGATGGGACGTGAACTCGCCCTCCGCCGCGATATGGCGCTGCTGGATGCCGGTGCGCTGCACGATCCATTCGTCGGAGGTATCGACCATTTTTGCCAGTTCGGCATTGGTCAGGATGCGCTCCGGCAGATAAGCACCATAGCCGAGCACGACCGAACGCATCACAGTCACGAGACAGCCTCCTGCGCATTCGGCACGATCGAAAGAGCGTGGCCGTCGCGGTTGAGTGTTTGATTGATCTTGGGCAGGAGATCGTAGCGCACCATGTCATAGCCAACATCGACAGCGGAGGCAAAACCCTCCGCATCGGTGCCGCCGTGGCTCTTGATGACGACTCCATTCAGTCCAAGAAAGACCCCGCCATTGACCTTGCGGGGGTCCATCTTGTCGCGCAGCGCGTTGAAGGCGCCACGCGCGAAAATATAGCCGAGCTTGGACCGCCAGGTCCGGCTCATGGCGCTGCGCAGGTATTCCGCGATCTGGCGCGCCGTTCCTTCGGCGGTCTTCAAAGCGATGTTGCCGCTGAAACCTTCGGTCACAATGACGTCGGCGGCGCCCTTGCCGATGCCGTCGCCTTCGACAAAGCCGATGAAATCAAGCTGCGGCAGGTTCATGGCGCGAAGCAGTTCGGCCGCCTCACGCACCTCCTCGACGCCCTTGACCTCCTCGACGCCGATATTCAGCAGACCGACCGTCGGGCGTTCGAGATCGAACAGCACTTGCGCCATCGCACCGCCCATGATCGCAAGCGACGCGAGGTGGCGCGCATCGCCGCCGATCGATGCGCCGACATCGAGCACGACGGATTCGCCGCGCACCGTCGGCCACACCGCGGCAATGGCCGGACGGTCGATGCCGGGCATCATCCGCAGGTTCAGCCGCGCCATCGCCATCAGCGCGCCGGTGTTGCCGGCTGAAACCGCGACATCGGCCTCGCCCTTTTTCACGGCGTCGATCGCCAGCCACATGGAGGACGACTTGCGGCCCCGGCGCAGCGCCTGGCTCGGCTTCTCGTCCATGCTGATCGCGATGTCGGCATGGCAGACGCGCGAGACGGCCTTGAGCGCCGGATGCGCATCGAGTTGGGCGTTGACCGCCGCGCTGTCGCCGAACAGCAGGAATTCCACGTCGTTGTGGCGCATCAGCGCGCGGGCCGCGCCCGGAACGACAACCGATGCACCGAAATCGCCGCCCATGGCGTCAAGCGCGATTCGAACCTTTTGCGGCATAAGCGTCCCGGAAACCTGATCGTTACGGCCGTGCGAAAACGAACCGCGAGCTGAGAACCGTCATTCTGACGGCGTTGGCCGGAAATCGCCGCCAAGATGGCGGAACCCCGGCCGGGCAGCGACAATAGCGTTTTCACCGGGCGATACAACGGCTTGACCACAATACCGGCGGGAAAAGCACAGGCCCGCCCGAACCATCACTTTCCCTTGGGTTTCTTCGCCCCGCCGCCCTGCGAGCCGCCGGGACCGGCCTTGAGCGCCCTCAGTGCGGCAAAGGGATGCTCGTCAGGATCTTCCGGGGTCTCGGGCGGTGTGAAAGTCACCCCCGGCTTGCGAGGATAGGGATCGATTCCCAGAACCAGAAACTCGGTCGCCAATTTGCCGAGATCGATGACGCCGTTGACGATGGGCTCCGGCGGGTCGGGTATGTCCGCCTCTTCCCCCTCGTCCGCCTGCGCGGGTTTGGGACTGGCCGCGATCCGGGACGGCGGAGCAAATGTCACGTCCACCGTCTCGTCAATTTCGTTCTCGACCGGATCGAGCGTCACCACGCAGGCCTGCTCCACCCGCGCCTTGACCCGCCCTCTCACATCGACACGGCCATCGGCTACCGGCATCAGGTCGAAGTCGGCAACCGCCTGAAGCACGGCGGTCACGCCGACCGCAGCGGCGATCGCCTCCCGCTGGGCGGAATCTGCCTCGACGCGCTGGCGCAGCCCGGATTCCGGCAACTGGGCCACCGTGACGGGAACGCTCCAGACGAGGTTCCTGTCCGGCGCTGGACCTGACTTCTTCATGCCGGTGCCCCCAAGGCTGCGGTCAGATTCTTCGGAAAGGCCCACGAGCCGCGCAGGAGCGTCGCATCGTCGAGTGAGGCCAGATATCCGGCCGTCTCGCGGGCATAGCCTGCAAGCAACCCGCTGCTCTCCGGAAATTCGTCGTTGAAGACGTTCCGCGACAGCGCCTGCGCCAGCGCCTCATCGCCATCCTCGAAGGCGAGATCGTAGGCAGCGGTTCGCCCATAGAATGCTTCGCCGAACGCCTGCATGCGCTTGGGCACCGTGAGATCGCCGACCCCCATTTCGCGGAGATTGTCGTCCATGTCGCCGCAGAAATGGTCGAAAAGCGCCTGCGACAGGCGGTCTGCCCCCGCAACGGACTTCAGCCGGCGCAGCACCAGCCACAGGTGCAACAGCAGCATGTCGAATCGGCCGTTAACCGTGTCCCGGACGTGGAGACCGGCGTAAAACACCGGTTCTCGCGCCTGCGCCACGATCATGCCATAGATGGCTTCGATGGTGCCACGCGAAACGGTGGGGTTCCTGAAACGATTGAATGGCCAAAGCATTTTTCGGTTCCACGTCGAAGCCGGAAGCGATACCTGATCGTCTCGAAGCTTCAATATATTGAAATCGGAAGCCCTGCCCGGTACGTCAACGCTCAAGCCGATGCAATAGGCAAAGACGCAAGAGGAAGGCCAAGCAAGACATGACTGTTTCCAGACAGCCCGGTCTTCGGATCGCCGGAACGCAATGGCTCGCCACCCGCCTGCGGGGAGCCGCGGCCATCGCGCTGATGTGCGGCCTCCTTGCCGCCTGTACCGGCGAGCAATTCCAGAAAGGCTACATCCTGCCGCAGGGCGCCCTGGAGCAGATTCCGATCGGCGCCAGCCAGGATCAGGTTCTGATCGTGATGGGCACGCCCTCGACCGTCGCGACATTGAGCGGCGAGGTGTTTTACTACATCTCGCAGCGCTCCGAGCGCAAAGTCGCCTTCATGAAGCAGGAGGTCGTCGATCAGCGCGTGATCGCGATCTACTTCGACAAGAACCGCACCGTGCAGCGCGTCGCCAACTACGGCCTGCAGGACGGCAAGATTTTCGACTTCATCAGCCGCACCACGCCGACCAGCGGCCAGGAAATGAGCTACCTGACGCCGATCTTCAAGCTGCTCAGCCCGCGCTGAATCCAGCGCATTGCTTTTCGTGCCCGCGGCTTTTCGGTCGCGGGCATTTTGCTGAGCGAAATTGCTTCCTCCCTCCATCCGCTTGACGGCCCGATTACGCCCGCTACGCTTCCCGCCAAGGATAATCTCGCAAACGAGAACCATGCTGGGAGGATACCGATGACGCGTCTGATTTCGCGGCGCACTGTGCTGTCTGGCGCCGCTGCACTCTCTACAAGTTCGTTGTGGCCTCGTTCGGTGAAAGCCGCCGACTGGCGTCCGACTGATACCGTCCGCATCATCGTGCCCGCCGCGCCCGGCGGCAGCACGGACGTGATCGGACGCTATCTCGCGCAACATCTGCAGCAGGCTTGGGGCGTCACGGCCGTGGTGGAAAACAAGTCCGGCGGCGGCGGCACCATCGGCACGGCCTACTATGTGCAGCAAAAGCCCGACGGCAACAGCATCCTTGTCGGCAATCCCGGACCGAACGCGGTCGCCTACAGCATCTTCCGCTCGCTGTCGTACAAACCCGAACAACTTCAGCCGCTCAGCAACGCGATCCGGATTCCGAATATCGTCTCGGCGCATCCCTCGAGCGGCATCAAGTCGATCAAGGAACTGATCGCCTATCTCAAGGCCAATCCAGACAAGCTGAATTACGGATCATCGGGCGTCGGCCAGAGCCCGCATCTCACCGCCGTCTGGTTCCTGCAACTGACCGGCCTGAAGATGACGCACATTCCGTTCCGCGGCGCGGGCCCTGCCCTCACGGGCGCACTCGGCGGCGATGTTGCGATCCTGTTCGACAATCTCTATCCGTCGCTGCCGCAGACCGAAGATGGAAAGCTTGTCGCGCTGGCCGTCACGACGCCGGAGCGCAGCTTCAAGGCGCCGAACATTCCGACCATGCGGGAGAGCGCGCCCGAACTCGCCAACTTCGATGTCTCGTCATGGTTCGGCATGTTCATGCAGGCGGGCACGCCTCGGCACATCGTCGATACCTACAATGCCGAAATCAAAAAGATGCTGGAGCGCGCGGACATCAAAAAGAACATCGAAGCGATGGGAGCCGTACCGGATTACGGCACGCCGGAACAGTTCACGGCCTTCATCGACAATGAGATCAAGAAATTCGCGGGCATCATCAACCGCGAAGGGCTGAAGATGGATGTGAACTAGCGCTGCGAACGCCGCAGAATAAAACGGCCGCCCTCAAGGCGGCCGTTTCGCTTTTTTTACCAAGCGCGAGTCACACTGACATCAAACCCTGCTCGACAAACCTGTAACCGGCTTCCCAGCGCTGATGCTGCTCACTGTTTTCGGGATAGGGATTTTCGTGCGGTTCATTATTGAAGCGCGCGAGTTTCCCCTGTTCAAACGGATCGCCATCATCTGCCGCCATGTTCGCCTCCCTTTGATCAACACAAGACAACGCACGAAACTCACGGTCAGTTTCCGGAGCGAGTAAAAATTATCAACGGGGAAATGATTCAAACTGTCATCGAATAGCAACAATTGCGCGTTGCATCCGCGCAAGCAAAAGCCCCGCGATTCGCATCGCGGGGCTTTTTTATCTTCGCACTGTTGCGCGCTTAGTGCGCCAGGATCGCCAGCAGCAGCAGCGCCACGATGTTGGTAATCTTGATCATCGGGTTCACCGCCGGACCGGCAGTATCCTTGTAGGGATCGCCGACGGTGTCACCGGTCACCGCCGCCTTGTGCGCGTCGGAGCCCTTACCGCCGAAGTGGCCGTCCTCGATGTACTTCTTGGCGTTGTCCCATGCGCCGCCGCCCGAGGTCATCGAGATCGCGACGAACAGACCGGTGACGATCACGCCGAGCAGCATCGCGCCGACCGCCGAGAACGCCGCCGACTTGCCGGCCGCTCCGCCACCCGCAATCAGATAGATCACGAAGTAGACGAAGATCGGCGACAGCACCGGCAGCAGCGACGGAATGATCATTTCCTTGATCGCAGCCTTGGTCAGCAGGTCCACGGCCTTGCCGTAGTCCGGCTTGTCGGTGCCCTGCATGATGCCGGGCTTTTCGCGGAACTGGCGGCGCACTTCCTCGACGATCGCACCGGCCGCACGACCGACCGCGGTCATGCCCATCGCACCGAACAGATACGGCAGCAGGCCGCCGAACAGCAGGCCGACCACGACGTAGGGATTGTTCAGCGAGAAGTCCGGAGCCACGCCGACGAAGTACGGGCTCTTCGACGCAATGAAGAACTTGAGGTCTTCATTGTACGCCGCGAACAGCACCAGCGCGCCAAGGCCTGCCGAGCCGATGGCGTAGCCCTTGGTGACGGCCTTGGTGGTGTTGCCGACCGCGTCGAGCGCGTCGGTGGACTTGCGCACTTCCTTCGGCAGGCCCGCCATTTCGGCGATGCCGCCCGCGTTGTCCGTCACCGGACCGAACGCATCGAGAGCGACGATCATGCCGGCGAGAGCAAGCATGGTGGTGGTCGCGATCGCGATGCCGAACAGGCCCGCGAGGCTGTAGGTGATCAGGATGCCCGCGATGATGACGATGGCGGGAAGCGCCGTCGACTCCATCGAGATGGCGAGGCCCTGGATCACGTTGGTGCCGTGACCGGTCACCGACGACTGGGCGATGGACTTCACCGGGCGGAAGTCGGTGCCGGTGTAGTACTCGGTGATCCAGATGATGAGACCCGTCACCACGAGGCCGACGACGCCGCACTCGAACAGCGCCATGCCGGTGTAGTTGACACCCTCGAGCGGGCCGAAGCCAACCAGCTGATGGATCGCCAGGGCAACGCCGAACAGCGACAGAACGCCGGTGGCGATCAGGCCCTTGTACAGCGCGCCCATGATGGACTGGCTGGCACCGAGCTTGACGAAGAAGGTGCCGATGATCGAGGTGATGATGCAGATGCCGCCGATGGCGAGCGGCAGCGTCATCACGTTCACCAGCGCTGGAGACTTGGCGAAGAAGATCGCCGCGAGCACCATGGTGGCGACCGCGGTCACCGCATAGGTCTCGAACAGGTCGGCCGCCATGCCGGCGCAGTCGCCGACGTTGTCGCCAACGTTGTCCGCGATGGTCGCCGGGTTGCGCGGATCGTCTTCGGGAATGCCCGCTTCGACCTTGCCGACGAGGTCGCCACCGACGTCCGCACCCTTGGTGAAGATGCCGCCGCCGAGACGCGCGAAGATCGAGATCAGCGACGCGCCGAAGCCGAGCGCGACGAGAGCGTCCACCACCGTGCGGCTGTTGGCCGCAAGGCCCGCGAACTGGGTCAGGTAGATGAAGTAGATGGTAACGCCGAGCAGCGCGAGACCGGCCACGAGAAGACCCGTGATCGCGCCCGCCTTGAAGGCGAGTTCAAGACCGCCCGCGAGCGACTTGGTCGCCGCCTGCGCGGTGCGCACGTTGGCACGGACCGAGACGTTCATGCCGATGAAGCCGGCTGCGCCCGACAGCACCGCGCCGATCAGGAATCCGACCGCAACGAGGACGCCGAGGAAATAGGCCAGCAGCGCGAAGATCACGATGCCGACGATTCCGATGGTGGTGTACTGGCGGCGCAGATAGGCCTGCGCGCCTTCGCGCACGGCCGCCGCAATTTCCTGCATGCGGGCGTTGCCCGCGTCCGCGCCGAGCACCGACGAGGTTGCCCACGCGGCGTAGACGATAGAAAGTGCTCCTGCGAGCACGATCAACCATAGTGCTGTCATTGAAGTTTGCCTCAGATCCTGATGTTTCCCCATAACGCCCTCGGCCGGTTCAGGTACGGCTGGGCGTAAAAAAGGCATGCACCATCCCGAGGACGGAATGCTGCCTCAATTCGGCGCTGAGACTGCCAAAATCACATCGGCGGTGCAACGCCACCGGGGTGGAACGGCCGTATTTTCGGATGATTCAAGAACCGGGTCGATTGCCCAGGTTGCAGCGCGAAAATGTCAGAAATGACTGTAGGACAGGCGCTTTAGCACTATCGGCTTGCCATCCGCGTCACGGAAGGAAGGCCCGTCCGCTCCGGCCGAAATCACGCCGATGCGGCTGACGGCGACACCAGCCAGCCGGGCCGCCGCGACAAAGGCCTCCCACCGATTCTCCGGGACGGTGCAAATCACCTCGTAGTCATCGCCGCCGGACACAAGGGTTTCCGCATCCACGCTGCCATTGGCCAGCAATCCACGCGCTGGCGCGGAGAACGGAACGGAGGCCATCTCCACCGTGGCCGAAACCTTCGAGGCGGCGCACAGCTTGGCGAGATCGCCGGCGAGGCCGTCCGACACATCCATCGCCGCGCTGGCGTGATCGCGGATGGCGTGAGCCAGCGCGTTGCGCGGCTGCGGCACACGATAGCGCTGGATCAGAAAATCGCGGGACGATGCATCGAGCCCCTCGCCCGCGATCCGGTTTCCGAGAAGGCGAAGACCCAGCGCCGCGTCGCCGATGGTGCCGGTGACGGCGATCCTGTCACCGGCCTTCGCGCTGTCGCGGCGGACCATCGCGCCGGGCGGCACACGGCCGAAGGCCGTGATCGAGATCATCAGTGGTCCCGGCGTCGAAACGGTATCGCCGCCGAGCAGCGGGCAGTCGAAGGCCGCAGCATCCTCCCCGAGCGCGCGGGCGAACGGTGCGAGCCACGCCTCATTGGCTTCGCGCAGAGCCAGCGTGAGAACGAAACCGGCGGGCGTCGCCCCCTTTGCCGCGAGGTCTGACAGGTTCACCCGCAGCGCCTTGCGGGCGATGGTTTCCGGCGGATCGTCGGGAAGGAAGTGAACGCCTTCGACAATGGCATCGGCCGTCACCACAAGATCGTCGCCAGACGGCTTGAGCAGCGCGGCGTCGTCGATCAGACCCAGCGCGCCGGGATCGGTCGCCAGCGGACGGAAATAGCGCGCGATCAGGTCGTCTTCACCGGAGGACATTCACCGATCCATCGTAACATCGGAGCGTCATCCTGAGGTGCGAGCGAAGCGAGCCTCGAAGGATGACGGCAAACAAGCTACCCTACCGCGCAAACTCGCCACCGCGAAACTGACGCGCGATCTGGTCGAGCACAGCGTTTACCATGCCGGTCTCGTCCCGATCGACGAAAGCATGGGCGACGTCGACATATTCCGACACCACGACACGGGCCGGAATGTCCTTGCGATGCTCAAGCTCATAAGCCCCTGCCCGCAGCGTCGCGCGCAGGATCGCGTCGATGCGCTTGAGCGGCCAGCCGCTTTCCAGCGCCTTGTCGATCAAAGGATCGAGCTTTCTCTGATCGCGCACCACGCCGGACACCACATCCTTGAAGAACGCAGCCTCGGCCGGAAGATAGGTGTCGCCCTCAACCTCGCTACCGAGCCAGTGGCTCTCAAACTCGGCGAAGATGTCCTCGATGCCCGCGCCCGCAATGTCCATCTGGTAGAGCGCCTGCACCGCGGCGAGACGCGCCGCGCCGCGCCGGTTGGCCTTCTTCTCGCCGGGAGCTTTGTCGGCCGGTTTCTTCGGATCGCTCATAGCGGTTTGGCCAGCCGCTTCTTGATGCGCATCATGGTGAGCGCCGCGCGGGCGGCGTCGCCGCCCTTGTTCAGCCGGTCGGCGCGGGCGCGCTCCCATGCCTGCTCCGTGGTGTTCACTGTGATGATGCCATTGCCGAGCGGCAGGCTGCGCGCGACCGACAGATCCATCAGCGCGCGCGAGGATTCCATCGAGACGATCTCGAAATGGATGGTGTCGCCGCGCACCACGCAGCCGAGCGCGATGGCGCCGTCGTATGGCTTGCCGATCTTCTTCGAGGCATCCATCGCGATGGCGATCGCCGCCGGAATTTCCAGCGCGCCGGGAACGCTGATCACGTCATAACCGACGCCTGCGGCTTCCAGTTCCTTGATCGCGCCCTGCAGCAGCGCTTCCTGAATATCGTCGTAGAATCGGGCTTCGATGATGACGACGCGGGAGCCGCTGATGTCGGTTTCGTCTTTCAGTTCTGCGCGGCGCGGTTCGGCCATCGGTCAATCCAGTCTCAACAGGTTGTTTTGTTGCGCGTTTGTAGTCGCTGGCCACCGCAAAGCCAAGCGCGGCAGGCCGCTTTCAGGGCAGCGATGCGCTTCAAAACCGCCTCAATTCGCCCGCCGAACCCTGCAGTCGAACAGATAGCCCTCCAGCGCCGTCTCGACCGCCGCCTGCTGGCCGGACAGCGCCGCAGGCAGGGTCACGGTCACATCGAAACCGCGCTTGCCGCCCACCACAACATCGACCACGGCGTCATTCGACCCGGCGGCCTCCGCGACCACCTGCGCCACCAGCCGCTGCACCGCGTCCGTCCGCAGTTGCGGCTTGAAGATCTTGCCGACGCTGGTCATGGGAATGGCATCGATGACGATGATCTGCTTCGGCCAGGCCGGACGTTCCGCAATCAGCGGCTCGGCGAAAGCTTTCAGGTCGTCGGCGCTGGCCTGCGCGCCGGGCTTGAGCGCCACGTAACACACCGGCAGTTCACCGGCATATTTGTCGGGCTGGCCGACCGCCGCCGCCAGCGCGACCGCGGGATGGGACTGCAACGCGTCCTCGATCAGAACCGGATCGATGTTATGGCCGCTGCGGATGATCAGGTCCTTCGAGCGGCCCGCGATGTAAAGCCGCCCCTCCTCGTCCGTGTAAGCCAGATCGCCGCTGTCGAGAGTGCCGTCGCGCAGCGTGCCGCCGTTGTGGCTCGCATCCTTGTACCCCGGCGTGACGTTCGGCCCGGAAATCGTCATGACCCCGACTTCATGCGGAGCGCAGGCCTCGCCGAGCGAACCGTCCGCACCGAGCTTACGCACGACCACTTTTGTGTACGGCAGCCGCACGCCCACCGAGCCAATCATCGGCCTGCCCGCCGCCGGATCAATCGACACCAGACCGCCGGTCTCGGTCATGCCGAGAATTTCATGGATCTCCGTGCCGGTCATCTTCTGGAACGCCAGCGCCACGGCGCGCGGGAGAAGTGATGCGCCGGAGATGCTGTAGCGCGCCGAGGAAATATCCGCGTCCACCGGCACGTTGAGCAGAGCCGACAGCGCGGTCGGCACACCGCCGATCACCGTGGCGCGATAGCGCGCGATGATCTTCCAGAAATTCTTGATGATCGCCGGGTTTCGCATGCCACCCGGCGAAAGCACGATGACATTCGCACCGGCGATGAAGAACGACAGCCCGCACGAGATCGTCGCGGCGACATGAAACAGCGGCAAGCCGTTGGTGATGGCGTCGGTTTCCGTCAGGTCCTGCAGCACCGTGCCGCCGAACGCCGCCGCGATCTGCATGCGATGGGTGTGGGTGACGAGCTTGGGCAGGCCCGTCGTGCCGCCGGTGTGGAAATAGGCCGCGACGTCGTCGCCGCTTCGCGCCGCTCCAAACGCCAGCGCGCTCCCGTCCTGCGCTTTCAGCCCCGGCCCGAAGCCGATCACGCTGTCCGGCAACGGCGCATCGGTCAGGGATACTTGAACCAGCTTGATGTCCGGCAGCAGCTTTTTGACTTCGACGGCCTTCTGCCAGATGTCGAGTTGCGGATGCGGGCCGAGCGCGACCAGAACCTTCGCGCCGGATGCATGGACAAGATCGGCGATGTTCTGGGCTTGCAGCAGGAAATTGAGCGGCACGGCATAGCCCGCTGTTTCCGCGCCCCAGAGCGTGAAGTGGGTTTCGACCAGGCTCGGCAGGATGTAGGCGACGCCGACGCCGCGTCCACCAAGGCTGGCGAAGAAATTGGCCGCGCGCGTGATGCCTTCGAGCATCTGCCTGTAGGTGACGATGCGCGGCGTCTCGTCGTCCGCCCCGGTCATCAGCATGGTCAGCGCGGTACGGTCGGGATGGCGCGCGGCGCTCTTGGCGAAAATGTCGTAGACGCTGCGCGCGTCGTAGCGCTGTTCGAGCGTCTTCTCGGTTTCGAAACGAACGACGTCGGCAAGCGTCGCGACCGGATTATCGCTGAACAACGACATTGGCATTCCCCCAAAATGAATTTGAAAAATCCGATCCCCGCTCTTGCAGCAGGGTTAGGTGCGCATTTCAGTCAGGCGCGCCGCATAGCGCGCCATCAGATCGACCTCGAGATTGATCTCAGATCCCGCGCGCCAGCCGCTCAGCGTCGTCATCTTCAGCGTATGCGGAATGATGAGCACGGAAAACACATCGTCGACCGCGCTGTTCACGGTCAGCGACACGCCGTCGAGGGTCACCGAACCCTTGGCCGCGATAAACTTCGCAAGGTCGCGCGGCGCGCGCAGCTCGAACTTCGCCATATCCGGCAGATCGTCGCGCGACACGATGGTCGCGATGCCGTCGACATGGCCCGCCACGATATGGCCGCCGAGTTCGTCGCCGATCTTCAGCGCACGTTCGAGATTGAGGCGCGTGTCCTGGACCCAGCCCTTCGCCGTGGTCAGGCGCAGCGTTTCGGCGGCGGCATCGACATCGAACCACGTTCCGGTCTGATCCACGCCGGACTGCACCACAGTCAGGCAGACGCCGTTGCAGGCGATCGACGCGCCGTCCGCGATCGTGGTCTGGTCGTAGCGGCAGGCGATCCGCAGCCGGTGCAATTGCCCCTGCGCGGTCGGTGTCATGCTGGCGATACGGCCGATGTCGGTGATGATTCCGGTGAACATTCAGGTGCGCTCGTAGATTGTGAGAGTATCTTGATCCAGCGTCTCGGTAGCACGCGTGCGCCAGTGAGGCGACCGGGTGACGGCGGTCAGCGGCTGCGTGTCGAGCGCCGGGACACCGTCCGCGCCGATGGTGTCCGGGCCACGCAGCAGCCAGACTTCATCGACCAGCCCCGCGCTCAGGAACGAGGACGCGACGCGCGCGCCGCCTTCCACCATCAGCCGCGTGATGCCCTGCGCCGACAGTGTCCGCAGCACGGCCCTCGGATCGAGGCCTGGTTTGTGATCGTCCGCAGCCAGATGAAACACATGTGCCCCGGCGGCCCCCAGCTTGGCGGCGGCAGCCGCCTCCGCCGTCTCGGCGGACATCAACCACAGCGGGGTCTGGCGCGCCGAATGCACAAGCCTGCTGTTGCCGGACATGCGCAAGGCGCGATCCAGCACCACGCGCACGGGCGAGCGCGCCTCCATGCCAGGCAGGCGGCAGGTCAGCAGCGGATCGTCGGCCAGCACCGTGCCGATGCCGACAAGGATCGCGTCGCTCTGCGCGCGCAGCAGATGCACTCGAGCCTTCGCGGCTTCACCGGTAATGGCGACCGGGCGATGACCCGCGGCAGCGATCCTGTCGTCCACCGAGACGGCCAGCTTGAGAATGACGAACGGACGTTTCTCCCGGACACGCAGGAAATGCCCGGCGTGATCGCGCGCGGCTTCCTCGGCGCAAAGACCGACATCGACCTGAATTCCGGCGGCGCGCAGCCGCGCATGGCCCTGTCCGCCGACTTCGGGATTGGGGTCCTCAATGGCGGAGACGACGCGCGCGATGCCTGCCGCGATGATGGCGTCCGCGCAGGGCGGCGACTTGCCAAAATGCGAGCACGGCTCCAGCGTGACGTAGAGCGTCGCGCCACGCGCCGCCTCGCCCGCACTCCGCAGCGCTTCAGGCTCGGCATGCGGCCGTCCGCCAGCTTGCGTCCAGCCGCGCCCGACGATCACGCCGTCCTTGACGATCACAGCGCCCACGGCGGGATTGGGCCATGTGCAACCCTGCCCGCGCCGGCCAAGCGCGAGCGCAAGCTGCATGTAGCGGGTGTCTTCCGGAAAAAGGTAAGCCGCAGCCGGATCGTCCGCGTTGGCTCCGGCTGTCACTTGCGCAAAACCACCGGGCGCGGCGGTTCATCCTCGCCCGTCAGTTCGCCGAGCACGGCCTCGAAATCCTTGGCCTCGCGGAAATTGCGATAGACCGAAGCAAAGCGGACATAGGCGACATCGTCGAGGTCGCGCAGATGCTCCATCACGGTCTCGCCGATCACCTCGGACGACACTTCCGACTCGCCGCCGCTTTCCAGCTCGCGCACGATAGCGGATACCATCTTCTCCACCCGCTCCGGATCGACCGGGCGCTTGCGCAGGCTGATCTGCAGCGAGCGCACCAGCTTGTCGCGGTCGAACGGCACGCGCCGTCCGTTGCGCTTGATGACGGTGAGTTCGCGAAGTTGCACACGCTCGAATGTCGTGAACCGGAAGTTGCACGACATGCAGACGCGCCGGCGCCGGATCACGGACGAATCTTCCGTCGGCCGTGAATCCTTCACCTGCGTATCGAGACTGTTGCAGCTTGGACAGCGCATCTTTCCATCCTACGGGACCGTCATTACGAGGAGCTTTAGCGACGAAGCAATCCAGCTTTTTACTTCAAGGGTGGATTGCTTCGCTTCGCTCGCAATGACGAAAACATTACTGATAGATCGGGAAGCGGCCGGTGAGTTCCTTCACCTTCTCCTTCACCGCGGCCTCGACCAGAGGCGCGGCACCCTCGCCCGACTGCGCGACGGCGTTGAGCACTTCCGAAATCAGCGCGCCGACCTGCTGGAATTCGGCGACGCCGAAGCCGCGGGTGGTGGTCGCAGGCGTGCCGAGACGCAGGCCCGAGGTGACGAACGGCTTTTCGGGATCGAACGGAATGCCGTTCTTGTTGCAGGTGAGACCGGCACGAACCAGCGCCTTCTCGGAGATGTTGCCCTTGAGTCCCTTCGGCCGCAGGTCCACCAGCATCAGGTGGTTGTCGGTGCCGCCGGAGACGATTTCAAAGCCGTTGGCGCGCAGGGTTTCCGCAAGCGCCTTCGCGTTTTCGACCACGTTCTTCGCGTAAATCTTGAAGTCCGGCTGCAGCGCTTCCTTGAACGCCACGGCCTTCGCGGCGATGACATGCATCAGCGGACCGCCCTGCAGGCCGGGGAAGATCGCCGAGTTCAGCTTCTTATGCAGCGCTTCGTCGTTCGTGAGGATCAGGCCGCCGCGCGGGCCGCGCAGCGACTTGTGCGTGGTGGTGGTGGTGACATGCGCATGCGGCACCGGCGAGGCATGGACGCCGCCCGCCACGAGGCCGGCAAAGTGCGCCATATCCACCAGCAGATACGCACCGACGCTATCGGCGATCTCGCGGAAGCGCTTGAAGTCCCACGGGCGCGAATAGGCCGAACCACCGGCGATGATCAGCTTCGGCTTCACCTCTTCCGCCTGCTTCGCCACCGCGTCCATATCGATCAACTGGTCCTCGCGGCGCACGGTGTAGTGCACCGGCTTGAACCACTTGCCGGACATGTTGACCGGCGCGCCGTGGGTGAGATGGCCGCCCGCGGCAAGATCGAGACCCATGAAAGTGTCGCCCGGCTGCAGCAGCGCGAGGAATACGGCCTGATTCATCTGGCTGCCGGAGTTCGGCTGCACATTGGCGAAGTTCGCGCCGAACAGCTTCTTGGCGCGTTCGATGGCGAGCGTTTCGGCGACGTCAACGAACTCGCAGCCACCGTAGTAGCGCGCGCCCGGATAGCCCTCGGCGTACTTGTTGGTCATCACCGAACCCTGCGCCTCGAGCACGGCGCGGCTGACGATGTTCTCCGAGGCGATCAGTTCGATCTCATGCTGCTGGCGACCGAGTTCACCCTTGATCGCGGCGGCGATCTCCGGATCGGCCTGCGCGAGGGAGGCCGTGAAGAACGAGTCGGGAGCGGACGCAGTCTTCACGCTGGAAGAATTGGCAGATGAGCTCATTGCGAAATGTCTCCACCGCCGCAGCCTGAAAGCGGCTCCGGGCGGCTATTGAGGGTATCAAGGGCGGCAGGCGCGAAATACCATATCTGGCGGGGACGGCCAAGTTCCAAGCCCATGGGCCGCTATTTATGCCGGATCGCCCCGTTTTGCCCCCTCTCCGGTGGGCGGGATGCGTTCGGCGGCCTTTCCGGGACACCGCCGGGCGGTATTTCAGCGGTTTTGAGCCCTGCCCGGCGGGCAGCAGAGGGCGATTTTGCCCACACCCCAAGGCCGGAACCGGCACAGTTGGGCAACTTAATTCCATCAGGACGCCGGGCGGGATTTTTGAAAACCCCAAAAGGCACGCCGCCCCTTAAAGCCGCGCGCACAGGAACATCACGTTCAGCGAGCACGCGGCCAGCAGCACGAGCATCAACGCGACCTGCAGCCGGTCGCCGGCGAATTTGAGAATCGGCCTCATGATTTGAGGATGATGGAAAGACTCCGCGCAAGAGTCTCGAATCATATTTTTGGATTCGGCGGGCGAGGATTCAGGACTCGTTTACGAGTCGATTCTCGCGCTCACCGATGTCCAACACGCCTCACTGCACCGGCTTGGGAGGCAAATCGGCCGAACCGGAAGCAACAGGGTGCTGCTGCAGATCAGCAATCAACTGCTTCATTTCTCCGATTTCCCTCACCTGCGCTTCGAGAATGCCGTCCGCCAGCTTGCGGACGCGCGGATCGCGGATATGCGCGCGCTTGCTGGTCATCACGGCGATCGAGTGATGGGGGATCATCGCCTTCATGTAGGCTAGGTCGTCGACGGTTTGCTGGCTGCGGACGAGATAAAGCGAGACCGCGAAAACCAAGGCACTTGCCGCGAAGATGGCGATGTTCAGCGTCCGGTTTTTATACATCGCGAACATAAAAGCCATCATGACGATCGCCATGACGGCTCCCATCAGAAGCGCCATCCACATCCGCGTCTGACTGAAGAAGACATGATCGAGCGCATAGGTGTTCAGATACATCAAACCGAACATCACGACCGTCGATGTCGCAATCATAAGTGAAAAGCGAAGATAGCTCATGCTGCGGCAACCTGCTGGTGACGGTTACCGGCAACCGGGCACAGCACGCGAGGTTCCCTGCCGGCTCCCGACATATTGGCCAAACGCGAAAAGGCGCCCGAACGGGCGCCTAGTCGCATATCCCACACCAGGGGAAACTCGTGCGGAATTCTTCCGCGTGCGTCTTGCGCGCACTTCGGTACAAGCCAGAGGGCACTGGCACAAAGCGATGAGAGCATCGAGACAGGCTGCCGGTCTTTTTGATCAGCGCCGGCTTGGCCTGCTTATCGAAACTCAGAGGCGATAGAGGATCTGGTCGGTCCAGAAGCGCTCGAGGCGATGCAGCGACTTGTTCAGCGTCGCGAACTCCGCGTTCGAGATGCCGCCCACCTGCTCCACGGTCTTGACGTGCTTCTGATACAGCGCGTCGACGATGTGGCGGATTTCCTGTCCCTGCGCGGTCAGACGGATGCGAACCGAGCGGCGATCGACGCGCGAGCGCTGATGATCGAGGAAGCCCATCTCGACAAGCTTCTTCAGATTGTACGAAACGTTGGAGCCGAGATAGTAACCGCGCGTGCGCAGTTCGCCCGCGGTCAATTCCTTGTCGCCGATGTTATAGAGCAGCAGAGCCTGCACCGAATTGATGTCGTTGCGGCCGCGGCGATCGAACTCGTCCTTGATGACGTCGAGCAGACGGCGATGAAGGCGTTCGACGAGCGTGAGCGCTTCGAGATAGAGCGGCTGCACCGGTGCAGCGGCGTTGTCGCGTGCGGGCTCAATGGCCGTAGCGGCTGACTTGATCATGACACTTCCCCTGTTGTCGTTTTTACGACTTATTCGACGAAACTTTTGTCTCGCCTGATAGGTCCAAACTAAGGGAGGCGTTTGAAGATCAGCTTAAATAACAGCATAAAGAGAAGGTTTATTTGAAACGGTGAATCGTATGTTACATCGATAAAACAAGGGCTTTTTGTTAGTTTTGATTCACCCAAACCGGGCGATGTTCACGCTTCGTCACACCCGGTGTCGCATTCCAGAACAGCGTTCGTTCAAATTTGAAAGACTTCGTCAAACATCAAGGCGGGCGTGCTGTACCAATCCACTACGGCGGCCGCTCGCGCGCCGAAAGCCACGCCAGGACGAGATACCCCGCAAGCAGAATAAGCGCGAACAGAACTGCGAAGAGATTGCCGCCGTAGATGGTGGGAAACATCAGTTCGATCACCGCGGTGGATACGATGGTGGTCAGCCACACCACCGCGCCCCATGGCGTCGCGAGCCACAAGCCGACCGCAGCGACAAGCTCGATCACCGCGAAGTAGACCGTGGCGGTCTGCCATTGCATGGTCTGCGCCTCGAAGGCGCGATCCTCGCCGCCGATAAAGCCGGTGATCTCCGCCCAGTGGTAGAGGCCCTTGAACATCGACAGCACGGCCATCACGCGCAGGAACAGCACCAGCCGCTCCGTCCATGTATGTTCGCCGGTCTCCGCGTCCGGCGTCGTCATGGCGGTGACGAGATTGACCTGATCGCGCGGCGCGTCGTCGTTCGCGCTCCGCGCCATGCGCGCGGCTATCGATTGCCGGATATTCTTGTTCATGCCGCCTGTTTGGCCCTTAAATGTCCCAAAATCAATCCGCCGATGCCACCTTCGCGCGGTGACGCAGACGCCGCCAGATGCTACATACGGCCATCTGTTTGCGCGGGAGTGATATCATAATGGCGATCAAATTCGGGCGTCCGATTGAAATGCGGGACAATCCCCGCGACACCATCGCCGCCCCCTCCCTCGGCCTCACCACCCGCATGCGCCGCAACCGCAAGTCCGAATGGGCCCGGCGGCTGGTGCGGGAAAACGTCCTCACCACCGACGATCTGATCTGGCCGCTGTTCGTCACCGACGGCGTCAACGGACGCACGCCGGTCGCCTCGATGCCCGGCGTCGATCGCCTCAGCGTCGATCAGTGCGTGCGCGACGCGGAACGCGCGGCGAAACTCGACATTCCCTGCATCGCGCTGTTTCCCTACACGGAGCCGTCGCTGCGCGACGAGACCGGATCGGAAGCGCTGAACGCCAACAATCTCGTGTGTCAGGCGGTCCGCGCCATCAAGAAGGAATTTCCCGATCTCGGCGTCCTCTGCGACGTGGCGCTCGATCCTTACACCAGCCACGGCCACGACGGCTTGCTGCATGCCGACGGCCGCATTCTGAACGACGAGACCGTCGCAATTCTGGTGCGGCAGGCGCTGGTGCAGGCGGAAGCCGGCTGCGACATCATCGCCCCATCAGACATGATGGACGGCCGCATCGCCGCCATTCGCGACGGACTCGATGACGCGGGCTTCGGCGACGTGCAGATCATGGCTTATGCCGCCAAGTACGCGTCGGCATTCTACGGCCCGTTCCGCGACGCCATTGGCTCGGCCAAGACGTTGAACGGCGACAAGCGCACCTATCAGATGGATTCCGCGAATTCGGACGAAGCGCTACGCGAAGTCGAGATCGACATCGCCGAAGGCGCGGACATGGTGATGGTGAAGCCCGGCATGCCTTATCTCGACATCGTGCGCCGGGTGAAGGACACCTTCGCGATGCCGACCTTCGCCTATCAGGTGTCGGGCGAATACGCGATGATCGCGGGCGCGGCCAACAACGGCTGGATCGACGGCGAGCGCGCCATGATGGAAAGCCTCGTCGCGTTCAAGCGCGCCGGGGCCGACGGCGTGCTGACCTATTTCGCCGCCGCAGCGGCGGAGCGGCTGAAGGCGCAGCGGTAGGCGGCTGCATATCGATAGATTGTCATCACCGGCCCTGTGCCGGTGATCCCGATAAACTGAACGCGGCGTCCCCGCGATCGGGATGCCTGGGACAAGCCCGGGCATGACAAGTTCAGGAAAAGCGCGCACCGCGGATCTAAAAAATCCGGAACCCGTCCCCTAACTTTTTCTCCATGAATGGTCCTGCCGCCTTGCAGGCGCGGGATCGCAGGGCCATGTCCGCAGCGGACGGTCCGGCCAAGCTCGGACCGGTGGAGGAGGGCTTCATGTCTGATACGCAAAACGGCGGCAGCGCGACCTGGCGCAACAATCCTTCGGCCAGCGCGAGCGCGCAGCAGGCGTTTGACCCTTGGCTGCAACCCGAGCTGTTCCGCGGCGTGCTGACCAAGCGGTTCTTTGCATTTCTCATCGACCTCGTGATCCTGGCGATTCCCATCGTGCTGGGGGTGATCTTCATCACCCTGTTCGGCGTGGTGACGCTCGGCTTCGGCTGGTTCCTGTTCTGGCTGGTATCGCCGCTATCAGTGGTCTGGGCGCTGATCTATTACGGCGCGTCCCTCGGCGGCCCGCACGGCGCTACCGTCGGCATGCGCATGATGGACATCCAGATGCGGACATGGACCGGCGAGCGGCCCTACTTCATCCTCGGCGCGGTCCATGCCGTGCTCTACTGGGTGTCGGTTTCGTTCCTGACGCCGTTCGTCCTGCTGGTCGGCCTCTTCAACGGCCGCCGCCGGCTGCTGCATGACATCGTGCTGGGCACGGTTTTCATCAACAGCAATGTCCGCGCTCCGGTGGTCCAGACCACGCGCGTCTGAACCGACATTCAAGGCATTGTGCCGGTGAAACGGCACAATGCCGCCTGAAAAGCACGGCAGGTTCGGACGACCGCTTTCAAATCCGTTGACCCCTGCCCGGCGCAAGGCGATGCTGTGACGAGAATCGCGGCTGCCCGGAGACATACGGCCTCACGTGACACAACACTCGCGCAATACGCCGCAGTTCTACCTGACGGCGCCCTCGCCCTGCCCCTATCTGGAGGGCAAGCAGGAGCGCAAGGTTTTCACGCATCTGGTCGGCGACAAGGCCGGCGAACTGAACGATCTGCTTACCCACGGCGGTTTCCGCCGCAGCCAGTCTATCGCCTATCGTCCCGCCTGCGACCAGTGCCGCGCCTGCGTCTCCGTGCGCGTGATCGCCAATGAGTTCCGCCCGTCGCGCAACTTCCGCAAGATCCAGGCCCGCAACAGCGACATCGTCAGCGAGTTGCGCACAGCGGTGCCGACCTCCGAGCAGTATTCGATCTTCCGGGCTTATCTCGATGCGCGCCATCGTGACGGCGGCATGGCTGACATGACCGTGCTCGACTACGCAATGATGGTCGAGGACAGTCATGTCGCGACCCGCATCATCGAATATCGCAGACGGACCGTGGACAGCGGCGTCACCGGCAAGGGCGGCGATCTGATCGCGGTGGCGCTCACCGACGTTCTCAGTGACGGTTTGTCGATGGTCTATTCGTTCTTCGAGCCCGGCGAGGAAAGCCGCTCTATGGGCACTTTCATGATCCTCGATCACATCGCGCGCGCGCGCCGGCTCGGCCTGCCCTACGTCTATCTCGGCTACTGGATCGAGGGCTCGCGGAAGATGGATTACAAATCCCGCTTCCTGCCGCAGCAACGCCTCGCCCCGTCGGGCTGGCTGCGTGTCGATGCCACTGGCGCGATGGCGCCCGAGCCGCAGGATTAGAGTTTTCCGATCGGCGCAAGCGCTGTCCGATGACAGGCTCCAGCGGGAATGACCGGAGAGAGGTGGTAAATCCGTCCATCATCCGCGATCGTCATTGCGAGGAGCCATAGCGCGTCTTCGACGCGCTATGGCGACGAAGCAATCCATTTTCGCTTGTCGACATCCCATCTGGATTGCTTCGCTTCGCTCGCAATGACGAAGACCGTCACCAGCAAGCCCCCGCTGCAACATTTCGTGATGGGGATCGCGATCCCCGCGTTCTGAATCGCGCTTAAGTTCGCCGTGTCCTGTTCGCGAGGGGCGCTTCTCGAGGGCGCTTTTGAGGCGGAGCAGGATGCGGCGCCTGCGCGATACGGTTCGCAGCCGTATTC
>JAFKEQ010000007.1 GCA_017308575.1 Afipia sp.
AGCAGAGGCTTGTCGTTCACCTTGAGGCCGATCATCGTGAACTCGCCGTTGCGGAAGCGGAACGATGAATCGCGCGTGGTGGTGAAGCTGAAAAGATTGTCCGTCCAGTGATGGACGCTCAGAACCGTTTCCTGATTGAAATTGCTCATGACTGATCCGTGCTCGCACTTCGTGAAGCGCAGCCGGCCCTGCCATGAGAGCGGTCAGCCTCACACAATTCGCCAATGAATTTTGCTGGATTGCCCGCAGGCGCCCGGCGCGGCGCCGGCAGCATTCACGACGCGCCCGAAATAGCCGGAAATGTCTTTACGGTCAATTACATACCGCGCCTGCGTCATGCTTGGCGCGAGGACCTCGGATGCATTCTAAGATCATGTTCCAAGAGAGAAATTTCCTCCCTGCCCGAGGCGGCCGGGAGGAAATTAAACTTCGTCTAAACAGCGGGAACGATGGCCGGAACGACGCGCCCGGCCGTCAATATCCTCACTTCTTGACCAGCGGGCAATTGCCCTCGGCGATCGGGCGGAAAGCCTGATCGGCCGGGATCGTCGCCACGAGTTTGTAGAAATCCCATGGGGCCTTGGATTCCGCCGGCGTCTTCACCTGGAACAGATACATATTGTGGATGTGACGCCCGTCCTGCCGGATCGTCCCTTCGCCAAACAGCGGATCCTTCGACGGCAGTTCTTTCATCTTCGCCACAACGACCTGTCCGTCATTGCTGTTGGCTGCCGCCGCTGCGCGCAGATAATGCAGCGTACCCGCATAAACGCCGGCCTGAATCGCCGTTGGCCGCCGGCCGCCGCCAACCGCCGCGGCAAAACGATCCGCGAATTTGCGGGTGCCGTCATTGGTGTCCCAATAAAATCCCTCGGTCAGGTAAAGCCCCTTGGCATCCTGCAGACCGATGGCGTTGACGTCCGTCACCTGCATCAGCAACGCCGCCAGTTCCTGCCCTCCAGACTGAATGCCGAACTCCGAAGCCTGCTTGACGGAGTTGACCGTATCCTGGACCGCGTTGGCGAGCGCCACGATCTTGGCTTTGCTGGCCTGCGCCTGCAGGAGGAACGAGGAGAAATCGGAAGTGCCCGGCGGATGCCTGACGCTTCCGAGAATCTTGCCGTTTTCCGCCTTCACCACATCGGACGCGTCTTTCTCAAGCGAGTGGCCGAACGCGTAATCCGCGGTCACGAAGAACCAAGTGTCCTTCTTGGCTTTCAGCAATGCCAGCGCGGTGCCGTGCGCCAAGGCCCAGGTGTCGTAAGTCCACTGCACGGTATTCGCCGAGCACTTCTCTCCGGTCAGCAATGAGGTGCCCGGGCCAGAGGCGATGAAAGCCGTCTTCGAGTTGCGCGTGACTTCCTGCACCGCGAGCGCGACCGAAGAGAACGGCACGTCCAGAATGGCATCGACCTTGTCGATGTCGATCCAGCGCCGCGCAATCGCGCCACCGATGTCCGGCTTGTTCTGGTGGTCGGCCTGAATCAATTCGACCTTGATATCGGGCTTTTCTTTCTTGAAGTCCTCGATCGCAAGACGCGCTGCGGCGACGGAGCCGACGCCCGTGGAGTCGGTCGCGATGCCGGTGAGATCGGTCAGCACGCCGAGCTTGATGGTGTTGTTGGGAATTTCCGCCTGTGCGGGCGTCAGAAGCGCCAGCACCATCGCAGCGCTGAGCAGGAAAGCCGATTTCGATTTTATCATTGATATCCTCCCGTTTTGATTTTCTGAATTTGTTCTGTTCTTCCGGAAACGGCTAGCGGCGAAGCGTTTCCAAAACCTCCTGTGCGATATCGATCCGCACAGCCTTGCGCTCGACCAAAACCTTCGCCACCGCCTCGACTTCATCGCCGACAGCGCCGGCCATGATCGCGATGTTCTGCGCATGCAGCGCCATGTGGCCGGACTGGATGCCCACGGTCGCGAGCGCTTTCAGCGCCGAGAAATTCTGCGCCAGCCCCACCGCCGCGATGATACGCGCCAGCCGCTCGGCGGTTGTGACGCCGAGAATCTTCAGACACGCCTGCGCGGTCGGATGAATCTTGGTTGCGCCGCCGATCAGGCCGACCGCCAACGGCAATTCGATCGAACCGGACAGATCGCCGTCCTTGTTGATCTCGTAACGCGTCAGGCTGCTGTAGCGCCCGCCGCGCGCGGCATAGGCATGTGCGCCCGCCTCCACCGCGCGCGTATCGTTACCGGTGGCGAGCACCACGGCACTGATACCGTTCATGATGCCCTTGTTATGGGTCGCTGCACGATAAGGATCGGCTTCGGCGAATTGATAGGCGCTGATGATGCCGTCACGCACGCTTTCGCCGCCAATGTCGGCCAGCTTCCACACCGCATGGGCGCGCGCGAGGCGGCGATCCGCGAGATTGGAGAGAATACGCAGGAACACGCGTCCGCCGCTCCATGACGCGATATGCGGCGCGATCTTCTCCGCCATGGTGTTCACGGCATTGGCGCCCATCGCGTCGCGCGTGTCCACGATCAGATGCGTGATGACCATCGGGCCGCCGAGCGTATCGAGAATGCGCACCTCGACATCGCGGAAACCGCCGCCGAGTTTCACCAGAAGCGGATCACAGTCGTCGCAAATCGCCTTGATCTCGTCACGCTTCTCGAGAAGACGAAGCCGCGCCGCATGCGGGTCCGCCACATCGACCGCCTGCACCTGCGCGATCATCAGCGTGCCGGAGATCGACGTGGTGAATCCGGCATCGTAAGTCTGGCGCGCGGCGTTGCAGACAGCCGCGACCACCGACGACTCTTCCGTCGCCATCGGGATCAGAACGTCCTCGCCGTCCACCTTCACATTGGTGGCGATACCGACCGGAATGTTCATCGTAGCAACGACGTTCTCGATCATCTTGTCCGCAAGTTGCGGTGAGAGATTTCCCATATCGGCAAGATGGCGCGCGGTCTCCGGGTCGAGACCCGCGAAGGCGGCGACAAGGTCGAGCCGCTCCTGCGGCGATTTGCGATGAAATCCGGCAATCCGCGACGTGCGGTTCGCACCAAATCTGGCGGCAGTCATGAGCGTCTCCAAGCCTTCAGCCCTCTGGAAGGGGATTTTCGGCTTCGGAAACTGTATGGTGATAGGGGTACACCGCAAGGAACGCTTTGCACAATTTCAGGAAGGTCCGTACCATTCGCGGCATGGGTACAGTTGAGTTGCCAAATAGCGGGCCAGCGCGCTCACGCATTGAAACCATTGTGGATTCGATCGTTTCTCGAATCGAGCGCGGGACTTTGCGGCCGGGCGAACGGCTGCCCTCCATCCGTAGTGCGTCGGAGCTTTTTGCTGCGTCCAAGAACACCATTGTCGATGCTTATGATCGGCTGGTGGCTCTGGGCGAGATCGAAAGCAAGCCGGGCTCCGGGTTTTATGTGTCGCATCACCGCCCCAAGCGAACCGAAACAGTCGAGCCCGCCAAGGTCGAAGCCGTGGACAGTGTGTGGCTGCTGCGCGAACAACTCGAAAAGCGTTACGAGGTTCGCGTCGGAGATGGCCGTCCGCCCGCCGCATGGATGGAAGGCTCCGAAGTCGGCCCTTATCTGCGGCCAGTGAGCAAACCGGGCCACCGCCATCTGCCGGAAAGCTACGGCAGTCCGAACGGTCTGCTCCCGTTGCGTCAGCGCATCGCCGGACTTCTGGCGGAACGATCCATCGGCGCGGAGCCGACACAGGTGCTGCTGACGCAAGGCGCGAACGATGCGCTGGACATGATCGTGCGCCACTTCGTTGAACCGGGCGAACCGGTGCTTGTCGACAGCCCCGGCTATTATCCGCTGTTCGGCAAATTGCGGCTAGCGAAGGCGCGCCTGGTCGGCGTGCGGCGGACCGAGGACGGCCCCGATCCCGACGATCTCGCCGCAAAGGCCGCCAGCACCGGCGCGCGCCTGTTCTTCACGCAATCGCTGGCGCACAATCCCACCGGCTGCTCGATCACCCTGCCCGTCGCCTATCGCCTGCTGCGCACCGCAACGGAGCATGACCTTCGCATTATCGATTCCGATCCGTTCGCCGACGTGCTGCCCAGTACCAGCGCCCGCCTCGCCGCGCTCGATCAGCTCGACCGGGTGATCTATGTCGGCACCTTTGCCAAGACGCTCTCGGCAAGCTTGCGTTCGGGTTACATCGCAGCAAACACCGACACCATCGCACGGCTGGCGGACCTCAAGATGATCACGCGGGCGAACAGTTCGGGCTACATCGAGCAGATCATCTACGATCTCATCACCAGCGGGCGCTATCGCGGCCATCTCAAGCGCTTGACGGGACGCATCGAGGCGGCGACACGGCAAGCCTATGAGAGTCTGGCGCATCTTGGGCTTCCGGTGTTCGGCGAGCCGCGCGGCGGATTCTATATGTGGTGCAGGCTGCCGGACGGCATTGACGACACGCAACTGTCACGCATCGCTGCCGGGCAAAGCATTCTGCTTGCGCCGGGATCAGCGTTCAATCCGGATGCAGCGCCCGCGCCGCCCGCGATGCGCGTGAATATCGCCCATGTTGGCGATCCGCGCTTTGCGGCGTTCATGGCAGAGCATCGAAAGTAATTACTTCGGCAGGAATCCAATGGAAATCCACGGAAACGCCGCGACGATAATGAGGCCGATCAGCAGCGACAGCAGATAACCCCAGATCGGCTTTATGCCTTCGGCAGGATCGACGCGGCCGATGGCACAGGCGGCGTAGTAGCCGACACCGAATGGCGGCGCGAACAGGCCGATGCCCATGGCGAGGATGACAATCATCGCATAGTGCACTTCATGCACGCCGACGGTGTGTGCGATCGGAAACAGCAGCGGCCCGAACAGCACGATGGCCGGAATGCCTTCCAGCACGCTGCCGAGGATCATGAAGGCAACGATGGACACGGCGATGAAGATCGCCGGGCCACCGGGCAATCCGGTCATGGCTGTTGCGAGCGAGCGCGAAAAACCGGATTGCGTCAGGCCCCACGCCATGCCGGTGGCCGTGCCGATGATCAGAAGAATGGCTCCGGACAGCGACGCGGTCTCAATCAGCATCGGCTTCAAGCGAGCCCAGTCGAACTGGCGATAGATCACGAGCCCGGCGAAAATCGTGAACACGATGCCGATGGTGGAGACTTCCGTCGCGGTGGCGACGCCCTCCACCACCGCGGCGCGGATCACGAACGGCAGCGCCAGCGCGGGCAATGCGACAACGAACGTGCGCAGAATTTGCTTTCCGGTGGCGCGTTCGACGTGACTGAGATCCTCGCCGCGATAACGCCACCACACCAGCGTCGCCAGCGTCAACGCCAGCACGAGGCCCGGCAACAAACCGCCGGTGAACAGTGCCGCGATGGAGACCCCGGTTACCGAGCCGATGGTAATGAGAACCAGAGACGGCGGAATGGTTTCGGTCTGCGCGCCGGTCGCCGAAAGCAGCGCCACGAGATCGCCCGGCTTTGCGCCGCGCTCCTTCATCTCCGGAAACAGCACGGGAGCAACGGCCGCCATGTCCGCCGCTTTCGAGCCGGAAATACCGGAGACCAGATACATCGCGCCGATCAGCACATAATGCAGGCCACCGCGTACATGTCCGAGCAGGCTCGCCAGAAAGGAAACCATCGCGCGCGCCATGCCGGTCATTTCGATCAGCAGGCCAAGGAATACGAACAGCGGCACCGCCAGCAGGATGAGATGGCTCATGCCCTCGTCCATGCGCCCCACCAGCACCATGGTTGGCGTATGCGTGGTCAGGATGAGATAGCCGAAGATCGACAGCCCGAAGGCAAAGGCGATCGGCACGCCCGCGAACACGCAGAACGCCACCACGCCGACAAAGAAAATAATGAGATTGAGATTGCCGAGCGGACGCAGCACCGGCTGCGCCAGCCAGAATGCTCCGGCAATCGCCGCGACCGACAACAGCGCCACCACCGTCTGCTTGCGATTGGCCTGACGCACCAGCCGCAGCAGTGCGAACAGCACCATCAGACCGATGCCGATGGGCAATGCGGCCGCGCGCCATGTGTTGGACACCTCCAGCGCGGGCGTGGTGATGAAGCTTTCCTCGTAAGCATAGTCATAGGACGGGAGCGCCATCATCAACAGGAAGGCGAGCGCCGCAGCCGTGCCGAACACATCGAGAAAGGCGCGCATCGCCGGATCACATTTGGCGACCACCGCCGTCATCCGCATATGTTCGGAGCGGCGGAAGGCCACCACAGCGCCGAACATCGCAAGCCAGAGGAACAGAATCGAGGCCAGTTCGTCAGACCAGATCAGCGGACGATGAAACACATAGCGGGACACCACGCCCGCGAACAACAGAACGATTTCCGCGACGACAAGCAGCGCCGCGGGAATCTCGACCAGCCGCCCGAGCGCGGTCTCGATGGACCGGACCACGCTGCGCTCGGGCGCGGCCGTTGCGGTCGCGCCCACCGGATCGGCCGGAGCCAGGGATGTCACGTCGTTCATGGCCGCCGGTTAGGTCAGCTTGCCCGCGTTCTTTTCCAGAATCGCCCAGGCCTCGTCACCGTATTTGCCCTTCCATTCGGAATAGAATCCGGCCTGCTTGAGCTTCTCCCGGAATGGCTTGAGATCGGGCTGATTGAAGATGAAGCCCTTCGCCGCCAGTTCGGTCTGCAGGTTGGCGTTGAGCTTCTCGGTGTCCTCGCGTGCCTTCATCGCCGCGCCGTTCACGTTCTTCGCAACGATGGTGCGCACATCCGCCGGCAGGCGCTCCCAGGCGCGGCGGTTGGCGAGGAACCAGTAGCCGTCCCACATGTGGTTGGTCAGCGAGCAGTACTTCTGCACTTCATAAAGCTTCGCTGTGGAAATCAGCGCCAGCGGATTCTCCTGCCCTTCGACGATCTTGGTCTGCAACGCGGAATAGACTTCGTTGAAGTTGATCGAAGCTGGTGACGCATCGAATGCCTTGAACATCGAGGTCCACAACGGCGACACCGGCACCCGGATTTTGAAGCCCTTATAATCTTCGGGCGTGTTGATCGGCTTGGTCGACGACGTGGTCTGGCGGAATCCATTGTCCCAGATCTTGTCCATGACGACGAGATTGGCCTTGGTGATCTGGCCGCGGATATACGCGCCGAGATCGCCATCCATGGCCTTCCAGACCGCCGGATAATCCGGGAAGGCGAAGCCGATGCCATTGATCGAAGCGGCCGGGACAAGCGTCGCCAGAATCAAGCCCGACAGCGTGAAGAATTCGACGCCGCCCGAGCGAAGCTGGCTCAGCGTATCGGTGTCCGAGCCGAGCTGGCTCGATGGAAACACCTGAATATCGACGCGGCCATTGGTTTCCTGCTTGATCGCCGCTGACATTTCCCGGCCCCGCACGTTGATCGGATGCGTGTCCGGCAGGTTGTTGGCGAACTTGTAAGTAAACTCGGCCTGCTGGGCGCGCGCGACAAGCGGTGCGCCGACGCCGGCCATCACGGTGGCGGCTGCCGATGATTTAAGCAAAGTGCGGCGTGAAACGTTCATTGAGGCTCTCCCGGGGGGCGCATTGTTTCTTGTTGCTTCGTATTCGGAAGCCGACGCCGGCAGATCATCCATCTTGCGACAAAATGTCAAACCATCCGCGCATATAAAACGCGATGTGAGGAAAAATTATTCGACATGCCTCACTGACGGATCGGCTCGCATAGCCGGGACCGCGCGAATGCGGGAGTTCCTGCGCTCTTTGCATTGCAACATCGATGCGCGGCGAACAAAGTTTGATCTTGCCTTGCCCTGTCCGCTTTCGCCGGGAAGCTTTCCTCAATCATCCGATCTTTGCTTGACTCACTCCTGTCCCGCCAGCAGTCTGTGCCGGCAATAAAAAGCATCGAACACGAATTCGAATGCACCCAAGGGAGAAACGTCATGAAGTCATTTCTCAGCCTGCTCGCTACAGCGAGCATCGTCAGCGCCGGGGCGCTGCTCTCCACTGCCCCGGCCACGGCCCAACAGCCTCCTATCAAGATCGGCGTGCCGACCTCGATCCAGCTCCAGGTCGGCCGCGACACCCAGAACGCCATCAAGATGGCGCTCGAAGACATCAACAGCAAAGGCGGACTCCTCGGCCGCAAGCTCGAAATGGTTGCCGCGGACGAAACCGAAAATCCCGAGCAGGGAATCGCCGCGATCAAGAAGCTGACGGCGGACGACAAGGTCGACGTCCTGATCGGCGGCTACACCAGCGGCGTCACGCTGGCGCAGTTGCCGCACATCTCGAACGCCAAGACGATCTATCTCGGTGTCGGCGCGGCCTCGCCCGCGATCACCGCAAAGGTGAAGAGCGACTACGACAACTACAAATATATCTTCCGCGTCTCTCCCATCCATGCCGGGCATCAGGCCCGTGCGCTGGTTGATTTCATCAGCGGCAAGCTCAAGGGCGAGATGGGGCTGAAGAAGGTCGCCATCGTCGGCGAGAACGCCAAGTGGGTGCAGGACCTCGTTCCGATCCTGAAGAAGGGCGCTATCGACGGCGGCACCGAAGTGCCGATGGCGGAATTCTTCGACACCTCGACCTCTGACTTCTCGCCGCTATTCGCCAAGGTGAAAGCCAGCGGCGCGCAATACCTGATCGTGATCCTGTCGCACGCTTCGTCGGACATTTTCGTCAAGCAGTGGCATGACGCGCAGGTGCCGATTCCGATCGGCGGCATCGACGTGAAGAGCCAGGATGCGGACTTCTTCACCCGCGTCAGCGGCAAGGCACTCGGCGAAACCGTCGGCCTGTTCGCGACCCGCGCCGAACTGACGCCGAAGACCATTCCGTTCTGGGATGAATTCATCAAGCGCTTCGGCACCGCCCCTGTGTACACCGGCGTCGGCGCATATGATGCGATCTACATCTACGCGGACGCCGTGAAGCGCGCGAATTCGGTCGAGCCCGACAAGGTCATCAAGGAGCTTGAGAAGACCGACTATGTCGGCATCGCCGGCAAGGTTCAGTTCGACCAGGTTCATGATGTGAAACAGGGCCCCGGCCTGCAGAACCTGCTGTTCGCGCAGTGGCAGAAGGACGGCGCGCGCATCGTGGTGTGGCCGAAGGAAGCCGCGACCGGGAAGATGATCCCGCCGCCCTGGATGAACTGACTCGCGGTCTATCTCCTTCTCCCCGTTCTTACGGGGAGAAGGTTGGGATGAGGGGCGTCGTGACGTCCAGTGCGGCGTCCAACGTATCGCGCTCGGAAAACCGCTCCTCACCCGATCGCTTCGCGATCGACCTCTCCCCGTAAGAACAGGGAGAGGTCCCAGAAGGGCCACGAAAAACAGCAGGCGGTTATGCTCCAGATTCTGATCTACGGCGCCGTTTCCAGCGCGATTTACGCGATGCTCGCGGTGGGCTTCACGCTGATCTTCGGTGTGGCCCGCATTCTGAACCTCGCCCACGGCTCGTTTTACGCACTCGGCGCTTATGCAGCCTACGTGCTGACTTCCGTTTTGAATTTTCCCCTGTTCATCGCAGCACCGCTGGCCGTTCTGTTCGTCGCCCTGTTCGGTGTGGTGATGGAGCGTTTTCTGGTGCGGCCGCTGCGCTCCTCGCAGCTCGCGGTCCTGATGATCACGCTCGCGGTTTCGCTCGCCGTCGAGCAGGCGCTGTTCATCATCTTCGGCTCCGAATATCGCAACGTTCCTTCCTTCGTCGCCGAAAAGCTCACGATCGGCGGCGTCGATATCGGCGGCCAGCGGCTGCTGGCCCTGGTCATGGGCGTGCTGGTGCTGCTGCTGCTATGGCTGTTCATTCAGCGCACACGCCTTGGCGCGGCGATCCTCGCCGTCTCGCAGGACCCGGAAGCCGCGCAATACATGGGCATTCCAACCAACCGCATCTTCTCCATCGTGATGGCGATTTCGGCGGGCACCGCGGCGCTCGCGGGCGTGCTGGTATCGCCGTTTCTCACCGTGCAGCCGACCATGGGCCTGCTGCCGATGGTGAAGGCGTTCGCCATCGTCATCGTCGGCGGCCTCGGCTCCATTCCCGGCAGCATCATCGCATCCCTGATCCTCGGCTATTCAGAGACCATCGTGGCCTATCTGATTTCAACCTCATGGACCGAACTGGTGTCGCTGGTCGCGGTCGTCATCACTCTCATGATCAGACCGTCCGGGATCCTCGGGCGGCGGGCGGCGTTCTGACATGAAGCGGATTTCATGGATCGACATCGCAGGCGGCATCGTAGTCGTCGCCATTCTGGCGCTGGCCCCTGTCTTCGCCGCCAGCAATTATCTCACCGGCGTTCTCACCGTCTGCGTCATTTACGGTATCTGGGCGTCGAGCTGGGATTTCATGTCCGGCCTGACGGGCCGCGAGAATTTCGGCCACTCGCTGTTCATCGGCGCGGGAGCTTATACCGCCGGATTCATGGCCACGATCTGGTTCACCAATCCGTGGTACAGCATCCCCGCGTCAATCGTGGTCGCGGTGACATTCAGCCTGATCGTCGGCTTTCCGACATTGCGCCTGCGCGGTCCCTACTTCGCGCTGGCCATGCTGTCGGCCTCGGCGATCCTGCAGCGTCTCTGTCTGATCTTCTGGGAATATACCGGCGGCGAGGAAGGCCTTTACGGCCTCGATCCGATGATGCGCTCGCCGCTGCACTACTACTGGTTCGTGCTGGCGATTCTCGTGGTCACCGTCATTATTCTGACGCTGCTGGCACGATCGCACTGGGGCCTGCTGCTGCGCGCGATCCGCGGCGACGAGGCGACCTGTCAGGCGGCCGGCATCAACGTGACGTTCTACAAGATCGCGGCGCTGGCGATCAGCGCGGCCTTCGCTGGCCTCGGCGGCGCGCTTTACGCACACTATCAGTTGCAGGTCTCGCCGCCGCTGTTCTCCGTGGTGACGTCGATCACCGTGATCATCATGTGTTATGTCGGCGGCATCGGCTCGATCTACGGCGCAGCCATCGCCGCGATCCTGCTGACGCTGCTCACCGAGATGCTGCGCGGCTTTGGCGAATATCGTCTCTGGATCTATACGCTCACGCTGATCCTGATCCTGTTCTTCCTGCCGAACGGCATGGTTGCTCCGTTCTGGCGGCGGCTGACGGAGCGTTTCCGATGACCGCGCTGCTCGAAGTCAACGACGTCACCAAGCGCTTCGGCGGCCTCACCGCCGTGAAGGGCGTAACCTTCAAGCTGCAGAAGGGTGAAATCACCGGCGTCCTCGGCCCTAACGGCGCGGGCAAGACCACGCTGTTCAACATGCTGACCGGCTTCATGCAGCCGACAGCCGGCACGGTGACATTCAACGGCGAGCCGCTGAAAAATCTCGCGCCCTATCAGGTCGTCAATCGCGGCATGGCGCGCACCTTCCAGCTTTGCCGGCCTTTCGTTGGCATGAACCTGCTGGAAAACGTGGTTGTGGCCTGCCTGTCGCCACGCGCCAATAGCGACAAGGACAAGGAAGACCGCGCGCAGCATCTGCTGGAACAGGTCGGGCTTGGCGGGCGCGGCTCCGAGCCGGTCGAGACTCTGCCCTATGGCGACCTGCGGCGGCTTGAAATCGCCCGTGCGCTCGCGACACGGCCGGACCTGTTGCTGCTGGACGAGCCCTTCGCGGGCCTCGGCTCCAGCGAGATCGAGCCGCTGGCGCAACTCATCAAGAAACTTCACCGCGAGGAACATCTGACCATTCTCCTGATCGAGCACAAGCTGCGCGAATTCATGGCGCTGGTCTCGCGCGTCATTGCAATGAACTTCGGCGAGGTCATCGCCATCGGGCCGCCGGAGGAGATCGTGAAGAATCCGAAGGTGATCGAGGCCTATATCGGCAAGACGGAGGACGCCCATGCCTCTGCTTGAAGTCTCCGATCTGCGCGTCAGCTACGGCAAGGCGCTGGCCATCGAGTCCGTCTCCATCAAGGTGGAGAAAGGCGAACTGATCGGCGTCCTCGGACCCAACGGCGCGGGCAAGACCACGCTGCTGAAAGCCATCTCACGCTCCATCGGCTCGCAGGGCACGCTGACGTTCAAGGGCGAGTCGCTCGACGGCGTCGCGCCTTATGACGTGGTGGCGCGCGGCATCTGCCACTGTCCGGAAGGCCGCAAGCTGTTTTCGGAACTGTCGGTTCTGAAGAATCTTCAGCTTGGCGCGTATTTGCGTAACAACAAGGCCGAGATCGAGGCCGATCTTGAGCGCGTCTTCACGCTGTTCCCGGTGCTGCGCGAGCGGCAGTGGCAGCAATCCAGCACACTGTCCGGCGGCGAGCAGCAGATGGTCGCCATCGGCCGTGCGCTGATGGGGCGGCCCGAGCTTCTGTTGCTGGACGAACCGTCGGTCGGCATCGCGCCGCGGCTGAAGGGCCTGATCTTCGATTCCATTCAGCAGATCAGGAAGGACGGCACCGCCATCCTGATCGTGGAGCAGGACGCCACCTCGACCCTGCGAATCACGGATCGGGTCTACGTTCTCGAGCACGGCCGCACCATCCGTGAAGGCACGGCGAAAGACCTCGCAGGGGATGAATACATCCGGCAGGTCTATCTGGGGGTGTAGGCCGATTAAGTCGTCATTGCGAGCGAAGCGAAGCAATCCATTAGGATTTATCTTCTCAAAAGGATGGATTGCTTCGTCGCTACGCTCCTCGCAATGACGGTAAGCTATTTCCTCGCCGATCCCTCGATAGCTTCCAGTCTTGTCGCGCGAGCCCTCGCCCGCTGCATGGGCGTATTCGCAAATTGCCCCTGCTCGCCTCTCCTGAAATGAGGTTCATGAACCTCATGACCCGCGACCTCGGCAGCCCCCTGCCATGACCTCCCCAAAACCGGCGCATACGGCGCTTTATGTGCTCGCGCTGTGCTTCGCGCTGTCGGTGCTGGGCCGGGGACTGACCGAAAGCTTCACGGTCTTCCTGCTGCCGATTTCGCAGAATTTCGGCTGGGATCGCGCCGAGGTCCTTTCGATCTATTCGGCCGCCGCCCTGATCAGCGGGCTGTCGGCCCCGATCGTCGGGCGGCTGTTCGATCATTCCGGTCCCCGGATCGTGTTCGCACTCGGACTGGCTCTGCTCGGCGGGGCCTACCTGATCGCCGGGACCGCGCAGCGCCTGTGGCAATTTCAGCTCTGCATCGGCCTTTGCGCGGGAATGGGCGCCGCCTGTATCGGCAATGTGCCCAACTCGATCCTGCTGGGACGATGGTTCGGCGCGAAGCTTTCAACGGCCATGGCGCTGGTCTATTCGGCGATGGGCGCAGGCGTCCTCCTCGTCCTGCCGCTGTCGCAGGTGCTGATCGACCGCTTCGGCTGGCGCGAGGCCTACGAGATTTTCGGCATCGCCGTGCTCGTGGTGCTGATCCCGCTGCTGTTGCTGCCGTGGAAACGATGGTCGGCCGGCTCCCCCGCCGTGACCAGGCCCGTAACGGCAGACCTCATCGACGAAGGCTGGACCCTGCTGAGCGCCATTCGCCATCACGCGTTCTGGGCGCTGTTCAGCACGTTCTTCTTCACCGCGGTCGGAATGTATTCGATCTCGGCGCAGATCGTGGCCTATCTCGTGGACGCGGGCTTTCCGCCGCTGCAGGCCGCGACCGCGTGGGGCTTCAGCGGCGTTGTGATGCTCGCGGGCATGCTGACCGTCACCTGGCTCGACGGCGTAATCGGCCGCCGCCGCTCGGTGCTGTTCAGCTATGCCATTTCGATCCTCGGCATCGTGCTGCTGCGGATGCTGCGGGTCTATCCCAGCCCAATCCTGCTGGCGGGCTTCGTGATCTGCTTCGGCAGCATGCTCGGCTCGCGAGGCCCGCTGATTACCGCAACCGCCATGAAGATTTTCCGCGGCAAGCGCGTCGGCACGATCTACGGCACCATCTCCATCGGCAGCGGGCTAGGCGCGGCGCTGGGTTCATGGAGCGGCGGCCTGATTCACGATCTGACCGGCAGTTACGACGCGGTGCTGCTGTTCTCGCTGGCCAGCGTGATCGTCGGCATGGTCCCCTTCCTCTCCATCAAGGCGCTGCGGGAGTGATGGAACACCGCCTTGCGCGGGTCACCGTCTCTTGCGATCATCTGCAAGGACCGTAGACCTGCAGGAGCCTCCCATGAACGCGCCCATCGACGCCCCGGATTGGCGCAAGCTGACGCAGGAACAACGCGATAGCGGGTTGAACAATACCCTCGCCGTTCCCGAGACCGCCGTCATCGTCGCCGAATGGGAGACGCTTTCCGCCGAGATGCGAGCGCGCCATCCGCAATATATCGATCTGCGCTATGGCCCGCGCGAACGCAATCGCATCGACTTTCTCAAGGCCGGTGAACACCGCCCGACGCTGCTGTTTATCCATGGCGGTTACTGGCAGACGCGCGCGAAGGAGAACTTCACCTTCTGCGCCGCCGGACCGATGGCCCATGGCATCAATGTCGCTTTCATCGGCTACACGCTCGCGCCCGATGCAACGCTCGATCAGATCGTGGATGAAGTCTGCGCCGGCATCGATTATCTCGCAAGAGAACTTCCTGCCCTTGGCGGCGATCCTGAAAGAATCATGGTGTCAGGCTGGTCGGCGGGCGGTCACCTGTCGTCCATGGTGCTCGGGCATCCGCATATCAAGGCCGGACTGCTCATCAGCGGCATCTATGATCTCGAACCGATCCGGCACAGCTATCTGAACGTCAAGCTCGGGCTCGACGAAGCCATGAGCCGCCGCAACTCGCCGATGGCACAACCCTCCGGAGTCGACAAACCGATTGCCATTGTGGTCGGAAGCGGCGAACTGCCTTTGCTGCGCAAGCAGTCCGCTGACTTCGCCGCGCACCGCGCCGCTTACGGACTGCCGGTGATCTACGAAGAAATCCCCGGCGCGAACCATTTCACCATGATGGACGAGCTGGCCTCGCCCACAGGGCGGCTGACGACGCTGGTTCGACAGCTTTTTGAGCGGACGGCGGCCGCCTAAGTCTCGCCAATTGCTAAGCGAAAACCCTTTTCTGTCATGGCCGGATTTATTCCGGCCATCTCGATCATGAAAGCACTACGTCAAATCCATCGGGATCACCGGGACAAGCCCGGTGATGACGATCATGGATGATGGGAGGTGCTATGCTCATTCATGCCGACAGCGGCAGCCGCTTTTCGATGATGCGTGAAAAGAGACTGGCGCCGACGGGGAGAATCTTGTCGTCCAGGATGAAGCCCGGATTGTGCAGCGGGACGTCGCCTTCATGGCCCAGCCAGAAATAAGCGCCCGGCACCGCGAGCAACATGTCGGCGAAATCCTCACTACCCATCTTGGGCGACGGCGTCGCCAGCACCTTGTCGCTGCCAACCACCTCGCGCGCGACGTCCGCCACAAAATGCGACTGCTCCTCGTGATTGACCAGCACCGAAAAGATATCGCGAATATCCACCCTGATCTCGACCTGAAACGCCGCGGCCATGCCGGCGGCGATCGTCCTGATCCGCTCCCGAATCTGCTGCCGCACCTTTTCAGAGAAGGTGCGCACGGTGCCCGCCAGCGTGGCCTCGCCGGGAATGACGTTATAGGCTGAGCCCGCGTGAATCTGCGTGATCGACAGCACTGCCGACTGCATCGGATTGACGTTGCGGCTGACGATGGTCTGCAACGCCTGCCCGAGCGTCATCGCAATTACCACCGGATCGCGTGACTGCTCCGGCATCGCGCCATGACTGCCGAAACCGGTGATCGTGATATCGAAGAAATCTGCGCTGGCCATGCTCGGCCCCGGCGACACCGCGACCTGCCCCGGCCCAAGTTGTGGCGCATTGTGCAACCCGTAAACTTCATCGAGCGGAAATTTTTCGAACAGGCCATCCTTGATCATGGCGCGCGCGCCGCCGAGACCTTCTTCGGCGGGCTGAAAGATGAAAGCCACCGTGCCGTCGAAATTACGCGTCTGCGCGAGATAACGCGCCGTGCCCAGAAGAATAGTGGTGTGTCCGTCATGACCGCAGCCGTGAAAGCGGCCGGGAATGGTGGAACGCCAGCTCAGATTGGTTTTCTCCTCCATCGGCAACGCATCCATATCTGCGCGCAGGCCGATCCGCCTGGTGCCATTGCCCTTGCCTTTCAGCAGGCCGACGACGCCGGTACCACCGAGGCCGCGATGTACCTCGATCCCCCATCCGGCGAGCTTTTCAGCGACGATGCCCGATGTGCGATGCTCCTCGAATCCGATTTCCGGATGGGCGTGAAGATCGCGGCGGATGGCGGTGAGTTCGTCGGCGAAGCTGTCGATCAAAGCGATGTTGGGCATTTGAAAGTATCCGTTTGTGAGAAACAGAGACGGGATGGTTGCAGATGTTATTGCAGGCTGGCCAGAAGACCGGCCATCAGCCGACCACGCTCGACGAGGCTGTCGACCTCGATATGTTCGTTCAGCGTATGATAATCCGCGCCGCGCACGCCGAGACCATCCAGCGTCGGAATCCCCATCGCGCCGGTGAAGTTTCCGTCCGACCCGCCGCCGGAACTGCCATGAATCAGATCGAGCCCGATGGCCTTTCCGATCGCGCGCGCCTGTTCGTACAAAGCCATGGTGCCGGCATTCGGCTCCCAGACCGGCCGCGTCACGCCGCGCGTGACGGTGAAGGTCACATCATCGGTCGTTCCGGTGAGCGCCAGCATGCGAGCCACGCCGCGATCGAGATCGGCCTGTCGCTTCGCCATGCTGAGCGCTTCGCCGCGGCAACTCGACGCCACGCAATTCACCCACTGCCCGCCGTGAACCACACCGACGCTGAAGGTGCAGTCCTCGGTCGTCATGCCGTCAATGGCGATGATCTGCCGCGCCATTTCGCGGATCGCCGAGCGGCCCGACGCCAGCGTTGCGCCCGCATGGCTCGGCCTGCCCGCAGCCTCCAGGTTGAACCGCGCGATAGCGTAACGCCCCGTGGTCACGCCCGCATTGCGGAAAGCCGGTTCAGGAACCAGCACATATTTGTTGCGGGCCGCTTCGGCCTCGATGATGTCGCGCGTCGAGGGCGTGCCGACTTCCTCGTCGGGCGTGAACAGCACCGTGACCGGAAGCGGCGTCGCGATGGCTGCCTTCTGCAATTGGCGGATGGCTTCCAGCGCCGCGTAGTTGCCGCCCTTCATGTCAAGAATGCCCGGGCCATAGCATTTGCCGCCATCGCGCCGCCACGGCAGCTTCGCCAGCGTTCCGACCGGATGGACCGTGTCCATGTGTCCCGCGATCAGAATGCCCGGCTGCCCCTGCCTTGGATGCGGAAAGCGTGCCCGGATACAGCCGCCAAAGCCCTGACGCCCGGCGATGCTCTCGATCGACGCACCGCAGACCGCCATGTCGCGCGCGGCGAGATCCAGCATCCGGTTGACCGCGGCGGCATCCCAGGTCGGGCTCTCGCATTCGACCCAGGGGCGCAGGCCCGAGAGCATGGTGTCCGCATCGAAAGGCAGTGAAGCTAAATCGATCAAGCGCTGTCCCCTCCGTCGCCGAAGCGAATGTTTCGGCAGATCGTTGCAGGTTCGGCGCATGATTCAAGATGCAATCGCGATAGATCAGCCCATCGGCCGGTGCGGTTGCGCGGCCATGGGAGATTTCGTAATCAGGCGCCGCAACAGCGGGGGATGCGATGTTCATTTGCAGTGCAGCACGGGTGCCTTTGTGACGTCGGTGGTGACTGCAATGCCGCCGTCCAACGCGAAGGCGGCCGGCTGGATGGCCGGCTGGCTCGCCGCAATGCTGGTGCTTCTGGTGGCCGGCCGCGAGATCGCGCGCGAACTGAGCGTTTTTCAGCTCATGGAGATGCGCTCCGTCATTGGCTTCTTCCTGCTGTTTCCGCTGGTTCTCATGAATGGCGGTCTGGCGAGCGTGAAAACCTCACGTCCCTGGATGCATATCGGACGCAACGTGATCCACTACGGCGCGCAATACGGCTGGTTCCTCGCGCTGACGCTGATCCCGCTGGCGCAGGTGGTGGCGATCGAATTCACCATGCCGATCTGGACAGCGCTGCTCGCCATGAGCTTTCTCGGCGAACGGCTGAATGTCTGGAACATTCTTGCCATCATTCTCGGTCTTGTGGGTGTCTTCATCATTGTCCACCCCGGAGCAGCCCCGGTGAACTCCGGCCAGCTGATCATGGTGGTCGCGGCCATCGGGTTTGGCGTATCGGTGGTGATGGTGAAGTCCCTCACCCGCACCGACTCGGTTACAACCATCATCTTCTGGATGCTGGTCATTCAGTCCGCGATCGGACTGATCCCCGCACTGTCCAACTGGCATTGGCCGTCGGCCCATCTGTGGCCGTGGATCGTGGTGATCGCGTTCTGCGGGACGTATTCGCACTTCTGCTTCGCGCAGGCGATGCGCTATGCCGACACCTCCGTCGTGGTGCCGATGGACTTCCTGCGCGTGCCGCTCAGCGCGACCGTCGGCTGGCTGGTTTATTCCGAACAGCTCGACACCGCGACTGTCCTCGGCGCGGCGCTGATCCTGTCGGGCAACCTGTTAAACCTGAAAAGGTCCGCGCCTGCCCGCGCCGCCGCGACCTGACTGCTACCGATCAGGCGGCGCTCTTGCTGTCGACGCTCAGCACACCGCGCCGGATCTGGTCTTCCTCGATGGATTCGAACAGCGCCTTGAAGTTGCCTTCACCGAATCCGTCATCGCCCTTGCGCTGGATGAATTCGAAGAAGATCGGGCCGATCGCGTTCGCCGAGAAAATCTGCAGCAGCACCTTGGTATGGCCGCCGTCCACCACGCCCTCGCCGTCGATCAGAATGCCGTTTTTCTGCAGGCGCGCGATGTCCTCGCCATGCTTGGGCAGCCGCGCGTCGATGCGCTCGAAATAAGTCTCCGGCGGCGACGGCATGAACGGCAAGCCATCCGCGCGCAGCTTCTCGATGGTCCGATAAATATCCTTCACGCCGCAGGCGATATGCTGGATGCCCTCGCCGCGATAGATGTTGAGATATTCCTCGATCTGGCCGGAATCGCCCGCATCCTCGTTGATCGGAATTCGGATCTTGCCGTCAGGGCTGGTCAGCGCCCGCGAGAACAGGCCCGACGCGCGGCCCTCGATGTCGAAGAAGCGGATCTGCCGGAAATTGAACAGCTTCTCGTAAAAGCCGGTCCAGACATCCATGCGGCCGCGATGCACGTTATGGGTCAGATGATCGAGATAGAACAGCCCCGCGCCTTCCGGGCGCGGATTGCGCACGCCAAGCCACTCGAATTCGGCATCATAGGCCGACCCCTTCGCGCCGTAGCAATCGATGAAGTATAGCAGGCTGCCGCCGATGCCCTTGATCGCCGGAACCTCCAACGTCTTGCGCGCATCCATCTCGTCCGCAGGTTCGGCACCAAGCGCGAGCGCGCGCTCATAGGCGCGCTTCGCATCGACCACGCGAAACGCCATCGACGGCGCGCAAGGTCCATGCGCGGCGACGAAATCGATACCGTGGGTGCCGGGCTGCTCGTTGACAATGTAATTCACATCGCCCTGACGATAGACCGTGATCGCCTTGGTCCTGTGCCTGGCGACTGCGGTGAATCCCATCAGGCGGAACAGCGCATGAAGCTGCTCGGGCTCGGGATGCGCATACTCGACGAACTCGAATCCGTCGGTGCCCATCGGGTTCTGGTCGGAAATGACGGCGGCCGGCGCGTCGTGCGGAAACGGACCCATGGCGATCTCCCTTCGATTCTTCTTCAGGACGTATCGTGCGCCGCATTCGATGCAAAAGGCATGTAAAATAAGGCCCGTTTTGCTATAATCATGCACGGTTCGTGCATTAATGACGGATTTTACGCATGATTTCGCTGGACGGTTTCGACCTCAAAATTCTCGCCGCCTTGCAGAGCGACGGCCGGCTGACCAATCAACAGCTCGCCGACCTGGTCGGCCTGTCCGCCTCTCAATGCTCGCGGCGGCGGACGCGGCTTGAGGAGGAGAAGGTGATCGCGGGCTATCACGCCGATCTCGCCAGCGAAGCGCTCGGCTTTCACGTGCTCGCCTTCATCCAGATCACGCTGGCGACGCATTCACCGAACAACGCCAAGCGCTTTCGCGATCTGATGCGGCGAGTGGATGAGATTCAGGAAGCCTATTCGCTGACAGGCGATGCGGATTATCTGCTGAAGGTCGTGCTCACCGATCTCAAAAGCCTCTCAGACATCGTCAACGACGTGCTGATGCCACACGAAAGCGTCGCCCATGTGCGCTCGTCTATCGTGCTCGACCGGCTGAAGACCACGCGCAAGCTGCCGCTGAAGAAAATTGCGACTTAGAGCGCCGGCAAAATCGTTCCCTCGACCTCGCCGAATCCGACGCGATATCCGTCGCGCTGACACCAGCCGCGGATGGTCAGCGAGTCGCCATCCTCAAGGAAAGAGCGCGTCACGCCGCCTCCGAGATCGAGCGGCTCGGCGCCGCCCCAGCTCAACTCCAGCATGCTGCCGCGCTCGCTCTTCTCGGGGCCGCTGATCGTTCCGGAGCCGAGCAGATCGCCGACATTCATCGCGCAGCCCGATGACGCATGATGCGCAAGCTGCTGTACCGACGACCAGTACATATACTTGAAGTTCGTGCGGGTGATGACGGCGGGCTTTTGCAGCTTTTCCGTTTTCAGATCGACCTCAAGCCGCAGGTCGTAATTGTTCGCGCCCTTCTGCTGCAGATACGGCAGTGGGGTCGGCTCCTGCGCTGGTCCCTTGACGCGGAAAGGCTCCAGCGCCTCACGGGTCACAACCCACGGGCTGATCGAGGTTCCGAAGGCCTTGGCCTGAAACGGTCCAAGCGGCACATACTCCCACGCCTGGATGTCGCGCGCGCTCCAGTCGTTGAGCAGCGTGAAGCCGAAGATCATCTCTTCCGCCTGCTTCTCGGTCAGCATATCGCCCATCGCCGAGGCCTGTCCGATGACGACACCCATTTCGAGTTCGAAATCGAGCCGCTTGCACGGACCGAACACCGGCATATCCGCCGTGGGCGGTTTTAACTGTCCGCGCGGGCGGCGGATCGGCGTGCCGCTGACCACGACCGTCGAAGCGCGGCCATTGTAGCCGATCGGAATCGACAGCCAGTTCGGCATCAGCGCGTTGTCCTTGCCGCGGAACATGATGCCGACATTGGTGGCGTGCTCCTTCGACGAATAGAAATCGGTGAAACCATCGACCTCAAAAGGCATGTGCATCTGCGCGAAATTCCGCGGCACCAGCGCGCGGTTACGCAGTTCCTTGTTGTCGCGCAATTCGTGATGATCATGCCGCAACAGTTCGCTGATCCGCGCGCGCGTCTTGGTCCATACCTGCGGCCCGAGCGCCATGAAGGCATTCAGCGACGGCCGCGCGAATATGCCTGTGGCATTCTCGAAGCGGATCAGTCCCGCCGCTTCCAGCGCGGCCAGATCGAGCACGAAATCACCAATGGCGACGCCGACGCGCAGGTCCGGCTGATCCGGCGTGAAGAACACGCCATAAGGCAGGTTCTGGATCGGGAAATCCGAGGACGGATCGACCCCGATGAAAGAGCGAAGCTTCGGATCGTTGGGGTGCATGGGTCCGTCCTGAATTATTCGGCGTCGGGCTGGTTGGCCGGCGCGGCGGAAGCAAAAGCGTCAAGTTTCGCGGCGGCCGCATCGACGCCCAAGATACGCCTGTAAGGCGCAAGGTCCACGCCGAAGCGGCGCGCATTGAACACCTGCGGTACGAGGCAGATGTCCGCCAGTGTCGGAGTTTCGCCAAGGCAGAACGGCCCCGGAAGCTGCGAAAGCCTTGCCTCGATGGCATCGAAGCCGGTTTCGATCCAGTGCCTCGACCACGCCGCGCGGGTCGCCTCGTCAACGCCCATCTCGATCAGCCGGTTCAGCACCCGCAGATTGCCGATGGGATGGATGTCGCTGACGGCGACCAGCGCGATCTCGCGCGCGACCGCCCGCCCCTTCGCATCCGGCGGCAACAGCGGCGGCTGTGGATGGGTCTCGTCGAGATATTCGATGATCGCCAGCGACTGCGCCAGTTGCAGATCTCCGTCGATCCAGTACGGCACCAGCCCCGCCGGATTGATCTTGCGATAGGATTCCTGCGTTTGTTCACCCTTGCGCAGATGCACGAAACGATGGTCCGCACTCAAGCCCTTCAGGTTGAGCGCGATGCGCACACGATAGGCCGCCGTCGAGCGGAAGTAGCCGTAGAGAACAGCGTCACTCATGTACAGCGGCTTTCACGGCTTCGACGGGTCGAAGCGGCGCTCCAGCCCCTGCCAGCAATCGGCATAATCGTCCTGCAAGGTGCCGGACGTGGCGGCATATTCGGTCACGCGCTGGGGAAAGCGCGTCTCGAACATGAAGGCCATGGTGCCGGTGAGCTTCACCGGCTTCAGTTCGCCATTACTGGCATGGTCAAACGCCTCGCGATCAGGCCCATGCGGCAACATCATGTTGTGCAGGCTGATACCACCCGGAACGAAGCCCTGCGGCTTGGCATCATAGACGCCATAGATCAGCCCCATGAACTCCGACATGATGTTCATGTGATACCACGGGGGGCGGAAAGTGTTTTCCGCCACCATCCAGCGTTCCGGGAAGATTACGAAATCGATATTCGCCGTACCCGCTGTTTCCGATGGCGAGGTCAGCACCGTGAAGATCGACGGATCGGGATGATCGAAGCCGATGGCGCCGATCGGCGAGAAGGTCCGCAGGTCGTATTTGTAGGGCGCGTAGTTGCCGTGCCACGCCACCACGTCGATCGGCGAATACGGCAGCTTGGTCATAAACAGCGATCCGCCCCACTTCACATAAAGCTCGGTCGGCGTTTCCTTGTCTTCATAGGCCGCAACCGGTGTGAGGAAATCGCGCGAATTGGCGAGACAGTTCGCGCCGATCGGCCCGCGCTCCGGCAGCGTGAACGCGCCGCCGTAATTCTCGCAGAGATAGCCGCGCGCCGGGCCGGACGGAATCTCCACGCGAAACTTTACGCCGCGCGGAATCACGGCGATCTCGCCCGGTTCGATATCGATGATGCCGAACTCGGTGACGAGGCGCAGATTGCCGTCCTGCGGCACGAACATCAGTTCGCCGTCCGCATTGTAGAAATTCTGATCCACCATTGACTTGGTGATGAGATAAATATGCGCCGCCATGCCGGCCTGCGTATTGGCGTCGCCCGCCGTGGTCATGGTGCAGACGCCCTGAAGGAAGGTCTGCTCCGTCCTCGGCATCGGCGCGGGATTCCAGCGCAGTTGCGCGATCGGCATGTCGTGCTCGGTGCACGGCGCGGTGCGCCAGTGTCCTGCATCGGCTTTGGTGAAGCGGCCGGAGTGCTTCACCGACGGGCGGATGCGATAGAGCCATGAGCGCTCGTTGGTGCCGCGCGGCGCAGTGAACGGCGAACCGGACAATTGCTCCGCATAAAGCCCGTAAGCGCAGTTCTGCGGCGAATTCCGCCCGATCGGCAGTGCGCCCGGCAAGGCTTCGGTCTCGAAGCTGTTGCCGAAGCCGGACATATAGCCCGGCGTGACGTTGACGGCGTTGCGGTTCACAAGGCCGGGAGCTGTGTTGATGTTCATCGCACTATCCTCCTTGCAGCGCCGCCCACATCTCGCGGTCGCGCTTGTCGGTCCAGATCACGGGATCGTCGATCCCGGAAGCTTCGTCGAAAGCGCGCGAGACATTGAACGGCAGACAATGTTCGTAAATCGCAAAGCTGGAGAATTTCGGGTCCATCACGTCGCGCGAGGCCGCCATGGTTTCTTTCAACGTCCGCCCCCTAGCGACCGAAAGCTCCGCAGCGCCGTAAAGCGTGGTGACGAAATCGCGGGTCATCGCGATGGCCTCGTTGACCGTCGCTGTCCCCTTCAGCGCATCGCCGCGCCCCGGCGCGACCGCTTTCGGATTGAAGTCGCGGATTTCGTTGAGCGTCAGCGGCCACTCGCGCAGCATTGCATCGCCGCAATAGCAGGCCGAATGATATTCGATCAGGTCGCCGGAGCACATCACCTGCGCATCCGGCACCCAGGCCACGATGTCCCCTGATGTATGCCCCGCGCCCAGATGCATCAATTGCACCTCGCGCTTGCCGAGATAGATGGTCATGCCGGTGTCGAAGGTCAGTGTCGGCCAGGTCAATCCGGGAATGCTCTCCGCATCACGGAACAGCCGGGGAAACCGGCCGAATTCGGAATCCCAGTCCTGCTGGCCGCGCTCGACGATGAGCCGCTGGGTTTCGGACGACGCGACGACGCCCTGCGCCTTGTAGGCCGACGCGCCGAGCACGCGCACCGCATGATAATGGGACAGCACGACGTATTTGATCGGCTTGTCGGTCACGGTCTTGACCCGTTCGATCACACTGTTCGCCATCGCGGGCGTTGCCTGCGCATCGAACACGAGGCAGCTGTCATCACCGACGATCACCGCGGTGTTGGGATCGCCCTCCGCCGTAAAGGCATAGATATCCGGGCCGATCTCCGAGAAAGTGATTGTCTTCTCGGTCATGTCTCCGGTCGAAGCGAAACCTTTTGCGGTCATTTGCAGTCCTTTGTCGATATCGTTGAGCCGGCGGCGCTGCCGATCTGCCGCTTTGCCAGCGTAATGGCGTCCCGCAACACTTCTGCGTCACCGATATGATTGGCAAGGATCAGAACCAGCGCGGTATCCAGCGATGCGCTGTCGTCCCCGCTCAGTCCGCGGTGCGCCTCCACCACCATCCTGTAGGCGGAATCCGGATCTGCGAAATTCGAGCGCGTCGAGAGTGTCATGATGCAACTCCCGTGTTTGCGCTAGCGCGCGCCATTGCAGCCCCTACACCGGCCTCGGTCGGCTTTTTGAAGCGCGCCGCGACATAGCCATCGGGCCGCAACAGATAGGCCGCGCCGGCCGACACATCATAACGTTTCGCGAAAGCGCCCGTTGCATCGCGCAGCGGGGCTTTCTCTCCGATCCGGATCGAAGGACACGCGGCAATATCCGTATCGGCACCGTTGGCAGCCTGAAGCAGAACGAATCCGCCGAACGCTTTGCGCGCCTCACTCAGATAAACCGGCTTTCCGGCACCATCCGTCAGCGGCGCATCAATCATCTGCGCGCCAGGACGCGGACCGGCGGCCCAGACATCGACATCGGGCGTGGACAGCGGCGTGTCGTAAACCGACGGCGTCGACAGCCGCCCGCCATTGACCATGCGCTTGGCAAACTCCGTGTCCCTGGCCAGTTGCAGCACCATCTTCCGCATCCGGCGCTCCTGCGCCGAATGCGGCGCGATGAAGTCGGTCGCGCGGGTCGACGCGCGGATGTTTTCGTCGGCGGCGAGACTGCGTTCGATGCCGTAGCTATCGAGCAACAAGGCTGATGCCTCGCCGCGCAGGATCAACGACAATTTCCACGCGACATTCTCGGCATCCTCAAGTCCCGAATTCGCACCGCGCGCACCGAATGGCGACACCTGATGCGCGGAATCCCCTGCGAAGATCACGCGCTCGTGGACGAAACGCTGCATGCGGCGGCACTGGAATTTGTAGATGGAGATCCATTCGAAATCGAAATTCGCGTGACCCAGCATGCGCTCAATGCGCGGGCGCACATTCTCCGGTAACCGCTCGACGGCAGGGTCAGCGTCCGGCCCCAGTTGCAGATCGATGCGCCAGACGTCATCTGGCTGGCGATGCAGCAGTGCGGACTGGCCGCCGTGAAACGGCGGATCGAACCAGAACCAGCGCTCGGTCGGGAATTCCGCCGTCATCTTTACATCGGCGATCAGGAACTGATCCTCGAACACTTCGCCGGAAAACTCCGCGCCGACCAAACCACGCAGCGCCGAGCGCGCACCGTCGCATGCGACGACATAATCCGCCTTCAGATGATAGCGGCCGTCCGGCGTATCGATGGCGAGAATGGCATGATCGTTGCGCTGCTCCAGCCCGACAACCTTGTTGCGCCAACGCAAGTCGATCTGCGGCAACTCGCCGACGCGATCGACCAGAAATGCTTCGGCATAATACTGCTGCAGATTGATGAAGGCCGGCATCTTGTGACCGTCTTCCGGCAGCAGATCGAACTGATAGAGCAACTGATCCTGAAGAAAGATCTTGCCGACCTTCCAGACCACGCCCTTTTCGACCATGCGCTCGGCGACGCCGAGGCGATCCCACAATTCCAGCGAGCGCTTGGAGAAACAGATGGCGCGCGAGCCCTCACCGATCCGGTCGGCATCATCCAGCACCACGACGGGATGGCCGCGCTGTGCCAGATCGATGGCGAGCGTCAGGCCGACCGGCCCCGCCCCGACCACCACCACAGGATGGCGGGCGGCATCCGCCGCCGTCCTGCCCTGATCGGCGTGGCGGCGATAGCCAAACTGGGTGACGGGAGGATTCGGCACGTTTCTGACCCTGCGATAATCGGCTTCTTGAATGAAGCTCTGGTGTGATCGCCCGCGCGGCGAGAGAAGAAACGCCACATTCAGGACACTGGCCAGCAGGATAAACCAACGCTATGATGGTTGCAACTGCAACTAATAGCCGGCGCGCCCGGCCAAAGAGCACTGACCCCCGTGAGCAAGCTCGATCTGTTCAAATTCGTGCCGTTCCGGCTGAACCGCCTCGCTGCGGAAGTCAGCACGGAACTCGCCAGCGACTATCGGGAGCGCTACGGCCTCGACATTCCGGAGTGGCGTGTGCTGGCGACGCTCGGCTTCCGCGACGAAGCCTGCACCGCGCAATACATCGCCCATTGCACGCGGACGCATAAATCGACCATCAGCCGCGCGGTGGCCCATCTTCTGGAACAGAGAATCATTGAACGGGTGGAAAACGCCGACGACCGCCGCGAGTTCGCGCTGCAGATGACGGACAAGGGCCGCGCACTGTATGACGAACTGGTCCCGCGGCTGCGGCGCAAGGAACAGGACATCCTGTCATGCCTCTCCGCGACCGAGCGGAAGGCATTCGCCTCCGCGCTCGGCAAAATCGAGAAGTCGCTCGATCTCATCCAGAGCGCGAAGGACTCACGGGCGAAGAAGGACGCGTATTAGGGCCGATAGTTCGCAGCCGAGCGCAGGAGCATCTTCTGCGTCATTCCCGCGCAAGCGGGAATTTAGTCTCTCAAAAAAAGCGTCCCCGATTTCGCGGGGACGCTCGGATACAAAGTCGACGGTAACGTATCGGCTTATGCCGCCCGGATGTTCGCCATGAAGCGGTCCAGTTCCTGACGGAGTCGCGTGCTTTCGACCGCCAGCGTCTGCGCAGAGTTCAACACCTCGCCGGAAGCCGTCCCGGTCTCGCCTGCGCCGCGATTGACCTCGGAGATGTTTCCGGCGATTTCCGCCGTGCCGCTCGCGGCGTTCTGCACGCTATGAGCGATCTCCGTCGTCGCATTGCCCTGCTGCTCGATCGACGCGGCGATGTTGCTGGCGATCTTCGAGATCTGGCCGATGGTCTCGCCGATTTCCTTGATGGCGAACACCGATTCCTGCGTCGCCTGCTGCATGCCGGTGATATGCGACGAAATCTCGTCCGTCGCCTTCGCGGTCTGGCTGGCCAGCGATTTCACCTCGGATGCGACCACCGCAAAGCCGCGCCCCGCCTCGCCGGCGCGAGCCGCCTCGATGGTGGCGTTAAGCGCAAGCAGGTTGGTCTGCTCGGCAATCGCGGTGATCAGCTTCACCACGTCGCCGATCTGCTGGGCCGCGCGCGAGAGTTCGTTGATGCGGGTATCGGTAGCTTCCGCCTGCGACACCGCGGCCGCCGCGATCCGGCTCGACTCCTGAACCTGCCGTCCGATTTCGTGCACCGAAGCGGAGAGTTCTTCCGTCGCCGCGGCGACGGACTGCACGTTGGCGGAGGCCTCCTCGGAAGCGCTGGCAACCCGCCCCGTCAGTTCCTGCGTCGCATCCACCGTCCGCGTCAGCGTGGTCGCGGAGGCCTCGAGCTGCGTGGCCGACGACGACACGCTCGATACGATCACGCCGACCGCCGCCTCGAAGTCGTCGGCAAAGCGATGCAGCTCGGCGCTGCGCGCCGCCGTGGCCGATTTGCTTTGCACCTCGCGCGCCGCGGCATCTTCGCGCGCCTTGGCTACAGCACGCACCTTAAAGTCTTCAACCGCGCTTGCCATCTCGCCGATCTCGTCCTTGCGGCCGAGGCCCGGCAGCACAACATCGAAGTTGCCGCTTGCGAGCTGACGCATCGCATCGCACATGCCAATCATCGGACGCGAGATTCCGCGGCCAAGCATCCATGCCAGCAACGCACCGAACGCAATTCCGGCGCCGCCGAGCACCGTCACGACATTTCCGGTCGAGTGGGCCGTATCGGAGGATTCCGCTGCGAGCTTCTCCTGCTGATTCAGCAAGGCGTCCTTCATCACCTTGGCTTCAAGGGTGATGGAGGCTGCGGCCTGGGTCATCTTGGTGGAAAGATCGTCGATCTTGGCCGTGTTCTCGACATACTTCAAAAACGCTGTGTGATAGGCCGAGAGCTGATCGATGAGATCGGTGACCTTCGGCTGCATATCAGCAGCTTCCGCGCCCAGCCCTCCCAGACTGTTCTTCAGCATCTGAAGCCGCGCCGTGGCGCTCGCGGCAACGGTCTTGTCAGGCCGCGCGACGAAATTGGTGATGTTCGAAGTGATCGAAATCGCCTGAGGAGCCAATTCCTTGATGGTCAACTGGAGCGAGGCCAATCCCGCCAGAGCAGCAGTGTCGCCGACGTCGTCAAGCTTGTACCTGATGACATTGCCGAGCCGGAGCAACTGGTTCGACACGATGGCAGCATTGTCGGTCTTGAGTGCGATGACGTCGCCGAACAGCGCGGAGAACTTGCGATAGCTGTCCGAAAGCGCCGTGATGCTGGCGCGGTTGTTGCCGGTCGCAACGCGCTCTGCGCGCTCGATGGCCCTTCCAAGGTCCGCCTGCGCGGTGCGTGCGGCCTGTTCGTCGGCCTGCTGGCCGCTCATCACGTAATATCGGGCCAGCAGTTGATAGGCCGCCAGTTCGCGGTCGATATCGCGGGCGGCATCGGTTTCGGCAACCACGCCCTGATAGGAGCGGATGCCATCGCCGATGCGCTCAAAGCTGAAGTGGGCCACGCCCATATTGATGGCGGAAAGGACCAGCACCGTCATGAACCCGAGCATGATCTTGGTGCGGAATCTGAGATTCGAGAAGAAGCCGGCTTTTGCTTTCTGTTTCGCGGACGTGCCCTTCTTGATCCAGCCCATTTCCAATTCCCCAAAAATTCTTTTTGCATGCCAACAGGCCAGCCGTGAGGGCTGGCCTGTTCGACGTGAAATAGTGAATCAAAGAGGATAACAGGTCGTAAACTCATACCTTGCGGGTCGCAAAATTGCCCGCATCGCGGGCATCCTGTCGCAATCGCAAGAAGCTCGGGCACGGCTTCCGGCAGGACAACCGAACGCGCGGGAAGACGTTAACAAATCATTCCCAGCTCAGCGCGCCGCCATTCTGGTATTCGATGACCCGCGTCTCGAAGAAGTTCTTCTCTTTCTTCAGGTCCATCGCTTCCGACATCCACGGGAACGGATTCTCCGTCTCGTCGAACACCCGCGTCAGGCCGAGTTGTGCGCAGCGCCGGTTGGCGATGAAGTGCATGTACTGCTCGCACAGCACAGCATTCAGCCCAAGGAAGCCGCGCGGCATGGTATCCCGGCCATAGGAGGCTTCCAGTTCGGCGGCTTCGCGAATCATGGCGCGCACCTCATCCTGGAATTTCGGCGTCCACAGATGCGGGTTCTCGATCTTGATCTGATTGATGACGTCGATGCCGAAGTTCAGGTGAATGGATTCGTCGCGCAGGATGTACTGGTACTGCTCGGCGATGCCGACCATCTTGTTGCGACGGCCAAGCGAAAGAATCTGGGCGAAGCCGGTGTAGAACCACATGCCCTCGAAGATCACGTAGAACGCGACGAGATCGCGCAAGAAAGCCTGATCCGCCTCGGGCGTGCCGGTCTTGAAGTCCGGATTGTCGAGGTTCTGCGTATGCTTGAGCGCCCACGCCGCCTTGTCGGTGATGGACGGCACCTCGCGGTACATATTGAACAGTTCGCCCTCGTCGAGGCCGAGGCTTTCGACGATGTACTGGAAGGTGTGGGTGTGCACCGCCTCCTCGAAGGCCTGCCGCAGCAAATACTGCCGGCATTCCGGATTGGTGAGGTGGCGATAAATCGCCAGCACGATGTTGTTGGCCACAAGGCTTTCGGACGCCGCGAAGAAACCAAGATTGCGCTTGATGGCACGGCGCTCATCCTCGGTCAGCCCATCGCGCGATTTCCACAGCGCGATATCGGCCTGCATGGAGACTTCGGTCGGCATCCAGTGATTGTTGCAGCCGGCGAGATACTTCTCCCATGCCCACTTGTATTTCAGCGGCAGAAGCTGATTGACGTCGGCGCGGCAGTTGATCATCGCCTTGTCGTCGACGGAGACGCGGCCGCCCTTGCGGTCGATCTCGCCGAGGCCCGTTGCGTCGGCAGGTGCAGCAGACCTGCCAGTCAGGATCGGCGGCAGATTGTTGATGGGCTTCGCGGATGAAGAGGTGTCGGACCAGTCGAGCATGGGAGATATCTTTCGGATTCGGTGTTGACGGTTCGTCATTGCGAGGAGGCAAAGCCGACGAAGCAATCCAGTCTCTTTTGTCGCCGTGGATTGCTTCGCTTCGCTCGCAATGACGCTGAAGCGCTACTGACACGCCTCGCAATCGGGATTGTCGATCGAGCACGCCAAGGCTTCAGAGAAATCCTTCGGCGCCGCCGACTGCGGCACGACGATCGGCTGGTTGACCGGCATCGCCGCCAGCGAAGACGACGACACCGCATTGAGTTTGCCGTCGGTGCCCTTGAGCGTGGACTTCTCCACGTGAGTAGCGCTGCGCGAACGCAGGTAATACGTGGTCTTCAGACCGCGACTCCACGCAAGGCGATACAGTTGATCGAGCTTCTTGCCCGATGGATTGGCGATGTAGAGGTTGAGCGACTGCGCCTGATCGATCCACTTCTGGCGGCGGGCCGCCGCCTCGATCAGCCAGGAACTGTCGATCTCGAACGCCGTGGCGTAGAGCTGCTTCAGGTCATCCGGCACGCGGTCGATGGAACCGACGCTGCCGTCGAAATACTTCATATCCGACACCATCACCTCGTCCCACAGTCCGCGCGTTTTCAGATCGCGAACGAGGAACTCGTTCACTTCGGTGAAATCGCCGGACATGTTGGATTTGACATAAAGGTTCTGGTAGGCGGGCTCGATCGACTGCGCCACGCCGCAGATATTGGAGATCGTCGCCGTCGGCGCGATCGCCATCACGTTGGAGTTGCGCATGCCGTGAGTGGTCACGCGGCCACGCAGGCTGCCCCAGTCCAGCGTCTGCGAACGATCCATCTCAAGACAGCCGCGCGCGTCGGCCAGAATTTCGATGGAGTCGATCGGCAGGATGCCCCTGCTCCACAGCGAACCGTTGAACGACGCATAGGCGCCGCGCTCCATGGCGAGATCGACCGACGCCGAAATGGTATGGAAGGCGATCGCTTCCATGCTGGTGTCGGCGAACGCAACCGCCGCGTCCGAGGCCATCGGAATACGCAGCGCATGCAGCGCATCCTGGAAGCCCATCAGGCCGAGACCGACCGGACGATGCTTGAGGTTGGAGCGGCGTGCCTCAGGAATGGTGTAGAAATTGATGTCGATCACATTGTCGAGCATCCGCATCGCAGTGGAGATCGTGCGCTTCAGCCGCGCGTGATCGATCCCGCCGTCGCTGACATGGTTGAGCAGGTTGACCGAACCGAGGTTGCACACCGCCACTTCATCGTCGGAGGTGTTGAGCGTGATTTCGGTGCAGAGATTCGACGAGTGGATGACGCCGGTGTGCTGTTGCGGCGAGCGCAGGTTGCACGGATCCTTGAACGTGATCCACGGATGACCGGTCTCGAACAGCATGGTCAGCATGCGCCGCCACAGGTCGGTGGCGCGCAGGGTCTTGAACACGCGCATCTCGCCGCGCGCAGCCTTCGCCTCGTAAAAGGCGTAGCGTTCGGCAAATGCCTTGCCGTAAAGATCGTGCAGGTCCGGCGTCTCGTCCGGCGAGAACAGCGTCCATTCGCCATCCGCTTCGACACGCTGCATGAACAGGTCCGGCACCCAGTTGGCGGTGTTCATGTCGTGGGTGCGGCGGCGGTCGTCGCCGGTGTTCTTGCGCAGATCGAGGAATTCCTCGATGTCCACATGCCAGGTCTCGAGATAGGCGCAGACCGCGCCCTTGCGCTTTCCGCCCTGATTGACCGCGATGGCGGTGTCGTTGGCGACTTTCAGGAACGGCACCACGCCCTGACTCTCGCCGTTGGTGCCCTTGATGTGTGCACCGAGGCCGCGCACGCGTGTCCAGTCGTTGCCGAGGCCGCCGGAATATTTGGCCAGCAGCGCGTTGTCCTTCACCGACTTGAAGATTCCGTCGAGATCGTCCGCCACCGTGGTGAGGAAGCAGCTCGAAAGCTGCGGCCGCAGCGTGCCGGAATTGAACAGCGTCGGCGTCGAGGCCATGAAGTCGAACGACGACAAGAGATTATAGAATTCGATGGCGCGGGTTTCGCGGTCGATCTCGCGCACGGCGAGTCCCATGGCGACGCGCATGAAGAAGGCCTGCGGCAGCTCGATGCGGTTGCCGTCGTTGTGCAGGAAGTAGCGGTCATACAGCGTCTGCAGGCCGAGGAACTGGAACGACAGGTCGCGCTCCGGCTTCAACGCCGCGGCGATGCGCTTGAGATCGAAACGGCCAAGCTCGGGGTCGAGCAGTTCAGCTTCGATTCCCGCCTTCACATAGGCCGGGAAGTAATCCGGATAGCGCTCCGCCATGTCGGCCTGCGACGCGTTGATCGGCATGCCGTGTACGAACGACAAAACTTCGGTGCGCAGCTTGTCGAGCAGCAGGCGCGCGCTGACATAGGCGTAGTTCGGCTCCTGCTCCACCAGCGTGCGCGCCGCCATGATGCCGGCGAGCGCCAGTTCGTCCTGGCTGATGCCGTCATAGAGATTGCGCTTGGTTTCGGCGAGCACGGGTGCAGCATCGACGCCGTCGAGATTGGCGCAGGCTTCCTGGATGATGTTGGTGAGACGCGCGGTGTCGAGCGGCACCTTGGTGCCGTTCGACAGCGTCATCTGCAATTGCGGCCCGGCCGGCGCCTTGGCGGTCTGCGCGGCTTCTTCCTCGGCGCGCTGGCGGGAACGCTCCTCGCGATAGAGCACGTAAGCACGGGCGACCTTGTGATGCTCGCTGCGCATCAGCGCGAGTTCGACCTGATCCTGTACGTCCTCGATATGGAAAGTACGACCCTCGCCGATCCGGCGAGTCAGCGCGCTGACCACCTCATTGGTCAGTTGCTCGATCACCTCATGCACGCGCCGCGACGCCGCCGCCGAATGTCCCTCGACGGCAAGGAACGCTTTCGTCATCGCCACTGAAATCTTGGAGGCATCGAACGGAGACACCGTGCCATTGCGGCGGATCACCTGCAGCGGCGGCTCCGCTGCGGGGTTTGCCAGCGACTCGGAACGCAACTGAATGAGTGGAGCGGATTTGGCGGCTTCGCGTTCGAGAGACAGTTGGCCAAAAGATTCGGACATCGGCAGACCCCGTGCATGTTGCAATTTTTGGGGGGCTTGGGCCGAAGGACGCCGCGGAACAGCCGGCATCAACCGGCAGCGCTGCAAGCGACCGCCGGACACCCCGCCCGTGGACGTTTTTGTGTGACGGCAGTTCTTCTGGCTTGCGGGTCGACGCCGATGTCCGCCTTCCCAGAGCTTCCGCTCCAGTGGCATCGATGGACAAAGGCTTACCGCTTACAGTTGCGGGGGCAGCGCCGGAATCGCTGCAACGATTTGCAGCTCACCGGACTTCTCTCTTAGCTACCATGTCTTGCGGCAGGGTAGACCGTAACGGCTACATCTGGTGGCGAACGGACAACGAAGTCAACAACGGAGTCATCCATGTCCCCGTTTTCCCCGAACCACCAGAGCCGCTTGCGGTTTTTCGACCCTACGGTCCGGTTCCTCGACTGCGCCCTGCCCCCTTCAGAACGTCCCGACGCTTTCAAGGTCGAATCAGGTGAACTTTACGGATCGGCCGCCTCCCACTACATAACGTCCCGAACTCAACTGATCGGCACACCATGAATGACTTTGTGCGTCCCGTTTTGAATCCGCCCGGTGGCCACAAGAAGGTGCTGCTGCATTCGTGCTGCGCGCCCTGCTCCGGCGAAGTCATGGAAGCGATGCTTGCTTCGGGCGTCGATTACACGATCTTTTTCTACAATCCGAACATCCATCCGGAACGCGAGTATCTGCTGCGCAAGGACGAGAACGTTCGCTTCGCCGAGAAGCACAACGTTCCCTTCGTCGATGCGGATTACGACAAGGACAACTGGTTCGCCCGCGCCAAAGGCATGGAGTGGGAGCCCGAGCGCGGCATCCGCTGCACCATGTGTTTCGACATGCGATTCGAGCGCACCGCGCTCTATGCCCACGAGCACGGCTTCCCGGTCATCACCAGTTCGCTCGGCATCTCGCGCTGGAAGAACATGACGCAGATCAACGATTGCGGGAAGCGCGCCGCTGGCCGCTACGACGGCTTGTCCTACTGGGATTACAACTGGCGCAAGGGCGGCGGCTCCGCGCGCATGATCGAAATCAGCAAGCGCGAAGAATTCTATCAGCAGGAATATTGCGGCTGCGTCTATTCGCTCCGTGACACCAACGCCCATCGCCGCGAAATGGGCCGCGGGCCGATCGAACTCGGCGTCCAGTATTACGGACGGCCCACCACCTCCACCGAGCCAAACGGCGAGGAATGAGTGGGCAACATCCCTTTTGACGGGTGTCGGCAGGCTCACTAACTAAGCTCTATCGTGGTTCTTCCGGTCTTTCGGGACCGGAAGCTAAGAGGGAATTCGGTGAGCGGACGTGATCCGCAATGCCGGAGCTGCCCCCGCAACTGTAAGCGGCGAGCCTTGTCCATTGATGCCACTGCGGCGTGAGCCGTGGGAAGGCGGATGCGGCTGTGACCCGTGAGCCAGGAGACCTGCCCCGATCATAGTACGTCCACGGGCGGGGTGCTCCGGTGTGTCGCTTGCGAGAGGACGGCACCGCCGTTGCTGTTGTTCGCGCATGTCCGGCCCTGCCCCCACATTACGGGGTTTGCCGATGTCGAATTCTTCCACTTCCATTCCTGTCGCCACGCTGGGCACGCCGCGCATCGGCCCGCATCGCGAGCTGAAAACCGCGCTCGAAAGCTTCTGGTCCGGCAAGATCGACGAGGCTTCACTCGTCAAGACCGCCGCGCAGCTTCGCGCCGACAACTGGGCGCGTCAGAAGGCACGGGGCGTCACCGTGATCCCGTCGAATGATTTCTCGTTCTACGATCAGGTGCTCGACACCAGCGTGATGGTCGGCGCGATTCCGGACATCTACAACTGGAAGGGCGGCCCGGTATCGCTGGCCACCTACTTCGCCATGGCCCGCGGATCGCAAGGCGACGCTGAAGCCTGCGAGCATGGCCATGCGCATCATCATGGTCACGGCGCGCCCGCGCAGGAAATGACCAAATGGTTCGACACCAACTATCACTACATGGTGCCGGAATTATCCAGGACCCAGACCTTCGCGCTGTCTTCGACCAAGCCGATCGACGAATACAAGGAAGCCAAGGCGCTCGGCTATCAGACCCGCCCGGTGCTGGTCGGCCCGGTGACGTTCCTCAAGCTCGGCAAGAGCCACGACGCCTCGTTCAGCAACCTGTCGCTGTTGGACAGGCTCCTGCCGGTTTATGTCGACGTGCTGAAGCGCCTCGCCGCCGAGGGCGCGGAATGGGTGCAGATCGACGAGCCGGTTCTGGTGCTCGATCTCGACACCACCGCGCGCGATGCGTTGAAGAAGGCCTATGCCGATCTCGCGAAAGCCGTGCCGCAGATCAGGATCATGCTGAACACCTATTTCGGTGCGCTCGGCGACAATCTCGATACCGCGGTCTCGCTCCCGGTCGCAGGCCTGCATATCGACCTGATCCGCGCGCCGGAACAGCTTGAATCTGTACTCAAGGCGGTCAGGCCGGACATCGTGCTGTCACTCGGCGTGATCGACGGCCGCAATATCTGGCGTGCAAACCTGCCGGCGATCCTCGACCGCATTGAACCGGTGGTCAAAGCGCGCGGCGCAGATCTTATCGAGATCACGCCGTCATGCTCGCTGCTGCATGTGCCGGTCGATCTCGATCGCGAAACCAGGCTCGATGCCGACCTCAAGAGCTGGCTCGCTTTCTCGCTGCAGAAGATGACCGAACTCTCCGTCCTCGGAAAGGCGCTGGCCAGTGGCCGCGACGCGGTGAAGGACGAACTCACTGCTTCCGCCGCCGCAGCAGCCGCACGCAGGACCTCGCTGAAGGTGCACAACAAGGCCGTCGCCGACCGCGTCGCCGCGATCACGGCGGACATGGCCAGCCGCCGCAGTCCTTTCGCCAAGCGCGCACAGATTCAACGTGCCCGCTTCAAGCTGCCGGCCTTCCCGACCACCACCATCGGCTCGTTCCCGCAGACCAGCGAAGTGCGCAAGGCCCGCGCAGCCTTCACCAAGGGAACGATCAATCGGGCCGACTACGACCAGTTCCTGCGGGATGAGACCAAACGCACGGTCGCATGGCAGGAGGAAATCGGCCTCGACGTCCTGGTGCATGGCGAGTTCGAGCGCAACGACATGGTGCAGTATTTCGGCGAGCAGCTGTCCGGCTTCGCCTTCACCCAGCACGCCTGGGTGCAGAGCTACGGCTCGCGCTGCGTTCGTCCGCCGATCCTGTTCGGTGACGTCTCGCGGCCGAATCCGATGACGGTGGAATGGTGGAAGTATTCCCAGTCGCTGACCAAGCGTCCGATGAAGGGCATGCTGACGGGCCCCGTCACCATCCTCAACTGGTCGTTCGTGCGTGACGATATTCCGCGCAGCGAATCCTGCCGGCAGATTGCGCTCGCGATCCGTGATGAGGTCACCGATCTCGAAAAGGCCGGTGCGACCATGATCCAGATCGACGAAGCTGCGCTCCGCGAAGGACTGCCGCTGCGGCGCTCCGAGTGGAAGAACTATCTCGACTGGGCGGTGGGCAGCTTCCGCATCACGGCGTCGGGCGTGGCGGATGAAACCCAGATCCACACCCATATGTGCTACTCGGAGTTCAACGACATCATCGACGCCATCGGCGCGATGGACGCCGACGTCATCTCCATCGAAACCTCGCGCTCGAAGATGGAACTGCTCGACGCGTTCGTGACCTACAAATATCCGAACGAGATCGGCCCCGGCGTTTACGACATTCACTCGCCGCGCGTGCCGGATGTCGCGGAAATGACGGACCTCATCGCCAAGGCGCGGCGCACGCTTTCCCCGGAACAGATCTGGATCAATCCGGATTGCGGCCTCAAGACCCGCGGCTGGCCGGAAGTGCGGTCGGCGCTGGCCAACATGGTGGAAGCTGCACGGCAGGCGCGAAACGTGTCAGCTTGATGATGAGGCTTCCCCCTCTCCCCGTTCTCACGGGGAGAGGGTTGGGGTGAGGGGCATGAAACAGACGCGAATGAAAGCGCCCCTCACCCGGACCGCTACGCGATCCGACCTCTCCCCGTAAAACGGGGAGAGGTAATAGGTCGCCCTTACTTCTTCTTCCCGTCGGCGCCGAACTGCTTGAGGAACGCCGTCAGATCCTTGATCTCTTCGTCCTTTTTGATGCCGGCGAACGCCATCTTGGTACCCGGAATCTTGGCCTTCGGGTCCTTGATGTATTCGGCAAAGGTTGCCTCGTCCCAAGTGATGCCCGACTTCTTGTTGGCATCGGAATAGTTGTAGCCCGCAACGCTGCCGGAATGGCGTCCGATCAATCCGTTCAGTTCAGGACCGACGCCGTTCTTGGCCGTCTCTCCGACCTGGTGACAGGCGCGGCATTTGGCGAAGGACTTCTCGCCTGCTGCGACATCCTGCGCGTGTGCGGAAGAGACGGAGGCCATGGCAATGAACGAGAGCGTGGCGAAGATCAAACGTGTTGTCATTTTCAAACCCTTGAAGCGAGTGCGAACGATTGAACATACGAAACGAGCGGGCGGCAGCCGGAACGATGCTTCGGCCGCCAGATAGACCTAGCCCACTTTGAGATAGGCAAACCCCTTGGACTGGAGCACCGCGACCGTCGCGACGCCCGACGGCACGAAGCTGATGAACGGCGCGTCCTTCACCTTGGCCTTGTCGAGCTTCAGGCGCTTGAAGGTGATTTCGCACAGATGAACCTTGAGGCCGTTCTTGGCGAGCGCGGTCGCCCGTTCGAACAGCGCCGGATCGAGAGTCTCGTCCTTCCACGGCGAGCCTTCCAGCGAACTGAGGAAGAATTTCACCGCCGCGCTATGCGCAACAATGACCAGTTGCAGGCTGAACGGATCGGCGCCGTAGACCGAATAGTGATTGGAAATGTTGTTGAGCGTCTGGGCGAAGCGCTCCGGCGCGCCGTAGTCGCAGTGATAGAGACACGCGACATCCGCCTCTTTCTTCAGGTCGGTCATGGCCAGCGCCTGCGGTGCGGCCTGCGCCGAAGCGGCAACGAGGCCACCGGCGGCCCCGACAAGAAGGCTTCGTCGCGTGGTTGAAAGCGTGCTGTCCGTCATGACAATCCTCCGTGGAAATTAAGAACCTTTCTAACCTATTCCCCCGGCGAAAGTCGCCCCGGTTCTCAAGATTTCCGCCACCGCAACCTGGCCAAAATCCGTGAGCCGGCGGAAACCATACCAGCCCACCATCGTTTCATCACTCGACCTTCGGCCCGGATTTATCGTCCGGCGTCACGTCGACCGACATGGCGCGGCCGGTCACCTTCGGCTCGGCGCGGCAATTGGCCATGCATGGATCTTTCTTCCAGAACTGCTTTTCGGAGGTCTCGCGGTCGTCATCAAAGAAGGCCGTGGCATTCGGCATCTTGATGGAGGCGAGATTCTTCTCGTTCAGCTCGAAGTTCTCATCCTTGATGATGTCATTCATGCTGAGAAGATAGGCCGTCAGAGCATAGATATCGTCGGTCGAGAGCGAGCGGGCATTGCCGTAGGGCATCGCGCGCTGGATGTAATCGAACACCGTCGACACATCCGGCCAGAACGAACCGATGGTCTTGTCGGGCCGGTCCGCCTTTAGCGTCCCCTGTCCACCCGCAAGCACCGGCCAGCGCCCCGCGCCTTCGCCGAATTCGCCGTGGCAGGTTGCGCACTGCGCCTGAAAGATCGCATCGCCCTGCTTGGCGGTGCCCTTTCCGACCGGAAGCCCCTGACCGTCCGGCCGCACGTCGGTGTCCCATGCCTTGATTTCTTCCGGCAAGGCGACGCGGCCGAGCCCAAGCTTCGGCGGAGTCTTCGCTGTATCGCGCGCGGCGATCTGCTGTGCCGATGTTGCCGCGATGGTGAAGGCCGCCGTGCCGCCGCACAGCAGCGCAAGGGCCAGCAGCTTAGCCAATCTCGACATTTTCAGTCTCCCCGCTTGAGCGCACCAGCCAGGTCTGAATGCCGTTGTTGTGATAGATCGAATTGACGCCGCGCACCTTGCGCAGCTCATCCTTCGACGGCTGCACGTAGCCTGTGGAATCCATCGCGCGGGACTGGATCATCATCTCATGTCCGTTCCAGTCGAAATCGACATAGAACCGCACGAGAGATTTATCGAACACCGGCCCGTCGATCCGCGCGGTCTGCCAGTTGCGGCCGCCATCCATCGAAACGTCCACACGCTTGACCGTGCCGCGGCCCGACCATGCGAACCCGCTGAGTACGTTACGTCCCTTGTATTTCAGCGGCGCCTGCGGCGACGGATTGGTAACAATGGACTTCGCGTCCATGACGAACGTGTGCTTGCGCGAGCGACCGTCCGCGAGAAGGTCGGTGTATTTCGATGTCTCTTCGCGCGTCTGCCACGGCTGGTCGCCCACTTCGATGCGGCGCAGCCACTTCACCCAGAGATTGCCTTCCCATCCCGGAATGACCGCACGCAGCGGATAGCCCTGCTCGGGCCGCAGCGCCTCGCCATTCATGCCGAAGGCGATCATGCAATCGTCCAGCGCCTTGTCGATCGGAAGCGAACGGTTCATGCCCGCGGCATCCGCGCCTTCCAGCATCAACCATTTCGCGTTCGGCTTGATACCGGCTTCGTCCAGCACGGTCTTCAGCGTCACGCCGGTGTACATCACGTTGTGCACCATGCCGTGGGTGAACTGGCAGCCGTTGAGCTGCGCGCCGCGCCACTCCATGCCGGAATTCGCCGCGCATTCGAGAAAATGAATCTTGTTCACGCGCGGCATGCGCTTGAGATCGTCCATGGTGAACACGAGCGGCTTGTCCACGAGGCCGTTGATCATCAGCCGGTGATCGGCGGGATTGATCTCCGCGACGCCCGAATGATGCCGCTCGAAGCACAGGCCCGACGGCGTGATGATGCCGTCGAGTTCGTGCAGCGGCGTGAAGTTCACGGACGATTCCGGCGATGCCGTCAGCCACGACACATCGCGGCGGACCACGTTCTTCTCGAACTTCGAGGGCATGCCGTAAGGCGTCTTCTGGACGCCGTCGCCGAGATAGCGATTCCAGTCCTGTACCTCGGTGATCGCCGGATCAGGTTTGGCGCTCTCGGCCTTCGCGGGAAGCGACGACAGCGCAGCGCCCGCGCCTGCAAGACCGCTCAGGAAGCGGCGGCGATTGAGCGTATCCGTGGATGATGTGCCACTCATGGGGACGCCTTTATCTCTCTATTTATCCCGATATGTGAATATGTTGGTCGCAACTTCACGCACGAATGCCGGCGCCATCAGGCGCCGGAGACTTTCACCGCCGTGTTCGGCGCGATCTTCACCGCGCCGCGCTTGGAAATATGCGCCGACACCACGTCCCAGATCGGCGGGCCCTGCGTGCCTTCGTTGACGCTGGCCCAGCCCGCGACGGTGTAGGTCTTCGCCGCATCGATCGGCTTGCCGGATTTCAGATGCGTCAGATCGGAGATGCGCGAGCCCATCGATTTCGACACATCGATGGCGTAGCCCATGCCGCCGATACGGACCATGTCGCCGCCACCCTGGAAGTAAGGATCGGGGTGGAAGATGTTGTCGGCGACGTCTTCCAGCACTTCCTTGATCTGCGCGCCGGTCATCTGGTTGCGGTAGCAGTTCGGATAGGTGATCGCGGTGGCGTTGGTGATGTCTTCCCATGTGATCGCATCGCCGGGGATCAGCGTTTCGCCCCAGCGGAAGCCAGGCGACAGCGCGATTTCCGCATCGCGCTCCGCCATCATCGCGTCGCAGATCAGATCGTCGAACGTGCCGTTGAAATTGCCGCGGCGGTAGAGCAGCGATTCCGTGGTGCCGATCTTGCGCGCCAGATCCTTCGCGAACGGCGCCCTCACCTTCTCGACCAACGCGGTCATCGCCGCATCCGGCTTGATGGCGTCGGCGAACACCGGCATCAGCTTGTAGCGGACGCCGGTCACCTTCTTGTCCTTCACCTCGATATCGAGGCGCGAGACGAACTTGCCGTGCGAGCCTGCTGCCACCAGCACAGTCTCGCCAACCTTGATCAGGCCCGGCATCGCATCATGCGTATGCGCGGTGAGAATCACGTCGATGCCCTTGACGCGGCCCGCGAGCTTGCGATCGACGTCGAACCCGTCATGCGACAGCAGCACCACGACGTCCGCACCCGCGGCGCGCGCTTCATCCACCTGCTTCTGCATGTCCTCTTCGCGGATGCCGAATTCCCATTTCGGGAACATCCAGCGCGGATTGGCCACCGCGGTGCGCGGCAACGCCTGTCCGATCACGGCGATCTTCGCGCCGCCCTTCTCGAACATCTTGCGCGCCTCGAAGACAGGCTCCTGCCATTCGTTGTCGCGCACGTTCTGCGCAAGGAAGGCGAAGGACGATTTGTCCGCGATCTCCTTCAGCCGGTCCGCGCCGTAGGTGAATTCCCAGTGCCCGGTCATCGCGTCGAGCTTCAGCCCCGACAGCACATCGACCATGTCCTGCGCCTTGGTCTGCAGCGAGGTCCAGCTTCCCTGCATGGCATCACCGCCATCGAGCAGCAGCACCTTGTCCTCGCCGCGCTCGGCGCGCACCGCGTTCACGAGCGTCGCGATGCGGTCCATGCCGCCCATGCGGCCGTAGTTGCGCGCCAGCGAGACGAAATCATCGGCCGTCAGCGCATAGGCGTCCGCCGATCCGGTTGCGATGTTGAAGTATTTCCTGAACTCCGCGTCGGTGAGATGCGGCGGCAATCCCCGATCCGCGCCGACGCCGAGATTGACCGACGGTTCGCGGAAGTACAGCGGCATGAGCTGAGCATGCGTGTCCGCGATGTAGAGAATGGTCACCGTGCCGAGCGGATCGAACTTGAGAATATCCGCCTGGGTCAGCTTCTGCTGGGCCGCAACGCGCCCCAGCGGGCCAAGTCCGCTTCCGATCGTCAGCGCGGACGCAGCCGCCGTCGCTTGCAGGAAATCCCGCCTCGATATCATCGGTCCACCCTTGGTCCCTGCGCGGGACGATTTTTCAGATGCTTCGTTCGCGCGCGGCATAACGCCGCGCGCAGAAAGATCAGCCGACGGTCAGCTTGTTCTTCGCGGTGTATTCCGAACCGTCATCATCCTTCCACGTGAAGGTGAACTCGCCGGTTTCGGACGCCTTGTAGAAGAACGACTGATACGGATTGGCCGAGATTGCTGGATTCCAGTCCGCCTCGAACACCGGCTTGCCGTTGAAGGTCGCGGTGAACTTGTTGATGATCTTGCGCGGCACGACCTTGCCGGACGAATCCTTGCGCTGCCCCGATTCCATCTCGTGCGAGATGAGGGTCTTGATTTCGATCAGTTCGCCCGCTTTTGCCGTGGCAGGAACGCGAACGCGCGGTGTGGGTGTGGCCATGGGAATAATCCTCGCCTGAATTGTTTTTCTGTCGAAGCCGCGATCAGCCGCCGCAGCCGCCGATGGTGACCTTGATGTTGGCCTTCGTCGTGTGAAGGGTGCCGTTCGACATCTCCGCGATGCAGACGATGTTCTGCGTCTGCGCGAGGCGCATGCGCGTCGAGGCAGCGGCCTTGCCGCTGGACGGCGTGAACTTGTAGCTGACGACACCCGGCAGCGGATTGCCGTCGGCGAACACGTGAACGGCCTTCACGTAATCCTTTTCGGTCATCGGGCTTTCGACTTCGACGTTGATCGGAACGACAAGGCCGTTCTCTGCGATCTCCGGCACGTCGAGCTTGACCTTGCCGCTTTCGAGTTTCTTGTCGCCGTACAGCTTCTTGATCTCGGCGGCGACCATACCTTCGTCCGCAAACACCATCTTTGGCGCAAGGAACGCGGCAAGACCTGCAATTGCTGCAAGCGCGAAGGTTTCGCGGCGGGTTGGTTCAACAGGCTTCATAATCATCGGTCGTTATCCTCCAGCAGGGAGTCTTTAGCATCCCTTGACGATAGTATCCCTTGACGATCCCAAGTGTGATCTATCATGATCCGCACACATCATTATATTCTTTTTTCTGAATGTAAAGATAATCTAAGCTGGGACCGGAAGGACTGCACAGACGGTCTGACGGATGGAGGAAACAAGATGAGACAGACCGCAATTCGGTCGGCAATCGCCTTTGCCATCATGATGTGCGCGTCGAGCACCGCCGTTCGTGCGCAGGATGCGAGCGAAAAGGAAATCGAGCGCTATCGCGAAATGATTTCCGACCCGATGTCCAATCCGGGTTATCTCGCGGTCGATCGCGGCGAAGTGCTCTGGAAAGAAAAGCGCGGCAACAAGAACGTCTCGCTGGAAGGCTGCGACCTCGGCCTCGGCGCGGGCAAGCTGGAAGGCGCCTATGCCAAGCTGCCGCGCTATTTCAAGGACGCCGACAGGGTCATGGACCTCGAACAGCGCCTCCTGTGGTGCATGACGAATCTTCAGGACTTCGACACCAAGGATGTGATCGCCCGCCGCTTCTCCGGCCCGGGCAAGGCGTCCGACATGGAAGATCTCGTCGCCTACATCGCCAACAAGTCGAACGGCATGAAGATCGACGTTCCGCTCTCGCATCCGAAGGAGCAGGAAATGGCGGCGGTCGGCGAAGCGCTGTTCTTCCGCCGCGGCGGCGTGAACGATTTCGCCTGCGCGACCTGCCATGCCGAAGATGGCAAGCGCATCCGCCTGCAGGGCCTGCCGAACCTGTCGAAGCCCGGCAAGCAACCGCAGGAAACCATGGGCGGCTGGCCGACTTACCGCGTGTCTGCAAGCGCCTTGCGCACGATGCAGCATCGCCTGTGGGATTGCTATCGCCAGCAGCGCTGGCCGGTTCCGGAATACGGCTCCGACGCCCTCACCGCACTGACTGTCTTCCTGCAGAAACAGGCGGCCGGCGGCGAGATCAACGTCCCGTCGATCAAGCGTTGAGAGAGGAGCGCAACATGAAAACGACAATGAACATCGCTGCGCTGGCTCTTGCCGCAGGCATCGTCACGCTGCCCTTCTCCGCCACCGCGCAGACGGCACCGAAAACCGTCGACCCCGCCATCGTCGACGCATACGTCAAGGCGACCTTCGGCAAGGCTCCGCCGGAATGGCAGGAGCGTATCGTTCCGGATGAGACGCTGAAGACCTGCAACGCGCATCACAACGACGTTTCGTCCAAGGACGCCGACGTGATTACCAAGCGCGAACTGGCGAAGGTCGTTTACCCCGCTGACGGAAAGTTCCTCGGCGACTGGAAGGAAGGCCGCAAGATTGCCAACAACGGCCGCGGCGGACAGTTCTCGGACAAGCCTGGCACCGTGAGCGGCGGCAACTGCTACGCCTGCCACCAGTTGGAAAAGACCGAGGTCTCCTTCGGCACCCTCGGGCCGAGCCTGACCCACTACGGCAAGGACCGCAAGTACGCGCCGGACGAGATCAAGAACGCCTTCACGAAGATCTATGATTCGCAGGCCCTGTTTGCATGTTCCAGCATGCCGCGTTTCGGCGCGAACAAGGTTCTCAGCGAACAGCAGATCAAGGACCTCGTCGCGCTGCTGTTCGATCCGGAATCGCCGGTCAACAAGTAAGTGAAACGGAGAAGAATGATGAAGGCGCGAAACCTGTTTGCACTCCCGGTGCTTTGCGCCTTCATCGCATTGCCTGCATTCGCGCAGGACACCACCGTCACGACCAAGGCGCTCACGCCTGAACTCGCGCAGGAGGCGGCGAAGGCCGCGCTCGCCGAGTGCCGCACGCGCGGCTATCAGGTCGCGGTCGCCGTAGTCGACCGGTCCGGCATTCCGCAGGTGATGCTGCGCGACCGTTTCGCGGGACCTCACACGCCCCCGACCGCCACGGGCAAGGCCTGGACCGCCGTGAGTTTCAAGAGCAGCACCGGCGAACTCGTCGCCGCAACGCAGGCGCCCGCAATGCAGGGTCTGCGCCAGCTTCCCAACGTGGTTCTGATCGGCGGCGGCGTGACCATCGAAGCCGGCGGCTCATTGGTCGGCGCGATCGGCGTGTCGGGCGCGCCCGGCGGCGATGCGGACGAAGCCTGCGCCAAGGCCGGTGTCGCGGCCGTCAAGGACAAGCTGGATTTTTAAGCATCCGTTCTCGCCGGGCTTTTGATACGGCGAAACACAGAGCGCCGTCATCCTGAGGTGCGAGCGCTTGCGAGCCTCGAAGGATGACGGCGACATGGTTCGGGAACCTGGCTCTCCGCTTTCGCGAGGACGACCGGAGACCGTTCAATACTGTCATGGCCGGATTTATTCCGGCCATCCCGACTATCGAAGCACTGTGCTCAGTTCATCGGGATCACCGGGCCAAGCCCAGTGATGACAAGCTGAGAGATCGCGCGATCCACGCTACACTCACGATGTCGTCCCGGCGCAGGCCGGGACCCATAACCACTGAACGTTATGGTAAAGGCGAGGCGAGCGCTCCAGCATCGCCTGCAGATCGACAACTCGGGGAATCCGGATTCCGCTTTCGCGGGGACGATCGGAGAGATTTGGACCGACCTGCAACATTTCGTGATGGGGATCGCGATCCCCGCGTTCTGAATCGCGCTTAAGTTCGCCGTGTCCTGTTCGCGAGGGGCGCTTCTCGAGGGCGCTTTTGAGGCGGAGCAGGATGCGGCGCCTGCGCGATACGGTTCGCAGCCGTATTCACTACGTGGCTCTGCCTTCAGTGGCTGGACGCGGACAGGATGAAGGCGGGCGAAAGCCGGCCGGATCGGAGGCGGAAACGCCCGTCCTGTCCCGGAAGCACGGTCCCCCGGACACAAATCGCCGCGAATGGAGCGCCGCACGGCGACGCGCTTCCCCATCGCACGGGAAGCGAACCAATATCCTTTGCGCCTTGCGGCGCTCCATGCCCCTCATGGGGCAATGATGAAGGATCGGCTCGCGGAGCGCGCGGGCACCGATGCGTGCGTGAATGAAAGTGGCTGTTTGAAAATTGAATCGGAAGTTGAGGCGACAAGCCGCCGCTCCGCTCACACCTGCTTCTTCAGCCAATCAGGGAAGGTCGCGGTCTCGTAGCCTTTCTCGCGCACGTAGCGGAACATGGCGAGAAACTCCGCAGGCTCCAGCAAGCCCGGCATGCGTGCGACTTCCCGCGCCTGCCCGCTCTTCGCGGCGAGGCCGTCAGTCGTCTCCGGAAAGAACTGAACCGTCGGCGTGAAGCGGATGCCGTAGGCCTCGCCGAATGCTTTCTCGGAGCGCTTGCGTCCGTCGAAATCGGTGACCTCGCGCGATCCGATGTGATTGAGATGAAGAATCTCGAAATTGTCGCGGATGTAGGTTTCGATCTTCGGGTCCAGCATGTGGACCTCGTGCATGCGCTTGCACGCCGGGCACCCCTTTAGGCCCCACAGGATGGCAAAGCGTTTACCCTTGGCGGTCGCACCCGCGAGATCCTCGTTGAGATCGAGGAAACTCTCCAGGTACCAGTCCATGTGATAGATGCCGTCGTCACCGAGCGTCGCCTTCGCGAAAGACGGCGCGGCGCGCAAGGCCAGCGCGCCTGCGCCCAGTGCAGCGAGTGCACGGCGTCTTGTCAGCATTTGTTTTTGTTGTTTCAAGAATGCCTCCCTTCAGCCGATCGATCCGAACACCGGAAACGTTTCCAGCAGCCAACCGGCGATGCGCGGCATGCCGCCAGTCAAAAACAGCACGCCCGTCAGCACAAGGGCGGAGCCGATCACCTTTTCGACAGCGCCCATGTGGCCGCGCAGCCGCGCCATCAGCCGCATGAACGGGCCGGAGAACAGCGACGCCAGCATGAACGGAATGCCGATGCCGAGCGCATAGGCCCCGAGCAGCAGCGCGCCGCGCGCCGCCGAGCCTTCGATCCCGGCCACCATGAGAATCGCAGCCAGCACCGGCCCGACGCAGGGTGTCCAGCCGAACGCGAAAGCCAGACCCACGATATACGCGCCGAGAAAGCCCGCAGGCTTTGCCACCGACTGGAAGCGCGCCTCGCGAAACAGCAGGCCGATGCGGAAGACGCCGAGGAAATGCAGGCCGAGAATGACGATGACGATACCGGCGACGATCGCCAGCGTATCGAAATAGGCGGTGAACGCCTTGCCGAGCGAGGACGCGGACGCGCCGAGCGCGACGAATACGGTCGCAAAGCCGAGCACGAAGGCGAACGACAGCGACACCACGCGCCAGTCCGGCCGCCAGCCCTGCGCGTTATCCTTTTGCGTCAGGTCTTCGAGGCTGATCCCCGCCAGGAAGCACAGATAGGGCGGCACCAGCGGCAAAACGCAGGGCGACAGGAAGGACAGCAGCCCCGCCCCCAGCGCGCCGATCACGGAAATGGAAGAAACCACTGGTTTTCCGGCCCTAGTAGATACATGCGAATTCGTGTATATGTATGGCATGATCGCCGGAAAGCTAGCAAGAACCTTCGTGAGAATTGCGTTCGCGGCCTGCATGCTGTTGCCCTTCGCAGCCGCGCAGGCGTCCGAACTCGTGATGTTCGAACAGGCCGGATGCATTTACTGCCAGCGCTGGGACCGCAGCGTCGGCACGCTCTACGACAAGACCGACGAAGCGCGCCTGCTTCCGCTGCGGCGTGTCGACATTCGCGACCAGAAGATGAGCGGCGTCGTCCTCGCCTCGCCGGTGCGCTTCACGCCGACCTTCGTAGTGGTGGACAACGGCCGGGAGATCGGCCGCATCACCGGCTACAGCAATGACGATGCGTTCTGGGGATTGCTGGATACATTTGCCGCCAAACTCGCGCCCTCTTCTCAGGTCAACCGAACCTGACCGATTTCATTTCAGATAAGTCGCAGCCATGACATCGATCCTGCCATCCGAACTGGAAACCGAACTTCGCGACGGTGCGGAATATTCGCCCGAACTCGACCGGTTGATGCACAAAGCGCGCAAGGCCAGCAATTTCCTGAAAGCGCTGTCGCATGAAAACCGGCTGCTGCTGCTGTGCCTGCTCGCCGAACGCGAACGCTCGGTGACGGAGCTGGAGAACATTCTCTCGCTGCGGCAATCGGCGGTGTCACAGCAACTCGCAAGGCTGCGCTACGACGGCATGGTGGACACGCGCCGCGACGGCAAGACCATCTATTACAGCCTCGCCGATGATGACGTTCGCCGCGTCATTTCGGTTGTCTACGATATCTTCTGCTCTCCGGAAGGAGCAGACAAGAAAACATAAATCCTGCCGCACCGGCAGGGAGACGTGGAGCAAGCCCGCAAGGCCGGACTCCGCGCCGATCCGGGAGAAGCGCCATGCAGAATATGTCTGCCTGGATACAAGCGTTCGCCGGCTTTGCCATCGGCATTGCGGCGGGTTTTGCCGTGCGCCGTGCGCGGCTGTGCACGTTCGGCGCGATCGAGGATGCGCTGATGGGCGGCGACGGCCGCAGGCTGCGCGTGTTCGGGCTAGCGCTCGGCATCGCCATTCTCGGCACGCAGGCATTGGTCGTCGGCGGCTTTCTCGATCCCGAACTGACGACTTACGTTCCGCCAGCCTTGCCGCTGGTTGCGATCCTGCTCGGCGGCGTGATGTTCGGCATCGGCATGGCTTTCGTCGGCACTTGCGGCTTCGGTTCGCTGGTGCGGCTCGGTGCGGGAGATCTGCGCGCATTGGTCGTGGTGATCGTGCTCGGCGGCGCGGCTTACGCGACGCTGCGCGGCATCCTCGCCGGTTTTCGGGTCGGCTTTCTGGAATCCTTCTCCCTCGCGATGCCGGAGGACGCCCGCGCGGATGCCGTCTCGCTCTCGACCCTGTTTCTCGGTCTGGATATCCGCATCGCGATCGCCGTTGTGGCCGGCGTGACGCTGTGCTGGCTCGCCCTTGGCGACAAACGACTGCGCCGCGCACCGCGCCTGCTGACTGGGGGAATCGTTCTCGGCCTCATGGTCATCGCGGGCTGGATCGCCACCATCGCGCTCACCGACGACTTCGCAGGTCCGCCGCGCCCGCAAAGCCTCACCTTCGTCTCGACCGTCGGGAAAGCGCTTTATGCCGGCCTTCTCAACATCACCAATTTCGCCGACTTCGGCGTCGGCAGCGTGTTCGGCGTGGTTGCCGGGTCGTGTCTGGCGGCCTGGCGATCCGACGAATTGCGCTGGGAAGCCTTCGATGACGATCATGAAATGCGTCGTCATCTCACCGGCGCTGTCCTGATGGGTGTGGGCGGAATCCTCGCGGGTGGCTGCACCATCGGACAGGGATTGACCGCAGGATCAATGCTGGCGCTGTCCGCGCCGCTCGCCATCGGCGCGATGATGGTCGGCGCGAGGATCGGCATTGCTATTCTTGTCGATGGATCCCCGCGCGATATCTTCCTGCGCCGATGGGGTCATCTGCTGGGAAAAGGCGGACCGGCGGAATAAGCGCAAGCGCGTTACGGCCGAACGAGGGTATATCCGCTTTCGGTCAGGCTTAGAATCTGTCCGACGCCGACCTGAACCTCGATAGCGTGTGGATTGATCTTCGGCCGCTGTCCGGTCTCGCGCTCGATGGTGTCGAGCGTATTGCCGCAGACATCGAAACGAACGCCCTGCGACACAAGACTGTCCACCAGCGCCCTGTTCTCGTTGTTCTCGCGCAGAAGATCGATACCGGGCCCGAACGCCACCACTTCGATGGCAATCTTGTCCTGGCCGTAAGCCTTCTGAAGATTGCTGGCGACGCTGAGAACCAGCCGCTCCTTCTTCTGGTCGGAATCCGACAGTTGCAGCACAATGAAATGCTCGGCGAACGGCTTGTCCTCCGGCGGTTTCGCTACTGGACGCTCGGCGCTCTGTGCAAGCACCGTCGTCGCGGCAAAAGCCAGCGCTCCAACGACAATTGAACAGACAAGGTCACGGCGATTCATGGCGGCATATTTCCCGGCTGCAGGATGCCGCAGCGCCTGCGTCATCACAAGCGAATTGCGCCGGAACCTGCTGACCTCAGCGCGTCGCGAGCGCCGGCACGGCCACGGGGCCGCGAAGAGCCAGCGCTGCACCGGACAGGATGCCAGCCACCGCGACGAACGACGGCATGCCGAGCGTGGAAAGACCGGTGAGCCCCTGCCCGATCGAGCAACCGTAGGCCATCGCACCACCGACGCCCATCAGGACCGCGCCGGAAATCGAACGCACCATATGGTTCGGCGACGAATAGCCTTCGAGGCTGAAGCGGCCGGTCAGCACAGCGGTCAACAGGCTGCCGGTCAGCACGCCTGCAACCAGCGCGATGCCGAAGTTAAGCGACAGTCCGGTGGAGAGCATGGTGTATTGCAGCGTATCCGCAATCGGCGACACGAAGGACAGCGACGTCACTGGAATCGGATTGAAATCGTCCGCGCCGAGCCAGCCGGTCGCGAGCCAGCCAGCAACTACCAGCGCGCCGACGGCAACGCCGCCGAAGATCTGGAGATAAGACCGGCGGAACTTCTGGTCGGAGAACGCGAAGATCAGCAGCGCTCCGCTCGCAATCAGCGTCACCGCGACGCGAGCCACGAATTCGTCGATGCCCAGGGTGGCCAGCAACGCGGGCACGGAGATCGCGGCAGGCGTCGTCTGCGTGGCCTGCAGGAACGCTAGTCGCGCCGGCGCGATCAGGCCCTTCAGCGCCATCTGCGCGGTCACGCCGATAGTTGCGATCACCACCAGCGAGCGAAGATTGCCCTTGCCGAGCAGAACCAGCGCGCGCGACGCGCAGCCATTCGCCAGCACCATGCCGATGCCGAACAGGAGGCCGCCTACGAAGAGCAACGGAGCGGAGAATGAAGGTTGGAGATAGAGCGACTTCGCAATGTCCACGAGACCGGCGCCCGCGACGAACTGCGTGCCAAGGATCGCGACAGCCAGCGCCACCGCGTAGCTGCGGACCTTGCGCCCGTCATTCGCCGTCCACCAGTCGCGCAGGCTGCTCATCAGGCAAAAGCCCGTGAGCAGTCCGACCACACCAAAGGCGAAGCCAATGGCGAAACCAGCGGAGATGGAAATGGCGGGCATAGCGAAGTTCCTGAAATCCGGTCACGGGAGAAGGAAATTTCCCGATATCTATGCTCCGTCATGAAACCGGTCTATACCCTTGAAAAACTAAGGACAATCTTGCCCATGAGCCGGTAAATGGAGAGATTCCTCCTATTCTGGCAATCAGAAGGCGGAAATCCTTCCCCTCCGGTTACGCCGCTGAAAGCTCCCGAGATCCAACTTCACGCTCTATAAGACACGCGCCTCGATGCTTTATGGTCCCACCTTCTTTGGCCAGGAACTTACGGACATGGCCTTGTGTTGATCGACCCATAAGATGATCGAGGTGCGCCCTTCCTCGAAAGAACTCTTTGACAAATCCCGGCTGCACGACAACGTGTCGCCGTCCCGCCCTCGCCAACGTCCAGAAGAGATCATGAATCCAGTCAAAGCTCTCACCGTTCACGGCCAGGCCATCTGGCTCGACTTCCTCGCGCGCGGATTTATCGCCAATGGCGAACTTCGCGCGCTGGTCGATCAGGACGGCGTGCGCGGCGTGACGTCCAATCCATCGATCTTTGAAAAGGCGATCGGCGGCAGCGACGAATATGACGGCGCGATCTCGGCCCTGCTCAAGCAGCGCGACCGGTCGGTGGGCGACCTCTATGAGACGCTCGCGGTGGAAGACATTCAGCGCGCGGCGGATGCATTGCATTCCGTTTACGACGAACTGAAGGGCACAGACGGTTATGTCAGCCTTGAGGTTTCGCCCTATCTGGCGCGCGACACCGAGGGCACGGTTATCGAAGCACGGCGGCTCTGGAAGTCCGTGAGCCGCGACAACCTGATGGTGAAAGTACCCGGAACGGCCGAAGGTATTCCCGCCATCCGCACGCTGATCTCCGAAGGCATCAGCATCAACGTCACGCTGCTGTTCTCGCAGAAGATGTATGCCGAGGTTCTTGAAGCCTACCTCGCGGGCCTCGAAACCTTCATCGCGAACGGCGGCGATCCGAAGCGCATCGCCAGCGTCGCCAGCTTCTTCGTCAGCCGCATCGATACCAGCGTCGACAGCCAGCTCGACGCGAAGATTGCCGCCGCGAACGGCGATCAGAAGAAGCATTTCGAAGCGCTCAAGGGCAAGGTGGCTATTGCCAACGCCAAGCTTGCCTATCAGCACTACAAGACAGTGATCGCCAGCGAGCGCTGGAAAAAGCTCGCCGACAAGGGTGCGCAGGTGCAGCGTTTGCTGTGGGCCTCGACCGGGACCAAGAACAAGGCTTACAGCGATGTTCTATATGTCGAGGAATTAATCGGTCAGGACACAGTCAACACCGTGCCGCCCGCCACGCTCGACGCCTTCCGCGATCACGGCAAGCCGCGCGACAGCCTGGAAGAAAACGTCGCGGACGCCGAACGTGTCCTTGCCGACCTCGCCAAATCCGGCATTTCACTCGGCGCCATCACGGACTCGCTGGTGGACGACGGCGTGAAACTGTTCGCCGAAGCCTTCGATAAGCTGCTCGGCGCGGTCGCCTACAAGCGCGCCGCCATCCTCGGCAACCGGATCGATGGACAAACGCTCAAGCTGCCGGCGGAAATCGAAAAGGATGCGAAGGCGCTGGCGGAGACATGGCGCGCAAAAGGCACCATTCGCGCACTGTGGCAGCGCGATGCGTCGGTGTGGACCAATACCGACGAAAGCAAGTGGCTCGGGTGGCTCGACGTCGTCGCGCGCGAGCAAAGCGAGGTGGAGCGCTATGTGGCGTTCTCCGGCTGGGTGAAAAGCAAAGCGTTCTCTGACGTCGTCGTGCTCGGCATGGGCGGCTCCAGCCTCGGGCCGGAAGTTCTTGCAGAGACATTCGGGCAGACCGCGGGATTTCCGAAACTGCGCATTCTGGATTCCACCGATCCAGCGCAGGTGCGCCGGACGGAAGCGGCGATCAAGCTCGACAAGACGCTATTCATCGTCTCCAGCAAATCCGGCGGGACCACCGAGCCTAACGCGCTGATGGAATACTTCTTCGTCCGCGCGGGCGCGAAGGCAGGCGAGCAATTTGTCGCCGTCACCGATCCCGGCTCGTCGCTGGAAAAAGTCGCGACCGCGCGCGGCTTCGCGCAGATCTTTTATGGCGAACCGACCATCGGCGGACGCTATTCGGTATTGTCTCCATTCGGACTGGTACCTGCGGCTGCGGCGGGGATCGATGTCGCGGAATTTCTTACGCTCACCGCAGGCATGGTTCGCTCCTGCGGCATCGACGTTCCGCCTGCGGAAAATCCGGGCGTGCAGCTCGGCCTTGCGCTTGCGGCTGCGGCCAAACACGGACGTGACAAGCTGACGCTGACGGCTTCGGCGCGCATCGCCGATTTCGGCGCATGGGCGGAGCAGCTGATCGCCGAATCCACCGGAAAGAACGGTAAGGCGCTGATCCCGCTCGAAGGCGAAACACTCGGCCAACCGGAGATTTATGGCAACGATCGTGTTTTCATCGATCTGCGCCTCAGCGACGATACCGACAAGGCGCGCGAAGCGGCGCTCGCGGCGCTGGAAGCTGCGGGTCATCCGGTGGTCCGCATTGAGGTGACGAGCCCCGCCCATATCGGACAGGAATTCTTCCGCTTCGAGATCGCGACCGCTGTTGCAGGCGCGGTCATGGGCATCAATCCGTTCGATCAGCCCGACGTCGAAGCAGCCAAGATCAAGACACGCGAATTGACGTCGGCGTTCGAGGCATTGGGTTCGTTGCCCGCAGAGGCTGCTGTCGCGACAAACGGCGCAATCGCAATTTATACCGATGCCGCCAACGCCGAAGCGTTGCGCAAAGCCGGCGCGGGTAGCGATCTCGCCTCGTGGCTGAAAGCGCATCTCGGCCGTGTCCAGCCGAACGACTATGTCGCCCTCCTCGCCTATCTCGATCGCAACGACACCAATATCGTGGCGATGCAGAGCATCCGCATGGCGATCCGCGATAGCAAACGTGCCGCCACCTGCGTCGGCTTCGGACCACGCTTCCTGCACTCGACGGGACAAGCCTATAAGGGCGGACCGAACACCGGCGTGTTTCTTCAGATCACGGCGGACAGCGCCGCCGATCTCGATGTGCCTGGACAGAAAACCAGCTTCGGCGTGATCGAAGCCGCGCAGGCACGCGGCGATTTCGGCGTGCTGGCCGAACGTGGGCGGCGCGCGCTGCGGCTTCACATCACAGGCGATATCGCGAAAGGACTGGCAGCCATCGGCACGGCGGTTCAGAGCGCGTTGAAATAGCGGATCGGGCGATCCGCTATTTCTCCGTTCCGTTTATTTGAAACCGACAGCGTGGTGAGGCGCATAAGGCGCCTCCATCGCCGCGATTTCATCCGCGGTCAGTTTCAGCGATAGCGCGGCTACCGCATCGGTCAGATGGTTCGGCTTCGATGCACCGATGATGGGTGAGGTAATTCCCGGCTTCTGCACGAGCCATGCAAGCGCAACCTGCGCCTGTGGAACGCCGCGCGCTTTGGCAATGGCCGCGACCTGCTCGACGATCTTGCGATCCGAATCCACCGACTGCGTGTAGAGACCCTTGCCGAATTCGTCGGTCTTCTGCCGCTCGGTCACCTCGTCCCACGCACGGGTCAGGCGGCCGCGCGCCAGCGGACTCCACGGCATGACCGCGATTTTCTGATCGGCGCAGAGCGGCAACATCTCCCGCTCCTCTTCGCGGTTCAGCAGATTGACATGGTTCTGCATGCTGATGAATTCGGTCCAGCCATTGAGCCGCGACGTGTAGAGCGCCTTGGAGAACTGCCATGCATGCATCGACGATGCGCCGATGTAACGGGCCTTTCCGCTCTTCACCACATCATGCAGCGCCTCGAGCGTTTCCTCGATCGGCGTGCCGTAGTCCCAGCGATGGATTTGATACAGATCGACATAGTCGGTGCCGAGCCGACGCAAGCTGTTGTCGATTTCGGCAAAGATCGCCTTGCGTGACAGTCCCGCACCATTCGGGCCGGGATGCATGCGATTGAACACCTTGGTTGCCAGAACGATCTCGTCGCGCCGCGCGAAATCCCGGATCGCCCGGCCGACAATCTCTTCCGATGTTCCGTCCGAATAAACGTTGGCGGTGTCGAGAAAATTGATGCCAAGTTCGAGCGCCTGCTTGATCAGCGGGCGGCTCGCCTCCTCGCTCATCGTCCAGGCGTGACTGCCGCGCTCCGCAACGCCGAACGTCATGCAGCCGAGGCAAAGGCGCGAGACATCAAGTCCTGTCCTGCCAAATTTCACGTAGTCCATGATGCTCTCCGGTCGTTTTCTATGATCGCCATAAATCGTATCAGCTGCTCAAGATAAGGCCGCAAACAGAAACGCCGGCGCAGCACTCGCAAGTGCCGCACCGGCGCATAAGATTGTCAGGGTCAGGCCGCGCTGAAACCCGCGACCGCCTTCACCTCGAGATATTCCTCAAGACCGAACTTGCCCCACTCGCGGCCATTGCCCGACTGCTTGTAGCCGCCGAACGGCGCGGTGCGCTCGTTCGGAACGCCGTTGAGGTTCACATTGCCCGCGCGGATCTGACGGCCGACCTTGCGCGCCCGCTCGACCGTTCCGGCCGAGACGTAACCCGCAAGACCGTAAGGCGTGTCATTGGCGATCTTCACCGCCTCGTCTTCATCCTTCGCACCCATGATGACGAGAACCGGGCCGAAGATTTCCTCGCGAGCGATGGTCATGTCATTGGTAACATCGGAGAAGATCGTCGGGCGGACATAGAAGCCTTTGTTGACGCCTTCCGGCAAGCCGGGACCGCCGGCGACCAGTGTGGCGCCTTCGTCAATGCCCTTCTTGATCAGCGCCTGGATCTTGTCCCACTGGATGCGGTTGACCACCGGACCGATGGTGGTGCCCTCGGCACGCGGATCGCCTGCCTTGGTCTTGTCCGCGACAGCCTTCGCGATTGCCGCGACGTCCTTGATCTTGTTCTGCGGCACGATCATGCGCGACGGCGCGTTACACGACTGGCCGGAATTGTTGAACATGTGCGCCACGCCGCCGGTGACGGCCTTCTGCAGGTCGGCGTCGTCGAGAATGACGTTCGGCGACTTGCCGCCCAATTCCTGACTGACACGCTTGACGGTATCGGCCGCACGCTTGGCGACGTCGATGCCTGCGCGGGTCGAGCCGGTGAAGGAAATCATGTCGATGCCGGGATGCTCGCTCATCGCTGCGCCGACATCGGGACCGAGGCCGTTGACCAGATTGAACACACCCTTCGGCACGCCGGACTCATGAAGAATTTCCGCGAAAATCAGCGCGGACGTCGGCGTATATTCCGACGGCTTCAGGATCATGGTGCAGCCCGCCGCGATCGCAGGCGCGACCTTGCAGGCGATCTGGTTGAGCGGCCAGTTCCACGGCGTGATCATACCGATGACGCCCACCGGCTCGCGCACGAGCACGGCGGAGCCCATCGTCTCTTCGAACTCATACTTCTTCAGGGCATCGAGGGTGGACATCAGATGGCCAAGGCCCGCGCCGGCCTGCATCTTTTCCGCCATCGGCAGCGGCGCGCCCATCTCGTCGGAAATCGCAGCGCCGATGTCCTTCATCCGGGCCTTGTAGGCCGCGATGATCTTTTCCAGAAGCGCCACGCGTTCTTCGCGGCTGGTCACCGAGAACGTTTCAAACGCACGGCGGGCCGCGGCGACGGCCTTGTCCACATCGGCTTTCGATCCAACCGCGATCTCGTACATCACTTCTTCCGTCGCCGGATTGACGACCGGAATGGTCTTCTTGACGGCCGGGTCGACCCAGGCGCCGTCGATATAGAACTGCATACGATTGGTCATGGCGTATCCTTAACTGCCGTAGTCATGCGTCGATGATGGGTGGATCGATCATACGATCGATAAGTCGGTAGACCGGCCCTCGCCGATATATGCGGATCGTATCGCCGTTGCGACAGGAGCGAAAGGCCAACGTGGTCGCACGCAAGGATACAGGCGCGGCTTGCATGCGAGGCATGCGCCAGCCCTCCTCTACGGTCATTTTGACAGCCGCCAACAATCAGCCTTTATTCAATTTCCCGACTGGGGAATCTGACGCTCGGCATCCAGCGGAGAATTTGGTGCACTGCAAAAACACAGGCGACCGCAAAGGCGCGCATCGGACAAGGGTGGCTTGGCTTGACTGACAATATTGTTGCGGAAACCGCCGAGCGCATTTTTACCGACCTCGCCGACGCGCAAAGCATCAACAGCGCCAAAGACAGCGGCTGGAAAACGGCGCTCTGGGACACCCTTGCCGAATCCGGCCTGACGCTGACGTGGGTGCCGGAGGATTGTGGCGGGTCGGGTGCAAGCCTCGCGGACGGCTTCAGTGTCGCCAATTCTGCGGGCCGTTTCGCCATCGCTGTTCCGCTGGTCGAAACAATGCTCGCTGGCTGGCTGCTGTCGCAGGCCGGATTGCCCTCCCCTGCGGGTCGAATGACTGTCGCACCCGCCCGCCCACAGGATCGCGTGACTATCGATGCGGACGGACTGCTGACCGGCCGCGTGCGCGGCGTGCCATATGCTTCGGAGGCCGATCATCTCGCCGTCATCGCATCCGGGACAAAGGGCTTCACCATTGCACTGGTCGAAGCGTCCGCCTGCCAGATCGAAGCTGGCGCGAACCTCGGCAACGATGCGTCGAGCATTGTCGTGTTTCAGCAGGTCAAACCCGTCTCCGCCAAGCTCGCGCCGGAAAACCTCACACCCACAACCTTGATGCTGATGGGAGCAACGTTGCGCAGTCTGCAGATCGCGGGCGCGCTGGAAACCATGCTGGACATGACGGTGCGCTATTCCAATGAGCGCGTCGCCTTCGAGAAGCCGATTTCGAAATTCCAGGCGGTTCAGCACAACCTTGCGAAACTCGCCGGCGAGGTGGCGGCAGCGGTCGCTGCGGCCGGTTCGGCGGCGGATGCCATTGCCAACGCGACATCGTTCGATGACGCCATATTTCTCGAAGCCGCGTCGGCCAAGATCCGCTGCGCGGAAGCCGCCGAGAAAGGCACCGCCATCGCTCATCAGGTTCACGGCGCCATCGGCTTTTCCATGGAGCACATCCTGCATCGCTACACCTTGCGTTCGCTGGCGTGGCGGGACGACTTCGGCCACGAGAGCTATTGGGCCAACGAGCTTGGCAAGCTGGTGGCCACGCGCGGCGCCGATGATCTGTGGCCGCTTGTGGCCTCGCGCTGAAAGGACAATCCGATGACCGCAGCGCTTCGTTTCGATCAGATCCGCTTGCCCGAAGAATGCGAAAAGCTTCGCGGCGAAGTGCGCGCTTTCCTCGCTGAGGAAATCGCAGCAGGTACGTTCAATCCCCACGAGCCGCTGTTGGAAGATGCCGACAATCTCGAGTTCAGCCGCCGGGTCGGCGAGCGCGGCTGGATCGGCATGACCTGGCCGAAACAATATGGCGGCCATGAGCGCTCGTTCCTCGAGCGCTATGTCATCACCGAGGAAATGCGTGTCGCCAACGCGCCGACGCGCCGCTTTTTCGTCGCCGACCGGCAGAGCGGTCCTGTCCTGCTCAAATACGCCAACGAGCGCATCAAGATGGATATCCTGCCGCGCATCTGCCGCGGCGAAGTCTGCTTCGCCATCGGCATGAGCGAGCCGAATTCCGGCTCGGATCTGTTCGCTGCCAAGACCAAGGCCACCAAGACCGACGGCGGGTGGTTGATCAACGGCACCAAGATCTGGACCACGTCCGCGCATATGGCGGACTACATGCTGGCGATCTTCCGCACCTCGCCGCCGACCAAGGAGAACCGCCGTCACGGCCTGACGCAGTTTCTGGTCGATATGAAAGCACCCGGGATTACGGTCAATCCGATCGAGCAGATCAGCGGGTTGAAGGAATTCAACGAAGTCGTCTTCAAGGACCTTTTCCTTCCCGACGACCATGCGCTCGGCGAGATCGACGGCGCGTGGAAACAGGCGACCAGCGAACTGGCCTACGAGCGCTCAGGGCCCGAGCGTTTCCTGGAAACCTATTACGTGCTGACTGAACTGGTCCGCGCGCTGGGACCGAACCCGGATACGCGGAGCGCGGAAGGCGTCGGACGCCTTGTGGCGCAGCTTCACACCATGCGCCGCATGTCGGTCTCCGTCGCGGGCATGCTGCAGGCCGGCAAGGAGCCGGTGGTGGAAGCCTCCATCGTCAAGGATATCGGCACCATCTGGGAGCAGCAGTTGCCGCATCGCGTGCGCGATCTGGCCGCCTTCATCGATACCGAGGCCGCGAACCACAGCACGCTCGAAGAGCAACTGGCCTTCGCCACCCGCACTGCGCCGAAGCTTACCATCCAGGGCGGCACCACGGAGGTGCTGCGCGGCATCATCGCGCGCGGGCTCGGTCTGCGCTAAACGACAGAACATGAAAAAGGAAAACTCATGAGCGGCTTCACCGACATCGGCGTCGAAAAACACGGTCATGTCACGCTGATCGAAATCCGGCGACCGCCGCTGAATTTCTTCGATCTCGCGCTGATCCGGCAGATCGCCGACGCGCTCGGCGAGATCGATAACGACATGAACGCGCGCGCGGTCGTGCTCGCCTCAACAGGAAAGGCGTTCTGCGCCGGCGCGAACTTCAATCGCCCCGAAGGTTTCTCAGGCGACGCCGCGTCCGGCGACGGCACGACCGGCGACCTCTATCGCGAAGCCGTTCGCATTTACGGCAACAAGAAGCCGATCGTGGCCGCAATTCATGGCGCGGCTATCGGCGGCGGCCTTGGCCTTGCCGTGTCGGCGGATTTCCGCGTCACCTGCCCCGAGGCGCGTTTCGCGGCCAACTTCACCCGGCTCGGCTTCCATCCCGGCTTCGGATTGACCATCACGCTGCCGGAACTGATCGGAAAGAACAACGCCGCGCTGATGTTCTACACCAGCCGCCGCGTCACCGGCGAAGAAGCCTTCAGGATGGGACTGGCCAATGTGATCGTGCCGCAGGATCAGGTGCGAGCGGCGGCGTTTAACCTCGCCAGCGAGATCGCCCAGAATTCACCGCTGGGCCTGATGTCCACCCGCGCCACCCTGCGCGCGGGACTTGCCGATCGCGTCCGGGCGCAGACGGATCACGAACTCGCGGAACAGACCTGGCTGCGCGAGACCGAGGATTTTGCCGAGGGCGTGAAATCGACCGAGGAACGCCGCCCGGCGAACTTCAAGGGACGCTAACCTCAGTAGTTAAAAGTGCTGCGGAGACCAAACACCGCAGCATCCTTGATGCGTCTGGTCTGGCTCGGATCGTTGGGATCGACCACGCCGCCGCCCGGATGGAAGACATATTGAAAAACCGGCTGAACCGTCCAGTTCGGCTGGACCTCCGCCAGATATGTCATCTCGAAGACCGCTTCAAAATCGCGCACCGGGTACGGCGTGCCAGTGAACGCCTGCACGTCGCGATCGGCGGCCCGCGCGGCATCCGAGATGCGCGCGTAAGTCATCGCGACCCCGATCTTGTCGTTCGGCCTCGCCTCGCTGAAACCGGTGAACTGGAAGCCGCCATCGAGATAGAAGCTGATCAGGTTGCGATCCGACGGGCTGATCGAGGTGCGCACGAAGAAGCCCACGCCCTTGTCCGAGCCTGGCGAGGCACGCGCCAGCATCTGTTCGTAGACGCCGAAGATTCCCTGATTGCCGCGCAGATTACGCGGCACGCCCGTACTTGCAGGATCGGCGAGCGCAAGTCCGCCCGTGGCATAGCGCTGATCGTAGAACTCGCCGAGATGCTTCCAGGCACCGCCGGTGATGGTGCCCGGCAGATTATTCTCGCCAAGCTGAAAGCCGTATTTGAGCTGTCCGATCATCCAGGCCGGATCGTTGACGCGAAACAGAATGCCGTGCGGATTTGCGATCTGCGGATCGACAACACTGTCCGGCGGTGCCGCGTCTCCATCGAAAATCGCCGCATAGGCGGTGATGTTGTCCGATACTTGCGTCTTGATGCGCACGCCCGGCACCGCCAGCGGCGGCGACGGACCTCCGGCGAGAAGATTGATGCCCGTGATGCCCGGCCAGCCAAGCGCGGAGTTGGTGAAGATATCGTCGTACTTGCTGTCGATGAATTCAATGTCCGACGGCTGCTGTCCGACCTTGACGGCGAGCTTTCCGTCGAACAGCGACTGCTCGATCCATAGCTCATAAAGACGTGTCGAAGGCAAAGCCTCCACGCCGCTGACCAGCATCAGATTGCCGATATAATCGCGCGATAATCCCTGCCCGTGGATCTGAAACATGTTGGCGTGGAACTTCGCGCCGGTCCATCCGACGATCTTTTCGAGATCGGCATCGACGCCGAGATCGAGGCGGCCCGTATAAATCGACCCGCGCCGCATGCCGCCCGACACATTGCCGAACACTTCAGCGATGTAAGTGGCATTGAACTGGAGACCCCAGTCCGCGAGAATTTCGCGCTGGGTCTTGCTTGTGCTCGCGCTCGCCTGCGGCTTGTCATCCGCGGCCAGTGCGATGCCCGAAAAGCAAAGCGGGATAGCCGCAAAAATTGCGAAGGCCCGTGCCAAGCCATACAAAATGGATGTCACGCCCGCTCCGACTATCTGACAATGCCGAAGCGCTTCATGATGAAATAGGCCAGCGCGGACGAGGCGATAATCAGTACGGCGGCGGTGAGGAATCCGCCCTCCGATTCTGTCAGCGGCAGCCCTTTGGTGTTCATGCCGAAGATGCCGGTCACTAATGTCGGCGGCAGCAGCAGCGCGGTGAGCACCGAGAGCAGATGGATGCTCTTGTTGGTCTGCTCCTCGATCTTGAGGTGAAGCTCTTCCTGCAGTAGCCGGCTGCGCTCGCGCATTTCCACGACCACATGATCCAGCGAATCGAGCCGCTGTGCGAGCTTTCCGGCGCGAAGCCTTAACCCCGGCTTCACAGCGTTCGCCGTCTGCAGATCGAGACGGCGGAAGATCAGCAGAAGTCCCGAAAGCTGACGATGCAGCCGAACGCAGGTCCGTCGCAGTCGCCCCAAGTCGCGGCGTAAATCGCTGTCGTCGTCCGACAGAACCTTTTCCTCGATCGTATCGAGCTTCGTGGCGACATTCTCAGCCACGCGCTCCATCGTCTCCGCCACGTGCTCGACGATAGTCTCGAGCAGGTCGGCAGCACTGGCGATGCGCTGGCCGCTTTCAAGCACGCGCCGCGTGGCATCCACCGCGCACAGCGCATGATGCCGCCCGCTGACGAGCAGACGCTCCGTCATCGCAAAGTGGAGATAGCCGGTTTCCTCGGTCACCGTATCGATGGCGCGAACGAGATCGGAAAACACGCCATAGATACAATCGTCGGCGGCGTGAATCTGCTGAAAATTATCCCGCGACAGCAGCAGCGCTCTGCCCATCGCAGGAATATCGAGATCGGCCGAGGCAAGCCATTTGTCCGCACGCTGGTCCGCGAGATTGAAATGCAGCCACAGCAATCCATCACCACGCAGATCGAGCGGCTGTTCGATATTGATCGATTCAGCATTTCCGTCCGAATGAATGCGGAATGCCCACACCAGACCCGGAACCGGCTCAATCGCTGGCAGCGGCCCAGCCGCAATGTCAGCAGTCGTCAACACATCGGCCCGCACGATACGCCCCTGTCCGTCCGAGACTGCTCACGGCTCCCGGTCGGCCTTCTCTGCTCACCGGGATACCAGCTCATTTTGATGACATACGTGCTACAGACTTGTGTCAGCGACGCTTATTCTGCCGCCTCCGCGAGATCGTCGCTGTCCTTGTTGTAATCGTGCACGACGCGGCCATAGGGCAGCGTCAGATCGGCGACGAAGTGTTTGGCACCGATCACGCGGCGCACCGGGAAATCCGCCACAGGCGCATTGACGTGCGGAATGAGATGCAGCCGGCCCGGGCCGAACCATGATCCCTTCACCGTAATGTCGGTGAGGTTGATGGCGACAAGCTGCGCAACCTCCGCACGGCCATCCACGCCCGGGATCAGCTTCAGATTAATCTGCGTCTTCTGAAGCGTCGCCAGCGTGGCATCGTCGCTCCCGGACTGTGCCTCGTGCTTGTAGCCCATGGTGCCCATGGCAACGAGCTGGCCCGCATATTCCAGCGTGCCGGTCAGCGTGTCCTTGACGATCTCAAGCTTCGGATGGGCGTATTTCTTCGGGAAGCCCCAGATTTCGCGGCCTGCGGCGATCGGCGGATCGTCATCGAGATACATCTGCGAGACGAAGTTGACGTCCTCGCCATGCAAACGCGCCGGAATCACAAGGCCGGACTCGGTGTAGCTGCCGAAACCGGACGAATCCGGCATCTTGATCCACTCATAATGAACGATCGGCTGGGCGATCGGCTCCAGCGGCTCAGGCAATCCGGCGCGGATCAGATCGGGATCGGTCTCATAGGTAATGACCAGGAATTCCCGGTTGATGAAGCGATACGGGCCGGCCGGATAGCTCGGACCGGCTGCGGGCATTGAAGGAAGCCTGAGAACGTCTGCCTTGCGCATCGTGACGTATCCTTTCAGTGAGCGGTCCAGCCGCCATCGACGGGAAGCGTCGTGCCGGTGATCGATTTCGCATTGTCGGTGCAGAGGAACGTGACCAGCGCTGCAAGTTCTTCAACAGTCACGAAACGCTTGGTCGGCTGCGCGGCCAGCAGAACATCAGAGATCACCTGCTGCTCGGTAATGCCGCGCGCCCTGGCCTGCTCCGGAATCTGCTTCTCGACCAGCGGCGTCATCACATAACCGGGACAAACGGCATTGACGGTGATGCCATGCTCGGCGACTTCGAGCGCGACCGTCTTGGTAAGACCGGCGATACCGTGCTTGGCGGAGACGTAAGCGGATTTGAACGGCGACGCCACCAGCGCATGCGCCGAGGCGATGTTGACGATCCGGCCCCAAGAACGCTTCTTCATGGCCGGGACTGCCAGCCGCGTGGTGTGGAAGGCGCTGGAGAGATTGATCGCCAGAATCGCATCCCATTTCTCGACCGGAAAATCTTCGATCGGCGCGACATGCTGGATACCGGCGTTGTTGACGATGATGTCGACACTGCCGAATTCGTCTTCGGCCAGAGCGATCATCGATTCTATTTCGCTCGGGACCGTCATATTGGCCGGGTTGTACAGTACCTTGACCTTGTGCTCGTCCGCGATGTCCCGGCGGATGGTTTCGATCTCAGCCGGATCGCCGAAGCCGTTAAGCATGATATTCGCGCCGCCGGCGGCAAGCCCGCGCGCGATACCAAGCCCGATCCCGCTGGTGGATCCTGTGACGATGGCGGACTTTCCGGACAACATGCTGACAACCGATCTGAGCTGCTGAAATCGACACTGCATCCATGACCGGAAGTACGGCTTAGGCGCAGCAGGAATTACGACGGGCAACAGCTAGCGGGCCTCCTTGACAGGGATGTGAGAGCTATCCGTCAGGCGCGTGACAAACGCATCGGCCGCCTTGTCTCTCGAAAGAGAACGTCAAGCATTTTCCGACGGCGAGTGTCGCATGTCACACCAGCGTCACCGCTGATCTGAATTCTGCGCGCAATTCAAACCGTGCTGATCATGGGTGAGACAATGGACGCGCGCACGCCTGCTTCCGAAACATCGACTTCACGCAACTGGCGACCCGACCGCTGCGACCGCGTCGCCCTGGTTCTTCAGGGCGGTGGCGCGCTTGGCGCTTACCAGGTGGGTGTCTATCAGGCGCTGCATGAAGAAGGCATGGAGCCGGACTGGGTGTGCGGCGTGTCGATCGGCGCGATCAATTCCGCGATCATCGCGGGAAATCCTCCGGAGCGGCGCCTCGAACGGCTGCGCACCTTCTGGGATCGCATCACCGGCCGAAAAGTGTGGCACTACACCCCGGACGGCGACATCTATCGCAAGGCGCGCAACCTGACGAGTTCATTCCTGACTACCACCATGGGCCAGCCGGGTTTCTTCAAGCCGCACGATCTCAATCCATGGTTCAGCCCGGCGGGCGCGAAAACCGCAACGAGCTATTACGACACGGCTCCGCTGAAAGAGACGCTGCTCGAACTGGTGGATTTCGATCTGATCAATTCACGCAAGATGCATTTCGCCGTCGGCGCGGTGAACGTCCTGACCGGAAACTTTCTCTACTTCGACAACAAGAAGGAAATCATCGAGCCTGAACATGTGATGGCCAGTGGCGCGCTGCCGCCTGCCCTGCCGATGGTCAAGATCGGGACCGATCATTTCTGGGATGGCGGCATCGTGTCAAATACGCCCCTGCAGCACCTGTTGGACCAGGAAGACAAAATGAACTCGCTGGTCTTCCAGGTCGACCTGTTCAATGCGCGCGGTCCATTGCCGCGAGACATTCAGGAGGTGATGGCGCGTCACAAGGACATCATGTACTCGTCGCGTACGCGCTACAATACCGACGTCTACAAGCGCATGAACAATCTGAAGACGGATTTTTACAAGGCACTGCTGAAAATTCCGGAAGATCAGCTCTCCGACCATGAGCGCGCACTGCGCAACCGCTTCGCCGATCTTCCCGAAATCACTATCCTGCAGATGATCTATCAGCAGAAGGCCTATGAAGGCGATTCCAAGGATCATGAATTCTCTGCGACCTCGATGCGCGAGCATTGGCTGAGCGGGCTGGAAGATACCCGACGCACCCTGAAGCGCAGGGACTGGCTGGCCATGCCGGAAGCCGGTCAGGGCATTGTCGTTCACGACGTGCATCGCGAAAAAGATTACTGACCGCGTAAGTAGAAGCCGAACCGGCTGACGATCCGGTATCCTTTACCGGATCGTCAGGCACACCCGAAATTGTTCAAACTTGAAAGCGAAAAACAGCCCGCGCCGATGGCGCGGGCTGTTTTATTTTCCAGACTATCAAACCTGGAAGAAAGGGCTGCCGCGTAAGCGGCAGCCCCTCGGTCCTCAGAACAGGTGCGAAAAGATGTAGTAAAGCGCACCGGACAGGATCATCGCGGCCGGGAGAGTCAAAACCCAGGCGAGCGCGATGTTACGGATCGTCGACAACTGCAACCCCGACCCGTTCGCCGCCATGGTGCCAGCGATACCGGACGAGAGCACATGCGTGGTCGAAACCGGAAGTCCGTAACCATCAGCCGCCGCGATCGTCGCCGCGGCGGTGATTTCCGCGGCGGCGCCCTGCGCGTAGGTCAGATGGGTCTTGCCGATCTTTTCGCCCACGGTCACGACGATGCGCTTCCAGCCGATCATAGTGCCGAGACCGAGCGCGATGGCGACGGCGATCTTCACCCAGGTCGGAATGAACTTGGTCGCGCTGTCGAGTGAGGCCTTGTAGGCGTCCAGTGCCGCGATATCTTCCTTCGTCAGCTCGCTTTCCTTGTCCTTCGTCAGGAACCGGATCGCTTCCGAGGTCAGGTACATGTCGTTGCGGGTGTTGCCGACGACCTCCGCAGGCACCTTATTCAACGAACCGTATTTCTGCACCTGCTCACCGACATCCTTCACCAGCACGGCCAGCGACGGGAAAGTGCCTTCGGTGATGTGATGTTCGGCCACGTAGCGGGTCACTGCGGGACGCGGATCGCCAATAATGCTGTGGCCCGCGCCCTTCGCCGCGATCACCTTCGATGCGGCTTCCGAAGTCTGATAAAATTTCGCCACCTGCGATTCCGGCAACGCGCGGTTCAGCGCATAAGCGGTCGGCACCGTGCCGATCAGGATCAGCATGATCAGGCCCATACCCTTCTGACCGTCGTTCGAGCCATGGAAGAAGCTGACCAGCGTGCAGGTGAGAACCAGAATACCGCGAATCCAGAGCGGAGGCGGCTGATTATCCTTCGGTTCCGCGAACAGAGCCGGGGTCGCCTTCAGCAACGCCGTCTTCAGCACGAAGAGCAGCACGGCAGCGAGAGCAAAGCCGAACAGCGGCGACAGCAGCAGCGCCTTGCCGATGCCGGCGGCCTGCGACCAGTCAACGCCTGTCGTACCGTCACGTCCGCGCAGCAGGGCATTGGCGATGCCGACCCCCATGATCGAACCGATCATCGTGTGGGAACTGGAAGCCGGAAGCCCGAAGTACCAGGTGCCAAGATTCCAGATGATGGCCGCGATCAACAGGGCGAACACCATGGCGAAACCGGCGCTGGAGCCGACCTGCAGGATCAATTCGACCGGCAGCAGCGACACGATGCCGAATGCCACCGCGCCGCTCGAAAGCAACACGCCCAGGAAATTGAAGAAACCGGACCAGATCACCGCGAATTCAGCTGGCAGCGAGCGCGTATAGATGACGGTGGCCACGGCGTTCGCGGTGTCATGGAAGCCGTTGACGAACTCGAAGCCGAGCGCGATCAGAAGCGCCACGAACAGCAACATATAGGGCAGATAAGTCGTGACCTTGGTGCCGGTCGCGTCCACATCCACATAGATGCTATAGGCCACGAACAGCAAACCGGTGGCAAGGATCCCGAAAAACAGGATCATCGTCAGCGGGTTAAAGCCCTTGTCGAGATTTGGCCTGGAAGCCGGTTCGATGGAGGCACCATCTGCATGTCCGGAATTGACTGTCATTTCGCTCATCACGCACCCCTTGGTGAAACCCGGGCGCTTTGTGACGGCTTAGTTTGAAGGTGACATGACACCTGTCCGACAAGAATGACATGATGCTCAGAATTCTCACCGGATGAGGTTTTTGCGTCCCGCGCGTTACGCGGGATGCATCGCCGGTCCCCATCGCAGCGGCGCTGCTTTTATATTGTCAGGATGAAGCGTGCGCTCCTTGCTCCATCAGCTCGCGCAGCCACGCAAGACTGATGGCAAGGCCCAGCCCGAACAGAATGTTGACAATAAGCACACGAGCCGGAGATGCCCCGCTTCGCTCCGCCAGCGGCATCGCGCGGCTCAATATCCGAACGGCTCCGCCGTCCGATCGCGGCAGTTCCTCTCGCACGCGCGATTGCGATAACGCCGCCTGATAGGCTGCGCGGTTTTCTTCGACCGCTCGTTCCAATTCTTTGACGCGCGCCGAAGCTGTGCTTGCGTTGGCAAATTCTTTTCGTGCATCATCCAGTCGCTTTCTGGAATGCGTTGCAGAGAAACGCGCCCTTTCCAGCTCGACGGTGGTCGATTTGACCATATCTCCGGCGGCCTGATCGAGAGAGCGCCGTGCATCCGCCGCGTCTTCCCTTGCCGACTTCAAATCTGGATGCCGAGGCCCGAGCGTCTCGCTGAGTTCAGCTTCGATCCGCCTTGCTACAGCGTAACGACCTTTAAAAGACTGAAACGCTCTGCTCCGCAGCGCCCCCGGAATCGCATCGAAGTCGCCATTGTCACGCGCACGCTGGATCTGGGTTAGCGACGCGCGGAGTTGATTGGCTCTCGCCTCGGCAGCGGCCGCCTGAGCGGTCAATTCACCGATCTGCTTATCGATCTGCGATGGACCCGTCGCATCGGCGGTGCCACTGCTCTGCCGATATGCCTCATAATTCCGCTCTGCATCCCGCAAGCGCGCTTGCGCGGCCTCCAGCGACGGATCACTCGGCAACACCGGGCGCACCGCGGATTCGGTCCGCGAAACCGATGCTTCTTCGACCAAGGTATCCATGAGGGCATTGGCTACCCGTGCCGATGTCTCACGATCCGCCGTCGCGACATTCACCGTAACGATCGATGCCCCCTCACCGCGCGTCACGGTCACCGCGCGCTCAAGGCGATGAAGCGCCAGCACCTGCGAATCCTCCGGTATGAGATCTGCGCGGACCAGCAGCCCTGTCAGCAAGCCTTTCGGCTTCGCGCCGAAGATCGGATCGGATTCAAGCTTCTCGCGCGCGATAACCTTGTCGAGCACGCCACGAGATGCGACTGCCTTCACAGGAAAATCGGTGGTGACAGACAGGCGGCCGGACGCGACATATTTCGGAGCCGCGAGCAGAACATAGACAAGACTGAAGGCTGCGCAAAAAAGCGTGACGCCGGCAATGAACATCGCCCGCCGTGCCAGCACTGCCAGCACACCATCTGCATCCAGGACAGGTAACGGCATGCGGCGCCAAAACGCCTCGTGCCTGCCGCCATCTGAAATCGCCATTTTCAGGCCTCACGCAACACACTCGTTCGCGTGAGCTTAAACCGGCCTGGCAAAAGACGCCAGCAATCCGGCGCGGCAACTATCGCTCGGCGAAGGCCTTTTCGATGACAAAGTCGGCGGGCTCGCCGTGATTGCCTTCGACAAAGCCGCGGTCGATCAAAAGCTCTTTCATGTCCACCAGCAGCGCCGGGCTGCCGCACATCATCACGCGGTCCTGCGCGGAGTTGAGGCCGGGCAACGCGATGTCCTCGAACAGCTTGCCCGAGGTGATCAGGTCGGTGATGCGGCCACGGTTGCGAAACGGATCGCGCGTCACGGTCGGATAATAGATCAGCTGCTCGCGGATCATGTCGCCGATCATCTCGTCCTGCGGCA
>JAFKEQ010000004.1 GCA_017308575.1 Afipia sp.
GCGCGAAGCGGTGCGTTGCCGAGCCGGGCCGTGACGAGTGCGGTGTATGTTACGGTCCCGGTTCTGCGAAGCAGCGTTACACGCTGCATCGCGCCCGGGACACAACACCCACAATGTCGTCGCCGCGAAAAACAGAGCGCCGTCATCCTGAGGCGCGGGCCCGCGCACACCTCGAAGGACGACGGCGAGAGAGTTGCGCGGCACTTTCTGTTGTCATGGCCGGACGTGTTCCGGCCATCCCGATCAGGGGACACAGTGCGCAATTCATCGGGATCACCGGGACAAGCCCGGTGATGACAAGCGGAGAGATCGAGCAAGAACGACGGAAGAGACGGCGCATAACGGGACGCGAGTCCCTCACCCCGCCACGAAATCGATCAGCAGTTTCAGGTTAAGCGCGATCACGATGGCCGCGATCAATGCGGCGATCACCGACAGCCAGCTCGGCGCGACGAACGCCCCCATCTTGGCCCTGCTCGCCGTGAACATCACCAGCGGCACGATCGCGAACGGCAACTGCAGGCTCAGCACCACCTGACTGAGGATGAGCAATTGTCCCGTCCCCTTCTCGCCGTACCAGATGGTGACGAGCGCGGCCGGAACGATGGCGATGGCACGCGTCACCAGACGGCGCAGCCACGGCGCAATCTTGATGTTGATGAATCCTTCCATCACGATCTGGCCGGACAGCGTCGCAGTCACCGTGGAGTTCAATCCGCAGCACAAAAGCGCGATACCGAACAGCGTTGGCGCGAGCGAGGATCCCAGCATCGGCGACAGCAGCGTATGCGCCTGATCGAGTTCGGCCACATCGGTTTTGCCCGCTTTATGAAATGTCGCGGCGGCGAGAATGAGAATCGACGCGTTGATCAGCAGCGCAAGGCACAGCGCGATGGTGGAGTCGATGGTGGCGAGCTTGATCGCCTCTTTCTTCTCCGGAACGCTGTCGCCATAGCCGCGCGTCTGAACAAGGCCGGAATGCAGGTAGAGATTGTGCGGCATCACGGTGGCGCCGAGAATGCCGAGCGCGAGATAGAGCATCTCGCGGTTGCGCACGATGTCCACCGTCGGCGCGAAGCCGCGGATCACCGCACCCCAGTCGGGATCGGCCATCGCGATCTGGATCGCGAAGCACGCTGCGATGACACCGAGCAGCGTCACCACGAAGGCTTCGATCCAGCGAAAGCCGATGGCCTGCAACGCCAGAATGAGAAACACATCGAGCGCGGTGATCAGCACGCCGATCTCAAGCGGAATGCCGAACAGCAGATTGAGGCCGATGGCGGTACCGATGATTTCGGCAAGATCGGTGGCGCTGATGGCGATTTCCGCAAGCAGCCATAGCGGCCAGGACACCCACTTCGGAAAGGCATCACGGCAGGCCTGCGCGAGGTCCCGTCCCGAGCCGACACCGAGCCGCGCGCACAGCGCCTGCAGCACGATGGCCATGATGTTGGAGATCAGCGCGACGGTGAGCAGCGCATAGCCGAACTTTGAACCACCGGCGAGCGAGGTCGCCCAGTTACCGGGGTCCATGTAGCCGACGGCCACGAGATAGCCCGGGCCCAGGAACGCGGCCAGCTTCCGCCAGAAGGAACCGGAGCGCACCACCCGGACCGAGCCGAACATATCGGCCAGCGACGGTTCCCCGCGCGGCGTGCGCCAGCCACCCCTGGACAGGGGAAGACTGGCTTGGTCAGGCGGGAGCGACGGGCGGGCATCCATACCGTCAATATGCATGCCCGGCAGCTAGTTGCAAGTGAGTTGCAAAAGCGAAATGCCGGACTTTGGTTTCGGCCGCTTCGCCTGCCGTCTTCTTGAGGCGTTCGCCTGCCTTCATGCGCCGGTTTCGAAATCTCCCGGCTGCGGCGGCGCAATCGGCGTGAACTGGCAGCGGTCCGGCTTCAGATCGACCAGCGGCGTGCCGTCGAGACAATCAAGGCCGCGCACCGAAACCATGTTGCCTTCGATGCCGACGATCTGCGCGATCGATGTGCCGAGCGGATTGGGCCGCACCGGGGAGCGCAGCGAAAACGTGCCGTGGGTCGTCTCATCGCTCGCCGGGCTTTGAAGAACGAGATCGCGCCGCGACTGATGCAGCCAGTAGATCACCTCGGCCTGTGTGAACCTGTCGAGGCCTTTGAGCGCGGGCACCCACGGTTCGAAAATCTCGATGCGGCAGATGGGACCATCATGCCGCCCCTGCCTCGGCGTCAGCATGCGATCGGTCCATGGCGTATGAATGCGGCCGATGAACACAAGACCAGCATCGGTCGGTGGCGGCGGATCGATGGCCACCTCGCCCTCGCGGATTTCATTGTAGCGGACCATTCGAACCAACCTCGCAAACCTCGATAGGCCAACTTATCGTGACCGCGAGCGGCTGCAAAGAACAGCCCGGTTCATTGACAGGCTTGCGCCGCTCGGGCCAGTTCGCCAGCATCACATACCTTTTCCGCCGCTCCGGTCGCACCTCTTCAATGTCCTCCGTCGCATTGCTCCGCCATCGTCCCTTCCAGTTCTATCTCTGGTCGCGCAGCTTCTCGCGGTTCTGCAGCCAGATCGCGGGCGTCGCCGTGGGCTGGCAGATCTACGACAAGACCGGCAGCGCGTTCGAACTCGGCATGATCGGGCTTGTTCAATTCCTTCCCACGGCCGTGCTGGTGTTCGCAGCGGGGCATGCCGTCGACCGTTACGACCGCAAGCGCGTCCTGCAGCTCTGCCAGCTCGCGGAAGGTTTGGTGGCGGCGTTCCTGGCATGGGGAAGCTTTGCCGGATGGCTGACGGTGCCGCAGATTTTCATCGCCATGGCCGTGTTGGGTGTGGTGACGGCGTTCGAGAATCCCGCGTCGTCCGCCCTGCTCCCCGCCGTCGTGCCGGAAGGCACGGTCCAGCGCGGAACGGCCGTCGCCACCGGCATCGGCCAGATCGCGATGGTCACCGGCCCCGCGGTCGGCGGCCTCACCTACGCGATTTCACCGGCGACGCCCTATGCCATCATGGCCGTGTTCTGGCTCGCTGCCGTGGCGCTGAGTGGCGCGATGCAGGTCGAGCGCGTGGCCGCATCGAAAGAACCGCCAACACTGTCCGATCTGTTCGCCGGCGTCGGCTTCGTGCGGAACAGCCCTGCGATCCTGGGCACGATCTCGCTCGATCTGTTCGCGGTGCTGCTCGGCGGCGCGGTGGCACTGCTGCCGATCTATGCGCGCGACATTCTTCACACCGGGCCGCTGGGCCTCGGCCTGTTGCGTGCATCCCCTGCGGTCGGCGCGCTGATGATGACGGCAGTGCTCGCCCGCTATTCGATCAACCGGCGTGTCGGGATGCGGATGTTTCAGTCCGTCATCGTGTTCGGCCTCGCGACGATCGTTTTCGCGCTGTCTACCTGGCTGTGGCTGTCGGTGATCGCGATGGTGATCATGGGCGCGGCCGACACCGTCAGCGTCGTGATCCGCCTGTCGCTGGTGCAGCTTGCGACACCGGACGAAATGCGCGGGCGCGTCGGCGCGGTGAACTTTCTTTTCATCAACGCCTCGAACCAGCTCGGCCAGTTCGAAAGCGGCGTCACCGCCGCGCTGATGGGCGCAATGCCTGCCGCCGTGCTTGGCGGCGTCGGCACCGTGCTGGTGGCGCTGCTGTGGATGAAACTGTTTCCGGCTCTGCGGAAGGTAGAGCGGCTGGAATAGCCGCTCTCCTTATTCGATCCCTTTGCCGAACTTGTTCGACTTCGGGAAGCCGTTGGCGAGACGCCCGGCATCCGCACGGTTGCCACGCCAATCGGCCAGCTCTTTCAGCGTCATGCTCTGCTCGCGGCCGGCGCCATCCTTCCACGTCATGCCTTCCTTCGCGGTAAAGGTCATGATGTCGGAGAGGCCCTTCTCCTTGTAGCGCTGCAGCCGGACCCCGCGGCCACGCGCCATTTCGGGCACCTGATCGAGCGGGAAAACCACCATCTTGTGATTCTGGCCGATCACGGCGACGGTATCGCCGGACACGGTGGTGATCGCCGCGGCCTCATTGGGCATGGTGACGTTAAGCACCTGCTTGCCCTTACGCGTATTGGCCACGCAATCGCTTTCATTGACGACGAAGCCCTGCCCGTCACTGCTGGCGACCAGGAATTTGCGGTCGCTCTTCTGCACGAACATCGCAACGATATCCGCATCGCCTTCCAGATCGATGGTCATGCGGATGGGGTCGCCATGACCGCGGCCACCCGGCAGCTTTTGCGCATCGAGCGTGTAGAAGCGCCCGTTGGTGCCGAACAGCGTCAGCTTGGATGTGCTTTCGGCGAAGAAGGCGAACTTCAGCTTGTCGTCGGTCTTGAAGGCGAGATTGGACAGGTCCTCGACATGCCCCTTCAGCGTGCGCACCCAGCCCTTGTCGGACACCACGACCGTGATCGGCTCGCGTTCGATCAGCGCTTCCTCGATGGCGGCAAGATCGTGCTCAGGCGCGTCGGCGAATTGCGTGCGGCGCTTGCCGAGCGGCGTCTTCGGCCCGAAAGTGTCACGGACTTTCCGGACCTGCTCGCCGACCTTCTTCCACTGCTCTTCTTCGGACGCGAGAACAGCCTTGATGCCCTTCAGTTCGTTGCGAAGATCCTTGTCCTCGCCGCGGATTTCCATCTCCTCCAGCTTGCGCAAGTTGCGCAGGCGCATGTTGAGAATGGAGTCGGCCTGAAGATCGGTCAGCTTGAAGGTCTTGATCAGGACCGGCTTGGGCTCGTCCTCGGTGCGGATGATCTTGATCACCTTGTCGAGGTTCAGATAGGCGATCAGGTAACCGCCCAGAACTTCAAGCCGGTGCTCAATCTGGTTCTTGCGATAGTTGGCGCGCCGGATCAGCACATCGCGCAGATGGTCCAACCATTCGCGCAGGCATTCGGCGAGGCCGAGCACCTTCGGGATGCGGCCCTTCACCAGCACGTTGAGGTTGAGCGAAATCTTGCTTTCAAGCTCGGTCTGCTTGAACAGCGTTTCCATCAGGACTTCGGGATCGACGTTCTTCGACTTCGGCTCGATGACGATGCGCACGTCTTCCGCCGACTCATCGCGAATATCGCCGACAAACACGAGTTTCTTCTCGTTGAGCAGTTCGGCAATGCGCTCGATCAGCCGCGACTTCTGCACCAGCCACGGAATTTCCGTGACCACGATGTTCCAGGTGCCGCGCGCGCCATCTTCCTGATGCCACTTCGCGCGCACGCGGAACGAACCGCGCCCGGTCGTATAGGATTCCGCAATGCTTTCCTTGGAGTCGACGACGATGCCGCCGGTCGGAAAGTCCGGACCCTTGACGTAACGCAGCAATCCGCTCGACTTCGTGTTCGGCTTGTCGATCAGATGCAGCGCCGCGTCGCACAGTTCGGCGGCGTTGTGCGGCGGGATCGATGTCGCCATGCCGACCGCGATGCCCTGCGCGCCGTTCGCCAGCAGGTTCGGAAACGCGCCCGGCAACACGATCGGCTCTTTCGACTGGCCATCGTAGTTGGCGCGGAATTCGACGGCGTCTTCGTCGATGCCTTCCAGCAAGAGCCGCGCGACTTCCGTCATGCGCGCTTCGGTGTAGCGGTAGGCTGCCGGGTTATCGCCGTCGATGTTGCCGAAGTTGCCCTGCCCGTCCACCAGCGGATAGCGCGAGGCGAAATCCTGCGCGAGGCGCACCAGCGCATCGTAGATCGACTGGTCGCCGTGCGGATGGAACGAACCCATCACGTCGCCGACGATCTTGGCGGACTTCTTGAACGGCGTACCGGGGTCGAGGCGCAGCAGGCGCATGCCGTAAAGGATGCGGCGGTGAACCGGCTTCAAGCCGTCGCGCGCATCCGGCAGCGCGCGGTGCATGATGGTCGAGAGCGCATAGGCGAGATAGCGCTCTTCCAGCGCTTCGCGGAGTGCGACCTCCTGAACGTCCATCGGCTCTGGTGGAATCAGTCTTTTACCCATGGCAACGGGTTAACCCCTGTCTGGCGGATGAACAACATCTGATCGCGGGTTTTAGGGCCACTTTGTGGCGTCTTATTCGGCCGCCATACCGGCGCGCGGACGAAGCACCGCATTGATGAAACCCTCGCGGGCATCCGAATGGCCCTGCCCGCGCGGCTCCAGCACATTGCGCAACAGAAACAATCCAGTCAGGCGGAAACCGTCCTCGACATCCTGCCCGGTCCAGCCGTTGCTGCCGTCGTCGCTCTCGCGCAGAAACGGCGGCAGCGGCAACAGCCGGTCGCGCCATGGCTCACCCGCCTGCCGCGAGACGGCTCCGCCCGATTTCGGCGACACGTAAATCAGATCGGTCTCGACTCCGCTGGCAGCACAGCATGACAGGTCGAGGCCGAATCCGAGTTCGGTCAGCATGGCCAGTTCAAATTTGACCAGTTGCACGCCCGCGCCGGACGCGTCGCCGAAATCGTCGAGAATGGATTCCAGCATCTCATAGATATCTTCATGCGGGTCGCGCTCCGGCAACAGCCGCACCAGCGAGGCCAGATGCGTGACGCCATAAACCGCATGCGGCGAACCGAACATGGTGGCGGCGCGCAGCTGCGTTCCCTCGATCGCGTAGTATCCGAGATGTTCATCGAGGCGCGCGCGCCAGATCGCGCTCACCGAATTGCCCGGCTGAAGCAGCGGGCGCATCCGAGGACCAGCGCCGCCGCGCACCATGCCGAGATGCCGTCCGTGGCTGCGCGTCAGCAGTTCGACGATGGCGCTGGATTCGCCATGCCGCCGCACGCCCAGAACGATGCCTTCGTCGGTCCATTCCATGGGGTCATTCTACAGGATTCTGCGCGAACCTGCGCGTCCGTAATGCCTATCGTTCCGGTTGCCGGAACCAGTCCTGCGCATCGCCGGTGAACGAGAACGACAGGCCCAGCGCTGTCAGGGCCGTCGAGATCACATCGATGAAGGTGCTGAACTGGAATCCGGTCTCGCCCACGGATGTGATGATTGACCCGACCGAGAGCATCATCGCCGCGAGCAGGACCATGCGCGCCCAGTTCTTGCGGCGATGAGCGGCGAGCCAGATCAACTGGAAGAAACCAAGCGTCATGGCCACTGCGATGAAGTTCAGGGCCAGCTTCGATGAATCCGTCAGATCGTCCGGCATGCGATTCAGGAACGCCGCAGACAGCACGTCGATGAGGAGCGACAGGTTGAGCAGCACCTCGAAATAGAAGACGTTCCTCGGAAGCTGGACGTCGGGACCGGTCATTCTTTGGGAAACTCCAGTCCCATCTCGCGATAGCGCTCCGGATCGTCGCCCCATCCGTCACGCACCTTCACGAACAGGAACAGGTGCACCGGCTGGCCGACGATCTCGGCGATCTCCTTGCGCGCATCCGCGCCGATCGCCTTGATGGTCGCTCCGCCCTTGCCGAGCATAATCTTGCGCTGGCTGTCGCGCTCGACGAAAATCGTCTGCTCGATCCGGACCGAGTTGTCCTTGCGATCGGTCCAGGAGTCAGTCTCGACCGTCGACTGATACGGCAGTTCCTGATGCAGATGACGGTAGATTTTCTCGCGGGTGATTTCCGCCGCAAGATGGCGCATCGGCGCGTCCGACATCTGGTCTTCGGGATAGTGAAACGGCCCCGGCGGCACGGCCTTCGCAAGTGCATGGCGCAGATCGTCCACCCCGTCGCCGGACAGAGCCGCGACCATGAAGGTCTGCTCGAATGTCATCCGCTCGTTGGCCTTCTGGGCCAGCGCCAGCAGCTTCTCGCGCGGCACGAGATCGATCTTGTTCAATACGAGCATCTTCGGATGATTGACACTCTCGAGTTTCTTCAGAATCGCGTCGGCCTCGTCGTCGATGCCGGCTCGTGCATCGATCAGAACACACACCAGATCGGCGTCATGCGCTCCGCTCCATGCGGTAGACACCATCGCGCGGTCGAGACGGCGCTTCGGCGCGAAGATGCCGGGCGTATCCACGAGGATGATCTGCGCGTTGTCCTCGACCACGATGCCGCGGATCAGCGCGCGCGTGGTCTGCACCTTCCTGGAAACGATGGTGACTTTCGATCCGACCAGCGCATTGACCAGCGTGGATTTGCCGACATTCGGCGCGCCGATCAGGGCGACGAAGCCACAGCGCGTTTCACCGGCAGTTGTTTGAGATTCATCAGGCATCGTTGCCGCCCGTCACGCCTTCCCGCTTGAGCAGCGCGGTCGCTGCCAGTTTCTCCGCGGCGCGCTTGCTGCCGCCGATGCCCTCGGCAGGCGCAAGGCCCGGCAATTCCACCGCGACACGAAACTGCGGATCGTGATGCGGACCGGTGCGCTCAACCTCGCGATAGACCGGAGTCGGCAGTCCCTTGCCCTGCGCCCATTCCTGCAGCACGGTTTTCGGATCGCGCAGCGGCCGCACCGGCTTGCGCATGCGCTCGGTCCAGTTCCGCTCCACGAATTGCGCCGCGGCGGCATAGCCACCGTCGAGGAATACCGCGCCGATCACGGCCTCGCAGATGTCGCCCAACACCGAGTTACGCAGCCGCGCACCGGCGCCCGCCCCGACCGATCCGAGCTTGATGGCTTCGTCCAGACCGAGCGATTTTGCGACATCCGCGCAAGCCTCCCTGCGCACGAGATCGGCAAGGCGCTTCGACAACTCGCCCTCGTCGGCCGCCGGAAACGCGCGATACAGCATGTCGGAAACGATCAGCCCGAGCACATGATCGCCGAGAAATTCGAGACGCTGATAGCTGTCGGCGCGGCTTCGCGCGGATTTCAGTGCGGACACATGCGTGAAGGCCGTGGCCAGCAACGACGGATCGGCGAAGGTATGACCGATCCGCTGCTCGACGATCTTGGCCGCAGCCTTGGCGCTCGGACGCCGCGCTTTTTTCTTGGCAGGTTTGACCTCCGGGGCGGTGCCGTCGCTTGTAGCGGCGTCCGTCTCCGGTTCGGTTTTAACGGCTGCCGTATCGCCGCTCATCGCACGATGGAAAAGATGCGATTCCAGCGCACCGAAACCGGCCAGCGCCAGAACTGCCAGGCCTGTTCGCCTTCGGCAATGGAGAAGAAGATCATCTGCGCGCGGCCGATCAGATTTTCGGACGGCACATAGCCCACCGCCGACAGAACGCGGCTGTCGGTGGAGTTGTCGCGGTTGTCGCCCATCATGAAGAAGTGGCCGGGCGGCACCGTGTAGACATTGGTGTTGTCGTAGAAACCGTTATCGACGCAATCGAGCGTCTTGTAGGTCACGCCGTTCGGCAGCGTTTCTTTCCACTGCTTGACGCGAGCCGTCGCATCGGTGCCGCAGGGGTCCTCGCCGATGAAGTCAGGCAGGCGCTCGCGCTCGACCGGCTTGTCGTTGATGTAGAGAAGCCCTTCTTTCATCTGGATGCGGTCGCCCGGCAATCCGATGACGCGCTTGATGTAATCGGTGGTGTCGTCCTTCGGCAGGCGGAAGACAACAACGTCGCCACGATTGGGATCGGAGCCGAAAATGCGTCCGGAGAAGATGCGTGGCGACAGCGGGATCGAGTAATGGCTGTAGCCGTAAGAATACTTCGAGACGAAGAGATAATCGCCGACCAGCAGCGTCGCCTTCATCGATCCCGACGGAATGTTGAACGGCTGGAACAGGAAGGTCCGGATCACCAGCGCGATAATGAGCGCGTGAATGACAACGCGGATGGTTTCGCCGACGCCGCCTTCGGATTTGGCCGGGGTTGTCACGCTCATCTGCTCTTTCAAAATCCTGGTTACGAGCCCCCGGACCGGCTGTCGCACAGTTCCTGGAGGCTCATTCGCCGCCCAAATCACCCGCGCGGGTTTTAGACCGTTGTCGTGAAAGGCGCAATCAACGCCTTGGCGAAAACTTGCTAATTGACTGACATTTCAGTGCATTTTTGATCGCGCCGTTATCGGAAGCCCCGCCCCGGCGCCAAATCAGGTTTTCGGCAGCGGAACGGCCGAAATGATGACAAAAGCCTGCGCCAGCGGCCAGTCATCGGTGATTGTGAGGTCGATCCGGGCCTCATGGCCGGGCGGCGTCAGGGCTTCCAGCCGCGCCAGCGCCCCCCCGGTCAGCTTCATGGTGGGACGCCCGCCCGGCATGTTGACCACGCCCATGTCGCGCCACCAGACCCCGCGCCGGATGCCGGTGCCGAGCGCCTTCGAGCAGGCCTCCTTGGCGGCGAATCGCTTGGCGTAGGTCGCCCAGACCAGTTTTGCGGTCGTGGCGCGGCGTTCGGCCTTGGCCCGCTCCGTCGCGGTGAAGATGCGATCGATAAAGCGGTCGCCGTGGCGGCCGATCACCTTTTCGATCCGGGCGATGTCGATGATGTCCGAGCCGATGCCGATGATCATAGATAGGCCCGCAGCGTCTTGCGGCCGCGCTCCATCGCCGCGCGCATATCCAGCACCGTTTGCGTCAGGCCCACGAACAACGCCTCGCCGATCATGAAATATCCGATGTTAAGCTCGACGATCTGCGGCAACGCTGCGATCTTCTCCGCGGTGACATAGTCAAGGCCATGGCCGGCATGAACTTCAAGACCGGCGGACTGCGCCAGCTTCGCGCCATTCACGATGCGTTGCCATTCCGCTTCAGCCTTCGCGGTATTGCCGTCAACGAAGGCGTCGCACCAGGCCCCGGTATGGATTTCGATCACCGGCGCGCGCAGCTTTGCCGCCATCTCGATCTGCGCCGGATCGGCCGCGATAAAAAGCGAGACACGTATCCCGGCGTCGTTCAATTTTGCGATGAACGGGGCCAGCGCGTTCTGCTGTCCGACGACGTCGAGCCCGCCCTCGGTCGTCAATTCCTCGCGGCGCTCCGGCACAAGACAGACCGCATGAGGCTTGGTCGCAAGCGAGATGCGCAACATCTCGTCGGTGGCAGCCATCTCGAAATTGAGCGGCTTGGAGATTTCCGCCTTAAGACGCTTCATGTCGTCGTCGCGGATATGACGGCGATCCTCGCGCAGATGCGCGGTAATGCCGTCGGCCCCCGCCTCAATCGCGAGCAATGCAGCTCGGACGGGATCAGGCGCGCCGCCCGCGCGCGCATTTCGCAGGGTCGCGACGTGATCGATATTGACCCCGAGACGCAGCGGCGGAAGGACTGACATGGACGCACAAGCCTGACGAAACGATGAAAACTAGCCGTTGATGCGATCGACGCTGGCGACGACCGCCTTGGCGCGAAGCTGCGCGATGATACCGTTCAAATGCTTGAGGTCATAGACCTCAAGATCGATGGTCAGGTCCGTGAAATCCGGTGATCGCCGGCTCATGTGAATATTGTCGATATTGCCGTCATGCTCGGCGATCACGCTTGCGATCTGCGCGAGGCTGCCGGGCTCATTGACGTTCTGCACATGCAGCCGCGCCGGGAAGCGCCGCGGCGCGGCCTCGTCCGTGTCCCAGCGCACGTCCAGCCAGCGCTCGGGTTCTTCCTCAAAATCCTTCAGCGCAGGAGACTGGATCGGATAAATCGTGATCCCTTCGCCCGGCGTCACGATGCCGACAATGCGGTCACCCGGCACCGCGCCGCCGTTGGGCGCGAATTTCACCGGCAAATCGCTGTTGATGCCGCGGATCGGAATCGCAGTCGACACCTTGGCTTCGGCGGAAGGCTTTGCCTTTGGACCGGCGGCTTTCTTGCCGCCGAGCCGCGCCTCTTCCTTGTAGTCCGGATACATCGCGCGCGCGACGTCGGACGCTTTCATTTCGCCGCGTCCGACCGCCGCCATCACGTCGTCGATGGAGGCCCGCGCCAGCCGCGGCAACGCGCCCTTCAGCTTGTCGTCGGCGTAAGCGATCTTAGCGCGCATGAACAAGCGCTCGACAATGCGCCGCCCGAGCCCCGCATACTGATCGCGCACGGCCGTGCGCGTCGCACGGCGGATCGCTGCCCTCGCCTTGCCGGTCGCGGCCAGTGACTCCCAGGCGCTCGGCGGCGCCGACTGCGCCTGCGACGTGAGCACTTCGACCTCATCGCCGTTCTGCAATTCGGATGACAGCGGCGCGAACTTGCCGTTGATCTTGCAGCCGACGGCACTGTTGCCGACGTCGGTATGCACCGCATAGGCGAAGTCGATCACGTTGGCATGGCGCGGCAGCGCAATCAGTTTTCCCTTCGGCGTGAAGCAGAACACCTGATCGTGGAACAACTCCATCTTGGTATGTTCGAGGAACTCTTCCGGGTTCGCGCTCTCCGACAGCACTTCGACCGTATGCCGCAGCCACGCGAAAGCATTCGATTCCCTTTGCAGAAGCTCGGTCGGAGAACCAACGCCGTCCTTGTAGAAAGCATGCGCCGCGATGCCGTATTCGTTGACCTGATCCATCTCCTCGGTTCGGATCTGCAATTCGACGCGCTGCTTGCCGGGACCGATCACCGTGGTGTGAATCGAACGGTAGTCGTTCTGCTTCGGCGTCGAGATGTAATCCTTGAATCGCCCCGGCACGACCGGCCAGGTCGTATGGACGATGCCGACCGTGCGATAGACCTCGGCGATGCTGTTGACGATGATGCGGAAACCGAAGATGTCGGACAACTGCTCGAAGCCGACGGACTTGCGCTCCATCTTCATCCAGATCGAGAACGGCTGCTTGCGGCGGCCCTTCACATGTGCGTTGACGCCGTTTTTGGCAAGCTTTGCCGTCAGTTGCGCTTCGATTTCGCCGATCACATTGCGATCGCGTTCCTCCAGCGCGTCCAGACGCTGAACGACCACAGCGTGGGCATCGGGATCGATGATCCTGAACGAGAGATCTTCCAGTTCCTCGCGCATCTCCTGCATACCCATGCGGCCGGCGAGCGGCGCATAGATATCGAGTGTTTCTTCAGCAATGCGGCGGCGGGATGCCGGCGGCATGAATTCCATCGTGCGCATGTTGTGCAGGCGGTCGGCGAGCTTGACCAGCAGGACGCGCACGTCGTCGGCAATGGCCAGCAGCAGCTTGCGCAGATTTTCGGCCTGCTTGGCTTCGCGGGATACCAGTTCGAGCCGCTTGAGCTTGGTCAGCCCATCCACCAGCGCGCCGATCTCCTGGCCGAAGAGCTGATCGATTTCGGTGCGGGTGGATTCGGTGTCCTCAATCGTATCGTGAAGCAGCGCCGCAACGATGGTCGCGTCATCCAGCTTCAGATCGGTGAGAATCGCAGCCACTTCCAGCGGATGCGAGAAATACGGATCGCCCGAGGCCCGCTTCTGCTCGCCGTGGGCCATCATGGCGTAGACATAGGCCCGGTTGAGAAGATCTTCGTCCGTATTCGGGTTGTAAGCGCGAACCCTTTCAACCAGATCGTACTGGCGCATCATCTTGGCGCGGGGCTGCTTCCGGGCCGGCACCTCCACAGGCGCGGACGGAACCACCGCGACCGTTTCGGTCGCCGCCTGCATTTGGGGCTGATTTTGGCGCCAGTTGACCATCGTTCGCTGCCTTATTGGCGATTCCGAGCGAAGAACCGCCCTTCCACAATATCGCCGGTTATCTGCTCCTCGCAAGGAAGACCCTAAAAATGTCAATAAATGCAAAGGCCCGGACGAATTTCGTCCGGGCCTTTGAGAAAGTGCGATGAAAAGGCCCAAACAGGCCTGCGGACGTTATTCGTCCTCTTCGGGCTGCTCTTCCGGCGGCGCGAGGCCTTCCAAGCCCTTGAGCAGTTCTTCCTCGGTCATACGCTCGACAGACACCTCGGTGTCGTCCGCATCCACCGATGCGCCAGCGGAACCGATCAAAGGAACCGTATCGGGCTCGGGCTCGTCCACTTCGACGAACTTCTGCAGCGAATGGACCAGTTCTTCCTTCAGATCCTCGGGAGAAATGGTGGTTTCGGCGATTTCCCGCAGCGAGACGACCGGATTCTTGTCGTTATCGCGATCAATCGTCAGCGGCGATCCGGACGAAATCATGCGGGCGCGGTGGGCGGCCAGCAGAACGAGGTCGAACCGGTTGTCGACCTTGTCAATACAATCCTCAACAGTGACGCGCGCCATCGGCAGCCGCTCCGGGTCTGAATCTGAAAAAATGTCGCTATGCGCGCTAGGTATAGCGCGCTGGGCCTTTTCGCAAGCAAGAATTTCGCCCTAAAGGGTGAATCGCTTCCCTCAGGGTTGCCCGTGGAGCATAGCTGAGGGGCAATTCGCGTCATGGACAAGAAATCGCTTCATTGCTTGATCAGAAATGAAAGCCCACGCACCTGCCCGCCATAGTTCGTGCTTTCAATCCTGAAATTTTTATCTTCTCTCAACCCTCTGGCGGCAATTTGAATCGACGGAAATGCGCGGTGATGGATACGCGCCAAAAATTTACACAACAACGATGCGAGTAAAAAACTGATGCCTTCTGCCACGAACAAGATCGCGCTGTTTATTGACGGTGCCAACCTCTACGCAACAGCAAAGACTCTTGGTTTCGATATCGACTACAAGCGCCTGCTTCTTGAATTCCAGAGTCGTGGCACTCTGGTGCGCGCTTTCTACTACACTGCGATTATCGAGGATCAGGAGTATTCGTCGATCCGACCGCTGATCGATTGGCTGGACTACAACGGCTACACCGTCGTGACCAAGGCGACGAAGGAATTCATCGACGCGTCCGGACGCCGCAAGGTGAAGGGCAACATGGATATCGAACTCGCGGTCGATGCCATGGAATTGGCAGAGCATATCGACCAGATGGTGCTGTTCTCCGGCGACGGCGACTTCCGCTCGCTGGTCGAAGCGGTGCAGCGGCGGGGCGTTCGCGTGACGGTCGTATCCACGATCTCGAGCCAGCCGCCGATGATCGCCGACGAATTGCGCCGTCAGGCGGATGTCTTTACTGATCTGGTCCAGCTACAATCCAAGCTTGGCCGCGATCCGAGCGAGCGCCCTGCCGCTCGGGAGCCGCGCGAACCTCGTCAGCATACGCCGCAATTCCTGCAGCGCAGCACGAGCCCAATTGCACCGCGAGGCGATGCCGACGATTTTGAAGACTGAGGACAAGACCAGTGGCCCCGGTTCTGACATTCGCCTGTCTCCCGACGCGTCATTGATGCGAATGTCAGAACCGAAGGGGCACTGGCAAATTATTGATGTCGTGAAGCTTTGGATTTGACGTTCGCATGAAGCAATCGCGGCAAGCTGGGGGCGAACGTCAAATCCGCTTCACGCACGCAAGCCGGCGCGAAAGCGCCGGCCCCTCTGCTCCATTTTCAGGACAGGCCAACGAACCCGGCCCGGACTGCCCTCTCTGCCCCCGCCTGAAAGACTTTCGCGACGCCAATCGCGCCCAGCATCCGCACTGGTTCAATGCGCCCGTTCCGTCTTTCGGTCCCGTCGATGCACAACTCCTGATCGTCGGCCTCGCGCCCGGCCTTCAGGGCGCCAATCGCACCGGACGGCCTTTCACTGGCGATTTCGCGGGCGACCTTCTTTACGGCACGCTGACGGATCTTGGTTTTGCCGAGGGCGTCTTCGAAGCGCGGCCGGACGACAGTCTGCGTCTTATCGATTGCCGCATCACCAACGCGGTGCGCTGCGTGCCGCCGCAGAACAAGCCATTGCCTGTCGAAATCAAGACCTGCCGTACCTTCATGCAGGCCGCGGTGGAGGAAATGCCGCGCCTGCGCGCCATCGTCATGCTCGGCCGCGTATCGCATGATACGACGCTGAAAATGCTCGGCCTGCGTGCTGCGGATGCGCCCTTCAAGCACGGCGCGGAGCATCAGGCCGGCGCGATCCGGCTGTTCGATAGCTATCACTGCTCGCGCTACAATACGAACACCGGCGTGCTGACGCCGCAGATGTTCAGAGCCGTGTTCGCCCGCGTGCGGGACTATCTCGGTTAACGCGGATTCGCCTGCAACCACGCCAGCACATCGCCCGCATTCCGGTCCGGCGGAAACACCGGATAGAACACATGCGTGATGGTGGCATCGTCGATGATCAGCGCCATGCGCTTGATCAGCGTTAGATCCAGTACGCCCATGGTCGGCAGGTTCAGCGCGCGCGTCAGGGCAAGATCAGCGTCGGACAGCACCTGAAAAGGCACATGCAACCGCTCCACCATCTCGCGCTGATACGCCGTGTCCTGCGTCGAGATTCCGAACACATGCTGCGCGCCGGCGGCTTTCAGATCCTTGAACAGATCGCGGAATGCGCAGGTCTGCGGCGTGCAGCCTCGCGCGCCCGGGATCATGTCCCAGTCATCCACGAGGCTGATCTTGCCGGGCTCGCCGGTGCGCGGATAGGCGAACAGCACCACCCGGCCGGGCAGCGAAGCGAGCGTGACTGACGCGCCGTCGGTGGCCGGCAACGCGACGTCGGGAATCTTCATGCCGACAAGGTGACTCGCCGCGCCGTCATCGACCGGTGCCGGAATCTGGCTCCAGTCCACTCCCATCAAATTCGGCTGATTCATCGGGTCTTCTCCCGCCGTCCCAGAAATGGTCACATCCGCCTGCCGAGCCGGGTCAGCCCCGCGCCCGCATCAGGCGGCCCTTCTCGCGCTGCCAGTCGCGCTTCTTCTCGGTTTCGCGCTTGTCATGCAGCTTCTTGCCCTTGGCGAGCCCGATCTGCAGTTTAATGCGGCCCTGCTCGTTGAAATACATCTTGAGCGGAATCAGCGTCATGCCCTCACGCTCGATCGCGCCGGACAGCTTGTTGATTTCCTTCTTGTGCAACAGCAGCTTCCGCGACCGTTTCGGCTCATGATTGAAGCGGTTGGCCTGCAAATATTCGGGAATGTTCGCGTTGACCAGCCAGATCTCGCCATTCTTGGCGTCGGCGTAAGACTCGCCGATCGTGCTCTTGCCGCCGCGCACCGATTTGACCTCGGTGCCCGTCAGCACGATGCCCGCCTCGAAGGTATCCTCGATCGCATAATGGAAGCGCGCCTTGCGGTTCTCCGCAACGACCTTGATCGGGCGCTCTTTCTTCTCTGCCATAGTCCTTGCTGCCTTGACGCAATCCGTCCCGGATATGGAGTTTCAGCCGCGTGAAAGCAATGCGCCCGTCCGTAGGCGCTGCTGCCGGTGCATGGCACCGGCAGGCCTGTCAGGAGCTTATCGGCCAGACCTTACTTGGTCTTCAGGGCGTCGCGGATTTCGGTCAGGAGTTCCTGATCCTTGGTCAGCGCCGCCGGTGCCGGAGCGGCTTCTTCCTTCGCCTTCAACCGGTTCATGACCCGGATCACGAGGAACAGCACGAACGCGACGATGAGGAAGTTCAGCGTCAGCGTCAGGAAGCTGCCATAGGCCAGTACTGCACCCTGCTTCTTGGCGTCAACGAGGTTGGTTGCCGTGACCGACTTGGCGAGCGGCAAGAAATAGTTCGAGAAGTCGAGGCCACCGGTGACCGCGCCGATGACCGGCATGATGATGTCGGCCACCATCGAATTGACGATCGCCCCGAAAGCCGCGCCGATGATCACACCGACCGCGAGATCGACGACATTGCCTTTCAGTGCGAATTTCTTGAACTCCTCGAGCATCGTATCTCTCCAGCCTCTGTGATGGATTAGTTCAGCACACCTGCGTGCACCATGGCGTCGCGGATGATCTTGCCAGTCGCGGCGGTCACCGGAACGAGCGGAAGGCGGACTTCGTCTTCGCCACGGCCCAGCAGCTTGAGGCCATGCTTGGCGCCGGCGAGGCCCGGTTCCTTGAAGATCGCATCGTGCAGCGGAGTCAGCCGATCCTGAATCTTGAGCGCGCCGGCATAGTCGCCCTTGAACACGGCGGACATCAAGTCCGCGCACTGCTTCGGCGCGACGTTGGCGACCACGGAAATGCAGCCGTGTCCGCCCGCCGCCATATAAGCGAGCGCCGTCATGTCCTCGCCGGACATCTGGATGAAATCCGGCCCCATGGCATGACGCTGCTGCGAGACGCGCGCGAGGTTCGCGGTGGCGTCCTTCACGCCCGCAATGTTCTTCAGCTCGAACAGCCGCGTCATGGTCTCGACCGACAGGTCGACCACCGAACGCGGCGGGATGTTATAAATGATGATCGGAATGCCGATCGCATCGTTCACCGCCTTGAAGTGGTGATACATCCCTTCCTGCGTCGGCTTGTTGTAGTAAGGTGTCACCACCAGCACCGCGTCGGCGCCCGCCTTCTCGGCATGCTTCGCCAGCGCGACGGCTTCGCGCGTCGAGTTCGAGCCCGCGCCCGCAATCACCGGAACACGGCCCTTCGACTCCTGAACCACCCACTCCGTCACCTTGTTGTGCTCGTCATGGGTGAGCGTCGGGCTCTCGCCGGTGGTGCCGACTGGAACAAGGCCGTGCGAGCCCTGCTCGATCTGCCAGTTCACCAGTTCGCGCAGACCATCCTCGTCGAGCGCTCCGTTTTTGAACGGCGTCACCAAGGCGGTATAGGACCCTCCGAACTTCGTCTTGGCTGCCATAGTCAGTCTCCGCACGCGCATCGCGACGCTATTGATCTTATGAGGATTGATAACGAGTCCCAGGATGCGATGAAAGTCCCGGCCCGGCGGAACTGACAGGGGCGTCAAAGGGGTCCGTATCAGCCGCTATTTTGCCGCGGTGTTGCGGCAATGTGCCCACTCTAACACATTTGGTGTTTTGTCCACATATTCAATGCACTACAGCTTGAGGCGAAGGCACTTGAATGATTCGCCACACAGGCCGCCCGTGACGCCATTTGCTCCTTCATCACCACGGTTCAGGCGCGGGAGCGCAGCGCTGGCTGGCGCGGTCGCTGGCCTGCTGCTGTCGAGCACCGTGTTCGCGGTCCCCCTGCCCAAACCCCGGCCGGTGTCCCGCAGCGTGACGCCGCACACCACTCCGGCAAAGCCGGGCCAGCACCCCACGCCCTCATCGGCCAAGGCATCGCCAATGGCCCCGGCCCAAAAGCCGACGGGCCAGGTGGCCACGCGGCCTACCGCGCCAAGAAAGCCGGCGGTATCGCTGGCCATGTCCACATCATCATCCACGCCGCGCGCCGACGCAGAGGCGGTCGAGCAGGTCATCGAGCTTCTGCGCGGCAAGAAATCCTCCGACGCGACGCAGCTTGCGGCCTCGATCGGCGATCCGGTCGCGCGCAAACTGGCGGAATGGGTCATCCTGCGCAGCGATGATAACGGTGCATCGTCCGAGCGATACAAGGCATTCCTCACCGAAAACCCCACTTGGCCGAGCCAGATCCTGCTTCGTCGACGCGGCGAAGGGGCCTTGTGGGACGACAAGCGCGACGACTCTGCTGTTCTCTCATTCTTTAATGGCGAGCAGCCGATCTCCGCCAAAGGACGCTTCGTTCTGGCGCGCGCCCTGCTCGCGCGGGGGGATCGCGCCACGGCGCAGCGGCTGGTGCGCGAAGCCTGGCACGGCGATTACTTCACCCGCGACACGGAAGAGACCGCATTCGAGCAGTTCGGTACGTTGCTCACCGCAGGTGACATCAAGACCCGCATGGAGATGCTGCTGTATTCGGGCGACAACGCCGAAGCGGCGATGCGCTCGGCGAAGCGGCTCGGCAGCGGTCATGTGGCACTGGCCAAAGCCCGGATCGCCCTCAACAAGAAGGCCTCGAACACAAAGGCCCTGCTCGATGCGGTGCCGGCCGATCTGCACAGCGATCCGCTCTATCTTTTCAGCCGGGCGCAGTGGTTCAGGCGCGAGGAAAAATTCGCGGAAGCCGCCCGTGCGATGCAGGCCGCGCCGCGCGAGGCTGCGCGCCTGGTCAATGCCGATGAATGGTGGATTGAACGGCGTTTGCTGGCGCGCAAGCTGCTCGACACCAACGAGCCGCGCACCGCTTACCTGATCGCACGCGATGCGCCGCTCCCCTCCCGCGACATCTACAAAACGGAGCGGGAATTCACCGCGGGCTGGATCGCGCTGCGCTTCCTCAACGATCCCAATCTCGCGGCCCAGCATTTCGCGCGCATCGGCGTCGGCAGCGTCAATCCGACGGCGCGGGCGCGCGCCGGTTACTGGCAGGGCCGCGCAGCGGAAGCCGCCGGACGCGCGCAGGAAGCCCGTGCTGCTTATGAATCCGCAGCCGCTCAATCGACCAGCTATTACGGCCAGCTTGCGCGGGCCAAGCTCGGCCTGCCGCAGATCGCGCTGAATGGAATCCCGGGACGCTCGCGCAACGGCGAACGGCTGGAAATCGTTCGTGCGGTGGATCTGCTCTATGCGCTCGACGAGCGCGAACTGGCCGTTCCGATCCTCGCAGATATGGGCGAACGCGCTGACATGGACGGCCTGCTCGCGCTCTGCGAACTGGCACAGCGGCATAACGATGCGCGCGGCATGCTGATGGTCGGCAAGGCGGCGCTCAATCGCGGGCTGCCGTTTGACCACTATGCTTATCCGGTCAGCGGCATTCCGCCCTACAAGGACTTCGGCCCCGAAGTTGAGAAAGCGATCGTCTTTGCCATTGCGCGGCAGGAAAGCGCGTTCAATCCCTCGGTCGTGTCTCCCGCCAACGCTTACGGCCTGATGCAGGTGACACCCGCCGCCGGCAAGTATGTCGCCAGGAAGTACGGCACGAGCTTCGATCTCGGCAGACTGAAGAACGATCCGGCCTACAACGCCGCGTTCGGCGCGGCCGAACTCGGCGGACTGATCGAGGACTATCGCGGCTCCTACATCATGACCTTCGCGGGTTACAATGCAGGCCGCGGCAGCGTCCGCAAATGGATCGAGCGTTATGGCGATCCGCGCGACCCGAAAGTGGATGCGGTCGACTGGGTGGAGAAGATTCCGTTCTCGGAGACCCGCAACTATGTTCAGCGCATCATGGAGAATTTGCAGGTCTACCGCGCGCGTTTCGGCGGCGGGTCGCGGCTGCTGATCGAAGCGGATTTGCGCCGCGGCGCGTCGGTGGAATAGGATCGGACTGCCGCATCGGCATGTTCCTCGTCATTGCGAGCGAAGCGAAGCAATCCATCCTGGGCGCGCGACAAGCGAAGAGTGGATTGCTTCGTCGGCTGTGCCTCCTCGCAATGGCGGAGCAAACACCTCATTCTGTTCACAAGGCGATCTTCCATGCCAATCCAGTTCCGCGACATCTTCTGCCAGTCCGCTGACGGGCTGAAACTCCATGCCAAGGTGATCGGCGAGGACAAGGGCAACGCCCTGCCCGTGTTATGTCTTCCCGGCCTGACGCGGACAACGGACGACTTCGACGAGATCGCGCGCGCCCTGGCGACCGATCCGCGCGCCCCGCGCAAGGTGGTCGCCGTCGATTATCGTGGCCGCGGGCTGTCGGATTACGATCCGGACCCGGCCAAGTACACAGTCCCCATCGAAATGGGGGACGTACTGGCGATCGCGGCTTCGCTCGGCATCAGCAAGGCCATCCTGCTCGGCACCTCGCGCGGCGGCCTGATCTCGATGGCGCTGGCGGCAACGCAGCCGCAACTGCTCGCGGGCGTGATCCTCAACGACATCGGGCCAGCGCTGGAAATGAGCGGCCTGATGAAGATCAAGGGCTACATTGCCAATCCGCCTCCGCGACAGACGTGGGACGAGGCCGCGGGCGGCCTGAAGGAGCTGTTTGGCAGCGTCTTCCCCGCGCTTAGGGACGCCGAATGGATGGCTTGGGCCCGCCGCGCGTTCCGGGAGAAAACAGGCGGCGGACTCGAACGCACATACGATCTCAAGCTTGCGCATACGCTGGACGGCCTCGATCCCGGGAGCCCGCTGCCGCTGGCATGGGACTTGTTCGATGCACTGGCCCCTATACCGCTGATGCTGATTCACGGCGGCCTGTCCGACCTGCTGTCGCCGCAAGGCGTGAAGGACATGGCCGCGCGGCGGCCGGACCTTGATCTCGTGGAAGTGGCCGATCAGGGCCATGCGCCGCTTCTCGCCGATCAGCCGACCATGGCGCGCATTGTTGCGTTCTGCGCGCGCTGCGACCGCGAGGCCGCGCCGGGTTAGAGACGAAAATCGCCGTCGCTCCGATGGAGCAGAGTGACATCCGGGATAGCGGACAGCCACCTGCCCCGGATTGCGCTGCGCTCCAGCACCCAGACTCGCGTCATCCTGAGGTGCGAACCGCCATCGTAGCCAAGTTTACGTAGGCTACGCCTGCTATGGCGGTGAGCCTCGAAGGATGCGCGGCGACGTTATGAGCCCCGCCATCATCCTTCGAGGCTCGCAAGTGCTCGCACCTCAGGATGACGGCGAAGCGCTTTCTGTAAGCAGAGCAACAGAAGAATGCCGCGCCGCGTCCGGGGCACCGGCAACCCACAAAGAAAAACCCCCGGCAGTTTCCTGCCGGGGGTCTTTGACTGCTCAGGTTACCCTGAGAAAGTCAGATCAGAAGGTGCGGCGAACGCGGAGGTTGCCGGACCAGATGCCCTGATCCTTGTACTCGTAGACGCCAGCCGGCTTGAAGCCGACAGGGTTGGAGGCTCCGAGCGAGGTAACCGTACCCGAGTTGTTCTGGTCGAGGTAGCTGTACAGCACTTCGCCCGAGAACGTCAGGTTGCGAACCGGGGTCCAGGCGGTACGGGTACCGACCTGAGCGATCGCGAAGTCCGGGTTGCAGGTGCCAGTACGGGTGACCGCGGTACCACCCGTAGTTGCACCCGTTGCGGCGGTCATACCGCAGAGGTTAGCCGAAGCCGTTCCGTTGTAGTCGATCTTCGTGTAGCTGCCGAACACGCTGGTCTGCCAGGTGGGGGACCAGTTGTGGTTGAACACACCACGGAAGCCCCAACCAGAGGTCAGGTCGATGCCGCCACCGGTGGTGTACACACCATCGGCCAGCGCCAGCGCAGCGAAGCTGTTGTAGCCAAGAGCGCTGTTGCCGCTGAAGTGATCGAACGAGGTGCCGGTAACGCCGCTGATCAGGTACTTCATAGCGCCGTTAGCATAGGTCGCGTCCAACGACAGGGTGTCGCCAGCGCCGGTCGGCAGGTTCTTCAGCTGAAGACCGCCGGTGACCGCAAAGCCCCACTTGTCGTCCGGATGACCGTTGGTCTCCACGTTCAAGGGAGCGGTGCCGGCACCGTAATAGTAGTTGGCATTGACCTGGTGAGCAGCCGCCGACACCTGAGCGGTGAAGGCCGCCTGGTCAACCTTGATGTTACCAACGATGTCGGGAACCTGGTTGCCAGCGTAGTTGTTGCTGTAAACGCCGGTGAAGATGTTGGCGTTGGTGATCGACGCGCTGGCGTTGATCAACTGCGCGCGGTTGATGACGCGGTTGTCTTCCAAGCTGACCTGTGCCGACACGCCGTTACCGAACTGCCAGGTATAGGCAATCTGGGTGATGCCGGTCAGGTCGTCGCTGGCGCCGATCAGGAACGAGGTGTTGTTGGCGTAGCTGGCCCACGGGGTCTGGAAGCTCGACACAGCCTTACCGAGCGTGAAGCCGGCGAACTGAATGAAGCCGTAATCCATGGTCAGGTTGCCCGACGACGGACCGAAGCCGGTCGAATGTTCGAAGTTGCTCGACCAGTAGGTACGAACGACGCCGTATTCGGTGGCGGTGCGGGTGTCGACGTTGAAGTTGACACGAGCGCGGGTGGTGTAAGCGTCGGAGTCACGGCTGCCCGTGCCGTTGGCGCGGAACCCGCCTTCATCCCACGCCGGCTTGTTGTAGTTGCCTGCGTTGATGTTGTAGTCAGCCTGAACGTAGCCACCCAGCTTGATGCAGGTGTCGGTGCCCGGGATATAGTAGAAGCCGGCGCCGTAAAGGGAGCAGATCTTCACGTACTGAACGGCCTTCGCCTTCACCGGAAGATCAGCTGCCTGTGCTCCTGCGGAAGCTGCGATCACCGCAGCCGAACCGAGGATAAGGCTCTTAATCTTGCTCATAAAACCTCCAAGTTTTGCTCTGTTAGGGAGAGTTCCGATCCGTCGGTGTTAAGTCACACCTTCGGGTGGTTCCCTTGTTCCCCGCTCACCGCTTGGTCGCCTCGCGCTTTCGGACACTCCCGCTGAACGCGAGCGACTTAAGCGAAACCACCTAACGGAACGACCTCGGGATGCCCCCCTCCGTCGCTTCACGGACAATTACCCAACCCCTGTGATCACGCAACAAAGGACCGCCTTGAAATGGGGCGGTTCCGGCCGTTTTCAGAAATGTGTTGCACAAATGGCACGCGGCCATCCGCCAACAACACTCCTATCTCATTGTTATTTCTTGCTTTTCGAAAACGCTCTCGTTTCAGCGCGAAAGCAGGGGTTTGGAGCTGCCTCGGGCGTCCCTGCCTCATTCAAGCTCATTCCATCCGAATCACGGTCTGTCGCAGGCCGGCCGGCATCGGCAGTAATGGCCGGCCAATTCACGTCAGTAGGTGCCTGACATGCCTCAGAACGCCTGCGATATATGAGCCTGTTTATCGCAATTATTGCGAAGCCAGCACCGCCAAAGGAAAAGCAACACGGTCAGATAGCAGGCCATGTGCGGAATGGGTCTCAAAATGCATCCCGATGACTTGCGGCGCATCGGCGTGTGAGGCATATCGGGCGCACGGAGACGTGGCCGAGCGGCTGAAGGCACTCGTTTGCTAAATGAGCATACCTTGAAAAGGGTATCATGGGTTCGAATCCCATCGTCTCCGCCATATTGAAATAGAGCCGAAGCTTTCGGGACGATCTCGAGAAACGGGATATCCAGTTAGGTGCGAAGTCCCGACCTCAATCATATCTTTAACCAGGCACTGGCGGCACATCGGGCCGGTCAACTGGACATCGCCGCGACCCTTTACCGCGAAGTGCTCTCGCACAGTAAAAAGCAATTTTCCCCCCTGCATCTGCTCGGCGTCATCGAGGGGCAACGAGGCAACTTGGCCGAAGGCATTCGCCAGATCACCAAAGCTCTCCGGCTCGATCCAAAATCACCCGAGGCCCATCTCAATCTTGGGCGTATGCAGGGAGAACTTGGCGATCTCGAAAATGCGGAGAAAAATCTTCGCAAATCCATCGCTTTGAACCCAGGCAATCCGCTCGCACATAGCAACCTTGCTGCCGTTTACCGGCGCATGAAGCGTTACGACCAGGCAAAAGCGGCAGCCGATCAGGCCATCAAGCTCAATCCGAATGAATGGCTGGCGCTGATAAATCGCGGCAACGCCCTGTCCGCTCTTAACCTGACCGACGAGGCAAAAGCCGATTATGAGCATGCAGGCGCTCTGCAGCCTTCAACGGCGGAGCCGTGGATCGGCCTCGGCTACATTGCTCATAAGAATCGGAACCCCAAGGCCGCCGCTGAATATGCAAAAAAGGCCGTTGCGCTCGCTCCAAGGTCTGCGGAAGCCCACCTCCTGCAAGCCAAACTTTTGAGAACTCAGAACCTCTACGAGGAAGCGGTGATTGCAGCCAAGCAAGCACTGGCGATCTCGCCTGATCTTGCCGACGCGCATGTGCTGCACAGTTCCGTTCTCATGGAGATGAAGCGCTACCAGGAGGCTATCCCGCTTCTGGAAGACATCATCAGAACAAACCCGGAGACAGAATCGGTAAGAGGGCAACTCTTCGGCGCCAGGATGATGATTTGTAACTGGGATGGTTATGAAAAAGACCGCGCGGAATGTGTTCGCGCGATCGATAAGAATCCTGCCCGGGTCGCTCCCTATGATTCCATCATCGTGACACAGGACCCTGCCCAACTCCTGGCTTGCGCCCTTGCTCAGACGAAAGCGAGCATTCCCGAAGTGAGCCCTATCGCGCGCGGCGAACCGCACGCTCACAAAAGGATTCGCGTCGGCTATGTATCCCCTGATTTTCGAGACCATGCCGTGGGCCGTATCATTGCCGGCCTGTTCGAGCACCATGACAGGACAAGCTTCGAAATCTACGCGTTTTCCACCGCCGCAGATCAATCAGCGTTACGAAAGCGCATTGAATCCGCCTTCGATCATTTCATTGAGATTGAGCAGATGAATGATCGGGAGGCCGCACAGTGCATCCGGGAGAATGAAATCGACATTCTCATCGATTTGGCTGGGCACACTCGGTATACCGGATTGAACGCTATGGCATTCCGGCCCAGCCCCGTTCAAGTGACGTGGCTGGGCTTCCCCGGAACCACCGGCACATCATTCATCGATTACATTATCGCCGATCCAACCGTGCTTCCGATCGAGCACGAGCGATTCTATACGGAGAAAGCTGTCCGGCTTCCGGATACCTATCAACCCAACGACGACGCCTTGAAGGTTGCGGAGGCGCCGTCCCGCGAAACGGCGGGCCTTCCGGCCAGCGGCCTCGTGTTCTGCTGCTTCAATAACACCTTCAAAATTACGCCCGAGGTGTTCAGCATCTGGATGCGCCTGCTTGGCCAGGTCGAGGGCAGCGTGCTTTGGCTGTTCGAGGGGAACGCTGCGGCCAAGGCCAACCTGCAAAAGGAAGCGGCCGCACGAGGAATCTCTCCCGACCGCCTCGTTTTCGCGCCACAGGCTGATTACCCGACCTACCTCGCGCGGACGCAACTCGCCGACCTGTTCCTCGACAACAACTATTGGAATGGGCATTCCACCACCAGCGATGCATTACGCTGCGGCGTACCGGTCATCACCTGTCAGGGACAGAGCTTCGCCAGCCGCGTTGCAGCCTCCCTGCTCCGCGCCATCGAAATGCCGGAACTCGTTACTCACTCGCTGGAGGATTACGAGGCGCTTGCGCTCGAACTGGCGCGCGACCCGGCCCGGCTTGCCGCGACCAAAGAAAAGCTTGCCCAAAACCGCCTCACGAAGCCGCTATTCGATACCGAGCGCTTCACCCGGCATCTGGAAGCCGCCTATCGGACCATGCACGAACGCGCCCAACGCGGCGAGCAAGCAGCATCGTTCGCCGTGAAAGCGAACTGGACCTGTCGCACAGCGAGGTCAGACCTATCCGGACTTGTCCATTCCGGGAAAAGATAAAATTAGTGCGCTGTCATCCAGGCCCGCGCTTCACGCTGGGCGGTGGCGATTTCGGCGGCGGACATCTGCCCGGCGATCTCCTGGCGCAACGAGATCGCGTCGACGCGACCTTTTAGCGCCGCGAGATTGAACCACTTGTGAGCGGCCACCAGATCGATCAGGCCATCGCGCCCGCTCGAATAGATGATGCCAAGATCGAACAGCGCATCGCCGCTCGACGCCAATTCAACCGGCACGGCGGTGCCGAGATCGATTGTTCCCTGAAACATCCCTGTTCTCCGTTATCCCGCCGCGGCGAGCGCGGCCCCTGTCCGAATTCCGTTCGATGCAACTGCCATTATGAGTGACGCGTATTCCGCAAATCCGATTCCGTTCCTGCGGAATACGCGCTCGCCGTTTGCCGGCTTGTTGGGCTCATCATGACCCGTAAAATTTGAATGGCAGTTTAAGCATCGGGATGAATCGAATCTGAATCCGTCCGCGCGGTGCGATCCTGTGAATTCAAGAAACGCCCGATTCACAGGCACTTCTTGGTGATCGTGAAAATCGATTCACCTTCGTGTTTGGCGAAACGATAACCATTGGACAAAAGCGGATTGCGCCGTGACGCTGACGGCTGACGGGCATCCGGAGACTGGCTATCAGGGAGCGGCCGTCGCCGGCACAAGGGGAAACCCGACCGACTGTCCGCACGCATCATCTCGTCGCGGATTTGAGAGCCGGAGACATATCCAAGGTCGGCCCGGCCACGACGGTGGCAGGAGGCAGAGCTTCAGACCCGGATCAAATAAAAGAGGCTGCAAAATAAAACGAGGGCGTCGGTGAACACGTCAGGACTGAGATCTCGCCATGCGTCCTGCCGAAGCTGGCCGCCGGGAAACTGCGAGGTCATCCCTCGCAACGAACGAAGAGCCTTTGGACTCTTCTGCCCGCCAATTCCTCCAGAACAACCCCGGGGAGCACTGGCTGGCCGTCTCGCCTGATGTCTCGCCGACACCCTCTTTCGTCGACCAGAACCGCCTGTCGATGTCGTTCTCGCGAACTGATCAGCCTGGCGGCTCTTGTGACGGTGCCGGCAACATGTGCCGGCAATCCATAAGGCGGTGCCTTACTTCTTCTTCTTGGCGACCTTGCGGGTCTTCTTCGCGGTCTTCTTCGCAGCAGTCTTGGTGGTCTTCTTGACTGCCTTCTTCGCCTTCTTCGCCTTCTTGGCCATGTTGCCCTCTTAAAGTTAGTGAGATGGCTTAATCGCTGTGTGCACTCGGGAATCGAAATGCACTTCAACTGGATTACACCAACGCATTGAAAAAAACAGTGTCCCGCTTAAGGAAGTGTTGACGTACAAGGCAGAGCGCGCGCGGCGAACACGAAGCGAAAGCATCGCGATGCATCTTCTCGATGCTCTGCAACGCGCATCGCATTCTCATGCAGCACAACATCGACAATCAAAGAAGTCACTGTGCCGCAGCGGTTTCTTTCATCGCAATACATCGCGCATCATAAGTCCTTTAAAACCGCATATATCTTCGCTGCACGCAAAAAACGCGTGGCGCGGACTCTGAGTCGGATTTTTTGGCAACAAAAATATTTTTGGGAAAGTTTGGATTTGGAGCGATCAACGCTCGCGCCGGAGAACTTTTCCGGGCTTTTCGCGCAACCCGATTCGCAAACTGATTCTCCATCGCGAGGCGTTTACGCCGACGCGCGGCGGCGTCACGAGCAGCTTTCGCGACAACGAAAATGGAAAATCGGTGGCCGAAAGATGCACGAGAGCGACGCCGCGGGCGCGGCGTCACCGAGTTCGACAGCGATCAGATGCCGAGTTTGGCCTTCAGCAGGTCGTTCACGGCCTGCGGATTCACCTTGCCGCCGGTCGACTTCATCACCTGACCGACGAACCAGCCCATGAGCTGCGGCTTGGCGCGCGCCTGTTCGACCTTGTCCGGATTGGCGGCGATGATGTCGTCCACCACCTTCTCGATCGCACCGAGATCGGTCACCTGCTTCATGCCGAGCGTCTCAACCAGCGCACGCGGATCGCCGCCTTTGGTCCAGACGATCTCGAACAGATCCTTGGCGATCTTGCCGGAGATAGTTCCTTCTCCGATCAGGCTGATGATCGCCGCCATCTGCTCTGCCGACACCGGCGACGCGGAAATGTCCTGCCCTTCCTTGTTCAGGCGGCCGAACAGTTCGTTGATCACCCAGTTGGCAGCGAGTTTGCCGTCCCGCGCCTTGTCCGCGAGCTGACCCAGCACCGCCTCGAAGAAGTCCGCGCTTTCCCGTTCGGTGACCAGTACGCTGGCGTCATAAGGCGTCAGGCCGAAGTCGGCCATGAAGCGCGCCCGCTTGGCGTCCGGAAGCTCCGGCAGTTTCGCCTTGAGGCCGTCCACGTAAGCCTGGGTAAATTCCAGCGGCAGCAGGTCGGGGTCCGGGAAGTAGCGATAGTCATGTGCTTCTTCCTTGGACCGCATTGAGCGCGTCTCGCCCTTGTTCGGGTCGTAGAGACGGGTTTCCTGATCGATGACGCCGCCGTCCTCGAGGATTTCGATCTGGCGGCGCGCCTCGTAGTCGATGGCCTGCCCCATGAACCGGATCGAGTTGACGTTCTTGATCTCGCAGCGGGTGCCGAACGGCGCGCCCGGACGGCGGACGGAGACATTGAGGTCGGCGCGCAGGTTGCCCTTCTCCATGTCGCCGTCGCAGGTGCCGAGATAGCGCAGGATGGTCCGCACCTTGGCGACGTAGGCCTGCGCCTCCTCAGCGGACCGCATGTCGGGCTTGGAAACGATCTCCATCAGCGCCACGCCGGACCTGTTGAGATCGACAAACGACATCGACGGATGCTGGTCGTGCAGCGACTTGCCCGCGTCCTGCTCGAGGTGCAGCCGCTCGATGCCGATGGCAACGCTCCGGCCGTCACCCAGTTCGACGGTGACCTGCCCCTCGCCGACGATCGGCGACTTGTACTGGCTGATCTGATAGCCCTGCGGCAGATCGGGATAGAAGTAGTTCTTCCGGTCGAAGGTCGACTTCAGATTGATCTGCGCATTCAGGCCGAGCCCGCTGCGGATCGCCTGCGAGACGCACTCCTCGTTGATGACGGGCAACATGCCGGGCATCGCCGCGTCCACCAGCGAAACATGATCGTTCGGCGCGCCGCCGAACTCCGTGGAAGCGCCGGAGAACAGCTTGGACTTGGAGGTCACCTGGGCGTGGATTTCCAGGCCGATGACCATTTCCCAGTCGCCGGTCTCGCCTTTGATGAGCTTGGATGTTTTGACGGGTGCGTTCATGGAGCGGCTTTTACTCCGGTCGCAGGCGCGAGAAAACCCCTCGTCCGCGCCAGATCTGATTACAGTCCAGCGGCAAAACTGCGGAATATGGGGCTCGCCCGCAGCGCGTCGCCGCCTGCCGCAATGACACTGTCGACCTGTTCGGCAGGGAGCTGAAAGCGTGTGGGGACACGCTCAAGTTCGGCCGCGCGGGTTGGTTCAAGCTGGTCGAAACCGACCCGTCCGACATAGAATTTCACGTCACGGCAATTCCAGTTAGCCGGTGCGCCGTATCTGGCGCGATCAGCCGCCGACAATCCGCAGCGCCAGCGAACCAGAGAGCCCTGCCAGTCGGTCATGGTGGCGCTGAACGCCGTAAAGCTCCCCGCGACGCTGGCATCAATAGCGGTATCGGCCGCAGCCTTGACGAGATCGGCTCCGCTCGGACCTTCAACCGTGTTGATCCAGTTTCCGCTGACACCCGTCTTGGCGTCCACCACCAGGATCAGTGCACGCCGCAGCCTGACTGCCTGCCGCGGGCTGATCGGTCCATATGGTGTGTCCGACGACAGCCGGGCGATGGTGAAACCCGCCAACCCATAGTTGTCGACAAGCCCGCCATCGAGCAGCTTGATGTAGGGCATCGAGCCGTCATGATAGCGACTGATCGCCTTTGCGAACGAATGCAGCATCGGCGGCGAATTGGGATTGTCACGCGCCCGGACAATCCATGGCGGAAGCCGGTCGTTACACTTTCCGGGGAACGTCTGCATCACCACCGGCGCGAAAGCCACGGGAACCGCCGCCGACGCCGCAACGGCGTTCGCCAGCGGATACTCCGATAGATTGGAGCACATGGCGCCGAATGCCACCGAGCCGAATACGAACGGTGTCCTGTTGTAGATATCGGAGGCGTTGATCCAGACCTGCGGCCGGCTCGCTGCACCAAGATCCCGGAACGTCGCCCCCTGAAACAGGTTCGCGTCGAGCCAGCGCGGGAATCCCGTCGAGTCGTTGATACCGCCGGCAACCGCGCGGGAAAGGGTTGCGAGCGTAAGATCGGTCTGCAGCCCTTCCTCCGCATTGCGAAGCAAAAACCGTTCGCGGAAATCGGCAAGCGCCGCCCGCTTCCGCAGGCCGTAATACGCGGCCGTCACCGAACCGCCTGAAACGCCGGAAACGAATTCGACCCGATCGATCATTGAGGACTGCGCACCGCGAACCGGTATGCGCTCCATCTCCTTCAGCACACCATAGGAGAACGCCGCCGCGCGCGTTCCGCCGCCTGAAAAGGACAGTCCGATGATCGTATCGTCGTAACTGGTTGTCTCGCCGAAGCCGATGTTCCCCTTGTCGGCGAGACTGTCAGAACCCGGCAAATTCACCGGCGCGTTCTGAATCGATGCGCAGCCGAGCAAGACGCCCGACATCAACACAGCACCCGTGATAGGCCGCACCCAACGCATCGATCACCAATCCCACCGGGCGTTATCGCGCCCGACGGTTAACGAAAACATACCCCTGCCTCAGGCATCAGTGAGAGAAACGGTGAATTCAAGGCGGACGGCGGTTCTTACACCCACCACTTGTCCGCGGTGAACCGTCCCGCGGCCTGCTCGACCACTTCGCCAAGCGAGAACAGCGTCTCTTCGTCGAACGGACGGCCGATCAGCTGCAGGCCGAGCGGCAAGCCCTGGGCATCCTTGCCCGCAGGGACCGCGATGCCGGGCAGTCCCGCCATGTTCACGGTCACCGTGAAGATGTCATTGAGATACATCTCGACCGGATCGGCCTTGCCCTTCTCTCCGATCCCGAATGCGGCGGAAGGCGTCGCGGGCGTCAGGATCGCGCTGACGCCTTTCGCGAATACGTCCTCGAAGTCCTTCTTGATGAGCGTGCGGACCTTTTGGGCCCGTAGATAGTAGGCATCGTAATAGCCCGCCGAGAGCACATAGGTGCCGATCATGATGCGGCGGCGCACCTCCGGCCCGAAACCGGCGGCTCGGGTATTCTCATACATCTCCGCGATCGTCTTGCCGTTGACGCGCTCGCCATAGCGCACGCCATCGTAACGCGCGAGATTGCTTGAGGCTTCGGCAGGCGCAACCACGTAATAAGCAGGCAGCGCGTACTTCGTATGCGGCAGCGAGACTTCGACCAGTTCGGCACCGGCGGCCTTCAGCCAGTCAGCACCCTGGGTCCAGAGTTTCTCGATTTCATCGGACATGCCATCGAGACGGTATTCCTTCGGAATGCCGATCTTCATGCCCTTCACCGATTTGCCGATGGCGGCTTCGTAGTCCGGCACCGGTAGATCGACCGACGTCGTGTCCTTCGGATCGTGACCGGCCATCGAGCGCGTCAGGATGGCGGTGTCGCGCACGGTGCGCGCGAAGGGACCCGCCTGATCGAGCGACGAAGCGAAGGCTACGGTGCCCCAGCGCGAGCAACGCCCGTAAGTCGGCTTGATGCCGACAATGCCGGTGAACGCCGCGGGCTGGCGGATCGAGCCGCCGGTGTCGGTGCCGGTCGCGCCGAGACAGAGATTGGCGGCGACGGCGGATGCAGAACCGCCGGATGAACCGCCCGGCACGAGGTTTGTGTCCGAGCCTTCCCGCCGCCACGGGTTGATCACAGGGCCGAACGCCGAGGTCTCGTTGGACGAGCCCATAGCGAATTCATCGTTATTCAGCTTGCCCAGCATCACCGCGCCGTCGCGCCAGAGCTGCGCGGTCACTGTGGATTCATAAGGCGGAATGAAGTTGCCGAGAATCTTCGAGCACGCCGTGGTGCGCACGCCGGTGGTCGCGAAGAGATCCTTGATGCCGAGCGGAATGCCCGCCAGCGGCCCCGCCTCGCCTTTCGCGATGGTTGCGTCGGCGGCCTTTGCCTGCGCGCGGGCGTGGTCAGGCGTTTCCAGCACATAGGCGTTGAGCACGCGCGCCTTTTCCATCGCCGCGAGATGGGCGTCGGTCAGTTCCAGCGCGGTAAAGGATTTCTGCGTGAGCCCTTCGCGGGCATCGGCAAGCGTCAGTGACGTCAGATCGGTCATTTATTCTTCTATCGGATCGCAAATAAAGGGAGACTTGTTCTTCTGGGCTTGCGCCGCCTCGGCTTCCAGCATGTCGATCACCGTATCGATCGCCTTGTCGGGATCGACATCCTGGCCCTGACGCTCCATGGCATCGAGATATTGCATATAGGCCGCGTAGACCTTTTCGTCGCTGCACAGCAGGCACATGGCAATCGCCCCGGGTTATTCGACGACTTTGGGCACCAGGAAGAAATGGTCCTCGGTCACCGGCGCGTTGGCGAGAACCTTCTCCGGAATCTCGCCGTCGGTGACGACATCGCGCCGCTTTTTCATCTCCATCGGCGTCACCGAGGTCATCGGCTCGACGCCATCGACATTCACCTCGGACAACTGCTCGACAAACGCCAGCATGGCGTTCAGTTCGCCCTGAAGATGCGATACTTCGTCCTCCTTCACCGCAATCCGCGCAAGCTGCGCGATCCGGCGGACGGTGGCGGCATCGACTGACATATATAAGCGTCTCCGGTGAGCGTGGCTGCCGCCCTCATAGAACATTCGGCGGGGAACGCCAACGCCAAATAACCGGCCAGCGCGTCCTGCAACGGAGATTATTCTATACTTATCAATATCTTGCAGACGGAACCGTCTTCACGCCGTCCGCCGCATCAGATCGAACGGCGAGCAGTTATGCTCCGAAGACCTGCACAATCGCCGCGGCACAGACAATCCACGCGATCGCGCGATTTATTTCCCAAGGCTGTGCAGCCGTTCAAGACCTTCGGCCGCCAGCATGCGCGTGAGATCCGCCGCTCCCATCGGGCGCTTCATCGCGACCGACTGCCCTGCCCAAAGATTGGTGAAATCCGACCGGCCGAGTTTCTCGGCAGCCGTCTTAAGCGGGCCCAACGCAGCAGCGGCATGAGGGAACGCAGGCGCATCTAGCGTCACCGGCCCGACTTCACGCATCGCGCGATTGGCGATGCCGCGCGCCGGGCGGCCGGTCATGACATTGGTGATCACGGTTGAATCCTCCGTCGCCCCGGACAGCGCCGCGCGCCCAAGCGCACTGACCTTTGAATCGGATGTGTGGAGATACGCGGTGCCGATCTGCACACCGGCAGCCCCCAGCGCAAAGGCCGCCGCAATGCCGCGCCCGTCGGCGATGCCGCCTGCCGCGATCACCGGCACTTTCACCGCATCGACGACCTGCGGCACCAGCGACATGACGCCCGGCTGCGACGCGATATTGCCAGTCATGAACATGCTGCGGTGTCCGCCGGCCTCCGCCCCTTGCGCGATGATGGCATCCGCACCGTTCTGCTCAAGCCAAACCGCTTCCTTCACAAGGGTTGCGCAGCCGATCACCACGCACCCGGTTGCCTTGACGCGATCGAGCAGCGACCTGTCCGGCAGGCCGAAATGGAAACTGACGACCTCAGGCTTCAATTCCTCGACCAGTTCACACATCGCGTCATCAAAAGGCGCGCGGGCGGCAGCCGGAACGGGCATATCCGGATCGAGCCCCAGTTCCTCAAAATAGGGCGTCAGCCGCTTGCGCCACACGGCTTCGCGCGCGGGATCGGCATCGACCGCCGTGTGGGCGAAGAAATTCATGTTCAGCGGCGCGCTGATACGCTGGCGGATGATGCTGACCTGTTCGCGCGCCTTCTCCACGGACAGCATCGCGCAAGGCAGCGAACCCAACGCTCCCCCTTCGCTCGCGGCAATCACAAGATCGGCGTCCATCACGCCTGCCATCGGCGCCTGCACGATGGGAACATCGATCTTGAACAGGTCGAGAAGTCTACGGTCTGGCCACATGGAAGGTCTCATTCATGCTGGAGCGGCGGAAGTTTCTTGGTTTGAAGTTCTATCTCATCATGAGACGGCGGCATCAACCGCTGTCACCCGATGCACCTGCGCTGAACGCGAGGGTGACGCTGCTCGCCGCCAGTGCCAGTGCCGCGAGCAGGCTCGGCCAAATCAGGCTGCCATGGAACAGGGTTACGGTGAGAGGCCCGACGATCTGGCCCAGCGCGAACGCGGCGGTGAAGGCCGCGATCAATCGCGGACCCTGCATTCCGCCCAGCCGCCGCGCTTCCTGAATGCCGGCCATGGTGATGACCATGAATGTCCCACCGACACATAGCGCAGAAAACATCAGGACATAGAGATTGACCGTCAGCACCGGCGCGATCACACCGACCGCGAGCACCCATTGGCCATGCGCCCAAAGCCGTCGCGGCGAGTGCGCAGGAAGAAGTCGCGCGGCAAGTGCCGTCGATAGCGCGGCCGCCGCGCCGAACACCGGCCAGACCCAACCGAATACCGACGGATTGGCGATCGCCTCTCGCGCCAGCGCGGGAAGAAACGTCGCCGGAATGATGTAGCCGTAGCCGAACACGCCATAGCAAAGCGCGGCGATCCAAGCCTGACGCGATAGCGGCGCGCGTTCCACGTCTGCCATTATCGATGGTTGCGCGGGATTCGATGTCAGCCGGGACCACAGCGCGGATGTGAAGATCGCAGCCGTCACGCCAAGGCATATCCATGTCGCACGCGATCCCCACGCCGTCACCGCGGCGACAAGGCTGATCAGGCCCGTAAAGCAGATACCGGCTCCGACACCAGAGAACACACGTCCCGACCACGCGCTCTTCCCAAGATGCGCCAGAATGGGCATGGCCCAGGCGGATACGCCGACCAGAACAAACGCACTCGCCGCCCCGGCGACAAAGCGGAGCGCAAACCAGAACCAGAAATGATCCGTGAGCGGCATGCCGAAGGTCGACACGGCAATCGCCGCCAGCCCCCATTGCACGGCGCGCGTGGGCCGCGGCGGTGCCGAGATGCAGGTGACCGCTCCCGCGAGATAGCCCACGTAATTCGCCGTCGCGAGCCAGCCGCCCTGTGTCAACGTCAGGCCCGCATCCTGCTGCATCAGCGGCAACAGCGGAGTGAAGGCGAACCGGCCGATGCCCATTGCGACCGCGAGCGCGATCAGACCAGTCCACACCGTGATGACAGCGATGTGTGACGCGGGAGAACTTGCGGGCGCGGCTTTGGACGACATGGCAGGACTGACGAATGAAACGCCTGGAACGGGCGGAAAACGCAGCGGCGTCGTGCGTCTTCGCGTCTTGCATGGATCGTTCAGAATAGTACGCTGCTTTGGAATTTCTGAATAATGAATAATTGAGAACATGTTATTCTCTAAAAATGAATATCGTAATCCGAACCGGGAGAATCGCGATGAACTTCTCCGATCTGCAAATCTTCAAAACCGTTGTGGAAGAAGGCGGCATCGTAAAGGCCGCGCACAAGCTTCACCGCGTGCCGTCGAATATCACCACGCGCATCAAACAGCTTGAGACGGCAGTCGGCATTCCGCTGTTTCATCGCGACCGGCAACGGCTGCATTTGTCGCCGAGCGGCGAGTTGCTGCTGGGCTATGCCGCGCGGTTGATCGATCTTTCCGAAGAGGCGCGGCATGTCGTGGCGGGCACCGCGCCGCAAGGCGTGCTCAAGCTGGGCGCGCTGGAAAGCACAACGGCCAGCCGCCTGCCCGCCCTGCTCGCCGAATTTCACCGGCAATATCCCGACGTGCGCCTCGAACTCACCACCGGCACCAACGACGCGCTTGTAAACGCCGTGTCCGAGCGAAGATTAGACGCCGCCTTTATCGCGGAACGTCCGTCGTCGCGCGCGCTCGCACACCTGCCGGTGTTTCGCGAACGGCTGACGGTGATTTCCAGCCTCGACCACAAGCCGGTCAGAACCGCACGCGACGCCAATGGACAAAGCCTGATCGCGTTTCCCGACGGCTGCGCTTATCGGCGCTCCCTTCAGCGCTGGCTCAGGCGCGACAGCCTGACCACGTCGCGGGTGCTGGAGCTAAGTTCCTATCACGCGATTGTTGCCTGCGTCGCAGCCGGAGCGGGAATCGCCCTGATGCCGGAAGCCGTGCTCGACACCATGCCGCAGACCCATGTGCGCCGTAACAGGATTCCCCGCGCCCAAAGCGACATCGTCACCCCGCTGATCTGGCGCAAGGGAGAAATCTCGCCGCCGGTGCTCGCTTTGCGGACACTCGTCGCATCGATTGGCCCAGCAGGCAAACAGCGCACAAGGCAGAGCGCCTGAGCGGCATTCCCGCTTTGCAACCTTCGTATCCCGCGTGATAAGCGAAGCCATGCCCGCGTCCATCCTACCGCTGATCGAAGCCGCCGCGCTCTGGCCTCCACGGGGAGCCCTGATCGGACTCGACCTCGGCACCAAGACCATCGGCGTCGCCGTCTCCGATCCGGACCGCAAGCTCGCGACCGGGATCGAGACCATTCAGCGCAAGGCCTTCACCGCCGATGCGACCCGGCTGCTGGCACTGGCCGGCGAGCGCAACGTCACGGGCTTCGTCCTCGGCCTGCCAATCAACATGGACGGCAGCGAAGGCCCGCGCGCGCAATCGACCCGCGCCTTCGCACGCAACTTCGCGAAGCTGACGGACCTGCCGATCGGGCTGTGGGACGAACGCCTGTCCACGGCCGCGGTAGAGCGCGAACTGATCGGCATGGACATGAGCCGCGCCAAACGGGCCAAGGTGATCGACGAGCATGCCGCGATCTTCATTCTGCAAGGTGCGCTAGACCGGCTGCACGTCCTGCGGCAAGCACCGGGAGCGACTTGACCCATGTTGCCTATCGTTGCGGCGATCGTGCCGACCTTTCTCCTGATCGTGGCCGGGTTCGTGCTTCGCCGCCTTCTTGTGAAGGAAGAAGCACACTGGCTCGGCACCGAGCAGCTTGTTTATTATGTGCTGTTCCCCGCACTGTTGTTCCGCACCCTGAGCCGCGCGAAACTGGCGGACGTCCCGCTGTTCGGCGTCGGCGGCGCACTCCTGATCGCTGTGCTGCTGATGGCGGCGCTGTGTCTCGCGCTACGGCCGGTGCTGATGCGGCGGCTCAATCTCAGCGGCCCCTCGTTCACATCGGTGTTTCAGTGCGCGTGCCGCTGGCAGACCTATGTCGCGCTGGCTGTGGCTGGCAGCCTGTACGGCGACATCGGCCTCACCCTCGCTTCGGTGGCGATGGTGGCGATGATTCCTGTCCTGAATATCATGGCGGTCTGGGTGCTGGCGCACTACGCCTCGCCGACGCGCCTGTCGTGGCCTCGCATTCTGCTGACCATCGCGCAGAATCCTTTCATCTGGGCCTGTGTGATCGGATTGATTGCCAACCTGACGGGATTGGTATTTCCGAAGTGGCTCGATGACTTCATCGACGCGCTGGGGCGCTCATCGCTCGCGCTGGGCCTTCTGGTCGTCGGTGCGGGGCTTCAACTCAAGGGCGTGCTGCGCCCGGAAGCGCCTGCCATCCTCGCCTGTGCGCTGAAGCTGCTCGTCATGCCTGCGATGGCGATCTCGCTCGGCCTCGCCTTCGGGCTATCGGGCGCGAACCTCGCCATCGTCGCCTGCTGCTCCTCGGTGCCGACCGCCTCCAGCGCCTATGTGCTGGCAAGGCAGATGGGCGGCAACGCACCGCTGGTGGCGGAGATCCTGACACTGCAAACCATTATCGCCGTCATCACGATGCCGATCGTCATCGCGCTGGTGGCGTAACGTCAGGAATTGTTCGCCAGCCAGATCGTCTGCACGGTGGCTGCCAGGTTGTTGAGCCCGTGCAGGATCACCGTCAGCCAGGTCGAATTGCTGCGATAACGCAGATAACCGAACAGCAGACCAATGGCGAACACCTGACCCAAGAAAAACAGGTTGTACTGCAGATGCATCGCGGTCCAGACCGCCGATGACAGCAGGATCGCACCGAAAGGCCGGAGGAACGATTCCGACCAGCCGCGATAGAGAAATCCACGCGCGAAGAATTCTTCCGTGACCGGCGCGGCCACGCAGAAAGCCAGCACCAGAAGCCACAGCGCGCCGTCATCCCGCGCGGTCTTGAGCACGTCCACCATGAAACCGGGCGACGACTCCCGGCCCGCCAGATGCGACACCACTTCGCAACCGACCATCAGCAGGACGAGACAACCAATGCCCGTCACCAGCATCCGCCATGTCGGCCAATGCAGCGCGAGATAATCGACAAAGGAGATTCGCGACCATCGGATCGCCACCCACAGTGCAGCCAGAATGGCAGGCAATCCCATGATGACGGACAGCGAGATGATGCGCCCGTTCGATGACAGGGCAATCAGCGTCTTGCCATCCATCTCGCCGCCGCTGGTCCAGAGAAACCATGCAACGACGGCCACCTGCCCGACAAACATCGCGCCGAACAGGACAAGGCCCCAGAGGCTGGTACCGATGAATTTCCAGACCCGCGGCTCGCGGCTTTTGCCGGGCGGCGCGACCTGCACGGCGTCCGCGGAATTTTCAGCAACGGTCATCTCTCACTCCAGGAAATCGGCAGTTACGCCGGCAAGGCACGATCGAGCAGACCGCGAATATTGCTATCGGCAAGATCCACCGCACCATAGAGATTGCCATGATCGGCGGCGAGTCGCGTCGCCGCGAACAGTTCGGCATGCTTCGGCGACACCTCATTGAGCGAGGCAGCGGCGGCGACCAATGCCAGCTTTTCGACGGCCAATCGCGCGACACGCTCGGCGTCCGCTTGCCGGAACGCCTTCGCGATAAATCCGACCGCTTCGACCACACCGGGCAGGCCTTTGGTCTGATCGACGAGACCACGCAGCACATCCGCCGCCGCGTCGGCTTCACGCGACAGCGCACGCAGCACGTCGAGGCACATCACATTGCCGGAGCCTTCCCAGATCGCATTGACCGGCGACTCGCGGTAGTGCCGCGCGAGGATGCCTTCCTCGACGTAACCGTTGCCGCCAAGGCATTCCATCGCCTCATAGAGGAATCCCGGCGCGCTCTTGCAGGTCCAGTATTTCACCACCGGCGTCAGCAGCCGCATGTAGGTCGCTTCCGCCTTGTCATGCGGCGCGCGGTCGAACGACCGGCATAGCCGCATCACCAGAGCGGTGGAGGCTTCGACATGCAGCGCCATGTCGGACAGCACGCTTTTCATCAGCGGCTGATCGGCCAGATGTTTCTGGAACACGCTACGGTGGCGCGTGTGATGCAGCGCATGCGCGAGGCCGGAGCGCACCAGTCCGGCGGAGGCCAGCGCGCAGTCCTGCCGGGTCAGCGAGACCATCTGGATGATCGTTGGAACGCCGCGCCCCTCCTCGCCGAGCCGCAGCGCATACGCGTTTTCAAACAGCACTTCGGACGACGCGTTGGAACGGTTGCCGAGCTTGTCCTTCAGCCGCTGGAAATGAAGACCGTTGACAGAGCCGTCCGGCTGGAAGCGCGGCATGAAGAAACAGGTGAGCCCGCCCTCCGCCTGCGCCAGCACCAGGAAGGCATCGCACATCGGCGCCGACATGAACCACTTGTGCCCGGTGATGCGGTAGACATCGCCGTCGCGCACAGCGCGGGTGATGTTGGCGCGCACATCGGTGCCACCCTGCTTCTCGGTCATCCCCATGCCCATGGTCATGCCGCGCTTGGTCCACCACGGTGCAAATGTGGGATCGTAGGCGCGCGTGCCGAGCACCGGCATAACCTTGGCGCGCAAGGCCGGATCGACCGATAGCGCACCGACCGCCGCGCGCGTCATGGTGATCGGGCACAGATGACCAGTCTCGACCTGAGCGGCGATAAAGAACTTCGCGCCGCGGATCACTTCGGATGCGCCGCCCGCCGCCTCGCCCTTGTCGTTCCATGTTGCGTTGTGAACGCCGGCATGGGCGCTGTGCGCCATCAGTTCGTGATAGGCCGGATGGAATTCCACCACGTCGCGGCGATAGCCGCGCGCATCATAGGTTTTCAGTTTCGGCGTGTTCTCATTGGCGAGACGTCCGCGCTCCGCCATCGCCGCCGAGCCCCAGTGCCTGCCGAACTCCGCCAGTTCATTCTGCGCGCCGCCTCCACCATTCGCGGCGACCGCTTCCATCAGCGGCCGATCGAGACTGAACAGGTCGATATCCTCGAACGGCGGCGACTGATTGAAGACGTCCGTGGTGGCGGACAGGACCGATTGCGTCATCTGTTTCTCCCGGAACTGGGACAACAGACTATACTGCAACTTCGAACATTTCACGCCTGCAGCGTCTTGAAGTGACCTAGCGCGCCGAGGGTTCATTTCCGTTTGCGGAATCCGGCCCTTTTTCCCGCGCTCCCGGCAGATCGTCGTATCCGTGACGGCTGCTGTAGAAGGTCAAGGCCATCAGACCCACCCCAAAAAGAAGCGAGAAGAAAACACCCAGCCCCAGGGCAATGAACCCGTGGATGGACATCTGCACGTCGGCGTGCGCGGTCCATCCCTGCCAAGCCCACCAGATCACGGCGACAAGGATCGCCATCAGAAACGCGATGATTGATATATTGCCTCTGCTCATGACGAGGCTCCCTGCAATCAGCACACTTTGTCGTGTACCGCATTACAGAGCTAGTCCGAAACGCCCGAAATTCAAGCCGGATGCGACGCTACGCTAAGGTTTCGCGATCGGAAAATCATAAGCGGTGTTTCCTGGTCCGGGCAGCGAGAAATGCCACCATTCCAGCCGAAAGTTGACGAAGCCTTGCTTCGCCATCGCGGAAACCAGCGTATCGCGCCATTTGCGCTGGTCGGCCGTGATTGCTCTGGAGCCGGTGTGCGCTTTCTCGTCGGAACAGTCGTAGCCGGCCCCCATATCGACGCTGCTGTCCGGCGCGCGGAGAGTTTGCGGCCCCGTGCAGTCGGCATAGTCGGCCGCCGGATCGAACGGTCGCACCTGACGCAGCGGCAGTTGCACGATGGTCAGATCGACCGCCTTGCCGGTGGAATGTCCGGAGCGCCGCGCGATATAGCCGAGCCGAAACAGATCGGCCTTGCTCATCTTCGGATTGTAGCGGTGCTGCGCGGCGGTCTCGTGGCCGTCCTGCGCCCAGACATACATGTCATCCACCGCCCGCTGCGGGCGGTAGCAATCGTACATCTTCAGGGACAGACCCCGCGGCCGCAGGTCCTGCTGCACACGCCGGAGCGCCGCACCGACGGAGCGGGTGACGATGCATTCGCCGGCCTCGTAGCCATTCAGCACACGACCGACGAAATTGTTCGCCGTGGCATAGCGCATATCCTGCAAAATGGAGGGATCGACGTCGCGCAGGTAGACGAAGTCCGCTGGCAACGGCGAGGCCGCAAGCCCGCCGCGAGCAAAGGCCAGAATTCCCGCCAAAACCGCCAGACAGCGAATTGTTCCACGCCGCATTCCCATCCATTTACCCTCCCCGGACTTCAACGGGGGAAAACTCCCTCCGGCCGGAATCCGGCTTGCCCCTCCACCTAAGTCTGCCTATAGCTCTTGCTTTAATGACAACAGCATCGAAATCGAGTTTTGTCCTCGGACACCGGCATTTGCTGGGCATCGAGGGCCTTTCCGTGGCCGACATCACCGGCCTTTTGGATCTCGCCGAAGAATTCGTCGAACTGAACCGGCAGGTGGACAAAAAGCGCAGCAACCTGCGCGGCCGCACGCAGGTGAACCTGTTCTTCGAAGCCTCCACCCGCACCCAATCCTCGTTCGAAATCGCCGGAAAGCGGCTCGGCGCCGACGTCATGAACATGTCGGTCGCCTCCTCCTCGATCCGCAAGGGCGAGACACTGATGGACACGGCGGTGACGCTGAACGCCATGCATCCGGACATTCTGGTGGTCCGGCATCATGCATCCGGCGCAGTGGAACTGCTGGCGCAGAAAGTCGACGGCTCGGTCATCAATGCCGGGGACGGCGCGCACGAGCATCCGACGCAGGCGCTGCTCGACGCGCTCACCATCCGCCGCAACAAGGGCCGGCTCGAAGGCCTGCTTGTCGCGATCTGCGGCGACGTGCTGCATTCGCGCGTGGCACGCTCCAATATCATTCTGCTCAATGCGATGGGTGCGCGCGTCCGCGTGGTCGCGCCCTCCACCCTGCTGCCGCCGGGTATCGAGCGTCTCGGCGTCGAGATCGCCCGCGACATGCGCGAAGGCCTCGATGGCGCGGACATCGTGATGATGCTGCGCCTGCAGCGCGAGCGCATGAACGGCTCGTTCGTGCCCTCAAGCTCGGAATACTTTCATTATTATGGCCTCGACCAGAAGAAGCTCGGCTACGCCAAGCCCGACGCTTTAGTCATGCATCCGGGGCCGATGAATCGCGGGGTCGAAATCGACTCCATCGTGGCGGACGGCGCGCAGTCGCTGATCCGCGAACAGGTCGAAATGGGTGTGGCGGTGCGCATGGCGGTGCTGGAAGCGCTGGCAAGGAATTTGCCGAATGCGTGAGATGGTACAGCAGACAAACGATAACTTCGTCATTGCGAGCGAAGCGAAGCAATCCATTCTTGGTCCAAGAAAGCTGGATTGCTTCGTCGCTGCGCTCCTCGCAATGACGGGCCGGGATGACAGCGGCGGAGCACTGACATGCTGAGTGATCGTCGCCCCATCCTTCTCGCCAACGCCCGGCTGATCGACCCGTCCCGCGATCTCGACGAGACCGGCGACGTGCTGATCGTCGACGGCCTCATCCGCGATGCGCGGCGCGGCATCGGCGCGGCCGGTGTTCCGGCAGGCACAGACATTATTAATTGCGCGGGCAAGGTGGTCGCCCCCGGCCTGATCGACATGCGAGCCTTCGTCGGCGAACCCGGCGCGGGCCATCGCGAGACATTCGCCTCGGCCAGCCTTGCCGCGGCGGCGGGCGGCATCACGACCATCATCTGCCAGCCCGACACCAAGCCGGTCATCGATAACTCCGCGACGGTGGATTTCATCCTGCGCCGCGCGCGCGACACAGCGATCGTCAATATCCATCCCATGGCCGCCCTCACCAAGGACATGATGGGCGGCGAGATGACCGAGATCGGCCTGCTCAAGGCCGCCGGCGCCGTCGCATTCACAGACGGCGACCGCAGCGTGATGAACGCGCAGGTGATGCGCCGCGCCCTGACCTACGCCCGCGACTTCGACGCGCTGATCGTCCATCACACCGAGGACCCCAACCTCGTCGGCGAAGGCGTCATGAACGAGGGCGAGTTCGCCACGCGGATCGGCCTGATGGGCGTTCCGAATGCGTCCGAGGCCGTCGTGCTGGAACGCGACATGCGCCTCGTCGCGCTGACCGGCGGCCGCTATCACGCTGCGTCACTGAGTTGCATCGACTCCCTCGACATTCTCAAGCGCGCGAAAGACGCGGGCCTCAATGTCAGCGCCTCGGCGTCGATCAATCATCTGACGCTGAACGAGAACGACATCGGCCCCTATCGCACCTTCCTCAAGCTGTCGCCACCGTTGCGCACCGAGGACGACCGCCTCGCGCTGGTGGCGGCCGTGGCTTCAGGGCTGATCGACGTCATCATGTCGGACCACAACCCGCAGGACGTCGAAGTCAAACGCCTCCCGTTCGCGGAAGCCGCCGCCGGCGCGATCGGCCTTGAGACCATGCTGTCCGCCGGTCTGCGTCTGGTTCATTCCGGCGAGATCGCGCTCAAGACACTGATCCGCGCCATGTCCACCCGCCCCGCCGAACTGCTTGGTCTGCCGGGCGGCACGCTGCGGCCGGGATCGCCTGCCGACGTGATCGTGCTTGATCTGGATACGCCCTGGGTGCTCGATCCGGCGGACCTCAAATCAAAGTGCAAGAACACACCGTTCGACGACGCACGTTTCACGGGCCGCGTCGCGCGGACCATCGTCGGCGGACGCACGGTTTACGAGCATGTCTGAGCGCTGCGGCCCAATGTATGCTAGATCGTTCGCTCTGATGACGGGTGACAGATCATGATCGGTATTCTCATTGGCGCTCTGGTATTCGGCTATCTGTGCGGCTCGATCCCGTTCGGCTTGATCCTGACGAGACTCGCAGGCACCGACGATCTGCGCTCCATCGGTTCCGGCAATATCGGTGCGACCAACGTGCTGCGCACCGGCAAGAAGGGCCTCGCCGCGGCGACCCTGTTGGGCGACATGCTAAAAGGTACGGTCGCCGTGATCGGGGCCGGATATTTCGGCGGTCCCAACGCGGCCATCGCGGCGGGCGTCGGCGCATTTGTCGGCCATCTGTTTCCGGTGTGGCTGGGATTCAGGGGCGGCAAAGGCGTCGCGACCTATATCGGCATTCTGCTTGGCCTGTTCTGGCCGGCCGCACTGGCGTTCTGTGCCATCTGGATCGCAGTCGCGCTGATCTTCCGTTATTCATCGCTTGCGGCGCTGGTCGCCAGCGCGGCCATCCCGCTGTTGCTACTCTGGTCGCAGCACCAGACGCTGGCTGCGGTCTTTGCCTTGCTCTCCGCTGCGCTCTGGATCATGCATCGCGGCAATATCCAGCGGCTGGTGAGCGGGACCGAAGGCAAGATCGGCAAGAAAGCTTAAAGCCGCTCCCGACGCAGCTACCCATTGTTCCCTGCCCTGACTTGCGCGACACTCCGCTTCGGAGGGTCGCGTGGACGTCAAAACTTCAGCCACCGTCAGACTGACCGACGCGCAGCGTATCGACTGGCTGCGGCTGATCCGTTCCGACAATGTCGGCCCGCGCACGTTTCGTTCCCTCATCAATCATTTCGGCAGCGCGCGCGCCGCACTGGACCGCCTGCCCGACCTGGCGCGGCGGGGCGGCGCATCGAAGCCCGGCCGCATCTGCACCCAGGACGCCGCCGAGCGCGAGATTGCGCAAGGCGCGCGGATGGGCGTCATACTGCTGGCGCCGGGCGAGTACGGCTATCCGCCGCGTCTCGCGCTGATCGATGATGCGCCTCCGCTGCTCGCAGTTCGCGGCGTGCTGAACGTGCAGACCCAGCCGATGATTGGCATCGTCGGCTCCCGCAATGCCTCCGGCGCTGGACTGAAATTCGCGCAAACCATTGCGCAGGATCTCAGCCGCGCGGGCTTTGCGATCGCATCGGGCCTGGCACGCGGCATCGATCAGGCGGCCCACCGCGTCACGTTGCAGAGCGGCACGGTCGCAGTGCTCGCCGGCGGGCATGACAGGATCTATCCGCCGGAACATGAAGACCTGCTGCTCGACATGATCGAACAAGGCAGCGGCGCGATTTCCGAAATGCCCCTCGGCCATGCGCCACGCGCGCGCGACTTCCCTCGCCGCAACCGGCTGATCTCGGGCATTTCGCTCGGCGTCGTCATCGTCGAAGCGGCGCACCGTTCAGGCTCGCTCATCACGGCGCGCTTCGCCAATGAACAGGGCCGCGAAGTGTTCGCCGTGCCCGGCTCGCCGCTCGATCCCCGCGCCGCCGGCACCAACGATCTCATCAAGCAGGGCGCGACGCTGGTGACTGAAGCGGCCGACGTGATCAACGCCGTTGCGCCGATCATGGGCCGTCCTATCGAATTGCCGATCAGCGAGCCTGAAAGACAGCGGCCCGAGAACACCGAGCCTCATGCCGATCAGCGTCTGAGCGTTATAAATCTGCTCGGTCCCTCGCCCATCGGAATCGACGATCTGATCCGCTTGTCGCAGGTCTCCCCCGCCACCGTGCGCACCGTTCTGTTTGAGCTTGAACTCGCAGGGCGGCTGGAACGGCACGGCGGCGGAATGGTGTCGCTTCTTTAGCCTTAACGGTAGATCGGCGCTCCGGCCGGAGCAGCCGTCGATCCACCATCGACGAAGATTTCCTGGCCCTGCACGTGCGCCGCGTCATCGGATGCAAGGAACAGAACCGTCTTCGCGATGTGATCGACCTCGCCCATGCGCTCGAGCGGAGTCGAGCGCGAAATGCGCGTCTCGAGCACCTTCTCTGCCTCTGGCGTCGCGATGCCCGGTCCCCAGATTGGCGTACGTGTGCCGCCGGGGGCGACGACGTTGACGCGGATGCCGCGCGGCGAAAGTTCCGACACCATCACACGCGCCATCGCCCGAACGCCGGCTTTCGTCGCGGCATACGCCGAGTAGCCAGGATTTCCGAGAACCGAAATGACCGAGCCGTTGAGAATGATCGATCCGTTGTCGTTCATGTGCGGCACCGCCGCCTGCACCGTGAAGAACACACCGGTGAGATTGGTTTTGACGACGCTTTCAAATGCCGCGAGCGTGGTGCCGCCGACCGGCGTATTTCCGGCAATGCCGGCATTGGCAAACAGAATGTCGATCTTGCCGAATTTTTTCTCAGCCTGGGCGACGGCATTTTCAAGCTGCGCAACCTCGGTTGCATCGGTCTTCACGCCTAAGCCATTCGGACCGAGTTCCTTCACCGCCGCGTCCAGCCTCGTTTGATCACGGCCTGTGATCACGACGCGTGCCCCTTCGGCCACAAAAAGTTTGGCGGTCGCGAAGCCGATACCGCTGTTGCCGCCTGTGATGAATGCGGTCTTACCCTTCAGTCGCATGGAACTCTCCTGTCCAATATGGTTTAATAATGAAACTATATTGGACAGCTAATAAGAATGGTTTTATAATGCAACCATAATCTCGTGATCGGGAGGAGTGCTGATGAAACGCACGAGTCTGCAAGGAGATATGTGCCCGATCGCGCGATCGCTGGATGTCATCGGCGACTGGTGGTCGCTTTTGATTGTCCGCGATGCCCTGCTCGGGGCCAGGCGTTTCAGCCAGTTCCAGAAAAATCTTGGGGTGGCTAAAAACATCCTAACCGTGAGGCTGAAGACGCTGGTTGCCGAAGGCATTCTTGAAACGAAGCCGGCATCAGATGGTGGCGCCTATCTGGACTATGTGCCGACGCAGAAGGGCCGCGGACTGTTTCCGGTGCTGGTCGCGCTGCGTCAGTGGGGCGAGGAATTCCTGGTTGCGCCCGGCGAGGAATTCGCCGCGCTGGTCGACCGCAAAGACGGATTGCCGCTCCGTAAACTGGCGATCCATGCCAACGACGGCCGCCTGCTGGAGCAGACGGACACCAAGATCGCACTCCCGGCATCGGCCTCAAAAGAACAGGTTTAAAACGTCCCCGGCGGTATTCCGCGCCGAACGATTTCATCCGCCTCCAGTTGAGCCATATCCAGCAGATAGCCGAGCGTATCCAGATTGTGCCGTTTCGCGAGTTGGGTCAGGTCCGCCACTGTCTCGGCCACAAGGCTTGCTGCCTCGATCGGACCACCGTCGGCTACGTTGCCGGTCCGCAAAAATTCGCTGCGGTTTTGGCGAGCGGTCATCCCCGCAAACCTCTCATCGCCGAATCAATCTAAAGATATAATTTCGTACAATACACTCATAAATTGCACAACCTAAAGTTATGGAACTTACAATCTACGCGGGAAAAAGGTCTCGAAAAGCTACTCGATCACCATGTCACGATTTGACAGCAGACCCCCTTTTACCCATGTATCGGGCAAGCCAGCCTGATGGAATCTCACGATTCCGGCCCGCATATCCCCTGTAAGTTATTGGAATAAAATGAATCTCGTCATTGTCGAGTCGCCTGCGAAGGCCAAGACGATCAACAAGTATTTGGGCTCCTCCTATGAGGTTCTAGCCTCGTACGGCCATGTCCGCGACCTTCCCGCGAAGAACGGATCGGTCGATCCGGAGGCCGACTTCCAGATGATCTGGGAGAATGATCCCAAGGCGGCCGGCCGGCTGAACGATATCGCCAAGGCCCTCAAGGGCGCCGACAAGCTGATCCTGGCGACCGACCCTGATCGCGAGGGCGAGGCCATCTCCTGGCATGTCCTTGAGATCATGAAGCAGAAGCGCGCGCTCAAGGACCAGGCAATCGAACGCGTCGTCTTCAATGCCATCACCAAACAGGCCGTCACCGACGCCATGAAGAACCCGCGCCAGATCGATGGCGCGCTGGTCGACGCCTATCTCGCCCGCCGCGCGCTGGACTATCTGGTCGGCTTCACCCTCTCTCCCGTGCTCTGGCGCAAGCTGCCGGGCGCGCGTTCGGCTGGCCGGGTACAGTCGGTCGCGCTGCGGCTGGTCTGCGACCGCGAACTGGAGATCGAGAAGTTCGTTCCGAAGGAATACTGGTCGCTGCTCGCAACGCTGGCGACGCCGCGCGGCGACAGCTTCGAGGCGCGTCTGGTCGGCGCCGACGGCAAGAAGATCCAGCGCCTCGACATCGGCAGCGGCGCGGAAGCTGAAGACTTCAAGAAAGCGCTCGAAGCTGCCAACTTCACCGTCACCGCGGTCGAAGCCAAGCCCGCGCGGCGCAATCCGCAGTCGCCCTTCACAACATCGACGCTGCAGCAGGAAGCCAGCCGCAAGCTCGGTTTCGCACCCGCGCACACCATGCGTATCGCGCAGCGTCTTTATGAAGGCATCGACATCGGCGGCGAGACCACCGGTCTCATCACTTATATGCGAACCGACGGCGTGCAGATCGATCCGTCCGCGATCACGCAGGCGCGCAAGGTGATCGGCGAGGACTACGGCAATGCCTATGTGCCGGATTCACCGCGCCAGTATTCATCGAAGGCCAAGAATGCGCAGGAGGCTCACGAAGCCATCCGCCCGACCGACCTGTCGCGCCGTCCGGCCAAGCTGAAAGCCCGGCTCGATAACGATCAGTACCGTCTTTATGAACTGATCTGGATGCGCACCGTGGCGAGCCAGATGGAATCCGCCGAACTCGAGCGCACCACCGTCGATATCGCCGCCAAGGCCGGTGCGCGCACGCTGGAATTGCGCGCCACCGGTCAGGTCGTGAAGTTCGACGGCTTCCTCGCGGTCTATCAGGAAGGCCGCGACGACGATCCCGAGGACGAAGACTCAAAGCGCCTGCCCGTCATCAATCAGGGCGAGAACCTCAAGCGCGAAGGCCTCAGCGTCACCCAGCATTTCACCGAGCCGCCGCCGCGCTTCTCCGAAGCCTCGCTGGTCAAGCGCATGGAAGAACTCGGCATCGGCCGTCCTTCCACCTATGCGTCGATCCTGCAGGTGTTGAAGGATCGCGGCTATGTGAAGCTCGAGAAGAAGCGGCTGTACGGCGAGGACAAGGGCCGCGTCGTGGTGGCGTTCCTCGAGAACTACTTCGCGCGCTATGTCGAATTCGACTTCACAGCTGATCTCGAAGAGAAGCTCGACCAGATTTCCAACAATGAAATCTCGTGGAAGCGGGTTCTCTCCGACTTCTGGAAGGACTTCATTGGCGCGGTCAACGACATCAAGGATGTGCGCGTCACCGAAGTGCTCGACGTGCTCGACGCCATGCTCGGCGAACACATCTACGAGCCGCGCGCCGATGGCGGCGATCCGCGTCAATGCCCGAGTTGCGGCAACGGCAAACTGAATCTGAAAGCCGGCAAGTTCGGCGCGTTCGTCGGCTGCTCGAACTATCCGGAATGCCGTTACACCCGTCCCCTCGCCTCATCGAGCGGCGCGAGCGACAGGCCGCTTGGCAAGGACCCCGTGTCGGGCCTCGACGTGGCGGTGAAGGCCGGACGCTTCGGCCCCTACATCCAGCTTGGCGAACCTAAGGACTACGGCGAGGACGAGAAGCCCAAGCGCGCGGGCATCCCGAAGAACATGTCTCCCGCCGACGTCGAACTTGAACTCGCGCTCAAGCTGCTGGCGTTGCCGCGTGACGTCGGCCCGCATCCCGAGGATGGCGAGATCATCACCGCGGGGATCGGCCGCTTCGGTCCGTTCGTGCGTCACGGCAAGACCTATGCGAGCCTCGAAGCAGGCGACGATGTTTACAACATCGGCCTGAATCGCGCGGTGACGCTCATCGCCGAGAAGGTGGCGAAAGGCCCCGGCCGCCGCTTCGGCGCAGACCCCGGCAAGGAGGTCGGCGATTATCCGGCGCGCGGCGGCAAGATCATGCTCAAGAAGGGCCGCTACGGTGCATACGTTACCATCGACGGCATCAACGCGACGATCCCTGACAGCATCGAGCCGGAGAAGCTGACCATCGAGGAAGCCATCGCGCTGATCGAGGAGCGCGCGACCAAGAGCGGCGGCAAGGCCAAGCGTGCTGCGCCGAAGAAGGCGGCCAAGAAAACAACCGCCAAGAAAGTCGCGCAATCCGGCGACGCGACATCCGACGCGCCTGCGAAAAAGCCCGCTGCGCGAAAGAAAGTCGCCACCAAGAAGGCCGCGCCCAAGAAAGTCGCTGCGGCGAAGACCGCCAAAGTCGCGACTAAGAAAACCGCCGGAAAAGCGCGCGGATCATGAAGAAACAAAAGGACGCGGCAACCGCTTTTCCCGACCGGGAGAGCATTGTCGCGTTCGTCAGGTCGCATCCCGGAGAATCCGGGACCCGCGAGATCGCCCGCCACTTCGGGCTGAAGAACGAATCCCGCGCAGCCTTGCGACGCATCCTGCGCGAACTCGCAGATGAAGGCGTCATCGCCAAGGAAGGCCGCAAGGTCCGCGAACCGAAATCCCTGCCGCCGACTCTCGTTGCCGACATCACCGGACAGGATAGCGACGGCGAACTGATGGCCTCCCCGGCTGAATGGCTGGAGGAGATCGACGGTCCCGCTCCCCTGATCCGCATCCATGTGCCGCGCCGCCCCAAGCCGGGCACCGTCGCGGGCGTCGGCGACCGCGCGCTGCTGCGCGTCGAGAAGCCGGACAGCAAGCATGAGAAGGCCTATCGCGGCCGTGTCATCAAGCTGCTGGATAAAGCGGCGCATCGCGTGCTCGGCATTTTCAGGCGGATGCCGAACGGCGACGGCCGGATGATTCCGGTCGACAAGAAACAGGCCGGGCGGGACCTCGCCATCGCCGCCGCTCACGATGGCGGCGCGCAGGACGGCGATCTTGTCAGCGTCGAACTGATGCGCTCGCGCGGTTATGGCTTGCCCTCTGGCAAGGTCAAAGAGCGTCTCGGCTCACTGAAGACCGAGAAAGCGATCAGCCTGATCGCCATTCACGCCCACGACATTCCGCAGGAATTTCCGGCCGACGCCATCGCGGAATCTGAAGCCGCGAAGCCCGCCGAATTGAAGGGACGCGAGGACTGGCGCAGCGTCCCGCTCGTCACCATCGATCCGCCGGATGCGAAGGATCACGACGACGCCGTGCACGCCGAGCCGGATAACGACCCGAACAACAAGGGCGGCTACATCGTCAACGTCGCCATCGCCGACGTCGCCTTCTATGTGCGCCCGAATTCGCCGCTCGACCGCGAGGCGCTGAGGCGCGGCAACTCGGTCTATTTTCCCGATCGCGTCGTGCCGATGCTGCCAGAACGCATCTCGAACGATCTGTGTTCGCTCAAGCCGGGCGAGCCGCGCGGTGCGCTTGCCGTGCGGATGGTGATCGACAAGACCGGCCACAAGCGGTCGCATACATTTCATCGCGTGCTGATGCGCTCCGCCGCGAAACTGGCTTACGCGCAGGCGCAGGCCGCCATCGACGGACGGCCCGACGACACCACAGCGCCCCTGTTCGATCCGATCCTGAAGCCACTCTGGGCCGCCTACGCGCTGGTGAAGAGCGCCCGCGACGAGCGCGACCCGCTCGACCTCGATCTGCCCGAACGCAAGATTCTGCTGAAGCCCGACGGCACGGTGGATCGCGTGGTGACGCCGGAGCGGCTGGACGCGCACCGGCTGATCGAGGAATTCATGATCCTCGCCAACGTCGCAGCCGCAGAGGCGCTTGAGAAGAAAGCCCTGCCGCTGATCTATCGCGTGCATGACGAGCCGACCATCGAGAAGGTTCACAACCTGCGCGAATTCCTCAAGACGCTCGACATGCCGTTCTCCGCCACCGGCGCATTGCGGCCTTCAGTGTTCAATCGCATTCTCGTGCAGGTGAAGGGGCGTGACGCGGAATCGCTTGTCAACGAAGTGGTGCTGCGCTCGCAGGCGCAGGCGGAATATTCGGCGGAGAATTACGGCCACTTCGGCCTGAACCTGCGCCGCTACGCTCATTTCACTTCGCCTATCCGTCGATACGCAGATCTTATCGTGCATCGTGCGCTGATCCGCGCGCTTGGTCTTGGCGATGGCGCCCTGCCCGACACGGAAACATTCGAAACGCTAAGCGAAGTCGCTGCGGCAATTTCACTCACTGAGCGCAAGGCGATGAAAGCCGAGCGGGAAACGGCGGATCGCCTGATCGCGCATTTTCTTGCCGATCGGGTCGGCGCGGTCTTCGAGGGGCGCATTTCCGGCGTCACGCGCGCGGGATTGTTCGTCAAATTAACCGGAACGGGAGCCGATGGGCTTATCCCCGTCCGCACGCTCGGAAGCGAATACTACAACTACGACGAGGCGCGGCACGCCCTGATCGGCTCACGCAGCGGTGCCATGCATCGTTTGGGTGACGTGGTGCAGGTTCGTCTGGTAGAAGCAGCACCAGTGGCTGGTGCGCTTCGGTTCGAATTATTATCCGAAGGATCGACCGCACCACGCGGAAGCCGCTTCCGCGACAGCCGCGCCGGAAAGAAGACATCCGGCAAGACACGGCCGGGACGCGACAAGGCGTCCAAAAAGAAATCGCGCAAGCCTGCAGGCGGCAAGGCACGCAAACCGAAGAAAGGCTGATCGCCGATCGGCCTTCAAAGGAGAGATCATGGACAGCCGGACCACCACGCCTGCAGCAACATGGACACAGGGCACCAGCGCGTCGCTGCCCAAGCGCGATGTGTGGCAGGCGATGGCGCGCGGCTGGCGCGGCCGCTGCCCGAACTGCGGTGAAGGCAAGATCTTCCGCGCCTATCTCAAGGTCGCCGACAACTGCTCGGCCTGCGGCCAGGATTTCACCGGCCACCGTGCCGACGATCTTCCGGCCTATCTCGTGATCGTCCTCGTCGGCCACATCGTGGTGCCGATTGCCCTGTGGATCGAAACGAATTACGCGCCGTCGATGCTCCTGCAACTGGCGGTTTATCTGCCCATCACCCTGATCTCATCGCTGTTATTGCTTCAACCGGTCAAAGGGGCCGTGGTAGGGTTGCAATGGGCATTCCGCATGCACGGCTTCGATGAGAACCGGCCCGCGGGCGCCGAGGAAGGCACGATTGCGCAACTCACCGTGGTGAAATGAACCGGCCGATCGAAGAAGAAAAAGAAGACAGCAGCCACCCCTATCGCCGCCCGAAAGACGCTGCGACTCTGGTTTTGGTGGATCGCAGCGGGACCATTCCCAAGGTTCTGGTCGGTCGGCGGCACGACAAGGTCGTGTTCCAGCCCGGAAAGTTCGTTTTTCCGGGCGGCCGGGTGGATGCCAGCGACAACAGGATTCCGATTGCGGCGGACATCCCAAAGGATCTCGAGAAAAAACTGATCGGCGGCAGCCCGACGATTTCGCCCGGGCGCGCCCGCGCGCTGGCCATCGCGGCGATCCGCGAAGCCTGCGAGGAAACCGGCCTCTGCCTCGGCCGGAAGACCACCAACGGCACCGCCTCAAGACTCGCGGGTGAATGGACGCCATTCGCCGATGCGGGGCTGTTACCTGATCCGTCAGGTCTGTTCCTGATCGCCCGCGCCATCACGCCGCCCGGCCGTGTGCGACGGTTCGACACCCGTTTTTTCACCGCCGACGCTTCCAGCATCGCTCACCGGATCGAAGGCGTCGTGCATGCCGATGCCGAACTGGTGGAACTGGTCTGGCTCGAACTGGATTCGCCGTCGCTGGACGGCCTTCACTCCATGACGAAAAACGTGCTGCGCGATCTCGCCCAGCGTCTCACGCTCGGGCCGCTGTCCCATGCCGCGGATGTGCCGTTCTATCATTTCCAGGGCGGAGGCTGGCAGCGGGACGTGATCTAGGCTGCAAGCCTCGATCCCCTGCGCCAAAAATTCCCAACCCAACCATGACGCGGACCGGTATGCTGACCTTTGAAGGCGGCCGGACGCGCCGCCACGGATGATCGAACCCTGATTGTATGCGTACTGGCGCCGCGATATCGGTCGCCGCCCATCTGGTGGCGTTGACAGCGTGTCTTGTGCTGGCGGGCGTCCGTCCGTTCGAGCCGACGACTGCTGAGGCGATCACCGTCGACATCATAACGCCGGACGAGGCTCCGCCGCTTCCGAAAGAACCGGAGCCGGAGTTACCGACTGTTTCGGACAAGGATTCAAGCCAGACCAGCGAGCCGCAGCAAACCCCTGCGGAACAGACTCCGCAGAAAGCAACGCCGCCTCCCGAGCAGAAAACGCAGCAGGCCGCGCTTTCGCAAAAGCCGAGCGAACCGCCGAAACCTGCGCAGCCGCCAAAGCCTGCTGAACAATCAAAGCCCGTCGAACAACAGCAGGCTCAACAGCCGCAACCACCGCAGCAGCCACAGGAACAACAGCAGTCAGTCCCCACGGCCTCGCCTGACATCACGTCACGCTATGGCATGATGTTCACCCTACCCGATGCAGGTGCCGCGGGCGACTTCGATGCCAAGGCAACCGCCAAGGCGAACATCAGAGCGGAAGACGCCGCCGCATTGCGCGCACGCCTGAAGGAGTGCTCAGTCCTGCCGAAATCCGTCGCGCCGTCCGACAATGTCCGGATCGTGCTTCGCATCGCTCTCACGCCGGACGGCAGACTCGCGCAGGAGCCCCTGCTGATCGAGGCCAGCGCTTCCGCAAAGGGGCCCCTGCTCATGCGCGGCGCCATGGACGCGCTGGAGAAATGCCAGCCCTACACCATGCTTCCGGCGGACCGTTACAATGAATGGCGAATGCTGGATCTGTCCTTTGTCCCGAAGGATTTCAGGGGCGGCTAAACGCTCCTTTCCCCGGGGCAAGGGAAAATCAGGGCCTCCGCGCCCCAAAAGCCGGTTTTCAGGCCTTTATGAGCCATCAGGAACCGCCAAAGCCGCCGAATAGTGGCCTCCAGAACTTGACTTTGGGGCGTTCGGGGCTAGTTTGCGCCCAAACGCGGCCCGGCCTGTCGGGACTGCTCGTGATTCCTGACATTCGAGGTTCTGAACATGGCCAAAGCGGTCACCATCAAGGTCAAGCTCGTTTCCAGCGCGGATACCGGCTTCTATTACGTCGCCAAGAAGAACTCGCGCACGATGACCGACAAGCTCGTCAAGAAGAAGTACGATCCGGTCGCGAAGAAGCACGTCGAATTCCGCGAAGCCAAGATCAAGTAATTATTTCAATATCTTATTGAAACAAAGCGGGGCCGTTCGGCCCCGTTTTGCATTTTGGTCGAAAGAAGACGGCTGGCGGAATCAGCGCGTCTCCGCGAATGCCGCGAGAATGCGCGCCCACGAGCGGATGCCCTTGTGGAAGCTCTTCAGATCGTACTTCTCGTTCGGGGAATGGATGTTGTCATCTTCCAGACCGAAGCCGATCAGCACGGTGTCCAGCCCCAGCGTCTTCTTGAAATCCGCGACAATGGGAATCGACGCGCCTGAGCCGATCAAGAGCGCGTCCTTGCCCCATTCGTCGGTCAGCGCGCGCTTGGCGGCGGCCAGCGGCTTCATGCCCCAGTCCAGCGCGATGGCCGGCGCGCCGGCATGATCGATGAACTCGGCGGTGCAATCCGCCGGCAGGCGCGACGTGACAAAATCGCGGAACGCCTTGCGGATCTTTTCGGGGTCCTGCCCTTCCACCAGACGGAATGACACCTTCGCCGACGCATGCGCCGGGATCACGGTCTTGGAGCCCTCGCCGGTGTAGCCGCCAACGATCCCGTTGATGTCACAGGTCGGACGTGACGACACCTGCTCGATCAGCAGCCGATCCTTCTCACCGGCAGGCACCGACAATCCGATGGGCTTTAGGAAACTCTCGGGTGTCAGATTGAGACCCTTCCACTGCGCGAGAATATCCGGCGGCAAATCCTTCACGCCATCGTAGAAGCCCGGAATGGTGATACGGCCGCTGTCGTCGAAGATGCTGCCCAGAATACGCGTTAGCACGCGGATCGGATTCTGCGCGCCGCCGCCGAAAATGCCGGAATGCAGATCGCGGTTCGCCGCATGAATCTTCACTTCATCATAGACGAGGCCGCGCAGCGACGTGGTGATCGCAGGCGTGTTCTGGTCCCACATGCCGGTGTCGCAGACCAGAACGAAGTCGGCGGCGAGATCCTTCTTGTTCTTCTCCAGGAAGGGGCCGAAATTCTTCGAGCCGATTTCCTCCTCGCCTTCAATCAGGATCGTGACATCCAGCGGCAACGATCCGTTGACCGCCTTCCACGCACGGCAGGCTTCGACGAAGGTCATCAACTGGCCTTTGTCGTCTTCCGCGCCGCGCGCGACGATGATCTTGCGGCCATCGGCATGGTCGGTCACCACGGGCTCGAACGGCGGACGATGCCAGAGGTTCAAGGGATCGACCGGCTGCACGTCGTAGTGGCCGTAGAACAGCACATGCGCGCCGTTGCCAGATTCCTTATCAAGGCCGACACCGTTGCTCTTGCCGACAATTGCGGGATGACCCGCGGTCGGGCGCACGTCCGTCGAAAAGCCGATGGACGCGATGTCGGCGGCGAGATGATCGGCCGCCTTCCGGCAATCATCGTTGAAAGCCGGATCGGCTGAGATCGACTTGATCCGCAGCAGCGTGAACAGGCGCTCAAGGCTGTTGTCGAAATCCTTGTCGATATGGTCGAGAACAGCGGACAGTTTTGACGTGGCAGACATACGGCTTCCTCAAGTCAGGAGAACGTGCGGCACTGACTGCGGCGATCAACGCCGCAGCAATCCGCCGAGCGCATTGCGGACGATGGATCGGCCGATCGAGCCGCCCAATGAGCCACCCAGCGATTTGCCGAGATTGGCCGCGACATCGCCCGCGACCTTGTTGGTGACGGAGCGCGTGACATTGCGCGCGATGACCTGACCGGTCGAGAGCTTCCCGCGCGGCGTGTTGGTGCCGAAGATGGTCCCGACGATCGAGCCAAGCTGACCGAGAATGCCTCCTCCGCCGTCGGCGGTCGCTGCCGTTCCGGCCACCCGCTTTTGCAGGATTTCGTAGGCGGACTCTGAATCGATGGCCGTGTCGTATTTGCCCTTCACCGGGCTCGCCGCCATGATCGCCTTGCGCTCATCCGGCGTGATCGGCCCGATCCGCGCCGTCGGCGGGCGAACCATCACCCGCTCCACCATCGCCGGCGTGCCGTTGCCTTCAAGGAATGACACCAGCGCCTCGCCCTTGCCAAGCTCCGTGATGACCTGCGCGGTATCCAGCTTGGGGTTCGGACGGAATGTCTGCGCCGCCGCCTGCACCGCCTTCTGGTCGCGCGGGGTGAAAGCGCGCAGCGCATGCTGCACGCGGTTGCCGAGCTGGGCCAGAACCCGGTCAGGTACGTCGATGGGATTTTGCGTCACGAAATAAACGCCGACGCCCTTGGAGCGGATCAGGCGCACCACCTGCTCGATCTTGTCCATCAAGGGCTTCGGCGCATCGTTGAAGAGCAGATGCGCCTCATCGAAGAAGAACACCAGCTTCGGCTGCGGCGGATCCCCGACTTCGGGCAATTCCTCGAACAGTTCGGACAGCATCCACAGCAGGAAGGTCGCGTAGAGCTTCGGGCTCTGCATCAATTTGTCGGCGACGAGGATGTTGACCATGCCGCGACCGCTGGAGTCGGTCCGCATGAAGTCCTTCAGCTGAAGTGCGGGCTCGCCGAAGAACTTATCCGCGCCCTGGTTTTCCAGCACCAGCAACTGGCGCTGGATCGTTCCCACGGTCTGCTTGGAGACGTTTCCATATTGCGTGGTCAGTTCGTCGGCATGTTCGGCGATAAACGTCAGGATCGCGCGCAGATCCTTCATGTCGAGCAGCAGCAGCCCCTGCTCGTCCGCGACGCGGAAGGCAATATTGAGCACGCCTTCCTGCACGTCATTGAGATCCATCATCCGCGACAGCAGAAGCGGCCCCATTTCGGAGACGGTGGCACGCACCGGATGGCCTTGCTCGCCGAAAACGTCCCAGAAAATTGTCGAGAACTGGTCCGGCTGAAAATCCAGCTTCATATCCTTGGCGCGGCTGAGAATGAAATCCTTCGCCTCGCCCACTTCCGAGATGCCGGAGAGATCGCCCTTGATGTCGGCGGCGAAGACCGGCACGCCGGCGCGCGCAAATCCTTCGGCCATCACCTGAAGCGAGACGGTCTTGCCCGTACCGGTCGCACCGGTGACAAGGCCGTGGCGATTGGCCAGTCCGAGCGTCAGAAATGCGGGCTGCTCGCCCCTGCCGATGAAGATCGTCTTGTCGGTATCGGCAGAAGCAACGCCTGCGCCGGAAGCCGGAGCGGCCTTCTGGGCGGATGCGGTCTTGTCGGCAGTCGTCGTTGTCGTCTTCTTTGCCATCTCTTTGTCTCTCGCAGGCCAAACGCGACGTGATGTCCGATCTTGCAGGCAGACAACAGCAGGTCAACCCGTTGGAACTACCGGCGCAGATCAATGCTGCCGTATCGCACCATATATATTGCCTCCGAAAGTGCCGCATGAGCGAATTCTTGATTTAACTCATCGATTTTTGACTTGCGCGGGCGCACATCACGGGGACGGAGGTGACGCAATCGCGCCTTGCTCATCCATCAGAGACAGACCGCGCGCCTCACACAGCACTCGGATGCAGCAAGTTCCCACTGCAGCAATGGCAAACAGGATTAAAATTGGCCGTGACTCTTGCATCTCTGCAACACTTCGCGCGTGATCGCGCATATTGATGACCGCAAAAAGCCGCATCGCTTGTAATTCGCTTCGCACATGCTCAAGATGATTTTCATAACAACGACCCGGTAAAACAACCGGACGATAACGGGGCACTCTATGGACGAGCTGATTGATCGGCTGGCCGCCAAGGCCGGCATCGATAAGGCTGTCGCAGAAAAGACCGTGGGCGCCATTCTTGGATTCCTTCGAAAGGAAGGACCGGCAGACCAGGTTCAGGCTTTGATCGACCATATTCCGGGCGCGGAAGCAGCGATCAAGATCAGCGGCTCAGGCGGCGGACTTGCCAGCATGCTGGGCGGCGGCGTGATGGCGCTGGGAGCCAAGCTGATGGGGTTCGGACTTGGCATGAGCGACATTCAGACTGTCGCGCGTGAGCTTTTTCGTTTTGGCCGCGACAAGATCGGCGCTGATGGCATGAATGTCATCGTCGCTGAAACGCCCGGCCTCTCGCAATTTGCATAATCATTTCATTCATCATCGCATGTCCAATTCCGTTCCATCCTATCCCCTGTCGCATATCGAAGGCCTCGGCGTTCAGGCACAGGCGAAGCTCAAGGCAGAGGGCATTCGCACCACCGCCGGGCTGCTGGACAACGCCAGCACCGTGAAAGCCCGCAAGGCCCTGGCCGCGAAGACCGGTCTCAGCGAGCAGGACCTGCTGGCATGGGCCAACATCGCCGACTGCATGCGGATCAAGGGCATGGGCAAGGCCAAGGCCGAACTGATCCGCGCCGCGGGCGTGGTCACCGTGCGCGAATTCGCCCTGCGCAATCCCGAACGGCTGGCGCGCGCCATGCGGGAAGCCAACGACAAGCGGAAACTGGTCCGGGTCATGCCGTCGGACAAATCCGTCGCCGACCTGATCCAGCGCGCGCGCAAACTGCCGCTAAAAATTTCCTACTGAGCCGCCCACTCTTTAGCCGGGCAAAGGCTGAGCCCGCCTGCCCGGCATGATCTTGAACCATTCTTGGGCGACAGCCCCTCGCGCGGTCGCTTGACTCCCTTGCGGGGACCGCGCAAAGCCACGCCATGATGGCTGCCCCGTCTCCTTCCGCGAATGCCGCTGCCGCACAGCATCATCCGGTGCTGCGGGCGATGCTCGCGCGCCCCTATCCGGCAGTCATGGGCGTGCTCAACCTGACGCCGGACTCATTTTCCGACGGCGGCCAATTCACCTCGCCGGAGCGGGCGCTGGCACAGGCCCGGCGCATGATCGACGAAGGCGCGGATATTCTCGATCTCGGGGCGGAATCGACCCGGCCCTATGGCTCGAAGCCCGTTTCCGCCGAAGATGAAGTCCAGCGGCTTGAAGCCATCCTGCCCGACGTCGTCAGCCTCGGCGTCCCCGTCTCCATCGATACGATGAAAGCCACAGTCGCCGCATGGGCCTTCGCAAACGGTGCGAAAATCGCCAACGACGTCTGGGGTCTGCAACGCGATCCGGATATGGCGCAGGTGATCGCCGAGTATGGCGTCCCGGTTGTGATCATGCACAACCGCGACAAGGCCGATCCTGCCATCGATATCGTGCAGGATATGATCGCCTTCTTCACCCGCTCCCTCGATATCGCGGCCAAAGCCCATATCCCGGCGGAGCATATCGTGCTCGATCCCGGCATCGGCTTCGGCAAGACGCCCGAACAAAGCATGACGGCGCTGGCGCGGCTGGGCGAATTCAGCCGGTTCGGCCTGCCCCTGCTGGTCGGCGCGTCGCGCAAGCGCTTCATCGCGTCGGTGATCCCGTCGGAGCCGCATCAGCGGCTGGGCGGCTCCATCGCCGCTCATATTCTGGCGGCACAAAACGGCGCCAGGATCATTCGCGCGCACGATGTCGCGGAAACAGTACAGGCCCTGCGCGTTGCAGCGGCAATCGAGGACAAGCGATGAGTGACACGATCTTCATCAAGGGCGTTCTGATCCACGCGCGGCACGGTCTTCTCGACCATGAGGCAGAAGTCGGCCAGCGCTTCGTGATCGATCTCGATCTGTCGATCGATCTTGCGGAGTCGTCCCGCACCGACAAGCTTTCCGACACGGTGTCCTATTCCGACGTGGTGGCCACCGCGACCGCGGCTTTCAAGGACCGCAACTATTATCTGCTGGAGCGCGCTGCGGGCGCCGTCGCGGAAGCCGTGCTGGCCGCCTTTGAGCGCATAAGTACGGTGACAGTGACCGTTCACAAGCCGCACGCACCGATCGCCGCCATCTTCGACGACGTCGGCGTCATCATCACGCGCACGAGGTCCTGAGTGGCAAGCGTCCTGATCGCGCTTGGCGGCAATGTCGGCGATGTGCGCGCCACCTTCACCAAGGCGATCGCCAATATCTGCGGCATGACTCAGGCGGCCTTGACCGCCCGCTCCTCCGATTACCGGACGCCGCCTTGGGGCGACGAGCAGCAGGAGCCGTTCATCAACGCCTGCATCGAGATCGAAACCGGCCTCGATCCGCATGCGCTGCTGTTCACCCTGCACAAGATCGAGAAGAAATTCGGCCGGGACCGCGCGCAGGAGCGGCACTGGGGGCCGCGCACGCTGGATCTCGACATCCTCGCCTATGACGACGTGCAACTGAACAAGCCCGAGCTTACTCTGCCGCACCCGCGCCTGTTCGAGCGGGCCTTCGTGCTGGTGCCGCTGGCCGAGATCGTGCCGGATCGTCTCATCGCGGGACAAACCCCGCACCAGGCCCTCGCCCGGCTCTCCGCTGATGGCATCGAACGCCTGCCTGATTTGCAATAAACGCCCAAAACAACCATTTGGCTTGTCCGCCGCCGCGTGGCATTTTCCGGTGAAATAAAAAGTTCGCACCGGGAGCTAACTAGCTGAATGTCCACGACAACCGACGATCTGCCGCTCGCGGCTGAGTTCCCGTCCGCCACTCGCGACGACTGGCGCAAGCTGGCCGAGAGCGTCCTGAAAGGCGCGCCGCTCGAGAAGCTGACGGGCAAAACCTATGACGGCCTGCGCATCGAGCCGATCTATGAGCGCGCCCGCGATGTTACCGCCATTCCGGCGCGCCCGGCGGCGAGCCCGTGGCAGATCATGCAGCGCGTGGATCATCCGGACGCAGCGACCGCTAACGCGCAGGCCCTGCACGATCTCGAAAACGGCGCAACCGGCCTGACGCTGGTTTTCGCCGGTGCCAACAGCGCGCGCGGCTACGGCCTGCCACCGACAAAGGAAGCCCTCGCGCGCGCACTCGACGGCGTTTACCTCGACGCAGGCATCGGCATCGAACTTGAGATCGGACTGCAATCGCGCGACATGGGCCAGCATGTCGCGGACCTGCTTGCCGCGCATAAAGTCTCGCCGACCAATGTCGATATCCGCTTCGGCCTCGATCCGATCGGTGGCAACGCTGTGCGGGGCGGCAGCCCCGGGAGTTGGGAATCCACCGCGAAGGTATTCGGCGAGAAGATCGCTACCCTCTCGAAGCTCGGCTTCCGTGGCCCGTTCGCGCCCGCCGACGGCCGCGTGATCCACGATGCCGGCGGCTCGGAAGCGCAGGAACTCGCTTATGTGCTCGCGGTCGGTGTCGCTTATCTACGCGCGCTCGACGCGGCGGGCATTCCGCTCGAAGACGCGCAGCGCATGATCTATGTCCGCCTCACTGCGGACGCCGATCAGTTCCTCACCATGGCGAAATTCCGCGCGATGCGCCTGCTCTGGGCGCGGATCGAACAAAGCTGCGGGCTCACGCCGCGCCCGCTGTTCATCGCGGCTGATACCGCCTGGCGGATGCTGACCCAGCGCGACTCCGACGTGAACATGCTGCGCGCCACCATTGCCGCCTTCTCGGCAGGGCTTGGCGGCGCGAACAGCATCAACGTCCTTCCGCACACGCTGGCGCTTGGGCTGCCCGACGCTTTCGCGCGGCGCATCGCGCGCAACACCCAGCTTGTGCTGCTGGAAGAATCCAATCTCGCCAAGGTCTCCGATCCGGCCGCAGGCGCCGGCGGCATCGAGATGCTGACAAAACAGCTTTGCGACGCGGCGTGGACGCAGTTTCAGGAGATCGAAAAGGCGGGCGGCGCATTCGCCGCGCTCGAACAAAACATCATTCAGGCCAAAGTGGCGGCCGTTCGTGCCGCGCGCGACGTCAATATCGCCAAGCGCAAGGATGTGCTGACCGGGGCCAGCGAATTCCCGAACCTGCATGAAAAAGTGCCGGAAGTGCTGGAGGCAAAGTCCGTCTCGCTGCCACCCGCCGACGCGCCCGCAGTCACGTTTCCGCCGCTCGCCCCCATCCGTCTTGCAATGGCCTTCGAGGCGCTGCGGGATTCGTCGGACCATATCCTGAAGGCATCCGGCACACGCCCGAAAGTCTTCCTCGCCAATCTCGGCACGCCTGCGGATTTCACCGCGCGCGCCACCTTTGCAAAAAGCTTCTTCGAAGCGGGCGGCATCGAGGCCATCGATACCGCAGGCGCGACCGATCCGGCAGAGCTTGCAAAGGCGTTCAGGGCCTCAGGCGCGACCCTCGCCTGCCTGTGCTCGTCGGACAAGGTCTATGCCGCGCAGGCCGTTGCCGCCGCGCAGGCGTTGCAGGCTGCGGGCGCCAAACACATCTATCTGGCAGGCCGCCCCGGAGAACTGGAGGCCGCGTTGCGCGCGGCACGGATCGGCGACTTCGTCTTTGCGGGCGGCGATGCGCTCGCGACGCTCAAGGCCGCCTATGCTAAAATGGGTGCAGCATGACCCGCATTCCGAACTTCGCAGATATTGCGTTCGAGCCCGCCGCCGTCGCCCGCAGCCAGAGCGACGCGAAGCCGTGGGTGACGCCCGAAGGCATCGCGGTGAAGCCGGGCTACGGCGAAGCGGACCTCAAGGGCATCGACTTCCTCGACACCTGGCCCGGCATCGCGCCGTTCCTGCGCGGCCCCTACCCGACCATGTATGTCAACCAGCCGTGGACCGTGCGCCAGTATGCCGGCTTCTCGACGGCGGAAGACTCCAACGCCTTCTACCGCCGCAACCTCGCCGCCGGACAAAAGGGCCTCTCGGTCGCGTTCGATCTCGCCACTCACCGCGGCTATGACTCGGATCATCCGCGCGTCTCCGGCGACGTCGGCATGGCGGGCGTCGCCATCGATTCCATCTACGACATGCGCACGCTGTTCGCAGGGATTCCCCTCGATCAGATGAGCGTGTCCATGACCATGAACGGCGCGGTGCTGCCGATCCTCGCGCTGTTCGTCGTGGCCGCCGAGGAACAGGGCGTGCCGCCGGAAAAGCTCGCGGGCACCATTCAGAACGACATTCTGAAAGAGTTCATGGTGCGCAACACCTACATCTATCCGCCGACGCCTTCGATGCGGATCATCTCCGATATCTTCGCATACACGTCGCAGAAGATGCCGAAGTTCAATTCGATCTCGATTTCCGGCTATCACATGCAGGAAGCCGGTGCGACGCAGGACCTCGAACTGGCCTACACGCTGGCCGATGGCGTCGAATATGTCCGCGCTGGCATGGCGGCGGGTCTCGACATCGACAAGTTCGCGCCGCGCCTGTCGTTCTTCTGGGCGATCGGCATGAACTTCTTCATGGAAGTCGCCAAGATGCGCGCGGCCCGCCTGCTCTGGGCCAAGCTGATGAAGGAGTTCAATCCGAAGGACGCACGCTCGCTGTCGCTGCGCACCCACTGCCAGACCTCGGGCTGGTCGCTCACCGCGCAGGACGTGTTCAACAACGTGATCCGCACCAATGTGGAGGCGATGGCGGCGACGCAGGGCCACACCCAGTCGCTGCACACCAATGCGCTGGACGAAGCGCTGGCGTTGCCGACCGATTTCTCCGCGCGCATTGCGCGCAACACGCAGCTTTTCCTGCAGCAGGAAAGCGGCACCACGCGCATTGTCGATCCATGGGGCGGCTCGTTCTACGTCGAACGGCTCACCCACGACCTCGCGGCCAAGGCATGGGGCCACATTCAGGAAGTCGAACAGCTTGGCGGCATGGCGAAAGCCATCGAAGCCGGCGTTCCGAAGCTGCGTATCGAGGAAGCTTCCGCCAAGACGCAGGCCCGCATCGATGCCGGACGCCAGACGGTGGTCGGCGTCAACAAATACAAGCCGGAGAACGAAGCGACCATTGACGTGCTCAAGGTGGAGAATTCCACCGTGCGCCGGTTGCAGATCGACAAGCTCAAGCGGCTGCGCTCCGAGCGCAAGCAGGCCGACGTGGACGCGGCGCTTGCGGCCCTCACCCGCAGCGCGGGCGACGGCAACGGCAATCTGCTGGCGCTCGCCATCGACGCGGCGCGCGCCAAGGCCACTGTCGGCGAAATTTCCGATGCGATGGAGAAGGTGTTCGGCCGCCATCGCGCCGAAATCAAGTCCATCACCGGCGTTTACAAGCGCGAGGCCGCCACCATGTCCGACCGGGTCGAGAAACTGCAAACCCTGATCGATCAGTTCGAAGACGACGAAGGCCGCCGCCCCCGCATCCTCGTCGCCAAGATTGGACAGGACGGCCACGACCGCGGCCAGAAGGTGATCGCCTCCGCGTTCGCGGATGTCGGCTTCGACGTGGACATCGGGCCGCTGTTCGCCACTGCCGATGAGGCCGCGCGTCAGGCCGTCGAGAACGACGTCCACATGATCGGCCTGTCCTCGCTCGCCGCCGCGCATCTCACCGCCGTGCCCGAGGTGAAGGACGCGCTCAAGAAGCGCGGCCGCGAGGACATCATGGTCGTGATCGGCGGCGTGATCCCGCCGCAGGATTACGATGCGCTCTACAAGGCCGGCGCAGAAGCCATCTTCCCGCCCGGCACGGTGATCGCGGATGCCGCCGAGGAACTGATCCGCAAGCTCAACGTGCGGCTGGGACACCCGAGCGCGGCGGCGGAGTAATATCCGCTTGTCGCTGCATAAGGAGCCATTCGTGAACGACACGCCGCCCACCGGGCTTGTCCGGTCCGCCATCCTTGCCGCCTGCCTTCTGCTGGGAACAGTCTGCCTTGGCGTTGCCGCCGAGCAGAAGCCCGACATCGCACTGACATCGAAGGCGGCGAAGATCAGCGTCACGCTCGACAGCGCGATCAAGTCCAATGCGGGACTTTCCACCTATCTGCTCGCCGATGGGCGCAAATGGGCGAACAGCAACCTCGCCGAAGCCAACAAGCAGTTCAAGGACTCGCCGGAATTCTTCAGCGATGGCCGCACTTGGGAGATGGAGCGCATCTACACGCTCCGGTCCACGGTCGCCAACCGCTATGTCAGCATCCTGCGCAACGAATACGCCTTCACCGGCGGCGCTCATCCAAATAGCGGATTTGAAACATTCCTGTGGGACGATCAGGCCAAAAAGCCGATCAGCATCCGCCCGTTTTTCACCGGGCTGAAGGACAACGGTCCCGCCATGACCGCGATCCTGAAAGCCGTGATCGCTTCGCTTGTCGCGGAGAAGAAGGCACGGGAAGCCTATTTTCCCGAAGATCTCGGCTGGCAGAAGTATATCGAGCCGAAGCTGCTCAAGATCGGCCCCGTGCTACTCGCACCCTCGACCGAGCCCGGAAAAAGTTCGGGCCTCGAATTCGAATACGGGCCTTACGCAGTGGGAACCTATGCTGAGGGCTCTTACGAGGCATTCGTTCCCTGGACCGCGCTGAAGCCTTTCCTGTCGCCGGAAGGCCTCGCGATCTTCGGCGGCGAGCGCCCGAAAAGCGAAAAATCAGAGAAATGAAAAGCGACGTGACGCCCGCTTCCCTTGCCGATGCCGTTCGCTCCGGCGACCGCGCCGCGCTGGCGCGCGCGATCACGCTGGTTGAAAGCCGCCGCGCCGATCATCAGGCGCAGGCGCGCGATCTGGTGCAGGCGCTTCTCCCCTCCACCGGCAATGCGGTGCGGGTCGGCATCACCGGCTCGCCCGGCGTCGGTAAGTCCACCACCATCGACGTGCTCGGCATGGCGCTGATCGCCAAGGGCCACAAGGTCGCGGTGCTGGCGGTCGATCCATCCTCGGCGCGCACCGGCGGATCGATCCTCGGCGATAAGACGCGCATGGCGCGGCTCTCGGCGGAAGACGACGCCTTCATCCGTCCTTCGCCCTCGTCCGGCACGCTCGGCGGTGTCGCGGCCAAGACGCGTGAAGCGATGCTGCTGTGCGAGGCTGCAGGCTTCGACGTGGTGCTGGTGGAAACCGTCGGCATCGGCCAGTCCGAAACGGCCGTTTGCGACATGACGGATTTCTTCCTCGCCCTGATGCTGCCGGGCGCGGGCGACGAACTGCAGGGCATCAAGAAGGGTCTTGTCGAACTTGCGGACATGATCGCGGTCAACAAGGCCGACGGCGACAATCTCAAGCGCGCGAAGGCGGCGGCGGCGGAATACAACGCCGCGCTGCATATTCTCACGCCGCGCTCCGAACACTGGTTTCCGCCGGTGGTCACCTATTCCGCGCTGACGGGCGACGGTATCGACGCGCTGTGGGAGAAGATTCTTGCGCATCGCACCGCCATGACCGCATCCGGCGATTTCGAGAAACGGCGGCGCGAGCAGCAGGTCAAATGGATGTGGACCATGCTGGAAGACCGGCTGAAGGCGCGTCTGCGCTCCGATCCCGCGATCCGCGCCAAGGTCAAACAGCTTGAAAGCGCCGTCGCCGATGGCCGGGTCACACCCGCTGTCGCCGCGGATTCCGTCGCGGCGCTGCTGGAAAGCTGATGGATAAGCGGCGCATCCTGATCACAGGTTTTCAGCCCTTTCCGGGCGCGCCCTACAATCCGACGGAAAAGCTGGTGGATCGGTTGCTGCGCCTGCGCCGTCCGGCACTCGACGATATCGAGCGGATCGGCCACGTCTTTCCCGTCACCTATGCGGCGGTCGATCGCGAACTTCCCGCACTGATCGCTGCTCACAAACCCGATGCGCTCTTGATGTTCGGCCTCGCCGCACGCACGCCGTTCGTCCGGATCGAGACCCGCGCACGCAACACGGTCACCCAGATCTGGCCCGATGCCGAACAGACGCGGGTTCTGAATCGAACCATCGTTGCGGAAGCGGATTCAACCCGCCGCTTCGGCCCGCATACGCGCAAGTTGCTGCGCGCCGCGCAACGCACCGGCGTGGACGCCCGTGCCTCGCTCAGCGCGGGCTACTATCTCTGCAATTACCTGAGCTGGCGCGCCATCGAAGCCACTTGTTCTCCAAACGGTCCCCGTCTTGCAGCTTTCATCCACGTGCCGCTGGTCCCGCGCGGTACGATCCAGCATCACAAAACCGATGCGGAGCGCGTCACCTTCGAACAACTGGTGGATGCCGGCGAAGCGATGCTCATGGAAATGGCATACCTTGTGCGTCAATTCCGGCTGGCAGCCATACGCGAAGGTGAATTGTGCATCGCGACATGACCGGATAAGTCCCGGACTCCTTGTTGTGAGCCGCTTTCCATGACCGATACCAGCGACAATGCATGGGTTTCCTCGACCCATCAGCCGATGGGCTTTCGCGAATTCGTCGCCATCGTCGCCGCCATCATGGCGCTCAATCCGCTGGCGATGGACCTGATGCTGCCCGGCCTTCCGGACGTGGCGAAGGCGTTCCACATCACCAATATCAATCACGCGCAGGCTGTCCTGTCCGTGTTCCTCACCGGCTTCGGCGCCGGGCAATTCGTCATCGGCCCGCTCGCGGATCGCTTCGGACGCCGTCCCATCCTGATCGGCGGTCTGATCATCTACGGCATCGCCAGCCTGCTCGCGATCATCGCGCCATCCTTCGAGACGCTGCTGCTCGCGCGCGGCCTGCAGGGACTGAGCACCGCCGCGGCGCGGGTGATCGCCACCTCCATCGTGCGCGACTGCTATAGCGGCCGCCGGATGGCGAGCGTGATGTCGCTGGCCATGATGATCTTCATTTCCGTGCCGGTGATCGCGCCCTCCTTCGGGCAGGCGATCATGCTGTTTGCCGAGTGGCATGGCATCTTCATCGTCCTGCTGGTCTATGGCGTTCTCGCGCTCGTCTGGATCATCGCCCGCCTGCCGGAAACACTGCCGCTCACCGAGCGCAGGTCGCTGGCCGTCGGCGAGGTTGCCAAGAACTTCCTTCATACGATCACCAACCGGCAGACGTTCGGCTACGCCCTCGCCGCCGGCAGCGTACAGGGCATCCTGTTTGGCTACGTTCTGTCGTCGCAGCAGATCTTCACGGAAATCTACGGCCTCGGCCATTACTTCCCGGTCGCCTTTGCGGCGATCGCCTTCGGCATCGCCGTCGCCGGCTTCATCAACTCGCGCATTGTCGGCCGCTACGGCATGCGGATGATCTCGCATACCGCCCTCGTCTGCCAGCTCGTGGTCGCCATCGCCATGCTCGCGGCGGCCATCGGCGGATGGCTTCCGCTCTGGCTGATGATGGCTCTCGCCACCGCCAGCCTGTTCACGTTCGGGCTGATGTTCTCGAATTTCTCCGCACTGGCGATGGAGCCGCAAGGACATATCGCCGGGACTGCCTCGTCGCTGTTCGGATCGATCACCACCCTGATCGGAATCGCCATCGGATCGGCCATCGGCCAGTATTACAACGGCACGCTGATCCCGCTTGCGACCGGCGCGCTGCTCAGTTCGCTGTTCGCACTGGCTGTGGTGTTTGTCGTGGAAAAAGGCCGCATGTTCGTGCCGCACAACAAGCCGATCTGAGCAGGCTGCGGCTTCATTCCGTTAACCCTACCGTTGACAATCACTCGCAAACCAGCACGCGCAACCGCGCGTTTGCTGCATTCCTGCATTAGGTCTTGAGCACGCTTTTCCGCAGAAGTGCCAACCGGGCCTGTCATGGACATCAGCCGCCGCAGCCTCATCAACGCCACCGCCGCAGGTGCCGCAGCAGGCGCGCTGACAGCAACGCCGGAGCGTGCGCAGGCTGCTCCGCTCATGTCCACACTCGGACGCGATGCCGCGCAATACGGCGTGCGACCCAATAGTCCCGACGACCAGACCCGCGCCCTGCAGAAGGCGATCGACGCCGCGGCCAACGCGCAGGTGCCGCTTGCGCTGCCGCCCGGCACCTATCGCACCGGACCGCTGCGTCTGCCCAACGGAGCCCAGCTTGTGGGTGTGCGCGGCGCGAGCATTCTCAAATTCACCGGAGGTTCGTCTCTTCTGGGCAGCGAAGGCGCAAGCGGACTTGCCATTACCAATCTCACGCTCGACGGGGGCGCGATCAAACTGGAAGACCGGCGCGGACTGCTGCACTTCCTGAGCGGTCTCGATATCCGCATTCAGGATTGCGATATCGTCGGCAGCGGCGGCAATGGCATCTGGCTGGAAAACATCGCGGGTGAGATCAGCGGCAACACCATCCGCAAAACCATGAACACCGCCGTCACCTCGTTCGACGCGCTCGGACTTCTGGTGGCGCACAACACGATTCAGGACACTTCCGACAACGGCATCGAAATCCTGCGCAATGCGCCGGGCCACGACGGCTCCATCGTCGTCAACAACCGCATCGAGGACATCAAGGACGGCCCCGGCGGCTCCGGCCAGTATGGCAACGCCATCAATGCGGTCCGCGCGAACAATGTCATTATCAGCGGCAACCGGATTCGAAACTGCGATTTCACCGGCGTGCGCGGCAACTCCGCCTCGAACATCCAGATCCTCGGCAACAGCGTCAGCAACGTACAGGAAGTCGCGCTCTATTCGGAGTTCGCTTTCGAGGGCGCGGTGATCGCCAACAACACCGTGGACGTCTGCGCCACCGGTGTATCGGTCGCCAACTTCAACGAGGGCGGCCGCATCGCCACCGTTCACGGCAATATCATTCGCAATATGCTGCCGCGCCGCACCGTCGGCACCGCGCCCGCCGCCGACGCCGGGATCGGCATCGTCATCGAAGCCGACGCCGCCGTCACCGGCAACGTGATCGAGAATGCGCCGATGTTCGGCATTCTGGCAGGCTGGGGCCGATATCTGCGCGATGTTTCGATCACCGGCAACGTGGTCCGCAATGCGGCGATCGGCATCGGCGTTTCAGCGGTGCCGGATGCGGGCACGGCGCTGGTCGGCAATAATTTGATTTCAGGGTCAAGTCGCGCGGCAATAGCCGGACTCGATCATGCCAAGGTGATCACGGAGGACCTCGGCGCGCAAGGCGCATCGCGCCTCGCACAGATCGTCCTAGGCGTTAACGCCATCCGCTGACGGGGCGATCTCGGTGAATGGAGAAGCCAGAATGACGGTCGTGTCGGCCGGGACGATCGATACCTCGACCGGCTTGTTCTGAACTGTATCGCTGCCGGCTTCCCGGGGCGCGAGTTGCTCCCACGACTTCAGGGCCGCCCTCGCCTCCTGAACCGTCTTCAGGAAGTCCGGCTCCTTGTAATAGACCGTCCAGCGGCCGCTTTCGTAAAGCTCGACAAGATAGTTGAGCCGGCGTTCCGCCAGCATGCGCCAGCGCACGACGACACTTCGACCTTGCTCGGTCTTGTCTTTTTCGGTTTTGGCGGAAATCGTCATCTGAAATCCAGAAGCTTGGAAAAAGCACGCCCGGGCAAACAACAACGCAACAAACGAATCGTGGGAAAAGCAGCAGGTAAGGCAGATAACCCTTTCCCTGTCACAGATACATTGAACTTTCGTGACAAAGCCCGCCGGTGCTGCGAACTATCGCACCTGCAGCCGGATGGCAGCCCGGAACGACCCGCGCGACCCGCCTGGCGGAGGCTCCCGCGCCGCCACCGCCGCAGCGCCGGCGTTCGTGGTCCCTGCCACCGTCGGCGTACCGGGCCGAACGGCTTCCACCAGAATCGAGCGCGCCAGGGTCGTGGTGTAGTTCGGTACCGGCGTGAACTGGTTCTTCCTGAAGTCATGCTGGATACGGTCGCCGCCGCCGGCCTGTACCGCACAGACCGCCGCGACGGTCTCGATGCCCTTGTCTTTCATTCGGAATCGAAATGGCGCATTGGCGCCGGGGAAGCGAACCGGCACTCCTGCCTTGATGAGATTGTCCTGCTGGAAGCTGTTCGGGAACAGCACGGTGCCCTCGCCCCGCTCGTCGACATCGGTCAGGGTCAGGAAGCAGTCGCGCGGCGCCACGATAGTGAACTCCGGCGTGTCGCCGAGTTTGTAGCTGTCCTTGTCGGACGTCAGGGACAGGTCGTCATTGCGGACCGGCGCAGACGGCCGCTCGACAGGACGTGCAGTCTTCACCGTGACGAGCTTGAGGTCCGTCACATCCGGCGCGATGCCCTTGAAAGCCAGTTCGAACTGATCGCGCGGCACGGCCCCCTGCGCAAGCCGGCGGACCATCGGGCGGAATGTCCGGTCGACATCGCCGGTTCCTTCGTCGAACTCGGCCTTGGTCAGACCGAATTCGGAGGCGGCCAGCGTCAGGTCGAGGTCGTCCTCATAGCGCTTGGCCAGCGCGTTGATCATCTCGATGCCGTTGAGCTTCAGCGCCGGGTCGAGACCGGCGCGTTTCATCGCATCGGCAAACCGCTTGCCGTCATCGTCGATCAGCGCGTCCATCTTGTCGTGCGGCGGATAAAGCCCTTCGACCGCATCACGCACGTCTTTCGGGAAGGTCCGTCCCTTGAGCACCAGCTCGCGGATATCATCCTTGGCCTTGCGCATGCCCTGGTCGTGGCAGCCCATGCACGAAATGCCGTTGGTGACGGAGAAATCCTTGCGCGACGCATCGCGCACGATCGCCGTCGGCCCCTTGTCCAGCCGCTCGCCCGTCGCCTTGTTCAGGTAATAGCCCTGGAAGCCATTGGGCAGGCTGAAAATGCTCTCGCCGCCGTCATGATGGAATTCGTTGTCGCCGCTTCCCGGCCCCAGCGGAAAGCTGAACAGGCTCTGGTGATCGCGGTTGCCGGCAAAATCATACGACGTCCAGAAGTAGCCGCTGCGCGACGGATGACGCTCGATCAGGCGGTTGTTCTGGCTGACGCCCGAGCGCTGGAATCCGGCACGCTGGGCGACGAAGTTGCGGATGTTGCCTTCGACATCGATGCCCTGCTCGCGCGTCAGTTGCTGAAAGGTGTTCGGCAACTGCAGCAGCACGTCATAGAGCGGCGGCTGCGACGCGGTGAACGCAAACCAGTCGGCCCGCACATAAGGCAGCGGTGTCGCTGTTCCCGAGGCCAGCGTGCGAACGAACTCATTATCCGGCACGACGTTGTAGGGATAGATCGCGATGATGTTGTCCCAGTCCGAGGCCTTCCAGCCGAGATCGACCAGATTGAAGCGCAGGATGGTGCCTTCCGGATCGATGGTTTCGAGCTTGATCACATCCGAAGAGCGCGCGAGCGAGTTGAGGAGCTTGATCGCGGCCTGCCGATAGACCTTCATCGCGGCTGGGTCGGCGCAGATATTGGCGAGATGCGTCAGGGTCAGATAGCGGGTCGTCGCCTTGCGTTGCTGAAGCTGCTTGTCGAGGTCCGACACCATGAAGGACACCATGTCCTCCGGCGTGATGAATTTGTGGTTCTCGCAGCTCGCGACGGCCTTGGTACCGAGCGAAGTGATCCAGGCCTCAAGCGCCTTGAGATCGTCCTCCGACGGCGGCGCATGCGACGAGCCTTCGTAATAAATGTCGTAAGGCATTTCCTTGTCGACGATCTGCCGGAACAGCTTGGAGCCCAGCGGATTGCCGGGAAGAACGTAGTGCGGATTGGCCGCGATCTCGTCCAGCTTGAGCATGTTGCCGAAATTCTTGGCGGGCCGCTCGCGATCTACCAGCTTGCCGACCTGATGACAGCGCGCGCAATGCTTGTCCAAAACATCGAACGCCGCCTTCGCTACCGGATCGGTCGGCGACGCAATTGCCTCCGCTGGCGAAGCTGCTGCGGGCGCCTTGGCATCTTGCGCGAGCGACGTTCCGGCGAGCGCAAGGGCCAGACCTACGCCGGCCGCCGCACCCAAGACACAAAGCCGGAATTCCGAAAAGCCGCTCATGGACGCTCCCTATCGAAAAGCTATCTGCGGACGCAACGGCATGTCGGTCGCAAGGCCGCACCGGTTTGGTCATCAAGACGCGATTGCTTGTGAACGATGGTGCAAGATGATCTGCATGTGGGCTGGCATCGTCGCGCGTATTTTTGCGCCACTCTAACGCTTGACGCCATTGTCGGATGCCGCCGCCATCGGAGCGGCGGACACCGCCGAGACCGCGCCGAGAGCATCCGCCTCCCCGGCCCCAAACTGATCGTCCCGGCCTTTCGGGCCGAGATCGCGTGCGGTCGCGGTCAGCGTGCTGCGCACATCCACCGGCGTGATGTTCGGATTGCGGGCAATCATCAATGCCGCCACGCCACTGACAAAGGCCGCCGACAGCGACGTTCCCGACGACATCTGATATTTGCCGTCCGGCGCCGGAGACAGGATATCCACGCCCGGCGCGGCGATGGCGACATAACTGCCGCGGTTGGATTGAGCAAAAAGCTTGTCGGACTGATCGGTCGCCGACACCGCGATGACGTTGCGATCAGCCGCTGGATAGAGCGGCGGCGATTTCGCGCCCGCGTTGCCCGCGGCAGCCACCAGCACAATGCCCTTGGCCGCTGCCGCCGCCAATCCGCGCTCCATGGCCGGATCGTGCGGTCCGGCAAAGCTCATGTTGATGACCTGCGCATTCTTCGACAGCGCATAATCCAGACTCTTGAGCACCAGAAACGACGTGCTCTCCGCCCCGCCCTTCTGCGCGCCGAACGCACGAATGGCGAGCAGCCGCGACGACGGCGCAGTCCCCATCAGGCGCGCATGGGCCGCGATCACACCGGCGATGCTGGTGCCATGGGCGTGCGGCCCTTCGCCGCTGTTGAGCGCATCGAAGGTCCCGGCGATCACCCCCGCCAGTTCGGGATGCGTCACATCGATCCCTGAATCGATCACCGCAACCACTACGTCCGTCCCCACCGAAAGCTGATGCGCCTCGGGCAATCGCATCTTGGCGAGTGCATATTGCGCCGGGTCTCCCTCGGACTTCGCAGCCGCGCTCTGCTGCAGCCGGAAGATGTTGTTGCGCTGCGCCGACTTGACGTTACCGCCGGCCACAAGTTCGCGGACCACGTCATCCACTGAACGTCCGTCGGAAATCCGCCAGCGGAAGAAGGTGCTGTTGGTCAGCGGGAAATTTTGTGACTGCACGCGCGTCAAGCGATGACGGCGCGCCAGTGCGTCGGCTTGCGCATCGGTGGGATTGCCATCGACCTCGATCAGAACTTCTTTCGCCACATAGGTGCGATCGGTCGCGGATGGCGTGGTTTTCCGCGCGCGGCGCGGCCCCGGATTTGAGGATACGGGCCGATCGACTTCCCGAAGAACGCGAGGGCCCGGCCCCGGATCGCCATAGCCATCGTACCGGATATTGGGCGAATAACGCACGCTCGGATTGACGTTGATGCGCGGACCGATGTTCATGCTCGGCCCGCGCATGAAGAAATTTCCGTAGCTCTGCGCAAAGGCTTGCGGAATGGCGGCGCTGAAGATGACCGCGGCTACGGCGGCCCATCGCACAATGCGGATGCCGCCCGCGGATCGAACCAAACTCCGGTTTCCCCTCGCTGCTCCGATCATCGCGCGTCCTCACTGAGCTGATGTGTCGCTATTCGGCCGCTACGGCAAGACTGACAATCTTTTCGGCCTGCAGCCGCGTCAGAAGCTGCTCGGCTTCCTGCTTCGACAACGCCTTGTCGCCGAACTGAACACGGAACATGCCGGCCTTCGGCCCGGACACGATCGATGCATTGTAGTTGTTGAGCAGTTGCGCGATCTCGTCGGCCTTGGCATCCGGCGCAAAGCGCAGCAGCCCGAACGTGCCGGCCTTCGACTGCACCGGGAATGCGGCCGTCTGGAATCCTTCGCCCTTGCGGTCCTTCACCAGGACCGTGCCGATCACGCCCGCCTGCAACAGCACCAGCACCGCAGCCGTGACACCGGCGAAAGCTAGCGTCCGCGGCGACAGGCTGGAGAAAAATCCCGCGGCTTTCATCACCGGATTGAACGACGCCTTGCGCGCCGGCTCGGCGTCGATCGCAGCGAACAGCTTCTGCATCGCCCGCGCCGACGGCGCGCCGAGGCTTTCATTTAGCAGGATGGTTTCGGCATATTCGTCCTGGATCACGGCATATTGCCGGGCCAGTTCCGGATCGCTGGCGAGGGCCTCGTCGACACGGCGCGCATCGCGCAGGTTCAGCGTGCCCGCGGCATGAAACGGCAGCAAAGCCTCAAGCTCGGTAGGCTCGCGATCGACAGTCTGCTTGCTCGCTGGGGTCATGGCCAACCTCGCTCCACGCCGGCTGCCTTGAGCAGCTCGGCCAGTTTCTTTCGTGCATAGAACAGCCGCGTCTTCACCGTGTTCTCCGGGATTCCGACGATTTCGGCCACCTCTTCCACCGACTTCTCGTGGTAGTAGACGAGATCGACGATCTCCCGATGTTCCGGCGAAAGTGCGGTCAGGCAATTTCGCAACGCGTGACTCGTATCCTTCTTCGTCACCGCGACTTCCGGATTGTCGGACGTATCCTCGATCGCGGCGGCCGCTTCGTCGTCCAGTTCCGCGTCCTTCCGCTTGCGCAGGGCAGACAGGGCCTTGAATCGTGTGATCGCCAAAAGCCACGTCGAAACGGTGGACCGACCTTCGAACTTGCCGGCCTGCCGCCACACATCGAGAAACACCTCGCTGATGAGGTCTTCCGCGATGGACTCGTTCTTCACGAGCCGCAGCGAGAAGCGAAACACCCGTACATGGTGCCTTCCGTAAAGCACCTGCATGGCGAGCCGGTCACCTTGGGCAATCCGACCGATCAGGACCTCGTCCGATGTCGCGGGGGTAGCACTCAATGGCCGTCTCGCAAGGTTGGTCGCATGCGACTGGAAAGGGGTTCGATCAAAACCTGGAAAATCTTCGCGATTTGCCGGAGTTGCCCGATCAGCGGAGCCGCAAAATGCCCCTGAATCAAGAACGAGGGCAAGTCACCGAGGGGCAAACTTCATAGAGAGCACTATATTACCGCCAAATTAACCAACAACAACTCGCTATCGGAAATTTGCCTGACAAAACGGGCCCCTAGGCGTCGCCGCTCCTGCCAATGATACCAAAACTAAAGGCTTTGCCGCCTACAGTCCGGGCATTGATTGATATTAAGGCGATTGCATGAGCGGCGTAGCGTCATCCTTGGGCTCAGTGCTGGGCAGGCTAAGCAAGGTGCGCCTCGCAACCGATATTCCCTTGTCTCCGGCAACAGTCATCCGCCGGAAAAGGCAACGGCGGCAGATGTTCGACATGATCGGCATCAGCTTTTTGATCGATGCCGGAATTCTGCTGATCTACGCCTTCGCGGGGACCACCCCGTTCTGGATCGCTTCGACTTACGGACTCTGCGGACTGCTGTCCGTCGCCCTCTTCATCGCGGCGTCGGAAGCCAACATGAACGACCGGTACAGGGACCACTATTTCATCGTACAGCAGACCAGCATCTGCCTCGCCATCATGCTGACGTTTCTGTATCTGGCGCCGGAAGTCGGCTGCCTGTTCCTCTGCTCGATCCTGCTCACCTTCACCTTCGCCGCCCTGCGCTCCTCGCTCCGCCAGACCATCCTTGGATGGACGGCGGCGGCCATTGGCCTCGCAATTCTGTTCATCGGCACGGACAAGCCCATTGGAATGCCGCACGGCACGCTGCTTGAGCGGTTCGCGACCATGCTGGTTTTCACTCTCGTGCTCGGCCGCGGAATGATCGTCGGGCTGTTCAGCAGTTCGTTGCATGAATCCCTTTACAGGCGCGGCCTGGAATTGAAGGAAGCCTACAGGAAGATCGAAGAACTCGCCGAACTCGACGAACTCACCGGCGCGCTCAACCGGCGCCGCATCATGCAGAACCTTGAGGAAGAAATCACACAGTCCCAGCGCGGCAATATGCCTTGTGCCGTCGCCCTGATCGACCTCGACTGGTTCAAGCGGATCAACGACCGGTTCGGTCATCCGGCCGGCGACGAGGCGCTGCGCACGTTCGCGATCACGGTCTTCGCCAATATCCGCGGCATCGACAAATTCGGCCGCTATGGCGGCGAAGAATTTTTGCTCATTCTTCCCGAGGCCTCCGATGGGGCGGCGCTGCGGACAGTGGAGCGGCTGCGCAGGATCGTCGCGGCGCTGGACTGGAGCGCCATCTCGCAGGATATGTCCGTCACCATGTCTGCGGGTGTCACCATGCTTCAGAAGGATGACAGCGCAGACAGCATTCTCGCCCGCGCCGACCGCCTTCTCTATCAAGCCAAGGATCTTGGCCGCAATCAGACCGTCTCCGCATAGTTCCGTTTCAGCCTGCCGAGAACCGGCCGGCGCTGACTTGCTTCGATATTCCAGGATAGAAGACCATGACCTCGGCATCGGCACGCCCGATAAACCTCCTCGACGAGTTGCAGAGCGCGCTTGAGCACGGCACCGTCGCGCGGCGGGTGGAGACGCTGCGCCGGGTCACGGACCTTTTCCTCCGCGGAGCCGTAGAATACAGCGACGAACAGATCGCCGTTTTCGACGACGTTTTCAATTGCCTGATCCAGCAGATCGAGACATCCGCGAGGTCGCTGCTGGCCAACCGCATCGCGCCCATTCCCACGGCGCCGCCGCGTCTGATCTACACACTGGCATTCGACGACGCCATTGAGGTCGCAGCTCCCGTGTTGTCTCAGTCGGCGCGGCTCAATGACACCATGCTGATCGAGAACGCGAAATCCAAGAGCCAGGGGCATTTGCTTGCGATCTCGAAACGCAAGGTCCTGAGCAACGCTGTGACCGACGTGCTGGTCGAACGCGGCAACAACGAAGTGGTCGAGAGCGCGGTCAACAATCCGGGCGCCGAGTTCTCCGACAAGGGTTTCTCGCAGTTGCTGTCCCGCGCCGACGGCAACGACAATCTTGCGACCTGCCTCGGTGTGAGGAAGGGCATTCCCCGCCCGCATTATCTCAAGCTGATCGCACGCGCATCCGATTCCGTGCGGGCGCGCCTTCAGGCCGCCAATCCGCGCGCGGCAGACGATATTTCCGCCGCGGTCGATGAAGCCGCATTCGATGCGGGCCATGGATTGAGAGGGATCAGCGAACAAACGGCCCGGGCGCAAAACCTCGTCAAATCTCTCTTTGACGATGGACGCCTCAACGAGGAGCAGATCGCGTCATTCGCGGCCGCAGGAAAATTCGAGGAAACAAGCGCGGCGATCGCGATGTGCGCAAATGTCTCCGTGGCGACGGTCGAGAACATGATGATCGAGTCGCGGGCCGAAGGATTGATGATCCTCGCAAAGGTTTCCGGACTGTCGTGGGCGACCCTCAAGCTCATTCTGGCGATGCGAAACGCAGCCGGCGACGACATGGGCGACATCAACGAGCACAAGGCCAGCTACAGCATGCTTCGCCCATCCACGGCGCAGCAGGTGCTGCGCTTTTACCGGATGCGGCAGACCACCGATCAGGCCGAACAGATCGCCTGATATTCCGCCACGGCTAGAACTTCAGAACGCGCGCCCCTGCGAGCGCGCCGATCCCGGCGACGACAACAACCGCAAGCGTGTACCAGGTGGCGACGAACAGTGGCGAGTCGTCGGTGCAATGCGAAGCATAAAGCGTCGCAGCCAACCCCGCCGACAGGGCTCCTGCAAACGCACCCGCCAGCGCCGGATGTGAAGGTGCGCCGCGGCGCAAAGCCAACAGCGCGGCGGCAAGCAACGGCAGGGACAGCAGCGAAATCGCAAGCACGCAGACGCGTGAATTGTTGCCGATGAGCCTTGTCATCATGGGCGTGCGATTGGGCATCGTCATCTCGCCCATCATGCCGATCCCGAGCAGGCCGACGGGGATTGCCAGCAGCCACGCCCAGCGCCCCAGCGACGCTTCGGGACGTGACAGGTGCAGACTGACCGCAATGGCTGACACGGCCAGCGCAATGGTGACCACGAACTTCAGATCGAAGAACGGATTCCTCATCGCGGTCATGACGTCCTTGCGCATACCCAGCTCCATCATGAACATGACGACCGACACCGGCGCCGCGAAGACAAGCCCGATCAGAAGCGACTGACCCACCGGCCGTTCATGGGTGGGATTGTCGGCGGTAAGAGTGCGGATGAGATTTTCGGTATCCATGGTCATTCGCTCCGCAGTTTGCTGGCGAGGCCGCTCAGTCCCCGATGCAGCGCCACGCGCACGGCGCCTTCGGTCATCGACAGTTTCGCCGCCGTTTCCTTGATCGATGCATTGTCCACGGCGATCGATTGCAGCACGTCGCGCTGGCGCGGCGGCAGCGTGCTCAGATGCGCCGTCACTTCGCCCGCCGGGACAGTCTCCTCGACCGGATCGCCCGGCAAGGTCTCCGAGAAGTCATCGATATTGACGAAGATTCTGCGGCCGCGGCGGCGCAGGGCATCGATCAGCTTGTTGCGCGCAATGGCGAACAGCCACGGCGCGAACGGCGCCTTCGGGTCCCATGTGTGCCGCTTCAGATGCACGGCGAGCAGAATGTCCTGCACGATGTCCTCGGATTGATCGACCGGTTGCCCGGCCCGCGCCAGACCGCGCCGCGCCCCGGCCCTCAGGACCGGCGTCACGGCCTTCAGGAGACGATGATAGGCGGGGTTGTCACCCGCATTGGCCGCCAGCATCAGGCCGGTCCATTCGTCTTCTTCACGTCCGCGCACGCGCGCTCCTGTCAGGACAATTCGTTCCTGTTCCTAATGTGTTACGGGCAGAAGAGGCAATCACGCAACCGTGAACTGCACCGGTTCCATTCGGCCGCCGGCGTTGGACGATGCTTCTATGGAGGCCACCGGCGGCAAGATTCCCTTTTTCCGCCGCTCTGTGGCCATGTCGCGCAGGTCTGGTCCGGTTGCTGGAGGCTTTGGCAAAAGGGGAAATTTGCCATGCGCACAAGACGTGCAGGATGGGTGGCGCTGGTCGCCGCCGCCGGGGTCTGGATGGGCCTTTCCGGCGGACCGGCCCTGGCCGCCAAATCGAATGCCAACGCACCAAAGGCGAGCGCCGCGAATGCCGACCGCCCGCTCGTTCTGTCCAAATACAAGAAGCACAAGCGCGCCACTGCCGCCAGAAAGTCTCGCACGGCTCAAGTGCGCCATGTGAAGAAACACGCGTCGAGAGTATCGGACAGCGCCGCACGCAAGGCCGACACGGCTGACAACTCGACGAAAAAATCCAAATCGGAATTGCCGCCCGAGATCGCGAACGCCCGCGCGGAGGCGCTGGCCGCAGACGACGCGCGCAACATCGCCGCCCTCGACAACACCAATGTCTCTGTCTCGAACGGCGTGATGATCGCCGCCAGCGACCCGCCGAAAGACAACGACGCCGCGCCGATGGATAACACGGCGGCCTCGGAGGATGCCTCTCCTCCTGCGCCCGTTGCGGTGGCTCCGCCGCAACCTCCTCTCCCCGCCGGCAAAATCGTCCGTGCGGTGCCGTCCGGCGAAAGGCCTGTCGTCAAGGCCGAGGACAGCGATACCTGGAACAAGACATCGCTGATCGGCAAAATCTTCATCGCCTTCGGAGGACTGCTGACGCTGGCATCCGCCGCGCGCCTGCTAATCGCCTGACGCAAACACCATTTGCACGATATGCAAGGTCGGTTCGTTTCCAGCGAACCGGCCTTGTCTGTTTCGCGCGCGACCATCAGCCGTGTCGCCAACAGTCTTGCGAAGGGCCGCCGCGGAAGGCAGATTGCGGCCAACGGCGCCAGACGCGCTGCATCCGCAAGTTTAATTCAGGGGCGAACCATGTCGGCATTTGAACACATCCTCGTTGAGACCAAGGGCGCGGTGGGCATCGTACAGATCAACCGGCCGAAGATGCTCAACGCCCTCTCCTTCGACGTGTTCGGAGAGATCGCCGCTGCCATCGACGATCTGGAAGAGAACGAAGCCATCGGCTGCATCGTCATCACCGGCAACGAAAAGGCATTCGCGGCAGGCGCCGACATCAAGGAAATGCAGCCGAAGCAATTTGTCGACATGTTCAACGAAGATTTCATGGACATCGGCGGCGACCGCGTCGTGACCTGCAAGAAGCCGACAATTGCAGCAGTCAGCGGCTATGCGCTCGGCGGCGGCTGCGAACTGGCCATGATGTGCGACATCATCATCGCGTCCGACACCGCGAAGTTCGGCCAGCCTGAAATCACGCTCGGCACCATTCCGGGACTCGGCGGCACGCAGCGCCTCACCCGCGCCATCGGCAAATCGAAGGCGATGGACCTCTGTCTGACCGGCCGCATGATGGATGCCGCAGAGGCCGAACGCTCCGGCCTCGTCAGCCGTATCTTTCCGGCCGACAAACTGATGGACGAAGTGATGGCGATTGCCGACAAGATCGCCGCCATGTCGCAGCCTGTCGCCGCGATGGCCAAGAGCGCCGTCAACCGCGCATTCGAAACCACGCTCACCGAAGGCATGAATGTCGAGGGTGACCTGTTCCACGCCACCTTTGGTCTGGAAGACCGCTCGGAAGGCATGGCCGCGTTCGTCGAGAAGCGGAAGCCGAACTTCAAGAACCGCTAAGCTTCAAATCTCTGCAACAAGCCGTGTAGACCTCATCCTGAGGAGCGCACTTGCGCGCGTCTCGAAGGATGAGGACGAACGGCCATATGGCCTCATGGTTCGAGACGCGAAGCTTCGCCTCGCTCCTCACCATGAGGTTCTCTGCTTCAACCCCGCCCACTCCGGGCCAGCGCCGCGATCAACAGGGCCCGATAAAGCCGGTCGGCAAGCGATGCCGGCCGGTCGAGTTGCATTCGCTCAAGACAGGCCGCAAGTTCAGCGGAGTGGTTCGCGCGCCGCCCTTCCCATGCCAGTCCCAGCAAGGCCAGCGGGCTGGCAGTCGCCTCTTGCAAAATCTGTAGGGCGGGAATCAACCGCTGCTCCACGTCGGTAAAATCGCTGCCGAACGGAAACGCGGGCAACAGGCCGGCGTCACGCGCCGGCTTCAAGGCTGCGGCAATTCGCTCCGGATAATTCTCGCGATGCACGGCCGGGATATCATGCGTCTTCGGCAGCTTGCCCGCATCCTTGGCCTGTCGCATCAGTTCCGGCTGAAAGCGTGAATCCGACACGTTCAGCATCGCCGCGATCACATCGGCGTCGGACTGGCCGCGCAGGTCGGCAACACCGTATTCGGTGATAACGACGTCCCGCAGATGCCGCGCAATGGTGGTGTGGCCGTAAGACCAGCGGACGTTCGAGACCAGTTTCTTGCCCGCGCCGCGGGTGGATTCCAGCGTCAGCATCGATCGCGCGCCTTCAAGCTCAAACGCCTGCGCGACGAAATTATATTGTCCGCCGACGCCGCTGATGACCTGTCCGTTGTCGAGCCCGTCGGAAACCACCGCACCCATCAACGTCGCCATCATCGCATTGTTGACGAAGCGTGCATCGACCCGTGCGATGCGCTTGGCTTCTTCATTGCCGTAAAGCTGATTGGTGAACGAGACCGGCACCATCCGGATGCGGTCGATCGCCTCCGGCGGCATCTCGCGCAGCGCGCGATAGAACGACTTCGGCCCGAGGAAAAACGCCGCGTGCAGCAAGGCGCCATCGATCTCGCGCTTCAGGACGCCCGCCTCGATCAATCCGAGAAACGCCTCGAAGAACATCTCGCTGACGCCATAGAGCCCCTTGTCGAAAGCGCTGCTCTCGCGCGGAGCCTGTCCCGGCGCGAGCCGCGACATGATGTCGAGATAGGCCGCGCTGTCCCGATGACGCAGGATCAGGCTCTGCGCCAGCGCGTCGCCCACCTGCCCGATGCCGATCTGCAACGTCCCGCCGTCCCGCACCAGCCCGGCGGAATGAAGCCCGATGGCGTACTTCGTGTCGGACACAGGCTCTGACGGCGGCGCGAACAACGGAAAATCCGTCTCAAGACTGTCGAGCACCGCATGGAATTCATCCGCCGCCAGATCGCCCTCGCCGGGCATGAACGGCAGTTCGGAATTGACCTGCGCCACCATTTTGAACGCGATGCGCCCGTCGGCCCGCGCCCGCATCAGGTCGAGGGTCAGGTCAGTGTTGCTGCTCAGGCTGTAGCGCGTCTGGCCATTCACCACGCGCTTGGCTACGAGCTGCGCGACGATGTTGACCCCGCGTGTCAGCAGATAGGATGCGGCGTGGGTGTAATTCGCTGAAATGTAGTTCTGTTGCGCATAGGCGTTGCCGAGCCACTTCCCGGCGAGGAAAAAGAACTCAACGACCTCGATATTCGGCGGCAAGGTTTTGCCGTGCACCGCCTTCGCATAATCCAGATCGGGATAGCCGCCGAACAGCCGCTCGATCACCGGCCCGATGAACCGGCGCTCCAGATCGGCCGACGGCACCGGTTTTTCCAGGGTCAGGGCCGTGAAAATGGTCAAATGAATGGAGCGGTCAGTCAGCGCCCGGCGAAATAAAGCGTTGATGATGTGATTCGCCTTGCCGAGTCCCAGCGGCAGGCCGACCACAAGCCGGGGCCCGACCTCGCGGATAATGTCGTCCGCGATGGCGTCAGGGTCCGAAAAGAGTCTGGGCATGGAGTCTCTGCCGGTTGCCGCGCAGGCGGCCGCCCCTGAAGGGCTGGAATCCGGAGCCCAAGAGCGTCCGTACTGCCTGCCATTTCACCAGAACGTGTTGACCGGTCAAGCGAATACGGCCTGCCCAATCACAAACCGGGTGCCCATTGCCACACTCGCCAATTTTCTGTGACTGACGGTTTGCCCACACCGCCAAGCCCCTCTAAACAGTGTACGAATGAAGTGTGCCGGTTCCGGATTGATGCAATCCCACCGCGGCTGTGATCTGGATTGTTACGGGAAACGATGGCTCGGCGTGCTTCAGGATTTGGCGGCGTTGGCTGGCGTTCCGGCGTATCCGTCGCAGCGATGCTTTGGGCCGGGCTTGCCTCGCCGTCACAGGCCGAGACGTTGAATGAAGCTCTCGTCCGGGCCTATCAGTCGAATCCTCAACTTAATGCCTCCCGCGCCCAGCAGCGCGCCACCGACGAGAACGTGCCGCAGGCCCTCGCCGGTTATCGGCCTCAGATCATCGCAAGCCTCAGCACCGGCCTGCAGCCGGTCCGCAACCTGCTGCCCGACAACACCATCCAGACCAGCACGCTGAAGCCGTGGACCATCGGCGTCACCGTCACCCAGAATCTGTTCAACGGGTTCAAGACATCCAACAGCGTCCGTGTCGCCGAATTTCAGGTCCTGTCCGGCCGCGAGGCCCTGCGCAACACCGGCCAGGGCGTGCTGCTCGACGCCGTCACCGCTTACATGAACGTGATCGCCAACCAGGCGCTGGTGGAAGCCCAGCGCAGCAATGTCACATTCCTGCGCGAGACATTGGGAATCACGAAAAAGCGCCTCGACGCGGGCGACGTCACGCCGACGGACACCGCGCAGGCGGATGCGCGGCTCAGCCGCGGCCTCGCCGATCTCAACGCCGCCGAGGTCGCGCTGGAAACCAGCCGCGCGGTCTATGCGCAGGTGATCGGCAATCTTCCCGTCAATCTCACGCCCGCGCAAACCGTCGACCGCTTCGTTCCCCGCACCCGGCAGGAAGCCGTCGATACGTCGCAGCGGGAAAATCCGGCGGTGACGGCCGCGACCTACGATGTCGATGTGGCGACCACCACCATCAACGTCGCCGAGAGCAGCCTGATGCCCCAGCTTGACGTGCAGGGCAACGTCAACCGAAGCGTGCAGACGGACACCACCCTTGGCACGACACGGACGGATTCGGCCTCGGTGGTCGGCGCGCTGACGGTGCCGATCTATGACGGCGGCACCGCCGCATCCCAAACCCGACAGGCCAAGGAAACCGCGGTCCAGAGCCGCCTTGTGCTCGAACAGGTCCGCAATCAGGCACGGACGGCGGCTGTCAGTGCGTGGATCAGCAGCGAAGGCACCAAGGTGGCGCTCGCCGCCGCCGAAGCCGAAGTGAAGTCCGCCAACATTGCGCTGCAGGGCGTGCGGCGCGAGGCGCAGGCCGGTCAGCGCACCACCATCGATGTCCTGAACTCGCAGCAGGATCTCACCGCCGCGCGGTCACGCCAGATTCTGGCGCAGCGCGACCGCGTGATCGCGTCCTACACCCTGCTCAGCGCCATCGGCCGTCTGGATGTCCGCACCCTCGGACTCAATACGCCGGATTACCTGCCCGAGGTTCACTACCATCAGGTGCGCGACGCGTGGCATGGCGTGCGCACGCCGTCGGGGCGTTAAGAGCCGTTACGGCGCCCGGCGGCGCGAGAACAGCGAAATCAATACCGGCAGCGTCACCAGAATGACCAGCGGCGCGAGCATCATGCCCGCCACCACCACCACCGCCAGCGGCTTCTGAACCTGCGACCCGATCCCCGTGGAGATCGCGGCCGGAAGCAACCCGATGCCCGCAACCACGCAGGTCATCAGCACCGGCCGGAGTTGCAGTTCGCCGGTGCGGATCACCGCGCGGGTGCGTTCATAACCCTCGTCGATCAGTTGATTGAACTGCGACAACATGAGAATGCCGTCCATCACCGCGATGCCCATCAGCGCGATGAAGCCGATCGCTGCCGACACGCTGAACGGAATGCCGCCGAGCAGAAGGCCGAGAACGCCGCCGAGGATCGCCATCGGGATCACGCTCATAGCCAGCAGCGTATCCGCCATCGATCCGAAGTTGAACCACAACAGCACGCCGATCAGCAAAAGGCTGATCGGAACGACGATGGAAAGACGGTGGATCGCATCCTGCAGGTTGCCGAATTCGCCGACCCATTCCATGTGCGAGCCCGCCGGAAGTTGCACCTGCTCCGCCACCTTGTCCTGCGCTTCCTTGATCGCGCTGCCGAGGTCGCGTTCGCGCACCGAGAACTTGATCGGCAGGTAGCGCTCCTGCTGCTCGCGATAGATGTAGGCCGCACCCGACACCAGCTTGATGGTCGCGACTTCCGAAAGCGGAATTTGCTGGATGCCGTTGGGGCCCTGCGCGCCGATCCGCAGATTCTGGATCGCCTCCGCACTCTTGCGATATTCCGGCGCAAGGCGAACGATGATGGGAAAATGCCGGTCGCTGCCGGGTTCATAAAGATCGCCTGCGCTGTCGCCGCCGATCGCCACGCGAATGGTGGCGTTGATGTCGCCCGGCGCGAGGCCGTAACGCGCCGCACGCGCCCGGTCGATATCGATCTGGATGGTCGGCTGGCCGAGTGAGGTGAACACCGACAGGTCGGTGATGCCCTGCACGGTGGACAGAACGGCCTTGATCTTGTTCGCCGTGTTGGTCAGTTCGACAAGATCGTTGCCGAACAGCTTAATCGAGTTCTCGCCCTTCACGCCGGACACGGCTTCCGCGACATTGTCCTGCAGGTATTGCGAGAAGTTGAACTCGACGCCGGGGAATTTCTTCTGCAGGTCAGCGAGAAGTTCCGCGGTCAGTTCGTCCTTGTCGTGAGCCTTCGGCCATTGAGCGACGGGCTTCAGCGGCGCGAAGAATTCCGCGTTGAACAGACCCGCAGCGTCCGTGCCGTCATCAGGCCGGCCGTGCTGCGACACCACCGATTCCACTTCGGGCCGCGCCCGGATCAGGCGGCGCATCTCGTTGACGTAGGTATTGCCTTCCTCCAGCGAAATGGTCGGCGGCAGCGTGGCGCGAATCCACAGGTTGCCCTCTTCCAGCTTGGGCAGGAACTCCAGTCCGAGCATACGCACGGCCACAACGGTCAGGACGACAAGACCGGCCGCGATCGCCATCATGGTCCGCCGGCTTCCGACAGCCCATCGCAGCAGCGGCATATAGGCGATGTGCAGCCAGCGGACGATCCGGGTTTCGGTTTCTTCCATGTGCACAGGAAGGATGATCGCGCTCAGCGCCGGCGTCACCGTGAAGGTCGCGAGCAGACCACCGGCCAGCGCATAGGCATAAGTCTTCGCCATCGGTCCGAAGATATGGCCTTCGACGCCGCTCAGCGTGAACAGCGGCAGGAACGCCGCGATGATGATGGCGGCCGCGAAGAAGATCGAACGCGAAACGTCGGCTGCCGCGCTGAGGATGGCATGCGTCTTCATGCCCATCAGCGTTTCGGAGGAAATTGCACTCTCCTCCGACGGCGAGAGCTCCGTGGTGTGCGACAACCGGCGGAAGATCGCCTCCACCATGATGACGGTGCCATCCACGATCAGGCCGAAATCGATGGCGCCGACCGACAGCAGGTTGGCGGATTCGCCCCGCAGGACCAGAATGATCACGGCAAAAAACAGCGCGAACGGAATCGTCGCGCCGACGATCACCGCGCTTCGCAGATCGCCGAGGAACAGCCACTGCAACAGCACGATCAGCAGAATGCCGACCACCATGTTGTGCAGCACCGTGTGCGTGGTGGTGTCGATCAGGTCCTTGCGGTCGTAAATGCGCTCGATCCGCACGCCCGGCGGCAGGATGCTCGATGAGTTGATCGAATTAACGAGCTGCTCGACACGCAGAATGGTCGGCGCGCTCTGTTCGCCGCGCCGCATCAGCACGATGCCCTGAACGATGTCGTCGTCCCCGTTCATGCCAGCGATGCCGAGCCGTGGCTTTTCGCCCACGGTCACGCTGGCCACGTCGCGCACAAGAACCGGATTGCCGTTGCTCTGCGAGATCATGGTGGTGGCGAGATCGTCGATCGAGCGGATCAGGCCGACGCCGCGCACCACGGCGGACTGCGGACCGATATTCACGGTGTTGCCGCCGACGTTGATATTCGCGTTGCCCACCGCCTGCAGCAGTTGCGGCAGCGTCAGGCCGTAGGCGATCAGCTTGTTGAAATCGACCTGGAGTTCATAGGTCTTGGTCTTGCCGCCCCAGCCGGTGACGTCGATCACGCCGGGCACGGCGCGGAAGCGCCGCTGCAGAACCCAGTCCTGCAAGGTCTTGAGATCCATCACGCTGTAATTGGGCGGGCCGACAAGCCGGTAGCGGAAGATTTCGCCGATCGGGCTCAGCGGAGAAATCTGCGGCTGCACGCCGCCCGGCAGCGGACTCAGTTGCGACAGGCGATTGAGCACCTGCTGCAGCGCTTCTTCATAAGTGTAGTCGAACGAGAACTGCAGCTTCACATCCGACAGGCCGTACAGCGAAATGGTGCGGATCGTGCGCAGGTTCTTCAGGCCCGCGACCTGCGTCTCGATCGGAATCGTGATGTACCGCTCGATTTCCTCCGCCGACAGGCCCGGACTTTGGGTCACGATGTCGACCATCGGCGGCGTCGGATCGGGATAGGCCTCGATGTTGAGCTGCTGGAATGCGACCACGCCTCCGACAAGTGTCAGGGCGAACAGGACCACCATCAGGTAGCGGCGGTGAACGGCAAGAGCGACGAGGCGATCCATCAAGACCGTGTCTTTCAGAGAGAGCTATATCTTGGGAAAGCCACCGCGGAAGCTAGCTGCCGGATGCCGCACGATCGATGAACAGGCTGCCCTTGGTGACGATCTGTTCACCCGGAGACAGGTTGTCCTTCACTTCGACCAGATCGCCATTGGCGAGGCCGACCTTGATCTGCCGCAGCTCGATGGACCTGTCGTCGCGCACGACCCAGACCCGCACCTGATCGCCTTCATAGATCAGCGCCTGCTTCGGCACACCGATGCCCTGCCGGTCGCCGGCCGAATAGATCGTCACGTTGGCAAACATTTCCGGCTTCAGTGCACCGTCGGGATTGTCGATGGTGGCGCGCACCATGAGACGGCGGGAAGCCGGATCGATGGCCGCCGACACATAGTTGATGCGGGCATTCATGACGCGTCCCGGAAATGCCAGCACGCTGAATGCGATCTCCTGCCCGACCTCGATCGCCGGAGCTTCGGTTTCGCGGACGAAGGCGGTGAGCCAGACCGTCGACAGATCGCCGATCACGAATACCGGATCGCTCGCGCCTGCGGTGACGTATTGCCCGGGGCCGACCTTGCGCTGCACGACCGTGCCGGCGATCGGCGAGAAGATGGTCGTTTCCGGATCGATACGGCCCTTCTCCTGGAAGGTATTGATCGCCGCTTCGGTGAGACCGAGGATGCGCATGCGGTTGCGCGCGGCCTCCAGCGCGGTTTCGCTCGAGCGCATGTCGTTCTGCGCGGAGGTCAGAGCCGCCTGCGACTGCTGATAGTCCTTCAGCGGCACCGCCTTGCCGTCATAGAGATCGTGTGCGCGCTTGTCCTGGATCTGCGCCAGTTCGAGCTGCGACTTGGCCTTGTTGTAGCCCGTCACCGCGGTAATGAAGTCGTTCTGCGCCTGCACATTGTCCGGCGCTTCGATCACGAACAGCGCCTGACCTTGCGTCACGCGGTCGCCGGGCCGGGCCAGCAGTTTGGTGACGCGGCCAGCATAGGGCGAGAACACAGGCGTCGCGCGATCTTCATCGACGGCAATCTTGCCCTCGGTGACATGCTCCGCGCGAAACGAACGCTCGACCACCGGCTGAACGGTAAGGCTCGCCCACTCCGCCGCCGTCGGCGTGTAGCGCATCAGACCTTTCCGCGACTGGCTGGAAATCTCGGAGTGATCCTTCGACTCGCTGCCGCTCCGCGTCAGGCCGAATGCGGCCAGACCGGCAATCACAACGACACCGGCGCCAATGGCCAGCCGCTTGCGGGGCATGGCCTTCATCTGGGCAATCAGCGTGCTCACTCTGGTTGTCTTCCCGGTCATTCGGCTATCGATGGTTCATGCGACCTGCTGCCGCAGCATGACAGCTATTAGTTCCACTTCCTTGCTCAGGACAATCGAAAACCGCGGGGATAGACATTATTTTCGGTTAACGTCATTTATTGGCCGGCCATAGCGGTTGCTGGGAACCGAGAGGCACAGCCGGGCGGTCCCAACAGGCTGGCGTCGCCGACATGACCGCAGCATGACGAACCGATTGCAGCGCACCAAAGCCGGACGGACTTTGTTGGATAAATGGCAAAATAGCGTCCGCGCCGATATCGGACGCCGCCAATCCCTCGCCCAGCTGTCCCAAATCCCGGAGCCAGCGTCCGGTCTGCGCCAGCGAGACCTGAACATGCCAGCTTCCGCCTTCCCGGGCCTGCCGGAGCCGGGCCATCATCGCGCCGAAGGCCATGAGATAACCGGTCGCGTGATCGAGGATCTGCATCGGCAGTTCCTTCGGCCCAGCGATGCCGGCGGCCTGCCCTTCCGCATGATTGAAGCCGGTGGACGTCTGCACCAGCGAATCGAAGCCGCGCCGCTCCGCCCATGGACCGGCATGGCCGTAGGCGGACAGCGAGACATAGACGATGCCGGGGCTGATCCGCGCGGCGTCCTGCGGCGAGAAGCCGAGAGCCGCGATGGCATGCGGACGATAGCCTTGCGAGAAAATATCCGCCTCCGCCAGCAGGGCGCGCAATGTGTCCCTGCCCGTTTCGGTCTTGAGATCGGCAAAGCTTGAGAGCTTGCCGCGCCCGGTATCGATGACCAGCCATGGAATCGACGGCAGGTTCGGCGAGGAGATCAGCATCACGTCAGCGCCGTGCGCGGTCCATGTGCGGCCCGCGACCGGCCCCGCGATGACGCGCGACAGATCGAGCACGCGCAAACCGGACAACGGACGATCGCCCTTTGGCCATGGACGTGGCGCGGCTTCGCCGATTTTCTCGATGGTGAACAGCGGCAACCGTTCGAGCGCCTGCGCCTGCGGCGTCGCCATCCATTCGTCATGCGAGCGCATCATCGAGACCACACCGCCGCCTGCATAAGCCGCCGTCTCGAATGCTTCGCCATTCCATTGCATCAATGCGCGCTGCACATCGTCGCGCTCCGGCTTGCAGCTCAAGACTTTGCAAATGTTGTCACGATGATGCGGAAAGTTTGTGTGCAGCCGGACGAAGCGTCCATCGCCGGTGTTGTAGACGCCCGCGATGGCATCCCATGCCGGTGGTGGCGGCTTGTCATCCACGCGCAGATAGCGTTCGCTGCGGCACTCGACCGCCGCATGCATCATATCCACCGACACGGCCTGCCCTTCGCCGCTGCGCGCCTTCCAGACCTCAGCCGCAGCAAGACCTGCGGCGGCAATCGTGACCTGCGCGGCCGCACCGACGCGAAACGACGACGGCAGGATCGGCTCCTTGCCGGTCAGCGTGACGGCATCAAGCGCGGACGGATCGCCGCCGGCAAACGTCCACAGGTCCGTCAGGATGTCTTGGGGAATTTTCATGGCAGGATCAATCAGAGAGGATTATCTCACAACCGTACTGCCGTCATTGTGAGGAGCGCAAGCGACGAAGCAATCCAGCTTTCTTCGCAAGAATGGATTGCTTCGCTTCGCTCGCAATGACGAGAGCTTAATGCCTAGTGGAAATCACGCGACCGCGGCAGGATGCGCACATTGCGGGGGTGATGCATCTTGTGCGCGGGGCTGCCGTCGCGCGCGGGCAGTTCCTCCGGCAGCGGATCGATCACATCCGCACCATCCGGCAGGATAGGTTTACCGCTCAAGGCATCGTTGGCGAGGCTCATCAAATCGTGTGAGCGGTCGATCAGCCGTTCGGCCACCAGATGCACGACTTGATCCGGGCTGCTCTGGATCGTGCCGTGCACCTCGATCAGCCGCGATCCCATCACCTCCTTGCGGAATGTCTCCATCACCTTCGGCCACACCACGATATTGGCAATTCCGGTTTCGTCTTCCAGAGTCATGAACACCACGCCCTTGGAACTGCCCGGCCGTTGACGGACCAGAACCACACCGGCGCAGCGCACGCGCCGTTTGTCATTGGCATGCGAAACATCATTGCATGCAACAACATCTTCGCGCGCGAACATCGTGCGCAGGAACTGCATCGGATGTCCCTTCAGGGACAGACGGATGGTCTGATAATCGGCCACCACCTGCTCCGGCAGCGGCATAAGGGGCAGCGGCTGCGCGGCCTCGTCCGGCTGCTCGCGCGCCGCCGCGCTTTCGAACAGCGGCAACGGCACATCGTCCGGCAAGCGTCGTACCGTCCACAGCGCCTCGCGCCGATCGAGACCGAGCGAGCGGAACGCATCGGCATCCGCCAGCAGGATCAGCGCCCGCTTCGGCAGTTTCGTCTCGCGGGCAAAGTCTTCCAGTGACGTGAAAGGCTTTCGCGCTCGTGCGGCGACGATGCGCTGGTCCCAGTAATCCTCGCGTGGCTTCTTCCTGCCACGCGATTCCGCAGGCTTGCTTTTCTCCAACTCTTCTTCATCCGGATCGTAGACGTCGAAGCCGTCGATCTGCCGGAAGCCGAGCCGCACCGCGCAATGATCCCGAGGGCCGGATGTTTCTTCCAGTGTGTTCTGTCCGAAGCTGTGCGACACGTCGATTTCGCGCACATCGACGTTGTTGCTACGCGCGTCGCCGACGATCTGCGCCGGCGCATAGAATCCCATCGGCTGCGAATTCAGCAGACCGCAGCAGAACGCGTCCGGATGATAGTGCTTGATCCATGACGAGACATAGACAAGCTGCGCGAACGCCGACGCGTGGCTTTCGGGAAATCCATAGCTGCCGAAACCCTTGATCTGATCGAAACAGCTTTGCGCGAATTTCGGATCATAGCCGCGCGCGATCATGCGTCCGACCATGCGGTCCTCAAACTTCGGCATGGTACCGACATTGCGAAAGGTCGCCATGGCACGGCGCAGACCATTGGCTTCTGCAGACGTGAAATCCGCCGCCGCCATGGCGATGCGCATGGCCTGCTCCTGAAACAGCGGCACGCCGAGCGTCTTTCGCAACACGTCTTTCAGTTCATTCTTGTTGCCGCCCTTCGGATACGGATATTCGATCTCCTCCGGCTTCATCTGCCGCCGTTTCAGGTACGGATGCACCATGTTGCCCTGGATCGGCCCCGGCCGGACAATGGCGACCTCGATGACGAGATCATAAAACGTGCGCGGCTTCAGCCGCGGCAGCATGTTCATCTGCGCGCGGCTCTCGACCTGAAACACGCCGAGGGATTCGCCCCGACACAGCATGTCGAAGACCGGGCCGCTATCCTTGCTCTCCGCCTTGATGTCCGAAAGCTGGTAGCGCGCGCCCTTGTGATCCGCGATCAGATCGAAGCACTTGCGGATGCAGGTCAGCATGCCGAGCGCCAGCACATCGACCTTCATCATCTTCAGCGCGTCGATGTCGTCCTTGTCCCATTCGATGAAGGTGCGATCGGCCATCGCGGCGTTGCCGATCGGCACATAAGTGTCGAGACTGTCCTGCGTCAGCACATAACCGCCGACATGCTGCGACAGGTGGCGCGGAAACTCGATCAGTTCGGTGGCGAGTTCGACAGCGCGGCGGATCATCCCGTTCTGCGGATCGAACCCCGCCTGTCTGATCTGCGTGTCGCTGACGCCGGTGCCCCAGCTTCCCCACACCGTATCGGCCAGTGCGGCGGTGACGTCCTCCGTCAGGCCGAGCGCCTTACCGACATCGCGGATGGCGCTGCGCGGCCGATAGTGGATGACGGTGGCGACAATCGCCGCGCGATGGCGGCCATAGCGGCGATAGACATACTGCATCACCTCCTCGCGCCGCGAATGCTCGAAATCGACGTCGATGTCGGGAGGCTCGAGCCGCTCTTCGGAGATGAAGCGTTCGAACAGCACGTCCGTTTCCGCCGGATTCACCGAGGTGATGCCCAGCATGTAGCAGACTGCCGAATTCGCCGCGGAGCCGCGCCCCTGACACAGGATGTTCTGGCTGCGGGCATATTGAACGATGTCATGCACCGTCAGGAAGTAATGCGCGTAGCCGAGCTTCTCGATCAGGCGCAGTTCCTTGTCGATGGTCGCTTGCAATTTCTCGTCGATGCCGCCGGGGAAATAATGCCGGATTCCCGCATTGGTCAGATCCGTCAGATGTTCCTGCGCGGTCTTTCCCGGCGGCACGGGTTCATCGGGATACTGATACTTCAATTCGTCGAGCGTGAAGGTGATGCGATCCGCAAACCGCATGGTTTCCTCGATCGCCTCCGGCAGATCGCGGAACAGCCGCGCCATCTCGTAGCCGGGCTTCATGTGCCGTTCGGCATTGGCCTGCAATTTCTTGCCGACGGCATGGATCGTGGTCTTCTCAAGGATGCAGGTCAGCACATCCTGCAGTGGCCGCCGCGCGGGATGATGATACAGCACCTCGTTGGTGGCGAGCAGCGGCACCCGCGCCGTCGCCGCAATCCGATACAGCCGCGACAGACGCCGCGTATCGTCCCCGCGATACAGCAGGCTTGCGGCAAGCCAGACACCGTCAGCGCGGCTGCGCTTCAGCCGGTCGAGCACCTTGAGCGCCTGAACCGATTCAAACCGGTGCGGCAACGTCAGAACCAATAATTGTCCCTCAGAAAAATCCAGAAGATCGGCGAGCGTGAGAAGACACTCGCCCTTCTCCGCCCGGAGTTTGCCCTGCGACAGCAACTGACAGAGGCGGCCATAGGCGGCGCGGTCGCGCGGATAGACCAAAATGTCCGGCGTACCGTCAGTGAAAACGAGGCGCGCGCCGATCAGCAGTCGCGGCTTATGCTTGACGTCAGGGTTTGCCAACTCGCTGTAGGCGCGCACCACGCCGGCCAGCGTGTTGCGGTCGGCTATGCCGATCACCGGCAGGCGATGTTCGCTGGCCTCGTGCACATAGTCCTGCGGCTGCGATCCGCCGCGCAGGAACGAGAAATTGGTGGTGATGCCGATTTCCGCATAGTCGGTGATCTTCATGCGAACACCCCATGGACGAACCATTTGGGATCGATGCGCTCACCCTTGTCGTCAAAAAGTTCGCTCTCGTAGAGACCGTCGCGATAAATCCAGAACCGCAAACCTTCCGTGTCCTCGACGCGGAAATAATCGCGCGTGAAGGTGGATGTCCCGTTCTTCCACCACTCCATCGCAATACGCTCCGGGCCTTCCACCCGCACAACGTCATGCGTGGCGCGCCGCCATGTGAACCGGCGCGGCGGCCGATCCGGGATCGTCGCCAACGGCACGTCGATGATTTCCGGCCGCTCGAACATCCGCAATGGACGCAGCGGCGGTTCTTTATCAACGCGTTCAGGCCATGCGGTAACCGATGCAGCAGCAAGATGCTGCTGCGCCGGCACCGGTAGCGCCGCGCGTTCGGGAATATGCGTGTCCTGCGGCAGATGCACCACGACGCGCGCGCGGCCGAGCCGCGCGGCAAGACGATCCACCAGCGCCGCGACCTCGTCATTATCCTGTGCTCGGCTATCGAAATCGCGCTGCTCCTGCACCACGATCTCGACATGGCTGGCGGAGAGCCGGATCAGATCGAAGCCGAAGCCGGGATCGAGCGGATCGGCCAGCGCATCCAGCCGTTCGCGGAACAGGCGGTTGATCATCTCCGCTCGGGTGACGGGCTGGCCTGTGTCCACCGTGATGGTGCGCACTGCGCCGTCGGTGCGGAAGAAACTCGCATCCAGCCGCCGCGCGCCTTTGCCCTGTTTGTCCATCGCCGCGACCAGCATCTGCGCAAGACCTGAGAGGATCGACGCGATCACGGTGTCGGTGGCGACCGGCTCGGGGAAACGCTTTTCCACCATGAAATCCGGCAGTGGCTTGCGTGGCGAGATCGGCGCATCGCCCTGCCCCAGCGCCTGCTGCAACAGGCTGACGAAACCGGCACCGAACCGCGCGGCAAGTTCATGCGGCGCGCGCGCGGCGACATCGCCGATGGTTTTGAGCCCGGCGCGGCGCAGGCCGCGCGTGATCGCGTCATCCGCCCCGAGCGCGAACACCGGCAGCGCACCGACGGCGCGCGCCTCCTCGCCATCGTGAACAATGCAGCTTCGCGCCGCCCGCGTCATGGTCCGCGCGCAGACCGGCGTCGAGGCGATCGCCGCATTGACCATGAAACCCTGCCGGTCGAGCGCTTCGCAGACCATGCGCAGCATGTTCGCTTCGCCGCCGAACAGATGCGCGCAGCCGCTGATGTCCAGAAACAGACCGTCCGGCGGATCGAGCGCCACCAGCGGCGTGAAGCGGTCGCACCAGTCGGCGATGGCGTTGAGCAGTTTTGCGTCTGCGGCTTCGTCGGCGTCGAACACCTGCACGTCGGGACAGACCGCCCGTGCATTGGCCAGCGGCAAGCCTTCATCGAGACCGAATTTGGCGGCGGCCTCGTTCAGTGCGGTGATCTGCAACGCGTTGTTCAGCTTGCCGACGACGACACATGGCTGCGTGTCATCCAGCGCGCCGTCGCCCGGTAACCGTTTCAAGCGATCTGTTGGCAGGCGCGGCAGCCACAAGCCGAGAATGCGCCGCCCCTTCGCGGAAGGCACCTTCATCGCAATTCCACTCCATGATCCAGCGTCCGGTCTGGCCGTGACGGTTACGGACAAGCTGCGTGTCCAGCATCGGCGCGCCCCAGGCTTCCGTTGCGGATGATGACGGCGCGCTGTGCACCACCCAGCGTGTCTCCGCCGTACTCGCCGATGGCGCCGCCGCGGTGCGCAGCACGAGGCACGACACGTTCGAGGCGCGCGCGGCCAGCGTCAGCCTGCGGCTCGCGACCAGATCGAGCGCCCGCACCTCGCCCCAGACATCCAGCACCACCGCGCCGAGCGCATCACAGGCTAGCGCATCGGCGGCGGCGCGCAGCGCGGCTTCCGCATCCGCCGCACGCACGGTCACCAGCAGGCGCGGATCAAGGCCGAGTTCATTCAGCCCGCTCATGGAGAGCGCGCCGGATTCCCGCTCCGCGAAATCCTGCCGCACCCAGACCAGCGGACGCCGTCCGGCGAGCCGATGCGCAAGCCCCGCAATGAAGCCTGACGCCGCCGCGCCATGCCGCCCGCTTCCGGCGAACACCTCATGCAACGCGCCGCGCACGAGGCCGCCCTGCAACACAGCGTCCGCGCCCGCATGGCCAAGCGCCACACGCGCAAGATCGTCCGCGCCGCTTTCGAGATTGCCGATGGTCCTTTGCAGGGACGCGAGTGTGCTCATGCGCGCATGGATCATGCGCCGCTCCTGAAATTCCGTGCCGTCATCTTTCGGATTGAACGAATGACGGACTTATGTGTTCATGATATGTTCTAATATAAAGCTAAGAGGCCATGAGGAGTCAATCGGACTCTTGCAGACTCTTGGAAATCCTCTTTCCGCAATGAAAACAAAGAGATTCAGCCATGGACCTGCAGCGCAAGCTCGAAATTCTGGCCGATGCCGCCAAATACGATGCCTCCTGCGCGTCCAGCGGCACCGAGACGCGCGACAGCCGCGACGGCAAGGGGATGGGCTCGACCGCGCCCGGCATGGGCATTTGCCACTCCTATGCGCCGGACGGCCGCTGCATCTCGCTGTTGAAGATCCTGCTCACCAACGCCTGCAACTACGACTGCCTTTATTGCGTCAACCGCGCCTCCTCCAACGTGCAGCGCGCGCGTTTCACCGTGGAGGAAGCTGTCAGACTGACGCTGGATTTCTACCGGCGCAATTATATCGAAGGACTGTTCCTCTCGTCGGGTATTATTCGCAGCCCCGACTACACCATGGAGCAAGTGGTGCGCGTCGCGCGAAGCCTGCGCGAGGATCACCACTTCCGCGGCTACATCCATCTCAAGACCATTCCCGAAGCCGACGACGCGCTGATTGCCGAAGCCGGAAAATATGCCGACCGCCTCAGCATCAACATCGAAGTCCCGACCGAAAGCAGTCTTTCAAAACTTGCGCCGGAAAAGGATGTGCGCGCCATCCGCCGCACCATGGGACGGCTGCGGCTCAGGCTCGACGAAGCCAGCGAGGCACGGAAGACCAAGCACGCGCCGCGCTTCGCCCCCGCGGGCCAGAGCACGCAGATGATCGTAGGCGCGGACACATCGAACGATCAGACCATTCTGGAAACCAGCGCCAATCTCTACGGCTCCTACAGGCTCAAGCGCGTTTATTATTCCGCCTTCAGCCCGATCCCGGATTCAAGCCGCAGCCTGCCGTTGCAGGCGCCGCCCTTGGTGCGCGAGCATCGCCTCTATCAGGCGGACTGGCTGATGCGGTTCTATGGGTTTGAGATTGGGGAGATCACCGATCCGCTCGAAGGCGGCATGCTGCCGCTCGACATCGATCCGAAACTGGCCTGGGCGCTGCGCCATCGCGAACGCTTCCCGCTCGACATCAACCGCGCCAGCCGCGAAGACCTGCTGCGCGTGCCGGGCCTCGGCGTGAAAAGCGTGGACCGCATCATTTCAGCGCGGCGTGTCACGCATCTGCGCGCGGCCGATCTCGCCCGGCTCAATGTTCCCCGCAACAAGGCGCTGCCTTTTCTCGTCATGTCCGACCACAAGCCATCGGCCGCGCTGCTCGACAGCAGACGGCTGCTCGAACGCTTCCGGCCACCGGCGCAACAACTGGGACTTGGATTTTGACCCTGCACACCATCATCCTCGGCAGCGAAACGGATTTTGCCGGCTGGCGCGATGCCGCGCGGGCGCTGGCGCTTGCGAACGTGCCGCCGGAGCACATCACATGGACCGTCAAGGGCCGAGCCGCGCAACTGTTCGAACCGACTTCCCTGCCTCCGGCCGATCCGGACCGAACGTTCACGGTGCCCGCGGCCTTCGTCGACCTCGCAAGCATCGCCATTCTCAACCGCAATCCAGAGCGCTTCGCGCGGCTCTATCGCCTGCTGTGGCGGCTGCGCGACACGCCGCGCCTGATCGAGGATGCCACCGATCCCGATGTCGCTATCCTGCAGAAGTTCGCGCGGGAGGTTCGCCGCGACGAACACAAGATGCATGCCTTCGTCCGCTTCCGCGAACTCGGCCGCGGCAAGGAGGCCCGTTTCGTCGCGTGGTTCGAGCCCGAACATCATATCGTCGAACTGGCGGCGCCGTTTTTCGCGCGGCGCTTCGCTGACATGCCTTGGTCGATCCTGACGCCGGAACGTTGCGTCCATTGGGACGGGCGGGACACGGTTTTCACCGAAGGCGCGGCAAAGTCCGACAGCCCGTCCAGCGATCCGCTCGAAGACATCTGGCGCAGCTACTATGCCAATATCTTCAATCCCGCCCGGCTGAAGATCAAAGCCATGCAGGCCGAAATGCCGAAGAAATACTGGCGGAACCTTCCCGAGGCTTCCCTGATTGACCCGTTGATCGCAAACGCGGCACGGACGACGCAGGCCATGATCGAACGTGAAGCTCCAGTCCCGCGCCCGTCGCGGCAGCGGAAGGAGGAACCGATAATGGCATCGCCCGCCCACATCAAATCCGAAAGTCTTGCCGCGCTGCGCGCCGAGGCCGCCGACTGCCGCGCCTGTCATTTGTGGAAAGACGCGACGCAAACGGTGTTCGGCGAAGGCCCGCGCCATGCGCCGATCATGCTGGTGGGCGAACAGCCGGGCGACAAGGAAGACCTCGCAGGCAAGCCGTTCGTCGGCCCCGCCGGTCAGGTGCTCAACCGCGCGCTGGACGAAGCCGGCATCGATCGCGACAAGGTCTATGTCACCAATGCCGTGAAGCATTTCAAATTCGTGCCGCGCGGAAAAATCCGCCTGCACCAGAAGCCGAACACGCCGGAAATTAAAGCGTGCCGTCCGTGGTATGAACGTGAACTCGCAGCGGTGAAACCTGCGCTGGTGGTGGCGATGGGCGCAACCGCCGCGCAGAGCGTGTTCGGCAAGATCACGCCGATCGGCAAGAACCGCGGCCACCTGATCGATCTCGATGAAGCAAAAGCGCTGGTGACGGTGCATCCGTCCTATCTGCTGCGCCTGCCGGATGCGGACGCGAAGGAGCGCGAATACGCCAACTTCGTGAAGGACCTGAAGCTGGCAGCGTCGTTCCTGCATAAGCTGAAGGCGGCGTAGCCAGCCGTCATTGCGAGGAGCACTTGCGACGAAGCAATCCATCTTTTTGATTCAAAGAATGGATTGCTTCGCTTCGCTCGCAATGACGGTTGATGGCGTCCGTACTCATCCCCGCAAGAGCGGGGTGAGGGAGAAATTACGCCGCCATCGCTTCGGAATTCACACCGGCCAGCGCCAGACCGGTAAGCGCCTCGTCGGTCTTGTGCTCCTGCTGCAGCGTTTCATCGAGCAGGCGCACAGCCTCTTTCATCCCGAGCTTGGTAGCCCAGGCCTTCAGGGTTCCGTAGCGCGAGATTTCGTAGTGCTCGACGGCCTGCGCCGCGGCCAGAAGCCCGGCGTCCAGTGCCTCGGTCCCCTTGTACTCGGTCATGATTTCCTTGCCCTCTTCAAGGATGCCCATGATGGCGTCGCAGGTCTTGCCCCGGGCCGGCTTGTCGAGCAGCTCGAAAATCTGTTCCAGCCGCTCCACCTGGCCTTCGGTCTCGACCTCGTGCTTTTCGAAGGCCGCGCGCAGATCGTCGGAATGGGCGGCTTTCGCCATCTTCGGAAGCGCCTTCAGGATGTGCTTCTCGGCGAAATAAATGTCCTTGAGGGTATCGAGAAAAAGATCGTTGAGATCCTTGTCTTTCGCGGCAGCCATGATGCTTCACTCCGGTTGTGGTGACGGGTCATTCCCGCCTCCCAACGCGACGTGGTGCAAAGTGTTCCGGGCGGCCGTGAAAAGACGGAGCCGGTCAGCCCGCGAGCTGGGTTTCGACCAGCCTGATCCAGTAGGACGAGCCGTAGACAATGGCGTCGTCGTTAAAATTGTAGGCGGGATGATGCAGCCCGGCGCTGTCGCCGTTGCCGATGAAGATGAAGGCCCCCGGCCGGGCCTCCAGCATATAGGCGAAGTCCTCCGCGCCCATCACCGGCGGAATGTCGGAACTGACATTGCTCTCGCCCGCGATATCGGTGGCGACCCGCGCGGCAATCTCCGTTTCCGCCGCGTGATTGACCAGAACCGGATAGCTACGCTCGTAGTTGAGCGTGATCTTCGCGCCCGACAGTTGCGCCACGCCGTTGACGACTTCGCCGACACGCTGCTCGATCAGGTCGCGCACCTCCGGCGTTAGGCTGCGCGCGGTGCCGCGCAGTTCGGCGGTCTGCGGAATGACGTTGCGGGCATTGCCCGCGTGAAACTCGCAGATCGAGATCACCGCCGCATCCAGCGGATCGACGCTGCGCGAGACGATGGACTGCAGAGCCGTAATCAGTTGCGATCCGATCAGCACTGAATCGATGCTCTTGTGCGGGCGTGCGGCATGGCCGCCGAGGCCCTCGATCTGAATGTTGATGTGATCGGTCGCGGCCATGGCCGGACCAACGCGCGTCGCGAAGGTGCCGATCGGCATCCCCGGCGAATTGTGCATGCCGTAGACCTGATCGATGCGGAAACGCTCCATCAGGCCGTCCTTGATCATGGCGTCCGCGCCCGCGCCGCCCTCTTCTGCCGGCTGGAAGATCATCACCGCATCGCCCGCGAAATTCCGCGTCTCGGCGAGATAGCGCGCCGCGCCAAGCAGCATCGCGGTGTGGCCGTCGTGACCGCAGGCGTGCATCTTGCCTTGCACCGTCGAGGCATACGGCAACCCGGTTTCTTCCTCGATCGGCAGCGCGTCCATGTCGGCGCGCAGGCCGATGCCTTTCAGGTCGCCGCCGTCGGCGCTCTTGCGGCCCTTGATGACGCCGACCACGCCGGTGCGGCCGATGCCGGTCACAACCTGGTCGCAGCCGAATTCGCGCAGACGGTCCGCGACGAAGGCGGCGGTGCGATGCACATCGTACATCAATTCCGGGTTGGCATGCAGATCGCGCCGCCAGCGCGTGATGTCGGGTTGCAGATCGGCGACGCGGTTGACGATGGGCACGATAAAACCTCATGAAAAAATGAGACAGGCAAGCTAGCACGAGCTAGCGCCGGACCCAACATCCGCGCAAACGCCAATTGCACGGGATCGGACTATACAGCGCCCCCCGCACGGGGCCATAAAGTGTGACGAACACAAAACAATGAAGCCGGGATGACAATGCCGAAGCGCCTCGAGGGAGATTTCGATTACATCGTCGTTGGGGCCGGCACCGCCGGTTGCATCGTCGCCAACCGCCTCTCCGCCGACTCGCGCAAGCGCGTTTTGATTCTCGAAGCCGGCGGCCGGGATAACTGGATCTGGTTTCACATCCCGGTCGGCTATCTGTTCGCCATCGGCAATCCGCGCTCCGACTGGATGTTTAAGACCGAACCGGAGGCTGGGCTCAACGGCCGTGCGCTGGCCTATCCACGCGGCAAGGTGATCGGCGGATCGTCCGCGATCAACGCCATGATCTCGATGCGCGGTCAGGCGGCGGATTACGATCACTGGCGGCAATTGGGACTGACCGGCTGGGGCTGGGACGATGTCCTGCCCGCGTTCAAAAGACTCGAGGATCATTTCCTCGGCGAGAGCGAGCACCATGGCACCGGCGGCGGCTGGCGGATCGAAGCACCGCGCCTATCATGGGCGGTGCTGGATGCGGTCGCGGAAGCCGCGCATGAGATGGGAATCCGAAAGACGCCGGATTTCAACACCGGCGACAACGAAGGTATCGGCTATTTCCATGTGAACCAGAAGCGCGGGCGGCGCTGGTCCTCCGCGCGCGGATTCCTCAAGCCCGCACTGACACGGCCGAACCTGCGGCTGGAAACCGATGTGCTGGTCCACAAGATTATCGTCGAGAACGGTCGCGCCACCGGCGTGCGCTTCCGCCAGGGCGGCGAAACCGTCGAGGCTTTCGCCAAAGGCGAAGTGATCCTCTGCTCCGGCTCCGTCGGCTCGACGCAGGTGCTGCATCGCTCAGGCATCGGCCCGCAAGATTGGCTCGCGCCGCTCGGCATCGAAACGGTACTGGACCGTCAGGGCGTCGGCCGCAACCTGCAGGATCATCTGCAGCAGCGCGCGATCTACAAGGTCGAAGGCGTGCGCACGCTGAACGAGACTTATTACAACCTGTTCCGGCGCGGCTGGATGGGCGTCGACTATCTGTTGCGACGTCGCGGGCCGCTCACCATGGCGCCCTCGCAGCTCGGCATCTTCACCCGCTCGGATTCGCGGCAGGAGCGCGCCAACATCCAGTTTCACGTCCAGCCGCTATCGCTCGACAAGTTCGGCGAGCCACTGCATCGATTCCCCGCGATCACCATTGCCGCCTGCAACCTGCGCCCGACATCGCGCGGCACCATCCGCATCAAGTCCGGCGAGATCGATCAGGCTCCGGCCATCGCACCGAACTATCTGTCCACGCCGGAAGACCGGCAGGTCGCCGCTGATGCGATCCGCGTCACGCGCCGCCTGATGACGCAGCACGCGCTCAGCGCCTATCATCCGAGCGAATATCTCCCCGGCCCGTCGGTCGGCGACGACGACGCGTCGCTGGCGAAAGCGGCGGGCGACATCGGCACCACGATCTTCCATCCTGTCGGTACCGCGAAGATGGGCAGCGCCAGCGATCCGCTTGCCGTGGTGGACGAACGCCTGCGCGTTCACGGGCTCAAGGGCCTGCGCGTGGTCGATGCGTCGGTGATGCCGACCATCACGTCCGGCAACACCAACACACCCACCGCGATGATCGCGGAAAAGGGTTCGGCGATGATTGTCGAGGATGGGCAGTAATCAGAGTCCGTTATCGGTAACACAACAGACTCTGACGTCATCACCGGGCTTGTCCCGGTGATCCCGATGCATTGAGCACGGCGCCCCGGAATCGGGAAGGCTGGGACAAGCCCGGCCATGACAACGCCAATATTATGGCCTCACCGCCATCTGCGCCGGGCCCGGCGTGCGCAGCGGCTCGGCGAGACGCGCAAACTCGCACAGCAATGAGCGGGTCTTGCGCGGATCGATGATCTCCTCCACCCAGAACTTCTCCGCCGAGCGGAACGGCGAGCGCAGCTTGTTGAGCCGGTCCTCGATTTCCGCCAGCTTGGCCTTGGGATCCTCTGCCGCATCGAGATCGGCGCGATAAGCCGCCTCAATGCCGCCTTCCAGCGGCAGCGATCCCCAGTAACCCGAGGGCCAGGCGTAGCGCAGCGAGAACCGCCCGGCGGGCTGATGCACCACGCCCGCGACGCCGAACGAATTGCGAATGATGATCGTGCACCACGGCACCGTGCTCTGGTTCACGGCGGCCATCGCGCGCACGCCATGGCGGATCGTCGCGGTCTTCTCCGCATCAAGGCCCACTGCGAAACCGGGACAATCCATCAGATAGACCACCGGCAGATGAAACGTCTCCGCAAGATCGACCGCGCGCACGACCTTCTGGCAGGTGTCGGCATTCCACGAGCCGCCATAGATGAAGGGGTCGCTGGCGAGAACCAGCACGGCGCGCCCCTGCAACCGCGCAAGCCCGGTGATGATCGATCGCCCGAAGTTCTGCCCCATCTCGAAGAACGAGCCGCGATCCACCACCGACTCGATGATCGGCCGCATCTTGTAGACCTGCTTGCGGTCGCGCGGCACGGCATTGAGCAGCGCTTCGTCGGCGCGCTCGGGATCGTCGTTGCATGGCACGGTCGGCGGCAGGTCGAACACCGACGACGGCAGATAGGACAGAAACCGCCGCGCGCATTCGAAGGCTTCTTCCTCCGTCTCGACGGCATGATCGACCGCGCCCGCCTTGGTCTGGATCTGCCAGCCGCCAAGCTCCTTCTTCTCCAGCGCCTGACCGAGCCGCGCCACCACCGGCGGCCCCGCGACGAACATCGCGGACGATTTCGTCATCACCGAATAATGACTGGCGGCCAGCCGCGCCGCGCCAAGACCCGCGACAGAGCCGAGGCCAAGACCCACCACGGGCACGCGCGCCATGTTCGACGTCGTGTACCAGTACCATTCAGTGCCGCCGATTCCGCCCGGCAGATTTGCCGCGCCCTTGGTCTCGATGGTCTTCACCGAACCGCCGCCGCCGGAGCCTTCGATCACGCGAATGATCGGCAGGCGAAAATCATGCGCCATCTGCTCGGCCATGGTCGGCTTTGCCCAGATCGACGCATCCGCCGATCCGCCACGCACGGTGAAATCATCCCCGACAACAACAACAGGACGATCGCTGACTTTGCCCCGACCAAATACGCAATTGGCGGGCGTCACGGAAATCAGTTCGCCGCTCTCCGAATATTCGCCGATGCCGGACACCGCGCCGATCTCGTGAAAAGATTTCGGATCGAGCAGCTTGTCGATTCGCTCGCGGACGGTGAATCGGCCCTGATCGCGCTGCCGCTTGACCTTGTCGGCGCCGCCCATTTCCTTTGCGAACGCTTCCCGGCGCGCGAGTTCGTCGAGTTCAGGCTTCCAGTTCATCATCACTCCTTGGCGGCGCGCTGCGAATGCACGTCTTCGTTTCTGTTGAGCGGCAAGACTTGCTTTGCGTACCACGCTACCCCGAGCAATCCTCCCTCACAACAAGAAGAGGCTTGCGACGCAACGTGGAGAAACAACTGCTCGCAGGCGTTGCCATGTCCGCTTTGCGATGACATGATCCGTCGAAATCAAAAACGCATTCCGCACAGCGGAAGCATTTAAAAACAGTGGGGAGGATAATAATGACGAGTCGTATCACGACGGCTGCGGCCGTGATTTTCGCTGGCGCGACAGCAATGAGTCCGGCGTTCGCGCAGGATGTGAAGCTGCCGAACACAATGGCTTTCACTGCCTATGACACGGGCACATCCGGATTCAATATCGCCGTCGGCGTCGGCAAGATGATGAAGGACAAATACGGCTCGGATGTCCGCGTGCTTCCCGCGGGCAACGACGTGGCGCGTCTCGCGCCGTTGCGTGCGAACCGCGCTGTGCTGGCCTGGATGGGAACCGGCAGCTACTTCGCGCAGGAAGGCGTGTTCGAATTCGGCGTGAAGGAATGGGGCCCTCAGGCGATCCAGATGACGCTCTCGACCGTGGATTGCAACGGCTTGTCGGTCGGCGTCGCAAAGGACTCGGGCGTCAAGGAGTGGAAGGATTTTCGCGGCAAGCGGCTCGGCTTCGTGGTCGGCTCGCCCGCGCTGAACCAGAACGCGCTCGCGATCATCGCCTATGCCGGCCTCACGCAGAAAGACGTCAAGATCGTCGAATTCGCCAGCTACAGCGCAATGTGGAAAGGCGTCATCAACAATGGCGCCGACGGCGCATTCGGTTCCACTGTGACAGGCCCCGCGAAGGAACTGGAAAGCTCGCCGCGCGGCATTATCTGGCCCGAGCTTCCAGCGGATGACAAGGCCGCGTGGGAACGCGTCCGCAAGGTCGGCGCCTTCTTCAATCCTCACAATGTGACGTGCGGCGCGGCCATCGAGGCCTCCAAGCCGCTGAAGCTCGCGACCTATCCCTACCCGATCGCGACCGCTTATGCGACGCAGAGCGCCGATCAGATCTACAGCCTGACCAAGGCGATGATCGCCAACTATGATTCCTACAAGGATGCCGCACCGGGTTCATCCGGCCTCGACGTCAAGAAGCAGACCAAGCAGTGGGTCATTCCCTATCACGCCGGTGCGGTGAAGGCGCTGAAGGAAGCCGGGCAATGGACCGACGCAGATGAGGCGTTCAACAACAACCTCTTCAAGCGGCAGTCCGTACTGGCCGCCGCATGGGCGGAATACGGCAAGAGCAATCCGCCATCCGACAATGCCGAATATCTGAAGGGCTGGATGGCCGCACGCAAGGCAGCGTTGGCGAAGGCCAACATGCCGAACGGCTTCGACGACTAGCAGGCCGAGTTCAGCGCTCTTGTGAATCCGAAGCCGCATTCGATGCGAGCTTCGGATTCAGGACACTGAAAAACGGATGTCGTCAAATACCCAGCCTCGAAATTGCGTAGCTTCGGAATCGCCCATGCCAGACTCGTCCGACATCACCAGTGCCGCAGATGCTCCTGTGACAGCAGAAACCATCGCGGCGGCTGAAAAGAGAGTCGTCTTCGACGATCCGCACGCCGGCACGGGCGGCTTGCAGGAAGCGGAAGTCACGCGGGTGCGCGCCCTGCGCGGCGGATGGCGATGGGCGCTCGTTGTGGCGACGGCCGCAACGATCCTGCTCTGCATCAACCAGCAGTTCACCCTCCGCTTCTTTGTGGACTATACGCAGCTCAACACGGAGTATTTCTACCTTCTGATTGCATTGATGCTGCCGTTCACATTCCTGATCTTTCCCGGTTCGGAACGTGCGCCGCTCGATCGTATTCCCTGGTACGATCTCGTGCTGTTCGTCGCCACCTTTGCCTCAGCGATCTGGCTGATGATGAACATTCGCCAGGCCGCTGCGCTGGGCTGGGAATATTCCGGCGCACCCATGCCGGTGATTATCGGCGGCCTCGTGATGTGGGCAATGCTCATGGAGGCACTGCGCCGCACTGGCGGCTGGAGCCTGCTGCTCTGCGTGTTTCCCTTCACTGTCTATCCGCTGTTCGCGGAATGGAGCTGGCTCGGCCCGTTCCGCGGCAGCCAGTCGACGCTCGATCAGGCCACCGCCTATCATGTCCTGTCCGGCGAAAGCCTGCTCGGCATTCCGATCCAGGCCTTCGCCGATACGGTGATCGGCTTTCTGGTGTTCGGCACTGCGCTGATGATGACCGGCGCGGGCAAGTTCTTCATCAACATCGCCTTCGCGCTGTGCGGCACCTTCCGCGGCGGTGCGGCCAAGGTCTGCATCTTCGCCAGCGGACTGCTCGGCATGATGTCGGGCTCGATCATCTCGAACGTTCTGACCGCCGGCACCATGACCATTCCGGTTATGAAGAAAAGCGGCTTCCGCGCCTCCTATGCCGCCGCGATCGAGGCCTGCGCCTCCACCGGCGCGGTGCTCGCGCCGCCAGTGATGGGCGCAACCGCTTTCGTCATCGCGCAGTTCTTAAACGTGAGCTACGCGGACGTTGCACTCGCAGCCGTCATTCCCGCCGCGCTTTATTACCTTGGCCTGTTCATGCAGGTGGATTCCTACGCCGCCCGTCACGGCCTCGCCGGCATTCCACGCTCCGAGCTTCCGAGGGTCTGGGATACGATCAAGGACGGCTGGTACTATATCTTCGTCATCGCGCTTCTGATCGTGATGCTGCTCTACTTCAAGCGCGAGAGCCATGCACCGTTCTTCGCCACCGCGCTGCTTCTGGTTCTCAATCAACTGTTTTCGAAAGACACGCGCTGGACATTCGCGACCGTCGGCAAATTCCTCGAAGTCAACGGCCGCACCTTCGTCGAACTGATCGGCATCCTTGCCGGATGCGGCCTCCTGATCGGCGCCTTCTCGATGACCGGCGTGATCTCCAGCCTCGCCAATGATCTGCTGACCCTTGCGGGCGACAATGCCTTGCTGCTGCTGACGATGTGCGCCTTCACCAGCCTGATCCTCGGCCTAGGCCTGACTACGACAGCCTGCTACATCTTTCTTGCGATCCTTGTCGCACCCGCGCTGGAGAAGGTCGGCCTCAACAGGATGGCCGTGCACATGTTCATCTTCTATTGGGGCATGCTGTCGTCGATCACACCGCCCGTCGCCATCGCATCCTTTGCCGCCGCTGGCATCGCCGGTTCGCCTGCAATGAAGACGGGATGGGAATCGATGTGGGTCGGCAGCATCATCTACTTCATTCCGTTCTTCTTCGTGCTCAATCCCGCGCTCGTCCTGCAGGGCGATGCGCCCTACCTCGCGGCGCTGGGCCTGATGACGATGGCAGGCATTGGAACCCTGTTCATCTGCGGCGGCATTCAGGGCTATCAGGCGTTCGTCGGCGACCTGCGCCGCGCGGGCTCTCTCGAGTGGCCGCTGCGCGTGCTGCTCGTGATCGGCGGGTTTGTCATCGCAACCCCAGGCGGCGGCATCATGCCGATCTCGCAGCTTCAGATCATGATGCTCGGACTTGCGATCCTGATTCCGACAATCCTGATCGCGATGTTTCTGGTGCGGCGCAATCCGATCGTTCCCGCGGAACCCGTCGGCAGTTGAGGGAATTATCGGCGCGCATTCGAATCGATTGTGGCGACAATTTGCAGATCGATGAACAGAAGCGCTGCGCGTGCGGACAGATCGTGCTGCCACGACACACTTTGGAAATATGCGAGGCTTGTCGCCGCGCGAAAGGCTTGTGTCCGGCGCGCTGATGTGTTCGATCTATGGTTCGCTCAATAGAACGACGCTCCATAAGGGATCACGATGTTCAGAACGCTTCTTGCCGCCACACTGCTTGCCTCGGCCACCTCGGTCGCGCTGGCGCAAGCTCCCGCTCCCCAGCGCAGCGGAACTGCCGACGAGCAGAAGGCCTGCGCCCCCGACGTCTCCCGCCATTGCCGCGCCGTGATGAACGACGGCGATCTGACCGTGCTCGGCTGCCTGAAGGCCAACCGCGCCAAGATCAGCAAGAAGTGCGATGCGGTGCTTATCAGCCACGGGCAGTAAGTCCGGCTGACTTCACTCAAATGCAAATGGCGGCGTAGCCTCGGGCCACGCCGCCATTTTTCATTTGGAAATATCCGATAAGACGAAACGCGTCAGGCCGATTTTCTGGCGGCGTTGTCGACCAAGGTCTTGCCCAGCGACCAGATTGCCCCCGGCACGCGATGGCTGGCCTCGATCACCTGATCGAATGAACCGGTGATCCAGCTGCAGTCTTCCTGCGTGATGGTCAGTGAAGGCAGCAGCTTGATGGTGTGGCTGGCATGGCCGGACACCTGGCTGAGGATCTTGTGATCCTTGAACAGCGGAATCGTGATGAGCTGGCAGAACAGCCCTTTGCTCGCAGCTTCCAGCATGGTCCACGACGCCTTGAGCGTCAGCGATTTCGGCGGACCGAACTCGACGCCGATCATCAGTCCCTTGCCGCGCACGTTCTTGAGCAGTTCATAACGCGGAACCATCGCCGACAGGGTCTCGAGCAGTTCGGCGCCGCGCGCCGCCGCGTTCTCGATCACCTTTTCCTGCTTGAGGACTTCAAGCGTGGCGATGCCGGCCGCCATGCCCAGATCGTTCTTGGAGAAGGTCGAACCGTGCACCACGGCGCGGTCCATCCGGTCGAAAATCTTGTCGAAGATGGCCTTGCGCGTCAGCACGGCACCGACCGGAACGTGACCGCCCGACAGCGACTTCGACAGCAGGACCATGTCGGGCTCGACATTCCAGTGCTCGACGGCAAGGAAGCGGCCGGTCCGGCCCATGCCGGTCTGGATTTCGTCGGCGACGAAAATCGTGCCGTAGCGCTTGCAGAGCGCTGCCGCCCCGGCGAGATAGCCGTCGTCGGGCATGTTGACGCCCTTGCCCTGAATCGGCTCGACAATGAAGGCCGCGATCTGGCGCGACATCAGCGCCTTCTCAAGCGCCGCGAGATCGTTGAACGGAATGGAAATGCAGTCCGGCAGCAGCGGCCCGAATCCATCGCGGAAATTCTTATCGCCAGTCAGCGACAGCGAACCATAGGACAGGCCGTGATAGGCGTGATCGCAATAGACGATGCCGGTGCGGCCGGTGGAGCCGCGCGCGAACTTGATCGCAGCTTCGACACATTCCGTCCCTGAATTCGCGAAAAAGACCTTGTCCAGATATGGCACATGCGCGATCAGGCGCTCGGCCAGAATGCCGGCCAGCGTGGACAGGTCGAGTTGGACAAGATTGGGGAGGTCGCTGTCGAGAACGCTCTTGAGCGCAGTCTTGATCGTCGGATGGTTCCGGCCGAGCGCGAAGACGCCGAAACCGCTCAGCAGGTCGAGGTAGCGGTCGTCGTTGCGATCATAGAGGTAGGGTCCCTGCCCGCGCTGAAAGCCGACATCGTAGCCGATGGTCTTGAGGACCCGGACCAACTGCTCGTTGAGGTATCGTGTATGCAGAGCGTTGCGCTGGAATTGACGGTCCGCGAACATCTCTGAAATGTCTAGATTTGGCTGCATCATGTCATACATACTTCGTTTGTCGGGCATCTAGTCAATCGAAAAGAATGTCTGCGTCGTTTTGTCTGTCTCTAGAACAGTATACGACTCTTGTGGTTTAAGTTGGTTGCAATGCACGCGAGGATTCATGCGTAAACTGGCCTTTAGTGGAATGTTCCTTCTCGCTGCCTCGGGCCTCGCCCAGGCCGCCGATCCGGTCGGCGAGTGGCGGGACGAAGACAGCAACGCGACGATTCGAATCGTGGATTGCAATTCGCGGGTGTGGGGCATCATCGCATCCGAAAAGACCCCCGGCACCATCGACAAGAACAACCCCGACAAGGCCAAGCGCACACGCGCCACGCTCGGCATTCCCATCCTTCTCAACATGACGAAGGACGAGGAGGAGAAGGACAAATGGGAAGGCAAGATCTACGATCCCATTCGCGGCAAGCTGTTCTCCTCGTCCATCCAGGTCAAATCCCCCAACACCCTGCGCGTCGAGGGATGCGTGGCGATGGTTCTCTGCGGCGGTCAGACCTGGACACGCGTCGAACCCGGCACCTCCGGCTTCACCTACACGCCGCTGCTGGCAAAGGCGGCAGGCGGCGCAGCCCCGGCACATGGCGCAAAAGCCGCTCCGTCGCCCTTCCCCGCACCGATCGGGACGCCGAAGACCGCCGGCCACACGCCTCCGAAAGCGGCAGCCGGTGCCAAGGCAGGTGTATCAGGCACGGCGGCAACAGACCCCGTAACCGCCGAGATTTGCGCCATTCCGGAAATAGCAACCGCGCCGGCCAAGTAATCTGGCCGGCTGGTTCTCCTTACTCTTCCTTTGATATCTCGCGCGGCTTGCCCATCAGCGCAGGCTGAAACAGCACGGCCGCGGCCAGCGTCGTCACCAGCGACAGCGCCAGCAGCTTGCCCATGCTCGACGTGCCCGGATGGCTCGACAGCCACAGGCTGCCGAAGGCCGTCGCGGTGGTCATGGCGCTGAAGAAGATCGCCCGCGTCAGGCTCGACTGCAGCAGGTTGGTGTGCCCTGCCCGCCAGGCCGTGACGTAGTAGATCTTGAAGGCCACGCCGATTCCGAGCAGCACCGGCAGCGCGATGATGTTGGCGAAGTTCATCGGCATGCCGATGAGAACGCAAATCTCCAGCGTCACCACGCCCGCTAGCACCAGCGGCACCAGTGTCAGCAGCACGTCGCCGATTCGCCGCAGCACGATCCAGAGCAGGATCGAGATCGACAGCAGCGCCCAGCCGCCTGCCTGAATGAAGGCGGACACTATCGTGTCGCCGGACTTCAGGATCGAAATCGGCCCGCCGATGGCGTTGGGCTCGACCTTCAGCACCGCGGCGGCGAACTTGCGCAAGGTTTCGTTGTCGTTCGGATCGCCCTTGGGCAGAGCCTCCACGCGCGTGCGGCCGTCGGATAGCGTCCAATCGCTGAGGATATCCGGCGGCAGCGTCTTCGCGCTGATCGTCTGGGCCTTGAGCAGCGCGCGGACCTGATCCAGCGCGACATTGAGCGGCGCGATGAACGTCGCCTCCGCCTTGTCGCGTATGGCCTTGTCGCCCTGCGCAAGCTTGCTCAGCGCATCCGCCAGACGGCGGGCTGCGACCGCGCCCGGCCCCTTGTCGTCGCCGGCGGTCTTGCGCAGGCTTTCCACCGAGCCTTTCAGCGCGGCGACATTCTCTTCATCCGACGGCGCGCTGCCGCGCGGCGTCTCGTTCAGGATCGGGTTGAGCTGCGCAGCCGCCTTGCGGATGATTGCGAGCTTGGCCGGCTGATCGTCCGGAAGGAAGGTGTCGAGTGAAATCACCCGCGAGACTTCCGGCAGCTTCGCGAGCCGCGCCTGCACGTCCTTGGCCGCGGCGGCCGACGGCGCGAGAACCTCGACCCCGTTGGTGCCGGTGTTCGGATCGCGGCGCAGATCAAGATAGGTCGCGATCGATTCGACCTTCGGATTGCGCAGGTTGATCGGGTTGAAGTCGAAGTGCAGGAAGTAAAGCAGCGGCAGGCCGGCAACGGCCACGCCGATGGTCCAGGCCACGACACCGATGCGATGCCGCTCGAGGAAATCGTCGACCGGAGCCAGGAAGGTGAAGCCCAGCGGCTCGGCTTCGCCCGCGGGATTCATCAGCTTGAGCAGGGCCGGCAGCACGGTGATCGCCGCGATGAACGCGATCAGCATGCCCGCGCCTGCGATCTTGCCGAGTTCGGAGACGCCCTTGTAGTCGGTCGGCATGAACGACAGGAAGCCCGCGGCGGTTGCGACCGCCGCGAGGGTGAGCGGAACGGCGGAATACTGACCCGCCTTCTCCAGCGCGAGGCTCAGGTCGTGTCCCTCATGACGGTCGGCGCGATAACGCACGCTGTACTGAATGCCGAAGTCCACGCCGAGACCCACGAACAGCACGAAGAATGCGATCGAGATCAGGTTGAATGCACCGACCAGCATCAGGCCGACGGCGGTCGTGACCGCGAGGCCGATCACCAGCGTGATGAACACCGCCGTGATGATCTTCGGCGACTTCAATGCGCACCACAGGATGAACAGCACGATCAGCACGGTCAGGGAGTGCGTGAGGAACGCGTTCTCCTGAACGGTCGCAAACTCCTCATTGGCGATCGGGACCGGTCCGGTCAGGCGCACCCGCGCATTGTACTTCCCGGCCAGATCGAGATCGGTTGCCGCCTTGCGGATGGCATCGGTCGCCGCCCCGCCCGGTTCCAGCGCCTTGAAGTCAAGCACCGGCCGGATCAGAAACAGTTCGCGCTTGTCCGAGGCGGTCAGCGGCTGGTCGGATGACAGTTCCTTCCAGGAGAACGGCGCGGGCTGGCCCGCCAGCACTTTCTCGACGGTTTCGGCCACCTGGTTCAGGGGCCGCACCATGGAATCGCGGGAATACTGGCCACGCTGGGCGCCCTGCAGGCCGAATTCCAGCACGCCGGTCAGGCCGCGCAGGCTGGGGTCGTCCACCAGGATGTTGAACAGAGGGGCTGCCGAGGCCAGTTGGCTGGTCTGCTTGGCCACTTCGGGGGTCGGCAGGAACAAAAGTCCGTTACTGTCGAAGAACGGTCCGCCACCCGGTTGCTGGATCGAAATGAACCTATCGGTCTGTGGCTGCAACTTCTTCTCGAGGGCCGCGCCAGCCTGTCGGGCCTGTTCCGGCGTGGGGGCCTCTACAACGGCCAGAATCGTGTCATTTTTGCCCGGAAACGCCTTTTCGAAGTCGATTTCGCGCTTTCGCCAGTCCAGATCGGGAGAAATAAGCTTCGCAACATCGGTGTTGATGGCAAAGTTCCGGTAGGAGTAGACGCCTGCTCCCGCTGCCAGAGCCAAGCCGGCCAGGAGGACCAGCCATGCGTGGCGCGTGCAAAAACGAACAAGCGATACAATATTCCTTGTCAGCACAGGTTTTCTTTCTATTTCTGGCAATCGCACGACGTTGAAGCAACTGCCCGGGCGGCAGGTCGTTAACTTACTGATGCCTCAAACGGTGCCCTTAAGTCACACAATAGTGGCATTTAGCCGACAGTTCCTCAGAACTACTGCTGAATAGCTGCATTAATGCTACACTGCAAAATGTTCCCGTCTTGTTCCACTGACGTACTGGAAGCCTTGGTATGACCTCATCGACCCCACTGCTCGACTCAATCAAGTCGCCCGCCGATCTTCGCAAGATGAAGGAAAGCGACCTGCCTCAAGTTGCGGCCGAGGTTCGCGCGGAGACGATCAATGCGGTTGCTGTGACGGGCGGCCATCTCGGTTCTGGTCTGGGTGTCGTTGAACTCACCGTTGCAATACATCATGTTTTTAATACGCCCGCAGATCGCGTCATCTGGGACGTCGGCCATCAGGCCTATCCGCACAAGATTCTGACCGAGCGCCGCGACCGTATCAAGACGTTGCGTCAGGGCGGCGGTCTTTCCGGTTTCACCAAGCGCGCCGAAAGCGAATACGACTGTTTCGGTGCCGCGCACTCCTCGACCTCGATTTCCGCCGGTCTCGGCATGGCCGTGGCACGCGATCTCATCGGCGGCGACAACAATGTCATCGCGGTCATCGGTGACGGCGCGATGTCGGCCGGCATGGCCTACGAGGCGATGAACAATGCGGGCGCGATGGATTCGCGCCTGATCGTGATTCTGAATGATAACGAGATGTCGATTGCGCCGCCGGTCGGCGCGATGTCGTCCTATCTGTCGCGGCTGACCTCCAGCAACACCTACCGCTCGCTGCGCGAGATCGGCAAACAGGTCGCCAAGCGGCTTCCGAAATTCATCGAGAAGGGCGCGCAGCGCGCCGAGGAATATGCCCGCGGCATGCTGTCGGGCGGCACGCTGTTCGAGGAACTCGGCTTCTACTATGTCGGCCCGATCGACGGCCATAACCTCGACCATCTGCTGCCCGTGCTCAAGAACGTGCGCGATTCCAAGGTTGGCCCGACGCTGATCCATGTCGTCACCGAAAAGGGCAAGGGCTACACCCCGGCAGAGTCGTCCGCTGACAAGTATCACGGCGTGGTCAAGTTCGACGTCGCCACCGGCAAGCAGGCCAAGGCGCAGGCCAACGCTCCCGCCTACACCAAGGTGTTCGGCAACAGCCTCGTTCAGGAAGCGGAGAAGGACGACAAGATCGTCGCCATCACCGCGGCCATGCCGTCGGGCACCGGCGTCGACATTTTCGGCAAGGCTTTCCCGGATCGCACCTTCGATGTCGGCATCGCCGAACAGCATGGCGTCACCTTCGCCGCAGGTCTTGCCGCCGAGGGCATGAAGCCGTTCGTCGCGATCTATTCGACCTTCCTGCAGCGCGGCTACGATCAGGTGGTGCACGACGTCGCCATTCAGGGCCTGCCGGTCCGCTTCATCATCGACCGCGCGGGTCTGGTGGGCGCTGACGGTCCGACCCATGCCGGTTCGTTCGACATCGCATTCCTCGGCTGTCTGCCGGGCATGGTGTTGATGGCTCCCTCCGACGAAGCCGAACTGGTTCACATGATGGCCACAGCGACTGCCATCGACGATCGCCCGTCTGCGATCCGCTTCCCGCGCGGCGATGGTGTCGGCGTCGATCTGCCGGCGGCCGGCGTTCCGCTGGAAATCGGCAAGGGGCGCATCGTGCGCGAAGGCTCGTCGGTCGCCCTGCTCTCGCTCGGCACCCGGCTACAGGAATGCCTGAAGGCCGCCGACATTCTCAAGAGCCACGGCCTCACGGTCACCGTGGCCGACGCCCGCTTCGCCAAGCCGATCGACACCGATCTGGTGCTCAAGCTGGCGCGCGAACATGAAGTCCTCATCACCGTCGAGGAAGGCTCCATCGGCGGCTTCGGCGCGCAGGTGATGCATGCCCTCGCCGAGAACGGCGCACTGGACAAGGGTCTGAAGGTCCGCTCGATGGTTCTGCCCGATACGTTCATCGATCAGGACACGCCGGCCGCGATGTATGCGAAGGCCGGTCTCGACGCCAAGGGCATCGTCAAGCGGGTGTTTGAAGCGCTCGGCCGCGAAGGCGAACTCAGCGCGGTGCAGCTTGCTTGATCCCGTGACCCACAAGCCGGAGATGAATATCCTGCTGGCCCAGCCGCGCGGATTTTGCGCGGGCGTCGTTCGTGCGATCGAGATCGTCGAACGCGCGCTGGAGAAGTACGGGCCGCCGGTCTACGTGCGCCACGAGATCGTGCACAACAAGTATGTGGTCGAAAGCCTGAAGGCCAAGGGCGCGGTGTTCGTCGAGGACCTCCACGAGGTCCCCGCCAACGCCATCACGGTGTTCAGCGCGCACGGCGTCGCCCGGAGCGTCGAGGAGGAAGCCGCCGCGCGCAGCCTCCCCGTTCTCAACGCGACCTGTCCGCTGGTGACCAAAGTCCATAACCAGGGCAAGCGCTACGTCTCCAAGGGACGCAAGCTGGTGCTGATCGGCCATGAAGGTCACCCCGAAGTGGTGGGCACCATGGGTCAGGTGCCCGGCCCGGTGATGCTCGTACAGAGCGTCGCCGACGTCGCCGCGCTCGACCTGCCGAACGACGAGCCGCTGGCCTATATCACCCAGACCACGCTCAGCGTCGACGATACGCGCGACATCATCGCCGCGCTTGAAGACCGCTTCTCGGACCTTGAAGGTCCGGACACCCGCGACATCTGCTACGCGACACAAAACCGCCAGTCTTCCGTGCGAGACCTCAGCAAGCTCGTCGACGTCATTCTGGTGGTCGGCGCGACCAACAGCTCCAATTCCAACCGTCTCCGGGAGATCGGGACCGAAGAAGGCATCCCGAGCTATCTGATCGCTGACGGAAGCCAGCTCAATCCTGAATGGTTGAAGAACGCGAAAACCGTCGGCATCACCGCGGGCGCTTCCGCGCCGGAGGTGCTGGTGGACGATGTAATTGACGCCCTGCGCAGAATCGGACCGGTAACAGTGTCCGTCGTGCCGGGACGGGAGGAAAACATCGAATTCAGACTGCCCGCCGAGCTGGTTCAACGCCAGCCGCGCCTCGCACCCGTGATGCAGGAAAGATAACCGCCCATGGCCATACCGTTTTTCAAAGAAATCAAGATCGGCTCCTACCTGATGAAGCAGAAGCTTCTCGGGCGTAAGCGCTATCCGCTGGTGCTGATGCTGGAGCCGCTGTTCCGCTGCAATCTCGCCTGCGTCGGCTGTGGCAAGATCGACTATCCCGACGCGATCCTGAACCGCCGCATGACGGCGCAGGAATGCTGGGATGCGGCCGAAGAGTGCGGCGCGCCGATGGTGGCGATCCCCGGCGGCGAACCGCTGATCCACAAGGAGATCGGCGAGATCGTCCGCGGCCTCGTGGAGCGCAAGAAGTTCGTCTCGCTCTGCACCAACGCGCTGCTGCTCGAAAAGAAGCTCGACCTGTTCGAGCCCTCGCCCTACCTGTTCTTCTCGGTCCATCTCGACGGCCTGAAAGATCATCACGACAAGGCCGTGTCGCAGAAGGGCGTGTTTGATCGCGCCGTCTCCGCGATCAAGGCGGCCAAGGCGCGCGGCTTCACGGTCAATGTCAACGCAACGATCTTCGACGGCCACGCCGCCGAGGACATTGCGAAATTCCTCGACTTCACCACCGAGCTTGGCGTCGGCGTCTCGATGTCGCCGGGCTACGCCTATGAGCGCGCGCCGGATCAGGAACACTTCCTGAACCGCACCAAGACCAAGAAGCTGTTCCGCGACGTGTTCGCGCTCGGCAAGGGCAAGAAGTGGAATTTCATGCACTCCGGCCTGTTCCTGGACTTCCTCGCCGGAAACCAGAACTTCGAGTGCGAGCCGTGGGGCATGCCCGCGCGCAACATCTTCGGCTGGCAGAAGCCCTGCTACCTGCTCGGTGAAGGCTACACCAAGACCTTCAAGGAGCTGATGGACACCACCGACTGGGACACCTACGGCACCGGCAAGTACGAGAAGTGCGCCGACTGCATGGCGCATTGCGGCTATGAGCCGACCGCGGCCAACGCCGCCGTGAGCAATCCGCTCAAGGCGCTGAAGGTCTCGCTGTTCGGCATCAAGACCGAAGGCCCGATGGCGCCGGAAATCGATCTCTCCAAGCAGCGCCCGGCACAGTACGTGTTCTCATCGGAAGTGCAGAAGCGCCTGTCGGAAATCCGCGCCGATGAAGCCAAGGCAGCCGAAGCCAAGGCTGCCGCGCTGGCAGCCGCGCAGACCGTGCCTGCGAACAACGCATCGACCGCGGCCTGATCCGGATCAGGTCATTCAACCGGAAAAGGCGCGAGCATTGCTCGCGCCTTTTTTGTTGCGGTGGATTGCCCGTCACTGCGAGGAGCGCTTGCCCGAAGCAATCCATCCTTAAATCTGGCTGTAGTTCAGTCTGGATTGCTTCGTTTCGCTCGCAATGACGAAGACGATAGCCATCATCCCAGCGCGGCGGCGCAGCCCTTCAGCGAGCGCAGCGCGCGGTTGAAGTCGTATCCGGTCGAAATCAGGTGCGGAATGGTTTTCGGATTGCGCGCGATGCCGCGCATCACCTTCCACATATCCACGTTGCCGTTCGGCTTGATGGCGTTCATCGTCAATTCCGGCAGCGCGCGATGCGCCGGATCGCTGATGACGCGCACGGCCGCGAACGGCAGGCCGTAGTGCTCGGCATAGCGTGCCGCGATGTGGCTTTCCATATCGACGGCGTCCGCGCCTGTCGTGGCGCGCAGCGCGGCCTTGGCGCGTTGTCCGGTAACGACCTCTTCCACGCCGGCAAGAACGCCGGAGACGATCTTGCGCTTGCGCCCGTTCGGGAGCGCGACCAGATTTTCGGTCAGTGCTGCCGCGGTGGCCCAGCTCTGCCGACCCGCGACGATGCCGGACGCGACGACGATGTCGCCCGAGCGCAGCGACGGATTGAGTCCGCCCGCGACGCCGAACGAGACGATGCCGCGAATGCTCGCCGGGTCGAACGAGACCATCATCTCGCGCAACTGAACCGGATTGCTCGAACTGCAGATGACTGTGAGACCGGGCCCGGCGGCGATGCGGGCCTCCTGCTTCAGACCGGTCACGATCAGAACCGGCAATTCACTTTGCTCAGTCGCCGATAGGTCCGCCCTAGCGGCAATGTGTGCGGCGTCCCCGCCCGCGGCCATAGTCACATTCCAATCCCCACGAAGCGGCTGTTAGTATTGCGCAAGTTGCGATAGCGCGCCAGCGCCCACAGCGGAAAGAACTTAGAATATCCGTGGTATCGCAAATAGAACACACGTGGGAACCCGCCGCCGGTGTAGTTCGGCTCGGTCCAGAGGCCATCCTTGGTCTGATTTTGAATCAAATACGCGATGCCGCGCTGAGTCGCCGGATGATCGACCTTCCCCGCCGCCATCAGGGCGATGGTCGCCCAGGCAGTCTGCGAGGCCGTTGATTCGGAACGCTCATAGCCCTTGTACTCCAGCCGGTAGCTGTTCCCGTCCTCGCCCCAGCCGCCGTCCGGATTCTGGATCGAAATCAGCCAGTCGGTCGCCCTGGCGATCGCCGGATCGTCGTGGGGGACGCCCGCCGCATTCAGCGCGCAGAGCACCGACCATGTGCCGTAGATATAGTTCACGCCCCAGCGGCCGAACCAGGACCCGTCGGCCAGTTGGGTGCGGCGCAGATACTCGACGCCCCGCGCCAGCGCTGGATTGCCTTCGATGGTCTCGCCAAGCTGCGCCAGCATCGAGACGCAGCGCGCGGTCACGTCCTCCGTCGGCGGATCGAGCAACGCGCCGTGATCGGAGAACGGGATGTTGTTGAGATAGTATTCGAGGTTGTCGGCATCGAACGCGGCCCAGCCGCCGTCCTTGCTCTGCAGGCCATCGATCCACTCGCGGCCGCGGGCAATCGCCTCATCGTACTTTTCGCCGACATTGAGCTTGCCGCGCGCGCGGTCCATCGCCATCACGACGACGGCGGTGTCATCGAGATCGGGATAGTGCGCGTTGTTGTACTGGAACGCCCAGCCGCCCGGACGCACGCCGGGCCGCTTGTCAGCCCAGTCGCCGACAACGTCGAGCACCTGCTTCGGCTTCAGCCATTCCAGCGCCGCCTTGGCGGATTCGATTTCCTTCTCGCCGCCGACTTCGATCATGGCATGCGCCGTCAGCGCCGTATCCCAGACCGGCGACACGCACGGCTGGCAATAGGCCTCGTCGTCCTTGATGACCAGCAGGTTCTCTACCGACTGCCGCGCCAGCACATAGTGCGGATGATCCTTCGGATAGCCGAGCAGATCGTAGACCATCACGGTGTTGGCCATCGCCGGGAAGATCGCGCCGAGGCCATCGACGCCGTTGAGACGCTCGGTAACGAATTCCACCGCCTTGTCGATGGCGCGCTGGCGGCTCTTCTTCGGGAAGAACGGATCGACCACGCGCAGCACGCGGTCCAGGATGTCGAAGCCTGTGAACCAGAGCTGGCTCTGGTGCGGCGCCTTCGGCGTCATGCCGATGGACTTCGGATCTTCCAGAAACAGTTCGTCGATGCCGACGCCGAGCGGATTGCGCGCGCACGGCTTCTTGTTCATCAGCACCAGCAGCGGCACGATCACCGTGCGCGCCCAGTACGAGATCTTGGTCAGGTGGAATGGAAACCACCGCGGCAGCAGCATGATCTCGACCGGCATCATCGGCGCGGCCCGCCATGTCACGACGCCGAACAGCGCCAGCATGATGCGCGTGAAGACGTTGCTCTTGGCCGCCCCGCCCCGCGCCCGGATGATTTCGCGCGCCCGCACCATGTGCGGCGCGTCCACGGAATCGCCGATCATCTTCAGCGCGAAGTAAGCCTTCACGCTGGCGCTCATGTCGAACTCGTGGCCGTAGAACAGCGACCAGCCGCCGTTGGCGTTCTGGATGCGGCGCAGGTAGTTGCCGATCTTCGCTTCCAGTTCGCGATTGATCGGCTCGGCGAGATAATGGCGCAGCAGAACGTATTCGGACGGAATGGTCGCGTCGGCTTCGAGTTCAAATACCCAATGGCCGTCGCTCTGGCGATGGCCGAGCAGCGCACTGCTCGCAGCGGCGATGCTGGTATCAACAGCCGCCGCGGACGGTGCGGCATCGGCCTTCTGGTCCTCGAGAGTCATCGTCACGATTCTTCAGTTCATCCTTTGTTACATCGCCAGCGCGAGATCGGCGGCGCGATCGCCGGAGCGGATCGAGCCTTCGATGGTGGCCGGAAGACCGGTATCGGTCCAGTCGCCCGCCAGGAACAGGTTCTTCCATTCGGTCACTGGCCCCGGGCGCAGGGCGTTCTGCTCTGGCGTCGCCTCGAAGGTGGCGCGGCGCTCGCGCACGATCTGCCACGGCGGAAGCTCGCCTTTCGCAAGGTCATCTCCAAGACCGGCGGCCTTGCAGATGTCGCGCCAGATATCGCGGGCCAGTTGCTCGCGCGGCACGTTCACCAGCCTGTCGGCATCGCTGATGGTGATCGACAGCCGCTGCGGAAACGCGAACAGCCATTCGATCAGTCCGCCGACCACGCCCATCATCGGCGGCATGTGGTCTGGCGGATCGTAACGGAAATGCGCGTTGACGATGGCCCGGAACTTGGTCGGCGTCTTCAACCCCGGCAAGATGGAAGAGGCCGAGCGCGGCGGCACCGCGAGCACCACCACATCGGTCGGCGCGACCGCAATGGTATCGTCCACGAATTCCAGCATCGAGATGGATTCGCCCGCCATCAGAACCTGACGCAGTTCATGGCCGAGATTGACCGTGCCACCCTTCTCCTTGATCAGCTTCAGCGCCGGATCGACCAGCACCGTGCTCAAGCCGTCGCGCGCGATCAGCGGACGGCACGACTTGCCGCCCGCCAGCAGCGTCTCGCGCACGATTGCACCGGCAAGGCCCGCCGAGCCGTCGGGCGGATCGACGTTGAGCGCGGCAAGCAGCAGCGGCTGCACCAGCTTGTCATACAGCGCGCCCTCGCACCTGATCGTGTTACCCACCAGCGCATCGGTTCCCGCCCAGATCACCGGCGCGAGCGCGAGATAATCGCCGACGGCCGTGTCCGGCACGCGCCGCGACTTGTCGAACAGCCAGAACGGCAGACGTCCCTTGCCGAGGTCCAGCATCCAGCGCTTGTCGTTTTTCAGATCGACAAAGTTGAATTGCGCGCGCTCCGGGCCGACAAGACCGGCTTCGCTGCCGATCGACAGCGCATAGGCCCGCGCGTGAAGATTGCCCGACAGCATCAGGTGATTGCCGTTGTCAATCACCAGATCGGTCGCGCCGTCGTAATACGAGCGGCAGCGACCGCCGGCCTGATGCGTCGCCTCGTGGACGTGGACTTCGAATCCTTCATGCGCAAGCCGGACGCCTGCGGACAGACCGGACACGCCGGCGCCGATGATGTGAGCTTTCTTGGCCATCAGATGAATGCATACCGAATGAGAATGAAGATCTTGGCGGCCTTGCTGAGCTTGACCGGCTTGCGCGGCAGCGCGAAGCCGCGCTCCACCAGCTTTTCCAGGATCGCGTGATAGTATTCCGACATGATCTTCGGCGCGCGCACGAGGCGGCGCGGATTGCGCGCCATGATGTCGTTCGAAGCCGCAAAGTGGCTGCGAGCCTGCCTGAGAATGTCCTCGCACGCGCGCGGCAGCCGCGGATCGGAAACCACCGTCAGCGGCTCGTTGGACATGATGCCTGCGGCTTCGAGATTTTCCCGCGGCAGATACAATCGGCCGATAGCCGCATCCTCATCGATGTCGCGCAGGATGTTCGACAACTGCAACGCGCGGCCGAGATGATGCGCCAGCAAAATGCCGTCTTCCTCGCCGAGACCGAACACCCGCACCGAGAGGCGACCGACCGCGCTGGCGACGCGATCGCAATACAAATCGAGCGTCTTGGCGTCCGGCGCGCGAATGTCCGCCGGGACATCCATCTCCATGCCGTCGATGATGGCGATGAAATCCTCGCGGCGCAGGCCGAACTGCTTCACCGACGGCGCATAGTCCTTCACCCGCGCGGGCGGATTGCCAGCATAGAGCGCATCGATATCGCGCCGCCACTGATCGAGCGCGGCAAGACGTTCGGGGCGCGGACCGTCGGAATCCGCGATGTCGTCCACCTGACGGCAGAAGCTGTAGATCTGGAACATGGCGTCGCGCTGCTCGCGCGGCAGAATGCGCATCGCCGCGTAGAACGAGCTGCCGGACGCCGTGCCCTGCACATTCTCGTCCGCTGCGCCGCCATGCTGCGCGGTGGTGTCGGTGACGGTCATGTCAGATCACACGTCCGGAGCTTGCGGGACGGGGCGATTGTCCCGTGATGCGCTGAAAAAGCCCGCCTGCCATCGCGGACAATGCGACTGCGGCCATCTGGCCTTTCGACAGGTGCACGTTCTCGCTGAGCGGATCGCGCGCCTTGAGCAGGTTCACGATCCTGTCGGCGAACGCCTCGATGACGCGGACTTCCAGCGCAAAGCGCGTGTCCCTGATATCGCCCACAAGCGAGCGCCCTTCCTGCAGCAAAGTTTCATTGCGCCGCGCGAGCCCTTGCAGACATTTCAGCAGCGCGGGCGTGGCGCGCGCCTCGCCCAGCATTTCAACCGTCGCGCCTGATGCGGCGAGCGCATCCTGCGGCAGATAGACGCGATCGAGGCTGCGATAGTCCTTGCCGCAATCCTGCAGATGATTGTTGATCTGCAGCGCGGCGCAGATCGCATCCGACGCCGCCCAGGTCGAACGATCCTCGCCGTGAACATCGAGCATGAAGCGGCCAACCGGCATCGCGGACAGCGAGCAATAATGGATCAGGTCGTCCCAGTTCTCGTAACGCAGCTTGGTGACATCGAGACGAAACGCGGCGAGCAGATCCTGCGCATGTTTCGGCGACATGCCGCGCTCGGCGAATGCCCTGCGCAAAGTGACGGCCTCGGGCTGCGTGTCACCCTTCCCCAGCAACTCGGCTTCGAGCAGATCGAGCCTGTCGAGCTTCTCCTGCGCGGGCAGTGTCGGGTGATCGGCAATGTCGTCGCCGGTGCGCACGAAGTTGTAGAAGGCAAGGATCAGCGCGCGATGACGTGGATGGATGATCCACGACGCGACCGGAAAATTCTCGTCCTTGTGGCCTTTGCCTGAACGCAACTCGCCTGCTGTCGTCATTTCGGATTCGATACCTGCGCCTGAGCGCGACCTTTCCACATTCCGCCCCGCCCCTGCATATGCTGAAGCGCGGAATTCACCGTGAACACCAGATAAGCCAATGCGATTGCGGGAAGCGCCGGTCCCCAAAAGACCGGCTGCCCATAGTATCGCAGCGTGGGCTGGAACGCGAGCGCCATCAGCAGCCATGCTATTGCCGCAAATGCCGCTGTCAGGCCATGGCCGAACAGCGCGATCACAACGGGCGCCAGATAGACAAGAGCCATTCCGGCGACGGTTCCGGCCAGAATCAGCGGCGAATAGCGCAATTGCGCATAGGCCGAGCGGGAAATCATCCGCCCGACATCGGCGACGGTATCGGATGCACGAACACTGATCACATCGTGCGAGAATCCGAGCCAGACCGGCCCCTGCGCCTTCAGCTTCGCGCCGAGCGCGCAGTCATCGATCAGAGATCCGCGGATGACATCGATGCCGCCCGCGTTTTTCAGCGCGTCCCAGCGAGCCAGAATGCAGCCGCCCGCGGCGGCTGCCGTCGCACGCCTGCGGTTTCGCACCCAAGCGAACGGGTACAGCATCTCGAAGAAGAAGATAAAGGCCGGAATCAGATACTTTTCGGCCAGACTCTCGCAGCGCAGTTTCGCCATGATCGACGTCATCGCGAGGTGTTCGCTTTCCGCGCGCGCCACCAGCCGCATCAGCACATCGCCGGAATAGACGATGTCCGCGTCCGTCAGCAGCACGTAATCGGGCTGTACCGGCCAGCCATCGACCTGCGTAAGGCCCTGCTTCACCGCCCAGAGCTTCCCGGTCCAGCCGGACGGCAGCGGCCGGCCGGACAGCACCACAAAACGCTCCGACGCGCCGATCGCGGCGGCGGCATCGGCCGCGAGTTCCGCCGTCCCATCCTTGCTCTGGTCGTCCACCAGGATCATCGACAACCGGCCGGGATAAGGCTGGCTCAGGATCGAGGTGACGCAGCGGCCGACGCCCGCCGCCTCGTCACGCGCGGGAACCACGACGGCGATGGTCGGCCAGCTGGCACGGCCCGGCGCGGGGCCCAGATCGTCGAATTTCGTGGTGCGCCAGAATTCGCCGCGGCCGGCGATCAGATAGATCCAGGACGCAAGCCCAAGAGCGGAAATGATGAGGCAAGGTTCGGCGAACACGTCAGGCTCACGGAGGCGGTGAAACAGCGGCGTCGGCAGGGTTCCAATGCTGTCGATTAGCAGGTTCGCGCGGCGGAGTACAACCCTCTGTTCATCTGAAATAAATTCGTGATTTCAGGTGCTTATACACCTATCCGGGCCAGCCGGATGGCCCTCCCGGCGTCAGACGTTCCGCCCCGCCGCAAAGCCTGAGGACCAGGCCCACTGGAAATTGAAACCGCCGAGATGGCCGGTCACGTCGATCACCTCGCCGACGAAGAAAAGGCCGGGAACCGCGCGGGCCTCGAAGGTCTTGGACGACAGTTCCGCCGTGTCGACGCCGCCGAGGGTCACCTCCGCCGTCCGGTATCCCTCCGTGCCACGCGGCCGGACGCGCCATCGGTTGACGAGATCCGCCACCGCCTGCAACTGCCGGTCCGGCATGTCCGCGATCCGAGCCGCGCCGCCACCGGAGTCCGCGATCATCTGCGCCAGCCGCGCGGGCAGCAGGCGCATCAGCGCGGTCGCCAGTTCCTGACGCGGATGATCCCGCCGTATATCCTTGAGCGCGGCGAACACATCGACGCCCGGCGCCATGTCGATCTCGACATCGTCGCCATCGCGCCAGTAGGACGAAATCTGCAGGATCGCCGGGCCGCTCAAGCCGCGATGGGTGAACAGCATCGCTTCGTCGAACTGCGTTCCGTTGCAACTCACCACCGTTTCCACGCTGACGCCCGCGAGATCGCGCGAGCGCGCCAGCAGCGTCTCGTCGAAGGTCAGCGGCACTAGCGCGGCGCGCGGCGGAACGATCTTGAGGCCAAACTGCTCGGCGACTTTGTAGCCGAAGCCGCTCGATCCCATTTTCGGAATCGACGGGCCGCCGGTCGCCACCACCAGCGATTGCCCGCGCATCGCGCCGCGATCGGTAACCACCGTAAATCCATCATCGCCTTTCGCGATGGACGAGATTTTTGTGCCGGGATGCAGCACCACGCCGCCCGCCGCGCATTCATCGAGCAGCATGTCGATGATCCGCTGCGAGGAGTCGTCGCAGAACAGTTGCCCGCGCGTTTTCTCATGGAAGGCGATGCGGTGCTTTTCGACCAACGCAATGAAATCGTGCTGGGTGTATCCGCTGAGCGCCGATTTGCAGAAATGCGGATTGCGGGAGAGAAAGTTCGCGGGCGTGGTGTGCAGGTTGGTGAAATTGCAGCGTCCGCCGCCGGAAATCCTGATCTTCTCCGCAGGCCGCCTCGCCTGCTCGATGATCGCCACGGAGCGCCCGCGCGCCCCGGCCACACCGGCGCACATCAATCCCGCCGCGCCTCCGCCGAGGATCACGACGTCATAAACAAGCGGCCGCATCATGATGGATCAGACAGCCGACGTCCCGGCAAACTCTCGGTCATGCCGCGTCATTCCGCGGCGACCGGCACGTTCCGCAATCTGGTCGAATAATAGGATGCATTCTGTTGTCCGCCCGATGCGTCACGCGCGAACAATATCAGATGGTGCGCGACCAGACCAACAGTGATGACACGCTCGATATCGCCGCGCCGGAGCAGCGGCAGCGAGAATTTCCAGAATTCGCGCCGGTAGTCGCTTTTGACGCCGACCTGCCAGAGGATATTGGCGAACATGGTGAGCCCGCGCCGAATGTTGCGCCATGACAGGCGCTGCTTGCTGTTGGGCAGCTTGATCCTGTTCGGATAGGTGTGGATCACCTGATGCACGAAGCGCGCGAACAGTTTTTCCGGCGTATAGGCGCGTCCCATGCAGTCGCGCCAGGTCGCAACCACATGCTCATACGGCAGCACGAAATCGACGTTTGAATCGCGCTCACCGTCCTCGACCAGCCGCCCCTCGCGCTTGAGGCGATCCCACAGCGGCGTCTTCGGCAGGGCCTGCAGCAGGTTGATGGTCAGCAGCGGAATCTGCGACTGATCGATGAAGTCGAGAATACCTTCGCCTGCATCCAGCGAGTCCGTATCCAGACCGAGGATGATGCCCGACACCACTTCGAGGCCGTAGCTGTTGAGCGTCTGCACGCCTTCGAGGATCGGCACCATCATGTTGTGCTGCTTCGACATCGCCTGCAGCGCCTTCGGGTCCGGCGTCTCGATGCCGCAGAACACGGTGGCGAAATAGGCGTCGCGCATCAGCGCGAGAATCTCCGGGCGCTTGGCGATGTTCAGCGTCGCCTCGCAGGCGAACTGAAGCGCGAAGCCGTTGCGCTTCTGCCATTCGACCAGGTGCGGCAACAGATCGAGCGCCGCCTTGCGGTTGCCGATGAAATTGTCATCCACGAAATAGACCGAGCCCGTGAGTCCGCACGCCAGCAGCTTGTCGAGTTCGGCAGTGACCTGCTCGGGCGTCTTGAGGCGCGGATTGCGCCCGTAGAGTCCGGGAATGTCACAGAACTCGCACTGATACGGGCAGCCGCTGGAAAACTGGATGCTGCCAAGAAAATAGCGTTCCAGCGGGATCAGCTCGTAGGCCGGAATCGGAAATTCCGACATCTCGCGCCGCTCCTGCGTCGTGAGAACGACCTGCTTGTCCGGCCGCGCGGTGTCGCGCGCCAGTCGCCGGAACAGCTCTTCGGTCGCGTCGCCAAGCTCGCCGATATGGAGATAGTCGAAGTCCGGATAGTTCTCCGGGCACGCGCTGACGGACGGGCCACCGAGCGCAACGGCGAGATTGTGCTCGTGCGCGCGGCGGCAGATGTCGTTGATCTGCGGGCGCTGGATGTGCATGCCGCTGACAAACACCGCGTCCGCCCAGTCGAAATCCGCGGACGTCGCGGCCTGGATGTTCTCATCCAGAAAACGCACCTCCCAGCCTTTCGGCAGCGAGGCCGCAATCAGCAGCAGGCCCTGCGGCGGCATGAAAGCCTGAACGCCGTCGGTCAGCGGGTAAGCGTATTCAAAAGTGCCAAACGAAGGAGAATACTTCGGAAAAACGCAAAGGATGCGGCGAACGGAAGGGCTTACCACGTCTCTCATCAGGCCCCCTATCCTTGTGATCTGTCGTTCTGGTTAGAACGGGCCATAAATCCGGTGACAATAGGGCATGCCCCGGCACCACTTCTGACAGGCAAACTGCGGGCCATCCGATGACAACGCCCGCCATGCAGGCTGGTTCCATTCTCCGGCAACGCTGCTATCGTCGCGGCAAGAACAGACACCACCGGGGAAACAACACGATGACACAGTCCGCCAACCGCCAGATCCTGCTGGTCGAAAAGCCGACCGGCAAGCTCTCGCCGCAGCATTTTAAAATGGCGGAAGCTCCCCGCCCCGAGCCGAAGGACGGCGAGGTGCTGGTGCGCGTGCTGTATATTTCGCTCGATGCCGCCAACCGCGCATGGATGCAGGGCGCGACGTATCGTTCCGCCGTCGAAGCCAACTCGGTGATGGCGGGCGGCGCGATCGCGGAGGTCATCGCGTCCCATGCGCCCGGCTTCACGCCCGGCGATCTCGTGTTCGGCGACACCGGCTGGCAGGACTACGCCGCCGTCCCCGCCAAAGCGCTGGTCAAGGTGCCGCGCATCGATCCGATCACGCATCTGCTCAGCGTTTATGGCGTCGCGGGCCTCACCGCCTATTTCGGTCTGCTCAATGTCGGCAAGCCGAAATCCGGTGAGACGGTTGTCGTCTCCGCCGCCGCAGGCTCCGTCGGTTCGTTCGTCGGCCAGATCGCGAAGATCAAGGGCTGCCGCGTTGTCGGCATCGCGGGCGGCAAGGCGAAATGCGACTGGCTGGTATCCGAACTCGGCTTCGATGCCGCGGTCGACTACAAATCCGAACCCGTGTTCAAGGCGCTGAAAGCCGCCGCGCCGAACGGCATCGACGTCTATTTCGACAATGTCGGCGGCGACATCTTCGAAGCCTGTCTGCCGCTGATGACCATGCACGGCCGCATCTCCTGTTGCGGAGCGGTGTCCGCCTACGATGGCGCCCCGCCCGCGCATGGGCCGCGCGGCGTGCCCGGCCTGATCGTGGTGAAACGGCTCACCGTTCAGGGTTTCATCTTCACAGACTTCAATGACCAGCGCGAGACAGCGTTGGCCGATCTGCAGGCCTGGGTGAAGGCGGGCAAGATCAAGGTGCAGGAAGACATCGTCAGCGGACTGGAGAACACGCCGCAAGCGCTGATCGGCCTTCTTGCTGGCGAAAACCGCGGCAAGCGGATGGTAAAAGTTTAAGCAACGCCAGCGCGCAGGCCTGTTTCCGCGCGCCGCGCGTCCGTTTTTGTTGAAGAAGACCAGACGCGCGGCGCTCTGCGAAATGGCACACTCCTTGCTGTTATCTCCCCATCAACACGGGGAGTTTGTCATGAGTGCCGCTATCGCAAAACCTGAATTGAGCAAGGCGCGCTGGGTCCAACTCGTGCTGGGCGTCATCGCCATGATGGCGATCTCCAGCCCGCAATATGTCTGGACGCTGTTCGTCAAATCATTCCAGACCACGACCGGCGCGACCCTGCCCGCCATCCAGATCACCTTTTCGCTGCTCATTGTGTTGCAGACATTCTTCTCGCCGCTGCAGGGCTGGCTGATCGACCGGTTCGGTCCGAAACTGCTGATCGCGCTCGGCGCGGTGCTCAGCGGCCTCGGCTGGGTCCTGTCGGCGCAGATCACGTCGCTGATGGGACTTTACGCAACTTACGGCCTGTTCTGCGGTATCGGCACCGGCCTCGTCTATGTCGGCATTGTCGGCCTGATGGTCCGCTGGTTTCCGGAGAAACGCGGATTCGCCACGGGCATGGTGGCGGCGGGCTACGGCTTCGGTGCGATCCTCACGACGTTTCCGATTTCCGGCATGCTCGCGACCTCGAGCTACCAGCAGACGCTGATGACATTCGGCATCATCCTCGGGTTGGTCGGCTTTCTCGCCGCGCTCGGCCTGCGCGATCCGAATCCGGGCGAGACGGCGAGTGCCGCCGCGATCAAGGTGACGACCTCGGTGAAGGACTACGGGCCGAAGGAGATGCTGAAGACTCCGATCTTCTGGCTGATGTTCATCATGATGACCATGATGTCCACCGGCGGCCTGATGGTGATCTCGCAGTTTGCGAACTTCACCAAGGATTTCGGCGTCGCCAATGTCGTGGTCTGGGGATTTGCGGCGCTGCCTCTCGCGCTGACGATCGATCGCATCACCAACGGACTGACGCGGCCGTTCTTCGGCTATGTCTCGGACCGCATCGGCCGCGAGAACACGATGGCCCTCGCCTTCATCTTCGAGGGCCTTGCCATCGCGGCCATGGTGGCCTCGCGCGACAACCCGGTTGCCTTCGTGCTGTTGTCCGGCGTGGTGTTCTTCGGCTGGGGCGAAATCTTCTCGCTGTTCCCCTCGACGCTGACCGACACGTTCGGCACCAAGAACGCCACCACCAATTACGGATTTCTTTACATGGCGCAGGGCATCGGCTCGGTGCTCGGCGGACCTGTCGCGGCGCAGCTTCACGACTCCACGGGAAGCTGGATGCCGGTGTTCGGCATCATCATCGCGATGGATATCCTGACCGGCCTACTCGCGCTGTTCGTCCTCAAGCCATGGCGCGCGCAATGGTTCGGGCACGCCCCGGCCGTCGCGCCCATCGCAGCGCCTGCCGAATAATCCAGCCTCGACAAGTCATCCGAAATGCCCGGCTCCGGCCGGGCATTTCGCCTTTTGCGGGCGTGCGGATTCGCATAAACAGGGGCGCTCTCATGCGCAGCGATCCGCTGCCAACAACGGAATTGATCGATGCTTAATACGCCCCGCTCCCGCCGCGGCATGGTGACCTCGCCGCATCATCTCGCCAGTGAAGCCGGATTGCGCGTGCTGCGCGAAGGCGGCAACGCGGTCGAGGCGACGCTGGCGATGGCGGCGAGCCTGCCCGTGGTCTATCCGCACATGAACTCGATCGGCGGCGACGGCTTCTGGCTGATCTCGGCGGACGGCAAGGCGCCGATCGCGGTGGATGGCTGCGGCGCAGCGGCGAGCGGCGCCACGCGCGACTATTACGGCGCGCAGGGACATACCGTCATTCCGTCGCGCGGACCTTATGCCGCCAACACCGTGGCCGGCACCTTGTCCGGCTGGGCGGAGGCCCATGCCATCAGCCGGGAGCTTGGCGGCAAGCTGCCGATGTCGCGCCTTGTCGAGGACGCGGTGTGGTCCGCCGAAAACGGCTTTGCGGTCACGGCGACCCAGCAGGAGCTGACGGAATCGAAATTCGAGGAGCTGAAAGATTCGCCGGGCTTCGTGCGCACCTTCCTGCTCGACGGCAAGCTGCCCAAGGAAGGGCAGTTGATGAAATTCCCTGCGCTTGGCGCGACGCTGCGGCATATCGGCGAACACGGCCCGCTCGATTTCTACAGCGGCGCGCTGGCGAAGACGATCGCGGCGGACCTGCAGCGCTGCGGCGCGCCGGTGACCATCGACGATCTCGCGGCTCACAAGGCCCAGCGCCGCGAGGCGCTGTCCGTGAAGATCAAGGACGCGACGCTCTACAATTTCCCGCCGCCGACGCAGGGCCTTGCTTCGCTGATGATCCTCGCGATCTTCGAGCGGCTGGGCATCAAGGACGCGGAGACCTTCGACTATCTCCACGGCATCGTGGAAGCGACCAAGCAGGCGTTTCTGGTGCGCGACCGCATTGTGGGCGACCCGGCGCTCATGACGGAAAAGGCCGAACACTACCTGACCTCCGCGATCCTTGATGGGCTCGCGGCCAACATCAACCGCAAGCGCGCCCTGCCCTGGCCGGTGCCGGTCAATCCGGGCGACACGGTCTGGCTTGGCGCGATCGACAAGGACGGCATCGCCGTCAGCTTCATCCAGAGCATCTATTTCGAATTCGGCTCCGGCTGCGTGCTCGAAGAGTCCGGCATCGTCTGGCAGAACCGCGGCTCGAGCTTTCTGCTGCAGGACGAAGGCCCGCGCGCGCTGCGCCCCGGCCGCAAGCCGTTCCACACGCTCAACCCGGCGATGGCGATGTTCAACGACGGCCGCCGCATGGTCTATGGCAACATGGGCGGCGAAGGCCAGCCGCAGAGTCAGTCCGCGGTGTTCTCCCGCTACGCGATGTATGGACAGGGCCTGCAGGCGGCGATCACCGCGCCGCGCTGGCTGCTCGGCAAGACCTGGGGCGACAGCACGGTGACGCTGAAGCTGGAAGACCGCTTCGATCCCGCCGTGGTGCAGGCGATGCGCGATGCCGGCCATGACATCGAAATCCTGCCCGCCTTCACTTCGACCATGGGCCATGCAGGCGCGGTGGTGCGCCATGCCGACGGCATGTTCGAAGGCGCCACCGATCCGCGCAGCGACGGCGCGGCGATGGGGTTTTGAGAAACCTCTCCCTCTCCCCGCTCTTGCGGGGAGAGGGTTGGGGTGAGGGGGCAATTCCTCACGCGGAAGATTTAGCGGCCCCTCACCCGAAGGCCTTCGCGAGGCTCGGCCTTCGACCTCTCCCCGTAAACGGGGAGAGGTGAGAAAAGCTACCTCCGCCGCAGTTTCTTCATCGCGTCGATGCAGCGGCCGGTGATGACTTCCCAGTTGCCCGCCTTGATGTCCGAGGCCGGACAGAGCCACGAGCCGCCGGCGCAGATCACGTTCGGCTCCGCGAGCCATGTCGTGACATTGTCCGCATGGACGCCGCCGGTCGGACAGAACCGCGTGGACGGGAACGGCCCGGCCAGCGCGCGCAGCATGGAAATCCCGCCCGCCTGCTCCGCCGGAAAGAATTTCAGCAGATTGAATCCCCTCGCCTTGGCCTGCATCACTTCGGATGCGGTCGCGACGCCCGGCAATAGCGGCAGCGTGCTGGCGGCGGCTGCATCGAGCAATTCAGGCGTCGCGCCGGGACTGACGGCGAAATGCGCGCCGAGCGCCAATGCGCGGCGCAGGTCATCGCCATCGAGCACGGTGCCCATGCCGACAATCGCATCGGGCACGTCCGCGATGATCGCCTTCGCGGCGTCCGCCGCAGCATCCGTGCGGAACGTGACTTCCAGCACCCTGACGCCGCCCGCCACCAGCGCGCGCGCCAGCGGCACACCATCTTCAACACGGTCGATGGTGAGCACCGGCACGATCCGCGCCGGAATCAGAATGTCCTCCAGCGCAGCCTGTCTCGCGGATGCCGAAGAGGTGCTCATCAGGTTTGCTCCACGTCATGAGATGGCATGGCCGCGCGCGGAATGATCGCGCCGCGATGACCGACGACAGCGCCTGCGAGGCGATGCCCGGCACGCGCCGCCTCCGCAGGCGAGGCGCCGCGCAAGCGCGCAGCAAGATAAGCCGCAGAGAAACTGTCGCCCGCCGCCGTGGTATCCACCACCTTGCCGACGGGCTCCGCCTGAACGGTAACGTCCACGCCGTTATGCCTGACAACGCTGGCCGGGGTCGCGAGTTTCAGAACCACCTCATCCGCCGGAATGCGGTCGATCACATCGCTCGTGACGCGCGCGCCGAACAGCAGGCTCAGATCGTCCACAGATGCCAGCACGATGTCGGCGATCTCGAACATGTCGCGATAGACCTGCCGCGCCGTATCCACGATCGGCCAGCCAATCGGGCGGAAGTTGGTGTCGAACGCCACGCGCGTCCCACCCTTGCGAATGGTCTTCAGCGTGTCGAACAACCTGTGGCGGCCGTCGGGGCCATACAGCGACAGCGTGATGCCGGAGAGATAGACCATGTCGTAACCGGCGAGCGCCGCCAGAATTTCGCCGGTCTGCGGCAGATCGAGCAGCATCCGCGCGGCGGAGTTCTCGCGCCAGTAATAAAACGAGCGCTCGCCCTCGTCATTGGTGCGGATGGCGTAAAGCCCCGGCAGCTTGCCCGGAACGCGCACCACGCGGGTGGTGCCGACACCCTCGCCGCGCCAGTTCTCGATCATCTCGTCGCTGAACGGATCGTCGCCCAGCGCGGTGACATAATCGGTCGCGACGCCGAGACGCGCAAGATAGACCGCCGTGTTCAGCGTATCGCCGCCGTAACGACAGGTGAGCTGGCTGCGGCCAGGCTGACTGCCGGTGCCCTGTGACAGTTCGATCATGCATTCGCCAATGCAGGAGATTGTCGTCATCACGGCACCGGAATTGTCAGGCCACGAATTTTCCGCCGAGTTCATCCTCGATGTGAATGCGGATGATGTCGTCGAAGGTCTTCTCCGCCGTGGTGAAGCCCAGCTTCAGCGCGCGGTCGGTCGAGAAATTGCGCGGCCAGCCGCCCACGATGCCCATGATGGTCTGATCGGGCACGCGCTTGATGCGCGCGGTGACGTTCTTGCCGGCGACGCGTTCCAGCGCGGCGATCTGTTCGCCCACCGTCGCGGCAAGACCCGGCATGCTCAGCGCCCGCCGCGGCCCCATCGCTCCGGTGTCCATCGTGCCCGCGTGGATCAGGAAGCCCACCGCGGAGCGCGGCGAGGCGTGCCAGTGCATCACGTCTTCCGACACCGGCAGCACGGCTTCCTTGCCGGCCAGCGGCTCGCGGATGATGTTGGAGAAGAATCCGGACGCGGCCTTGTTCGGCATTCCGGGCCGCACGCAGATAGTCGGCAGGCGGATGCTGACGCCGTCGAACAGGCCCTTGCGGGTGTAATCCGAGATCAGCAGTTCGCCGATTGCCTTCTGCGTGCCGTAGCTGGTCAGCGGCGCGGACAAGAACTCGTCGCCGATCTTCTCGGGGAACGGCGCGCCGAACACCGCGATCGAGGATGTGAACACGATGCGCGGATGATAGCTGCCGCCGATGGCGTACACCGCATCGATCAGATAGCGCGTGCCGTCGAGATTGATCCGATAGCCCTTGTCGAAATCGGCCTCGGCCTCGCCCGACACGATGGCCGCGAGATGGAAGATCACGTCCGGCCTACCTGCGACAAGCTTGGCAATCGCCGCCTGGTCCGCGACGTCGCAGGTCACGATCTCGGCCGGGATCGAAGTCGCAGGCTTTGCGGGCGGCACCACGTCCTGCAGGGTCAGCTTCGAGATGTCCCTGTTGCCGAGGCGGCCGTCACGCGTCAGTCGCTCAACGAGCTTGCGCCCGACCATGCCGGCCGCGCCGAGAATGAGAATGTGCAAGGGTAACTCCTTCAAGAAGACGATGATCGTCCCTCATGGTGAGGAGGCGCGTCTTCAGCGCCGTCTCGAACCATGAGGGAATTTGTGGCTTATCCTTCGAAACGCGCGCACGAGCGCGCTCCTCAGGATGAGGCTCCCTGTTTTCTCATTCCTTCACCGCGCCGGTCATGGCCGACACATAGTGCTCGACGAAGAATGCGTAGAGGATGACCAGCGGCAGCGAACCCACCAGCGCGCCCGCCATCAGCGATCCCCACTTGTAGATGTCGCCGTCGACGAACTCGTTGACGATGGCCACCGGTACCGTCTTGTTCGGCGTCGAAGCCAGGAACGTCAGCGCGTAGATGAATTCGTTCCAGCACAGTGTGAAGCAGAAGATGAAGGCGGAGATCAGCCCCGGCACCGCCAGCGGCAGCACGATCTTGGTCAGGATCTGCCAGCGGCTGGCGCCGTCGATCAGAGCGCATTCCTCAAGCTCGAAGGGAATGGTCTTGAAGTATCCCATCAGCAGCCATGTCGAGAACGGGATCAGCAACGTGGGATAGACGAGAATCAGCGACAGCGGCGAGTCGAACAGGCCGTAGGAATGGATCACCGACGCCAGCGGAATGAACAGGATCGACGGCGGAACGAGATAGGCGAGAAAAATCAGCGCGCTGACGGTTTCCGCGCCCTTGAAGCGCAGGCGAACAATGGCGTAGGCCGCCAGAACGCTGGCGACGATCGACAGGAAGGTTGCCGCCGCCGCCACATACATCGTGTTCCAGAGCCAGCGCGGATATTGCGTATCGAACAGCAGTTTCTGGATGTGCTTGAGCGTCGGCTTCACCACCCAGAACGGGTTGAACGTCTCCATGTCGATGAGCTGTTCATCCGGTTTGATGGATGTCAGCGCCATCCAGTAAAACGGAAACAGCAGGATCACCAGCAGGATGAAGAGCGGGATATAGAGCGTGATGATCTTGCTCGGCAGGCTCTCGAGATAGCTCATGCCCTCGCTGTTGTCGGTCGCCGCCTGCGTCGGCGCGACAGGCGGATGTGCGGCGTGGTCAGTCATTGTCTGTTCCTTGCTGCCACTTGCGGCGCGCGCGCGGGGCTTGCCCCGTTCGCGCAGAATATAAACGCAGCGCCGTGGGTGTCAGAGACCGGTTGAAAAATCCTCATCCTGAGGAGGCGCGTAGCGCCGTCTCGAAGGATCGAGGATTTTTCCTTGAAAACCGCGCCCTTCGAGACGCCGTTTCTGACGAAACGGCTCCTCAGGACGAGGTTTTCAAAGTTTTCAAACAGTCTCTCAGTCATTGTCCGTTCCCTGCTGCCACTTGCGGCGCTGCATGCCGAACCAGGAGATGGTGATCGCGGCCAGCAGGAACGGAATCATCGCGGTCGCGACCGCGGCGCCCTCGCCCAGCCGGCCCGAGAGAATGCCGCGCTGGTAGCTCAGCGTCGCCATCAGATGCGTCGCGTTCACCGGGCCGCCGCGGGTGAGCGCCCAGATCAACTGGAAGTCGGTGAAGGTGAAGAGCACCGAGAAGGTCATGACCACGGCGATGATCGGCGTCAGCAGCGGATAGGTGATGAAGCGGAAGCGCTGCCAGTTGCTGGCGCCGTCGAGGGTCGCGGCTTCATAGAGCGACGGCGAGACGGTCTGCAATCCAGCCAGCAGCGTGATCGCGACGAACGGAACGCCGCGCCAGATGTTGGCGATGATGACGCTGACGCGCGCCCAAGTCGAATCGCCGAGGAAATTGATGTTCTGGTGAATGATGCCGAGCTTGATCAGCGACCAGGAGATGATCGAGAACTGCGAGTCGTAGATCCACCAGAAGGCGATCGCCGACAGCACGGTCGGCACGATGAAGGGGATCAGCACCGCGGCGCGGATCAGCGCCTTGAACGGCATGTTGCGGTTGAGCAGCAGCGCAAGATAAAGCCCGAGCGCGAATTTGATGACGCTGGCGACGGTCGTATAGAGCAGCGTGTTGAAGACCGACAGCCAGAACACGCCGTCGTCCCAGAGCCATTCGTAGTTCTCGAGGCCGATGAACTCGCCGGGACGGCCGATGCGCACGTCGGTGAAGCTCATCCAGATGCCGAGGCCCAGCGGATAGGCCAGAAACAGCAGCAGGAAAGCTCCCGCGGGCAGCATGAACCACAGCGCGATCCAGTTCTTGTTCGCGCTGAGCCGCTGCCAGAACGACTGGGAACTGACATAGACCTGCTGTTTGGGCATCGACGCCGGTATCGTGCTCATAAAACCGAACCTTCAGCGCGTGATCCACCATGACCCGGTAATACGGCGGGAATACGCGCAAGCTGGAAGCAAAAGGCGAAAGACGCCGGCGCGGGTTTTGCCCGCGCCGGCGGTGTCCCCTGTCAGCGATACAGGCGCTTGGCCTGACGTTCGGCGAAGGCAATCGCGCCCTTCGCGTCTTCGCGGCCGGTGCAGTAGTTCGCGAACATGTCGACCACCAGGAAGTCCGCGATGGCCGCCGCCGCATTTTCGCCCAGCGTGCCGAGACCCGCCGGAGTCAGCGTGCGCTTGGCGACGTCGCGGAACAGCGTGTTCTTCGGATCCGAGGTCCAGACCGGGTTTTTGTCGAAGCCGTTGATGAACGGCGAGAGATAACCCGACGCGGAGGTGAGCCACGGATTGAACTGATCCGCGTCCATCATGAACGCAGTCAGCGCCTTGCAGGCCTGCGGATACTTCGTGAAGTTGAAGGTCAGCATCGTGAACGGCAGATGCAGTTCGGTCGGCTTGCCGGCCGGGCCGATCGGCATATAGGCGTGGTTCATGTCATCGGCGATCGCCTTGTTTTCCTTCTTGGCGGTCACGTAGACGGAGATGCCGTTACAGGTGACGTGAAGCTGACCGGCAAGGAACGCCTTGTTGTTCGACGAGTCGTTCCACGACGCGGTGCCGGGAATGAAGTTGTCGTACAGCCCCTTGACGTATTCCAGCGCCTTCATCGTCTCCGGCGAGTTGATGATGACCTTGTCGTTCTTGTCGACGAGGTAGGCATTGTGAGTCCACAGCGCCCAGTGCAGCCAGGTATTGGCGTCGCCCGAGGCGTGGCCGATCGCCATGCCCGCCGGGGTGCCGTTCTTGTTGAGGCCCTTGCAGAGTTCGAGGAAACCGGCGGTGTCCTTCGGGAATTCCTTGAAGCCCGCCTTTTCGCACGAACTGATGCGATAGTTCATCAGCGCGCCGGTCGCGGCGATCGGAATGCCGATCCATTTGCCGGCCTTGTTCTTGCCGTAGGCGTTCGCCGAGTCGGCCCAACCGCCGTACTTCTTGCCGAGATAGTCGGCGACGTCCGTCACGTCCACGCACTTGGTCGGCAGCAGATGCGGCAGCGAATAGAGGCCCCACACCATGTCGAGACCCTGCCCGGTGTTGGCGGCGACCGAAGCCTTCGGCTGGATGTCGTCGTAGGATTCGTTGGAGACGTTGACCTCGACGCCGGTGGCCTTGGTGAAGGCCGCGATAATGTCCATGAAGGCCTTGTCTTCGGCTTCCACGAAGCGCTTCCAGCGCAACAGGTTGATCTTGGCGCCCTTCTCCGGCTTCCACGGCGAGGTCTGTGCCCAGGCGGTGGCGAAGCCCATCAACTGATCGACCGACAGCGTCGCGGCGCCCGCGAGCACGGACGCGCCACCCTTGAGAAGCGCGCGACGATTTGGTGTAAAATCACTCATGGTCTAACTCTCCCTGTTCTGCCGGCGCTTATTGGTCTCAGCCGGTCATTGGCTATGATGGTGCTGTGAGATGCAGCGCTTTGATTTGGCATGATCTTGTCCGAAAACCGGTTCCCACCCACGGGTCGAGCCCGAGGGCAGGCTTTTCGGGATCATGCCTAATTGATAAGACGCTTTTCGGTTTCCTTGTCGAACACATGGGCGGCGGCCGGATTGGGTCGCAGCTTGATCTTGTCGCCCGGCTTCACCGGACGGCGATCGCGGATCACCGCGATCAGGTCCTGCTGGCCGATGCGCGCCACGATCTGGGTTTCCGACCCGGTCGGCTCGACCACGGCCACTTCGGCTTCGACGCCGTCGTCCGCGAATTCGAGATGTTCGGGACGGATGCCGTAGATCACCGGCTTGCCGTCAAGGCCGGAGCGCGATGCGATCAGCGGCAGCCGCGCCCCGCTCGCCGTCTCGACATACGGCGTGCTGCCGTTGACGAGCTTGCCTTCGAGGAAGTTCATCGCGGGCGATCCGATGAATCCCGCCACGAACTTGTTGTCGGGATGATCGTAAAGCTCGAGCGGCGATCCCATCTGCTCGACGATGCCGTCATGCATGACCACGATCTTGTCGGCCATGGTCATGGCCTCGATCTGGTCGTGGGTCACATAGACCGTGGTGGTCTTGAGCCGCTGATGCAGCTCCTTGATTTCGGTGCGCATCGCGACGCGCAGCTTGGCGTCGAGATTCGACAGCGGCTCGTCGAACAGGAACACCTGCGGATCGCGCACGATGGCGCGGCCCATGGCGACGCGCTGGCGCTGGCCGCCGGACAACTGGCGCGGATAACGGTCGAGCAGCGGCGTCAGCGCCAGAATATCGGCGGCCCGCTTCACCAGCTTGTCGATCTCGCCCTGCGCGACTTTACGGAGCTTGAGCGAGAAGCCCATGTTCTGCGCCACGGTCATGTGCGGATAGAGCGCGTAATTCTGGAACACCATGGCGATGTCCCGCTCCTTCGGCTGCACGTCGTTGACCACGCGCTCGCCGATCGAAATCGTGCCGGACGTGATGCGCTCGAGGCCCGCAAGCATGCGCAGCAGGGTCGACTTGCCGCAGCCACTGGGTCCGACCAGCACCACGAACTGTCCGTCCTCGATGGGAACGGTCACGCCGTGCAGAACTTCAAATCCGCCAAACGATTTGCGCACGTCGTGAATATGCACGGACGCCATCTAATTTCCTCCTGGAAGATCGGCATTGTTCGGCAAGGGCCGTCGCTGCTCGGTCTCTTGTTCGTTGTTGGTCCGGAGTTTGTATCGAAGAGAGTCTGTCCGCAAGTCAACTATTCGCGCCATTAGACTGACGTCTTATTCGGAAAATTGCGGCCTCTTTTCAAACATCGGATGTTTGACTTAGAACCGTTGCAGATGCGCCATCAAAATGCAACCATCCAGAAACGGAATGCACCAGTGTGCAGTGCGGGAGAAACGCCGTGAGAAACGATAACGATAACGTCACAAAGAAAACTGGCGAAAAGCGCAAGCTCCGGTCCCAGCTCTGGTTCGACAATCCCGACAATCCGGGCATGACCGCACTCTATCTGGAGCGCTACCTGAACTATGGACTGACGCGCAAAGAGCTGCAGTCCGGCAAGCCGATCATCGGCATCGCGCAGACCGGCAACGACCTCTCCCCCTGCAACCGCCATCATATCGAACTGGCGCAACGCGTTCGTGAAGGCATTCGCGAAGCGGGCGGCATCGCCATGGAGTTCCCGACCCATCCGATCCAGGAGACCGGCAAGCGCCCGACTGCTGCGCTGGATCGCAACCTTGCCTATCTCAGCCTGGTCGAAATCCTGTTCGGCTATCCGCTGGACGGCGTGGTGCTGACCACCGGCTGCGACAAGACCACCCCCGCCTGCATGATGGCGGCGGCCACCGTGAACATTCCCGCCATCGTGCTGTCCGGCGGGCCGATGCTCAACGGATGGCACAATGGCGAGCGCACCGGGTCCGGCACCGTGGTCTGGAAATCGCGCGAGGAAATGGCCGCGGGCAAGATCGACTACGAAGAGTTCATGGAGATCGTCTCGTCCTCCGCGCCGTCGGTCGGCCATTGCAACACCATGGGCACGGCGTCCACGATGAATTCGCTGGCGGAAGCGCTCGGCTTCTCGCTGCCCGGGTGCGCTGCAATACCCGCGCCTTATCGTGAGCGCGGCCAGATTGCCTATGAAACCGGCAAGCGCGCGGTGGAGATGGTCTGGGAAGACCTCAAGCCGTCCGACTTCCTCACCCGCAAGGCGTTCGAGAACTGCATCGTGGTCAATTCCGCCATCGGCGGATCGACCAACGCCCCGATCCACATCAACGCCCTCGCCCGCCATATCGGCGTCGATCTCTCTATCGAGGACTGGCAAAAATTCGGCCATGACGTGCCACTGCTGGTGAACATGCAGCCGGCGGGCTTCTATCTCGGCGAGGAATATCACCGCGCCGGCGGCGTGCCCGCCGTGGTGCGCGAGTTGATCAAGCACAAGCGCATCCACGAGGACGCGCTGACCGTCAACGGCAAGACCATGGGCGAAAACTGCAAGACCGCCGCCGTGCCGGACAGCGACGTGATCCGCACCTATGACAAGCCGCTGGTGAAGGACGCAGGCTTTATCGTGCTGCGCGGCAATCTGTTCGATTCGGCGATCATGAAGACCAGCGTGATCTCCAAGGAATTCCGCGACCGCTATCTCTCCAATCCCAAAGACCCCGAGGCCTTCGAGGGCCGCGCCATCGTGTTCGAGGGGCCGGAGGACTATCACCATCGCATCGACGATGAATCGCTCAACATCGACGAGAACTGCATGCTGTTCGTGCGCGGCACCGGGCCGATCGGTTATCCCGGCGGCGCGGAGGTGGTGAACATGCAGCCGCCCGCGGCGCTGATCAAGAAAGGCATCCTGTCGCTGCCCTGCATCGGCGACGGCCGCCAGTCCGGAACGTCGGGATCGCCGTCGATCCTCAATGCGTCGCCGGAAGCCGCGGCCAACGGCGGGCTCGCGATCCTCAAGACCGGCGACAAGGTGCGCATCGACCTCAACAAAGGCGAAGCCAACATCCTGATCTCCGATGCCGAGGTGAAGCAGCGCCATGCCGACCTGATGGCGGCGGGCGGCTTCAAATATCCGAAGAACCAGACGCCGTGGCAGGAGCTTTACCGCGACACGGTGGGCCAGCAGTCCACCGGCGCCTGCCTTGAACTCGCGACGCGCTATCACAACATCGCGGGCACCGTCGGCGTCGCGCGGGATAATCACTAAACCAACACAACGTCATTGCGAGCGCAGCGAAGCAATCCAGAAGCAACAAGCAAGGACTGGATTGCTTCGTCGCTTCGCTCCTCGCAATGACGGGCAGAAACGATCATTGCATAACAGGACACACATGCCATGGCTGACCGACTGAAAGGCAAGCGCGCTTTCATCACCGCGGGCGCGGCGGGCATCGGCCGTGCCTGCGCCCTCGCCTTCACCCGCGAAGGCGCGAGCGTTGTTGCGACCGACATCGATGAAGTCGGCCTCGCCTCCCTGAAGAAGGAAGGCATCGCGGACACCTACAGGCTCGACGTGCGCGACACCGCCGCGGTCGAAGCCATGGCGAGAAAAGTCGGCAAGATCGACATCCTGCTCAACGCCGCCGGGTTCGTTCACAACGGCACTGTGCTGGAATGCTCTGACAGCGACTGGGACTTTTCGTTCGATCTGAACGTCAAGTCGATGCATCGCACGATCGGCGCGTTCCTGCCGGTGATGCTGGAAGGCGGCGGCGGCGCCATCGTCAACGTCTCGTCGGCGGCGGGCGTCTTCAAGGCCGCACCGAACCGCTATGTCTACAGCGCAACCAAGGCGGCCGTCGCCGCGCTGACGCGCGCCGTCGCGGTGGATTTCATCACCAAAGGCATCCGCTGCAACGCCATCTGCCCCGGCACCATCGAGACGCCGTCGATGTTGGGGCGCGCCGCATCGCTCGGCGCAGGCGGCCGCGAGATGTTCGTTAGCCGCCAGCCGATGGGACGGCTCGGCACCGCCGAGGAAATCGCGTCGCTCGCGGTTTATCTCGCCAGCGACGAGAGCGCCTTCACCACCGGCGTCGCGCACATCATCGACGGCGGCTGGACATTGTGAGACTTCTCCCTCTCCCCGCTCGCGGGGAGAGGGTCGTGGTGAGGGGCAACCTTCACCAGGGATTGCACGCTCGCCCCTCACCCGGCGCTGCGCGCCGACCTCTCCCCGTAAACGGGGAGAGGTGAAAAAGCGGCAATGACAACAATCGGGAGACACGCCTTGAACAAGATCGATCTCAGCGGACGGTTCGCCGTCGTCACCGGCGGCGCGCAGGGTTTCGGCCGCGCCATCACCGAACGCTTCGTCGCTTCCGGCGCGAAGGTCGCGATCTGGGACTTCGACCAGGCGCTGGCGGAGAAAACCGCGAAGGAAATCGGCCCGGCCGTGATCGCGCTGGAAGTGGACGTCACCAGTTCCGACGCCGTGGACGCGGCGAAAAATGCAACCGTGAAAGCGTTCGGCCGCATCGACATCCTGGTCAACAATGCAGGCATCGCGGGCGTCAACAAAACCGTCGCCGATCTGTCCTATGATGAATGGCGTCAGGTGATGAAGATCAACCTCGACGGCCCGTTCATCTGCTGCCATTCCGTCGTGCCGGTGATGATGAAGCAGAACTACGGACGCATCATCAACATCGCCTCCATCGCGGGCAAGGAAGGCAATCCGAACGCCTCGCATTATTCGGCGTCCAAGGCCGGCGTGATCGCGCTGACCAAATCGCTCGGCAAGGAACTGGCGAACACCGACATCGCGGTCAATGCCGTGACGCCCGCCGCCGCCAAGACCGCGATCTTCGACCAGATGACCCAGCAGCATATCGACTTCATGCTGTCGAAGATTCCACGCGGCCGTTTCCTGAAGGTGGACGAACTGGCGTCGCTGGTGGCCTGGATGGCATCGGAAGAATGCCTCTACACCACCGGCGCGGTGTTCGACATTTCCGGCGGACGCGCGACGTATTAGGAATGACCGTCATCCTGAGGCGCGAGCCCTTGCGAGCCTCGAAGGATGACGCTCCAGCCACGATGTCGTCCCGGCGAAGGCCGGGACCCATATCCACTGAATAAAGCGATGATGGCGAGCAGCTTCTCCAGCCTAAATTAAATCGATGACACAGGGAGTATGGGTCCCGGCCGGAGCCTGTCATCGGACGGCGCTTTGCGCCGATCCGTTGGCCGGTACGACTTCGAGGGATACTACCTGTGGTCCTACTTCCCTTCCCGCCGCATGAAATCGAAATCGCAGCCTTCATCCGCCTGCGTGATCGTCTCGTGGAAAAGATGCGCATAGCCCCGCGCGGCCCATTCCGGTGTCCCGGGCTTCGGCAACGCCGTCTGACGCATGGTCAGCTCGACCTCATCGACCAGAAGATCGATGCGCCGTTTTGCGACATCGAGGCGGATCATGTCGCCGGTCTGCACCAGCGCCAGCGGACCGCCGACGGCGGATTCCGGCGTGATATGCAGCACAATAGTGCCGAATGCCGTACCGCTCATCCGCGCGTCGGAAATGCGCACCATGTCCTTGACGCCGGTGCGCAGGATCTTCTGCGGGATCGGCAGATAGCCCGCTTCCGGCATGCCCGGCGCGCCCTTCGGCCCGGCATTGCGCAGCACCAGCACGTCGTCCGCCGTAACATCCAGATTCGGATCGTCCACGCGAAGCGTCATGTCCTCCACCGACTCGAACACCACGGCGCGGCCGGTATGCTGCAGCAGTTTAGGCGTCGCGGCCGACTGCTTGATGACAGCCCCGCGCGGCGCGAGATTGCCGTACAGAACAGCCATCGCCCCTTCGCGGTTGATCGGATTGTCGCGCGGACGGATCGCGTCCTGCCCCGGCACCTCCTCGGCATGGGCGACCACATCGCGCAGCGTGCCGCCGGTGATGGTTTTCGCATCGAGATCGATCAGGTCGCCGAGCTGCTTCATCAGTTTCGGCACGCCGCCCGCATGATGGAAATGCTCCATGTAATGCGCGCCGGACGGCTTGAGGTCGATCAGCACCGGCACCTCGCGTCCCAGCTTGTCGAAGGCGTCGAGATCGATGCGATGCGGGGTGCGGTTGGCGATCGCGGTCAGATGAATGAGACCGTTGGTCGAGCCGCCGATGGCCTGCAGCACCACCTGCGCATTCCTGAAAGCGGCAGGCGTCAAAAGCTCGCTCGGACGCGGCCCGCCGCTCACCGCCATTTCGGCGGCGCGCTTGCCGCTATGCTCGGCGGAGCGCACGCGTTCGGAATGCGGCGCGGGGATGGTCGCGCTCATCGGCAGCGACAGGCCCAGCGCTTCGGTCACGCAGGCCATGGTGCTGGCGGTGCCCATCACCATGCACGTCCCGACCGACGGCGCGAGCCGCCCGTTCACCGCCTCGATCTCCTGCGCGTCGATCTCGCCCGCGCGATATTTCCCCCACATGCGGCGGCAATCGGTGCAGGCACCCAGCACTTCGCCCTTGTGATGGCCGACCACCATCGGCCCCACCGGGATGACCACGGTCGGCAGATCCGCACTCACCGCCGCCATGATCTGCGCAGGCAGCGTCTTGTCGCAGCCGCCGATCACGACCACGGCATCCATCGGCTGGGCGCGGATCATCTCCTCGGTATCCATCGCCATCAGATTGCGCAGATACATCGAGGTCGGATACGAAAAGCTCTCGGCGATGGAAATGGTCGGAAACACCATCGGCATCGCGCCCGCCAGCATCACGCCGCGCTTCACCGCCTCGATGAGCTGCGGGACATTGCCGTGGCAGGGATTGTAGTCGCTGTAGGTGTTGGTGATGCCGACGATGGGGCGCTCCAGCGCGTCGTCGGAATAGCCCATTGCCTTGATGAAGGCCTTGCGCAGAAACAGCGAAAATCCGGGATCGCCGTAGCTGGTCAGCCCCTTCTTGAGACCCTTGGTCATGTGTCGTCCGTCACAGTGATTTGCGACGGTACATTAGAAGCATTTCAGGGACGTGGCAAAAGGAAGCGGTAGGGTGATGGTTTAGTCGGCTGACGGTGTGCCGTCACCCTGAGGTGCCGAAGCGAAGCGAAGGCCTCGAAGGGCGACGGCATATTATGACTCGTCATCCTTCGAGGCTCGCAAAAGCTCGCACCTCAGGATGACGGGCCACAACCTCTATCGCATCAAACCTTACATCGTCGCGCCGAGCACCCATGGCGCGAACTCGGCCGCGCCGAAATCGAAGGCCTCGCTCTTGGTGCGCTCGCCGGATGCCACCCGCAGCATCAGCTCGAAAATCCGCTGGCCGCACTGCTGCACGGTTTCCTCGCCGTCGAGAATGGTGCCGCAGTTGACGTCCATGTCGTCTTCCATGCGCCGGTACATCGGCGTGTTGGTGGCGAGCTTGATCGAAGGCGACGGCTTGCAGCCGAATACGCTGCCGCGCCCGGTGGTAAAGGCCACCATGTTCGCGCCGCCCGCCACCTGCCCCGTGGCCGCGACCGGATCGAAGCCCGGCGTGTCCATGAAGGTGAAGCCCTTCTTGGTGACGGGTTCGGCATAGCCCACCACGTCGACGAGATTGGTGCTGCCCGCCTTGGCCATCGCGCCGAGGGACTTTTCAAGGATGGTGGTGAGGCCGCCCGCCTTGTTGCCGGGGCTCGGATTGGAATCCATCTCCGCATTGTTGCGCTCGGTGTAGTCCTCCCACCAGCGCATCAGCGCGACCAGCTTCTCGCCAACCTCGGGGCTGACCGCGCGGCGTGTCAGAAGATGTTCGGCGCCGTAGGTCTCCGGCGTTTCCGAGAGGACCACCGAGCCGCCGTGCCGGACAAGAAGATCGCTCGCCGCGCCGAGCGCCGGATTGGCCGAGACGCCGGAATAACCGTCCGAGCCGCCGCACTGAAGCGCGACCATCAATTCGCTCGCGGGGCACGGCTCGCGCCTGATGTTGTTGGACTCGGCCAGCACCTCGCGCACGAAGGCGACGGCCTTCTCCACCGTCTTGCGCGAGCCGCCGACATCCTGAATGTCGAGCGAACGCAGTCGTCCCGCCAATCTTTGTTCTTCGAGGAAGCCGCCGATCTGGTTCATCTCGCAACCAAGGCCCAGAATGATCACATGCGAGAAGTTCACATGCCGCGCGTAACCGCCCAGCGTGCGGCGAAGCACGGTGAGCGGCTCGAGCTGGGTCATGCCGCAGCCGGTCTTGTGGGTCAGCGCCACCACGCCATCGACGTTCGGATAATCGGCAAGCGGATCGTGACCGGTGAACGGATTGCGCTTGAACACATCCGCGACAAGACCCGCGACATGGGCGCTGCAATTCACCGAGGTGAGAATGCCGATATAGTTGCGCGTCGCCACGCGCCCATCGGGGCGGCGGATACCCTGAAAGGTCGCGGGCAGATCGAAATTCGGCGTCGGCTTGACGTCCACGCCATACGCGTAGTCCTTCGAGAATTCGCCCATGCCGATGTTCTGCACATGGACATGCTGGCCCGGCGCGATCGGCTGTGTCGCGAAACCGATGATCTGGCCGTAGCGCATCACCGGCTCGCCCACGGCGATCGGCTTCACCGCGACCTTGTGGCCCGCCGGAATGCGCTCGACGGCGGCAACGCCCCGCGCTACTTCGGCACCGGGCAGCAGCACCGCGCGCGCGATCACCACGCTGTCATCGGGATGCAGGCTGATCACGGGTGTCGGTGCCGATGTCGTTGCCATGGCTATCGTCCTTGCTGGCTTTGGCTCTCAGTTCACTTCGCGCAGATGTCGTCTCGTCATTGCGAGCGAAGCGAAGCAATCCACTCTTGGAAAGCTGGATTGCTTCGTCGCTACGCTCCTCGCAATGACAAAGGAGCGTACCGTGCCCCGGATGCGGGGCATCGCGCCGCCCTTGCGGCGTGGTGCACTGCTGATCCGGGGCCGCAACAAACACCGGCACTCGGTACGGTCCCGGCTCTGCGGCGCGGCATGAAGAATGCCGCACCGCGTCCGGGACACCAGATTATTCTCACGCCTTGCCGCCGGAATTCTTGCGGATTTCGCCGACATGGCTCTTGGCGGACATCGCCAGAAGGCCGCTGTCGTTGAAGACCGTCACCAGCTTGAAGCCGCGCTGGATCGCCAGCGTCGCGCCCGCATGGCCGCTGCAATGGATGCCCGGATAGATGCCGCGCGCCTCGCAGGCCTTCACGATCTTCTCGTAGATTTCGAGAATCTGCGGCTCGGTGCGGTCGAGCGTCGGATGCAGGCCGTAGGAAAATCCGAGATCGGACGGACCGATATAGACGCCGGAGACTCCCTTCACGTCGAGGATCGATTCCAGATTCTCGACCGCCGTTTTCGTTTCGATCATCGGAATGCAGAGCGTCTCGTCGTTCGCGGTCTGCTGATAGGCGCTGGGCGCGCCGTAGACCGCCATGCGGATCGGGCCGTTGCTGCGGGTGCCGCGCGGCGGATACTTGCAGGCGGCGACGAAGCGCTCGGCTTCTTCCTTGGTGTTGATCATCGGGCAGATCACGCCGTAAGCGCCGCCGTCCAGCACCTTGCCGATGATGCCGGGCTCGTTCCACGGCACGCGCACCATCGGCGTCACCGGATGCGCCTGCATCGCCTGGAAGCACTGGATCATCGACATATAGTCCTGCACGCCGTGCTGCATATCGACGGTGACGCTGTCGAAGCCGCACTGCGCCATCACCTCGGCGGAGAAGCCCGATGGGATCGCCAGCCAGGCATTGACCACGACCTTGCCCGACGCCCAGATTTCCTTGACCTTGTTTGCCATTGTTTTCTCTTCTCGTTGCAATTCCAGTTCTGCGTTGACCTCATCCTGAGGAGCGGCGTCTTCGCCGCGTCTCGAAGGATGAGGAAAATTTATTGACGACCCTTCCTCATGGTTCGAGACGCGAGGCAAGCGCCTCGCTCCTCACCATGAGGCTCTTCGTCGCGTCCATATCACCCTTCCGCAGCCTTGATCGCCGCCTCGTCGATCCCGAGCGCGCGGCCGGTTGCGACGATGGAGCCCCAGGTCTCCTCGGTCAGCGGAATGCCGTTCTTGCCGCGCTCGGCGCGCATCGCCGCTTCCGGCTCGCCCGGGATCAGCACCGCGTCATGGCCCTGCGCCAGCTTGCTGTCCTTGAAGTACGCGATGTAGCGCGCCACTTCGCCGTCGAAGAAGTGCGCGGGGTCCACCACCTTCGGATCGATGTAGATCGCCAGCATGCCGTTGGCGAAACGGCGGTCGGTCTTGGTCGCGCCGTTGCCGGTGAGCGCGCCGCCCAGCAGTTCGCAGATCAGCGCGAGGCCCGAGCCCTTGTGTTCGCCGAAGGCGCGGATCGCGCCCGTGCCGAGCGCGTGATTGCGCGGCCCGGTCGGGTCGTAGGGGCCGTACAATTCGTGCGGGTCCTCGTTGAGGTTGCCGTCCTCGGAAATCAGCGCGCCCTTCGGCAGTATCTTACCGCCGCGGCTCGCCACCATCACCTTGCCTTCGGCCACCAATGACGTCGCGAAATCGAGCACCACCGGCCCCTGCCCGGGGCGCGGAATGCCGACGCAATAAGGCGCGGTCGAGAGCTTGCGCGCCACGCCGCCGAACGGCGCGACCAGCACCGAGCCTGCGGCATTGACGAAATGAATCGAGATCAGCCGTTCCGCCGCCGCCATTTCCGCCCAGTCGCCGACACGGCCGAGATGGCCGGAATTCTTCAGCGTCATCACCGCGACGCCGTTCGCCTTGCACTTGTCGATGCCAATGCGCACCGCCTGCGGTGTCACGGTCTGACCGTAGCCGAAGCCGCCATCGATCACCGCCAGCGACGGCGTGTCGACCTCCACCTTGATCTTCTGATCGGGAACGATGGAGCCGTCCTGCACCCAGCCGACATATTTCGGCACGCGGATGACGCCGTGGCTGTCATGTCCGGTGAGATTGGCCGTGGTCAGGTAGGTCGCGATGCGTTCCGCCTCGGCCTTCGATGAACCCGCACGCGCAAAGATGTCGGCGACGAAGCCGATCAGTTTCTGAGAATTTATTGTTATCATTGGTCAAACAGATACCTTAGTGTGGCCGCCGAGATATGCGGCTCTGATTGCTTCGTTGCCCCAGAGGTCGTCAGGCTTGCCGCCGAGGGCGAGGCGGCCAGTCTCCAGCACGTAGCCGTAGTCGGCGACCGACAGTCCCATGCGGGCGTTCTGCTCCACAAGTAAAACCGTCGTATCGCGCCGGATTTCTCCGATGATCCGGAACACGGCCTGCACGATGACAGGCGCAAGGCCGAGCGAAGGCTCATCGAGCAGCAGAAGGCGCGGCTTCGCCATCAGGCCGCGCGCCACCGCCACCATCTGCAATTGCCCGCCCGAGAGCGTCCAGCCGAGCTTGTCGGCGAACGGACGGATATCCGGGAACAGGTCGAACATCGCGTCCGCCTCGCGCGCAAGCTGCGCCTTGGCGACGCGCCGGTTCGACGCGCCTAGCATGATGTTCTCTTTCACCGTCAGGCCGGGAAACACCCGCCGCCCTTCCGGCACATGGGAAATGCCGAGGCGCACGATCGCTTCCGGCCCGAGGCCGACGATGGACTTGCCGTCGAACAGGATTTCACCGGCGGCGGGCTTCGCAAGGCCCGATATGGCGCGCAGCGTGGTGGATTTGCCCGCGCCGTTGGAGCCGAGCAGCGTCACCACCTGCCCCGCTTCCACCTTCAGCGAGACGCCGCGCAGCGCCTCGATCTCGCCGTAGAGCACCATCAGGTCGTTGATCTCGAGCAGCGCCATGGTCACTCCGTTCCGAGATAGGCGGAAATGACGTCGGGATGCTGCAGCACCGCCAGCGACTCACCGTCCGCGATCCGCTTGCCGAAGTTCAGCACCGTGATGTGCTGCGCCGCCTCGCGCACCAGCGTCATGTCATGATCGATGATGAGAATGGTCAGCCCCTGCGCCGCGATCCGCTTGAGCAGGTCGTGCAGTTCGAGTTTCTCGGTGGAGTTCAGGCCCGCGGCCGGTTCGTCCAGCAGCAGCAGCGTCGGATTGCCCGCCAGCGCGCGGGCGATCTCGATCAGCCGCTGATGGCCGTAGGAGAAACTCGACACCAGTTCGTTGGCGCGCGGACCGAGGCCGACGAATGTCAGCGCGGAGAGCGCGCGCTCCGTCAGCGCATCCTGCCCGCCATTCCCGGTCAACGTGTTGCCCGGACGCTCGGCGCCGATCACCACGTTTTCCAGCGCCGTCATGGAGCGGAACAGGCGAATGTTCTGGAAGGTGCGCCCCAGCCCCGCCGCCGTGCGCTGATGCGGCGGCATGTCGGTGACGTCGGTGCCGTCGAGCATGATCTTGCCGGACGTGACCTTGTAGAGCCCCGACAGCATGTTGAGCGTCGTGGTCTTGCCCGAGCCGTTCGGTCCGATCAGGGCATGGACACCGCCGCGCCGCACAGCGATGTCGACCTTGTCCACCGCCTTGAGGCCGCCGAAATGCTTCGACAGACCGGTGACCTCGAGCACCATGTCGCCACCGGTTTTCGCAGGGACAAGTTGCAGCGCCGGACTGGTCATCGCCGCCGGCCGCTTGGTGCACCACCGCGTGAGCATGTCCTGCACGAAACCCCAGATGCCGTCCGGCATGAAGCGCACGATCAGGATCACGAACAGGCCGTAGATGGCGAGATAAAGCCCCGGAATGCTTTTCAGAAAGCGCAGCCATTCCGGGATCAGGATCAGCAGGCCGGTACCGATCACCGCGCCGATCGGCGAGCCGACGCCGCCGAGCAGTGCCATGGTGAGGAACACGATGGACTCGGCGAATGAGAACTGGTCCGGACTGACATAGGAAAAGCCGCCCGCGAACAGCCCGCCGCCGAGGCCGCCGAGCAGCGCGGAGAGCGCGAACGCCAGAACCTTGGTGCGGAAGATGTCGATGCCCGCGACGCCCGCGGCCAGTTCGTTGTCGCGCACCGCACGCATCGCGCGCCCGATCCGCGTATCCGGCAGATGCCAGACCAGATAGCCGACCAGCGCCAGCACCGCGACACACAGCGCAAGGAACGACTGCTGCGACTGGAACAGCGCGGGCCGCCCGATCTTGGAAATGCCGTCCGGTCCGTGCGTCAGCCAGATCGCGTTGATCATCACCAGTGTGAGGATCTGCTGGAACGAGATCGTCACCATGGCCAAATAATGCCCGCCGAGCTTGAGCGTCGACATGCCGAGCAGCGCCCCCGCGAGCAGCGCCACCAGCGATCCGCCGATCAGACAGATCCAGAAGTTGATCTGATAGTCGGTGGTGCCGAGACCGACGACATAGGCGCCGAGACCGAAGAACGCCGCCTGCGCCAGATTGATCTGTCCGCAGAGGCCGAGCACCACGGTCAGGCCGAACACCGCCACCGCGAACGTGGTCGCCTGCATCAGGATGTTGAGAACGTAGCCGTCGAAACTCATGGTCGCGGCGGCGAACACCGCGATCGCCGCCACGATGAAGTACGGCAGATGGCGCAGCAGCAGCGGTGTCGAATGCACCGGCGCGGCGGCCGGCAAGTCTTGTGCTTTCGCGTCTTGTGTTTTCGCGGTCATGCTTTTTCCGCCACACGTTCGCCGAAGATGCCTTGCGGACGGAAGACAAGAAACAGGATCAGCACGAGAAACGCGAACGCATCCTTGTACGGCACCGACACATAGGCCGCGCCGAAGGTCTCGATGATGCCGAGCGCGATGCCGCCGATGATCGCGCCGGTGACGTCACCGAAGCCGCCGATGATGGTCGCGGCGAAGGCCTTCAGCGCGATGGTCGCCCCCATCTGGATCGACACGAACAGGACCGGCGCGACCAGGATTCCGGCAAGGCCGCCCAGCACCGCCGAATAGATGAAGGTGATCATGATCATGCCGGACACGGAAATGCCGAGCAGCGAGGCCATCTCCTTGTCCTGCGAGGTGGCCTGCAGCTTCTTGCCGAGCATGGTGTGCTCGAAGAACCAGTAGTTGAGGATTACCAGCGCGATGGTGACGGCGATGATCAAGAGGTATTGGCTGTCGAGATAGACCGGGCCGAGCTGGATGCCCGGCGTCTCGAACCAGCCCTCCAGCACCTGCGGTGCGGGCCCGTAGATCGCCAGCACCGAGTTGGCGAGGAAGATCGACGCGCCGATGGTGGCAATGATCACCGGCAGGAAGGTGCGGTGGCGCAGGGGATAATAGACGCCGAGGTTGAAGATCACCCCGAACAGCGCCATGCCCGCCAGCGAGACGATGAAGGACAGCCAGTACGGCCATTGCAGATCGACGGCGAACACCACCATCAGGAAGGCGGCGACCATCGAGAATTCGCCCTGCGCGAAGTTCACCACGTTGGTGGCGCGGAAGATCAGCACGAAGCCCAGCGCCACCAGTGCGTAGACGGCGCCGATGCCGATGCCCGTGAAGAGCAGCTGAAGAATCTGGTCCATGAAACACTCGATGCGAGAGACAGGGGCGCTGATTCACGGCGTTATTGCGAGCCAACGGGTCCGGCCAAAAGTGCGTTCACGCGCGTCTTTGACGCGCTATGGCCGGCCCGATGATAAACTCCGCGAAGCAATCCACTCTCAAGAACCAGAAAATGGATTGCTTCGTCGCAAGTGCTCCTCGCAATGACGAAGGGGCGGCCTCCTGTTGAACGAAGCCGCCCTCCGCGATCAGGTCTTCGATTCAATGTGCTTATCGAAGACAATGTTGCCCTTCTCGTTCTTGACGATGTTGTAGCCGTGAAGCCCATCGCCATTGGCGTCGAAGTTGTATTCGCCTTCCGCGCCCTGATGGCCCTTGATGGCGAGGATGGCGGTGCGAACCTTTTCCGGCTCGGTGGACTTGGCCGTGTTCATCGCCTTGGCGAGGACGGTGATCGCGTCATAGGTCCATGCGCTCTGGTTGTCCGGCGCGAGCTTGTAGGCATCGCGATAGGCCTTGCCGTAGGCCTTGGCGGCCGGGCTGGAATCTTCGGCATAGTCGGCGACGCCGTAGGTGCCGTAGAGCGAGGCGCCCGCCAGACGCGTCGACGACACGCCGACGATGGACGGCGAGCCCACCCACGGAATATTGACGCCGAGCTGGCGCAACTGCCGCGCGAAGATGCCGAGATCGTTTTCGAACGTGAAGTACGAGCCCAGCACGTCGGCGCCGGACTGCTTGATCGCCAGCACCACCGGCGTGAAGTCCTGGCTCTGGTTGGCGTAGCCCTGATCGAGCACCGGCGTGACGCCGAGTTTCTGAAGGCCTTCGGTCAGCGCCTTGCCGCCCGCGGTGCCGAACGCGTCGGTGGAGTGCAGGACCGCCCACTTCTTCTTGCCGAGCGTCTTGGTGCCGTAGTCGGCGATCACGCTGCCGGAATAGCTGTCGTTCGGGCGGAAACGGAACAGCCACTTGTTGCCCATGTGAGTCAGGTTCGGATCGGTGCCGCCGATCGCCATCGGCTTGCCGAGCTTGAGCACGTCCGGCGCCATCGCATGAACCTGCGTCGATCGGATCGAGCCGAGGAAGGCGACGATGTCGGACTGCGCGGCGAGCTTGGAGAAAGCAAGCACCACGCCGGGGTTGGTGGTCTGGTCGTCTTCGGTCACCAGTTCCAGCGGCTTGCCGAGAACGCCGCCCGCCTTGTTGACCGCTTCGAGCGCAAGCTTGGCGCCGTTGAGCGCGAACTTGCCCTGCTCCGCCGCCGAGCCGGTAACCGGCAGCACCTGTCCGATCTTGATGGTCGCGCCTTGCGCGCCGGCGCTCCTGATCAAGGCAGGCGCAGCCAGGGTGGCCGCAACGCCGACGGAGAAATCACGTCTGGTCAGTTTCATATCGTCCTCCCAAATGGCTGTGCTTTGCGCCAGCCTTGGCGACGATTAGATGTGCGAAAATCCGAAATGTCTACCGGTGGATTCGAATTTCCTGTCAAACATCCGATCATTGCATTGCAACCGCCGCCCGGCCCCAAAGAAGCCTCAAAAACAGCGGCCGCCCCCTCTGTCACGGGGATGACAAGAAGAAAAACGACAGCAATTTTCCCATTTTGATGCGCTGCGTTACATTTTCCGGTGAACCAAACCGTGGTATCAGCGACCAATACATATCGACCGCAACCGATGGTGCTTAGAGATGTCCTTTTCGCTTTCTGATTTCCGCCGTCTGCGCAATGCCGTTGCCGCAGGTGCGCTGCTACTGGCGCCCACGCTGGCCCATGCCGAATCCGCACCCTTTGCCAATTATGCAGGCAACTGGTCCGGCAACGGATCGATCACCATCGCCGAGGGCGGAACGGAGCGCATCCGATGCCGTGGCACCTATACCGCGAGCAACGGCGGCAAGGACCTGCATCTCTCGCTGCGCTGCGCCAGCGACAGCTACAAGTTCGAACTGACCAGCGACATCGCTGCCAATGGCGGCCGCATCTCCGGCTCATGGAGCGAAGCGACCCGCAGCATCAATGGCGACGTTCAGGGCAACATCGCGGATGGACAGGTTACCGCCCTGGTGCAGACCAACGGCTACGCGGCGACGTTCAACATCACCACCCGCGGCAACAAGCAGACGGTCGCCATCAACTCCAAGGGCGAACTGCGCGCGGTCAACATCAGCCTGACGCGCGGCTGAGCCTTCCAGCCAGTTCCTAACAAGAAAAGGCCCGACGGTTCACCGCCGGGCCTTTTTGTTATGTCAGATGACACTTTTCCCGTCATTGCGAGCGAAGCGAAGCAATCCATGGCGACATAAAGATGGATTGCTTCGTCGCTTGCGCTCCTCGCAATGACGAACTCCGGCTATTCCGCCGGTTTCCCGCCCCACGCCGCCTTGATCCTGTGCGACGTGCTGATCAGCCACATCGCTGTCGGCCGCAGGATGAAGAGGTCGGCGATCAGCGCCGCGATCATCGCGAAGGCGCTCAGCCATCCGAACAGGCGCAGCGACGGCAGGTCAGAGAACACCGTGACCACCAGACCGCACGCCAGCACCACCGTGGTGAGGATCAGCGCCGGTCCCACCAGAACGGTGGCGCGCTCCACCGCCTGCGCTTCATCGACGCCGGGTTTTTCCTCCAGCCGCAGCCGGTTGAGGAAATGGATCGTCGCGCTGAGGCCAAGACCGAACGACACGGTCAGCGCCACCACGCTGGCGAATTGCAGTCCCTCCCCGAGCAGCCACAGCACGGTGCCCGACAGCACCACCGGGAAAATGCCCGGCAGGATGCTCGCGAACATCACCACCACCGAGCGGAACGCCAGTCCGATGAAAGCCGCCACCAGCAGGAATTCGATGGTCAGGCCATGATTGAGCTTGCCGATCATGGCCGCGCTGTTGCGCGCCGCGATGGCGGAAAGGCCCGTGACCGCGATCTGATAGCCGGGATGCGCGCTGCGCACCGCACCCATGGCGGCGTCGAGCTTCTCCACCGTCGGCAGGATCTGGCTCGAATCGAGGTCAGGCACGCGCCCTGACACGACCACGGCATCCTGATTTTCGGAAATGAAGCGCCGGGACAGATACTTCGGCAGCACGTCGACATATTCCTTGAGGATCGCGACGTCCGAGCGGCCCGCCTTCTCGGCGAGCCAGCGCCGCAGCGTCTCGATCGACCAGACGTTGCCGACGCCCGCCTGCTTCTCGATGATGGTGTGAACGGCGGCGATAGTGTCCAGGGTTTCCGGATCGTACAGCGACTTGCCCTTCGGGAATTCGATCAGCACGTCGATCGGATTGGCGCCGGTCAGCTTGGCGTCGAGACGGCTGGAGGCTTCGACCGCCTGCTGCTTGTCCGGCACCTGATCGGCGAGACGATACCTGGGTTCAAGGCTCGCATAGATGACGCCGAGACCGAGCACCACCAGCAGCGCGATCAGACTAAACAATCCGGGACGGCCGACCATGCGCTTGGCGATGAAGGCGCAGAACGCGCGCAGCGCTTCGACGCCGCGGTCCGCGCCCTTCACCTTGGTGGCGAGCAGGTTTTCCTTGCGCACCAGAAGCACGCCGAACACCGGCACCAGCGACAGCACCGCGATCAGCGCGATCACGGTCGCCATCAACCCGGCTTCGCCGAAGGTGCGGATCAGGTCCGAGTCCGAGAATTGCAGGGCAAGGAACGACAGCGCCGCGGTGCCATGGGTCAGCACGCAGGCCGGTCCCACCACCAGCACGGCGTTGCGGAACGCGGTCATCTTGTCCTCGCCCGCGATCAGCCGGTCGCGCGCGGCAAACGTCAGCTGCATCGAATCCGCGAAGCTGATCACCATGATCAGCGGCGTCATCACGTTCAGGAACATGTTGAGGCTGAAGCCGAGCCAGCCCAGCGTGCCGATCGACAGCAGGATCGCCAGGAGCGGCGGAAACGCCGCGACGATCATGAAGGAGACGCGGCGGAAGAAGATGATGGCGATGATGCAGCCCGCCAGAATGCCCGCGATGTTATAGGTCAGGCCGTCGCGCTCGACCGCGTTGCGGATTTCGAGTTGCATCACCGGCACGCCGGAGAGCTGGCTGTTGAGGCCGGTCCCCTCGAGATCGTCCGTCATCAGCTTGCGGACTTCGCCGATGGTGGCGTTGAGTCCCTTGTTGCCGACAATCGCAGGGTCCAGCGCCAGCACGATCAGCGCCAGCGTGCCGTCTTCCGACAACAGCTTGCCCTTGATGACCTCGTTGTCCCTCACACGCTTGATGAAGGCGTCATAGGCCGCGCCCTCCGGCAGCGTTTCGGGAAACAGTGCGGCGGGTAACCGCCCGTTTTCCGGCGGCTGGCGCGCGGAGAACAGCGAGATGATGCCGCGGGTGCCGTCCACGAGCTGCAGGTCGGTGACGAGGTCGCGCAGCTTCTCGAGCGAATTGCGCTCCAGCAGCGACTTGCCCTCCACCACCACCAGCACGTCGTACTCGCTGGAGGGGAAGCGCTTGGTCACTTCCTCATACTGTTTGTATTCGGGCGTGTCCGAGCGGAACAACTGGCTGAGCGAATCGTCGATCTTGATCCGCTGGATGCCGAATACCGCGACCACCACCAGCGCCATCAGGACAGCGGCCGCGACCTTCGGCGCGCGCAGCGCGATCAGCCCGATCCGCTCCAGGCCGAATGCGATGCTGAAAGACTTTTTGCCGGGGGCGGGATCGTTCGACATTCCGTGGGACAAGGGGAAACCCGATTCGATGAGAGAATGGTTTTTTTACTAGCAGATTTCCCGCAATAGCGGGGCTTTCCCGGCGAAATAAGGCAATGTCCGGGTTTGTCTTTTGCGGCTCCCCGGCGATCTGCGGATCAAATGGTCTTGAATGCCGAAAACATAGGATTTGGAGACTGTTTGAAGACTTTGAAAACCTCATCCTGAGGAGCCGTTTCGTGAGAAACGGCGTCTCGAAGGAGAGGTTTTCAAGGAAAAGTCCCCCATCCTTCGAGACGGCGCTGCGCGCCTCCTCAGGATGAGGACTTCTCATACGGTCTCTTAATCAGAACGGGCGATAATCCCGCATCCGGATGAAGTTTCGCGGGCCTTTTTGCGATAAATTAAGGTCCTCGCGCCTCTATGGGAGCGACCGACCACCACGAACCCTGACGGCACTGCGGCGGATCAGCCTACCTCAACCGGCTGCGATTCCACCGGGTGGCGGCTCCAGTTATTCACACCTCCAGAGACCCGGTGCCCAGCTCATGGTGCAGTCGCTTTTGCTGATGGCATTACGCATCGCCAATACGGCTGCGAAATTTCTGCTCACAATTTATACCGCGCGCTATCTCGGCCTCTCCGACCTTGGCATCTATGGCCTGCTAGTCGGCGCGACGACGATGCTGCCCGCCATCCTCGGCCTCGGCACCACCGACTGGGTGTTGCGTCACATCGCCACCATGCCGCGGGACGAAGCCATCGCAAGTACCGCCACCCGCCTCGCCCTGCCGGTGATGCTGCACGCCGTCGTCCAGCCGATCCTGTGGGTGGTGAATCATGCGCTCGGCACGCCGGTGCCCTGGCATCTGATGTTCACCGGCGGCGCGATCCTGTTCCTCGATCACATCGCATCCGACACCAGCGACCTGCTTGTCGGGCGCGGCCGGATTTATCTCGCGAACATCATATTCTTCATGCGCGCCGGTCTGTGGCCGCCGGTCGTGATCGCCTGGGGTCTCCTCGATCCATCGGCCCGCACGCTTGAATGCGTTCTGCTCGGCTGGCTCTGCTCGCTGGTCCTGACCTGGATCGTGCTCGCCGCGCATCTGTTCGCGCAATCGCGCTGGCGGGCTGTCGGCATGCGCGCGTCATGGATCGCGGGCGGCGTCCGCGCCTCCGTTCCGTTCTACATCAAGGACCTGACGGGCTCGGTAAGCCTGTATCTGGACCGCTTTCTGCTCTCGGCGTTTCTCGGCCTCGAACTGACCGGCGTCTACACGCTGTTCTGGTCGGTCGCCAATGTGCTGCACAATCTCGTCGTGTTCAGCGTGGTCCATCCCAATCTGCGCCGCATGATCGAAAGCGCGCAGCAGCCGGACCCCGCCGCGTTTCGCACGCTCGAACGCAAATTGCAGGTCGAAGGCGGACTCTGGATCGCCGCGCTCGCTATCGCCGCCAGCATCGCGCTGTTTCTGCTGCTGCCGCTGCTGGATCGGCCGCTTCTTCAGCAGAACCTTCCGGTGTTCTGGATCATCCTCGCGGCGACCGCGCTGCGCGCAGGCGCCGACAGCTATGGCTTCATGATGCTGGCGCTGCACAAGGATCGTGCGATTGCGATTGTCAGCATCGGCGGCGCCATCGCATCCGCCATTCTCAATCTGGCGCTGCTGCCGGTGTTCGGCCTTTCCGGCGCGGCGCTGGCTTATCTTCTCACCGGCGGCGGCCTGCTGGCGGCGCGTTATTACATTACGCGGAGCATCTGATGATTGCTCCGATGACGCGGCTCAATCTGATGAAGGGATCGACATCATGCGCGTCCTGATCTCGACCGTCGCCTTTCCCCCGAGCGTGGGCGGCATGGAAACCGCCGCGCTGGATATCGCATCGGGTCTTGCGGAACGCGGCCATGACGTCACGGTCGCCGCGACCACACCAAATAGCGAACCCGATCGCTACCCTTTCAAGGTGGTCCGCAATCCCGACGCGAAAACCATGTGGGACCTGACGCGCAACACCGACGTGCTGTGGCAAAATCACATTTCGCTTCGCATGGTATGGCCTGCTCTCCTGCAGCGCCGCCCGGTGATTTTCATGCACCATATCTGGCTGGACACCGATCCGGGCTCGGGCACCAAATACGGCGGCCTGAAACGGCAGGTCTGCAAGCTCGGCACCAACGCCTTTGTCAGCAGCGCCTTGCGCGATGCCGTCCGGCTCGATGGGCCGATCATTCCCAATTCGTATAACGGCGAGATTTTCCGCTTCCGGGATGACATTCGCCCCGATCGCGATGTCGTCTTCCTCGGGCGTCTGACGAAGGTGAAAGGCGTCGACCTTCTGGTCGAGGCCATTGGCCTCGCCGCGAAAAACGGCACCGTCATCACCGCGTCGATCATCGGCACCGGGCCGGAAGAAGCCGCCTTGAAAGCCCAGGCCGAAACCGCCGGTGTCGCGGACCAAATTATCTTCACAGGCCCGTTGCGCGGCGAGGCGCTGGCGCAAACGCTGAGCCGTCATCGCATCGCCGTGGTTCCATCCCGATGGGAAGAACCGTTCGGCATTGTCGCGCTGGAAGTTCTCGCCAGCGGATGCGTCGCCGTTGTCGCCGATAGCGGCGCGCTGCCGGAAGTCATCGGACCGTGCGGACCTGTGTTCAGGAAGGACGACGCGACCTCACTGGCCGCGGCTCTGGAAGACCTCGTCAAACATCCCGACAAGATCGCCAACTATCGCGCGCACATTCCCGCGCATCTCGAACAATACACACGTCAGGCGCAGATGGAGGCCAGCGAAGCCCTGCTGGAAAGCGTTGCGCGCAAGGCGGGCATTTTGCGCCAGCCCGGCCGGTAATCGGCCTGTTCCAACGATTTGCCACGGCGAAGTCTCAAACCGCGATTTGAGCCTTCATTCGCGCGGGCGACGTTGTATAACCCCGCCATGTCATACAAGGTCGCCGCATTCTATCAGTTCGTTCCGCTGCCTGATTTCGAGGCCCTGCGGGAGCCGCTGCGCAACATGTGCGTGGCGCTCGACATCAGGGGGATCATCCTGCTGGCCGCCGAAGGCATCAACGGCACGGTCGCGGGACGCGACGCGGCCATCGATGCGCTCATGAACCAGTTGCAGAACGGCGCCCTGTTCGGCGGCCGTCTCGACAATCTGGAATTGAAGTATTCCACCGCCGAGGACATGCCGTTCAACCGGATGAAGGTCCGGCTCAAAAAGGAAATCGTGCGGCTGGGCGATCCGGACGTCGACCCCAACGCCAAGGTCGGCATCTATGTCGATGCGGCGGACTGGAATGCGCTGATCCGGCAGGACGACGTGCTGCTGCTCGACACCCGCAACGGCTTCGAGGTCGAGATGGGCACGTTCGAGGGCGCGGTCGATCCGAAGATCACCCGCTTCGGCGAGTTTCCGGATTTCGCCGCGCGCGAACTCGATCCCGGCAAGCACAGGAAGGTGGCGATGTTCTGCACCGGCGGCATCCGCTGCGAGAAGGCCAGTTCCTACCTGCTGTCGCAGGGCTTTACGGAGGTCTATCACCTCAAGGGCGGCATCCTGAAATATCTGGAAGAGATTCCGCAAGCCGAGAGCCTGTGGCGCGGCGAGTGCTTCGTGTTCGACCAGCGCATCGCGCTCGGCCATGGCCTCGTGCAGCGGCCGGTCACCTATCACACCGACGCCACCGAAATCGACATCAGCGAGGAAGCCAATGACTGAGCCGTCCTCGCCCTCGTCGACAGACCGGATCGATGCGCTGGAAATCCGCATCGCCTATCAGGACGAGACCATCGAGACCCTGAACAAGGCGATCACCGAGCAGTGGCAGACCATCGACATGCTGCGCCGGGAAATGGCCCGTTTGCAGGACCGGCTGGAGGCCGCCGAAATGAAATCCTCCGGACCCGCCGCGCCCGAGCCGCCGCCGCCTCACTATTAAGAGGCTATTGGAAAACTTTGAAACCTCATCCTGAGGAGCCGTTTCGTCAGAAACGGCGTCTCGAAGGGTGAGGTTTCGAGGAAAAGTCCTCAATCCTTCGAGACGGCGCTTCGCGCCTCCTCAGGATGAGGACTTTACAAGCGGCCGTTCAGTCACCGTACCGTCATCCGCAGACGCCCCAACACCGGCGCCCAAGACCAACACGCGGGAATCCGTTGGTATTTTCAAAGCGGCTATGTATGGTCCCTCCGCAGCATGGGAGGACAATGCATGCGTAAAACCGTACTACTGACCGCCGCAGCCGTGACGCTGCTGGCGATGCCGGCATCGGCAGACGATCTCAAGATTGCGCTGATCTACGGCAAGACCGGCCCCCTCGAAGCCTATGCCAAGCAGACCGAAACCGGCCTGCGCATGGGTCTCGAATACGCCACCAAGAACACCATGACCGTGGATGGCCGCAAGATCGTCCTCATCACCAAGGACGATCAGGGCAAGCCCGACCTCGCCAAGGCGGCGCTGGCGGAAGCCTATCAGGACGACAAGGTCGATCTCGCCATCGGCACCACCGCCTCCGGCGCGGCGCTCGCCATGCTGCCGGTCGCCGAGGAAAACAAGAAGGTGCTGATCGTCGAGCCGGCTGTCGCCGACGCCATCACCGGCGAGAAGTGGAATCGCTACATCTTCCGCACCGGCCGCAACTCGTCGCAGGACGCGATTTCCAACGCGGTCGCCATCGGCAAGCAGGGCGTCACCGTCGCCACCCTCGGGCAGGACAACGCCTTCGGCAAGGACGGCGTGGCCGCGTTCAAGGACGCGCTCGCCAAGACCGGCGCCACCCTCGCCGCCGAAGAATATGTCCCCGCCGCAACCACCGACTTCACCGCGGCCGGCCAGCGCCTGTTCGATGCGCTGAAGGACAAGCCGGGCCGCAAGATCATCTGGGTGATCTGGGCCGGCGGCGGAGATCCGCTGACCAAGCTGCAGGACATGGACCCGAAGCGCTACAGCATCGAACTGTCGAGCGGCGGCAACATCCTGCCTGCGCTGGCGGCCTACAAGCGCCTGCCGGGCCTTGAGGGCGCGACCTATTACTACTACGCGATCCCGAAAAACCCGATCAACGAGTGGTTCGTCGCCGAGCACCAGAAGCGCTTCAACGCGCCGCCGGACTTCTTCACCGCGGGCGGTTTCGCGGCGGCCATGGCGGCTGTGACCGCCGTGCAGAAGGCGAAGTCCACCGACACCGAGAAGCTGATCGCGGCGATGGAAGGCATGGAGTTCGACACGCCGAAGGGCAAGATGGTGTTCCGCAAGGAAGATCATCAGGCGCTGCAGAGCATGTATCACTTCAAGGTCAAGGTCGATCCGAACCTGGCCTGGGCCGATAACGAACTGGTCCGCGAACTCAAGATCGAGGACATGCAGATCCCGATCAAGAACAAGCGGTAACAAGCACTGCATGACCGACGCGTGTCCCGGACGCGACGCGGCATCCTTCATGCCGCTTCGCAGAGCCGGGACCGCTACAGGTTCGGAGTTTGTGAAGGCCCCGGCTCAGCATCGCACCGCTTCGCGCTGCGCTGCGTCCGGGGCCCGCTCCTAACATCATATTGAAGCAAATCATGCCCCTCACCCTCGAGACCCGCGACCTGACCATCCGTTTCGGCGGCCATGTCGCCGTCAACAAAGTGAGTTGCACGTTCCGTCCCGGCGAACTGACAGCCATCGTTGGCCCGAACGGCGCGGGCAAGACCACCTATTTCAACCTGATCTCCGGACAGTTGCGCCCGACCGGCGGCAACGTGCTGCTCGCGGGCGAGGACATCACCCGCCTCTCCGCGCCGCTGCGCACCCGCAAGGGCCTCGGCCGCGCCTTCCAGCTGACAAACCTGTTTCCGAACCTGAGCGTCGAGGAAAACGTCCGCCTCGCCGTGCAGGCGGCATCCGGCGTGCATTACGAGATGCTGCGCCCGTGGATGAAGCGCCGCGACCTGATCGAACGCGCCGACGCCATTCTCGACGCCATCGCGCTCGGCAACCGCCGCGCGGTTGCAGCCTCGACCCTTTCCCATGGCGACCAGCGCAAGCTCGAAGTCGCGCTGATGATGGCGCTGGAGCCCAAGGTCTTCATGTTCGACGAACCGACCGCAGGCATGAGCGTCGATGAGGTGCCCGTCGTGCTCGACCTGATCGCGCGGCTGAAGCAGGATCCGAGCAAGATCATTCTTTTGGTCGAACACAAGATGGACGTGGTGCGCTCGCTCGCCGACCGCATCATCGTTCTGCACAACGGACAGTTGGTCGCCGACGGCAAGCCCGCCGAAGTGATTGCCTCGCCCATCGTGCAGGAGGCTTATCTCGGCATCGCGCCCGGAAAGAGCGCAGCATGATATATCCGAGGCAATTTCGATCCGTGCCCCGGACGCAGCGCAGCGTGCAACGGTGCGCTGCTGAGCCGGGGCCGTTGCACATGCGGCGTTTGGAAAGGTCCCGGTTCTGCGAAGCAACGCTCGCGCGTTGCATCGCGCCCGGGACACTGGCAGGACGCACCGCATGACCGACATGCTCACCCTCAACGGCGTGCACACCCACATCGCGCAGTATCACATCCTGCATGGCGTCGATGTCACCGTGCCGGAAGGCCAGATCACCATGCTGCTCGGCCGCAACGGCGCGGGCAAGACCACGACGCTGCGCACCATCATGGGTCTCACGCCGCCCTCCTCCGGCGAGATCACGCTGGCGGGCAAGCGCATCGACAAAAAACTCACGCCGGATATCGCAACGCTCGGCGTCGGTTATGTGCCCGAGACCATGGCGGTGTTTTCCGATCTGACGGTGAAGGAGAACCTGATCCTCGCCGCGCGCGAAGGCGAGATGGACGATGCGCGCCTGCAATGGATCTTCGGCTTTTTCCCCGCGCTGAAACGCTTCTGGCTGTCGCGCGCGGGCTCGCTCTCCGGCGGACAGAAACAGATGTTGTCCATTGCCCGCGCCATCATCGAGCCGCGCAAGCTCCTGCTGATCGACGAGCCGACCAAGGGCCTCGCGCCCGCCATCGTGGTCAACCTGATCGCCTGCCTCGCCGAGGTGAAGAAGCGCGGCGCGACCATTCTTCTGGTCGAACAGAACTTCCGCGTGGCGCAGGAACTCGGCGACAACGTGCTGGTGATGGACAACGGGAAAATCGTACATCGCGGCGCGATGGCCGATCTCGCCAAGGACACGCCCTTGCAGGAAAAGCTGCTCGGCCTCAGCCTGGAGGCGCATCAATGAGGACACCCGCGAGCCTTTCTCCGTCATTGCGAGCGAAGCGAAGCAATCCAGAATTGCAAGCGAGAAGGCTGGATTACTTTATTTCAAGCGATATCTCCTCGCCCCGGACGCAGCGCGGCATGCAATGCCGCACTGCTGAGCCGGGGCCGTTACGAATACCATATCAGTTGCGGTCCCGGTTCTGCGAAGCAACGCTGGCGCGTTGCATCGCGCCCGGGACACGGACCTTTCTTGTAATGGATTTGCCCGAACAAGGCTGGATTGCTTCGTCGCAAGCGCTCCTCGCAATGACGGAGCGATAGACATGTCCGTACAAACCGATACCGCCTCCGAGCCCCTCCCGCAGACCAAGCGCGACGTCATCCCGCTGCTGCTGCCGGTCGTGCTCGCGCTCGTCACGATCCCGCTGATCGGCTCGGCCTCCACATGGGTGACGCTGACGGTGGCGAGCCTTGCCATGGGCATGATGATCTTCATCATGGCCTCGGGCCTGACACTGGTATTCGGCCTGATGGACGTCCTGAATTTCGGCCACGGCGCGTTCATCGCCGTCGGCGCTTATGTGGCGACGCTCGTGCTTGGCCCCATGATCGGCTATGTGCAGGCGGATTCGCTGTGGCTCAATCTCGCCGCGCTCGCGCCTGCGGCGCTGCTGGCGATGGCGGTGTCCGGCGCGCTCGGCCTCGTGTTCGAGCGCGTGCTGATCCTCCCGGTCTACGGCAATCACCTCAAGCAGATCCTGATCACCATGGGCGGGCTGATCGTCACCGAACAGACGCTCTATGCGCTGTGGGGACCGGCGCGGATGCCGCTGCCGCTGCCGACATCGCTGCGCGGCTCTTTCATTTTCGGCGACATCGCGATCGCCAAATATCGCGTGCTTGCCATGCTGGTCGGCCTTGTCGTGTTCGGCCTCGTGCTGCTGGTGCTGAACCGCACCAAGATCGGCCTGCTGATCCGCGCGGGCGTCGAAAACCGCGAGATGGTCGAGGCGCTGGGCTACAAGATCAAGCGCCTGTTCCTCGGCGTGTTCATGGTTGGCTCCGCGCTGGCCGGGCTCGGCGGCATCATGTGGGCGCTTTATCGCGAGGAAGTTCACGCATCCATCGGCGGCGAACTGACGGTGCTGATCTTCATTGTCATCATCATCGGCGGCCTCGGCTCCATCGGAGGCTGCTTCATCGGCGCCATTCTGGTGGCCATGGTCGCGAACTATGGCGGCTTCCTGGTGCCGAAGCTGGCGCTGATCTCGAACATCCTGCTGATGGTCGCGATCCTGATGTGGCGGCCGCGCGGTCTCTATCCGGTGACAAATCGATGATGATCCTTTCCGGCGATCCGCCGCGCAGCCGCATTCTCAGCCTTCTGCTTATCCTCATCGTGGCGGCGCTGGCGCTTGCCCCGTTCCTGTTTCCCGGCGCGAAGGCGATGAACGTCGCCACCAAGATCTGCATCTTCGCGGCACTGGTCGCATCCTACGATCTGCTGCTCGGGTACACCGGCACGGTGTCGTTCGCGCATACGATGTTCTATGGCATCGGCAGCTACGCCATCGCCATCGCGCTCTACGCGATGGGGCCGACATGGAGCGCCGTCGCCACCGGCATCGTCGTTGGCCTGCCGCTCGCCGCGCTGCTGGCGCTGTGCATCGGCCTGTTCTCGCTACGCGTGCAGGCGATCTTCTTTGCGATGATCACACTCGCGGTGGCGTCGGCTTTTCTCGTGCTGGCCTCGCAGCTGTCATGGCTCACCGGCGGCGACGACGGCCGCAGCTTCCAATTGCCCGACCTGCTGCGTCCCGGCACGGTGCTGATCTCGAAGACCCTCTTCGGCTTTGAGATCAACGGCCGCACGCTCACCTATTACATCGTGTTCATCGCATCCGCCGCGATGATCCTCACCCTGCTGCGCGTGGTGAATTCGCCGTTCGGCCGCGTGCTGCAGGCCGTGCGCGAAAACCGGTTTCGCGCCGAGGCGCTCGGCTATCGCACCGTGTTTCACCTGACATGGGCGAACTGCATCGCCGCACTGGTCGCCGCCGCCGCGGGCATGCTCAACGCGCTGTGGCTGCGCTATGCGGGACCGGAAACCTCGCTCTCCTTCACCATCATGGTGGACATTCTTCTGATGGTGGTGATCGGCGGCATGGGCACGATGTATGGCGCGGTGATCGGCGCAACCATGTTCATCCTGGCGGAGAACTATCTGCAGTCGCTGATGGGCATGGCCTCGAAGGCCACCGCCAGCGCGGGCATTCCGCTGCTGCCGAACCTGTTGCATCCCGACCGCTGGCTGCTGTGGCTCGGGCTTCTCTTCATCGCCAGCGTGTATTTCTTCCCGACCGGCGTGGTCGGCAAGCTGCGCGGGAAAAAGGGGTAACCCGGCCGCACCCTGAATCGTCATGGCCGGGCTTGTCCCGGTGATCCCGACTGGTTGAACACAGTGCCCTGAGAATCGGGATGCCCGGGACAGGCCCGGGCATGACGAAACACCAACCCGACGGCGTGCTGGAGTCAGCGCGCCGGATCCGGATAGACCAACGCACGCCAGCCGGAGCGGTCGAACGGCTTCCATTCGCCTTCCGCCTGCGCGAGGCGCTCGGCCACCGCATAGACGATCGCCGGATGATGGCCCATGCCGCAGTGGCTCGCGCCCTGCACTTCGATGTTCTCCGCATAGGATGACGGCTGCTCGATGCAGCTCTGCCACGCGCAGATGCCGTCGGTGCGGCTGAAGATGGCGGTGGTCGGCACCGGCGGCGTCTTCGCCATTTCACCGCCGAATGTCTCGTCGTGCTGATCGGCGCGCTGTCCACTCACAGTCTCATAAGTGCGCCACGCATTGGTCGCGCGCGGATGACCGGCGAACGGACTGCCGAGTGTGATCACCGTGCGCACGCGTTCCGGCATCATCTTCGCGAGTTGACGCGCATAGATTCCGCCGAGGCTCCATCCGACAAGACTGACCTTGCGTCCGTGAGTCTCGTTCAGCTCCTGCACGAGATTGATCATCGCATCCTGCACGCCCGCGCGCGGACCGAAATTGCGGCCGAGGCCCCAGCCGCTCACCGCATAACCGCGGCTCTTGAGAAACGTGCGCAGCGGACGCGTCGCCGTATCGCTGGTGATCAGGCCCGGCAGCACCAGCACCGGATGGCCGTCACCGCGCGGCGCGAGGCTGAGCAGCGGCAGTGCGCCGAGGAACGCGCCGAATTCGTTGATGGCGCGCGCTTCCAGCATCATCAAAAGTCTGGAGGGCGGATTGAGCGTGTGAGTGGCAGCGGACATCAAAATTCCTTTTTGCAGATTGCGCTCAAAATTGCGGAAGAGCCTCGTTCATCCAGCAAACCAGCAGGCAAATCGTCGCACGGGATCACATTGCAACGCATCATATCGGGGATTGTTCAATGTTCGCGCCGGATTCGCAATCCCACCATTTCAAAACGCAGTCGGTCACCGTCCCGCCCCGGTTTCGCCCTTTGGATTCCTGAGCAATTTCAAAGGGCCTTTATCAGCACTTCCGCGGTGTGAAGCGCCAATCCTGCAAGCCCGCCGATCAGCGCGCCGTTGAAACGGATGTATTGCAGGTCCTTGCCGATATTGATCTCGATCAGGTTGATAAGCTGGTTCATATTCCACGATTTCACCTGATCGGAGATGAAGCGCGACACACCGCTCTTCTGATCGGCGATGAAACTGCGCAGCACGACAACGATGCCCGTGTTGATCTCGGCGCGCATGTCGGCATCGCCGGCGAGTTGCGTGCCGGCTTCAACGAAGACCTTGGTCAGATGCTGTTGCAGCACAGTGCTCTCGCCGCTGGCGTTGCGCGCGATGAAGGTCGTGACATTGGCCCACAGATCGCGTGCGAGCGCGGCAAGCTCCGGCCGCGCCAGGAGATCGCGCTTCAGTCCGTCGAGCCGGTCGGCATAGGCCTTGTCGTTCGCAAGCTTGTCGGGCAGCGCCAGCAGGATGCGATCGACTTCATCGCGGAACGGATGGTTCGGATCGGTCCTTACCTCTTCAAAGAACGAGGTCGCGGATGCGGCGATCTTGTTGAGCAGAAATTTATCGGCGCGATAGAGCTTCAGCAACGTCGGCAGTTCGTCGCGGATCTTCTCGCGCAGCAGCGCCAGCGTCTCCGGCTTGTTCAGCGTCTCATGCAGCGCCAGCAACAGATCATCGAGCATGCCGCGATGACGGCCTTCAGCGATGAAGCCTTTCAGCGTGCCCGCCGCCAGCGGCGCGAGATCGACGCTCTGCAACTGCGTGACGATGCGGCGGGTGACAAATGTCTTCAGGCCTGATGTCTCGGCGGCAGTCAGCGCTTCCGGCAACAGCCGCAACACGAAACGCGAAAGGTCCGTGCTTTTCTTGGAGTCCTTGAGCCAGTCAGAAATGAAGGACGCGAAATCGACTTCGCGCAGCTTCGCCTCCACCGGCAAAGGGCTTAAAAAATGGACTTCTATGAATTCGCCGAGCTTGTCGGCGATGCGGTGCTGGTTCTGCTGGATGATCGCGGTGTGCGGGATCGGCAGACCCAGCGGATGCCGGAACAGCGCGACCACGGCATACCAGTCCGCGAGGCCGCCGATGGTCGCGGCTTCCGCGAAGGCCGCAAGGAATCCGAATCCCGGATGCACGCGCTCCATCACCTTCGCGATGATGAGCACGACGACGCAGCCACCGAGCACCAGCGTCGCCAGCAATTTGATCCGGCGCAGTTCAGCGGCGCGCGCGATATCGCCCGCGTCCGCAACCAGCACGAATTTTTCGTTGGTGACCATGCATGCCCTCGATGACCCGAGATTGCACCGCGAACCTCACCTTCGTCAAAGGTGACGGCAAAAAGAAAGCCCGCACGAAGCGGGCTTTCCATGATCGGATTATCGCGACAGGTTTTAGGCGGTCTTGGTGGCCGCCACGACCTTGGCGAAGTTGTCCTGCGCGGTCTTGGCGCTGTCAGCGATCAGCTTGCTGAAGTATTCGGAGGTCGCCTTGGCGCGGGCAACGACGACTTCACCCTGCGCGCGAACGAGGTCGCTCTGAATGGTAACGGCTTCGCTCAGCGACTTGGCCGAAGCGAGCTTGTCGATGCCGGCGAACAGCGCCTGCGCGTCTTCGTAAACGGCCTGCTGGATGTTGCGGCTGATCTTCGCGCTCTCGCTGACCGAACCAGCGACGGCGTTCTCGATCACCGAGGTCACCTTTTCCGAACCGGTGTGGATGTCGGCGGCACGGTCCTTCGCGGTGCCGGCGGCCTTCTTCACGAAGTCACGCGCAGCTTCCGGAACTTCCACATTCGGGAAATTCTTGAGCGCGTCGGTGACGGGCGCGAAGGCGTTCTTCACGGTGTTCAGCACGGATTCGGTGTTGAAAGAATTGGTCATGGTCGTCTCCATCCTCAGGGTTTGAGCTAATGGCTCACCCCGTCCGGAATGGCCCGGGGCCCGATGGTTATGGCAGAGGTTTATGTGCATTGCAACATCGATATTGCAATGCATCATCACGAGACTGTGATATTAAAATCAAAGTAAATTCAGATGCTTATCCAACAGCTTCCGGCAAACCATAGGCCTCAAGCTGGGCCCGGACCTTGCCGACATCATGCCCGAGAACGACAATGTCATGCTTGTTTCCGGCGAGGTCCCTGACCTGATCCCGGAGCAACGCCTCGGCCTTGAACCCGAGACTCTCGAACAGCGCGATGGCCCCGGTCTGGTCCACCGTCATCTGGGCGATGATCTTTTCCAGCCCTTGCTCCAATGCCAGCGCGAAGGTCTCCTGCGACAGCGCCCGGCCGACGCCCTGCCCGCGAACATCCCTGGAAACCACCATGCGGATTTCGCCGACATGCGGCGACCATGACAAAAGATCGCGGACGATGGTGCCGCAGCCCACCACCGTGTCGCCCTTCCATGCCAGCAGGCTTGTCATCCCGCCGCGCTCGATCTCCTTGATCCAGGCGCTGAGCACTTTCGGCTGGCTGATGTTGCGTGGAATGAACAGCAGGTCATGCACCGGCAGCTTCTGCGCGAAGGCCAGCACCGCCGCCTCGTCCGCAGCCGTCATGTGGCGAAATTCGATCTCGCCGCCTTCGGTGCGCACGCGGCGCGGATAGGAACGTGCTTCGGTCGTGTTCATGTCGATCGCTCGCTTAACCAGGAATCGAGTTTGGGCCACAGGCGCTTGATGGCGTTGGCGCCGGCCACAAGGCTGACGTGGCCGCCCTTGAGAATGACTTCGGTCTTGTCGGTCGAACCGATCTTCGCAATCAGGTGCTTTGCCGCGTCATAGGGTACGATATGATCGTGCTCGGCGACTGCATGCAGCAATGGCACCTTAATCTTCGACAGATCAGCCGCATGGCCGCCGACACTCATGGTGTCGTTAAAGAGCTTGTTATCCCACATCAGATCCTTGGTGATGGTGCGGAAATATTCGCCCGCCAGCGGCAGCGTATCTTGCGCCCAGCGATCGAACATCCGGAAAGACTTCACATACTCGTCGTTCCAAATGTTTTCCCAAAGCTGGATCTGACTGACCGCGCGTGACGCGGGGCGCAGCATCTCAAACGACGACAGGATCATTTCCGGCGGCACATTGCCGACGCTGTCCACCAGCCGGTCCACATCGAAATAACGCCGGTCCGAGAAATTCTGGAACAGCTTCATCTCGCGAAAATCGATCGGCGTGGTAAAGCAGACGAGGTTCTTCATCGGCCCGTCGGGAAAGATCGATCCATAGAGCAACGACAGCACGCCGCCGAAACAATAGCCGATCACATTGACATCGGCTTCGCCCGAATCCTCCTGCACCTTGCGGATGCAATCGGGAATGAAGCCGAGCACGTAGTCTTCCATGCGCAGCGACTTCTCGTCCGGCCGCGGCGCGGTCCAGTCGAGCATGTAAACATCGAAACCCTTCTTGAGCAGAAATTCGATGAAACTCTGTCCCGGCACCAGATCGAGGATGTAGCCGCGGTTGGTCGTCGCCATCACGATCAGCAGCGGGATGCGATAGATCTCATCCGCCTGCGGCCGATAGTGATAGAGGTTCATCGTTCCCTTGGAGAGAATGATGTCCTTGGGCGTTGATCCCAGCGCAGGTCCGGACGACGCGAAATACTCCACGCCCTTGATGCTGCGCTGGATCGCACGTTGCACTTCGGACTGGATGCGCTCGCCGACCGCAGCTAAGTCGGGCAAGGCGCTGGCACTCGTCGGAGCATTCATGCAGAGCCTCCGCCTCCGGTTGCCGATGGCGGCTGTTTGGTGCGCGGCGGCTTCGGTGTCGACAGCCCATTGTCCTGCGCATCGCCATGGACGCGATTCAGCAGCGCCTTGATCTCGTTGAGCTGTCCTTCGATCGCATTCAGCCGCTCGCCGAAACTGACCATCTGCGCCCGGCTGGGCAGATTCATCGCGACAAGATAACGCTCCATCAGATCGCCGACGGTCTTCTGTGCGCCGACGGATGCACCCGTGAGCTGATGGGTCACGCGGCTGAACTGCTCGGTCCCCATGACCTGTGTGGCCATGGCGTTGAAGCCCTTCTCCATTTCGGCAAGCATGGTGTGCCAGACCTGTACGGGGTCATTGGCCTTGTCAGACATCGGCGCCCTCCGGAAGCATTGCGCAGGGTCTTTTTTGCCCCGTCGTTTTTCAGCATTCCATACCGTTGCGGGACCGGGGTCAACCAACCGGTGCTTTAAAACCGGCCATCACGCCGCACCCGCCTTCTGCCCGAGGAAAAAGCGTGCCATAAAATTTCGGGTTTATTGATTTCAGGGACCGCCGCCGTGGACGCACTTGCACACCAGCCGCCGCAGATGGCGAAGGCCAACGGGATCGAGCTTTGCTACGAGGTCTTCGGCGCGCCGGACGCCGAGCCGTTATTCCTGATCATGGGCCTCGGCGCCCAGATGATTCTCTGGGACGACGAATTCTGCCGCGACCTTGCCGCGCGCGGCTTCCGGGTGATCCGCTTCGACAATCGCGACATCGGCCACTCGACCAAGATGACCGGCGGCAAACCTCTGCGGCCGATGGAACTGTTGAAGCTCCGCATTTTCAAGATCGCGCCGGAAGCGCCCTATAAGCTATGGGACATGGCCGACGACGCCGTCGGGCTGATGGATGCGCTCGGCATCAAGGCGGCGCACATCGTCGGCGCGTCCATGGGCGGCATGATCGCGCAGGAGATCGCGATGCGGCATCCGGATCGCATTCTGTCGCTCACCTCGATCATGTCCACCACCGGAAATCCGCGGTTGCCGCAGCCGACGCCGGAAGCCTCCGCCATGCTGCTCGCGCCGCCGCCGAAAACGAAGGAGGAGTTTCTCGACCGTTTCGCCAAGACCTGGAAACTGCTGCGTGGCGGAAGCTTTCCACTGGATGAAGCGAAAGATTCCGAGCGCGCGGAACGCATCTATGCGCGCGGGCTCAATCCTGCCGGAGTCGGACGGCAGTTACGCGCCATTCTTGCCTCGGGCGATCGCAGGGAGCGGCTTCGGAGCGTGAAGACGCCCACGCTGGTGATTCACGGCACCGTCGATCCGCTGGTGCGGCCCGAGGGCGGCAAGGACACGGCCGCTTCGATCCCCGGTGCCAAACTGCTGCTGATCGAAGGCATGGGCCACGCCATTCCGATCCCGATGTGGCCTACGATCATCGGCGCGATCGCGGATCACGCGCATACAGCAGCCAGGCGCTAGAAGGCTTTAGCTTCCCGCCCACACATCGAGCACGTAGCGGTTCTGCGTGCCCATGGTGTCGATCCAGCCCGCGGCCGATGTCTCGTCCGCGCCCGTGCGCTCGCGATAGATCGATATCAGCGCCCGCTTGACGTCCGGCTCCATCTTGCCACCATCGCCGCAGACATAGATGATCGCGCCAGCCTCGATCAGCGACCAGACCCGATCCTTCTGCGCCGTGACCAGATCCTGCACATACTGCTTCGGCGTATCGGCGCGCGAGAAGGCCACATGCAGTTCCGTGATGCCCTGATCGGCAAAGCCCTTCAGTTCATCGGCATAGATAAAATCCTGATCGGGATGACGGCAGCCAAAGAACAGCATCGATGCGCCGAGCGCCTGCCCCTTGGCCTTCATCGCCGCCCGCTCCTGCAGGAAGCCGCGGAACGGCGCGAGGCCCGTGCCCGGTCCGATCATGATGATCGGTTTTGAAGGATCGTCGGGCAGCCGGAATCCCGCCTTGGTCTCGCGCACGATCGCATGGACCGTGTCTCCCGCACGGCGGCCGGCCAGATAGTTGGAACTGACGCCCTTGTAGATTCCGCGCCCCGAATGCGCTGCACCTTCCACGACGCCGACCGTGACGCTACACTTCGATGCACCGGCCACCGCAGGTGAAGACGAGATCGAATAGTAGCGCGGCGACAATAGCGAAAGCATTTCCAGATAGGTGTGGAACGGCAGTTCGCAGGCCGGATATTCCTCGAGCAGGTTGTAGACCGATTTGCGCTTGGCGAGAATCTCCGAGCGATAGAGCTCGCTCGAAGCTGCGTCGTCGCCTGTCAGCGCTTCCAGTTTCGGCCTGGTCATCGGGCAGCGGGTATGCTCCGACATGATCTGGATCTGCTTACGGGTTGCGACCTGCTGCAACTCCACAAACTCCGTCAGCAGACGACCGACCGAGACCGCATTGTCGACGGGAAGCTGCGCCCGGCGGCCGGTGGCGACGTGCAGTTTGACCTGATCGGCGGGCAGGAAACCGAAGCGCCGCGCCACCGCATCCACCAGAACGGGATCGTTGCGCGGAACGACGCTGAGATGATCGCCGACGCGATAGGTAACATTCTCGGGTAATTCCACTTCGATATGCCGTGTCGAGCGCGACGACGGATTGGCACCCGCTTTATTCTGCAATTCCTCGTTGAGCAAAATCTTGACCGGCACCGCGCCGCCGGAGACGGCTACCGTGTTGGCGACGCTCTGCGCCACTGGCTCGACCTTGTAGAGCGGCTCGTCATTGGCCTGACGGCTGAAGCCGGTATCGACGCCGAACTCCTGCACGGCAATCTCGCGCAGCGACGCGAACCACTTCTCGAACTGGCCATCGAGATCATCGCGGGCATCGCCCTCCCCGCGCACGACAGCGGCTTTTGCGCCATGGGCCGCAAGCCGCTCATCGATCAGGCGCGGAATGGATTGATAGGTCGCGAGCCAGTCGCTATTGCCGCATCCGAACACCGCATAGCGGACGCCGTCGAAGGCATCCTTCGGCAGGTCGCCACTCAACCATTTGACGAACTGCGTCGCATTGTCCGGCGGCGCGCCGTTGTAGGATGCACAGAAGATCACGACGCCGCCCTGATCCTTCAGGTTGCCGACATAGTCATCCAGCGGCGCGAGCTTGGTGGCAAAGCCGTTGACCTCGGCAAGGTCTGCCACGCGATGCGCCAAATCTTCCGCTGTTCCGAGATTCGACCCGTAGAGAATGAGCAGCGGCGTGTTATGGCCGGGCCGCACACGCGCCGGCGCGGTTGCACCCGCGCTGTCCGCCACCGCAACACCGGGACGATTGGCCACGATGGTGCGATCCTTGTCGCTGCGCGCCTTCACCTTGATCTTGAAACCGTCCGGCTTGACCGTCAGCGTCTCCTTCAAATGCATCTGATAGCGGGTATGATCGATCAGTCTGAAGCGCTGCAGGATCATGCCAAGCGCGAGCGCGGCCTCATGCATCGCAAAGCCGCGGCCGATGCAGGCGCGCTGGCCATTGCCGAACGGCTTCCATGCATTCGACGGGCGCTTGGCCTCTGCCTCCCTGCTGAAATTATCCGGGTTGAAGACATCGGGATTCGGTCCCCACACCGACGGATCACGGTGCAGCGCCATCACCAGAACAGTGATGAACGTGCCTTTGCGCAGCTTGTACTTGCCGCCGATGGTCTCGTCCTTCAGCGGCGTCACGCCATACGCCGGCGCAGGCGGCCACATCCGCAGCGACTCTTTCAGGATCTGCGAAATGTAATGAAGCTGCGTCACCTGCTGGAAGGTCGGCTTGGCGTCGATGTCCGCGCCCAGCACGCGATCGACTTCCTCATACGCCTTCTTCAGCACCTCGGGATGCTTGAGCATCGCATAGATCGCGCAGGACAGCAGGCCGCTCGTGGTCTCGTGCCCCGCGATCAGGAACGTATTGATCTGATAGCGGATGTTGACGTCGTCAAGCTGCTCGCCGGTGACCTTGTCGACGCCGGTCATCATGGCGTTGAGCATGTCCTTGGTGCCGGACGCCTCCTCCGCATTCTTGCGGCGCTCGGCCACGATTTCGTCGACCATTCGGTTCATGAAGGCGACGTCGTCCGACAGGGTCGCGCGGCGGGCCCGCATGAACAGATTTTCGAGCGGAAGTCCGCGCGTCATCATGATGGTTTCGAGCGAACGCACCAGCGCGCCGACGAACGGATGATAGTCTTCGCGATAGAACGAATTGAACCGGTAATCGAAGCCGCACAGGCCGATGGTGTCGAGGGTCAGCGCCGTCATGTCGTGAACGACGTCGATCTCGTCATCGGCGTTCAGCCGTTCCCATTTCTTGACGAGTTGTTCGGCGATATCGACCATCATCGGATGGTAGGACTGCATCGCCCGGCCGCCGAATGGCGACAGCAGGATGTTGTGCGCCTTGCTCCAGTTCGGCTCGGTCGTGTCCGCCGTGAACAGGCCGTCGCCGCCGATGGCGCGGACCCGTCGCAGCGCGCCGCGCACCGCCTTGTCGAAGCGCTTCTCGTCGCTCAGTTCATTGACGAGATCGAAGCCGCCGACAATCACGATGGGCTGCCCCATCATGTCGAGCCAGAAGATCGGCCCCAGTTCCTTGCTCTTGCGCACAAGATCCTGCACCGGCGCGGCCGAATCCAGCGACAGCATGTTGCCGACCACCGGCTTCTTCGGCGGATGCGGAATCGGACTCAGCTTGTTCTGGGACGACATTGCTCAGGTATCTCCCCCACGTGGTCGCATCGTGTCCGGTTCTCCGGACTTTTCTTCGAAGCTACTGGTCCGGCGGATGTTTTGCAAAGACTTCCCTGCGGGGCTTCGTTAACCGAACCGCCGCCTGCGCCATTCAAGGATTTTGGCGCTGACCTCGTCCGGTTTCTCCTGCTGGGTCCAGTGGCCGCTGTCCCTGACCAGATACTTCTCAAGGTCCGGGACGATTGTCTCCATGCCATCGCATGCGGAAGGCGGAAGCACCGCATCGTTCTCCGCCATGATCATCAGCGACGGCACGCGGACGGTGTGGTCGATATCGGCGGAGCGTTCCCAGTTGCGGGTCATGTTGCGATACCAGTTAATCCCGCCGGTGAACCCCGAAGCCGTGAACGTGTCAACAAAGACCCTCATTTCCTCGGACGAGAGAATCTTTTCGCGCGGGTCGACCTTGGGATCGTATCCCGCGACCATCTGGGGAAACGCCATGTTCAGCTTCGGAGAAGCACCGAGACCCGCCGCCGGCGGTCCCTCCCCGGAGGCTGCGACAGGTTTCTTGATCGGCATCGGCCTGCGCATGAAGAAATCGAACGTCTTCTCCACATCCGCGGCGAAGATCTGATCGGGCTTATGCCCCGGCTGCTGGAACTGCACGATATAGAGATGATCGCCGTAGCGCTCGCGCAGGATCGCGATCGGGTCTCGCGCCGTGCGCGGCGTATGCGGCGTATTGACGCCGATCACACCCGCAACGCGATCAGGATAGCGCAGCGGCATCTGCCAGACGATGAAGCCGCCCCAGTCGTGGCCGACAAAGATCGCCTTGTCGATCTTCAGATGATCCAGCAGACCGATCAGGTCGGCGGTCAGGTTCTCGATGCTATAGGCTTCGATCGCCTCGGGCCGGTCCGTCGCGCCATAGCCGCGCTGATCCGGCGCGATCACGCGGATCCCCGCGTCGCTCAGCGTCTTGATCTGATGCCGCCACGAGAACGCAATCTCGGGCCAGCCGTGACACAGCACCAGCGGCGGCGTGTCTGATTTCGGCCCGGCTTCATAGAAGCCCATGCGGATGCCGTTGACCTCGGCATATTGAAGCGGCGGCATATCGATCATGGCAGATGTCATGCGTCAGCTTGCAGCGCTCGCGCGGCTTTCGGGCGGCGCATAGGCGGCTGCCAAAAGCTCGAACTCCTTCGGCAGCATCTCGGCCAGCTTCTCCACATGCGGGATGATGTTGGCGCCTGCGATGAACCCGAAATCGAGCTGGTCGCGATAGCTCTGCACGGTGATGTTGAGCGCAAGGCCATGGGTCGAGATCGAGACCGGGAAGATGTGCAACAACTCCGCGCCCACCGCGTAAAGCGTCTGGCGTGGACCCGGCACATTCGAGATCGTGACATTGGCAGCCGGTGGCAGCACATCCGACAGGTTCGAGCGGCTGTAGAGCAGCGCCAGCACCTGAATCAGCATCGGCGCGCCCAGCATCGAGATGTTGGAGATCGACGGCATCAAAGCGCGCATCGGATGCGACATCTCCTTGGATTTGGCGGACTGCGAAATGATCGCCTCAAGGCGCGCCCTGGGGTCCTCGACATCGCTCGCCAGCGAGCAGATCATTCCGAACACCTGATTGTTGGCGTCCGTGTTGCCTTCTTCGCGCAGCGAGATCGGCACCGCCGCCGTCAACGACCGGCTCGGCAGCCCCCCCTGCTCCAGCAGATAGCGGCGCAGTACGCCGCTCGACAGCGCCATCACCACATCGTTGAGCTTTCCGCCAGCCGCTTTCGCGAGAGCCTTGGCCTCCGGCAGGGACACCGACACACCGGCAAAGCTCCGCTCCGAGGAAATCGACTTGTTCAGCATCGTCGACGGCGAAACCATTTTTGCAATATTATCGCGCGATTTCGGGTCCGAAATCTTCGCCACCATGTCGCGCACGCTCTTTACCGTATCGGGCACATTGCCGAGCATCCGCATGCCGGCTTCGAGCTGATACATCGCATTGTCGAACAGGATCGAACCGAGATCGCTCTTGCCGCTGCGCGGCAGATCGAAACTCTTGGCCTTGGTGGCATCCAGCGGCTGGCGCCAGAGCTGCGAATAGGAATCCAGAATGTTGGTGGCGATATCGCGCGGCTCGTTGGCGGGCCTGTTGACCGCCGCGACCTTTGGGAATTCGCGCGGCACCGGCGTAATGTCATAAATCATGTTGGTCAGCGCCGCGCCCGCGCCGCCATCGATGCAGGCGTGGTGCATCTTGGAATACAGCCCGACCTCGTTGTTCGCCATGTTCTCGAACACGTAGAATTCCCACAGCGGACGCGCGCGATTGAGCAGCTTGGCGTGCATCCAGCCGACGGTCTGTTCCAGAATGACGCGATTCGCCGGGGCCGGAAGGCTGGCGCGGAAGATATGACGATTGATGTCGAACTGGTCGTCCTCGACCCAGCTCGGATTGTCGATATCGAGGGGCGCTTTCTCCAGACGGGCCTTAAGGATCGGCGCGACATGAATCCGGTCCGCGATCATCTTCTTGAAGTCTTCGAAGAAGTTGCCCTTGTAACCCTCGGGCAGCTTGAAGATCGCCATGCTTCCGACATGCATCGGCATCTCGGGCGTTTCTAGATAAAGAAACGACGCGTCCATCGAGGACAGCTTTTTGGCGTGACTCATACGATCCTCCCGTTTCACAGCCGCTGTCGCTCTTCGAGCGCTTCTTATCCGGCAGCAGTCTTTAATTACGCGCGCATTTTCTCCGGACGGGCATAGGCCAGCGTGAACGGACCGGACCGATCAAAAGGATGAAATTCGTTTTCCGGCTGCGCCAGCCGATCGGCGACCGCCCACAGCGCCGCAGGGTTCACGCCGATCCCGATGTGGCTCGCAAGCGTGATCTCGATGTTTTCAGCAGTGTCGGATTCATTCACCAGACACGTGCGCCAGTTCACGATTCCATCGGTGCGCGTATAGAGCGACGATGTCGGCACCGGCAGATCACCGGACAATGCCTGAATGTCCTTGAGGTCGGCATCCTCGATGCGCTCGCCGGAAGCCATTTCATAAACGCGCTTGGCATTGGTCGCCGTTACGTCGCCCGAGAACGGACTGCCCAGCGTCACGACGTAGCGCACCATGTCCGGCATGCGCAGAGCCAGATCGCGCGCGTAAATCCCGCCAAGGCTCCAGCCGACCAGACTGACCTTGCGGCCGGTTGTGGCGTGAACGCTCTGCAGCAGCTTGGCGAGCTTTTCGCGCATGCTGTAGACGCCGCCGAGGTTGCGGCCGAAGCCCCAGGGATGGGTGGAGAATCCGAGGACATCCAGATAACGCCGCAGGATCAGCGTGGACACGTCGCTCGCCAGCAAGCCCGGCAGGACGAGCACCGGATGGCCATCGCCCCGCGGCGCGGTCAGAAGCGCTGGCGACAACAGCAGCGTTGCGTTCAGTTCCAGAACGCCCCGCCCCTCAGCCAGAAACAGACCGAGATTGGGAGGCCGCAGGCGGCCCGTCGTGGCGGAAAAGCTCTCGTTGATCATCATCGCGCCTCCGGACCCGTCTCCAAGACCTGATCAGTCTAGAAGCATGTCCGGTCCGCTGCCAATCGGCATTCGTAAGAAAAGGCGCGTCCACACCGACGTCGTAAATTTTATTGCTCTGCACCATCATCCAGAACATGCTGGGCCCGGGATTCACGATGTGACCTTGTGCCGCCTATGGCCGGGCACATTGTTTTCGTCCAACGGCTTTCATCCAGTTGCGCTAGCCTGTCATGACGATAGACCGGGATACTGCATGAGCACCTATCGCCTCGAACATCTGTTTGCGCCGCGCTCGATCGCCCTTGTCGGCGGAAGTCCGAAGCCCGCATCGGTCGGCGGCACGACCTTGCGGAACCTGCTGGCCGGAGGCTTTGGCGGGCCGATCCATGTGGTCAATCCGAAGCATTCCGAAATCGAAGGCATCAAGACGCTCCGCGACCTCAAGGACATTCCCGAGCCGCCCGACCTCACAATCATTTCGACGCCGCCGTCGCTGATCGAAGGGATCGTCAAGACCGCCGGAAAACGTGGACACCGTGCCGCGATGGTGCTGTCCGGAGGGCTCGGCCTCGGCACCGGCTCCTACACCGAAGCCATCGCCCGGGCTGCGCGAAGCACCGGCCTGCGGCTGATCGGCCCATCGCTCGGCGTTCTCATTCCGCGTATCAAATTGAATGCCAGCTTCGGATCGCCGCTACCGCAAAAGGGCGACCTCGCGCTGATCTCGCAATCCGGCGCGATCTCGACTGCGCTTGCCGAATGGGCGGCGAACCGCAATGTCGGATTTTCCGCCATCGTCTCCACCAGCGAAAACCTCGACGTCGATTTTGCCGACCTGCTGGATTACTTCGCGCTCGATTCCGATACCCGCGCCATCCTGCTCTACATCGAGTCGATCAGCGACGTGCGCAAGTTCATGTCGGCGGCGCGGGCCGCCGCCCGCGTCAAGCCGGTGGTGGTCATCAAGTCCGGCCGCCACAGCCAGGGCGCTCGCGCGGCAGCGACGCATACCGGCGCGCTGGCGGGATCGGACGCCGTTTACGACGCCGCATTCCGCCGCGCCGGCTTGCTGCGCGTACTCGATCTGGATGAACTGTTCTCCGCCGCCGAAACGCTCGGGCACTTGCAATCGTCGCACGGCCACCGCCTTGCGATCATCACCAATGGCGGCGGCCTTGGTGTGCTTGCGGTGGATCGGCTGATCGATCTCGGCGGCGAACTGGCGGGAATTTCGGAAGACGTCAGGAAAAGCCTCGACAAGGTTCTGCCGGAGCGATGGTCGCACGCCAATCCGGTCGATATTCTCGGCGATGCCAATGGGGAGCGTTACGCGCAGGCCTGCGAACGCGTTCTTGGCGACACCGCCAACAACGCCGTGCTGATCATGAACGCGCCGAATACGCTGGCCTCCCCGCTCGAATCCGCAAAGTCCGTGGTCGCGGCGGTGAAGAAGCATCGGACCGAAACCTATTCGCGCAAGCCGGTCTTCACCGCCTGGGTCGGCGATGCGGGTCCCGCCGCTGCCGTGTTCGGCGAAGCCGGCATCCCGCATTTCCCGAGCGAAGCGGATGCCGTGCGTGGCTTCATGCATATCGTGCGCTATCGCGAAGGCCTTGATGTCGCGATGCAGACGCCGCCCAGCCTGCCGGAAGACTTTGCCCCCGACGTTGCCGCCGGCCGCGCGATCATCCAGAGCGCGCTGAAGGACAAACGTGGATGGCTCAATCCGATGGAGATCAACGAGCTGTTCGCGGCCTATGCGATTCCGATCGCGTCCGCCACGCTGGCGCGCGATGCGGATCAGGCGGCGCGCGCGGCGACGGCCCTGCTGGCATCCGGCAGCACCGTCGTCGTCAAGATCAGTTCGCCGGACATTCTCAACAAGTCCGATGTCGGCGGCGTGCGGCTGAACCTGACCAGCGAACGCGCGGTTCATGACGCCACCGAAGATATCCTGCAGCGGGCGCGCCAGATGCGGCCCCAGGCCCGTATCGACGGCGTAACCGTGCATCCGATGATCCTGCGTCCGCGTGCGCGCGAACTGATCGCAGGCCTCGCCGACGATCCGACGTTTGGACCGGTCGTAGTGTTCGGGCGCGGCGGTACGGCGGTGGAAGTCATCAACGACAAGGCGCTGGCGCTGCCGCCGCTCGACCTCAACCTTGCGCGCGACCTGATTGCCCGCACCCGCGTCTCGCGCATTCTCAAGAGCTATCGCGACGTTCCCGCGGCGGACGAAGGCGCGGTCGCGCTGCTTCTGGTCAAGATCGCGCAGATGGCGGCCGACCTGCCTGAAATCCGCGAGATCGACATCAACCCCCTGCTCGCCGACAAGGACGGCGTAATCGCAGTCGATGCGCAGGTGACTATCGCGCCGCTCAGCGAAACCATCCGTGGCTCAGGCCACTATCGGTTCGCCATTCGTCCTTATCCGAAGGAATGGGAGCGGCACGTCACGCTCAAGGACGGGCGCGGCATTTTCGTGCGGCCGGTGCGGCCCGAGGACGAGCACCTCTATCCTGAATTCTTCGCCCATGTCAGTCAGGACGATGTCCGCCTGCGGTTCTTCTCGGCGATGAAGGAGTTGACTCACCCGTTCATCGCGCGCCTGACGCAGCTTGACTACGCGCGCGCCATGGCCTTCATCGCCATCGAGGAAACCACCGGCCGGATGCTGGGCGTGGTCCGCCTTCACACCGATGCGGATTTCGCCAGCGCCGAATATGCCATTCTGATCCGCACCGATCTCAAGGGAATCGGCCTCGGCTCCATGCTGATGCGGATGATCATCGAATACGGCCGCACCGAGGGCGTGCGCGCCATTCGCGGTCAGGTGCTGAGCCGCAACACGGTGATGCTGGAGATGTGCCGTAACCTTGGTTTCGGGATTCGTCCGGACCCGGAGAATTCGGATATTTCGCTGGTTGTCCTGCCGCTCATCGCGCAGGACAAATAGCCAGGCCATAAAGGAAGACTATCATGGCAAGGATTGTAATATCGATGATCATCGCCATCGCGATCATCGGATGGGCATATTTTGGCGTGTTGGTGAAGTAGCAGGATCATTCCCGCGAACGCGGGAATCCAGTCGTCAAAGCCAAAGCAAGACCAAGGCTGGGTCCCCGCGTTCGCGGGGACGAGCGGCTAGAATTACGTCCTACGGCACCAGCACGGCGCGGCCGACCAGCTTGCCCTTCTTCAGATCGTTGAGCGCGTCATCGACCTTGGTCAGAGGCACCTTGGTCACAGGGATCGGCGCAATGTTCTTTTCGCGCACCAGATCGATCAACTCCTGTGTTTCATGCAGGCTGCCGACATAGCTTCCCTGAATGGTGATGGCCTTCATCGGAATCAGCGGCAATGCCCATGGCGCGCCGCCGCCGAACAGGCCGACCATCACCAGCTTGCCGCCCTTGGCCAGGCAGTCGAAACCGAGTTGCGCCGTTGCGGAGTTGCCGACCAGATCGATCGCGCCGCGGATCGGCCCTCCGGCCTTGGTCATGATCTGCTGCAAGGCGTCCGCGGCACCGCCGTCGACCGTTGCCAGCGCACCGGCCTTCTCCGCCGCCGCGCGCTTGGTGGCGTCGATATCCACCATGATCGCGCCCTTGCCGCCCATGGCTTTCAGAAGTGTCAGCGCCATGAGGCCGAGACCGCCCGCGCCGAAGATGACGATGGGCCGGTCGATGAAGGCTTCGACCTTCTTGATCGCGCTGTAGGTCGTCACGCCAGAACAGGCATAAGGCGCCGCTGTCACCGGATCGAGCCCGCGCAGGTCGAGCAGATAGCGCGGATGCGGGACCGTGATGTGGTCGGCATAACCGCCGTCGCAGAAAATGCCGATCGAGTTCGTCTTGACGATGCACATGTTTTCGTCGCCGGCCAGGCAAGTCTCGCATTTGCCGCAGCCCAGCCACGGATAGACCAGCCGGACATCGCCGACGGACACGCCCTTCACGTCAGGGCCGACCGCCACAACCTCACCGACCGTCTCATGTCCCATGGTCAGCGGCAGCGTCACGCCGCGGTCCTTCAATGACAGCGGCTTGCGACCGTGGCCGAGTTCATAACCGCCCTCCCAGATATGGAGATCGCTGTGGCAGACACCGGCGGCCTTGACCTTCAGCAACACCTGCGAGCCGGTCGGCTGCGGCGTCGTCATATCCACTTCCGTCAATGGACCATTGAATTCGGTGACCTTGAAGCTCTTCATCGCGTTTCCCGTTTCTTTTGCATCCGTCTGGTACGCAGATGCTGTTTCGGGGCGAAGTAGAGGCGAGCCGGGGCAGCCCTGTCAATACGGACGGCAGAACTTGCCAGCCCACGCCATCGCCAAATGAATCTTGGCCGGACGGCCCGGATGGACTACCCAAGTTCTCGCAGATGGAATGTTCCGCACTCCGTCCGCTACCGAAAGCAATCCTGATGACCGACCAGTTCGACTGGAATCTCGTCCGCTCTTTTCTCGCCATCACGCGCACGGGCAGCATGACGGCCGCGGCGAAGCGCCTGAAGATCGATTATTCGACGCTCAGCCGCCGCATCACCGCGCTCGAAACATCGCTCGGTGCCCAACTGTTCGACCGGCGCACCAGCGGCTCCTCCCTCACCGAGGCAGGTGAGCGGCTGCTGGTCATGGCCGAGCAGATGGACCAGCTCGCGACCTCCGCGACACAGTCGATCGGAAACACCAAGCTCGAAGCCGCCGGCGCGGTGCGCGTCGGCACGCCGGATGGTTTCGGCACCAAATTTCTGGCGGCCCGCCTTGGCGAGTTGAGCCAGCGGCATCCGGACCTCACCATCGAACTAGTCGCAATGCCGCGCGAATTCAGCCTGTCACGGCGTGAGGCCGATATCGCCATCAGTCTGGCGCAGCCGAGCGAAGGACGCCTGCACTCACGCAAGCTGACGGACTATGAACTCGGTCTCTATGCCTCGCAGCAATATGTGAGGGACAATCCGCCGATCACGACAACGGCAGATGTGCCATCGCACCGCTTCATTTCCTACATCGACGATCTGATCTATGCGCCCGAGCTGGAATACGCGCACTTCGTTTCGCCGGATCTGCAACCGGCGATCAAAAGCTCGAACCTCGTCGCTCAACTCCATTCAACAATCGCAGGCGCTGGCCTGTGCGTACTGCCCTGCTTCATCGCGCAGGCCGAGCCGACGCTGGTCCGCGTCCTGCCCTCGTTCCGCCTGATCCGGACATTCTGGCTGCTGCTGCACAGCGATCTTCGCAACACCGCGCGGGTACGCGTGACTGCCGATTTTATCGCCGAGCAGGTCAGCAAGGCTCAGGCGCTGTTTCTGCCCGAGCCATAAGATCTCAGCCCAATTGCCGCCCGGCCAGCTTCAATCGATGTTGTTGTTATAAAAATAACAACTGCCGGAGCACGGGTTCGGATCCGGTGGCTGCTGAACCTGATTGGTCTGGTTCGACTGCGACTTGTTCTTCACGACAGCATTGCCGCCGTCGAAGATCGAGAAATAACCCAGCGCGTCGGTACCCGGCGGCCGCGCGGGATCGGTCACGATGGTTTTGCCGAAGCCAAGGCGCGCCGCCATCTGATCGGTCGGCAGATCGCTGACGCCGCCGGTCTGGCCGGGGCCGCTGGTCAGCGCCGTCATGATCTTGTGAAGCATGAATTCAGGAACCGGGAACGGTTCAGGAATCGGATCGTTCGGCCCCGTCACCCATGTGATGTAGCCGGGCCGCACGATGACCGAACCGGTGTTGTTCTTGATGACCACCGATCCGACGTGACCAATGACCACTTCGCCCTTGGCTTGCGACAGCTTGGGATCGGAGCCGCCGAAGCCCGGCGGGATCGGATAGACCACCGTCGCCACGCCGCCGCGAATACCAAGCGTCGCCACAGGCGTGTTGACCGTCACGCCCGCCGTGTGGCTGATCTGGCCGCCGACAAAGCGCATCACGCCCTTGCTGACGGTCGCCACCATCTTGCCGGTGCCGGCATTGGGATCATACACGTATTCATCGATGACGATATTGCTGTTGCGGCCGACATTCAGCGTCGACGTATCGGGGAACATGATCTGCGTTGATCCGGACGCGGAGGTCTGCACCCTCTCCTTGTAAATGACGTTGGTGCCGATGGTCAGCGTGCGTGATCCCGCGCCCGGCGGTGTGCCCGTCGCATCGCGATTAACCGCACCGACCCGGCCAGAGTTTTGCGCGGCGGCGGGGGATGCGCCGACGGCGGCAAGTGAAGCCAGCAACGAAGCAAGAACCAGATGATGACGTGTAATCATGCGATGGCCCTCAGAAACGCGCCGTCGGGCCGAACATCACGGAGACATTCTCCACGCGATAGTTCGGCAGCGATGAACTTGTATGGTCGTACTGGACGGCGGCAGATACGCCGAATGTCCGGTTGATCGGCGCGTTGAAGAGCGCCCCCACCGACCACTGGCCGTCGTTGCGTACCGTCAATGGATCGATGAACGGATTGGCGGCATCGAAGCGGGTTTCGATCCGGCGCACGAACGGCGCCACGCTCCAGTTGCGCGACATCCAGTCGAACGGAGGCGCGAATTCCAGCGTCAGCGCGGCTTCGATCGCCCACTGGTCATAGGACTGGAAGGCGAATGCCGAGTCGCCGCGCCGGAACAGGCCGCGCGCATCCAGCTTGATCCTCTGCGCGATCGCCCAGCTGCCGGACAGGCTGGACGTGTACCAGTCGCCGCTGTTGAAGCCTGAGACCGGAAGCGCTTCGTTGATCTTGAAATCCGCGCGCCGCCACTCGAATTCCGGCCCGAACGAGAACCGGTCGTTCACGGCATAGCGCAGCGAAACGCCGGCGCCGACTGTGGACAGATAAGTCGCGCCATCGAGCCAGGTGGTGCCGCCGACAACGAACGGCTTGATCGTCACGCCGGGCAATGCCTCCGGCGCCAGCGCCAGGCGCGGACCGAAGCTGACATCGACGAAGCCGACGTTCAACTCCGGAAAGCGCGACTGCGCGGTGAGGTAGCCCACGGCGCGGGTTTCGAGCGTATCGCCGCGCTGGTTCTGCAGATCGTAATCGTGGCTCAGTCCGGCGAGGCCGAACCAGTTGACGTCGCTCTTCTGCCGCGCGGTCGGCAGCAGCGCGAGGTCCTGTCCTCCGAGACGGAGAACGCCACCGCCCGGCGCGAAGCTCGCATTGCTCTGCGAGCGAATGCCGGTCTGCACGAATCCGGAAAACCGGCTCTGCTGAAGCTGCTTCTCGGTGTCGGGCAGATAGGTCTCGACACGTTCTTTCGTGATCGCATCGATGTCCGGGCTTGCAAGCGCCTCCTTGAAATAGCGCCGCGCCATTTCATAGGAGCCGAGGCGGAAATACAGCGCGCCGAGTTCATACTTCACGCGCGTGAGACGCGGATTGTAGAACAGAAGTCGCTCAAGCGCGCCGATCGCGGCTTCATAGTCGCTGTTTGCGGTCGCGACTTTCACAAAGGCAAACGTGATCTCGTGATTGGCGGGGTTGCGGACCATCTGTTGAAACAGCTGATCCTGTTCGCTCGCGCCCTGCGCGTGCGCTGCGTCGGCCTGGGCGATGAAGAGGACGGCGCATGCCGCCAGCAGCGAAGACGAGCGCGAAAATACCGCTCCTCCAAATGCGCGCGCGCGATGCGTGAAAATTCTCATCAACAAAACGCCCTGATCAAAATAACTATCGCTTCAAGAACCATAATACCCCCGCATATTCAACGTCGTGAAGCGTGAATCCGTGACTGAATTGCTACAGCTCCCAACAAACGTGCCCCGTTCCCGAGTGAGCGGAACATGCGTGCGCGCCTGCTGCATCAGCGAGAAAGGCAAGTCACACCGTTAACATTGGTCATCGCATGCCGCTGTTGCGTTCAAACGATTCAAAATTGATCGGCATTTTGTTTTTCCGCCCATCCGCACATGCCAGCGACGCTTAGCGCGGAGCATCCGGACGAAAAAGCCAAATCCCTTGCAGTTTTGGAGTGATCGGCACGGAGGCTAAACGACGGCCTATCCGCTCGCATCGTCTCACCGGAGGAGATGGCCTCTGCGGACGCGGGAAATCCGCCTTCAGGCCCGCTTGCCTGCGGCAGGGAATACCGGCATAAAGTTAATCGACCAATTAACAAGAAACAGACAGGGAGAAACTGCCGATGGCCGGACCGTCCCGCGCCCTTCCCAAACCGACGCCCGAAACCCAGCACTTCTGGGATGGTACTCGCGCAAACGAACTCCGCCTCCAGCGCTGCGACGATTGCTCGCACGTCTACTTTCCGCCGCGGCCGTTCTGCCCCTCCTGCGCCTCGCGCAAAGTCAGCGTGTTCAAGGCCAGCGGCAGGGGCAAGCTCTACAGCTATGTCATCAATCACCGTCCCGCCGCGCCGGGCTTCACGCCGCCTTACGCCATCGCCGTGGTCGAACTCGATGAAGGACCGCGGATGATGAGCAATATCCTCGATTGTCCGCAGACGCCCGAAGCGCTTGTGCTCGACATGCCGCTCGAAGTCGCGTTCGAGGCCATCGACGACAAGATCACCCTTCCCCAATTCCGTCCGGCGAAGGGATAATATCATGCGCAGAAATCAGGTAGCCGTGGTCGGCGCGGCGGAAACCACCAAGCTCGGCGTGATCCCGGATATGTCGCAGATCCAGCTTCATGCGGATGCGGCGCTGAACGCCATCGCGGATGCAGGACTGAAACTCTCGGACATCGATGGCGTCGCGACCGCGGTCGAAACGCCGCAACAGATTGCACACTATCTTGGCATCACGCCGACATGGGTGGACGGCACATCGGTCGGCGGATGCTCCTTCATGCTCCATGTCCGCCATGCCGCGGCGGCCATCGAGGCCGGACTTTGCAAGACCGTGCTGATCACGCACGCGGAAAGCGGCAAGTCGATGATCGGCAAGCTCCCGCGCTCGATTCCCGCCGACAGCCTGCAGGGCCAGTTCGAGGCGCCGTTCGGCGTATTCGGCCCGCCGAGCATGTTTCCGATTCCCGTGCTGCGCTTCATGAAGACCTACGGCATCACCCACGAGCAGCTCGCCATGGTCGCCGTGGTCCAGCGCGAATGGGCGGCGAAAAATCCGCGCGCCTCGATGAAAGACCCGATCACGGTCGAGGACGTTCTGAACTCGCGGATGATCGCCTACCCGTTTCGCCTCTTGCAGTGTTGCCTGGTCACCGATGGCGGCGGCGCGCTGATCCTCACCAGTGCCGACCGGGCCAAGGATTTCCCACGCAAGCCCGTCTACATTCTCGGTACCGGCGAAAGCGTCGAAACGCCGATGGTCAGCCAGATGGAGACCTTCAATTCGTCCCGCGCCTTCAAGGTCGCGGGGCCGACCGCTTTCCGCGAGGCCGGCATCACGCACAAGGACGTCGATCACCTGATGATCTACGACGCGTTCGCGCACCTGCCGCTTTACGGTCTCGGCGATCTCGGCTTCATGCCTCACGAGGAAACCGGCAGGTTCATCGCGGACGGCAACACCCGTCCCGGCGGCAAGCTACCGATGAACACCAATGGCGGCGGCCTCAGCTACATGCACTCGGGCATGTACGGCATGTATGCGCTTCAGGAGAGCGTGCGGCAGATGCGCGGCATCGCACCGGCACAGGTCCCGGACGCGAGAATTTCCGTCTGCCACGGCGTCGGCGGCATGTTCGCGGCATCGGGCACCATCATTTTCACCAACGAACGCTGACAGCGACAACAAGAAACAGGAGCGCTTGAGATGGCAAACAACAAATCCCTCGACGGCAAGGTCATCGTCGTCACCGGCGCGGGCCGCGGCATCGGCCGCGAAATCGCGCTGCTCGCCGCCGCGGAAGGCGCGAAGGTCGTGGTCAACGATCCGGGCGGCGCGTCGGACGGCTCCGGTTCCAGTGCCGCCCCTGCGGAGGAAGTCGTCGAGGAAATCAAGAAGCGCGGCGGCACGGCCGCAGCGAATTTCGAGTCGGTGGCGGAAGCCATTCCTGCCAGCAAGATCATCAAGCAGGCTGTCGACACCTACGGCCGGCTCGACGGCGTCGTGAACAACGCCGGCATTCTGCGCGACGCGATTTTCCATCGCATGAGCATCGATGCGTTCGAATCGGTCATCAAGGTTCACCTGATGGGCTCGTTCTACACCTCGCATGCCGCCGCGCGCGTCTTCCGCGAGCAGGAAAGCGGCAGCTTCGTCCACTTCACCTCCACCTCGGGTCTGATCGGCAATTTCGGCCAGGCGAATTACGCCGCCGCCAAGCTCGGCATCGTCGGCCTCTCCAAGTCGATCGCGCTCGATATGGAGCGCTTCAACGTGCGCTCGAACTGCATCTCGCCGTTCGCATGGAGCCGGATGATCGGCACGATCCCGACCGAAACCGAGGAAGAGAAAGCGCGCGTCGCCCGCATGCAGAAGATGAGCGCCGACAAGATCGCACCGGTGGTCGCCTTTCTGCTCAGCGACGCCGCCAAGGATGTGACCGGACAGATATTCGCCGTGCGCATGAACGAAATTTTCCTGATGGGTCAGTCGCGCCCGCTGCGCTCGATCCATCGCGGCGAAGGCTGGACGCCGCAGACCATCGCCGAGCACGGCATGCCCGCGCTGAAGCCGTCGTTCTACAAGCTCGATCGTTCGGCCGACATCTTCCCGTGGGATCCGGTCTGATTCTCTAAAGATCGAATGACCATCATCATCAATTCCGGCGGAGCAGAGCATTTTCGGCTCAGCACCGCCGGAGAAATCGCACTTGTCGTTTGTCCCAAACTGCCTCAGGCTGCGCGAAACAGATGAACGGGTGCGATTGCAATGTTTGCGAAATTCTGGTCCCAAGCTCGCCTGACCTTATGTGCAGCCATCATAGTCATTGCATCGCCTGCGATGGCCCAGAAACCGGCCCCTTCTGAAACCATCTTTCGAAATGTGCGCGTCCTTGACGCGCTGAAGGGCGAACTCGGCGCCGCCACCGATGTTGTGGTGCGCGGTAACAGGATCGCGGCCATCGGTCCCTCAGCCAAGGCCGCTCCGGGAGCGAAGGTTATCGACGGCAAGGGCCGCACCCTGATGCCCGGCCTGATCGACGTTCATGTGCATTTCGGCTTCGGAAGCCTGCTGCTCACCCAACTTTACGATCCCGACACCACGCCGGAAAAGCTCGGTGCTGCCATGGCGAAGTCTGCCGGACAGATGCTGCTGCGTGGATTCACCGCAGCGCGCGACATGGGCGGACCGATCTTTCCGCTCAAGCGCGCGATCGATGCCGGAAAAACGCCAGGTCCGCGGATCTGGCCTTCCGGTGCCGTGATCTCGCAAACATCGGGCCATGGCGATTTCCGCGCGCCTAACGAACGTTCGCGCCGCTTCTTCGGCAAACCGTCGCGCGCGGAAGAATATGGCGCAACCTTCATCGCGGACGGACGCGACGAAGTGCTGACCGCAACGCGCGAGAACCTGCGGATGGGCGCGAGCCAGATCAAGCTGATGGCGGGCGGCGGCACCTCGTCCGACTATGATCCCATCGACGTGACGCAATACACGCTGGACGAAATGAAAGCGGCGGTCGAGGCCGCCGATGACTGGAACACCTATGTCGCCGTCCATGCCTATACGCCGCGTGCGGTGCGGCGGGCCATCGAGGCCGGCGTCAAATGCATCGAGCACGGGCAGTTGCTGGACGAGCCGACGATCGAGCTGATGGCCCAGCGCGGCGTCTGGCTTAGCGCACAGAACCTCATTCCGGATTCGCCCAATATGACTCCGGAACGGCGCAGGAAGCGGGCCGGCATTCTCGAAGGCAACGCCCGCATCTGGCCGATGGCGAAGAAGCACGGCGTCAAATTGGCCTGGGGCACCGACATTCTGTTCGAGCCTGATTTGAATTCGCAACAGAACAATCTGATCCTGGCGCTGCGACAGTGGTTCACGCCGGCGGAAATCCTCAAGCTGGTGACCTACGACAATGCGCAGCTTCTGGCCTTGAGCGGTCCGCGCTCGCCTTATGAGGGCAAGCTCGGCATTGTCGAGGAAGGCGCGCTCGCGGACCTGATCCTTGTCAACGGCGATCCCCTCGCCAATCTCGACCTGATTGCGTCTCCTGCGAAAAACTTCTCCGTCATCATGAAGGACGGCGTCGTTTACAAGGACGCTCGCTGACGCTCAGCCGCTGTTGCGCAGCCCCGCCGAGATTCCGTTGATGGTGAGTTGAATGCCGCGCAGCACCTGCTCATCCGTGCTCTGCGCGCGATGGGCCTGCAGCAGTTCGACCTGAACGTGGTTGAGCGGATCGAGATAGGGAAAACGGTTGCGGATCGAGCGTTCCAGCAACGGATTTCCCTGCAGCAGCCGGTCGTGCCCCATGATCGTCAGCAAGGTCTCGATGGATTTATGCCATTCGGCACGAATGCGGCCGAAGATGGCAGCGCGCAACTTCTCATCCGGCACGAGGTCGGCATAGCGCGACGCGATGGCGATGCTGCTTTTCGAGAGCACCATGTCCATGTTCGACAGCAGGGTCTGGAAGAACGGCCACTCGCGATAAAGCTCCTGCAGGAAGGCGATGCCCTTATCGGGATTCTTCTGCACCCACGCATCCACCGCGCTGCCGAACCCGTACCAGCCCGGCAGCATCAGGCGGCATTGCGCCCAACTGAACACCCAAGGGATCGCCCGCAAATCCTCGATCCTGCGGGTCTTGGTGCGCGAGGCCGGGCGGCTGCCGATATTGAGCGTCGCGATTTCATTGATGACGGTCGAGGACCAGAAGTAATCCTCGAAACCTTCCGTCTCATAAACGAGATTGCGATAGGCCGCATAAGCGAGATTAGAAAGCTCTTCCATGGCCGCGATGTATTCGTCGCGCAGCGCCGAGTGCTTCGGCTGCAGCAAGCTCGCTTCCAGCGTCGCCGCCGCGAGGATTTCCAGATTATGCCGGCCGACATCGGCGTTGGAATACTTGCTCGAGATGATCTCGCCCTGCTCGGTAATGCGGATCTGCCCGTTCACCGCCCCGCCCGGTTGCGCAAGAATGGCGTCGTAACTCGGGCCGCCACCGCGGCCGACCGAACCGCCACGCCCGTGAAACAGGCGCAGCCGCACGCCGTGACGCTTGAACACTTCAATGAGGCTGATCTCGGCCTTGTAAAGCTCCCAGCCGGAGGTGACGAAGCCGCCATCCTTGTTGCTGTCCGAATAGCCGAGCATCACCTCCTGAATGTCGCCGCGGCTTGCGACTAGGCGGCGGTACTCCGGCAGCGCGAACAGGCTGTCCATGATTTGCGCGCACTGGCGCAGGTCGTCGATGGTCTCGAACAGCGGCACGATGTTGATCTGGCTGGTGCCGGTCGGCGCGACGAGCCCTACCTCTTTCAATAACACCGCGACCTCCAGAAGATCGGATGCCCCCTCGGTCATCGAGATGATGCATTGGGGAATGACGGCTTCACCAAACGTTGCATGGGCGTCCGCCGCCGCGCGCAGGACGGCCAGTTCCTTGACCGTTTCCTCGCCATAAGACACGAAAGGCGACGCCAGCGGGCGTGCGGTATCCAGTTCGCGCGACAGCAGCGCAATCCGCGCGTCTTCCTGCAGGTTCTTGTAATTCGTTCCCGGCGCCGCCGCCTCGAACAGCTCTGTCATCGTGCGCTCATGCACGGCGGAATTCTGCCGCATATCCAGCGCCGCCAGATGGAATCCGAAACAGTCCACCGCCCGGCGCAGATGTCGCAACCGCCCCCGCGCGATCACCAGCGAATTGTTCGCGACCAGCGAGGCATGCAACACATCGAGATCGCGGCGCAATTCCTGCGGTGTATCGTAAGCCTTCGCGTTCCCCACCGGCGGGCGACTGGTCTCGATCCGAAGCTTCTGCGCCGTTGCCGCCAACCGTGCATAGATGCCCGACACAGCCAGCCGATACGGTTCGCCGCTGCGGTGAGGCGACGGGTCCGGCGATTGCTCCGCCAGTGCGCGCAGGTCCGGCGAGACATCGGCCAGATGCGCCGCAAGTGAAAGCTCGGCACCGAGTTCATGCAGCTCGGCAAGATAGAACTGCAGGATGCGCGTGCTCTGCATCTTCAGCGTGCCGCGCATCACCTCTGCGGTGACGAACGGATTGCCGTCGCGGTCGCCGCCGATCCAGCTTCCCATTTTCAGAAACGTGGCCAGCTCCGGCGCATCCAGCGCGCCGCCAGCGAGTTGGTCTTCCAGCGCGCAATGCAGCCGTGGGACCTCGCGCAGGAACGTATAGTCATAGAACGACAGGCCGTTGGAGACTTCGTCCAGCACAGTCAGCTTGGTCCGGCGCAGAAGATTGGTCTGCCACAGCGTCACCACAGCGCGGCGCAACTGCTCGTCACTGGCCGCGCGTTCATCCGCCGTCATCTGCGTGCGCTCGCGCACGTCCAGCACGGACGCGATTTCCATTTCGCGATCCATCGTGCTCTTGCGGCGGACCTCGGTCGGATGCGCAGTCAGCACCGGGCTGACCAGCGCCTTGGCGAAAAACGCCCGCAGAGCGTCGGAATCGATGCCTCTTTCGGCGGCAAGCGCCAGAGCGCGCGACAGAGTCCCAGGGCGCTCCGTGCCCGCCATGTCCTGCGCGCGGCGCTGGCGGATGTTGTTCTGGTCTTCGGCAATGTTCGCCAGATGCGAGAAATAGCTGAATGCACGGACGATGCGGACGGTTTCCGCAATAGTCATGCCGTCCAGAATGGATTCGAGTTCATGACGCGCCGGTTTGTCGTCATCACGATGGAAACGGATCGAGGTCTGGCGGATGCGCTCCACCAGATCGAAGACGTCTTCCCCTTCCTGATCGCGCACGGTGTCGCCGAGAATGCGGCCCAGCCGCCGGATGTCGGCGCGCAGCAGCGCGTCATCGTCCGACGGCGGCGATCCCTCGCCATCCCGAAGCCTGAGATCAGAGGTTCCGCTTGAAGAGGCATCTGACGACATGAGCGTTCCGCTTGCGCGAGAAATGACCGGCACTCTCCCGTCGCAAGTTTTACTCGTTCACGCAAGCGCCGCTAGATGCCTAAATCTTCCGCCCCGCCCGCTCCCAGTATGGATCGCGGAGCCGCCGCTTGAAAATCTTGCCGGAATCCTCACGCGGCAGGTCCGCCTGGATTTCGATGTGTTTGGGGATCTTGTAGCCCGCCAGCGAGGCCTTGAGCCGCTCGCGGATTGCCGCCGCATCCAGAGTGCTTCCGAGCTGCAATTCGACCACCGCCATCAGCGCCTCGCCGAATTCGTCATCCGGAATGCCGAACACCGCGCAATCGTGGACGCCGGGAACACCCTGCAGCACCGCCTCGATTTCCGCCGGATAGATGTTGACCCCGCCTGAAATCACCATGTCGCGCTTGCGGTCGCAGATGAACACGTAGCCGTCGGCATCCATATAGCCGACGTCGCCGCTGGTGATGAATCCGGCGCGATCGATCTCCGCGCGTTTTTCCGGCCGGTTGTGATAGGTGAAATCGGGATAGGCCGACAGCCGCGAATAGATCTCACCGACCTCGCCCTGCGGCAGAACACGGCCATCGTCCCCAAGAAACCGCAATTCCGCGCCGGGTGACAGTTTTCCCACCGTGCCGGGCTTCTTGAGTGCATCCTCGGATGTTGCGAACGTCACCGCGCCGGACTCAGTACTGCCGTAGAATTCGTGAATCACCGGGCCGAACCAGTCGATCATCGCGCGCTTCACATCGGCGGGGCATGGCGCGGCGGCATGGATCACATGACGCAGCGAGGACACGTTGTAGGATTTGCGGACGGCTTCCGGCAATTTCAGAAGTCGCGTGAACATGGTCGGCACCATGAACGCGTTGTCGATCTTCTGTTCATCGATGATACGCAGGAATTCCTCCGGCTCGAAACGCGGCATGATGACAAGCACATCGCCGAGCCGCCCCGCACGAAGCCCGAATGCGTTCGGCGCGGAATGATACAGCGGCCCCGGCAGCAGCGCACGCACACCCGGCTTGATGCCGTAAATCAGCGCCCGCATCGCCTCGGTGGAGGCGACCTGCTCCGGCGTCGGTGCAAAACGCCTGACGCCCTTGGGATGTCCGGTCGTGCCGGATGTGTAGATCATGTTCTGGGGCTGCGGCAGCGCGGGGCCGTCGTAAGGTCTCTGCCCGGCCAGCCACGCATCAAAGTCCTGCGCGTCCCGCGGTGTTGTCAAACGCGAAGGATCGATGCGGTATGTTTCGATGATTTCCGGCGGCGGCGGCACGCTGAGTACGGTCGTGCGGGCAGGAATCACGCCATCCAGATCATGCAGCAGGTCCGCATGGCCGATCAGCACCCGCGCGCCGGAATCACCGATCACATAAGCAATCTCGTCAGCCTTGAAGTGCCAGTTGATGGGCACCGCATAGGCGCCAAGGGTCATCACCGCATAGGCGGCTTCGAGAAACGCGATATCGTTGCGCATCAGGATGCCAACGCTGTCGCCCTGCTTGACGCCGAGCGCAGCAAGGCCGCCAGCGATCAGGCGCGAGCGGTCATTGACCTCATCGCGCGTCCTGATGCGGCCGCCGCTGATGATGCCGCTGGCGCGCGGAGAAATGGACGAAGACATATCCGCCTCCGCTCAGTTCGCGCCGTCCAAGAAATTCGGCGCGCGCTTTTCCAGATTGGCGCGCACGGCTTCGGTCTGGTTCGGCGTTCCCATTACCTTCATCTGCTCAACGGATTCCGCCAGCAGCGCAGGACCTGGATCGCCGCCAAGCCCATTGAGCATCCGCTTGATGCCGCGGATCGCATCCGGATTCTTGCCCGCGATCTCGCGTGCGGCGGCCAGCGCCTCGGCGCGCGGATCGTCGCAGATGCGCGTCGCAAGACCGTAGCTCATCGCTTCCTGCGCCGAAAAGATGCGGCCGGTGAAGGCAAGATCGCGCAAGATATCGTCCCGCACCAGCCGCGCCAGAATCGGCGTGCCCGCCATGTCCGGCACCAGTCCCCATTTGATTTCGGTGATCGACATGCGCGTATCCGGCGCGACGAAGCGCATGTCCGCGCCGATCGCCAGTTGGAAGCCGCCGCCGAACGCGACGCCATGCACGGCCGCAATCACCGGCACCGGCAACTGCCGCCAGCCCCATACCGCCTGCTGCGAATGATTGGCGAGGCCATGAGTGCGTTTGGCCAGATCGCGCAGATCGCTGCTGCCGTCGCCCATCGCGGCAAAACGCCCCATATCCAGACCCGCACAAAACGCGCGCCCCTCACCGGAGAGCACGACGGCGCGCAGCCCGTTCTCGGTTCTGAGCCGCTCCGCCGTATCGACAAGCGCATTGAACATCGGCGCATCGAGTGCATTCATCTTGTCGACGCGGACCAGCCGGACGTCGGCAACGCCCTCGGTGATCGTGACGGTGATGCGATCGCTGGGCGCGACGGTCGTCGCAGATGTCATGGCGTTTCTCCGATTGTTCTGTTTGTTTCTCTTTACAGGATTAGATCACGCTGTTTTAATTAATCAACTAACTAATCAAGAAATCCACTCACGGGAGGATTGCACCATGTTCACAGACGGGCTTCTCGCGGGCCAAAAAATTCTCGTCACCGGCGGCGGCACCGGCCTCGGCAAGGCCATGGCCACGAAATTCCTCAGCCTCGGTGCGGAGGTTCACATCTGCGGACGCCGCAAGAGCGTCTGCGACGAGACCGCCGAAGAACTAATGGGGATTTACGGCGGCAAGGTCGTCAGCCACGGCGTCGATATCCGCGATGCCGCCGCGGTCGACGCCATGATCGACGCCGCCTTCAAGGACGGCCCCCTCACCGATCTGATCAACAACGCCGCGGGAAATTTCATCTCACGCACGCAGGACCTGACGCCGCGCGGCTTCGATGCCGTCGCCAACATCGTGATGCACGGCACGTTCTATGTCACTCACGCCGTCGGGCGGCGCTGGATCGCCGGCGGTCATCGCGGCAACGTCGTCTCGATCACGGTGACATGGGTGCGCAACGGCAGTCCGTATGTCGTGCCCTCCACCATGAGCAAGTCGGCGATCCACGCCATGACCATGTCGCTCGCCGCCGAATGGGGACGCTACGGCATTCGCCTCAACACCATCGCGCCGGGCGAAATTCCGACCGAGGGCATGAGCAAGCGCATCAAACCCGGCGACGAGGCCGGAGCCCGCACCATTGCGATGAATCCCATGGGCCGCGTCGGCACCATGAGCGAATTGCAGAACCTTGCCACGTTCCTGATCTCCGGCGGCTGCGACTGGATCAATGGAGAGACCATCGCCATGGACGGCGCGCAGGCGCTGGCAATGGGCGGCAATTTCTACCAGTTGCGCGACTGGTCCGATGCCGACTGGAAAGCGGCGCGTGACGCCATCGTCGCACAGAACGAAAAAGATAAAGCCAAACGAACCTGATCCTATAAGGTGACGATCGACCGGTGGCCACAAGAGCCGCGGCACAACAAACGGAAACGACAGGGAGAGAATGGAATGCAATTCACACGACCGCTATGCGCTATCGCTGCGACGGGTTTTCTGATCGCCGCAACCGGCAACGCGCTTGCCCAGAAAAAATACGATACCGGCGCGACCGATACCGAAATCAAGATCGGAAACATCATCCCTTATAGCGGCCCCGCTTCCGCCTATGGCACCGTCGGCAAGGCGATGGAGGGCTACTTCAAAAAGATCAATGATGAAGGCGGCATCAATGGCCGCAAGATCAACTTTATTTCCTATGACGATGCCTACAGTCCGCCAAAGGCCGTCGAGCAGACGCGCAAGCTGGTCGAAAGCGATGAGGTGCTGGCCGTATTTGGCGCGCTTGGCACGCCGTCCAACTCCGCAATTCAGAAATACATGAATGCGAAGAAGATTCCGCATCTGTTTCTGGCGACCGGCGCGACCAAGTGGAACAATCCGACCGGCTTCCCATGGACCATGGGCTGGCTGCCGAGCTACCAGAGCGAAGCCCGCATCTATGCGAAATACCTCCTCAAGGAAAAGCCGAACGCCAAAATCGCCGTGCTCTATCAGAATGACGATTTCGGCAAGGACTACCTGAAGGGCGTGCAGGACGGCCTCGGCGACAAGAAGTCCATGATCGTGGCGGAGGAAAGCTACGAACTCTCCGAGCCCACCATCGATTCGCATATCGTGAAGCTCAAGGCGCTGAACCCGGACGTTCTGCTGATTTTCACCACGCCGAAATTCGGCGCGCAAACCGTGAAGAAGGCCGGTGAACTGGCCTGGAAGCCGGTGATGATCATCTCCAACGTCAGCGCCTCGATCGCCACCGTGATGAAGCCCGCGGGCTTCGACAACGCACAGGGCGTGATTTCTGCGGCCTACGCCAAGGATACATCCGATCCGCAATGGGACAACGATCCCGGCATGAAAGAGTACAAGGCGTTTCTCGCCAAATATGTCCCCGAAGCCAACGTGGCCGACAGCTCCGCCGTCACCGGATACAACATGGCGCAGACCATGGCCGTGGTGCTCAAGCAGTGCGGCGACAATCTCACCCGCGAGAACGTCATGAAACAGGCGGCCAGCATCAACGGCCTTCAGCAGGGCGGCATGCTGCCCGGCGTGCTGATCAAGACCAGCGCCACCGATTTCGCCCCTATCGAGCAATTGCAACTGATGCGCTTCAAGGGCGAGCGCTGGGAATTGTTCGGGGAGGTTCTCAACGGCGAAGCATCGAGCGCCAAGCACTGACATCTGCGCGAGGCGCGGTGCACCCTTTGCACTTTCGCCTCGCCATTTGAATGCCTCCCGTTATATTGGCGTCCAACGAAACCAATAAACGGGAGGCGATTTCGTGACATCCAATGCGGAGCTTGTGCGGGCAACGGCCTGTGAAAACGTCGAACGGCTGCGGCGCGGAGAAATTACCCCACACGATCTGCTGGATGCACTGGAAGCCCGGATCAAGGAAGTCGACGGCCAGGTCAACGCGCTGCCGACGCTGTGCTTCGACCGCGCCCGCTCCCATGCCGATGCGCTGATGAAAAAGCCGGCCGGCGAGCGCGGCCTTCTGGCCGGCATGCCGGTGCCGATCAAGGATCTCACCGATGTCGCGGGCGTCCTGACCACGCAGGGTTCTCCTATCTTCAAGGACAGTATCGCGACCAAATCCAACATCGTCGTCGAAATGCTCGAGAACAACGGCGCGGTGGTCTACGCCAAGTCCAATACCCCGGAATTCGGCGCGGGCGCGCAGACCTTCAACGAGGTGTTCGGCCCGACCCTCAATCCGTGGAATCTGTCGCGCTCGGCTTCCGGTTCGTCTGGCGGCGCGGCTGCGGCGCTGGCCAGCGGCACGGCATGGCTGGCCCATGGCACCGATGTCGGAGGCTCGCTGCGCAATCCCGCCAGTTTCTGCGGCGTGGTCGGGATGCGCCCGAGCATCGGCCGGGTCGCGCATTCGCAAGGCGTCAAAGTGGACCGCACCCTGAGCGCGGATGGACCGATGGCGCGCAACGTCGAAGATCTCGCCCTGATGCTGGACGCGATGTCCGGCGAGAATCCGGGCGATGTCCTGTCGCTGCCGCGCCTGCCCACGTCATTTCTGTCGGCCGCGCGCTCCGGCGCAAAACCGAAGCGTGTTGCCTATTCCGCCAATCTGGGAATCTCGCCGGTGGACCCGGAAGTCGCCGAGATCACGCGCAAGGCCGCGCTGCGCCTCGCGGAGGCAGGCGTAATCGTCGAGGAAGCGCATCCCGATTTCAAGGAAGCCGTGGAATGCGCCCATGTGCTGCGCGCCTATGATTATGTGCTGACCAAGGGCAAGCTGCTCAAGTCGCACCGCGACCAGCTTAAACCAGAAGTGATCTGGAACATCGAGGAAGGCCTCAAGCTCACATTGGCGGACATGGAACGCGCCGAAGCCCAGCGCGTCACCCTGATGAACCGCGCCCTCGCCTTCTTCGAGACCTACGATCTTTTGCTGTGCCCGACCACGATCGTTGCCCCCTTCCCGATCGAGCAGCGCTATCTTGCCGAATGCGACGGCGTGAAGTTCGACAACTATGTGGGCTGGCTCGCCATCGTCTCCGCCATCACCATCGCCTGCTGCCCGGGCCTGTCGATCCCCTGCGGATTCACCCGCGAAAACCTGCCGGTGGGCCTGCAGATCGTTGCGCCGCCGCGCGGCGAGGCCCATGCGCTGGCGGCCGGAAAACTGCTGGAAACTATCCTTGGCCTGGGTGCGATCACGCCGATCGATCCGCGCAAAGGTTGATTTTTCAAGAGGGCATGATCTTTTTCCAAAAACCGGTTTCCGCTTTTCGGGATCATGCCCTCCGTAACTTGTCACCGGCAGGCCTGCATGGGACATAGCGTCATCACGACAGACGAGGACTAAATGGCAGCGCCCAAACCTCCCGCGTTCGACACGCTCAGCCTTCATGCGGGCCAGCATCCCGATCCTCTCACCGGCGCGCGCGCCGCGCCGATCTATCAAACCACGTCCTACGTCTTTCAGGATGCGGACCATGCCGCGGCGCTGTTCAACATCGAACGCGCGGGCCACCTTTACACGCGCATTTCCAACCCCACCATCGCGGTGCTGGAGGAACGCCTCGCGGCGCTGGAAAACGGCGTCGGCGCGGTCTGCACCGCCAGCGGCATGGCGGCGATGCATCTGGCCATCACCACCCTGCTCGATGCCGGAGACCATATCGTGGCGTCCGCCTCGCTCTATGGCGGCACGATCAACCTCTTGACGCATACGCTGCCGCGCTTCGGCATCACCACCACTTTCGTCAAGCCGCGCGATCACGACGGAATCCGCACCGCGATCAAGCCCAACACCAAGCTCGTGATCGGCGAAACCATCGGCAATCCGGGACTTGAGGTGTTCGACATTCCGGCGGTCGCGAAGATCGCTCACGATGCGGGCATTCCTCTCCTGATCGACAACACTTTCGCGACGCCTTATCTGGCGCGACCCATCGAGATGGGCGCAGACATCGTGATGAATTCGATCACCAAGTGGATCGGCGGCCATGGCATCGCCATCGGCGGCGTCATCGTGGACGGCGGGCATTTCGACTGGGAAAAGTCCGGCAAATTCCCGACGCTGACGACGCCTTATGCCGGATATCACGGCATCGTCTTCGCGGAGGAATTCGGGCCGCAAGCCTTCATCATGCGCGCCCGCGCCGAGGGCCTGCGCGATTTCGGCGCGTGCCTCTCGCCAACCAACGCGTTCCAGATCCTGCAGGGTGTCGAGACGCTGCATGTGCGCATGCCGCGTCATGTCGAGAACGCCGCCGCAGTTCTCGACTTCCTGAAGACGAACAAGGCCGTCGAGTGGGTGCAGCACCCCTCGCTCGACAGCCATCCCGATCATGACCTCGCCAAAAAGCTGCTGCCCCGCGGCGCGGGCTCGATCATCACCTTCGGCATCAAGGGCGGTCGCGATGCGGGACGCAAGTTTATCGAAGCACTGAAACTGGTCAGCCATGTCGCCAATGTCGGCGACGCCAAGACGCTGGTAATCCACCCCGCCTCCACCACCCATCAGCAGATGAACGCCGAACAGTTGAAAACCGCAGGCATCGGCGAAGAACTGATCCGCCTGTCCATCGGCATCGAGGCCGCCGAGGATATCATCGGCGACATCGGCCAGGCGCTCCGCTTCTCGCAAAAGGCTTGAGACATGATCCTTAATGTTGACGGCGTCGAAACATTCGCGACCACGGGCGGCAAGCCGTTCGATCCGAAATTGCCGCTGGTCGTGTTCCTGCATGGCGCGGGCTTCGACCATTCGATGTGGGCGACGTTCAGCCGCTGGTTTTCGCATCACGGCTACAGCGTGCTGGTGCCGGATTTGCCGGGACACGGAAAGTCCAAGGGCGCGCTGATCCCCACCATTTCCGGCATGGCCGACTGGGTTACGCGGCTGATCGCCGCCAGCGGTGCAACAAAAGCCGGTCTCGTCGGCCATTCGATGGGATCGCTAGTCGCGCTCGATACCGCCGCGCGCTACCCGGACAAGGTGTCAGCGCTTTCGCTGATCGGTGTCGGCAGCGCGATGCCGGTCTCGCCCGACCTGCTCAATGCGGCGAAGGACAACAACCACGACGCCATCGATATGGTCTCGATCTGGGGTTTCGGCTTCGCGGCAAGCCTCGGCGGCTCGCAGGCCCCGGGCCTCTGGATGCTCGGCGGCGGGCAGCGCGTGCTGGAACGAACTGCGCCGGGTGTGCTATTCAACGATCTCGCCGCCTGCAACGATTATAAAGACGTAATCCCTTCCGCCGCGAAGGTGACTGCGCCGACCACGCTGATCCTCGGCGAGCGGGACATGATGACGCCGCTGAAATCCGGAAAGCAGCTTGCCGCTGCGATCGCCGGGACGAACACCGTGGTGATCCCCGGCGCGGGTCACATGCTGACCGCGGAGCGGCCGGACGATGTCCTCGTCGCGCTGGTGAAAGCGAACGCCCAGCCGCAGGCGGCCTGACGATCACGGAAACAGGCCGCGCGTCGTCTTCGCCGCGCGAACCTTCTCCACGCCGATGGCCATGGCTGCCGTCCGGTGCGAGATGTTTTCCTTCTTCGCCCGCTCCACCATCGCATCGAACGCACGATCCAGAATGCGGTATTCGCGTTCCTTCACCTCTTCCTCCTCCCAGAAGAGCTGCTGCAGGTCCTGCACCCATTCGAAATAGCTGACCACCACGCCGCCTGAATTGCACAGGATGTCGGGGATCAGGAATATTTCGTCCTGCCGCTGTTCGAGCACGCGGTCGGCCTCCGGCGTGGTCGGCCCGTTCGCACCCTCGGCCAGCACGCGGCAGCGAAGTTGCCCCGCGACCTTCTCATCGATCACGCGCTCCATCGCCGCAGGCACCAGAACATCGCACGGCAGCGTCAGAACGGTCGCCGGATCACACTGCAGTTCGGAGGAAAACCCCGCAATGCTGCCGTGACTCGCGACATGCGCGGCCAGGGCGGAAACATCCAGTCCCTTCGGATCATGCAGCGCACCAGTGTGGTCGCTCACCGCGATGATCTTCACACCGTATTCCGCAAGCTCCAGCGCGGTGTAGGAGCCAACATTGCCGAAGCCCTGGACCACTGCGGTGGCATCGGAAAAATTAATCGACAGCAATCCAAGTACGCGCCGCGCAAGATAGGCCACGCCCCTGCCCGTCGCTTCGCGCCGCCCGAGCGTGCCGCCGGAGGCGACCGGCTTGCCGGTGACGATCTCCGTCACGGTCTTGCCCTGATACATGGAATAGGTGTCCATGAACCACGCCATCACCTGCTCGTTGGTGCCCATGTCCGGCGCCATCACGTCGGTGTGCGGACCGACGAAGGGAATCATCTCCTGCATATAGCGACGCGACAGCGCTTCGAGTTCGGTCCGCGACAATGCACCCGGATCGACATGGATGCCACCCTTGGCGCCGCCGTAAGGCAGTCCGACCAGCGCGCACTTCCAGCTCATCCAGATCGCCAGCGCCGCGACCTCACCGAGATCGACCGTGTTGGAAAACCGCGTGCCGCCCTTGGTCGGCCCCAGCGTGAGATGATGCTGCACGCGATAGCCCTCAAACACCGCGACCGTTCCGTCGTCGCGATGGATCGGGCAGGATACGGTCACGGCGCGCTTGGGCATCAGCAGCCGCGCGCGCTCGTCATGCGGAATGGAAAGATGATCGGCGATCACCCCGAACTGCTTCACCGCCATATCGAAAACCGGACCGCTGTAAACTGTCATCGATCTATCCTGCTGTTGATGGTCAAGTTTAATGCCGCCATCGGCCCGAGCGTTCCGTGGGCAGCTTCACGTTGCCGTTGACCCGCTTGCGAAAAGGCAAGCGCGGTCGTCTGCGCGCAAGGCGCATGATGGACTCATTGCTCTCGAAGCGTTTTGCTGCGGGCCCGGCTACATGCCCAGATAAGCCCGCCTGACTTCCGGATTGGCCTTGATCTCGGCGGCGGGACCGCTCATCACCACCTTGCCGGTCTGCAGCACATAGGCGCGATCGGAAATTTCGAGGCTTTCCGACAGCCGCTGTTCGACCAGAAGGATCGTGACCCCGCTGTCGCGGATCTGCTGAACGGCCGCGAAGATTTCATCAACCAGCTTCGGCATGATGCCCTGCGACGGCTCGTCGAGCATCAAGAGACGCGGCCGCGTCATCAGCGCGCGCGAAATCGCCAGCATCTGCTGTTCGCCGCCGGACAGCGTACCCGCGCGCTGCGCCAGCCGCTCCTGCAGCCGCGGAAACAGCTTGAACACGAATTCCAGCGGACCATCGCGGTCGGGGCTGCCGCGATGCAGATAGCTGCCGAGCCGCAGATTGTCGGAGACGCTGAGGCGCGGAAACAGTCGCTTGCTCTCGGGCACGTAGGCAAGGCCACGCGCCGTGACCAGATGCGCGGGAATGTTATCGATCCGCTCGCCGCTGAAATTCACCGCGCCGGATTTCGGCTTCTCCATACCGGCGATGGATTTCAGCAGCGTCGATTTGCCCGCGCCGTTGGCGCCGGCGACGGTGACGATCTCGCCGGTATCGACCTTGATTGAAATGTCGGAAATCGCGATCAGGCCGCGATAGGCCGTGGTGAGATTGGCGACATCAAGCAGCACGGTGACGATCCCCCAGATAGGCGGCGATCACTTTCTCGTCGCGCACCACGTCTCTCGGAAGCCCTTCTGCGAGGGTCTTGCCGAGATGCAGCACCACGGCGCGGTCCACCAGCGGCATCACCACTTCCATCACATGCTCGACCATGACGACGGTGACGCCGCTCTGCCGCACCTTGCGGATCAGGTCGACGCCTGCCGCCGCCTCGCTTGGCGTGAGGCCGGTCAGAACTTCATCGAGCAGAAGCAATTTCGGCTCGGTGGCGAGCGCGCGCGCGACCTCAAGACGGCGCTTCTGCGGCGGCGTCAGATCGGCGGCCGACGTATCGGCATAGTTTCCGAGGCCGACATAGTCGAGCACGTCGAGCGCCTTCGCCCTCGCCTGCAGAACACCCGCGTAACGCACGAAAGCGCCGACCGTAACATTCTCTACCACCGACATGGAATCGAACGAACGCGGCACCTGATAGGTTCGCGCGATGCCGAGCTGGCAACGCTTTGCGGCGGGCAGCGGCGTGATATCGCGGCCGTCGAACGCGATGGTGCCGGCTGAAACCGGAAATGCACCCGCAATGAGATTGAACAACGTGGACTTCCCCGCACCGTTCGGACCGATCAGCCCCAGAATCTCGCCGCGCCTAACGTCGAGATCGATGGAATCGTTGGCGACCAGACCGCCGAAATGGCGCGTCACCCCGCGGCAACTGATGATGGGTGTATCGCTCATGTTGCAGCCCTGCTTGCTGCCGGTGACTTGATGAAGCTGAGAATGCCTTCGGGCCGGGTCAGCGACACGATCATCACAAGGCCGCCATAGATCACGAGGTCGAGGCCGGAGCCGGAGCCGCCGAGATAGGATCGCGTGAATTCGGCCAGCGGAATCAGGATCAGCGCGCCGACCGCGGGGCCCCACAGCGAACCGACGCCGCCCAGCACCGCAGGCAAGGCCATCAGCAGCGAGAAACGGAAGTGCATCACGCTGTCCGGATCGATGTACGACACGAAAGCTGCGTAGAAGCCGCCGCCGACCGCCGTGAAGAACGCCGAGATCGCCGCCGCCGCCATCTTGGATTGAAAGATGGTGACGCCGAGGCTTTCCGCCGCGTCGGCATTGTCTTTTACCGCGCGCCACCAGTAACCCCACTTGGATTCCACGATGGCGAAGGTGACCAGCCATGTGACGGCGAACAGGCCGAGCGCAAAGTAAAAGTACGGCGCCTTGTTGCGGGCGAACTGCAATGTCCACCACGAGTCCGGCGTGAACGGCCATTGAATGCCGAGGGCCGCGCCGGCGTAATCCCAGTTGTGGAACAGCAGCAGTCCGATTTCCGCGATCACGATGGTGGCGATGGAAAAGTAATGCCCCTTGAGGCGGAAGCTCGGATAGCCGAGCGCCAGCGCGATCAGCGCCGCGAGAATGCCCCCGGCCAGCAAGCCGCCCCATGGCGTGATGCCGAACTTCACATAAAGAAGGCTGGTGGCATAAGCGCCGATACCGAAATACAGCGCATGACCGAGCGACACCTGCCCGCAATAGCCGCCGAGCAGATTCCAGCTTTGCGACAGCGCCGCGAACAGCAGCGTCAGGATCAGCACATTCATCATATAGACGTCGGACACCAGACGCGGCACCAGCGCGATCAAAGCGAACACGACGAGCGCGACGATCAACTGACGGCGGCGTCCGGCGACAAAGGTCGTCATGGACGAGGTTGCTGTGCTCACGGACATCACAGCCTCCCGAACAGGCCGCTCGGCCTGATAAACAGAACCAGCAGATACAGCGAATAGACACCGATCGACTTCAGCGATGCCGGCAGGATCAGCGTGGTCAGCGCCTCGACCAGTCCGACGATCACGCCAGCCACCAGCGCGCCGAAAATGCTACCGAAGCCACCGAGCGCCACCGTCACATAGGCGATCAGCGCGAAGGTGCCGCCGACCTGCGGATGGATGTAGTAGAAGATCGCCAGCACCGCGCCTGCGATACCGACCAGCGCCGCGCCGAGGCCCCAGCCCAGCGCGAACACGCGGTTGCGGTCGATGCCGACCAGCGCCACCGCACCCTGATCCTCGCGGGTGGCTTCCAGCGCCTTGCCGAAATCGGTCCGCGTGATCAGCCAGTACAGCCCGCCGAACACCGCCAGCGAGACCGCGCCGCCAAAAATCTGCGGCCATGGCAGGAACACGCCGCCGAGGTTGAGCGTCTTGCCGCCCAGCCAGGTGTTGGCGATGTTGCGATAGTCCGGCGTGAAGAAATACTGCGCCAGGCCCTGGATCAGCAGCGCCAGTCCGAAGGTCGCGAAGATCTGCACCATGCCGGGATTGGCCTTGGCGCGCATGGCAAAGCGGATGATGCCCGCATAGACCGCGACGCCGAGCACGAACATCAGCGCCACCACCAGCGGCGCCAGTAAAACGGGGTCGAGCGCCGTCGTGAACACCAGCCCGAAGGTCGCGTACATCGCGAGCATGAGGAATTCGCCATGGGCGAAGTTCACCACATCCATCAGACCGAAGATCAGCGACAAGCCGACCGCGATCAGCGCGTAGATCAGCCCCATCAGAAGGCCGCTGGCGATCACTTGTAAAAAGGCCTGTGTCGTCACCGGAAAATACCTACCCCTGCAAGCGCACGCATATCTGCGCGCGGTCCCCACACCCACGTTCGAAAACATCCAAGAAAAAGGCGCTGCCTGACAGCAGCGCCTTGTCGCAGGGCTAGCCGTTCATCGGCCATTTCGGCTCGGCGACGGCCGCCTGCGCCGGATAAACCGTGATGAACTTGCCGCCGAGATACTGCAGCAGCACCGGATCGGCATCGTCGTTCTGGCCTTCGGCGGTGAACTTGATGCGCTTCCACGGCATGATGGTCTGTTCGCCGGGGGTGTCGGTTGCGGCGAGCGCAGCGCGGATCTTCTCGCCATCGGTGGACTTGGCGCGATCGATGGCATCCGCCACCACCAGCAGCGAGGTGAGCTGGCGCGAGGTATTGTCGTTGAGGTCGCGGTTGGCGCGGGCCTTGAACAGGTCATTGACCTTGCCGACCGACGGGCGCTTCGACGCGAGATCCAGCGAGAAGCTGGCGCGCGAGATCAGGCCGTTGAGCTTGTCGCCCACCGCATCGAACGTCGCCTTGTCGGCGAAGCCCGCCGCCTGCGCCAAGAGGTTATTCGGCTTGTAGCCGAGTTCATCCATGGTCTTCATTAGAAGGATGGAATCGGTGGTGTAGCTCGACGGCAGCAGCACGTCCGGATTGGCGGTCTTGATCTGCTGCACTTCGGCCGTGAGCGACGGCGACGAGGCACGATACTTGATGTCGGCCACGACCTTGTAGCCGCGGTCGGCGGCGAGCTTGCGCTGCACGTTCGAGGAGTCGGTGCCGAAAATGGTGTCCTCGTAGAACAGTCCGACACTGTCGATCTTCTTGCCCTTCTTCTTCAGCGCATCCATGAACTCGAACATCGCGAGCGAGAACATTTCGTCGTGCGCGGCGGGACGGAAGAAGAACTTCAGGCCCCGGCGATGCAGGCTCGGCGACGAAGAGTCCGCCGCGACATAGGGAATGCCATAGCGTTCGCACGAGGCGCTGACGGTCGCAGACACGGAGGAATGGAATGCGCCGCAGATCGCGACCACCTTGTCCTGCGTGATCAGGCGCTCGGCTTCCGCGCGGCCCTTCTGCGGATCGCCCTGGTGGTCGGCGAAGATCAGCTTGACCTTGGCGCCGCCGAGGCCCGCCAGTCCGGCGTTCTTTGCCGTCGGAATATCCAGGTCGTGCGCGTTATTGATGATGTCGGCGGCGGTCTCCAGCGCGGCGCGCGCATCGGCGCCGACCTGCGCGGTCGGGCCGGTCAGCGGCCAGATGCATCCGATGGGAATTTCACCGCCTTGCGCGAAAGCGCGGGAGCCGACAGCTCCGGCAAGAGACAGGGCGACGCCCGACAACAAAACTTCACGGCGATTCATCAATGACACTCCCCTATAATCGAAGCCCTTTTCCGGGCTTTCGAATGATGTCCAGTTTTACTGGATCGAAAACGCGGAATTGCGAACGTCGGTGACCAACATGTAACCCGGTGCGTGCGTGATCGCGAACTCGGGCTTCGAATGCAGAATGACCGATTGTGGGGTTACTCCGCACGCCCAAAATACCGGCACTTCATCGGGCCGAATGCTCACGGCATCACCATAATCCGGCTTGGCAATATCCTTGATGCCGATCAGCTCCGGCTTCGCGAGATGCACCGGCGCGCCGTGCACGGATGGAAAACGCGTGGTGATCTGAACCGCGCGGATCGCTTCGGCCGGCTTGAACGGCCGCATCGACACGACCATCGGCCCCGAAAATGGACCTGCGGACTTGCACGGCACGTTGGTGCGATACATCGGAACGTTGCGCTGTTCCTCGACGTGACGGATCTTCAAGCCGTCGGCAACCAGTGCTTCTTCAAATGAAAACGAGCAGCCGATGACAAAGGCGACGAGGTCGTCGCGCCAGTGCTTCATGATGTCGACGGGCTCCTCGACCATCTCGCCATTGCGCCAGATCCGGTAGAGCGGAATGTCGGTGCGGATATCAAGATCGATGCCGAGCGCCGGAATGCGCGGATCGCCGACCTCGGAGATGCCGATGATCGGACAGGGTTTGGGATTGAGCTGACAGAAACGATGAAAGGCTGAAGCTAGCTTCTCCGGCAGGATCGCGAGGTTGCCCTGCACATAACCGGGCGCAACGCCCGCCGTCACCGCGATCTCTCCGGCGCGGTAGGCGCGCCGGGCCTCCTCACTCGGAAGCACCGGGACAGAGCCCTGTTCGGCGGGAGACAATTGCGAAGCCGCGGATAGCATCAGATCACTCCGTTTTTCTCGCAAAAGAGTGGATCATTGCGCTATCATAAAGTCCAGTCGCGTTTTCTTATGAGAAACGATAAGAAACGCTAATTCATTGCAAGATAGACGAGCATGATCGATTTCAAATCAATCGAGACGTTTCTCTGGGTGGTGACGCTCGGCAGCTTCGGCGGCGCGGCGCGCAAGCTCAACACCACGCAGCCCGCGATCTCGCAGCGGATTGCGCAACTCGAAATGGAACTCGGTGTGAAGCTGTTGCAGCGTGACAGCCGCAACGTGACGCCGACACCGAGCGGACGGCAGATGCTGCAATATGCCGAGAAGCTGATCGGCCTGCGTTCAGAAATGCTGGCTGCGGTGATGGAACGCTCGGCGATGCGCGGCGTCATTCGTCTCGGCGTCTCCGAAACCATCGTGCATACATGGCTGCCACGACTGATCGAACAGGTCGCGAGTGCACATCCCAACCTCTCGCTTGAAGTCGAAGTCGACATCACGCCCAACCTGCGCGCGCGCCTTCTTTCGCAGGAGATCGATCTCGCCTTCTGCCTCGGCCCATGGTCGGAATCGAACGTGCGCAACCGCGTGCTGTGCGACTATCCGAATTCGTTTGTCGCCAGCCCCTCGCTCGGCCTGCCCGAGGGCGTGCTGACCGCACATGATCTCGCGCGCTTTGCGATCATCACCTTTCCGCGCAAGACGCAGCCCTATGAAATCGTGCGCTCGCTGTTCAACCAGCCCGATCTGCCTTCGATCCGGCTGCATGCCAGCGCGTCGCTCGCCACCGTGATCCGCATGGCGACCGACGGCCTCGGCGTCGCCGTGATCCCGACCGCCATTGTCGAGCGCGAGCTGGCGGAAGGGCAACTCAACCTTCTCACCACCGATATGCAGGTGCCGTCGCTGACCTTCTCCGCGAGCTGGCTCGCATCACCGGATACGCTGGCCGCGGAGCGTGTCGCCGATTTCGCCGCGAAGCTCGCCCAGGGCGATGCAAACTCGGCAACGCCCGTTCAGCCGCTCAAGCTCAATGCTGCGACGGCGGTTCGTCGGGGAACTCGAGCGCCTCGGTAAACGGAAATTCCAGCACGATCTCACCAGCGGTGTCGGTGACTTCCAGCGACGCGGACAACAGGCTCGGCTCCTTGCCCTCTTCTTCCAGAATTTGCCGGATGGTCTCGCGCGCGACTTCCCATGCGTGATCGGGATCGCGCAATTCCTCGCCCTCGGGATCGGGAATAAGCGTGTTGCCGATGCGCGTGTTGAAGAAGTAACGGGGCATGGCCAGAACCTATTGTCGCCCCGGCGATCTCACAAGGGCAGCCTGCATTTTTCGCGCACAGATACGAGTTGCTTTCGCAAGCCGATCTAGGGATTAAATGACAGCGCCGTGTCACTGCGGCTTGTCACATCTCTTTCACAGGCGCGATCCGCAGCCCTGCTTTGGGCCTCGCGCCGTCCGGAATTGCCCGCTTGTCTGCGATCATCACCGAACCGCTGTTCTATGCCGTCGCCATTCCGGCGGTGATCCTGCTCGGGCTCGCCAAGGGCGGGCTTGCCGGCATCGGCATCGCATCGACCCCATTGCTGGCACTGTATCTGCCGCCGCTGGAAGCCGCGGCGCTGATCCTGCCGACGCTCATCACGCAGGACATGATCTCGCTTTATGTCTACCGGCGGAATTGGGATGCCCGAAACCTGAAAATCATGCTGCCCGGCGCCGCCATCGGTATGGCGCTGGCCTGGCTGCTGGCATCGCACATGTCCGATGCCGTTATCCGCATCACCGTCGGTGCAATCGGATTGACGTTCACGGCTCACACCTGGCTCCGGCGCAAGGCCATCGAGCCGCGTCAGGCGACAACCGCCGGCGGTGTGTTCTGGGGCGGTGTATCCGGCTTCACCTCGTTCATGACCCAGGCAGGCGGCCCGCCATTTCAGGTCTATGTCCTGCCGCAACGCCTGCCCAAGCTGACGCTGGTGGGCACCACCACCGTCTTCTTTGCCATCGTCAACCTGATGAAGATCGGACCCTATTTTGCCCTTGCGCAGTTCACTGCGAAGAATTTCGCGACATCGCTGCTGCTCCTGCCGATCGCCGTACTCGGAAATTTCGCGGGCATCTGGCTGGTCCGCAGGATACCGAACGATACGTTTTACCGGATCGCCTATACGCTGCTATTCTGCATTTCACTGGCGCTATTCTGGCAAGGCATTCGCGCGGTGATCTAGATCATCGGCAAGCTGCGCGGCTCGCGGCCCAGCGGAAACACCTTGTCCAGTGCCGCGACCTCGCTTTCGGTGAGTGCAATGTCGCCCGCCGCCGCATTGTCGGCAGCGTGGATTGCCCTTGAGGTTTTCGGAATGGCAAAGAGCGAGGGATGGCGGTTCAGGAATCCGAGCGCGACCTGACGCGGCGTCGAATTGTGACGCGCCGCGATCTCCTGCAGCACCTTGCCGCCTGCCGACGTCGGCTCCGGAAAGTCGTTATGGCCGAATGGCGAATAGGCCACCACTGCCACGCCATGATGCTCGCACCACGGAATGACCGAGTGCTCGATGGCGCGTTCGTTGAGGTGATAGAGAACCTGATTGCAGGCGATCCGGCCTTCCCCGGCAACGGCCAGCATCTCCGCCATATGCGACGCATCGAAATTGCTGACGCCCCATGAGCGGATTTTTCCCGCGCTGACCAGCCCCTCGAATGCCGCGACCGTTTCTTCCAACGGATACTGTCCGCGCCAATGCAAGAGATAGCAGTCGAGACGATCCGTGCCGAGCCGCTTCAACGAGCGTTCGCAGGCCTGCACCGTGCCGCGGCGCGAGGCATTGCCCGGCAGCACCTTGGAAACCAGAAACACCTCATCGCGCCGTCCCGCGATAGCGTCGGCGATGACAAGCTCCGCATCGCCATACATCTCGGCGGTGTCGATATGCGTCATGCCGAGATCGAGTCCCTTGCGCAGCGCCGACACCGCAGCCGCACGGTCACCGCGGTCGATGTACCACGTGCCCTGCCCGATCACGGACACCTGTTCGCCCGTCCTGCCGAATGCTTTATGCTTCATGCGATCGCTTTCTCAATATCCCGTCATCTCAAGGTAGCCGACACCTGCGTGACTTCCGCGAAAACCGATCGGCCCTTCCCAATAGGCGAAGCGTGTGCCCATCCAGCTTCTGGCATTGAGCGGGACCGTATCGATTTTCAGTCCACGGCTGGCGACGGTGACATTCCACGCTATCGGCAGCCGTCGGCTCTCGATATCGGTGAAGGCCGCCGGGGTCATCGCGATGGCATTGGCAGGCAGGGGTTCCGAATGACCGTTCGCGTCAATCCAGTTGCCCGCGAAATAGTTCCCCCCGTCCTTCTGGCGCAGCCGGAACAGCATCACCTTCTCGCCGGTTTCGAGATGCAGCGAGAACCAGTCCCATCCGGTCTGGTCCGACGCCAGCGGCTGGCTGCTCCATTCGCGATCCATCCAAGCGCGGCCACTGACGGCAATACGCTTCTCGCCGAGCGTTATCGCGCCCGAGGCGCGGTAATATGGCTGGCTGTAATAGTACGACGCCTGTCCGCGTTCGGATTTCCGGCTGTAGCCGCCGTCGCCCTGCAGCACCAGCGGGCGATCCGCTTCCAGCGTCAGCGAGTAGCCGAAATCCGCACCCGAGGCGGTGACGGTCAACGGTGCAACAGCCTGCGGTGAAAAAGCATCGCCTCCCCGCATCTGCCATGCATCGATCCACGCCTGAAACGGCTCGGCTTGCGCGCCCGCCTGCCCGACGCCGCCGCGTGCGAACTTCTCAGCAAAACGGTGAGTGTCAGCATTGGTGACGGCGGCATGCCCCATCCAGATCTGCTGGTTGGCCCAACCCTCCTGCTGTGCGCCGGGCGATGTCGCCTGCCGGAACAGCGTCCACTGGGCGCCCCACGTCGCGCCGCTTTCATCGCGCAGGTTCGCGGTGAGATACCACCATTCGATGCGATAGTCGGGATGCGGGCCGTGATCGCGCGGAAATTCCAGCACCTTGCCGGGAACGACCGCAGCGAAGCCGCCGCTTTCGGTGCCGAGCCCCGCGAACCCCTGCGCAAATGCAGAGGGAGCAGCGAACGGCGCAAGCAGTCCGCCCCCGACGAATGCACGACGGCTGATGCGAGGATCACCGCTCATTGGCGAATATCTTCACAAGCGCCGCCGGTTGCAGCCGCATCAGGCGCAGGATCGGCAGACAGGTTGCAACAAGCGCGGCCAGCATGGCAACGATCAGCAACTCAACGAGTTGCGCCGGGAAGACATGAAACGGCAAGCGCCAGCCGAACGCTTTCACATTCACCACGGCGACCAGACACCACGCCACCAATAGGCCGAGCGGCAGCGCCAGCAGCGCCGTGATGAAGGCGACGGACATGGTTTTCAGGAGTTCGATCCCTGCCAATCGCCTCCGCGTCAATCCGAGCGCCCAGAGCGGCGCGAGTTGCGGCAGGCGGCTGTTGCTGAGCGTCAGGAGACTTGTCAGCAGCGCGACGCCCGCAACGCCGAGCGTGAAGGCATTCAGCGCTGAGGTCACGGAGAACGTGCGATTGAAGATGCGGGTTGAGTCCGCCTTGAGCGTGGCCTGATCGAGCAACCGGCTGAGATCGAGTCCGAATCTCTCACGCATCTCCGATACAAGCGGCGCGACCTTGTCCGGCTTCACACGCAGGCCGAAGCGCGTGCGCGCGACATCCGGCCAGTGCGCCGCAAGCGCATCGACATCGACGCCGATCTGCCCCTTCGGGTTGCCGTAGTCGGGATAAATTCCGACGACCTCGACCGGCCATATACCCGCTGCCGTGGGAATTCGCACATGATCCCCGAGACCGACCTTCAAGCGCCGCGCAAGCTGCTCGCTGAACAGCGCGCCCTCACCTGCATGCACCTTGTCCCAGATGCCGGGCTCGGCTTCGATCAGCGGCCAGCGTTCGCGATAGGTCGCGTGATTGGCGAAGCCGATCACCTCGGCAGGAAATGTTGCCAGCGTTATATCGGTGCGCCACGCCGGAAGGATGGCCTCCACCTCCGGCCGCCGATAGAGCCACGCGACGATCTCCTGGCCCTGCGTGTCACTCAACGCGTTGAGATAAACGTCCGACGCCAGCCGGTCATCGAGCCATGCGGTGAAGGTGCGCGAAAAACTCTGCACCATGGTGCCGACGCCGACATTCACGGCCAGCGCCAATAGCAGCGCCATCAATGCGAGCGACAGGCCCGGCAGTTGCTGGCGGCTGTCGGCCCAGAACCATTTCACCAGCGGGCGCACCGTGCCGCGCTGGCCGAGCCACAACACCCCGCCAAGCAGCACCGGAAGCGCAAGCGCAGCCGCAAGCAGCAGCCCCGCCAGCACGAGAAATCCAGAGGTCAGCGAATCTCCGAAACAGAGCGACGCGGCGGCCGCCAGCGCGATGACGATGGCGAATGCGCCCTGCCGGAGCAGCCAGCGCTGCTGCGCCTGCTGCCACGCATAAGGCTGCGCGGCGGCCAGCACCGGCAGGCGATAGGCCCGATAGAGTCCCGCGGCTGCAGCAATCAGCGCACCGGCAACACTCATTCCAAGTCCCGACAGCCACCAGCTTGGTTGCAGCGACAACTGTCCCGGAATCTGCGCGCCATATAATCCGCGCAAACTCGCGGACACATCGGGCAGCAGAAACGCCGCGACCATATAGCCGCAGATCAATCCGACGATACCGGAAAGCAACGCGATCGAGACAAGCTCGATCATGAGCACAACCGTCAGCGCACGCGCCGACACGCCGCAGGCGCGCATGGTGCGCAGCATCGGCAGCCGCTGCTCCAGCGCGAGCCCGATGGCCGAGTGCACGATGAAGAGCCCGACAACGAATGACAGCAGGCCGAACGCCGTGAGATTGAGATGGAAGCTCGACGTCAGCCGTTCGAGATCGCTCGGCGCGCCCGCCTGCACAAGACGAAGCTGACCGCCGGTCGCCTGCTCCAGCGGCGTGTGTGCACCGGCCTGCGGACCGACCAGAAGCCGCGAGACCTGATCCGGCATATTGAGAATGCGCTGCGCGATGCCGATGTCCATCACCAGCACACCGGGCGCGAGACTCCTTTGCAACGCCAGCGGCGGAAGAGTCATTGCATTAATCTGCGGCGTCGCGCCCTCGCCCAGTTTCATGTCTGACAACGTCTCCGGCGCAACCAGTGTCTGCCCCGGCGGCATCAGAAATTTTTGCAGATCCGCCTGCCCGATCTCCGGCGCAGATCCCACACCCGCGGGTAATGACAGCGGCTCGATGCCGAGGAGCCGATACGAACGCCCGTCGATTATCACGCGGCCTTCGACCACCGGCGACACCGGCCATCCCGCGCGGCGCAGATCGACAAACAGCTTCTGGGAAAACACCGGGCCGTCGCGGCCCACCAGCATCGCGGTGTTGCCGCCGCCGAAGGTGGATGCCGCGCGGTCGTAGCTGTTGCGCGCCTGGCTGTTCAGCGCCTGCACGCCGCTCCACAGCGCCGTCGCGGAAATCAGGCCGACCAGCAGGGTCGCAAGCTGCATCCGGTGCCGGGTCCAGTGGCTGAGCAACGTGCGAAGGACCCAGACCGCGCGCATCATGCGATCCGCCCGGCATGCAGATGCACATGCCGGTCGAGCGTCGCCGCCAGCCGCTCGCTGTGTGTGACCATCAGGAAGCCGCAGCCCGTGCGTGCGACCAGATCGCGCGCCAGCGCCAGCACCTCGTCGGCGGTCGCCTCATCGAGATTGCCGGTCGGCTCGTCCGCCAGAAGCAGCAACGGCTTGATCGCCAGCGCGCGGCCAATGGCGACGCGCTGCTGCTGGCCGCCGGACAATTGCTCGGGATAGCGATCGAGCAAGGCACGCAGGCCGAGCCGCTCGATCAGTTCGTCCTGCCATATAGCGTCATAGCGATCCGCGATCCGCGCCTGAAACGCAAGATTATCGGAAACCTGCAAACTGGGAATGAGATTGAACTGCTGGAACACGAGGCCGAGACGATCGCGCCGCATCGCCGCGCGTTCGCTGTCGGAGAGGCCCGACACCACCTTGCCACCAAGTTCGATATCGCCGCCGTCCGCGCTGTCGAGGCCCGCGATCAGATGCAGCAGCGTGCTCTTGCCGCTGCCGGACTCCCCGGTGAGCGCGACACTCTCGCCCGCAGCCAGCACGAGGTCCACGCCGCGCAGAACGGCAAGCCGCTCATCCGATGTGGAATAGGATTTGGTGAGATTGCGAACCGTCAGCATGATTACGGAGGATCATACAGAAAGGCGGCTGCGGGGTACATTGCCCAGGATCAATCAAGGCCTGCGCCAACAACGGGATGCGTCATGGCAGGGGCATGGGCGTCCGAAGAACATCCATGCCCCGGCCATCCACGTCTCAGGCGGGCGCCATCAAAGACGTGGTGTCCGGCAAGCAAACAAGTTACGCAGTCTGCCGCCGGGCATGACGAGACGTATTGATAACAGCCTCACGTCAGGCTGAGTTCGTATTTCTCAATGTCCTTGGCGCGCTGGGTTTCCGTCGCTGCCTTGTGGTCCGTCGCGATCCACGTATAGACCGCCGGCAGCACGAACAGCGTGAACAGCGTGCCGATGGACATGCCAGCGACCACCACGATGCCGATGGAGAAGCGGCTGGCCGCGCCGGCGCCGCTGGCTGTGAGCAGCGGCAGCAGGCCGGCGACCATCGCCGCCGTCGTCATCAGGATCGGACGCAGGCGGACGCGTGCCGCATGCTCGATGGCGGCGCGGCGGTCGAGCCCTTCCTTGATCTGCATCTCGTTGGCGAATTCCACCATCAGAATGCCGTGCTTGGAGATCAGGCCGACCAGTGTCACCAGACCCACCTGGGTGTAGATGTTAATCGTCGCGAGGCCGAAGAACAGCGGGACCAGCGCGCCCGAGATCGCCATCGGCACCGAGATCAGGATCACCAGCGGGTCACGCAGACTTTCGAACTGCGCGGCCAGCACCAGGAAGATGATGATCAGCGCGAACACGAAGGTGACCGTGAGCTGGTTGCCTTCCTGAACATACTGGCGGGAGTCCGCGAGAAAATCGTGGGTGAACCCCGCCGGCAGTTGCTTGGCCTGCTGTTCGAGGAATTCCACGGCCTTGCCGACCGTTACGCCCGGCATCGTCACCGCCTGGAAGGTTGCCGAATTGAGCTGGTTGAAATGCGTCAGCGCGTTCGGATTGGTCGCGGTCTGGATCGACACGATGGTCGAGAGCGGCACCTGCCGTCCGCTGGTTGTCGGCACATAGTAGTTGCCGAGCGATTCCGGCGTGATGCGAAGTTCACGCGGCACCTGCGGGATGACCTGATAGGAACGTCCCTCGAGGTTGAAGCGGTTCACATAGTTGCCGCCCAGCAGGGTCGCGAGCGTGTTGCCGACAGCCTGCATGCTGATGCCGAGGTCGTTGGCTTTCGACCTGTCGACATTGACGCGGACAACCGGCTGGTTAAACGCAAGGTCGCTGTCCGCCACGATGAAGTATCCGCTTTCGCGCGCGGCCTTCTTGAGCTTCTCCATCTGTTCGAACACGGCCTGGAATCCGCTTGTCGTGCTGATGACCATCTGGATCGGCAGGCCGCCCGGTCCGCCCGGCAGCGCTGGCAGGTTAAAGGCGAACGCGTTGACGCCCTCGACCTTGCTCAGTTCGGCCTGAACCAGCGGCTTCAGCGCGAGCGACGACCGCTTGCGCTCATCCCACGGCTTCAAAATCATGCCCGCGATGCCGTTGGCCGGACCATTGGTGCCATTGATGATGAAGCGCAGATCGGTTTCCGGAAAACCCGCGAAAACCTTGTCCAGCTTCTTGCCGTAGTAGTTGCTGTAATCGATGTTGGCGTATTGCGGCGCCTTGGTCACTGAGAACAGGATGCCCTGGTCTTCTTCCGGCGCCAGTTCCTTGTTGGTGTTCATGAACATGAAACCCACGAGGAACAGGATCGTCAGCGCGAACAGGCCCGTGATCGGCCGATAGTCGAGCGAGCGATCCAGCTTGCGGCCGTACCAGTCGGTGAGGCGCGAGAACACGCGGTCCACGAACTGGGCGAAACGGCCCTGGTTCTGATGGCCGCCCTTGAGCAGCACCGAGCACATCATCGGCGACAGCGTCAGTGCGATCACGCCCGAGATGATCACCGATCCCGCGAGCGTGAAGGCGAATTCACGGAACAGCGCGCCCGTCAGACCGCCGAGGAAGCCAATCGGCGCATACACCGCCGCGAGCGTAATGGTCATCGAGATGACGGGACCGACGATTTCGCGCGCGCCGATTAGCGACGCCTCGACGGGAGATTTCCCCTCCTCCAGATGCCGGTGGATGTTCTCCACCACCACGATGGCGTCGTCCACTACAAGGCCGATGGCGAGCACCATCGCCAGCAGCGTCAGAAGGTTGAGCGTGAAGCCCATCGCCAGCATCAGAATGCAGGCGCCGACCAGCGACAGCGGAATCGTCACCACCGGGATGATCACCGACCGCAGCGAGGCCAGGAACAGGAAGATCACCACGACCACGATCAGCACCGCTTCGATCAGCGTATCGCGCACTTCATCGATCGACGACTGAATGAATTTGGTCGAGTCGTAGGCCACGCGCATCTTCAGCGACGGCGGCAGGTTGCGTTCCATTTCCGGGAACAGCGCACGCACGCCCTTGACGATGTTCAGCGGGTTGCCCTGCGGGGTCGACTGCACGCCGATGAAGATCGCCTGCTGGCCGCTCATGGCGACGCTGGCGTCGGTGCTTTGCGCGCCGAGTTCGACGGTCGCGATGTCCTCGAGGCGGACGAATCCGCCGTCCTTGGCCTTCACCGTCATCCGCTTGAACTGATCGATATTGGTCAGATCGGTATTGGTCGTCACGTTGGAGACGATGAAATACCCCTTGGACTGACCGGCGGCCGCCTGGAAATTGTTGGCCCGGATCGCCGCCGCGACGTCGTCCGGCGACACGTTACGGCCGGCCATGCGCGCCGGATCGAGCCAGATACGCGTGGCGAGCGTCTGCGCGCCGAGAATATCGGCGGAGGCGACGCCATCCACGGTCGACAGGATCGGCTGCACAACGCGGGCGAGATAGTCGGAGATCTGCGGCCCGCTCAGCTCATCGCTGGCGAAGCCGATATACATCACCGCCGTGGTCTGGCCGGTCGATTTCGTGATCACCGGGTCGTTCGATTCCTTCGGAATCAAATAACGGACCGAGGAAACCTTGGAGCTGACTTCGGTCAGCGCCGCGTTCGGATCGACGTTGAGCTTGATGTAGACCGAGATCGTGCTGGTGCCCTGCACCGACGACGACGTGATGTAGTCGACGCCTTCCGCCGACGCCACCGCCTGTTCGATCGGCTGCGTGATGAAGCCCTGCATCAGGTCCGGTGACGCTCCGGGATACGACGTCGTGATGGTTACGACCGTATTCGAGAGCTTTGGATACTGACGGATGCCAAGGCCGGTCGCCGCCTTGAAGCCGATCAGTAGGATCAGCAGACTGACGACCAGCGACAGCACGGGCCGCTTGATGAAGATATCGGTGAAGGCCATGAGCGGCGCTCCCTCAGAGAATCAATAACGCGGCGCTTGCGCGGGAATCGGCGGCGGCTGATCGGTCGAGATCGTCACGGCCGAGCCGGACTGCAGCTTGAGCTGTCCGACGGCGACAACGCGATCCCCCGGCTTCACACCGCTGGCAATGACGACACGGCCGTTGATCCGCGCTCCGGTCTTCACGAAAGTCCGGTCGGTTTTCAGCGTTTCCTTGCCCTCGGCATCCTTCGTTCCGGTGATCAACCAGACCGAGTCGCCATACAGCGTGTAATCCACGGCGGTTTCCGGCACCGTGATCACCGCAGGCTTCGGCGGCAGTTCGACGGTCGTGGAGGCGAACATGCCGGGCTGCAGGATGCGGTCCGGATTGTCCAGCGTCGCCTGAACCTTGACATTACGGGTATCGGCGCTGATCTGCGGCTCGATGGTGGTAATCTTGCCTTCGAAGGTGCGGCCCGGATAGGCGTCCACCTTGATGCGGACAGCCTGACCGACGTCCAGAACGGCACGATCCTTTTCCGTCACGGTGAAGTTCAGATAGAGCCGCGACAGGTCGGTCAGCGAGACGATCTGCGTGCCGGCGCTGAGATACTGGCCGAGTTGAACCAGACGAACGCCGAGCACGCCGCTGAATGGCGCGGTGATGCGCTTCTGCGAAATGATCGATTCGGTCTTCGCCACCGCAGCAGCGCCCTGATCGTAAGCCGCCTGCGCCTGATCCACCGTCGCCTGCGGACCGAACGACTTGGCAAGCAGCGCCTTGGCGCGGTCGAGCGCAAGCTGCGCGGCAAGGGTCTGCGCCTTGTAGCTGGCGAGATCGCTCTGGTCCGGCGCGTCGTAGATCTGAAGCAGCGGATCGCCCGCCTTCACTTCCGCGCCGGGCTGGAACAGGATCTCGGTCACGCGGCCGTTGACGTCGGTGGTGACGTTCACCTGATTGACCGCGGCCAGATCGCCGACTGCCGTCAAAAGGTTCGGCAGCACTTCCGATTTGGCTTCGGCGACGGCCACCACGGTCGGAGGCGGCTTCATGTTCGCGAAGAACTGCGCGATCATGTGATTGCGAAAGGCGTTGAAGCCCACAATCGCCACGAGCAGCAGAATGAGCGCCGCGCCGACGATGATCAGCCAGCGGCGCATGCGAACCGGCGGACGCGGCTTTTCGGCCGGCGACGGAGTGTGTTGAGGCTGAGGTGTGCTTGAGGCGTCCATATTATGCACTTTCCGCAATCCGGACCGCCGCCTGGAAAAGCGGAGGCGCGGTGTCCAAATGTAATGCGATTGCCTGGCCAGTTACTCCGATTCCGCGGAGGATGAACTGGCAGATTTGCCGTTCGAAGTCCGGCGCATTCGGATAATCGAGCGAGGGCGTTGCCGGCAGCTTTGTCAGAGCGATCATGTGAACAACCTGATGGGCATACCAGAAAAGGTTGATCGGCTCGCCTTCGACGCGCACCGCATCACCCGCGGCAATCGCGCTTTCCAGCGACTCACTGAAGATCGGGCCGATCAGATCGCCGATCTTGTCGTAAAGCAGCCGCGCGAATTCGCCGTCGGTGAGCTGGCTGGAAATCAGCAGCCTGACACGCTGGGCATCTTCCTGATCCGGCTCTTCGGTCGCGCGCATGAAGTGCCCGACCATTTCACGAATCAGAATGACCAGCGTCTGCGTCGACGGCTTCAGCTCGCGCAGCCGAAGCAATTCGGGATCGGCCTCGCAGGCCTCCGAAAGTATCTCCGCATACAGCGCAGCCTTGGTCGGGAAGTGCTTGAACAGCAGCCCTTCCGAAATACCGGCCGCCTGCGCGACGCTTTTGGTCGTCGTTCCCGCAAAACCATAGAGCGCAAAGCACCGCTTTGCAGCTTCGAGGATTTGCCCCCGGCGAAGATCACTCGTGAGTCTGAGAGTACTCATGTTGTGAGTAAGCACTCACCATGACGCAAGTCAAATAGAATTGCTGCGGCGCACAGCCAAATTTAGCCATATTTCATGCAGCTTTGCGGCGATCGTCAGCCAAATCTCGCCAGTATCGCAGAACGACCCGCATAAATTCCGCACGCTGATATCGTCGCCATAGCCAACGAAGTCTTGCCTTAATCGATCAAACCCGCCTCAATGCGCGCAAAGCAATGGCCACCGCATCGACGGGAAGGCCGCAAAGGTCCGCAATCGAACGGGCCACGGGGGAGATGCTATGACGAGCGGAAATTTGCCGCCGGCAGATGACCAGATGGTCATTTCCGACGAAGCCTTGCGCAAAGCCGAAGAATTCATCGAAGCGGATGAAGGTGCGACCAACAGGCTGGACGGTCTGGTCGGTCAGGCGGTTGCCTACATCGCCGTCGCGATGAGCCTGTTCCACCTCTACGCCGCCTACGCGATCGTGCCGACGCAGGAACTGCGTTACACCCACGTCGCCTTCACCCTCGTTCTCTCCTTCCTGCTGTTTCCGCTGGCTGCGCGCTTCCGCAATCGCGTGCGCTGGTGGGACATCATTCCGGGTATTCTCGCGGTCGTCACCATCGTCTATGCGCTGATGGGCGGCGACGACTTCACCGATCGCGCCACCACGCCCAACCAGTGGGACGTGATCGTCGGCGTCATCTTCATCGTTCTCGTGCTGGAAGCAACCCGCCGCACCACCGGACTGATCATGCCGGTGGTGGCGCTGTGCTTCATCGCCTACGCGATGTTCGGCCCCTACTTTCCCGCGCCGTGGACTCATCGCGCCTATGACCTGCCGCGCCTTGTCGGCCATCTCTTCATCACGCTGGAGGGCATCTTCGGCGTGGCCGTGGACGTGTCCGCGACGCTGATCATCCTGTTCACGATCTTCGGCGCGTTCCTGCAGCAGTCCGGCGCCGGGAAATTCTTCATCGATTTCTCGCTGGCGCTGATGGGCGGCAAGCCGAACAGCGCCGGCCGCACCGTGGTGCTGTCATCGTTCCTGCTCGGCGGCCCGTCGGGCTCGGGCGTCGCCACAACCGTGATGATCGGCACCGTCGCCTATCCGATGATGAAGAAGGCGGGCTTCGAGAAGAACGCCGCCGGCGGCCTTCTCGCCGCGGGCGGCCTCGGCGCGATCCTGTCGCCGCCGGTGCTTGGCGCCGCCGCGTTCCTGATCGCGGAGTTTCTCAAGATCAGTTACCTCGACGTGATCTGGATGGCGACTATCCCGACCTGCCTTTACTACCTGTCGCTGCTGTTCATGGTCGAACTCGACGCCAAGAAATTCGGCGCACGCGACGTCAACTTCAAGCCGGAAATGTCGCTCGGCGAGATGACCAAACGCTACGGCTTCCATTTCATCTCGCTTGTTGCCGTCGTCGTCTTCATGGTGATCGGCTATTCGCCCGCCCTGTCGGTGTTCTACGCCATCGTCACCACGTTCGTTCTGAGCTTCCTGCGCAAGGACACGGCGCTGTTCCCGCCGAAGCTCAAGCGCGCGCTGGCCGACGGCTCGATCGGCGCGCTGAACGCGGCGACCACCTGCGCCTCTGCGGGTATCGTGGTCGGCATCGTCACGCTCACCGGCCTCGGCCTGAAATTCTCGTCGATCGTGATCTCCTACGCAGGCGGCAGCCTGCTGCTGACCGCGATCTACACCTCGCTGATCGTCTGGATCATCGGCCTCGCCGTGCCCGTCACCGCGTCCTACATCATCTGCGCGGTGATCGCCGCGCCCGCACTGATCAAGCTCGGCATCCCGGACTACGCCGCGCACATGTTCATCTTCTATTACGCGGTGCTGTCGGAAGTCTCACCGCCGACCGCGCTATCGCCGTTCGCGGCTGCGGCCATCACCGGCGGCGATCCGTACAAGACCACGCTGCAATCGTGGAAGTACACCCTGCCCGCGTTCCTGGTGCCGTTCGTGTTCGTGCTCGATCCGCAGGGCGTCGGCCTGCTGCTGAACATTCCGAAGGGCGGCTCGTGGGTGGACATCGTCGAGGTTTCCATCAAGACCACGCTCGGCCTGATGGCGCTGGCGGCCGCCGCGCAAGGCTGGGTCCTGCGGCAGACCTCGCTGATCGAGCGCGGCCTGCTGGCGTTGGCCGGATTGCTGCTGGTCTTCCCGAGCCTGATCGAGGCCGTGATCGAAGCGGCGATTGGTCGCGACATTTCTTATACTTATGTACCCGGCATCCTGATCGGATTGGGGGTACTGTTATGGCAGGCAAAGGGACCGGCGGTTCAACGACCGGCCTGAGAACTTCACAGGGAGGATGACTGAATGACGAAAACGTCAAAGATCACCGCAGCATTGGCTATTGCACTCACCGCCGGATTTGCCTTCGGTGCTCATGCACAGCAGCGGACAATGTCGATCGGCACCGGCGGCACCGGCGGCGTGTACTATCCGCTTGGCGGCGCGATCGCGAACGTGCTGTCGAAGAACCTGCCGAATGTGCAGGCCACCGCCGAAGTCACCGGCGGCTCGGTCGACAATCTCAAGCTGATCGGCACCGGACAGAGCGAACTCGGTTTCTCCATGGCCGACGCGGCGCTCGATGCCTACAAGGGCCAGGAAAAGTTCAAGAGCGGCAAGATCCCGCTGCAGGCATTGCTGGTGGTCTATCCGAACCGCATGCATGTCGTGACCGTCGAGAGCACCGGCATCAAGACCATGGCCGATCTCAAGGGCAAGCGCGTCTCCACCGGCTCGCCCGGCGGCGCGACCGAAGTGATGGCCTTCCGCGTCATCGAAGCGGCGGGCCTCGACAAGGACAAGGACATGAAGCGCGAGCGCCTCGGCGTCGCCGAGTCCGTCAACGCCATCAAGGACGGCAAGATCGACGCCTTCTTCTGGGTCGGCGGCATTCCGACCGCATCGGTCACCGATCTTGCCGCGACGCCGGGCATGAAGCTGAAACTCATCGACCACGCCGATCTGGTCGACAAGATGAACGCGAAGTACGGCAACCTCTACAGCGCCGGCGTCATCAAGGCGGGATCGTATCCGGGCTACGACGTCGACAACAAGATCACCGAGGTCTGGAATATCATCGTCACCAACGACAAGATGAGCAACGACGACGCCTACAACATCGTCAAGACGCTGGTGGAGAAGAAGGCCGACATCGTCGCCGTGCACAAGGAAGCCTTGAGCTTCTCGCTGGACAACCAGGTCCAGTCCCGCTCACCGGTGCCGTTCCATCCCGGCGCGCTGAAATACTTCAAGGAAAAGGGTGTGGGCGGCTAGTCGCCGGTACCATCACATTCATAAACCCCGGCCCACGCGCCGGGGTTTTTCGTTCTGACTGCGGAGTCGTCCTGGCGCAGGCCGGGACCCATAGCCACCGGCCTATCAAGTGAAAAAGAAAGTCGTGGCTCTATTTAGATTAGAATAAGGATGACAGGGGTGATGGGTCCCGGCTTTCGCCGGGACGACAACGCCTCTTTTCAGCATTCCTTCGGCGCATCCCTGTCGATCGCAAAATCATCGAACCACGGCTTGCGATCGCCCGCGATGGACGCAGCGATCATTCGCGACGCCAGATAACTGTAGGTGATGCCGTTGCCGCCGTAGCCGTAGGCCGCGTGGATACGCGGGTGGCCGGGCACCGGGCCGATCAGCGGCAAGCCATCGATGGTGGTGCCGAACGCGCCCGACCAGACGAATTCCGCCATCGCCTCGGCGCGCGGCCACAGCGCCTTCAGCTTCTCGCGCAGCACCCTGGCTTTGGCCGGCATCAGGGCATCACGCGCCTCGGGCTCGACGACGGTGTCGTCATCCTCTCCGCCGATGACGATACGATTTTCAGGTGTGGCGCGCAGATAGTTGTATTGCTCCGACGCCTCCCAGATCAGCGCCTTGTCGCGCCATATCGTCTCCGGCTGCTGCGGCGGTGTGGCGATGGCCCAGCTCGACACCACCTTGTGCAGATCGGAGGTCAGGATGTCAGGCATCACATAGCCTGTCGCCAGCACAACGTGTTTGGCCTCGATCACATGGCCCTCGTCGAGCACGACGATCACGGCATCGCTGCTGCTGTCGTATCCGATAGCATGCGCGTCGAACAGCTTCGCATCCTGTCTTACGGCTTCCGCAAGCAGAGCATGCGACAGCAGCACCGGGTCCGCATCGGACGATCCCGGCGATACGATCGCCGCTTCGCGATGGATGCCGAATTCGCGCAGCAGTGCCGGGTGATCGAGCAATTCGCCCGGCAGCCCCACACGCGCGCGAAGATCGTGTTCGGCGCGCAGTTCGCGCGGCCCGCTCTCGCCGGCCGCCAGATACAATGAGTGCCGCGGACTCATTCCGCAGACGAGTCCCCTCGCCGCCACGAGTTGCATCAGACCGCCGACCGCCGCCTCGCTGCGCCGATAGATGTTTGCGGCCCGCTCGAAACCATAGAGGTCGGTCAACTCGGTGAGAGAACGGTCGATCTCCCACAGCAGCATCGCCGTGCTGGCCGTGGTGCTGCCGAAGCCCGGCCGCTGCCGGTCGATGACGCAGACATCGTGTCCGAGGCAGGCCAGATGCTCCGCCGCCAGCGATCCGGTGATTCCGGCGCCCACCACCAGCACGCCGCAGCGAAAGCTCTCCTCGATCCGGCGGCGGGTGGGCCGCTGCAACATCGTATGCCAGGGCGGCGTGCCGCCACGCAGATCGTCGTGCCGGACTCTGTCTGGGTCGAGCATCATGGTCCAAAGAATAAAGAGGTGGGTGAAAACAAGCCGACAGGCTCAATGACGACGCAATGACAGCCCAAAGGTTCCACAGCTTCGTCCAATCACGTATGATCGGCTGCCCGCCGACCGCACACCTGATCCATCCATTGACCGGATGCTTCCGCTCTCAATCCGAGCTATCGATTTCATCATGACAAAAGCCAGATCAAATCTTCAAATCGATTCCGCCCGCCTCTGGGGCGACATTCATGAGACCGCGAAATTCGGCGGCACGCCCAAGGGCGGCGTGAAGCGCCTCACCCTCGGTCCAGAGGACAAGCAGGTGCGCGACTGGTTTCGCAAGGCGTGCGAAGCGGCGGGCTGCGACGTCCGCGTCGACGCGCTGGGAACCATGTTCGCGATCCGCCCCGGACGCGACATGTCGAAGCCGCCGATCGGCATTGGCTCGCATCTCGACACCCAGCCCACCGGCGGCAAATACGACGGCATTCTCGGCACGCTGGCCGCGCTGGAAGTGGTCCGCACCATGAACGATGCGGGGATCGAAACCGACATTCCGATCTGCGTCTGCAACTGGACCAACGAGGAAGGCTCGCGCTACGCACCCGCGATGATGGCCTCCGCCGCCTATGCGGGCGACTACACCACGGAGGATATTCTCGGCCGCAAGGATGCCGACGGCATCACCGTCGCTGAGGCGCTCGACACCATCGGCTATCGCGGCGCCGACGCCGTCGGAAAGCAGAAATTTTCCGCTTTCGTCGAACTGCATATCGAACAGGGCCCGCTGCTCGAAGCCGAGAACAAGACCATCGGCGTGGTCGACCGTGGCCAGGGCATCATGTGGTACGACGGCGCGATCACCGGCTTTGCCAGCCATGCTGGCACGACGCCGATGCCGCTGCGCAAGGATGCGCTCGCGGCGTTCTCCGAAGTCGTGCTCGCGGTGGAGAAACTGGCCCGCGATCTCGGCCCGAATGCGGTCGGCACCGTCGGCGAGATGGAGATCGACAATCCGTCGCGCAATGTCATTCCCGGCGACCTGACATTCACCATCGACATCCGCAGCGCCGAATCCGCAACGCTCGATGCCCTGCATGCAGGGCTGCAAAAGGCGGCAGCGGAGATTGCAGCGCGGCGCAAGGTCGCCGTCGACATCCGCCGGATCTGGCGCAAGGAACCGACCATATTCGACACTAGGTTGGTCGAAGCCGTCGCAAACGCCGCGCAGGAGCTGGGCTATGCGAACCGCCGCATCACCTCGGGTGCCGGGCACGACGCCTGCAACCTCGCCACCGTCATGCCCGCGGCGATGATCTTCGTGCCGTGCAAGGACGGCATCAGCCACAACGAACTGGAAGACGCGACGCAAGCCGATTGCGCAGCGGGCGCGAACGTGCTGCTGCATACGGTTCTGTCGATTGCAGGCGTTGCGTCGGGCGCTAAGGCGATTAGCTGATAAATATGAGTCCTCATGGTGAGGAGGTGCATTTGCGCCGTCTCGAACCAGGAGGGCAACCTGTACATCCTCATCCTTCGAGACGCACGCAAGAGCGTGCTCCTCAGGATGAGGGTATTCCATCTTGCAGAGGTCCTGCTCCATGACGTCCAAAACGCCTGTTCCTCCCGTCGCGCCGCGCCGCTCGCACAGCTTCACCCATCACGACATCACCGTGACCGATGACTATGCGTGGCTGAAGGACGAGAACTGGCAGGAGGTGCTGCGCGACCCATCTGTGCTCAAGCCGGACATCCGCGCCTATCTCGAAGCCGAGAATGTCTACGCCGACGCGGTGCTGGGCCATACGGAGCCGCTGCAGAAAAAGCTGGTGGCGGAAATGCGCGGCCGCATCAAGGAGGACGACTCCAGCGTCCCCTCGCCCGACGGCCCGTTCGCCTATTTCCACAAGTACCGCGAGGGCGGCCAGCACGAGCAGATCGGCCGCGAGCCGCGTGGTGGCGGCGAAGCCCGCTTCATCATCGATGGCGATGAAGAAGCGAAGAGAAGCGAGTACTTCAAGTTCGGCAGCGCGCAGCATTCGCCCGATCACAAGCTGGAGGCGTGGAGCGCGGATACGCGCGGTTCGGAATATTTCACCATCCGCATCCGCGACTGGGCAACCGGCAAGGATCACGCCGACCATATCGAGGAAACCGACGGCGACGTGGTCTGGGCCGCGGATTCGAAATCGTTCTTCTATGTGAAGCTCGACGACAACCATCGCCCGATGCAGGTGTACCGGCACACCCTCGGCACGCCGCAATCCGGCGACGCGCTGGTTTACGAGGAAAAGGATTCCGGCTGGTTCACGCACATCCACGAAAGCGCCAGCGGACGCTTCTGCGTGATCGCGGGCGGCGACCATGAGACGTCCGAACAGCGCTTGATCGATCTGCGCACGCCGGACGCCAAGCCTCGTCTTGTTGCGAAGCGCGAAGACGGCGTGCAGTATTCCGTCGCGGATCACGGCGATCAGTTGTTCATCCTGACCAATGCCGACGACGCCATCGACTTCAAGATCGTCACCGCGCCGCTGGACTCGCCCGCGCGGAAGAACTGGCGCGATCTCATACCCCACCGCACCGGTGTCTACATCATCGACATGGAGCTTTATTCCGGCCATCTGGTGCGGCTGGAACGCGCCAACGCGCTGCCCTCCATCGTGATCCGCGATCTTGCGACCTCGCAGGAACATGCCATTGCCTTCGACGAGGCCGCCTATTCGCTCGGCACCATCGGCGGCTACGAATTCGACACCACGCAGATCCGTTTCTCGTATTCCTCGATGACCACGCCGTCGGAAGTCTTCGACTACGACATGGTCAGCCGCGAACGGAGCTTGCGCAAGCGGCAGGAGATTCCGTCGGGCCACAACCCGGCGGATTATGTCACCACGCGCATCATGGCGACGTCTCACGACGGCGCGCAGGTGCCGGTCTCGATCCTGCATCGCAAGAACCTGACACGCGACGGCAGCGCGCCGCTGCTGCTCTATGGTTACGGCTCCTACGGCCACGCCATGCCGGCCTCGTTCTCGGCCAACCGGCTGTCGCTGGTGGATCGCGGCTTCGTCTATGCCATCGCGCATATCCGCGGCGGTTCCGACAAAGGCTGGGGCTGGTATCTCGACGGCAAGCGCGAGAAGAAGACCAACAGCTTCGACGATTTTGCCGCCGCCGGTCGCGCGCTGATCGCCGGGAAATATACATCCGCGAAAAAGATCGTCGGCCATGGCGGCAGCGCGGGCGGCATGCTGATGGGCGCGGTGGCGAACCGCTCGGGCGAGCTGTTCGCGGGCATCGTCGCTGAAGTGCCGTTCGTCGATGTGCTCAACACCATGCTGGATGAATCATTGCCGCTAACGCCGCCGGAATGGCCCGAATGGGGCAATCCCATCGACAGCGCGGACGACTTCAAGACCATCCTCGCCTATTCGCCCTACGACAACGTGGTGGCGAAAGAGTATCCGGCCATTCTGGCGATGGGCGGCCTTGCCGATCCGCGCGTGACTTATTGGGAGCCTGCGAAGTGGATCGCGCGGCTGCGTCCGGTGATGACCGGCGGCGGCCCCGTGCTGTTGCGCACCAACATGGGCGCGGGCCATGGCGGCGCGTCCGGCCGCTTCAACCGGCTGGACGAGGTCGCGATTGCGTATGCCTTCGCGCTATGGGCCGTGGGACTGGCGGACGCAGGCAGCTAACCGGGCGATCGAACATCTTACCTTCGAGGTAATTTGATCGTGCCGAGAACCACGCGACAATGCGCGTCTGCTTGGTTGCAGCGCGTCGTGACGCGCCGCCGTTCTCTGCCATACTCGCGCATCCGTCCTCGCCCTCGCCCCGGAATTTTCAATGAAGCGTCTGCCCTTCTTCTACGGCTGGATCATTGTCGCCGTCACCTTCATCACCATGGGCATCGGCGTGAACGCCCGCACATCGTTCTCGCTGTTCTTCGCGCCGATCGTCGATGAATTCGGGTGGGAACGCGGCATCACCGCCGGCGCATTCTCATTTGGCTTCCTCGTCTCCGCGATCCTCAGCCCGCTGATGGGACGGCTGATGGACCGCACCGGCCCGCGCACGGTGATGGAGCTTGGCGTGGTGCTGATGGCCGCGGGTCTTCTGCTCGCGCCGTTGACCACGCAGCCCTGGCATCTTTACGCGACCATCGGCTGCCTCGTCGGCGCGGGCAGCATCTGCCTCGGCTATTCCGGGCAATCGCTGTTCCTGCCGAACTGGTTCGTGAAAAAGCGCGGCCTTGCGGTCGGCCTCGCCTTCGCCGGTGTCGGCGTCGGCTCGATCATCCTGCTGCCATGGGTGCAATTCCTGATCGACAAGGGCGGCTGGCGCTCGGCCTGCTGGACGCTCGGCATTCTGGTGCTGGTGGTGCTGCTGCCGCTCAATCTTCTGCTGCGCAAGCGCCCGGAAGATGTCGGCGAATTGCCCGACGGCGAGGCCGCGCCGACAGCCGCGAGCGTGCCGCCGCCATCGAACATCGTCGATCCCGCCTGGGCCGCCACGGACTGGACGCTCGGCCGCGCCCTGCGCACCCCGCGCTTCTGGTGGATCTCGGTCGGATATTTCTGCGGACTTTATATCTGGTACGCCGTGCAGGTGCATCAGACCAAGTATCTGGTGGAAATCGGATTCACCTCCACGTCGGCGGCATGGGCGCTCGGCATGGTCAGCCTGATCGGCATTCCGGGGCAGATCGCGCTCGGCTATCTCTCGGACCGCATCGGCCGCGAATGGATCTGGGCGATCTCGTCGCTCGGATTCGCGATCTGCTTCGCCGCGTTGATCGCGCTGCAGTACACGCCGACGCTGCTGCTGGTTTACCTGATGGTGGTGGCGCAGGGTTTCCTCGGCTACGGCTTCACCTCGATCATGGGCGCGGTGGTCGCGGAAATCTTCCAGGGCAAACAGTTCGGCACCATCTTCGGCACCATCACGCTTGCGGCGCTGGCCGGCGGGGCGGCGGGACCATGGGTGACGGGCATCCTGCACGACATCTATGGCGACTACACCCTCGCCTTCGCGATCGGCATAGTCGTTAGCGCACTGTCGGCCGTCGCGATCTGGCTTGCATCGCCGCGCAAGGTCCGCGCCGTCGCGGGGCAGATGCACCGGATTGCGAAGACGGCTTGATCTTTCCGCGCGATCTTACTCGCTCGTCATTGCGAGGAGCGCTTGCGACGAAGCAATCCAGCTATCTGTCAGCTCTCAGAAATGGATTGCTTCGCTCCGCTCGCAATGACGAAAAATTTCTAGTTCTGCACACTCACATCGATCTGCGCGCGATAACCCGCACGCAAGGCATTGACGATCGACGACGGCGTCAGAAGTTTTGCATCTGTCAGATTTGCAGCAGCGCGGCTGTAACCACCGAACGACCACAGCCATGGCTCGCTCCTTGCGATCACATAGCTCTCGCCATCCGCCGTCACCATCGCGCCGTCCGGCAGATCGGACAGTTTTCTGCGCAGCGGATGAAGACGCTTCACCTTCCCGTCGAGGCGCTCGGCATGCAGCACCGCGTCCATTTCGGGCGCGCGAGGCTTGCCGCGCCTGTTGCCCTCCGCCCACGCATCGCGGAACGCTTCGGCATCCGCGCGGCGGCAATAGAAGCACGGGCGGTGCCCCGCCGCGAATGACGTCGCTTCATCGAGAAAAAACAGTTCCGTCCAGCTTCGCCCGCCCATCACCTTGCGCCTGCGCCCGCGAAATTCGCAAGTACAGGTAATCCACGCCTTCGAAGACCATCGCCGGTTCAGCAGCGTTTTCGTCGCCGGGTCATGGATGATCCCGCGATTGCCGGTGAAGCGGCCGCGATGCGCGGTCGCGACAATCTCCCCGAACGGCGACACGCGATTTTGCAGGGGCATAAAGCTGATTTCCAGGTCGTTACACAAACTCTCAACGAGTCGTCCCGGCGCACGCCGGGACCCATAACCACCGAACTACCGATAAAGATCAGGTGGTCGAACCTTTCTCCGCAAAATACATCGACAGGGAGTATGGGTCCCGGCGTGCGCCGGGACGACCCGAAAACCGATAATTCGCGGAGCGAAATCGAAGCCTCAGTTCAGCACATCCTGATTGATCACATTCTCGCGGATCGGATGGCCGTCGAGCGCGCTGAGAATGTTTTTCGCGGTCTGCAGGCTCATGCGGTCCAGCGCCTCGCGGGTCACGCCCGCCACATGCGGGGCCATGATGACGTTGTCGAGCGCGAACAGCGGATGATCCGGACGCGGCGGCTCCTGCGCGAACACGTCGATGCCCGCGCCCGCGATCGTGCCGGAGGTCAATGCCGCATGCAGCGCCGCCTCATCGACAATGCCGCCGCGCGCGGTGTTGATCAGATAGGCCGTCGGCTTCATCTTCTGCAATTGCGCCGTGCTGAACAGATTGACCGTCTCGGGCGATTTCGGGCAGTGGATCGAGACGAAATCCGCGCGCGGCAGCGCCGCGTCGAGATCGCTCACTGATTCGGCGCCCGCCTGTTCGATCTCCGCCGCGCTCTTGAACGGATCGTAGACCAGCACATTCATTTCCATCGCCACCAGCCGCTTCACCAGCCGCGTGCCGATCCGCCCGAATCCGATCACCAGCGCGGTGCGCCCGAGCAGGTCATAGGGAATCGTCACAAGGCGTTTGGTCCAGTTGCCGGTCTTCACCAGCGTGTCCAGCTCAGCGGCGCGCTTGGCCAGCGCCAGCATCATGAACAGCGCGCATTCGGCCACCGACGGCGAATTGGCGACGCCCGTGGTCATCAGCGGAATCCTGTGGGCGCTGAGCGCCGTCACATCCACCGCGTCGTAGCCGACGCCGATCCGTGTCACCACCTTCATCTCGCCGGACGAGACGATCTCGTTCGCGCCGAAAGCCGTGGCGCCCAGCGCGACGCCATTGACCGGCGCATGCGCCCGCAGCATGGCGTTGAAATCCGCCGCCGAGATGGTGTTGGGAAATTCGATCATCTCGATATCGCCACGCTCCTGCAACAGCGCCCGACCGTCCGGCGATAAAGTTTCCACGATCAGAAGTTTCTTCTTGTTGGTGGCCATTTCATCCCCTGCCTGTTCTTCGTTATCGTCGCAAATGCGCAGCATCATTGCCGCAATTATATTGATCGTCCAGCGCTTGCCGTGACCTCCCGGCGCGGGCACACTCTGCCGCGCCGGGCCTCCGGCCCCCGCCAACGAGACAACAACAGGAGATCAACCCGTGACCCAGGCCGCCCCCCATCCCGCATCGCTGCTCGAAGCGCTGACCCGCTACGACACGCCGACGATCTGCAATGCGCTGGAAGTGGTCGCGCCCGAGCGGCGGCTGACGGGCTTTACCACGAAGCCGCTGGTCTGCCCGTTTCCGGACCTGCCGCCTATGGTCGGCTATGCCCGCACCGCAACAATCCGCGCCACGTCCGCCTCGCCGCTCTCCGCTGCCGATGCGCGTGCGCAACGCGTGGCTTATTATGAGTATTGCGGCACAGGCATCGGCCCGCGGATCAGCGTCATTCAGGATCTCGACGGCGCGAATATCGGCTTCGGCGCGTTCTGGGGCGAAGTGAACAGCTCCGTTCACAAGGCGCTCGGTTGCCTCGGCGTCGTGACCGACGGATCGATCCGCGACATTCCCGCCTGGGCACCGGGCTTTCAGGCGCTGGCCGGCAGCATCGGCCCCTCCCATGCCTATGTGCATCTTGCAGGCTTCGGCGAATCCGTCTGTGTCGCGGGCATGACGGTGCGGTCCGACGATCTGATTCATGCGGACCGGCATGGCGCAGTCGTGATTCCGGCCAACATTGCCGACAAGGTGCCGGATGCGGCGAGACTGTGCGAACGACGAGAGGAACCGATCCTCAGCATCGCGCGCAGTTCATCCTTCACCGTCGAAAAGCTGAAGGAAGCGCTGGCCCGTTCAGCGGAGATTCATTAGCATCTTACGCGAAGAGCCAAGCCTCATGGTGAGGAGCGAGGCAAAGCCTCGCGTCTCGAACCATGAGGCCGCCACACCAGACCCTCATCCTTCGAGACGCGCGCGAGGTGCGCGCTCCTCAGGATGAGGATGTCGCAACCGCAAACAGGAGCAGGTATGAAAGTTGTCCTCGGCATTATCGTGGGCGTGGTCATTGGCTTTCTGGCCATGACCTATTTCAAGACCGGCCATCTGCCGTTCTGACCGCCGCGCGAAACAATTCGGAATCCGATGCCTCTCTCCCCGCACTACCGCGCCTCGACCAGCCATGCCGCGCTCGGTCCGGAATTCTACGATGTCGTCGCGGCGGCCACGTTTCCGGATCATATCCTGCGCTATCGCAATCAGCGCGCAGCGAAGACAGTGGGCCTCGACACGCTCACCGACGATGAGTGGATCGCGCATTTCGGCCGCTTCGCGCCGCTGAACGGCAGTTTCGAGAAGCCGCTGGCGCTGCGCTATCACGGCCACCAGTTCCGCGTTTACAACCCCGAACTCGGCGACGGACGCGGCTTCCTGTTCGCACAGCTTCATGACGACAAGGGCCGCCTGCTCGATCTTGCCACCAAGGGCAGCGGCCGGACGCCGTGGTCGCGCACCGCCGACGGACGCCTGACGCTGAAAGGCGGCGTGCGCGAGGTGCTGGCGACATCGATGCTGGAAGCGCTCGGCGTCGACACCTCCAAATCCTTCAGCCTGATCGAAACCGGCGAGGAACTGGTGCGCGGCGACGAGCCCTCGCCCACGCGTTCCTCGGTGCTGGTGCGGCTCAGCCATTCGCATATCCGCATCGGCACCTTCCAGCGGCAGGCGTTTCACCGCAGCGCCGCCAACATCGAGACGCTGCTCGACTACACCATCAAGACCTACATGCCGGATGTCTGGCGCGACGATGCGTCCGCGCGCGCCATCGCGTTTCTGGAAGAGGTCTGCCGCCGCGTCGCGCGCACCGGCGCGCAATGGATGGCAGCGGGCTTCGTTCATGGCGTGCTCAACACCGACAACATCAATGTCACCGGCGAGAGCTTCGACTATGGGCCGTGGCGTTTCCTGCCGGTGCTGGAGCCGGGGTTCACCGCCGCCTATTTCGATGAGCAGGGTCTTTATGCCTATGGCCGCCAGCCCGACGCGCTGTTCTGGAATCTGGTGCGGCTGGCCGAATGCCTGCTCGTGGTCGCCAACAAGGAGCAGCTTGAGGCCGCGCTGAACGTGTTCGAGCCTGCGCTGCGCGCCGACTTCACCGCGATGATGCTCAAGCGCCTCGGCGTGAAGCCGCAAAGCCTGGAGCGCGACAACGAACTGTCGCGCGCGCTATGGGCCTTCCTGTCCGAAAGCAAGGCACCGTTCGAGCAGACCTTCTTCGACTGGTTCGGCGGCCTCGCCAGCGCGGACCGCGCGGGCAACAGCCCGTCGAAGGATTTCTATGCGGCGGACTCCTTCCAGCAGGTGCGCGAAGCACTCAAGGACTTCACGCCGCGCGACGGCGTCGATCTCGGCCATCCGTTCTTCACACGGCGCGACGCCTGTTCGATGCTGATCGACGAGGTGGAAGCGATCTGGAAACCGATCGCCGACAGCGACGACTGGTCGGTGTTCCACGCCAAGCTGGCCGACATCGACCAGATGCGCGCGGCGTATGGGTTGATATCCTGACATCGCGTCATCCTGAGGCGCTCGCCGCTCTTGCGGCGAGCCTCGAAGGATGCGCGGCCACGCAATCGTCACCCTTCGAGGCTCGCAAGTGCTCGCACCTCAGGATGACGGCGCATCGTATCCGTGGGGGCCCGGCTTTCGCCGGGACGACACGGAAAATTACGCCACCTTCTTGCGTGGCTCCGTGGCCTTGAAGGTGCCATCGAGAAAACCGGTCAGGCGCTTGCGGATGATGAACTCCGCTTCTGTCATAATGCGGTCGATCAGTTCCTTCACCGACGGAATGTCATGGATCAGACCTGCGACCATGCCGCAGCTCCACGCGCCCGCATCCATGTCGCCGTTGATCATGACCTTTGGATAGATGCCGGCGACTTCCTCGATGATGTCATCGATCTTGAGGTTCTTGCCCTTCTCGCGCTCAATCTCGATCAGCTTTTCGACGTTCTTGTTATTGAGCACGCGCTCGGTGTTGCGCAGCGCGCGCATGATGAGGCGGGTATCGAGTTCGGTCGCCTTGAGCAGCGCCTGCTTCACATTGGGATGCACCGGCGCTTCCTTGGTGGCGATGAAGCGCGTGCCCATGTTCATGCCCTGCGCGCCCATGGCCAGCGCGGCAACGAGACTACGCGCATCCGCCATACCGCCCGAGGCGACGAACGGAATCTTCAGTTCTTCTTCCGCGCGCGGCAGCAGGATCATGTTCGGAATATCATCCTCGCCGGGATGGCCGCCGCACTCGAAACCGTCGACGCTCACTGCATCGCAGCCGATCGATTCCGCCTTCAGCGAATGGCGCACCGAGGTGCACTTGTGAATCACCTTGATGCCCGCAGCCTTCAGCGCGGGCATGTATTGTTCCGGGCTGCGGCCTGCGGTTTCCACCGCCTTCACGCCGCCTTCCCTGATGGCGGCGATATATTCCGGATAAGGCGGCGCGGCGAAGGTCGGCAGGAAGGTGAGATTCACGCCGAACGGCTTGTCGGTCATGTCCTTGCACTTGGCGATTTCCTTCGCCAGCAGTTCCGGCGTCTTCTGCGTGAGGCCCGTGATGATGCCGAGGCCACCCGCGTTCGACACCGCGGCGGCAAGCTCCGCGAAGCCGACAAAATGCATGCCGCCCTGAATGATCGGGTGCTGGATGCCGAACAGATCCGTAATTGCCGTTTTCATGCGTTTCCTCCTGTGATGCGCGCAGGTTACCGGCGCCGCCGCGAAGCACAATGTTTTGCCGCAGCAGGCCTGCCATGCCATTAGTTCTAAAATAGAACGTATCAGGAGGTTCAAGCGCGTCAAGGTAGTCAAAAGCCAGAGCAGCGTGTATCAGGGCGGCGACTAAGCCATGATCCGACAACGGAATTTCCCTTGAGCCAGCAGCAACCCGTCAAACCGTTCCTTGAAGTCCTGAACGGACGCCGCCAGAACGTGCCGCCGGTCTGGATGATGCGGCAGGCCGGACGCTACCTGCCGGAATATCGCGAGCTGCGCGCCACAGCCGGCAGCTTTCTCGACCTCTGCTTCAATCCGGAATGGGCCGCCGAGGTGACGCTGCAGCCGATCCGCCACTTCGGCTTCGATGCGGCGATTATCTTCTCCGACATTCTGGTGGTGCCGCATGCGCTCGGGCGCAGCGTGCGCTTCGAGGCCGGCGAAGGCCCGCGTCTCGATCCGCTCGACACGCCGGAGCAGATCAAGACGCTGGCGCGCGCCGCCGACTTTGGCAAGCTCGAGCCGGTCTATGAAGCGCTGCGCCGGGTGCGCGCCGCGCTCGATCCCAAAGTCACGCTGATCGGATTCTGCGGCGCGCCGTGGACGGTGGCGACCTACATGGTCGCGGGGCGCGGCACGCCCGATCAGGCGCCCGCGCGGATGCTGGCCTATCGCGAGCCGGACGCCTTCGCGGCCATCATCGACGTGCTGGTGGAGAATTCGATTCAATATCTGCTCGGCCAGCTTAACGCTGGAGCCGATGTGCTGCAGATCTTCGACACCTGGGCGGGCGTGCTGCCGCCGCGCGAATTCGCGCGCTGGTCGATCGAGCCGACGCGGCGCATTGTCGAAGGCGTTCGCGCAAAGGTGCCGGATGCGAAGATCATCGGCTTTCCGCGCGGCGCAGGCGCGCAGCTTCCCGGCTACGTCGAGGCGACGCGCGTCGATGGCGTCAGCATCGACTGGACGGCAGAGCCGTCATTGATCAGTGAACGCGTGCAGACTCGCGTCGCGGTGCAGGGCAATCTCGATCCGCTGGCGCTGATCGCGGGCGGCGCGGCGCTCGACCGCGCGGTGGACGATGCGTTGGCGAGCTACGCCAAGGGCCGCTACATCTTCAATCTCGGCCACGGCATCCAGCCCGAGACACCCATCGCCCACGTGGAGCAGATGCTCGCACGTGTGCGGGGGTACCGAGGATAAAACGGAAATTTCTGCAGGTCGTCCCGGCGCTGCACTATTATTTGCAGACAACATCCTACGCCGGACGCGACGTCTCGATGATTGCCGCCGCGCCCTTCGCGAGCAGATCGAACGCCACCGCGCGGCCGAGTTCGCGCGGCTTGTCAGCAGGGCCGCTGCGCTGTGCTTCCAGCAACTGATCGCCGTCCAGATCGAGCACCGAGGCGGACAGCGTCATCTCGCGGCCGTCGATGGTGGCAAATCCCGCGATCGGCGAATTGCAATGGCCGTTGAGCACCCACAGCACCTCGCGCTCCGCGTCCGCGCACAGATGCGCGGCGGGATCGTCGATCAGCGCGAGATATTGCCGCGTCCGCCAATCGTTCGCCGCGCACTCCACAGCGACAATGCCCTGCCCTGCCGCCGGCAGGATTTCATGTGCGGTGAATTCATGCGCGATGCGGTCCGCGAGGCCGACACGCTCGAGGCCCGACCGCGCCATGATCAAGGCATCGGCGGGACCGACCGCGCCGCCATCCGGCAGGCGCTGCTTCTCGCCGTTGTCGAGCTTGCGCACGCGCGTATCGGCCGCGCCGCGGAAATGAATCACCTCGATCTCCGGAAACAGTCGCCGCACATAGGCGGCGCGGCGCACCGCGTTGGTGCCGATCCTGAAGCCCTTTCCCTTGGTGCGTTTGAGATCATCGAGCGTCACACCCTCGCGCAGCACCAGCGCATCGGTCGGCGGATCGCGCGACAGCGTCGCGCCGATCACAAGCCCCGGCGTATCCTCGTTGCCCGGCATGTCCTTCAACGAATGCATCGCCGCGTGCAATTCGCCCGCGATCATCGCGGCGCGGATTTCCGCGACAAAGGCGCCGCCCTTGCCGCCATGGGGCAACAGCAATCCGGTCTGGTCGGTGTCGCCGCGGGTCTCGAACTTGACGATCTCGACATCGAGGCCGGGAGCCGCCGCGGCGAGCCGCCGCGCGATTTCCTCGGTCTGCGCCAGTGCCATCGTGCTCTTGCGCGTGCCGATCCGCATTGAAACTGCTGCCACGTCTGCTCCGTTACCGCTCCGGCGCGAAAATTGCGCCGGGTCATTTGATCCAACAATAGGGCGATGAATCTTCTGAATTCAAAACAGGTGTAGCCCAAAGCCGGTCCGGTCCGCTACTGGTGCTACGGGCGGATCTTTTGTCAAAAAGACCTTGCGGGCGCGCGTCCGGGCCGAATAATCCGGATGTGCGAATAGACATGAACAGTGCGGTGCGAGACCATGACGATTGATGGCGAGACATCCGGCGGCGCGGCCGAACTGGCGGCGCATCCCCTGCGCGTGTCGATTCTGGGCGAGGTCCACGCCCGCCCCTTCACGCCAGTGGCCGTCCCCTCGCGCATTCTTCATTTCGCCTTCGACACATCCGGCCCGCGCGCGCAGACCGACCGCGCCAATCTGGTGAAGTTCTGCGCCATGCGCGGCCTGCCGATGCCGCTGGCCACCGAGAAGCATCATCGCGCGGCATTCGGTGCGACAGTGCTGCGCTGGGAGCAGCATTCCGAATTCACCACCTACACATGGGAGCTTGTCTCCGATCCCGGCAATTCGCCGTTCTTTCCGGATGTGGCGTCGCTGGCGTCCTTGATGCGACAGGTGCCTCAGCCCGGTCCCTTGTTGGTGGCGGTCGACCTGCATCTGCTGGCGGACCAGCCCGAGCGCGCCGCACCCGTGCGCCTGTTCGACAAGGCGAGCCTTGCGATTGCGGAAACCGCTGACGGCACGGCGCTGTACGCCACCGACTTTCAGCTCGATCCGTCGGGCTTCGTGCGCATTCTTGTGCTGGACCGTGGCCTCACGCCGGAAAGCGCGGGTGCGCTGGTGCAGCGTGTGCTCGAGATCGAGACGTATCGCACGCTGGCGCTGCTCGGCCTGCCGGAAGCGCAGCGGCTGTCGCCGTCGATCGGCGCGAGCGAACGGCGGCTGGTGGAAACCACCGAGGAGATGCAGCGCGCCAGCGATCTCGACAGCAATCATCGCCTGCTCGACGAACTGACCGCGCTGGCGGCCGAGGTCGAGGCGGGCGCGGCCGCGAGCGTGTTTCGTTTCGGCGCCAGCCGGGCCTATGAGGAAATCGTCGAGCAGCGGCTGGAAACCATCGGCGAAAAGAGCGTCGGAAGCTGGCCGACATGGTCCTCGTTCCTCGCGCGGCGCATGAAGCCCGCGCTGCGGACCTGCGTCACCATCGAACAGCGTCAGGCCAGCCTGTCGCTGAAACTGGCGCGCGCCGCGAACCTGCTGCGCACCCGCGTCGATGTCGAACTCGAACAGCAGAATCAGGAACTGCTGAAATCGATGAACGCGCGCACGCGGCTGCAACTGCGCCTGCAGACCACCGTCGAAGGCCTGTCGGTCGCGGCAATCACCTATTACGTGGTGAGCCTGTTCGGCTATCTGGCGAAAGCCGCGCATGACAGCGGAAAGCTGCATATCGAACCAACCATCGTTACGGCGGGATTCATTCCCGTTGCCGCACTGACGATCTGGTGGACGGTCCGCCGCATCCGCAAGTCCCATATCGGCGGCGAAGACTGAAGCCAAATCTTGCCGGGCGCATCGCTCCCGGCCTACAACATCCATTCCATGCGGCTGTTGCGGCCGCCCATCAGACAGCCGGAGAAGCCGTCAATGACGCCCGCCCTCGCGCGCCTCACCTTCCTTGCGCCTTTGTTCGTCCCCGCCAATCGTCCGGAGCGCTATCACAAGGCGGCCAATTCCGGCGCGGACGGCGTCATCATCGATCTGGAGGATGCCGTTGCGCCCGGCGACAAGGATGCCGCGCGCGAAACCCTGCGCGGCGCGTCGATCCCGGTGAACTCCGTCGTCCGCATCAATGCCGCCGCGACGCGCTGGCACGCGGACGATGTCGCGGCGGTGAAGGCGCTTGCGGTCGGCGTCATGCTGCCCAAGGCGGAGTCCGCCGAGCAACTTAAGACATTGCGCGCCTCGGTTGGAGATCGTCCGATCATCGCGCTGATCGAGTCCGCGCAGGGCCTCGCCGCGGTGCGCGAGATCGCGCAGCATGCCGATCGCCTCGCCTTCGGCTATATCGACTTCAGCGCCGATCTCGGCTGCAGCATGGACCGCGATGCGCTGTTGATAGCGCGCGCCGAAATCGTATTGGCCTCACGGCTTGCGCAGATCGCAGCACCGCTCGAAGGCGTCACGCCCTCGTTCGACAACGAAACGCTGGTGGAAGACGACGCGCGTTACGCCGCCGCGATGGGTTTCTCGGGCAAGCTCTGCATTCATCCCAAACAGATCGGGCCGACGCTGAGGGGCTTCCGCCCGTCCGATGCCGACATCACATGGGCGAACAAGATCGCCAGCTCCGGCGACGGCGCGGTGTCGGTCGACGGCATGATGGTGGATGCACCGGTGCGCCTGCGCGCGCAACGCATTCTTGCGGCGGCACAAGCCTGCGATGCGGCGGGATTGAAGGCCTGATTTGTCCGGTCGTCCCCGCGAAAGCGGGGACCCAGTCCTTGTCGCGCTGGATTCCCGCTTGCGCGGGAATGAGCGGATTTACGCTGCCACCACCGGCGGCCAGGTCGCCAGCACCATCGCGACGACCTTCTTCAATTCAGGGCGCGTTGCACCGCCCACGGCCTGCACGGCAATCCCCTGCGACATGGTCGCGAGATAACGCGCCAGCACGGCGGCATCCGCCGACGCAGGCAGATCGCCCTCGGCCTTGGCACGCTCCAGACGCAGGCGCAGATCGTTTTCCCATTCCGCGCGGCGGGTGCGCAGTTCTTCCTTGATGGATTCGGCGGCCTGGCCGCAGGTCAGCGCGCCGTTGATGGACAGGCATCCCGCCGGACATTCCGGATCGGTCACCGCGTCCACCTCGCCATATAAGAGACTCTCGACCACCGCCCGCGCGGTCGGCTGCTTCAACGCTTCCTTGGCGTAGCCGGCCGGACCGTTGACGTAACGGTCGAATGCCTTGCGAAACAGCTCTTCCTTGTTGCCGAACGCAGCATAGAGCGACGGCTTGGTGATGCCCATCGCCTCGGTGAGGTCCGCCATCGAGGTGCCCTCGTATCCCTTCTCCCAGAACACCATCAAGGCGTCCTCAAGAGCCTGGTCGAGATCGAATTCACGGGGTCGCCCGATAGCCACGGCAAGAACCTTTCTGATTTTGTACCTTTCGTTAGATATGTCCCTTGACGGCGAAAGTCCAAGCCCCATTTATACCGAACGTTACAGTTGCGGCGCAGCAATAAACGACTGCGACGCATGGCAAATTGGGAACTTTATTCTCCCGTCAAAACATGCCCGCTGTAATGCATTGAAATAACAGCATTTTGCGCGATGCGCGGATGCATTGGATATGGGGCACGCGATGACACGTCTTTCGAAAACAACCAGTTTGATCGGCGCTGGCGTGGGGCTGGCGCTTCTTGCGGCCGCCGGCACCCTGCTTCTCACCGGCTCGAACGACAAGGCCAAGGCGGATGCCGCCGCGGCCAAACCGGCAGCGACCCCCGTATCGGTCGCGAAGGTGGAAGAGCGGGACGCCACCGTCTGGGACGAATTCTCCGGACGTCTGGAAGCCGTCGAGCAGGTCGAGGTCCGCTCCCGCGTCGCCGGCGCCATTCAGGAAATCCGTTTCCGCGAAGGCGCGCTGGTGCACAAGGACGACGTGCTCGTACTGATCGATCCGGCGCTCTATGCCGCCGAGGTCGCCCGTGCCGAGGCGCAGGTGTCCGCCGCACAGGCGCGGCTGGTGTTCACCAAGAGCGATTATGAGCGCGGCCAGCAGCTCACCGGATCGCAGACCATCTCCCAGCGCGATCAGGACAACCGCGTCAACGCCTATCGCGAGGCGGAGGCCAATCTCAAGGCTGCGCAGGCCACGCTGAAGACCGCGCAGCTCAATCTCGGCTACACCGAAGTGCGCGCGCCGGTCACCGGCCGCGTCGGCAAGCGCGAAATCACCGTCGGCAACCTGATCGCCGCCGGGCCGGGCTCGCCGCTTCTGACCACCATTGTCTCCACCTCGCCGATCTACGCATCCTTCAACGCCGACGAAGGCGTGGTGCTGCGCGCACTGAACGCGCTCGGCGAGGATGCCGCTGCGTCCAAGACCGGCCGCATTCCGGTGAAGATGGGCACGGCGACCAGCGACGGCCTCCCCTATGAAGGCCACATGCAGCTCATCGACAATCAGGTCGATCCGCGCAGCGGCACCGTGCGCGTGCGCGCGGTGTTCGACAACGGCGACGGCCATCTGCTGCCCGGCCAGTTCGTGCGCCTTGCGATGGGACAGCCCAAGACCTCCCGCGCCCTCACCATCAACGAGCGCGCCGTCGGCACCGACCAGAACAAGAAGTACGTCATGGTCGTGAACAAGGAGAACAAGGCCGAGTATCGCGAGGTCTCGCTCGGCGCCGCCATCGCGGGCCAGCGTCTGGTCACGGCCGGTTTGAAACCGGGCGAACAGATCGTGGTGAAGGGCCTGCAGCGGGTGCGCCCGGGGGCAACGGTTGCGCCCGAAGTCATCGCGATGGACGCGAACTGAATATCGACCGCCGTCACCCTGAGGTGTCGCCGCGAAGCGGCGGCCTCGAAGGGCGACGGCGCTTCCTGATCCGTCATCCTTCGAGGCTCGCAAAAGCTCGCACCTCAGGATGACGAACGCGGAATGCCGCAACATCTCAAAAGAGACACCGTCATGAATATCTCGAGATTTTTCATCGACCGTCCGATTTTCGCAGGCGTCCTGTCGGCGCTGATCTTCCTCGCGGGCCTCCTGTCGCTGCCCGGGCTGCCGATCTCCGAATATCCGGAAGTCGCGCCGCCGGTGGTTACCGTGCGCGCGCAATATCCCGGCGCCAATCCGAAGGTGATCGCGGAATCGGTGGCGACGCCGATCGAGGAGCAGATCAACGGCGTCGAGAACATGCTCTATATGAGCAGCCAGGCGACATCCGACGGCAACCTGACGATCAACGTCACGTTCCGCCTCGGCACCAATCCCGACCTCGCGCAACAGATGGTGCAGAACCGCGTCTCGCAGGCCGAGCCGCGCCTGCCCGCCGTCACGCGCCAGCTCGGCATCACCACGGTGAAAAGCTCGCCGGATATCACGCTGGTCGTGCATCTGCTCTCGCCGAACGACCGTTACGACATGACGTACTTGCGCAACTTCGCGCTCATCAACGTCAAGGATCGCCTCGCACGCATCCGGGGCGTCGGCCAGGTCCAGATGTGGGGCGCGGGCGACTATTCGATGCGCATCTGGCTCGATCCGCAGAAGGTCGCGGAGCGCGGCCTGTCGCCGGGTGACGTGGTACGCGAGATCCAGGCGCAGAACGTCGAAGCCGCCACCGGCACCGTCGGCGCGTCACCGAGCCTGCCGGATGTCGAGTTGCAGATCCCGGTCAACGCGCAGGGCCGCCTCAATACCGAGGAGCAATTCGGCGACATCGTCGTGAAAACGGGGCAGAATGGCGAGATTACCCGTCTGCGCGACATCGCCCGCATCGAACTCGGCGCATCGGAATACGCGCTGCGCTCACTGCTCGACAACAAGTCCGCCGTCGGCATCGGCATCTTCCAATCCCCGGGCTCCAATGCGTTGAACATCGCGCGCGACGTTCATGCGGCGATGGCGGAAATCAAGCAGAACATGCCGGACGGCGTGGACTACCGCATCGCCTACGATCCGACGCGGTTCGTTCGCGCTTCGATCGAAGCCGTGGTGCACACGCTGCTGGAAGCCATCGCGCTCGTCGTGCTCGTTGTCATCCTGTTCCTGCAGACATGGCGCGCCTCGATCATCCCGCTGGTCGCGGTGCCGGTCTCCGTGGTCGGCACCTTCGCGGTGATGTTCCTGCTGGGCTCCTCGATCAATGCCCTCAGCCTGTTCGGCCTCGTGCTCGCCATCGGCATCGTGGTGGACGACGCCATCGTCGTGGTGGAGAATGTCGAGCGCAATATCGAGCAGGGACTGACGCCGCGCGAAGCGACCTATCGCGCCATGCGCGAAGTGTCCGGCCCGATCGTCGCCATTGCGCTGGTGCTCTTGGCGGTGTTCGTGCCGCTGGCCTTCATCAGCGGCCTCACCGGCCAATTCTACAAGCAGTTCGCCATGACCATCGCGATCTCGACGGTGATCTCTGCGATCAACTCGCTGACGCTGTCGCCTGCCCTCGCCGCTCTGCTGCTGAAGGGCCACGACCAGCCGAAGGACGCGCTCAGCCGCGGCATGGACAAGGCGTTCGGCTGGTTCTTCCGCCGCTTCAATACGGTGTTCAATCGCGGATCGAATGCCTATAGCGGCGGCGTCAAGCGCGTGATTTCGCGCAAGGCCATCGTCATGGGCGTCTATGTTGCGCTGCTGGCGATCACCTTCGGACTGTTCAAGACCGTCCCCGGCGGCTTCGTGCCGGGTCAGGACAAGCAATACCTGATCGGCTTCGCCCAATTGCAGGACGGCGCAACACTGGATCGCACCGAAGACGTGATCCGGCGCATGTCCGACATTGCGAAGAAGACACCCGGTGTCGAAAACGCCGTGGCTTTCCCGGGCTTGTCGATTAACGGGTTCACCAACTCGTCCAGCGCAGGCATCGTGTTCTCGGTGCTGAAGCCATTCGAGAAACGCAAGAGTCCCTCGCTCAGCGCGGTCGCCATCGCGGCCGAACTGAACAAGCAATATGCGGTGCAGATCCAGGACGCGTTCGTCGCCATGCTGCCGCCGCCACCGGTCAATGGCCTCGGCACCACGGGCGGCTTCAAGCTGGAACTGGAGGACCGCGCCGGCCTCGGCTACGAAGCGCTCGACGACGCCAAGAAGGCCTTCATGGCAAAGGCTGCCGAAGCGCCCGAGATCATGGGGCTGTTCTCCAGCTATCAGATCAACGTGCCGCAGCTCTACGCGGACATTGACCGCACCCGGGCGCGGCAGCTCGACGTGCCGATCACCAGCATCTTTGAAACGATGCAGGTCTATCTCGGCTCGCTCTACGTGAACGACTTCAACAAGTTCGGCCGTACCTATTCGGTCCGCGTGCAGGCGGACGCGAAATACCGCGCGCGTCAGGACGACATCGGCCAGTTGAAGGTGCGTTCCAACTCCGGCGAGATGATCCCGCTCTCGGTGCTGCTGAAGGTCAAGACCAGCGCGGGGCCGGAAAGCGCGATGCGCTACAACGGCTTCCTCGCAGCCGACATCAACGGCAACACCGCGCAGGGCTATTCGACCGGCCAGTCGCAGGCCGCCGTGGCGCGGATCGCGAAGGAAGTCCTGCCGAAGGGCATCGACTACGAATGGACCGATCTCACCTATCAGGAGATCATTGCGGGCAACACCTCGCTCTACGTGTTCCCGATCGTGATCCTGCTGGTGTTCCTGGTGCTGGCGGCCCAGTACGAAAGCCTGATGCTGCCGCTGGCGATCATCATGATCGTGCCGATGAGTCTGCTCGCCGCGATGTTCGGCGTCTGGATCACCGGCAGCGACAACAACGTGTTCACGCAGATCGGCCTGTTCGTGCTGGTGGGCCTGTCGGCGAAGAACGCGATCCTGATCGTGGAGTTCGCGCGCGAACTTGAATTCGCAGGACGTTCACCGATCGCCGCCGCCATCGAAGCCAGCCGGCTGCGTCTGCGCCCGATCCTGATGACGTCGATGGCGTTCATCATGGGCGTGGTGCCGCTGGTCACCTCCGTCGGCGCCGGCGCGGAAATGCGTCACGCCATGGGCGTGGCGGTGTTCTCCGGCATGATCGGCGTCACCGCGTTCGGCATCTTCTTCACCCCGGTGTTCTATGTGCTGCTACGCAAGCTCTCCGGAAATCGTCCGCTGGTCCAGCACGGCGAAAGCTCGATCGAGCCGCACGCCGCGCCTGCTCCGGCGGAGACACACTTCAAGGCTGCTGCGGAGTAACAACCCCGCGGCCTATCGTTCGGCGTGCTGCTGATGCCCGTACCCGGCGACACGCCTGCGGCGAAGCAATCCGGTTCTTGCCCCTCCAAGGCCGGATTGCTTCGTCCGCGACTTTCAAGCACACATGGAAATGGCCGGGAAAATTCCCGGCCATTTTCTTCTCATGATTCTTTGGTCGTCCCGGCGCAGGCCGGGACCCATAACCACCAGCCTTTGCGTTAAACAAAGTCGTTGAGCGGCTTCTTAACTCAATGCTTCGACAGGGCTGATGGGTCCCGGCCTGCGCCGGGACGACCCATGTCGACCTCAGCCCAGCGTCTTCGCCAGCGCGTGAAACTTCTCGAGCTGGTCGGCCTTCAGCGCGCGCGCCTCATCTCGCCCAACGAACACCTTGAACATCACGCCGCCGTCGACATTGAGAAATGCGACGAAAGCCGACGACTTGCCCATGAACGGCCGCTCGACAAAGGCGATGCCGCCGCAGCGCTCGTGGCGCAGATGGCCGTGCATGCCCTTCGGCTTCATGATGTTGTAGTAGCCGCGACCGACCTCGCCGCCGCCGAGCGGCTCGGTGACTTCGAAGATGCCGTCATCGGTATGGATGATGGTCGTCACCTCGCCCCATGTCGCGATGTCCTGCATCGCGGTCACGAAAGCCGACCCTGGCGCGAACGAGCGCATCTCGTCCGGCAGCGCCTCGATCACGGCGCGCGCCGTGACGTTCTTCTCCCGCGCGACGTCCTCGATGACGCCGCCGGGATTTTCCGCCATGTGCTTGCGCAGATCGGCGAGATCCGTGCTCAACATGATCAGGCCGCCGCGCTGGTGTTGCGCTCGGACTGGATGATCTCGAAGCCTTCGAACTTCGGATGGCCGAGATAGAGGCTGTCGCCGGTCTGGTTGTCAGCGCGGGCATGGGCCTTGCGGAACTGATCGGACTTGGTCCAGTTCTCGAACGCCGCCTTGCTGGCCCACAACGTGTGCGTGGAATAAAGCCGGTGATCCTCGGCGTCCGGACCGCGCAGCAGGTGGAATTCGATAAAGCCAGGCAGCTCGCTTAGATACGACTCGCGGGTCGCCCAAAGCGTTTCGAACGCCTGCTCGGAGCCGGTCTTCACCTGAAAGCGGTTCATCGCGATAAACATATTCTCTCTCCTGTTTGTCTCAGTTTAGGCCTTCGCGACCATTTCTCAAAGCGGCGTCATCTGTCTTCATCGACAACGCCGATCGGGATTCTCCGAAAACGCAGCAAGCCGCGCGGAAAATCTCCGCGCGGCCATACCGGTCTGCTTTGCGTCAGCAGTGTTGTTTAAGCTCTCTGCTCAGTTAGCCTCCGAAGTGGTATTTCAGCCCGCCCTTGAGCGTAATGCCCGCACCGGCGCTGGCCCAAATCGCATCGTTCTGCGCTTCGCCGCCCACCGAACCGCGCGGGATCGCATAAGGCCGGTAGTACTGGTTGAGCAGATTTTCGACCGAGAAGGATGCCGTCAGGTTCTGCGTCGGCTTCACCGTCAAATAGAGATTGACGAGGTCATAGGACGTCGAAGGCAGGTAATTCGCCGGAATGTCCGTGTTGCCCTTCACCGAAGTCCAGGACGCCGAGAGAATGACCTTGTTCTCCGCGAAACGAACGCCTGCGGTGGTTGTGAACTTCTGCGGCTGGACGCTGTAAAGGCCGATATTCGTTGCCTGGTTCTTGCCCCGCTGCAGGGTCGCAGACACGCCCAGGAACCACAGTCCGGCATCATACATGGTTTCCGCCTCGAAGCCTTCGATACGTGCGGCCGCGATGTTCTGGTACTGATAGAACGGATTGTAGATGCCATAGGCCGGAGGCGCCGACGGCGTACTGAACGAAACCAGATCGATGTAATCCTGCACGTCGTTCCGGAACACGTTGAACTTGCCGCGCAGGCTGTCACCAGCGGTGAACAGATCGTTCTTCTTCAGATTGAAACCGATTTCCTTTGTCTTGCCGATTTCCGGACGCAGGTTCGGATTCGGCAGGAAGCAGAACAGCGAAGTGTTGGTACCGGGAGGACCCGGCAACTGCTGTCCCGACGGACAGACGAAGAAAGCGTCATACGGCGTCGCAGACGTGTGGCTGCCGCTGACCAGCGTTTCGGTGATCGACGGCGCGCGATAGCCCTCAGCATAGCTTACATAGGGCGTCACGACGTTTTCCGGCAGCAGGCCGACCGTGATCTTCGGCGAGAACCGGTCCCCCTTGTTGCCGCCGTAGTTCGACGTCAGTTCATAGTTGTCATAGCGAATAGCGCTCACGACCTCGAGCAGCGACTTGTAGTTCGCCTTGTACTGGATGAAGCCGCCCCACACTGTGCGCTTGCCGGCCGGCGTTGTGACGTTCGAATTTCCGCTCGAGTCGAACGTCTTCACATTGTCCTGGAAACCGTCGAGGCCGTAGGTAAACGCGTGACGCCAGTCGCCGGTCTCGGCGCGCGACGTGTTATGAACGTCGAAGCCGTAAGTATCGAGGTTGTAGCTGCGGGGATCGCCGATACAGCCAGAGATGCTATTACCGGGCGCGACACCGATACAGTTACCGAAGGACGAACCGCTGGTATGCGCGATCTTGACCTGATCGTTCTCGGTCCTGTTCCAGTAAATCTTGGCGTCCCAGTCGAACAGCTTGTCGTCCGGCTTCGAATAGGTCCATCCCAGCGTCGTCGTGTAGTTCTTGACATTCGACGCGTAGATTGAAGTGCCCGCTGTGCCGCCGATATCGGTGTTGGGATCACCGGCAGCGCGCGGAGGCTGACCCACGTTGTAAATGTTTTCCTGGAAGATCGTGCCGAGCTTGACTTCATGTCCATCGGCCGGACGAATGGTCAACTTTGCAATGCCGCTCGAGAGCCTGTTCCAGGTGTTGGCGACCTCGTAACCCGTGCCGTCCCTGTAATTATCCTGCGTGCTGTAAGTACCGCCCACGAAGAAATCGACATTCGGATTGATGCGGATGCCGCCGAAGGCGGAGCCGAGCGCGCGTCCGTGATTGCTGCCGATGATCGAGTTGACGTCCACGCCCCAGGTCTCGCCCGGACGCACCACGTCCTGAATGTCCTTGGTGCGGAATGAGGCCACGCCGCCGATCGCACCGGAACCGTAAATGTTCGCAGTCGGGCCGCGCACGATGTCGATGCCGCCGATCAATTCCGGATTGAGAAAGAACGAACCGTTCGCGAAGTGACCGGTGCGCTGATAGTTCTGGCGCGCGCCATCCACGATATAGGCGACGCGGCCGAAGTCCTGCAGGCCGCGAATATTGATCGAGGTCGAAGGCTCGTCGCCGCGATCCTGCAGCCAGACACCGGGCATGGTGTTGATGAGGTCGCCGACGCGCGTCGCCATGCGGCCCTGAATCTGTTCCAGCGTCATCACGCTGACCGGCGCCAGCGCATCGATCGCGCGCTCCGGCGTCTTCGACGCGCCCACCGTGATTTCATCGAGGGACTGATAAACCGGCGCGCCCACCTGCGCGTTGGCGTTGCGCACGTTCTGCGGCAGCGGCACCTCAGCCATCGGCTTGCCGGCGCGCTTCTTCTTGATCGGCTTGGGCTTTACGACCTGCGCCGCCGGATCGGCGGTTTGCGCGAACACCGGTCCCGCCGCGATCCCCATCGCAACAGCAGACACAGATACGAGAAGCGCGCACGCGCGCGCATTCAGCCCCAACATGACAGCCCCAACTCTTAATATGTTTGCAGTGATGTGGCTGGCGGGCTGCCCCGATCGGGCGGCTGGCTGGCTATCGTGAATCGCGCCGGACTTTCGCCAGCGTTCAGACACTTTTCGTAAATGTGTGCTGCCGGGTCAATCTCAGTCGGGCGAGTTTACAGCTATTATAAATTTGAGCGTTGGCCTTTGCGCATTGGCAAACTTAAAGAGGATCAAGACCTTCTCGAACTGAACGCGCAAGACCGATGAGTGCTGACCAACGTGGCCCCACTGACGACACGGCTACTTCTGTTAGAACGACTCTAATTGAGCGTTCGATCTCTCTGACCGACAATCGCATCAACAGCCGCGATCTTTTTGCCGCGACACGCGAAGTCCTGATCGTCCACGGCGACGAGACCTATCGCCTGCGTCTGACCGCGCAAAACAAACTGATCCTGACAAAATGAAAATGCAGATGCCTCTCTCCCGATCATCGGCTGCCATGTCAGCCGCGACATTCGGCCTCACTCTTCTTCTCGGCACGGCGACATCATCGCTGCCTGCGGCCGCCGAAGTCATCGTGCATGACGCGCGCGGCCACGATGTCGCCATCGGCAACACGTCGCGCATCGTGTCCGTCGGCGGCGCGGTGACCGAGATTCTTTACGCCCTCGGCCTGCAGGACAAGATTGTCGGTGTCGACACCACCAGCCTCTATCCGCCGCAGGCGATGAAAGAAAAGCCGAACGTCGGTTACATGCGGCAACTGTCGGCGGAAGGCGTGCTCGGCCTCAATCCGCAACTGATCCTCGCGATCGAAGGCTCCGGTCCGAAGGAAACGCTCGACGTTCTCGACAATGCGAAAATCCCGCTGGTGTCGTTCCCCGAGAGCTATTCGGAACAGGGACTGATCGACAAGATCAAGCTCGTCGCACACGCGATGGATGTGGATTCGCGCGGTGCGTGCCTCACCGCCGCGGTTCAAAACGATCTTGCCGAGTTGAAGACGCTTCGTGATGGAGTCAAGAAGCCCGCACGCGTGATGTTCGTGATGTCGTTCCTCAACGGCCGCGCCATGGTCGCGGGACAAAAGACCGCCGCGAACGAAATCATCAAGATGGCCGGCGGCGTGAATGCCGTCGAAGGCTTCGACGGCTACAAGCCGGTGAATGACGAGGCGATCGTCGCCGCCAAGCCCGATGTGGTGCTGACCATGGAACGCGGACGCGAGCAACTCGACGCGGCCACCGTCTTCGCCAATCCGGCCTTCGCGCTGACGCCGGCCGCGGCAAAAAAGTCTTTCGTCGCCATGGACGGGCTCTATCTGCTCGGTTTTGGCCCGCGCACGGCGGCGGCGGCGCGTGATCTTGCCGTATCGCTGTATCCGGACCTGGCGCAAAAAGCCGCAGCCTGGAAGCCAGCGGCGCTTTCCGTTGACTGTCATAAGTGATAGCCGCAGGCGTAACGCTTCGGCGTTACCATCCCTCACGCGGCAGACATCCATGCGGCCTCCTGCACCTCTTGTCTATCTGGTCCTGATCGCAGGCCTGATCGTGATCGCGCTGCTCGCGGCAACGGTCGGCGCGGCGGGCATTCCGCTGCCGCGTCTCGCCGCCGCGCTGGGGCTGAAGATCGCGGCGGCCGATCCCGCCATGCTGGCGCGCGACGAACTGGTGCTGTGGTCGATCCGGATTCCGCGCATCGCCATCGCCGGAATGATCGGAGGCCTCCTGGCATTGTCGGGCGCGATCATGCAGGGCCTGTTCCGCAATCCCCTCGCCGACCCGGCGCTGGTCGGCGTCTCCAGCGGCGGCGCGTTCGCGGCCGCCTCCGCCATCGTGATCTCCGACAGCGCATGGGGCGCGAGCTTCCGCTTCCTGCAACTGGAGCTGTTGCCGGTCGCCGCATTCGTGGGATCGCTGCTCACCACCACGCTGCTTTATCGAATCGCCAGCCGCGACGGCCGCACCTCGGTCGCCGTCTTCCTGCTGGCAGGTCTTGCCATCGCGGCCATCGCCAATGCCGGCATCGGCCTTCTGGTGTTCGTCGCCGACGACCGGCAGTTGCGCGACATTACCTTCTGGCTGCTCGGCTCGCTCAGTGGCGCGACATGGCCGAAGGCCGCGACCGTCGCGCCGGTGATTGCGCTGGCCCTGCTGGCGATTCCGCTGATCGCGCGCGGGCTCGACGTGCTGGTGCTGGGCGAAGCCGAAGCCTTTCACTCCGGCGTCGATGTGGAGCGGCTGAAGAAAATCTCCATTGTGCTGATCTCGGCGATGACGGGCGTCGCGGTGTCGATCTGCGGCGTGGTCGGCTTTGTCGGCATCGTGGTGCCGCATCTGCTGCGGATCGTGATCGGCCCCGGCCATCGCATGCTGTTGCCTGCATCGGTCTGTCTCGGCGCGATCCTGCTGATCGGCGCTGATACGCTGGCGCGCGTACTGGCCGCCCCCGCCGAGGTGCCGATCGGCATTCTCACGGCGGCGCTCGGCGCGCCGTTCTTCCTGTTCATCCTGCTGCGGCAACGAAAGCTGATCGCGTCATGACGGCCGCATCCGCACCATTGATGGAAGCCGACACGGTCTGCATGGCGGTCCGTCAGGCGACCCTGCTCAATGACGTGTCGCTGCGGCTGCATGGCGGCGAGACCGTCGCCATCGTCGGGCCGAACGGCGCGGGCAAGTCCACGCTGATGCGGCTGTTGTCCGGCGATCTGCGTGCGACCTCCGGCGGCATTCGCCTGAAAGACCGCGACATCGCTTCCTTTACGTCGCGCGATCTCGCCGGGCATCGCTTCATGCTGTCCCAGCACGTCACCGTCAGCTTCCCGTTTACGGTGGAGGAAATCGTCGCCATGGGCGCAGGCGATCGCCCCCGCGCGCAGGCGCAGCCGCTGGTCGATGCGGTCATCGCAGAATTACAACTCGAACCGTTCCGCCATCGCGAGTTGCCGACGCTGTCCGGCGGCGAACAGCAGCGCGCGCATTTCGCGCGTGTCCTGGTGCAACTCGCGTGCGGCGAGGCTGAACATGGCCCCGGCGTACTTCTGCTGGACGAGCCGACATCGAGCCTCGACCTGCGCTATCAGATCAATCTGGTGGAAACCGCCAAGCGCCGCGCCCGCGCCGGCAGCGCCGTGGTCGCAGTGCTGCACGACCTCAACCTCGCGGTGCGTTTCGCGGACCGCATCATCGTGCTGCGCAAGGGCAGCGTCGCCGCTGACGGCACGCCCCCCGAGACGATCACGGACCGGATGATCCGCGACGTGTTCGAGGTCGAAACCAGCATCGGGTCCGAAGGCGGCCAGCCCTACATTCTGCTGCAGCGCATGCAGTGATCGCTGCCGATTTGTGTTGCGCGCGGCATTCGCGAATGCGAGATTGAACACCTTCCTGCAACGCACCAAAAGGAACATCCGATGTTTAACATCGGACGTTTTGTAGCCGCGCCCAAATGCGCGTGCTAGCGTGGGTCCTTACGGCTCCGAACCCGAGCGAATTTGAATGAAGTCTCCTGCCCGATCCCGTCCGAAAGCCAACGGCAAGCTGGTCAAGCCCGGACGCATCCAGTCCGTGTTGAAAGTGCTCGGCAGCGAGATCGCACAGGACCTGATTCCGGTCGGCGCATCGCTGCCGCCGGAGCATGATCTGGAAAGCCGCTTCGGCGTCGGCCGCGGTGTGGTGCGCGAGGCAATCAAAACTCTGGCGGCCAAGGGCCTGGTCAGCGTCCGTCCGCGCCATGGCACCCATGTCCGTCCGCGCGGCGAATGGAGCCTGCTCGACCGCGACGTGCTGAGCTGGCTAGTCGGCACCGAGAAACCCAACCGGGCGCTGCTGCTCGCCTTGCAGGAAGTCCGCCTGATCATCGAACCTGCGGCAGCGGCGCTGGCTGCCGAGCGCGCTACGGCGAAAGACCGCAAGCGCATCAATGATGCGCTTGCCGAAATGGAAGCGTCCTATGACGTGCCGAGCGCGATCGTCGCGGACAAGGCGTTTCATCTCGCCATCATCGACGCCACCCATAATCCCGTGCTGCAGGGATTCCGCGGCGCCATCGACACCATCCTGAGCGCGGTGTTCATGGTCGCCACCGGCAGCCCCGGCTGGTTCAACGAAAACCTGCCGAACCACGCCACCGCCGCGCATGCCATCAACGAAGGCAATGCCGAGAAAGCGCGTGTCGCAATGCAACAGGTGCTCGGCTACACGCAGGTCAAGCTGTCGTCGAAGAAGAAGTACGGGCGCAACGCACAAATTTCATCCAGCGCGCCGAAGCCGAAGAAAAAACGCGGCGACGCGTAGCGGCCGTCTCTGTTTGATGCACGTTCTTGACTCGCAGGACAAAGCTTAACATTTTTTTCGATATTTCGATCGACTTGAAACCCTTGTATTCTTCGTTCGCTACCGAATCTGTGGTCGAATACTGAACCATCTTTCAACCTGACGCACAGATCGGGACAGGGAAGACGATTATGGACTGGTCGCACTATTCGATTCCGGCCATGCGGCTGGAATCCCGCTTCGGCGATCGCGTCGTTCCGACATTCGACAGCCGCCCCGAAAACATTTGGGCCATGGTGAGCGAGGCCGCGGCGAAAAATCCCGATGGCGAAGCGCTGATCTATGACAGGGAGCGGCTGACCTGGCGTGAGGTCGCGGAGAAATCCGCGCAGATTTCCGCGGGCTTCCGGGAGATCGGACTTCAGCCCGGCGACCGTGTCGCGCTGCTGCTCGGCAACCGTATCGAATTCGTGCTGGCAATGTTCGGCGCGGCGCATCTCGGCCTGATCAGCGTGTTGCTCAGCGTCCGGCTGCAGAAGCCCGAGATCGCGTACATGCTGACCGACTGCGGCGCGAAGATGCTGATCTACGAAGACGATCTGGCCGATCGCCTGCCCGATCCGGTCGATCATCCCGTCCTGCTGCATCGCGTGTCGATCGGCGCATCGGAGCAATCGCTCGCCTTCGCCGATCTTGTCGCGACGGAAGCGGCGCAGGCGCCGACGCCCGTCGCCGAAGAAGACACCGCGATGATTCTTTATACATCGGGCACGACGGGAAAGCCGAAGGGCGCGATGCTCTCCCACTGCACGCTGATCCATTCGGCGATGGTCTATGAGGCGTGCCTTCAGATGACCAGCCGCGACCGCTCGGTCGCCGCCGTCCCGCTTGGCCATGTCACTGGCGTCGGTGCCAACATCATGGCGCTGGCGCGTTCCGCGGGCGCGCTCATCATCATGCCGGAGTTCAGAGCCGGCGACTTTCTCAAGCTCGCGTCGCGCGAACGCATCACCCATACGGTGATGGTGCCTGCAATGTACAATCTGTGCCTGCTGCAGGCCGATTTCGACCGCCACGATCTGTCGGCATGGCGCATCGGCGGTTATGGCGGCGCGCCGATGCCGGTAACGACCATCGCGCGGCTGGCCGACAAGTTGCCGGGACTGCAGTTGATCAACGCCTATGGATCGACCGAGACGTCGTCGCCTTCGACGATCATGCCGCCGGAATTCACCAGGGATCATAGCGACAGCGTCGGCCTGCCGTGTCCCGGCGCGCATATCGTGGCGATGGACAGCGATGGACGCGAGCTTCCGCGCGGCGAGATCGGCGAACTCTGGATTCGCAGCGCGTCCGTCATCAAGGGCTACTGGAACAATCCGCGCGCGACGGCGGAGAGCTTCACCGCCGGCTACTGGCATTCCGGCGATCTCGGCTCGATCGACGACAACGGTTTCGTCCGCGTGCTCGATCGTCAGAAGGACATGATCAACCGCGGCGGCTTCAAGATCTATTCCGCTGAAGTGGAGTCGATTCTCGCCGGCCATCCGGACGTGATCGAAAGCGCCGTTGTCGCACGGTCGTGCCCGGTGCTGGGCGAGCGCGTGCACGCCATCGTGGTCGCGCGCAGCGATATCGACCCGCCGGTGCTGCGGGCATGGTGCGCCGAGCGCCTCGCCGATTATAAAGTGCCGGAGACCATCGCCTTCAGGGCCACGCCGCTGCCGCGCAACGCAAACGGCAAGGTGATGAAGCGCGATCTGCGGGAGATGATGGCCGATTCCTGAGGCGGAATGCGGTTACGTTTTCGCCTTTTACGTCCAGGTTTGCCGCTGTTTCGCCTTTTGCAAAATGCGCGGAATCAGGACCGCGCGCGGGCCCGCCGCGGCTTCGGATTGTCCTTGGGATGATCTTTGGAATTCTCGCCGGACTGATCGTCCTGTTGCGCAATCTCGCCGATCGCCTTGATCCGCGCCTTCATCTCGACAAGCGTTTCGAGCGTCGCTTCCAGCGCCTTGTCCGGAACGTCCCGGCACACGTCGGTCGCGATCGCATCGCGCAGGCTGTCGAGATCATCGACCAGTTGCCGGCCCTTGGCAGTCAGGAACAGCTTGTTGACCCGGCGGTCGTTCGGGTCCGGTCGCCGCTCCAGCAGCTTGTATTCGACCAGCCGGTCCAGCAGCCGCACCAGCGAAATCGGTTGCAGCTCCAGCACATCCGCGAGATCGACCTGTGACAGTCCTTCCTGTTGCCGCAATCGGAACAGCACAATCCACTGGGCGCGGGTGGTCCCGCGGCCTTTGGCCCGCTGGTCGATATGATTGCGTAAAAGCCTTGATGTTTCAACAAGTTGAGCCATCAACGCGCGTTTCAGATCCATCGACATAGGCAACCCGCGACGTCAACCTTTCCAAGAATTAACACATGCGTGCATACTAAGTGCATGCGTATTAATTATAGAGGAATATGTAAGGACCGGTTCAAAAAGCAATTGAGATCGATATGGCAAAGCGTCGCACGCCCGGCTGGCTCTATTTCGTCGTCGCGCTCATAGCGGCCGGATGCGTCTACCTTGCGTGGCCGCGCCATCCCTCACCGAACGCCACGGCCAACAAGGGTCCCGCCCCGGTCCCGGTGACCGTCGCCGCCGTGACCAAGGAAAATTTCCCGGTCTATCTCACCGGTCTCGGCACCGTTCAGGGGTTCAACACCGTCACGGTGCGTACCCGCGTCGACGGGCAGATCAACCAGATTGCCTTCAAGGAAGGCCAGTTCGTCAAGGAAGGCGATCTGATCGCGCAGGTCGACCCGCGCCCCTTCCAGGCCACGCTGGATCAGGCCAGCGCCAAGAAGGCACAGGACGAAGCCAGCCTTGCCAATGCGAAGCTCGACCTGCAACGCTCGAAGAATCTCGGCGATTTCGCCACCAAGCAGACCGTCGATACGCAGACGTCGAACGTCGCACAGCTCACGGCGCAGATCGCCGCCGATCAGGCCGCCATCGCCAACGCGCAGACCCAGCTCGACTACGCCAGCATCCGCGCGCCGATTTCCGGCGTCACCGGCATACGCCAAGTCGATGTCGGCAACATCGTCAATGCCGCCACGCAGACCGGCATCGTCACCATCGCCCAGATCGAACCCATCGCAGCGATCTTCACCGCGCCGGAAGAACAGCTTCCCGCCATTGCGGCGGCGCTTCGCGGCGGCGAAACCAGGGTCGCCGCGCTCACCACCGACGGCCGCAAGGTGCTGTCGGAAGGCGTTCTTTCGCTCATGAACAATCAGGTCGACACCACCAGCGGAACCATTCGCCTGAAAGCGACGTTCGACAACAAGGATCATGCGCTTTGGCCGGGCCAGTCGATCTCGACGCGCCTGCTGATCGATACGCTGAAAGACGCGACCGTGATGCCGGACGACGCCGTGCAGCACGGCGCCGACGGCCTGTATGTTTATGTGGTGGCCGCGGGCAACAAGGCCGATGTCCGCAAGATCAAGGTCGGCCCCTCGACCGATGGCAAGACACTGATCGAGAGCGGTCTGAAGGTGGGAGATCAGGTGGTGACGCGCGGACAATATCGCGTTCAGCCCGGATCGCCTTTGGCAGTGCATGTCGCAAACTCCGGCCAGCCCGCCGCAGTGAAAGCCGATTGAGATGAATAGCAACACTGCCGAAACGAATACCGGCGGAGGCATCTCGGGCCCGTTCATCCGCTATCCGATCGCCACGTCGCTGCTGATGGCCGGCATTCTCTTTGTCGGCCTCGTTGCGTATCCTTTGCTGCCGGTTGCGCCGCTGCCGCAGGTCGACTTCCCGACCATTCAGGTTTCTGCCAGCCTTCCCGGCGCGAGCCCCGAGACCATGGCCTCGTCCGTGGCGCAACCGCTGGAGCGGCAGTTCGCGCAGATTCCCGGCGTCGCGCAGATGACGTCCACCAGTTCGCTGGGATCGACCTCGGTCACGATCCAGTTCGATCTCAACCGCAGCATCGACGGTGCGGCCAACGACGTTCAGGGCGCGATCAACGCCGCCGGCGGCCAGTTACCGAAGACGCTGCCGAGCCCGCCGACCTACCGCAAGGTCAACCCCGCAGATTCGCCAATCCTCTTGCTGTCGGTGACCTCCGACACCCTGCCGCTGATCGATGTCGACGACTATGCCGACACGCAGATGGCGCAGCAGATCAGCCAGATTTCCGGCGTCGCGCAGGTCACCATCGGCGGCCAGCAGAAACCGGCGATCCGGATTCAGATCGATCCTGCCAAGCTGGTGGCCAAGGGTCTGCAGCTTGAAGACGTGCGCAGCCAGATCGCGATCACCACCGTGGACAGCCCGAAAGGCAATATCGACGGGCCGACGCGCAGTTACACCATCTACGCCAACGACCAGTTGCCGAAGTCCAAGGACTGGAACGACGTCATCATCGCCTATCGCAATGGCGGGCCGCTCCGCATCCGCGATATCGGCCAGGCCGTGTCGGGACCGGAAGACGTCAAGCAGGCGGCATGGGCGAACGGCAAGCGCGGCGTGTTCCTCGTGATCTTCAAGCAGCCCGGCGCGAACGTCATCGACACGGTGGACAAGATCAAGGCGCAACTGCCGCGTCTGGTCGCATCGATTCCACCCTCGATTAAAGTCGATGTGCTGAGCGACCGCACCCAAACCATCCGCGCTGCCGTCGAGGACGTGCAGTACACGCTGCTGCTGACCATCGCGCTCGTGGTGATGGTGATTTTCGTCTTCCTGCGCAGCGTCTGGGCGACCGTCATCCCCAGTATCACCGTGCCGCTGGCGCTGCTCGGCGCCTGCGCACTGATGTGGGGATTCGGCTACACGCTCGACAACCTGTCGCTGATGGCGCTGACGATCTCCGTCGGCTTCGTGGTGGACGACGCCATCGTCGTGCTCGAAAATATCAGCCGCTATGTCGAGGAAGGCGACAGTCCGATGGCTGCCGCTCTCAAGGGGGCGGGCGAAATCGGCTTCACCATCGTCTCGATCAGCATTTCGCTGGTGGCCGTTCTGATTCCGCTTCTGCTGATGGGCGGCATCATCGGACGCCTGTTCCGCGAATTCGCCGTTACGCTCGCCATGACGATTTTCGTCTCGCTGATCGTGTCGCTGACGCTGACGCCGATGATGGCGTCGCGTTTCCTGAAGGCGCATACCGGCGAGGCTCAGCACGGCAAGCTGTATCAACTCAGCGAACGGTTCTTCGACGCCATGCTGCGCGGATACGAGTGGGGCCTCGACCTCGTCCTGCGCTGGCGCTTCACGACGCTGATGGTGTTCTTCGGCACCGTCGCGCTGTCCGGCTATCTGTTCGTGATCATTCCCAAGGGCTTCTTCCCGCAACAGGACGTCGGTCTGATCACCGGCATCACCGAAGGCGGACAGGATATCTCGTTCAAGGAAATGACACGCCTTCAGGAGCAGATCGGGTCCATCATCCTGAAAGATCCCGCGGTGGCCAGCATGGCCATGGCGATCGGCGGCGGCGGCAGCGCGCTGAACAACGGCCGCATGTACATTACGCTGAAGCCGCGTGACAGCCGCGACGTCACCGCGCAGCAGATCATCGCACGGCTACGGCCCCAGTTCGACAAGCTGGAGGGCGCGCGCGTCTTCATGCAGGCCGCGCAGGACGTACGCCTCGGCGGGCGCGCCACCCGCACCCAGTTTGAATATACGTTGCAAGACGCCAATCTCGACGAACTCAACACCTGGGCGCCGAAAATTCTGGAAAAGCTGAAGACCCTTCCGGAATTGCGCGACGTCGCGACCGACCAGCAGACGCAAGGCACCACCCTGACGCTGACGATCAATCGCGACACCGCATCGCGGTTCGGCATCCAGCCGCAATTGATCGACGACACGCTGTCGGATGCTTTCGGCCAGCGTCAGGTCGCGCAATACTTTACGCAGGTGAACAGCTATCACGTGATCCTTGAAATCCTGCCGGAGCTGCAGGGCGACACCGACACGCTGAACAAGATCTACATCAAATCGCCGACCACGGGCGATCAGGTGCCGCTCTCGACCTTCGTCAAGTGGTCGACGGTGCCGGTGCGCCCGCTCTCGATCAGCCATCAGGGCCAGTTCCCGGCGACGACGATCAGCTTCAATCTTGCGCAAGGTACCGCGCTCGGTCAGGCCACCAACGCCATCCAGCAGGCCGTCGCCGAACTCGGCGTGCCCGGCACCGTCAACGGCAGCTTCCAGGGCACGGCGCAGGCGTTCCAGCAATCGCTCGGCACCGTTCCACTGCTGATCCTCGCCGCGCTGATTGTCGTCTATTTGATCCTCGGCATTCTCTATGAGAGCTACATCCATCCGCTGACGATCATCTCCACCCTGCCCTCGGCGGGCGTCGGCGCTCTGGCGATGCTCATGCTGTTCGGATTCGATTTCAGCCTGATCGGCCTGATCGGCATCGTGCTGCTGATCGGAATCGTGAAGAAGAACGGCATCATGCTGGTGGACTTCGCCATCGTCGCCGAGCGCGAGGAAGGCCTCGCGCCGGAAGATGCGATCCGCAAGGCCGCGCTGATCCGCTTCCGCCCGATCATGATGACCACCATGGCCGCCCTGCTCGGCGGCGTGCCGCTGATGCTCGGCAGCGGCACCGGCTCGGAAATCCGCCAACCGCTGGGATATGCCATGGTCGGCGGTCTTGTGGTCAGCCAGGCGCTCACCCTGTTCACGACGCCGGTCGTCTATCTCTATCTCGACAAGCTCTCGAACATGCTTTCGAAGGTCGGATACGCGAAGAAAGAAACGCCGCCCGATCGTATGCGCGACGATGTCTCCGAGGCGGCGGAGTAACAGCGCCGTAGCTCAAGCGAGATTCTCAGACATGTCATGCCCGGGCTTGTCCCGGGCATCCCGACCGCGATGCACGGTGCCCGACCCATCTGGATCACCGGGACAAGCCCGGTGATGACATGCAACGCAAACAAAAAGCCGCCCTCAACAGGCGGCTTTTTTATTTATCTGATGCTGCGGCGAGATCACCGCTCGGCGAAGGCCTTTTCGATGACAAAGTCGGCGGGCTCGCCGTGATTGCCTTCGACAAAGCCGCGGCCGATCAAAAGCTCTTTCATGTCCACCAGCAGCGCCGGGCTGCCGCACATCATCACGCGGTCCTGCGCGGAGTCGAGGCCGGGCAACGCGATGTCCTCGAACAGCTTGCCCGAGGTGATCAGGTCGGTGATGCGGCCACGGTTGCGAAACGGATCGCGCGTCACGGTCGGATAATAGATCAGCTGCTCGCGGATCATGTCGCCGATCATCTCGTCCTGCGGCA